>NZ_BDBU01000007.1 GCF_001613145.1 Nocardia jejuensis NBRC 103114
TCGGTGCGGAACCAGCGTCGGCTCTTGTGCCGTGAGAGGAGTACGTGAGAGCGGAAGGCACCGAGTCTTCCGCTCCGGCGGCGTGCGGGGTCAGTGGCAGTCGCGCGTGCGGATCTACTACTGGCGCAGGCTCTTTCATCTCCATGTCCATCTTCCTCTCAGTGTTGGTGCCCGTGTCCGAGTGTGCGTGCGGTGTGCGGTAAATGCGCTCGGGTGCCGGGGCTTGCACCGAGCGAACCAGGACAGCACCGGTCCCCGAAAAGGGAGCCGGTGTTACCTGGTGTGGGTGGTGTGGTTCAGCTTCGATCGACCGGAGAATCACGGTGACCGAGGAACTCACGATGACGAGCCCGTTCTCGTCGCTCCCGCGCACGCAGTCGTGCTTGGGCGGCGGCGAGCATCTCCCCGGGATGGTGACGGTGATTCACCCTCGGCGTGCGCGTGGGGTCGATATGGATCGGCGCTATCCACCCCGTGCGGCCCGGGAATTCTGAATTCTTGCCCATCACAATCGTTTTCCAGCCACCCGGGCCGTCGTGCACGAGTGCGTGGCACGCATCGCAGGCCAAGGTGAGGTTCTCGATGTCGGTGGGCCCGCCTTTGCTGTGTTCGGTGATGTGATGCACCGCAGCCAACGTCGCGGGAGCACTACACCCGGGGCGCGTACAACCACGCTCGGCAGCGATCAACATCCGCCGCTGCGCAGGGCTGGCCAAACGCTCTCCGTGTCCCAGATGCAAGGGCATCCCGGTGTGGTCGAACAACGCCAGGAACGGCTTCGAACGCTCCGCGAGTTTGAGGGCTTCGGGGATGGACACCGTGCCACCCAAGGCGGTGGTGGCCACACCGGCAGCGTCTTCGAGTTCCGCGAGGGTCATGGTGACGATTGCTTCCACCGGCAGACCGCGATGGGATCCGAGCTTGCCCGGTCCTATTTCCGGGCGCAGGAATGCCAGCAGCGCATCGTGATTGCGTTGCGCGGCCGAGCGCGAGTCCCGTTGGGCGGCGGCGTCGAGGATCTCGCGGCTCACGTGCTCGGTATCAGCGAACGGACTGTCCGGGTCATCCGGGTTGCACATGCCGGGACGGGCCAGTTTCGCCAGGACCGGTTCCAGCAGCGCCCGCAACGCGGGGGTGATCTCGCCCTTGAGCAGGCTCATGCCGTCGAGGCGTTGGTCGCACAACACGATCCCGCGCATACGGGCGCGGTCGGTGTCGTCGGTGAGTATCCCGTCCGGGTCCAGGTGCGCGGACAGGGAATTGCCGATCCGGGGCAAGTCATCAGGAGACCCAGACCGCGCGTGCTCGGCCATGACTTGTTCGGCGGCGTCGCGGTCCGCACGCGAGATGGCGTGCGGGAGTCGGTGCATGATGTTGCCGATCGTGCGGGCGTGCCCGGCCGAGATTTCCCCGGCGGCTTGGATTTTCGCGGTATAGGGCAGCAAAGGTTCGAGGTCTTGCCCGGTGATGTCGTGCCAGATCCCGAACTGCTGGGCGGCTTTCAGGCGCCCGAACGCTTCCCGGTGCGACAAGCGCAATGCTTGTTCCAGGAACCGCACTACGTCGCGGACTCCTGCGCGTTGCGGGATGGACCGTTCCACGACCTCGATCACCAGCCGATGCTCCAACGCAGCCAAACGTCGTTTGCTGGTTTCCACCGAGCGCATCAGTTCGGTGACCCCGTCATCGGTCAACGGCGCGAGGTTCGCATCGAGCAGGGTGTCGACTGCGGTGGCCAGGTCGGCCCCCGCAGTGTCCTCGATCCCTGTCTCGTTCGAACGCATGTGCTAATTCTACCGCGTGAGATCACGGATGGGAACAGAAAACACCATCTGAACTGCGAATATTCAGACCACTCCCATCTTCACTTACCACTCCTCGGTAGGCTCGGACTCACTATGGATGCCTTCTATCTCCCCGATCCAGAGGACCCGAATCGGTTCCACTCCACCGAGCTGACTCGCGGCCCGTGGTCCCCGGACGCGCAGCATGCCGGACCCCCGTCGGCCCTGCTCGGGCATGTCATCGAGCGGTGCTCGCCGCGCGAGGGCTTTCGGGTCGGTCGCGTCGCGGTGGAGATTCTCGGGCCGGTGCCGATCGCTCCGCTCATGGCGGAAGCGCGAGTGACCCGACCGGGGCGCAGTGTCGAGTTGATCGAGGCGACGCTGAGTACCGAACAGGGGCCGGTGTTGAAGGCGAACGCCTGGCGGTTGCGGCAGGCCGATCCGGAGCTGGATCTGCCGGTCGAGGTAATGCCCACCGGGACGCGGCCGGGGCCGGAAGAGGCCAGGGTCGAACCGTTTCCCTCGGCGCAGGCGATCGGATTCCACACCGGTATCGAATACCGCTTCGTCACAGGCGCTTTCGATGCGCCCGGGGCGGCGGTCTGCTGGATTCGTCTGCGCTACCCCATAGTCGCCGGCACCACGCCCAGCCCGCTGGAGCGCACCCTCGCCGCCGCCGATTCCGGCAATGGCGTCAGCTCGGTATTGGACTGGGACCGTTACCTTTTCATCAATACCGATCTCTCGGTGACCTTGCATCGCGAACCGGTCGGCGAATGGGTGTGCCTGGACGCGGTCACCTACCCGGACCGCAGCGGTGTCGGCCTGGCCGAATCCAGGCTCTTCGACGAGAAGGGCCCCATCGGCCGCGGCACCCAGACCCTGTTCCTCGCACCTCGCTGAACGTCCGCCTGATATTCTCTGCCGGTTACGCCTCGGCCGGTACTCCCTTCTCGGAGTAAAGATTTCGGAGGCCGAGGTTGTCTCGGAGGGTTGAGCCGGTGTAGTCGGTGCGCAGGACGCCGCGGTCCTGCAGCAGGGGCACCACCCGGTCGACGAATTCGTCCAGCCCGGTGGGGACCAGGTGAGAGCCGAGGATGAAGCCGTCGGAACCGTTGTTCTGGACGAAGGAGTCGATCTGCTCGGCGACCTGCGCGGGGGTTCCCACCAGGGGGCCGCGCCACTCGAACTGGTCGATCACCACCTCGCGCAGTGAGAGCTTCTTGTTCTCGGCGACCTGACGCAGGCGTTCGACCGTGCCGAGGCGGTCTTGATTGATCAGGGCCCGGCCCTGAATGAACTGGGGCGCGGTGGGATCGGGGTCGATCGCGGGCAGCGGGCCTTCGGGGTCGTAGTCGGACAGGTCGCGGTTCCAGATCTGTTCGAGCAGGACCAGTGCGGTCTGGCCGGTGATCTGTTCGTCGCGGATGGCGTGGAATTTCTCGATCGCCTCGGCCTCGCTGTCGCCGAGGACGAAGCTGGCCATCGGCAGAATCTTGATGTCGTCGGGGGAGCGGCCCGTCGCCAAGGCTCGGGCCTTGACGTCGGCGTAGAACTCCGACGCTTCGGGGAGCTTGCCGTAGGGGGAGAAGATGGCATCGGCGTTGGCGGCGGCGAAGTCCCGGCCCTGCGGGGAGACGCCGGCCTGGATGATCACGGGGCGGCCCTGTGGACTGCGGGGGACGGTGAAGCGGCCGGAGATGTCGAATTGGTTGCCGTGGAAGGCGAATGCTCCCGCGTCGGGACGTGCCAGGAATCGGCCGGTGGATTTGTCCGCGACCAGGTCGGACGCGTCCCACGAATCCCACAGGGCGCGAACGGCGTTGAGGGTTTCCTCGGCTCGCACGTAGCGATCGGCCGGATCGAGGAAGCCGCCGCGGCGGAAGTTCTGGCCGGTGAAGGCGTCGAACGAGGTGACGACGTTCCAGGCCGCGCGGCCGTCGGAGAGGTGGTCCAGGCTCGCGAAACGCCGGGCCAGCTCGTAGGGCTCGTTGAAGGTGGCGTTGATGGTGCCCGCGAGTCCGAGGTGCTCGGTCACGGCGGCGAGGGCGGCCAGCACGGTGAAAGTATCGGGGCGGCCGATGATGTCCTGGTCGAAGATCTTTCCGCCGCGCTCGCGCAGGATCAACCCCTCGGCGAGGAAGAAGAAGTCGAATTTGCCGCGTTCGGCGGTGCGGGCGGTGTGTTCGAAAGTGGCGAAATCGATCTGGCTGCCGGCCTCGGGATGCCACCACGCGGTGTGGTGGTTGACGCCGCCCAGGTAGGCGCCGAGGATGACCTGCTTGCGTGGGGTGCTCATGATGGCCTCGCTCAGGCGGTCGCGTAGTGGTTGGGAACGGTCGTGGGCAAGCCCAGCAGCGCGCGCAGGGAGCCGCCGGGGTAGCGGGTCCGGAACAGGCCCCGGTGCTGCAGTGCCGGGATCAGGCGGTCGGTGATTTCGGTGAGGTCGTCGACCGCCACTCCGGGGCGCAGGCGGAAGCCGTGCACGCCTTGGGCGCTCCAGGCACTGAGAAGGTCGGCCAGTTCCTCGGCGCTGCCTGTGAAAATCCCAGCGTCGGAGGTGAATTCGTAGCCCGCGGACTCGTTCAGGCGGTCCAGGCGCCGGCGGCCGGTGGCTTCGGGGGTGTCCAGGAAGACCAGGAGGTCGGCGTAGACGTGGAGGGGTTCGCCGGAGCGGGAGGTCTGTGCCGTCGCTATCTGTTCCAGGATCGGGGCCGGGCCGGTGTCCAGGGTCGGGGTTATGAACACTAGATCGGCACTGCGGGAGGCGAATTCGTAGATCAGCGGGGCGTGTGCGAGGGCCGTGACCACGGGCTGGCCCTGCGGCGGGCGCGGGGTGATGGAGGGGCCTCGCACGCTGAAGAAGCGGCTCTCGTGGTTGACGTAGTGCAGTTTGTCGCGATCGATGAAGCGGCGGGTGGAGACGTCGCGGATTTCGGCGTCGTCCTCCCAGCTGTCCCAGAGTCGGCGCACCACCTCGACCACGGTGGCGGCCTCGTCGAAGAGTTCGTGGACCTGGGCGGGGAAGGCGCCGTTCGTGACCCCCTCGGCGATCTCTGCGGCGGTGATCTCCGCTATCGTGCGCCGACCGAAAAGGGCTGCCTCCTCGGCGTTTCCACCGACTTTCACCTGCCAACCGGCTCGGCCGCGCGAGGTGTAGTCGAGGGTGGCGAGCGCGCTGGAGACGTGGAACGGTTCGGTATGGGTCGTGGTCACGGTCGGGATGAGACCGATATCGCGGGTGGTGGGCGCGACCCTGGCGGCGATCAGGTGGGCGTCGATGCGGGCGCGGACCCGGTCCACGGCCGCATCGGAGCGGGTGTGCGGGCGACCGGGGATCGTGAGGCTGTCCTCGATGGTCGCGAAATCCAGCAGGCCGCGTTCGGCGGTGGCGATCAGGTCTGTCCAGTAGCGGGGACCGAAGAGTTCCGCGGGGCGGGAGCCGGGTTCGCGCCATGCGGCGGGGTGCCAGCCCGCGCCGTCGAGTGCGACGCCGATATGCAGGGGGTTCGGTGCCATCGTCTCCCGTTTCCGTGCGTGGGGGTGTGGTTCGCACGGTTCTCCTGAGCCTCGCCGGCGTCAACGGTTCGGATCAGGCCGATCCCAGGGAAATAACCTGTGGGCGAGGGGGATTGAGTACATCGGAATCGCGCTGAGCCCAACACTGCACATTGGTCGTGCGCGTGGCTAACTTTTTGTCATCGGATGCTGATCTGGAGGATTGCGCTGTGACCACCGAGTCGATCGCTGTGACTGCCGAGTCGATCATCGATGTCGAAACCCCTGTCCACCCGCTCGACGACCCGATCCGGTCCTCGCTGCGCGGCGCACACAGCAGGTTCGCGACCTGGACCGGTCGAATCGGGCGATACGACCCGGAGGTCGCGCGGTTCATCGGTCATCCGGCGGTGTTGTCGGATCAGGATTGGCGGGATCTGGCGTCGGTGCTCGGGCCGGGTGGGGTGACGGCGCTGCGTGGGTTCGGGCACGAATTGCCGCAGGGGTGGACGGTGGTCGAGCAGTTCGGGTCGGTGCAGATGGACGGGAGTGGGCTTCGGGTCGCGCATGATCCGGAGCTCGAACGGCTCGGGCCGGCGGATGTGCCGGAGATCTTGGAGTTGATCGCGCGCACGCAGCCGGGGCCGTTCGCGCCGCGCACCATCGAGTTGGGTACCTATCTCGGGTTGCGGGTGGCCGGGCGGTTGGTCGCCATGGCCGGTGAGCGCATGCATCCGCCGGGCTGGACCGAGATCAGCGCGGTGTGCACCGATGCCGAATTCCGGGGGCGGGGTCTCGCCTCGCGGTTGGTCCGGGCCGTGGGTGCGGGGATTCGCGATCGCGGAGAGACGCCGTTCCTGCATGCGACCGCGCACAACGCGACGGCGATCAGTCTGTACGAGACGCTGGGTTTCACGTTGCGCAAGCGCGGTGCGCTCACGCTCGTGCAGGCCCCGGGTTCGGCTGAGCTGTAAGGGGAGATGCTCGTTGCCCCCCCGGAATTCCTCGTATTCGGACTGGCAACAAATTGGCGGTTCCCCTCGGGCGGCTCCGTATGGGTGGTGCGCTCGCCTCGGTCGTGGATCCGGGTGCGGGGGATCGGCCGGAGCTGTTGAGCTGGCACGCTTCGCACCGTCGCTAGCTGCGTAAAGAGGACTGTGGCCGGTGCGCGCGGGGATGTGCGGTGGTGCGGTGTGGCCCCGCGAAGGCACCCGTATCGGCGTGCACTCACCGAATCGAACCTCGCCGGGCGAGCCGTTCAGGTCTGTCGCGAGTGAAGCTACTGTGCAGTAGCATCCTGCGGAACCCCAACGGGGGGAACGGGTTTCGACCGTAGTTTCGACAGTGGAGGTGACGCGAATGTCATCTGCCCGGGGTGGTACCGAGCTGTATCCGCCGAGGTGGTTGCCCGCGCCGATCAGATGGCACGGGACGCGGGTCTCGTGGGGGCAGTCCTGGAAGCTCGCGGCGGCGCTGGTGCCGCGCTGGCGCGATCGCACGGTCGTGCACTACATCGCCTCGGAGCTGCCGGGGCAGGACGACGTGCTGGTCGCGCGGCTGCCGATGCTGAAGTATCTGGTGGTGCGCAGTCCTGAACTCGCGCGGCACATTCTGGTGTCGCATCAGGACAACTACGCCAAGAGCGCCGAGTACGACATGATGGCGGTGACCTTCGGGCAGGGCCTGGTCACCGATATGGACGACCGGCGATACCAGCGCAACCAGCGTCTGGTGCGGCCGATCTTCTCGCGCGGTTCGATCGATCAGTTCGCCGGTCCGATGACCGAGGCGGCGCGCGAGAGCGCCGATCGGATCAGGTCCGCGACCGCCGACGGCAGCCCCGTCGACGTCGGAGCCGAGATGAACCGCCTCATGCTCGATGTGGTGGCGCGGACCATGTTCGGGACCGATCTGTCCTCGCCGATCTCCACGATCAACCTCACCAACCTGCTGAAGTTCTTCGGCGTCGGCTTCGCCACCGGGGTGAGCCGTCCGCTGCGCAGGCTCTCGACCTGGGTGGTCGAACACACCGAGGAGCCGGACAAGCGGGCCGGATCGCGAGTGCCGATCCGCGCCATGCGCGTGCTGACCTGGATCTCCGCACCGCACATCATGTTCGAGTTGCGCGGGATCGAGAAGGCCGTCGATTCGCTGATCGCGGACCATCGCAGCGGGCGGATCGCGCGCAAGGACAATCTGCTCGGATTGCTCATGGCGGCAAGGGATCCCGAGACCGGGCACGCCTACAGCGACCTCGAGATCCACGACGAGCTGATGACCTTCCTCGGCGCGGGGATGGAGACCTCCGCGACCGCCATGACCTGGATGTGGAAGCTGCTTGCCGAACATCCCGAGGCGCGGCGGCGACTGTACGAGGAACTGGACAGCGTGCTCGCGGGCCGGGTTCCGACCGCCGACGACGTCGACAAGCTGGTGTGGTGCAAGGCGATCTTCCTCGAGGCCATGCGGATCTATCCGCCGGTCATCGGGCTGACCCGGGTTGCCAAGCAGGACGATGTGCTCGCGGGCTACCACGTGAAGGCGGGCACCACCGTGGTGGTCAGCGTGCACGGGGTGCACTACAACGGCCGGGTGTGGGAACGGCCGGAGGAGTTCGACCCAAGTCGGTACCTGCCCGAGAACATGACGGCCGATCACCGCAATGCCTCGCTCGCCTTCAGCGCGGGCAAACGAATCTGCATGGCACAGGGTTTCGCGACCATGGAGGTCGTGCTGGCGCTGGCCACCATCGCGCAGCGGTTCGAGCTCGATCTGGCGGTGAAGGGCCCGGTGCGCCGGCAGATGTCGTTCATCGGTGCGCCGGAGGATCCACTCATGATGCGGGCGACCGCCCGCGGCTGAACTGTCGCTCCCCGTCGAGAGACCAGCATTCCCGTAGACCAGCATTCCCGTAGACCCAGCACTGCCGAGAGATCAGACTTGCCGAAAACACTCGAGAACATCTCTGTCCGGCCGGCCGTCAAAGGCGATATTCGTGCGATGACGGCGGTTCTGGATCGTGCCTTCAGCGCGAACGATCCGTTCGGCGAGTTCATGTTCCCCGACCAGGCCAAAAGGCAACGCGCGCAACCGCGTTTGAATCGCGCCATGATCCGGCATCAGTATCTGCCCGCCGGTGGTGCGCACGTCGCCACCATCGACGAGCGGGTCGTGGGTGCGGTGCTGTGGCAACCGGCTGATTATCGATTCGGGGCGCTGCGGTATATCGCCTCGATTCCGGAATTCGTGTGGGCCATGGGAATCGACGGTCCACGCGTGCTGTCCATGGACGCCACCATCGCGAAAATCGCTCCGGGACTGCCGCATTACTTCGGCGTCACGCTCGGGGTGGATCCCGCGTTGCAGGGCTCGGGTGTGGGTACCGCCCTGTCCGCGTTCTGCCTGCGGGAGGTGGAGAAGGCCGCGGTACCGCTGCTGGGGCTGTGCAAGGACGGAAATATCGGTTTCTACACCGCATTCGGTGGTCAGCAGCTGGGCAAGATCCGGTTGGGCCGCTCGGGGCCGGAGGTGAACGTCATGATGTGGCTGCCTTCGTCGCTGCGAACAGTGAAGGAGTGACTCCCTTGTCGGACATCGCGATAGTGGGCATCGGGTGTCGGTACGGCGGTGGAATCGATTCCCCGGAATCGTTCTGGGACTTCGTGATCGGCAAGCACGACGCGGTCACCAACATTCCCGCCGACCGGTGGGATTGGCGTCGATTCTACGATCCGGATCAGCGGATGCCGGGGCGTATGTACACCCGGCGCGCGGCGTTCCTCACCGGTGATCCGTGGGCGTTCGATCCCGACTTCTTCGGGATCTCGCGACGCGAGGCTATGGCGATGGATCCGCAGCAGCGGTTGATCCTCGAGGTCGCCTGGGAGGCGCTCGATGACGCCGGGGTCGCGGGCCGCAGTTCCGGTGCGCCTGTGGGTGTGTACGTCGGCGCGTTCACGCTCGATCAGCTGGCGGTCGGGTTCACCGGGGCGGCAGTCCCGCATATCGACATGCACTCCTCGGCGGGGACGTCGTACACGATGCTGTCCAACCGAATCTCCTACGCGCTGGACCTCGGCGGGCCCAGCCTCACCGTCGACACCGCGTGTTCGTCCTCGCTGGTGGCCCTGCACATGGCCTGCACGGCGCTGGACAGCGGAGACTGCGAGACGGCGCTGGCCGGCGGCGTGAATCTGATGCTCCAGCCGGGCACGTTCATCTCCATGTGCAAGGGCGGATTTCTGGCGAAGGACGGACGCAGCAAGTCCTTCGGTGCGAGCGCCGACGGGTACGGGCGCGGCGAGGGTGCGGGGATGGTCGTGCTCAAGCGGCTGGCGGACGCCGAGCGCGACGGTGACCGGGTGTATGCCGTGGTCAAGGCGACCGGCGCCAATCAGGACGGACGGACCACCGCGATCACGGTGCCGAACGCGGAGGCGCAGGAGGCGCTGGCGCGGACGGTGACCCGGCGGGCCGGGATCGATCCGGCTCTGGTGACATACGTGGAGGCGCACGGGACCGGGACCCCGGTGGGAGATCCGCTGGAACTGAGGGCGATCGGCACCGCGTACGGTGCGGCGACCGGAAGGTCCACGACACTGGGCGTGGGGTCGCTGAAGTCGACGCTGGGGCACACCGAGGCCGCGGCGGGTATCGCGAGTGTCATCAAATCCGCACTGGCGGTGCATCATCGGACGCTGCCGCCACAGGGCTGGCTGGACGAGGAGCCGAATCCGGATCTGGAGCTGGCGGAGCTGGGGGTGCGGATCCAGTCCGAGGCGCGGGTGCTCGATCCGGGCGAGGGCCTGATGACGGTGGCGGTCAACGGGTTCGGATACGGCGGGACGAACGCGCACGCCATCGTGCAGGAGTTCGTGCCCGGTGACGGGGTCGCGGCGGTCGGTACGCCGCCGGCCTTCGGTGTGCTGCCGCTGTCGGGACGCGGTGAGCAGGCGGTGCGCGAGCTGGCCGGGGCGTACGCGAGGCTGATCGAGTCGGATCCGGCGGCGATCGAGCAGGTGGTGGCGGGCGCGTGGACCCGGCGTCAGCATCATCAGCTGCGCATGGGCGTTCCATTCGAGTCCGCTACCGAATTGGTAAGCCGGCTGCGGGAATTCGCGGCGGGGGAGGGGCGCGAGGCGACGCGGGTCGTCGGTGGCGCAGCGCTGGTCTTCGTGTTCACCGGGATGGGGCCGCAGTGGTTCGGGATGGGCCGGGAGCTGCTGGCCACGGATCCGATCTTCGAGGCCGCCGCACAGCGGATCGACGAGATCTTCCTGCGGATCGCGGGCTGGTCGATCCTGAAGGAATTGGCCGAGCCGGAGGAGAACTCGCGGGTCACCGCCACCGAGGTGGCGCAGCCGGCGAACTTCCTGATCCAGGTGGCGCTGTACGAAGCGCTTGCCGCACGGGGGATTTCGCCGTCGGCGGTGGTCGGGCACAGCGTCGGTGAGGTGTCCGCGGCGTATGTCTGCGGCGTGCTCACACTGCGTGAGGCGCTGACCGTCGCCTACCACCGGGCGCGCCTGCAGGCGACGACGGTGGGGACCGGCGGCATGCTGGCGGTGGGATTGTCGGCCGAGGCGGCGGCCGACCTGCTCGACGGCGGCTCCGGAATCGATATCGCCGCGGTCAACAGCCCGGGTTCGTGCACGCTGTCCGGTGCGGTCGATCGGCTCGACGAGCTCGCCGAATACTGCACCGACCGTGGGATATTCGCCAAGCGGCTGCAGGTCGAGGTGCCCTACCACTCGGCGCTGATGGAGCCCATTCTCGAAGAACTGCGGGTTGTGCTGGCGGATCTGTCGCCGCAGTCGCCGTCGATTCCGCTGTACTCCACGGTGACCGGGACGCCGGTCGTGGACGGGGAGTGGGGTGCGGACTACTGGTGCGCGAACGTGCGTGAGCCGGTGCGGTTCGCGGACGCCGTGCGAGCGCTCATCGCCGACGGCGGACGGGTTTTCGTTGAGGTCGGCCCGCACCCGGTGCTCGGGGCCAACATTCGTGAGATCCTGCTGGCCGCCGGGGAGAAGGGCGCCACCGTCGCGACCCTGCATCGCAAGCAGGCCGACGGGACCGCCCTGCGACAGCTCGTCGCGGGGCTGTACGGCTCGGGCGCACTGGATCTGGCGGGATTGTTCGGCTCCGTGCGCACCGCGCATGTGTCACTGCCGCGATATCCGTGGCAGCGCACCCGGCTGCGCTCGGATCTGCCGGTGTTCGCCCAGCAGCGCTACGGCACTCCGGGGGGATACACCATGCTCGGGGACCCGGATCTGGACATCGCGCGCCGATGGACCCTGGAGATCGCCTCGGGGGTGCTGCCGTGGCTCGAGGATCACGTCGTGGACGGCACCCGGATCCTGCCCGGCTCCGCCTATCTCGATGCCGCGCTCAGCGCGGCGGCCGTCGAGTACGGCGCGAACGGCAAGGGCGGCACCGCGATCGAGAACGTCAGGTTCATCGCGCCGCTGACCATCGAACCGGGTGATGTGCCGGTAATGGAGCTGACCGTGGAGGATTCGACGCGGCGGTTCACCATTCGCTCGCGCACCGCCGTCGGGGACACCTGGACCGTGCACGCCACGGGACGCCTGGTGGAGGGCGTCTACGAACCCGGGAAGGTCGACGTGCCGTACACCGGGGCGATGAGTGAGATCGCGCCCGCCACGCTCTACGCGGATCTGTCGAGCACCGGCGTCGAGCACGGCCCGGCCTTCCGGCTCGTGCGGCAGGCGTGGGCGGACGGTAGCACCGTCGTCGCGCGCATCGACGGTGCGGGCGCGGCGGGGTCGGGACATCTGGCGCATCCGTGTGTGCTGGACGCGGCCTGGCAGGTGGTCTCCCTCGGGGACGCGGGTGGCCCGGCGCTGGACGGGGCGGTCATTCCGATCGGCGCGGAGAGCGTGCGCAGCTTCGGCCCGCTGCCCGAGGAGATCGTGGTCGTGGCGACGCTCACCGAACCACTGCACGCCGACGTGCGGATCCTGGACCGGGACCACAATCCGGTGTTGGAGATCATCGGGGCCAAGTTCCAGGCCGTGCCGTTCGGCGGCGGCATCCTGCGGCGGCTGGAAAAGCTGTACTACGAGGAGCAGTGGACACTGCGCGAGCCGCTGGACCGGGTCGCGGCCGCCGGATCCGCGCGGGTGCTCGTCGTTCCGCTCGGCACGGTGCACAGCGGCCGGGACACGCAGATCGCGCGGGCCCTGCCCGACAGCCGGGTGATCGCGGGCGCGCGATTCGAGCACGAGTTCCGCGAACAATTGCTGGCCGCTCATCTCGATGAGGGCGTGGAACGAATTCACGTGTGCTTCGTCGCCGGACACGGTGACGACGTGGAGGCGCTCTGGACGCTGAGCCGGGCGGCCCTGGCACTGGAAGCCTTCGCGGACAGCGTGAACCCCGAACCGCTGCCGCTCACCGGGGACGGGTCCATCCACGCCACCCTGGTCACCGAGCGCGCGTTCGCGCATCCGGAGGACTCGGGCGAGCCGGATCCGGACCATGCGGCGCTGGCGGGCGCGCGGCGGGTGCTGCTCAACGAACAGCCGCCGCTGCGGTGGCGGCTGGTCGATATCGACGCCGACACCGACCCGGCCGACCTGCTCGCCGAACTGGCTGTGCCGGGGGCATTTTCGGGTGATCACGGCGATGAGGTGTTCCTGCGCAATGGTTTGCGCTGGTCCACCGTCGTCACCCGGGCGCTGCCGGATCGGCTGGCCGCGCTGGACAATCCGGAGCCGCTGCGGGATCGCGAGGCCAATTTCGCGCTCGACATCCCGCGTTCGCGGCTGCTGTCGCAGCTCGGCTGGCGCAGTGCGCCGCGCCGCGCACCCGATTCCGGTGAGGTCGAGGTGCGCATGGAGGCGATCGGGCTGGGTTTCAAGGATCCGCTCAAGGTGCTCGGCGTCCTCGGTGAGAACGAGCTGGCGGCAACACATTTCGGGGTATCGCCGGGAATGGAGGGCGCGGGCACCGTGGTCCGGGTCGGTGCGGGCGTCGAACGGTTCCGGGTCGGTGATCGGGTCGGGCTCGCCTCGCCGGGGATGATCGAGCGATATCACGTCGCGGACGCGGGCCTGGTCGGCGCGGCCGCGGAGTCGATTCGCCCGGAGCTGTGCACCTCGACGGTCTCGCTGGTCACCGCGGAGTACGCGCTGCTGGACTTGGCACGGCTGCGCGCCGGCGAGACGGTGCTCGTGCACGGTGCCGCGGGCGGGGTCGGCGCCTGCGCCGTACAGGTCGCGAAACTGCACGGCGCCACCGTGATCGGCGCGGCGAGCACCCGCGAGCGCCGGGCGTACGTGCTGGCGCAGGGTGCGGACGAGGTGCTCGATTCGCGATCGCTGAACTTCGTCGAGGATGTGCTGGCACTCACCGGTGGGATCGGGGCGGACATCGTCGTCAGCACCGCGCCCGGTGAGGTCATCGCGCAGAACTTCAAGGCCGTCGCGGAGTTCGGGCGCATCGTGGAGGTCGGCAAGGCCGACATCTATTCCGGCGGGGTGCTGGATCTGCGGAACTTCGACAAGAACGTCGGATACTTCTCCTTCGATCTGGACCGCATGCTGAAGCTGCGGCGGGCCGAGGTGATCGGGCGGGTGCAGGCGGTCAACGACAAGATGGCCGACGGGGTGTATCGACCCCTGCCGTACGAGTCGTTCGCGACCGGCGAGGTGGCCACCGCGTTCGAGGAGGTGCTGCGCTCGACCCGGATCGGGCGGATCGCGCTGGATCTGGGTGGTGAGAATCCGCTCGTGCGACCGCAGCCCGCGGACGTGCCCATCGACGGGAACGGGCGCTACCTGATCACGGGTGGATTCGGCGCGTTCGGGCTGGCGACGGGTCGCTGGCTGATCGGCCGTGGCGCACGGCATCTGGTGCTGATCGGCCGTTCCGGGGCGAGCGCCGAGTCGGCCCGGCGACAGGTGGGCGAGTGGCGCGAACAGGGGATCGAGGTGCTGCAGGAGCTCGCCGATATCACCGAGCCGGAAGCCGTTGCGGCCGTGGTGAACCGGGTGCATGCCGCGGATCGGCCGCTGCGCGGGGTGTTCCATGCCGCGGGCGTGCTGGACGATCAGCGGATCACCACCATGGACCGGGACAGCCTCACCCGGGTGTTCCGGCCCAAACTCGAGGGTGCGCGGACCCTGTACGGGGCGCTCGTCGACGCCGGGGTGCGGCTGGATCTGTTCGTGCTGTTCTCCTCCGGCAGCGCCATCATGGGCGGGATCGGCCAGTATTCGTACACGGCGGCCAATCTGGCGCTGCAGTCGTTCACCGAGCAGCTCGCCCGGCGCGGTGAACGAGTGCTGTGCGTGGGCTGGGGCGCGATGTCCGGCGGCGGCATGGTGGACGCCGACGAGAACGTGCAGCGGTACCTGCGGATCGCCGGCTTCGATGCCATCGATATGGACGCGGGGACCGAATATCTCGGCGAGGCTTTGCGATTGGGTGTGCGGCAGGCCGCCATCATTCCGGTGGAGTGGGACAAGGTGGTGTTGGCCGCGCCGCAGCTGGCGTACACCGCGCGGGTCGCCGAACTGATCGCCGCGGCGTCGCAGGACAATTCGGCCGCGGCGGTCCTGCGCGGGCAGATCGGCGCGCTGCAGGAGGCACAGCGCGCGAACGTGGTCGGATATCTGCTCGCGGAACAGCTGGCCGAGGTCATGGGGGTGGCGGCCGAGTCGATCGCACTGGATGTGCCGCTGCCCGAACTCGGTCTCGATTCGCTGATGGCGGTGGAATTCGGTGCGCTGGTGAGCAAGACGCTCGGTGTGGAGATGAACAGTATGCAGCTGGGGCGCTCGTTCAGTTTGGCGCAGGCGGGAGCGCGGATCGCCGACATCATCGTCGGCTCGGGCAGCGCAGTGGGCTCGGACGGTGCAGCCGGCTCGAACGGTGCGGTCTCGGAGCAGGGGGCCGTGGCGTGACGGCGAACGAACGGGAGCTGGCTCGGCAGCTGCTGTCGGGGCATCGATCTCAGGTCGTGACACCGGGAGGCGCTCGCCCACAAGGCAATTCGGGTGGTCCGGGGATCGCTGCGCGGTCCGGCTCCGCGGTTCGGCGTGGGCCGGGGAGACAGTTCGCCGATCATCCCGGTGTGGTGGATGCGCTGGCGAAGCAAGCGGCCATCGCGCAGCTGGTGGACACGACGGGGTTGCCCCACCCGCTGTTCCTGTCGCCCGATGGACCCAACGGGGCGCTGATCCGTTCCGGTGGAAGGGAACTGGTCAATTTCAGCTCGTACAACTATCTCGAGCTGGCGCAGCATCCGCGGGTGATCGCCGCCGCCAACGCGGCGGCCGAGAAGTACGGAACCTCGGCCTCGGCCACCCGCATCGTGACGGGTGAGATCCCGCTGTACGCGGAGCTGGAGCAGCGGCTCGCCGAGATCTACCACGCGGGTGGTGCGCTGGTCACCTCCAGCGGGTTTCTGACCAATGCGGCGGTCATCGGCTTCCTGCTCGCGGAAGGTGATGTGGCGGTCTGTGATTCGCTCGCGCACGCCAGCCTGGTCGCGGGCACTCAGCTGGCCGGGTGCCGGCGGGTCACCTTCCGGCACAACGATCCCGACGCGCTCGAGGCGCTGCTGCGGTCCTCGCGGCACCGGTTCGATCGGGCGCTGGTCATCGTCGAAGGCCACTACAGCATGGACGGTGATCTGGGATCGATCGTCGAGATAGCCGCTGTGGCAAGAAAATACGACTGCGCGGTGTTGGTGGACGAGGCGCACGCGCTCGGTGTGCTCGGTCCGCACGGCATGGGCAGTCGTGAACACTTCGACCTTGTGGGCGATCTCGTCGACATCTGGGCGGGCAGCCTGTCCAAGGCGATGGGCAGCACCGGCGGATTCATCGCGGGCGACGCCGATCTGGTCAGGGCGATCAAGTTCGCCGCCCCGGGCATGGCGCTCTACACGGCGGGGCCCTCGCCCTCGAATGTGGCGGCGGTGCTGGCCGGGCTCGATGTGATCGCGGCGGAACCGGATCGGCTGGCGCGGTTGTGGTCCAACGCGAGAGTCTTCAGCGGGGCGTTGAAGGAACGGGGTATGGATCTGGCCGAGTCGCAGGCCACCCCGATCGTGCCGGTCATCGTCCCCGGGGAGATCCGCGCGGGGTACGCGGCCGTGGCGATGCTCCAGCGCGGTTTCAACGCGGGGGCGATTCTGGCACCGGTGGTGCCCGCCGGTACCGAGCGGCTGCGGTTCTTCCTGACCAGCGAGCACACCCGGGAGCAGCTCCTGGCCACCGTCGAGAATCTGGCCGAGGTGCTCGGCATCGTCGAGCACCTTCCGGATTGGTCGTTGGACTCGGGAAACGTTGTGCCGCCGGGCAATCCGGCCGACCGCCTATGAGATATAGGCGATGACCTCGTCGATGTAGGTTCGGAACAGGGTGGGCATGTCCACACCCTGCGGATCGATGAGCCATTGCAACTGCAGGCCGTCCATCATGGCGAAGATCTGGCGGGCGAGGGCGGCGGTGTCGATGCCGGGGCGGAAATCCCCGTCGGCGATGCCGTCGTCGAGGGCTGTGGCCAGGAAGGTCTGCAGCATTCGATATCGGTTGATCACCCACTCGCGCGCGGGATGGTCGGCGGTCACGGCCTCGCTGGTGACGACCGTGAACAGCCGGACCAGTCCCGGCACGTGCTCGTTGTGCTCGACCAGCCGCACCAGGCGGTGCAGCGCCTCCTTGCCGCGCAGCGGCTGGTCGAAACCGAGTCGGTCGTAGTCGAGGCGATCGCGGTATTCGAGCACCGCGGCCAGCAGCGCCGCCTTGTTCGGGAAGTAGTGCAGGAGCCCGGGCTGGGACAGTCCGCACCGCTCGGCGATCTCCGCGATCGAGGCGTTGTGGTAGCCGTTGTCGGCGAAAGTCTTCAGCGCCTCGTCGACGATCTGCTCCCGGCGCGCGTCGGCCCGTCTCCGGCGTTGAGGGTGCGGCGTCATGAGCCAGCACAGTAGTCAATGGGTTTGATCAGGTGAAATTCATTGAAGATAACGAACGGATAACGGTACCGAGTGACTACTCGGTAAACTGGGGATTCCGCTGGCACACTCGTGCCAGCCGTACCGGGCCGTACGAGGAAGGAATGCCGATGAGCCGGATCCCGATCAGACCGATCACGTTGCAGGGTGGAGCCGGAGCGCTCGCCGCGTGGGAGGCCGAGCCGCCCTCGGGCACGCAGACCCTCGGCGTCGCCGTGCTGGTTCCGGGCTTCACCGGTTCCAAGGAGGACTTCGAATTCCTGCTGCCGCTGCTGGCCGATGCCGGCTATCGCGCGGTGGCGTACGACCAGCGGGGGCAGTGGCAGTCCGCGGGACCGGACGACATCGCCGGGTACACCATGGCCGATTTCACCGCGGACCTGCTCGGCGTCGTGGACCAGGTCTCGCCGGGCGAGCCGGTGCATCTGGTCGGTCACTCGTTCGGCGGATACGTCTCGCGCGTGGCCGTGGTCGCGCGGCCGGATCGGTTCCGCACCTTCACGCTGCTGGCCTCGGGGCCGTCCTCGGTCGAGGACATCAATTTCCCGCCGCCGCAGATGGTCGCGGCCTGGGTGGAAGCGGGCGGGCAGGAGGTCATCTGGGAGCAGATGAGCGCCGCCATGACCGCCGCGGGAACCGAGTTCTCGCCTTCGCGCGCGGAGTTCCTGCACAACCGGATCCTCGCGACCCGCAAGGGGAACATCCTCGGCATCCTGAAGGTGATGGAGCAGCCGCCGATCGAGGATCCCGCGCAGCTGCGCGCGGCCGGAGTGCCGCTGCTGGTCGCCTACGGCGACACCAACGACCTGTGGAACCCCGAGGTCCACGAAAAGTTCGCGGCACAGCTGCAAGCTGGAACCGCCGTCTATCACGGCGTCGGGCATGTGCCGAACGAGGACGTCCCCGAGCAGGTATCCGCGGATCTGGTGAAATTCTGGAGGCAGAACGCATGACCGACCGTATCGACGAACTGCTCGCGAAACTGGATCTGCCGGCCAAGATTCGGCTGATCTCGGGCGCGAACTTCTTCCGCCTCGCGGGTGACCCGAGCATCGGACTGGCCGAGATGCCGGTGTCGGACGGACCGTCCGGAGTGCGCGGTGAACAGTGGGACGAACGCGATCCCTCGGTGAGCCTGCCCTCGGGCACCGCGCTCGCCGCCACCTGGGATCGCGAACTGCTGAGCGAGATCGGGGCGCTCATCGCGGCCGAGGCGCGGCGCAAGGATGTGTACGCCGTGCTCGGGCCGACCATCAACCTGCATCGATCCCCGCTGGGCGGAAGGCATTTCGAATGCTTCTCCGAGGACCCCATGCTGACCGCCGAGATCGCCGACGCCTATGTGCGCGCGGTCCAGGCGCACGGGGTGAGCGCGTGCCCGAAGCACTATGTGGCCAACGACTCCGAGACCGATCGCTTCACCACCGACGTGCTGGCCTCGGAGCGCACGCTGCGCGAGCTGTACCTGTACCCGTTCGAGCGGTCGGTGCGAGCCGGAGCGTGGATGGTGATGTCGGCGTACAACTCGGTCAACGGCACCACCATGACCGAGAACGACCTGCTGGACGAGCCGCTCAAGGGCGAGTGGGGCTTCGACGGCGTCGTAGTCTCGGACTGGACCGCGGTGCGTTCCACCGCCGGAGCCGCGAAGGGCAACGATCTCGCGATGCCCGGACCGTGGGAGTTGTGGGGCGCGCCGCTCGAGGAGGCTGTGCGCAAGGGTGAGGTGCCCGAATCGGCTATCGACGAGAAGGTCCGCCGCATACTGCGATTCGCGCAGCGGGTCGGGGCGTTGAACGGAACACCGCGGCAGCCGGAGCCCTTCACCGATGCGGCCGCGCAGCGGCTGGTGCGCGAGACCGCGGCCAAGGCGATGGTGCTGGCAGTCAACGACGGCACGCTGCCGCTGGGCACGCCCTCCCGGGTGGCGCTGCTCGGATCCGCCGCCGCCGAACCGCGATTCATGGGCGGCGGCAGCGCGACGGTGATTCCCGCGCACACCACCTCGCCGCTCGAGGGGCTCTCCGCGGTGCTTCCGGTGGTGTACACGCCGGGTGTGCACCTGAGCGAGAACATGATTCCGGTGCCGCTGGATCTGGTCACCGATCCGGAGACGGGTGCGCCGGGACTGGCGCTGCGCTATCTGGACGGTGAGACCGTGCTCGACACCGAGCATCGCACCGCGGGCAACCTCATGCTCTTCGGCAATGCGAATGCCGTGCGGGCCAAGGCGATCGAGCTGCGTGGGCGGTTCCGAGCCGACGCCGCCGGGGACTGGCGGATCGGCTTCGCCGGTGTGGGCACGATGAGTCTGTCGATCGACGGCGCGAGCGTGCTCGAGGAGAGCGTGCTGCCCGCGGGCGGTGATCCGGTCGAGATGCTGCTGAATCCGCCGCAGCGCTTCGTGACTCGCACTCTCGCCGAGGGCGAGGAGGTGGATGTGCTGGTGCGGATGGTGCCGGGCGGCGGATTCCCCGCCATGGGCATCACGCTGGCGGTGGGCCGTCCGCGCCGGGCCGCCGACGAGGAGTTCGCGGCCGCGGTCGAATTGGCGCGCACATCCGAGATCGCGGTGGTCGTGGTCGGCACCACCGAGCAGATCGAGTCCGAGGGTTTCGATCGGACCGACCTGCGACTCCCGGGCCGTCAGGACGAGTTGGTGGCGGCGGTGGCCGCGGTGAATCCGCGCACCATCGTGGTGGTGAATTCCGGTTCGCCCGTGGAGATGCCGTGGCGAGAGGACGTCGCGGCCGTGTTGCTGACCTGGTTCCCGGGTCAGGAGTTCGGCGCGGCGCTGGCCGATGTGCTGACCGGGGCGGTCGAGCCCGGCGGGCGGCTGCCCACCACCTGGCCCAAGACCATCGGCGACGTGCCGGTGCGCAACACCCGCCCCGGGAGCGATCATTCGCTGCCGTACGAGGAGGGCGTGCACATCGGGTACCGGGCCTGGCTGAAATCCGGTGTGGCACCGGCGTATCCGTTCGGACACGGCCTCGGGTACACCAGCTGGGAGCTGCGGGACCTGACGGTGGAGGGTCGTACCGCCACCGTCACCGTGCGCAATACCGGCGATCGAGCGGGCCGCCAGGTGGTGCAGGCGTATCTGTCCCGCGCCGAGAGCGCGGTCGATCGTCCGGTGCGCTGGCTGTCCGGATTCGCGCTGGTCGAGGCGGAGGCGGGCGAGACCGTCACGGCCACCATCGAATTGCCGCGCCGCTCCTTCGAGCACTGGACGGACAAGGGGTGGGCCGTGGAGCCGGGAGGGTTCGAATTGCACGTCGGCACCTCGGTGAACGAACTTCCCCTCACCGCCGTGATCGCGTAGTGGGTTCCGGGTCCGCACCCGACGTGCGGACCCGGGCTCCATCGGCGCGCGGCAGCGGGTCTCAGCCGAAGTTATTGTCCAGCAGTAGATCCAGGGCATCGGTGTGCAGATCGGGAAAGTCCATCGGCACGATGCCGTAGTGCGCTCGCTGGGCGCGGTGCTCGGTGAGGTAGTTCGCCACCTCGGGCAGGATGGCGGCGGCGTTGTCCCGGGGCCAGGCGTTGTCGGCGTAGCTGGTGAAGTTGATGTACATGAGGGCGTTGTCGGGGTCGGCGGCGGCTTTGTCCAGGCAGTCGCGGACGTAGGAGAACTTGTCGCCGCCGGAGGAACCAGTGGCGGAGCCGGAATCCGTGGATCCGGAATCCGCTGAGCCGGAACCTGATCCGGAGTCCAGTCCCATCAGGCCCCGGCCCTTGTATCTGTCCTGAAGGTAGATGCGGTCGTTCGAGAAGACGCCGTTGTCGCCGCCCGGCCACCGCAGGGCCGGAAGCTGATTGGCGAACTGTGTGATGAGCACGATCCGCCCGCGCGCCTCGCCGAGCGCGGGGAAGCGGTCGCCGATCCAGAACAGCGGCCGGTAGCCCTTGGCGTCGAGATAGCCGTCGAAGATCGCCGCGAAATTCGCGCCGACGTCGTTGCGGGTGCCGTCTTCCTTCTTGAGGCGCATGATCAGCACCTCGTCGGGGTTGCGCGCGAGGAAGTCCCGGCACTGATCGAGCACGCCGTCGAAGGTGATGCCCTGGTAGGCGGCCGCGTGGTAGACCCCGAACGAATCGCTCATGTGGTCCTGCAGGCCGTTGCATCGGATATCGAGAAATCGGATGCCGTGCGCGAATTGCGCTGGGAGTGACCAGTTCTGGGTGTGCGACCATTCGGTGCCGTTGGCGGCGCTCATGGCGCAGGAGTCGTGGGTGCCGGGGATGGTGAGGCGCAGCAGAGAGGTGGTGTCCGGCAGCGCCGCCATCCAGGTCTGCGGTGCGATCGCGCGCCGCAGCGGGCGGGGTGCGGCGAACGCGCCGGGGGAGCCCAGGCCGGTGGTCACGAGCCCGGCGGCGACCGCCAGGGTGGTCCGGGCGAAATCACGTCGGGTCAGTCTCATTCAGGGTCCTCGTTCTGCGATCGGCGCAGACGGGGCACGCATGCGCGCCGGGAGCCTAACTTGGACAGTGGACCAACAGTGCGGGTTTTGTGGAATCCCCCGACAAAACCCGCACCCGCTCGCGAAAGGCTTCATCGCCCTTCGCGGCCGCGTCAGGCCGGTTCGGTGGTGAGGGTGATGGTGGTCCAGCCTCCGACGTGGATGCGGTCGCCGGGTTGCAGGGAGATCGGGGTTTTGGCGGGGACGGGGTCGGGGCTGTCGTTGAGGCAGGTTCCGTTGGTGGAGCCCAGGTCGGTGAGGGTGACGGTGGTCGAGACTATGCGCAGGATGGCGTGGGTGCGGGAGACCGCGATATCGACCGGGGCTATGCCGAGGTCGATGTCGGGGTGGACGCCCTGGGCGTCGCTGTGTTTGCCGATCAGGATGTCGGTGCCGCGCAGCGGGATTCGGCGGTGAGGGTAATAGTCGGGGAATTCCAGGCGTTCGGCGTCGGGGCCCTTCTGGGCGAGCATGCGCTCGTAGTGGGCGCGATCGGCGGTGATGGTGGCGATCCAGACCGTGGTGCCGCCGCCCGAGCTGGTCGGGGATCCCGCGGTCGTGGTGTGGGAAGTGCTCCCGCCCACGGATTCCGCCGTTGCCGCGCCGGTGGAGGGGTGGTCGGGTTGAGGGCGCACGGGTGCGGGGAGGGCGGTGTCGTGGCCGCAGTCTTCGCAGAAGCGCCCTTCGACGGGTGCCCCGCAGACCGGGCACTGGGCGAAATGGTCTGGTGGGGGCGACTGTTCAGAGGTGATGGGGGAGCCGCAGGTGTCGCAGTAGTCGGTGGCTACGGACGGGTGGCCGTCGGGGCAGGTCGGCATTACGCATCGCCTTCCTTTCTCACCCGGGCGGTCTTGCTGCTGCGCACGTCCAGGGCCATCTCGTCGGCGGGGTCGACGGAGGAGCGAATGCGGGCGGTGCCGGTGCGCTCGTCCACCTCGACCACGGCGCGCAGCAGTTTCGCGGTGTTGTCGTTGCCGGATTCGGCCGCGAGTTGCACCGCGCGTTGCAGCTTCGCGGTGGCGGTGGCCAGATCGCCCTGTTTGCGGGCGGCCAAGCCCTCCTGCACGACCTGGGCGAGTTCGGCCTGGCCAGTGTAGTGCGCGACCCGGCGGCTGATCCGGGCGGACAGTTCGGTGTCGGTGGTCCACACCGCTTTCACCAGGCCCTGTCCGAGAACGTCGTCGCCCGCGATCACCGCGACTCGGGCGGCGAGCTTCTCGCGTCCTGGGGCCGCGGGTTCCAGGTCCAGCTTCACGTGGTACTCGCGCTCCTCGGAACCCCATGAGCCGAGCGGATATTCGCCGATCTGCGCACCGGCCTCGGTGCGCCGGGCGGTGAGGTCCTCGATGGTGGGGGAGACCTGTTTGACGAAGACGATCCGGGCACCCACCGGCGTCCACACCCGCAGGGTCAGCTCCGGGATCGTCTTGCCCATCGAGCTTTCCATCATCGCCGCGAAATCGGCCGCGAGCAGATCCGGTGTCTTGACGATATCGACCGTGCCGTGCAACGCCGAGGCGATCGCGCGCAATTCGTCCGGCTCCCAATCGGTTCCGACGCCGCGGCAGTCGCAGGTGAACATGCCCTCGGACGCGCTGATCTCCTGCGCGAGCCGCTCGGAGGTCTCGTGCTCGTTGCGGCCGTCGGTGAGCAGGATGGCGTGCACCATCGCACCGCGATGGTGCTGCGCGATGATGCGCGAGAGGCCCAGCCAGGTGCCGATCGCGGTGCCGCCCTGAGGCCGCAGCTTGTCCAGCGCGTGCCTTGCCGCACTGCGGGTGTGGTGATTTGCCACGGCCGAGGAGGCGTCCTTCGGATAGACCACCTCGGCCTTGTCCGTGCCCTGGACGATCGCGAACTTCGTGCCGTCGGCGAGCACGTCGAGCGCTGCCAGCGTCGCACGGCGCGCACCGGCGAACTTGTCCTGCGCGGCCATCGACCCGGAGCAGTCGATGATCAGGATCTCGACCCGTTGCCGCGGGGGCGCGGAGACCGCGATCCGATCACCGGTCTCGACGGTGACGATCGCGTCCACGATGCGCGCGCCCTCGGCGAGGTGCTCGTTCTGATCGACGGCGACCTCGATGCCACCCGAATTACCGTTGCCCGACGGTGAACTCATAGCGTCTCTCCCGTGGGCACGGAGAAGGGCAGGGGTACGAGTGCCACGGTGATGTTGTCCTTGCCACCGGCGAGCAGCGCGTGATCGACCAGCGCGCGGGCCGCGTCCATCGGCGCGTGCGGGGTCGCGATGCGGGCCAGGTCGGGCGCCTCGGGCAGGTAGTTCCACATGCCGTCCGAACACAGCAGCAGCACACCGGGTTCCGTGGCGTGCAGCGTCTGCACGCAATTCGCGGACCACTTGTTCTCGCTGTCCGCGCCCAGCCAGCGGGTCAGCACGTGGGCGTGCGGTGCGTCCATGGCGTCCTCCTCGTTCATCAGGCCGGTCTCCACCATGGCCTGGGCGAGGGAGTCGTCGACACTGAGGCGCTGCGACTCGTCCGGGGCGGGAGTGAGCCAATAGCCCCGGCTGTCACCGACATTCGCGACGGTGATTCGCGCCCCGCCGGTCGGGTCGAACTGCACGATCGCCGAGACGTAAGTGCACGAGGGGGAGCGGCCGTCGGGAGTGCCGACGTCGGTGACCGCCCGCGCGGCGGCGGCGAGACCGGCCATCACCGATTCCTCGGCGGTCTTGTTCTCGGCCAGAGCGGTGAGGCAGGCATCGACGCCGGTGCGCACGGCGGTACCGGAGGCCGCCTGCGGATCCTCGGAGGTGGACACCCCGTCGCAGACCGCGATGACCACGGTGGCGGGAACGCCCGGGGCGCGGTCGACCACGGACGCGGACACCGCGTCCTCGTTGCGCGCGTGGCTGATACCGCGATCGGTGATCACGAACACCGCTCCGAGGTCGGCCTCGAACCGGTCGCGCTGCGGGCCGAGCTGACCGCAGGCGGCGCAGTAGCCGTCGGTGTCGAAAGTCGTTGCGCCACATCCGTCGCAGGCGGCCTTCGTGGTCGCGTCGTACGACATGGTGGTGCCGGTGTACGGGACTTCGCCCGCCGCGTTCAGCTCTGCCACCGGCATGGTGGTCGCCTCGCGGGAGGTGCCCCCGGTGAACGGCGGCAGTGCGATCCGGCGGACGCCGAGCTCGCGCCCGCACTCCTCGCAGTATCGGTCGGTGGCGGCGGCGAAGGTTCCGCAGGCCGCGCAGCGCGGGGTCACAGCGTCGTCCTCGGACGCACGGTGTTGGCTTGTTCCACGAGTGCTATTCGTTCCCATATGTCCTCGGTTTCATGTGCGAGGTCCCGATAACAGCGTTCCACACCGGTCCGCACCCCCTGTTGGTCGAGAGCCACTCCCAGCAGCGGGCTGTGGCCGGCGGGTACCCGGCCCAGGTGCAGCCATTGCAGCGCCGCGCCGAGAACCCGCATGCGTGCCTGTGCGGCACGACGTTTGGAGTCGATGGTGAGCCGTTCGATCCGGTCTCCGGCATCGCGGAGCAGGGTCTCGGTCAGCTCACCGGGACGTTCGACGGCCAGCAGCGTGTCGACCGCGGTCACCGCCGCTTCGGTGTACACGGCGGAGGCCGGATCCACCTGATCCAGGACCGCGACCGCGCCCTCCCGGTCGTGCGCGGCGCGGCGCAGTCGCGCCAGGCCGAAGGCGGCGCTGGTGAAGGATCGATCGGTGCGCCACACCGCCTCGTAGTACCTGGTGGCGCGTGCCGCGGCCGCGGCCGCGTCGGGCGCCTCGTGCGCGATGAGCTCGGCGGTGACCGCCAGCGCCAGCTTGGGCGCGGGGTCGCCGGGCAACGCGCTGTAGAGCTCCTCGAATTCCGCGGCCGCGGCGGGCCAATCGCGCTGGAGCAGTCGGGCCTGCCCCCGGAACCAGGTCACCCGCCAATCGCCCGCGAGGGTCTCATCGAGCTGGTCGATGCGGCGCAGGGCATCGAGGGCGTCGCCGAATTCCAGTGCGGCGCGCAGCATTCGGAGTGGGATCTCGACCGACTCCTGCTGTCCGGTCACGACCGAGCGCAGTCCGGCGGAGATCTCGCGTTCGAGATCCGCGGGGGTCACCGCGCTGGTGGAGGCCAGCAGCGCGGCCCCGCTGTCGTTGGGGTCGATGAGCGGAACCGGCAGTGCGGCAATGATCTTCGCCGGATCCTGCGGCGGCGTCTCGCCGACACCGAAGATCGCGCGCGGCGGGCCGAATCGGGTGGACAGGCCCGGGCGCGGCAATCCGTCCTCGGTCGAGAGCACTTCGCGCAGTACGCCGGTGAGCTGATCGCCCATCTCGGTCATCGAGGTGAATCGGGCATCCGGATCCGGATGCGTTGCCCGGCACAGGAATCGGTACAGCGACTCGTGCCGTGCCAGGAGCGGTTCGCTCGCACGATCCGGGAGTCTGCCCAGCCGTCCGTTCTCCTGCGGGATCCGCATCAGCAGCACCGCCAGGGTGCGCCCGACGGTGTAGACCTCCGAGGCGATGGTCGGACCGGTCTCGGCGATCTCGGGAGCCTGATAGCCGGGCGTGCCGTAGATGGCGCTGTGCTCGTCGTCGATGGCGATGACCGCGCCCAGATCGATGAGCTTGAGCTGCTCCTCGGTCTGCATCACGTTGTCCGGCTTGAAATCGCAGTAGGCCAGATCGCGAGAGTGCAGATACTCCATCGCGGGCAGCATCTCCAGCACGTAGGCGATCGCCTGGGCGGGCGGCAGGTAGTCGCCCTCCGCGTCGCGGTGGCGGCGCAGCAGTTGCTTGAGCGAGGTGCCGCCGACGTACTCCATCACGATATACCCGACGGGCACGCCGTCCGGGCCGAGATCCTCGGTGAAGTTGTAGATGCGCACGATGTTCGGATGATCGACCTGGGACAGGAACCGGCGCTCGGCCACCGCGGCCCGCATGGCGTCGGCGTCCCCGGTGTTGAGCAGGCCCTTGAGCACCACGGGCCGGTCGTTCACCTTGTGATCGACCGCCAGGTAGATCCAACCCAGGCCACCGTGTGCCAGTGGTCCGAGCACCTCGTACTGCCCGCCGACCAGATCACCGCGAAAAAGCTTGGGCGTGAAGGAGAATCGGGCGCCGCAGTTGCCGCAGAAGCCCTCCGAGCGGCCCGGCTGCCCGTCGCGGCTGCGGCCGACCGGTTGATCGCACGCACCGCAATAGCGTTGGTGCTCGGGCACGGTCGGGTCGGCCAGCACCGCGGTGGCCGGATCGATCGGCGCGACACGCGGGACGTTCACCATGCCCGCGCCCAACCGGCCGCGGGTGGCGCCGGAGGAGGTCGAGCGGCCGGTGCGCACCGAGCGACTGCCGGTGCGGCCGGTACGCGCGCCGGTGCCGCCGGAGGTGCTGCTCACCGCGGTCGCGGCGGCGGCCCGTGCCTCGGCCGAGGTGGATACCTCGGTGGTGGACCGCGCGGTGTCCGGAGACGGTCGCGCGGTGTCCGGAGACGGCGCGGTGCCGCAGGTATCGCAGTAGCCGTCGGCGATCGTGCCGCCGCAGCCGGGTTCGGCACAGCCGGCCGGAGGCGATGCGGAGGTGGACGGGCCGGGTGCGGGCGCGGGCAGACCGGGTGCGGGTGCGGTGCCGCAGGTGTCGCAGTAACCGTCGGTGATCGCCCCGTCGCAGCCGGGTTCGGCGCAGGTGGTAGCGGCCGGGGTGGGTCCGCCTCGTGCGGGACCTGGCTGCCCGGGTGGGGATGCGGTCGGGCCGGGTGCGGGTGCGGTGCCGCAGACGGTGCAGTAGCCCTGGTCGATGGTTCCGGTGCAGCCCGGTTCGGTGCAGTTCACGGTTGCCTTCCCGATTTCTGCGCGATGAGTTGGCGGTAGTCCGTGATGGCGCGGGTGACCGCGGCCAGATCGCACGGTGTGCGATCCAGCAGTCCGGCGGCGATGCGGCCGGAGGCCAGCACGTCGCGATGCTCGCTGACCCCCAGCCGCGCGGCCTTGGCCCGATATCCCGAGAGCCGGCCGCGCAGTTCGGCGCGGCGGTCCAGAAGTCCCTGTGCGAGTTCCTCATTGGCGGTCGCGAGGGCGAACGCCTCGGTGAGGCGGCGGCGCAGCTCCCACAGCGCGACCGGATCGGCCGGACGCGCGTGCAGAGCGGTCAGTTCGGCGCTGAAGGCGGCGGCGACATCCGGCTGCCGGGGGAGCGGACCGGACACGATGGCCCGCTCGACCGCGATTCGGGCGCGGTGCGCGCGCTCGCAGACCTCGAGCAGCGCCTCCACTCGCACTCGCAGCCCGCCGACGGCGCCGTCCCAGTCCGCGCCGATCTCGGCGAGTTCGGTGCGCAGCGTGCGTGCCCCGCGCATGCGGGCCGAGAGATCGGTGAGCCGATCCTCGATCTCGGTGGCGCCGAGTCCGAGCGGATCGGTGGCGGCGCGGGTCACCAGGTCGGCGATATCGGCTGCGAGCGCGCGCAATTCGGGGTGTGCGGCGCCGACCCGCTCGAGTTCGGTCTGCAGCGGCGCGGTTTCGGACATCACCCGGCTGTTCACCGCGTCGACCGCCTCGAGCACATCGACGATCATCGGGAACGCCGAGCGCATGCGTTCGAGCATGTCGGCGAAGCCGGTGCACACCACGTGCTCGCCGGGACCGCCGAGTTGCCGCTGTCCCATCGGAATCGGCGTGCGCGCCAACTCGATCGGCTGACCGCGCAGCAGCGTGGTGAGCTCCTCGCGGTCCAGGGCGTCGATGCGGCGGCGAGCGCGCGCGACCCTGACTCGTTCGAGCAGCGTGCGCAGCCGGGTGAAGTCCTCCCACATGGAGTCCAGGGCGGTGCGAGCGGGTGTCCAGCGCTGTTCGGTGCGGCCGGTGGGTGGAAACCGGCGCAGCAGCAGCAGGCCCGGATGTTTGTCCAATTCGACCATGGTCGCGGCAATGGCGTCGATTTCGGCTGCCCGCGAAGTGATTTCGCGGTCGATTTCGGCGAAGGTGAGAATGTGCCCGGAACTCTCTTTCATCGCGGCTCAGTCGAGATATCGGGGAGCGGGCGGAGCCGGTGCGGGCCCGAGCACAGCGAGTCGCGTGGTGTAGATCCGCTGCCACGTACCGTCGTTGCGGACCCGGTCGAGCACGCCGTTCACGAAGCGCACGAAATCCCCGGCTTGTTTCTGCACGCCGACCGCGTAGGCGTCGAAGGCGAGTGGGTCGCCGACCACTTCCAGATTGGGATCCTGTGCGGCCAGACCGTACAGAATCGGCGCATCGGTGCTGATCGCGTCGACTTGTCCCTGCTGCATGGCGGTCAGGCAGTCCAGCCAGTTCGTCATGCCGATCACCCTGGGGTGCTGGGGAATCGAGAAGACGGCCTCGAGCGTCGTGGTGCGGAATACTCCGCAGACCCGTTTCCCGGCCAAGTCGGCGGCGGATCGGATTCCCGAACCCTTGGTCGCCAGCACACGCTGTTCGGAAACGAAATACGTACTGGAGAACTCGATATCGCGGCGACGCTCGCAGGTCGCGGAGAAGGTCTGTACGACAATATCGACCTCCTTGTTCTGCAAGGCGAGCGCGCGATGTGCGGATTCTATCGGGTACAGCTCGACCTTATCCGGATCGCCGAACAAATCGCGGGCGATCTCCCGGGCGATATCGATATCGAATCCCTCGATCTGACCGGTCGTCGGATTCCGGTAACCGAACAGGAACTGGTTCTGATCCACCCCGACCCGGAGTTTTCCGGTGGCGAGAATCGCCGCCATGGTCGACCCGGCGGGCATGACCCCGGGCGCGGGCTTGACGCCCGGCCGCAGACTCGCGGTGGGATTGCAGGAGTCGTCGCCGCGCTCGTTGGGCGTGGTGGTGATCTCGCTCGCGCCGGGTGGTAGCGGGTTCTCCGCGGCCAGTCGCATGGGCGGCGCGGAGGGCGGCCCGCCGCACGCGGTCGCCACCACCGCGAGCGCGGCCACCATCAGCATGCGAACGCGCGCCTTCACAGGAACTCCTTCAACCGCGGCCACACTCCGAGGCCGATGGCCGCCGCCGCGGCCACCATGAGGGCGAACGTGCCCAGCGAGATCAGCGTCAGCGCGTCACCGGCGCCGTCCGCGCCGTCGCGCACCTGGGCCCGAGCCTGTTCGAGCTCGGCGCGCAGTGACTCGTCCAGTGCGTTGAACCGCGCGGCGGATGTGGTGTCGCCGCTGCCGACCGCCTGCTGGACCGCGCCCTTGTAGTTGTTGCTCCGGTAGGCCGCGACCTGTGTTTTGTGTCCGTCCTGCCAGCTCGTGAACGCCTGCGTCGCCGCCGAATCCGGTCCGGCGGTGGCCAGCAGCCGGGTCCGCAGATCATCGATGTCGTTGCCGAAGCGCTGCTCGCTCGCATCCAGATCGCCGCGGATGATCAGTTGCAGCGTCTCCTCGGTGCGCGCCTGCTGAGCGAGAATGCGTGCCCGGGACAGGGATTCGAAGCGGGTGGTGGCGGCGGAGTCGATGGTCGCCCCGGCCGCCACCTCGGCGATGACGATCCACAGCATCGCCAGCAGGGTCACACCCGCCGCGGCGGCGACTCCGGGATTGATCCAGCGATTGGTGCGGCGCAGCAGAACTCGCGATCCCGCCCCGCAGGCGAGCAGGAACAGCATCAGTACGACGAGGCTCGACCACGGCAGCCCGGAGATAGCGTTCTGGTCCTCGCGCAGCTGCGCCAGCCTCGACTGCTGGAGCTCTTCGGCGTTCTTCAGCACCGAATCCTGCATGAGCGCCGAGGCCTGGCGCAGATACGCGGAGCCGACCGGCAGGCCCTGGCGGTTGTTGGCCCGCGCCGCCTCGACCAGCCCGGTGTAGGTGGGCAATTCGGCGGAGATCCTGGCGACGATCTGCCGGGTATCGGCATCGGACGCGCCGGTGGTGGCCTCGGCCAGCGCGGCCGCCGCATCGGCCAGCGACTGCCGGTATTGCGTGCGGACTTCCGGGGATTCGATGCCACCGGAAAGAAAGGCGGTGGAGGCCGCGGCGTCGGCGGCCGAGAGCGCGACGTACAGCCGTTGCGAAGCATTCGCCAGCGGCTCGGTATGGTGCAGAACGGTATCGCGCCGGGAAGTCTTGTCGCCGAGCTGATTCGAGCAGACAAGTCCCGAAATCAGCGCCAGGACGATCAGTCCCGCTCCCATCGCACCGATCGCGCCCGGCGCGGTACGCGCGAAACGCCGCGACCATACCGCAGCGTTGCGGATGGCCGCCGGTAGCCGACTCCTCACACCGTTCCCCCGTTCGACCGGCTCTGCGCCCCGTAGGCAGATCGTACGGGAGCCGCGCGGGTTGTGTCGATCGTGAAAGGACCGGTCGGAATTGATTGGCGAGAAAGATATTTCGAATGTTCGACCGCGCTGTAGCGGCGCGGGAAAACCTGTTTCCAGGACCGGTGAGGTCGGGGAAAACCCCTGGCACATAACTCTGTTCGGATGATATAGCGCAGGCAGCGGGAGCCGGTCCGTGAACAAAAGAGTCGGGCCGTCGTTCGGACCGATCGGTCATAAACGTTCGGTCATCCGGCGCTGCCCGTCGGAACATTTGGGACTGAAGTGATGGGTGTGGCTTCCGGTATCGGAAACCGAAACTCGATTGCCGCCGCGGGGTTTCGTACGGTTCGAGACTCCGTGCGAGTGCGGAGTGTGCTGCCCGAGAGGTGAATGGTGTCCCGGCGGCGGTGCTCGGGGGCCTCGGCCGGATCAGTCGACCGGTGGCTCTTCGGCCTTGCGGCGGGTGCGGGCGCGGCGTTTGCCCTCGTGCATGGCTTGCACGCGCGCGACGGGAATGGTGTGGCCCTCGGCGAGTAGATCGTCGGGCAGGGACTGCGGGGTGGGCATCTCCTGGACCCAGGAGTTGTTGTCGGCCAAGAGTTTCGGCGCGGTCCGGATGGTGAAGTCGGCGGGCGTGACCGACGGCAGGTCGGCCCAGGCGACGGGAAAGGACACGGGGGTGCCGGGGCGGATGCGGGGACTGTAGGCCGCGACCACCGTTGCGCCGCCGGCCCGGGTGGAATCGAGGAAGACCTTGCCCGCGCGATCCTCGCGGATGAAGGCGGTGGTCGCCAGCGCCGGATCCAGGCGTTCGGCGCGCACCGCGATGGCGCGAGTGGCAGCGGCGGCGTCCTCGATCGGGGTGCCGGTGCGGATCGGAACGATGATGTGCACGCCCTTGGCGCCACTGGTCTTCACCGCACCGTCGAGGCCGTCGGCGATCAGGGCTTCGCGCACGAGCTGCGCCGCGCGGACCGCGTGCGAGAAGTCCTGCCCCTCGGGCGGATCGATATCCAGCACGAGATGGGTCGGGCCTTTGCCGAAGTCCGCGAGCAGCAGCGTCGGGTGGTACTCGACCGCCCGCTGATTGCCGAACCACAGGAGTGTGGGCAGGTCGTCACACAGGGCGTACGTGACCTCACGGCGGGAGCTCTCGGCCCAGAGCGTCACCCGATCCACGAAATCGGGAGTGTACTTGGGCAGGTTCTTCTGCATGAACGGCTCTTGGCCGGGGCGCACGCGAACGACCGACAGTGGGCGCCCGCGCAACTGCTGCACGAGCCGATCGCCGACCACCTCGAAATAGTCGATCAGATCACGCTTGGTCGCGCCGGCCCCGTCGAACATCTCGACATCGAGGTTGGTCAGTCGAACGCCTGCGCGAATCTCTTCGGCACCCATGGCCCCACCTTGCGCTACGACGGGACCCCGGTCAACCAGGCGGGCCCATTGCCGCTGAGGCGAGTCGGCGCGCCTCAGGCCGCGGCGGCGTGCTGGAGCAGGCGGCGCACCGCGTCCGGATCGGCGACGTCCACGACCACCCGCGTGAAGTCGGTTCCGGCGAGCTCGATTCGGACACCGCGACCGTCGAACACCGTGTCCCAGAACTCCTTGCGGCCCTTGCCGCGGAAGATGCCCGCCGCGATCACGCCGGGGAAGAAGGTGCCCGGCGCGCGTACCCACGGCGGACGCAGGTCGACGCCCGCGTCGGCCACCTCGGTGACGTTGGCCAGATCGAAGCTCACCTGTTCGCGCAGGGACAGGAATCTGTGCGCACCCAGCACATGGACCTTGACCGTGGTTCCTACGATCTCGAGTTCGACCATCGCGCACCTGCCCCTCGCCGGAATCCTCTGCTGCCACCAGAGTGCCCCGCGTACCTGGTCACAACCTGTGGCGATCCCAAGAGTTCTCTCAGGTTCGAGGGGTCAGCTCGTGCGGCGCTCGCGCGCGGGCTCCGACCTGCGCAACTCGAAGATCCGGAATTCGCGGTGCCCGGACAGCTCGTACTCCATCTCGTAGCCGGGCCAGAACTCGACCGCGTCGTCCCAGGCGAGCTTGCGTTCGATACCCGTCAGCTCGTGCACGGTGACCTCCGATCGACGTCCGCGGAACATCACGACGGCGGTCTCGGCGGCGCGCAGATTCGTCGTCCACACCGGATGTTTCGCACTGCCCCACCCCGAGCCCATCACTCGGAATCCGTCGTCGATGGGCATGGTCAGCAGCGAGGTCGTGCGCGGCAGCCCGGATTTGCGGCCGACCACCGTGATCTCCAGCGACGGCAGTCCGGCGACGTCGAGCACTCCGCGGCGTCCGCGGGTCACCCAGCGGATCATTCGCTCCAGCCACATGACGAGGGGTGCGGCGCGCATGAGCCAGCGCTGCTGCGCGAGCTTCCGGGCAAGAGGGGGCAGGGGATTCGGTGCCATGGCGGTCCTCACGAGGGAATCGGATGTCCGGGCGCGGCACCGAGCCTCGGCGGTATGTAATTCCACGTTCGCACAACCTGGGCCGGACGTCGAACGAACCGGAAAACAGTGCGAATGCTGGGACGAAGTTTCCGCTGAGTGGGATTCGCGCCGAGAAATACAGCACCGGATGTTAATCGCCGGACAGTGATTGCCGACGCATTGCCGGAGACGTGGAGTGTCGTCTGGGACGGATAGGGTATGCACCATGTCGACCACTGCGTGAGTGGTCGCGGTGCGGGAGCTGTCACTGCCGGGCCTCGGACGGCGGTGTGGAAACCTATTGTGTGGAGCGTGATCGTGGAAGCTATGGGGGAGTCGGGCCCGCTGCCGAAGGGGCGGCACGGTCTGACTCGGGAACAGGTGGTGACGTCGCAGTACTCGCGACTGTGCACCGCTGTTCTGGAGGCGGTGGGCGAGCTCGGGTACGCGGCCACCACCGTCGCGGACATCGTCACACGGGCGCAGGTGGCGCGCCGCACGTTCTATTCGGTGTTCGGGGGCAAGGACGAATGTTTCGCCGCCGCATACGATCTCGCGGTCGGATCGGCGCTCGAACAACTGCAGGAGACGGTCACCGGACTGGTCGGGGTGAGTTTCGAGGATCGGGTGCGGATCTCGTTCGAGATCTACCTGCGCGTGCTCGCGGTCGAGCCCGCCGCGGCGCGGGCGCTGTATATCGAGACCCTGGCCGCCGGGCCGGGATTGGTCGAGCATCGGGCGCGGGTGCACGAGCGGTTCGCGGATTACATCCTGGCGGTGGTCCGGGTGGGCGTCCGTGCGGGAGAGGTGGACTCCGAACCGGATCGCCAGCTGATCGACATGCTGCTGGGCGGTATCGACGACCGGGTGCGGGCCTGCCTGCACACCCGGGGCGCGGCGGCGCTGCCGGAATTGGCGCCGCTGTTCGCCCGCACGGCCGTCACCATCGCCAGGACCTCGTCCCGCGAGGGTGTCGATCACCACAACGCGTGATCGGAGTACAGAGGTCCGCGGTGTCTTCTGACACAGGGGTCGTGACACAGCGCACGTGACGCTCCTACCGTCACAAGCGAATTCGAAGCGTTCCCAAGCGTGCGGCCCGCCTCCGGGCAGATCGTCGAATTCGTGACCGGCCGCGCGCGGCCATCGGTGCGTTCCGTCATTCGAAGGGGAATCCCATGACCATCGATCGTGCGGTCGACACGCCCGTTACCGCAGCGGAATCGGAGTTGTCCGCGCGCCCGGTGCTGCCGTCGCAGGACCCGTTCTACCGTTCGCCGATCGATGCCGGGTCGGTGCCGCCGGGCACCATCCTGCGCACCCGGCAGGTCCGGCTCGGGTTGTTCGGTGTGATTCCGCAGCGGGTCCGGGCCTGGCAACTGCTGTACCGGACCAGCGATCTGCACGGGGTCCCCGAGGCCGCGGTCACCACGGTGCTGCTGCCGTGGGATGCCGATCCGGCCGAGCCCCGGCCGCTGGTGTCGTTCCAGTGCGCGATCGACGCGGTCGCCCCGATGTGCTTCCCCTCCTATGCCCTACGGCACCGGGCCCGGGCCCTCGGCGCCATCCCGCAGATCGAACTTCCCCTCATCGCCGGCGCACTGACCCGCGGTTGGGCGGTGTCGGTTCCCGACCACGAGGGGCTCGAGGGGCGGTTCGGCGTGGCCCGCGAGCCGGGCTATCGAGCCTTGGACGCGGCCCGCGCCGCACTGCGCTTCGCACCGCTCGGGCTGGGCCCGCGTACTCGAATCGGGTTGTGGGGGTACTCCGGTGGCGGTCTGGCGACGACCTGGGCGGCGGAGCTGGCGGCGGACTACGCGCCGGAACTCGATATCGTCGGCGCGGTCGCGGGATCTCCGGTGGGGGATCCGGCGGCGGCGTTCGTGCGGTTGAACGGCACGCCGTTCGCCGGGTTCGCCATGGTCTTCACCGCCGGGCTGCGCCGAGCGTATCCGCCGCTGGACCAGAACGTGCGCGCGCTGGTGTCCGAGGACTATCAGAAGCTGCTCGCGCGCACCGAAGACACCGCGACCATCCCGCTGCTGGCCAAATTCGCGGGACGAAATGCCGACCGGCACATCAGAGGTGGGCTGGGAGCCCTGCTGACGCGGCCCGAGGTGCGCGCGGTGCTCGAGGATATCGAGCCCGGTGCGCATGCCCCCGCCATGCCGCTGTTCGTCCTACAGGGCGTCAACGACGAGGTGATCGCGGTGAGCGATGTGGACGCGCAGGTCGCCCGCTACGTGAGCCTCGGTGCGCACGTCCGCTACGTGCGCACCCGGCTCAGTACTCACCTGCCGCTGCAGTTCACCGCCGCCCCGGTCATGGTCGACTGGCTCGCCGACCGGTTCGCCGACCGCCCCCTGGATCCGCCCGGCACCGAGACGGTGTGGACGGTGGCGCTGTCGAGGAAGGCCCTGTCCGGGCACGCGGCCTTCGCCTCGCTGTTCTGGAAAATGTTGTCCGGCTTGCCGATTCGGGCGTGCTCGGAATTGCGATAGCTGCGGGCCACCAGGGCCGAGCGCAGATACCAGACCCCGGAGGACTGCGCCGGGTCGAATCCGGTGAGCTGTCCGATGCGCTTGAGCCGGTTGTCGACGGTGTTGATGTGCACGCCCAGTAGCCGGGCGGTGCGCTGGCGGTTCATCTCGTTGGCGATGTGGCGGCACAGCGTGTCCAGCAGTTCCGGGTACTCGTCCAGCGGATCCAGCAGTGCGCCGAGGTATTCCCGGCCCGGTCCGGGCCGGGTGAGCTGGTACTCCATGGCCAGATCGTCGAAACGGTAGAGGCCGGGCTCGAATTGGAGCCGGTGCACCATGTCGAGGAGTTCGTGCGCGCGATCGGCCGCCTCCGGGATCTGCGAGGTCTCCGATCGGACGATGGTGGCGGTGATGGATACCTGTGCGGCGGTGGACAATCGGGTGATCAGGGCGTCGAGTTCGTCGGCGTGGGCGCTGCGCGCGGGCAGCAGGATGGTGCCGCCGTCCGCGCCGAGCAGCGAGAGGGCCTGTCCCGCACAGGAATCGGCCAGCTGGGATTGGATGCGCCGCAGCTTGCGCCGGGCCACCACCCCGGAGTCGATCGAGGCGTCGAACTCGCCCGGATGCGGCGGAATGCTCACCGCCAGTACGAGATAGGACTCGTCGATCTCCACCCCGCCCGCCCGCGCCATGGTCGAGGTCGGATGTCCGGCCAGCAGTGCCGAGGTGACGGTGTGCACCGCGGTGTGATGCTCGGCCGCCACCGCTCGGTGTTCGCGAACGTAGGCGACGGCGAAGGCGGAGTCCACCATCGCCATCACCTCCATCAACCGCCGTGCGGTGACCGCGAAACGGTCGAAATCCGCCGCGGTGGTGGATTCCACGATCAGATCGAAGCCGAAGGCGAGGCCGTCGTGCACCGCCCGGTGGATGGTGCCGATCGGAATGCCCTCGCGCGCCCAGTCCGCACCGGCGCGCTGCAGGCGGGTGATCTTGGCCGACACGTCCCGGCCCTCCAGCACTCCGGCCGCCAGTTCGAGGCAGATGCGGGTGATGGTGGTGACGTCCCCGCGCAGGGCATCGCCGGGCAGGGTGCCGCACGGTGCGACGTGCTCGGCGAAGTGCGCGACCAGTCGGCGCGAGAGCGCGTGAATGTCCTGTGGCGGAATCGAGAACGCGGCCGCGGAGGAGCCGGTGGCGCGGGGGACCGAAGGTACGGCATGCTGTGTCGTTACAGCGGAACCTCGACTTGCCATGCGCCACTCCCACACTCAGATCAGGGAACCCAAGAGTTCCTACTGGAGGGTAACCGTAGCGGCAGTGCTCCTGGGCGGCAATGACCGAAAAGCCCGGCGCGCTCGGGCGCCGGACGTTCGAATCGACGAATCAGCGGGTCAGAGCGCCGAAGAGGGCGCGAATATCGGCCGTCAGCAAGTCCGGAACTTCCAGGGCCGGGAAGTGCCCGCCGGAGTAGAACTCCGACCAGTGCACGATGGTGTGCGCCTTCTCCGCGAAGCGCCGGATCGCGAAATCGGCCGTGGTGAACACCGCGACACCGGTGGGCACGGTGCCCTTGGGCTTCGGCGCGAACATGGCCGCGTCGTGGAATCGCTCGTAGTAGTAGTTCGCCACGCTGCGCGCGGTGTCGGTGAGCCAGTAGACGGTGACCGTGGTGAGGATCTTGTCCCTGTCGATCGCCTCGTCCGGGAGTTCGCGGGCGGCGTCGGTCCACTCCTTGTACTTCTCCACGATCCAGCCCAGCTGTCCCACCGGCGAATCCGCCAGCAGCTGCGCGAGGGTATCCGGGCGGGATCCGGCGAGCTGCATGTACGCGGAGCCGTCGTCCTGGAACCGCTTCATCGCGCCCAATCGCCCCTGCTCGGCCTCGGTGAGCGCGGCCATATCCGCGGGATCGCCGGTCGGGAAGGTCACCAGCGCGTTGGCGTGCACACCGATCACGTGCTCGGAGTGCTCGCGACCCAGACGGGCGGCGATGAACGCGCCGTGATCGCCGCCCTGCACGCCGTAGCGGTCGTAGCCGAGGCGGGCCATGAGCTCGGCGAGAGCGCTCGCGACTCTGCCGTCGTGCCAGCCGGTTTCGGTCAGCGGGCCGGAGAAACCGTGCCCGGGGAGGGTGGGAATCACCAGGTGGAAAGCGGGGGCGTCGGGTTCGCCGTGCGCGGCCGGATCGGTCAGCGGGCCGATCAGATCCAGGAAGTCCGCGGCGGTACCGGGCCAGCCGTGCACCAGCAGCAGTGGGGTCGCCTCGGCCCGGGGAGAACGGACATGAATGAAATGCACGGTCTGCTCGTCGATGGTGGTGAGGAACTGGGGGTGCTGGTTCAGGGCGGATTCGGCCGCGCGCCAGTCGAACTTCTCCACCCAGTAACCGGCCAGCTCGCGCAGGTAGGCGGTGGGGACGCCGCGTTCCCAGCCGGAGCCGGGGACCTCGTCGATCCAGCGGGTGCGGGTCACACGGTCGCGCAGGTCGTCCAGGTCGGCCTGCGGAATGTCGATGCGGAAGGGGCGGATGTCCGTGTTGCTCATGAGAAGAAGGTTTCCGGTAAAGAGCCGGACTCCACATCACGAGAGTTCGTTATTCACGACCGTTACGCGGGTTTTTACTCGGGAACCGGCATGATCCAGGGGTGGTGAATTTTCCCGGCAGCAGCGCACTGGTCGGCCGGGCCGAAGACATGTCCGCGCTCATGGACGCGGTCGAGGACGCGGGAACGCACACGATGCTGATCGCGGGCGAGGCCGGAATCGGGAAATCGCGGTTGGTGGGGGAGTTCACCCGGCGCTTGGATCCCCGGGCGCTCGTGCTGGTGGGGCGCTGCCCCGAATTCGGCACCGGCGGTGTGGCTTTCGCCCCGTTCCTGGCGGTGCTGCGCACGTTGGCGCGTCAGGTCGGGGTGGCGGAGATCGCCACACTGTTGCCGCCGCGGCCCGCGGTGGCGAACTGGCTCCCGCAACTGGCCGCGCACACCGGTGGTGCCGGGGACTCCGATCGGGTTCGGCTGTTCGGCGAAACCCTCACGCTGCTGGAGCAATTGGCGACGAATCGCCGGGTGGTGCTCGTGCTGGAGGATCTGCACTGGGCCGATGACGCCAGCCGGGAACTGCTCACCTTCCTGGTGGCCAACCTGGCCGAGGGGAATGTGCTGCTGGTCGGCACCTACAGGCCCGGGGATGCCGGATCGCTGCGGGCGCTGCTCGCCGAGGTGCGTCGCAATCCGGGCGTGCGAGCACTGACCCTGGAACCCCTCACCCGACACGAGGTGGGGCGGCAGTTGGCAGCGCTGCTCGGTCGTGAGCCCGAACCGGCGCTGATCACCATGGCTTTCCAGCGCAGCGGCGGCAATCCGCTCTTCGTGGAGGCGCTGCGGGAATCCCCCGGCGCGCCGCCGGAGGAGCTGACCGAGTTGTTGCTCGGATTCCTGACCGGGGTGACCGGGGACGGGCGCGCGGTGTTGCGGGTGGCGGCGGTGCTGGGATCGCCGATTCGCCACGAATTGCTCACCGCCGGCGCGGATGTGGGCGAGGACGCGTTGCGGACGGCGTTGCGGGAGTTGGTGGATCGACGCCTGCTGTCGACCACCGAGATGGGATACGAATTCCGGCACGTGCTGATTCGGCAGGCCGTCTACAACGATCTGCTGCCGGTCGAACGCGCCGCGCTGCACGCGCGGATCGCCGAGGTGTTGCGCGGTGAGCAGGGGGCGCAGGAGTCTCCGGCCGAGCTGGCTCACCATGCCGAGGCCGCCGGGCAGTCAGCCGAGGCGCTGTCGGCGTATCTGAGCGCGGCGGAGCGTGCCGGGGTGGTCGCCGCGGAGCGAGTGCGTGTGCTCGATCGCGCGGTGCTGCTCTGGGATCGAGTCGCCGAGCCCGAACGGCCGACGACTGTGACGAAAATTGATGTCCTGGAAAGGATTCTCGATGCCGCCATCGAGGGCGGCACAGTCGAACGGGGCATTGCCGCGGCGGACGCCGCCATCGAGATCGCGACTGCCGGTGCGGCTTCGGGTGTGGAGGCTACGCGGTTGGCGCGCTGGTATCGGCAGCGGGCTTTGCTGCGCGGTGGGACGGGCCTCGGGCCCGGTGACGATCTGGCGCGGGCGCTCGCGCTACTGCAGGACGCGACGCCGACGCTCGAAAGAGCCGAGGTGCTGGCGCAATCGGCGGTGGTGCGGATCTTCGGCGGGGATACCGAGGGCACCGTCGACGACGCCCGTGCGGCGCTGGCCGTCGCGCAGCGGTTCGGGGCGAGTGCGGTGGCGGCGCGGGCGCACGGGTGCCTCGGGCTCGCCTCCGCCGATCGGATCGACACCGCGTCCGAGCATTTCGCCGATGCGCACACCGCCGCGGCAGAGTGCGGGGATCCCCGTGTGCTGCTGGACGTGCTGACCTGGGAGTCTGCGGTGCTGGTGGCCGCCGGACGGTATCGGGCCGCGATCACCGCCGCACAGCGGGGACTGCGAACGGCGCACGAGGCACTGCGATTCGCGGAGTCCGCGCCGATCCTGCTCGTCAAATGGGTGCAGGCCTCGGCCGCGCTGGGGGAGTGGGACGAAGCCGGGACATTGGTGGACGAGGCAGAGCTGCAGCAGGTGCCGCCGCTGAGTCGTGCCGCACTGCGGTTGTGTCTCGGCCGGATCGACCTGGCCCGGGGTCAAGTCGATGCCGCACGGGCGGGCGCCGAGGTGGCGGAGCGATTGCTGGGCGATGCCCGCTGGGCGTTCCAATACCGTCTGGAACTGCGCACTCTGCAGTGCCTGCTCGCTCTCGAAACAGGCGACAATGATACTGCGGCAAGGATTCTCATCGACATCGTTGCTGCGGATGACGCCATCGCGACCCTCACCGCCCACCCTCACGAGTCCTGGCCGCTGCTCGTCGTCGCGGTGGACGTTCCCGGCGCACCCGCCGAATTGATCGAACTGGCCGAGGCTCTCCCGGCCACGTACTCGGCGGATGCCGCGCATCGCGCGGACTTCCGCGCGCGGAGCGCGCCCTCCGCCGAGCGGTGGCAACTCGCGGCAGCGGCCTGGCACGACCTCGAGCGTCCCTTCGAGGAAGCTCGGTCCCTATTCGGTGTGGCGGAATGCCGTGCGGCAGAAGGGGATCGAGAGGCCGCAGGGTCGGCCCTTCGAGCCCTGATGGACCTCGCCGCCCCACTCGGAGCCGTCCCGCTCACCGCTGCCGCCACGCAGCTGGCCGCGCGAGCCCGCATCTCCTTGGACCCGGACTCGCCCGAAACCACCCCACCCACTCCGAGTTTCGGTCTGACTCCCCGGGAACTGGAAGTCCTGCGGCTGGTTTCCAAGGGCTTGAGCAACCGCGCCCTGGCCGCGGAACTGTTCATCAGCGCCAATACCGCCGGTGTCCACGTCTCGCGAATCCTCACCAAACTCTCCGTGGCCACCCGCACCGAAGCCGCGGCCTTCGCCCACGACCACCACCTGCTCACGAACTGAGCCGCAGCAGGTCCCGGTGGCACTGCTCGGCAATGATCGGTACTGCTCGCGATCGATCGATCGGGCCGGAGCGGACGATCCGCGACCCGTCCCGCCCGCGACCTCCCGGCCTGAAGTAGGACATCATCCCGTGCGACCGGGAAGTCCTGCTGAATCAGGTCGAGGCGGGCTCGGGGGTGGGGCTCGGGTGTGTATGGGTTCTGGGGTGGGTGCGGAAGAGGTTGTCCCAGTGGTGGTCCAGGTGTTGCCGGGCTCGAGGGAGGGGGGTGACGGTGAGGGTGTCGTCGGGAGTGTGGGTGAGGAGGTTCAGGGTGCGGAGGGCGGCCAGGCCCTCGTGGAGTTTGAAGTCGAAGGTGGTGTTCCAGTGTCGGCGGAACCAGGTTTCGATGGTGCGGTCGAGTTCGGCGGGGGTGAGGGGGTGCTCGGCGGTGCGCAGGAAGTGGTAGGCGAGCAGGGCCTGTTTGACCTCGGATTCCTCCGCGGCGTCGAGCAGGTGGTGGAAGACGCCCGCGTCGTTGTCGAGGTTTCGGAAGTAGAGGTGTTCGGACAGGGTCTTCATCAGGCTGATCCTGCGGTTCTTGAACTTGGAGAACTGGCGGATCAGGTAGCCGGAGAAGGCGGCCAGGCCCGCGCCGAGGGTGACCAGGGCGGTCTGGTCCAGGGTGACCGATTCCTCGCGCAGACCCATCCAGAACGCGAGCAGCAGCACCAGCAGGCCCAGCGAGCCGATCAGCTTGGTGACCAGCACGATTATGCCGGAGACCACCGCGGGAACGCCGATCAGGAGCTTGTCCACGGGGCGCATGCGCACGCGGACACTGGGATACAGCATCTCGAGATCGTTTCTGGGGACGTTCTGGAACAACTTGAGCAGCACGCCGCCGTTGGGGCGCTGCGGTTCGGCTTCGGGCCGCTCGGTGAACGCGATGTACACCAGAACCTTGGAGTAGCTCGTGAATTCGATGGTGCGGCGGCGTAATCCGTAGAGCCACTTGACCTGTTCGGTGCGCTCGGTGACCCCGCGCCGGAAGAACATCGCGGTGTCGATGTCCTCGTCATCGACCTCGAGGCGCACCTTCACCAGCGAGTGCTCGGCGAAGGCGTGCTCGATCTCGGCCGCGTCGATCCGGGTGAAGTCGGCCGTCTCGGCCAGCGCGATGAGCTCGCGTTCCACGACTCGCCGTGCGGCGGCGCGATGCTCGGGCGTCGCGGTCTGGATCGTCCGCATGTCCTCCGCCGGATCGACCAGTTGGTAGGCATCCAGGGCCGCATCACCGCGCACGTGAAATCGATAGTGCGCCAGCGCCGCCAGTATTCGAGCGAACTCCAGGAACGATTCCCGCTCCGACTCGGGTAAGTCGTTCGCGCACAGCGTGATCACCGCGCTCTTGCGGAACGGCAGGAAGTGTTCGGCGTCCATCGGCAACTCCTCTTCGCGGGCCCGGCCCGTCGGTCTCACCCTAGGGTGACACCGAAGTCCGCTCACGAGAACGCCCTCCCCGCCGAAGCGGGGAGGGCGCGGTCACCGTGGGTCGGTTACGCCAGGACCTCTACCGTGTCACCGGGATTGAGGTAGTTGAAGAACTCACGCGCGCCGTCCGGTGTCATCCGGATGCAGCCGTGGGACTTCTTGTCCACCGGTCCGATGTGGAAGGCGATGTCTCCGTTGAAGAAGATCGCGTACTCCATCGGGGCGTTGTGCATGGTGCTCCAGTGGAACGGCTTCTTGAACGCCACGTGGAAGACTCCCGGCGGCGTCTCGTAGCCCGGCATGCCGTGCGACATCGGGGTCGGTCCGAAGATGACCTTTCCGTTGTCCATCAGCCATGCCTCGTTGGTGTCGAGCTTCAAGCAGGCCCGCGCCTGCGCACTGCACGGCGCGGTGACCGGAGCCGGTTCGCCGGGAACGATCGCCGGAATACCCGGAACATCCGGGCCGCCCGGCCACAACGGTTCGGCCTGCGCGGGAACAACCGCCAGACCGGCGGTCGCGACGCCGGCGAGAACCGCCGAACGCGCCACCACACCGAGAGAACGCTTGTTCATCATCGAGTCTTGACCTCTCCTACCCTTGGCCCGCCAACCCTGCTGAGTGACGCCTGTTCAGGGCGAGGGACATGTCGTCGGCACAAGCACGGGGACCATGTCGAGGTCACCGGTGATCATTGTGAAGGGTCATCCCGAAGATTCGCGGGATAAACCCGCCACAGGCGTGCCGACACGCAAGGTATTCCGGCAATTCACGGCAAACGGCGTGTCGAGTTCGAGCTCAGCGCACCGGCGGAAGCGTTCGCTCGTTCGGATCGACTCCGGTCGGCATGAACTGCCCGTTATTCGGGATGTCCGGCCGGGGCGCATTGGCCGAGCCGCGAATCTGCTGTTCCGCCGGCGGGTTCTCGCAATAGTTCCAGCGCGGGAGCGTGCCGTCCTGCACCACGTAGGGCGGTCCCTGCCGGGTCGAGTACTTGCACCACGGCCGGCTCCAGATATCGACGATGGTGTAGAACTCGTTGTCGTGCGCGGGAACTCCCATCGCCGAGGTTCCGATCACCAGTGCAGGAAAAAGCGCTCGCAACGCGGGCATGCGCATGATGGCGGAATTCACGATGGCTGCCATATTTCCGGCGAGGCTGTGAATCGGATCGTCGTTGCGAGTCAGGAAATCATCCGCGACGGCGAGTTTGGCGGGCGTGTCGTCCAGTAGCCGGCGCAGTTCGGCATTGGCCCCGTTCACCTGATCGATCAGCAGGTGTGAATTGCGGGTCAGCGTGCCCAGATCCGGCTGCGCGTGCGAGCTGGTGGCCGCGATCGAGCGCAGGTTCTGGATCAGGCTGGTGGTCTGCGGCAGCAGATTGTCCAGGCCGGTCGTGGCGATGCTGAAGCCCTCGATCAGGTGCCGGAGCTGATCGGGTCCGCCGCTGAGCGCGGTATCCAATTCGTTCAGGATGACGCCGAACTTGTCCGGATCGATCTGTGCGATGAGATCATTGCTATTGGCGATGGCCTGCCAGATCGGCGTCGGGGTCGTGATTCGCTTCGGATCGAAGCGGACCACGGTGCCGTCTTCCAGATAGGGCGCCTTGTCTGAATTGGGTCGAAAGTCCAGGTATTGTTCGCCCGCACCCGACATCGCCTGTACCGCAATGTCGGTATCGGCGGGAATGTGGTACTTCTTGTCGATCTCGGCGACGGCCGACACCGCCGCGCCACCTTCGGTCAGTGCGATCTCCTTCACCTTTCCGACGCGATATCCGCGCCAGGTGACATCACCGCCGGGTTGTAAACCGCCCGACCGGTCCAGCTGAACGGTGACGGAATAGGTGCTGTTCGGCGGCTTCACCCGCGCCACGACCACCAAGAGATATCCCGCGCCGACCAACATGATCACCACGAGGGAAAGATTCGACACGGCCGTCTTGTGTTGCCGCAGGAAGCTCAAAGGCCCGCCTTCATCGCCGATCACGGACAATAGACTCGGAGCACAGCAGAAAAGACTCGGAGCACAGCAAACTCTTGGCGAAACTGCGGGATATCTAACCACAGCGGGGCGGCAATCCGTCCTCGATACGGCGGCAACCGGTTCCGGCTCCGCGCGCCCTATGCTCTATGTCAGAGTTCAGATCGCGTGGAGGTCGGCGGATGGGTGCGGGTGGCACGACGAGACAGAAGATGCTCGTCGGAGGTGTGGAGCTGTTGCGTGAGCGCGGGCCCGCGGGCGTCACCATCGACGCGGTCCTCGCGCGCACTCGGACGCCTCGGGGCTCGGTGTATCACCATTTTCCCGGTGGGCGGCAACAGATCGTCGGGGAAGCGCTGGAGATGTCGGGGAGCGCGATCTCCGCGATCATTCAGGAGTCCGCGCAGGATGGGCCCGCCTCGGCCTTCGCGCACCTGATCGCGTTCTGGAAGAAGTTGTTGCGCGAGAACGATTTCGAGGCGGGCTGTCCGGTGGTGGCGGTCGCCATCGCGGGATCCGCGCAGGACGATCACCGCGATCGGGCGCGCGAGATCATCGGCGGCTGGCTCGGCACCATCGCCGACTCACTGGTTCGCACCGGAGCGACGCCGGCGCGGGCGCGGACGCTGGCGACGCTGGTGGTGTCCTCCGTCGAGGGTGCCGTGGTGCTGTGTCGCACAACGCGTTCCACCGCACCGCTGGACGATGTCGCCGGGGAACTGCGGCACCTGTTCGCGGACCTGGATCGCCGCCCGGCGGAGTAGAGCTCCGGGTCCGGTGCGCCGAGACCGGGCTGCCGGGACCGGGCCGTTGCGACTGCTGCGCAGGGGCTCAGGGAGGGACTAGGACTTCGGCTCGAACGACTCGCGGATGCCCGTGAGGTTCGCGCGCATGTTCTGCTCCCATTCGGTGAGCCGGTTGGCGACGATCCGAGCTTCCTTGTCCGGCATGGCGACGATGGCGACGCTGAGTCCCGAGGGGCCCGGGCCCATGCGTCCCCACTGCCGCAGGATGACGCCGTCGCGGGTGGGATCCACCTCGAAACCCCAGGTGGCGCTGATGCCTTCGGGACCGAACACGTTCCAGGTCCAGCGGCGTTCGATCTCGACCTCGGCGACCTCGCACTCGGTGCGCCACACCCCGAGCGCCTGGTGCTGATTACTGCCCCGGAATCGGGCTCCCACCGCTACTCGATCGGCTCCGCCCAGCCATTCGACGGCTTCGACCTCGCTGGAGTATCGAGCCGGAAGTGCGATATCGGTGACGAGCGCCCACGCCTGCGCGGGCGTACACGAAACCCGTTCCGTCACTTCAACTGTCGGGCAATCGCGATAGCGCACGGCGGGACCTCTCGATGGAATCCGGTTCTAGGCGTTATGACATATAGCATATAAGATGCCCGCTGTGGGAGCTGAGACAGAAACAATGCGGGTCGGCGTCGTCATCGAACCCCGCCTGCCCGGAGCGGCCGAATTCGCCGTCGAGGCCGAACGGCTCGGTGTGGCGTCGTTGTGGGTGCCGGAGGTCTGGGGCTACGACGCCCTGACCGGGCTGGCCTACCTCGCGGCCAAGACCGAGTCGATCGGGTTGGGCACCTTCGTGGTTCAGCTCGGGTCCAGATCGCCCGCGCTGCTGGCGACCTCGGCGCTGAGCATGCAGGAGCTGTCCAATGGCCGCTTCACGCTCGGCGTCGGAGTGTCCGGCCCGCAGGTGATGGAGGGCTGGCACGGGGTCCGTTTCCAGCGGCCGGTGCGGATGACTCGCGAGACCATCGAGATCGTGCGCATGGTCTCCCGCGGTGAGCGACTCAGTTACGACGGTGAGATCTATCCGCTCCCCCTGCCGGACAGCGCCGGAAATGCCCTGCGGCCGATGGTTCGTCCCCGCGACGTCCCGGTGTACGTCGCGGCGATGGGACCGTTGAATCTGGAGCTGACCGGTCAACTCGCGGATGGCTGGCTCGGCAACGCGTTCATTCCCGAAGCGGCGGAGGTGTTCCTGGACCCGCTGCGCAAGGGCGCCGAGAGCGCCGGGCGGACGTTGAGCGATCTGGACCTGGTCGCACCCGTCGCGGTGGAGTTCGCCGAGGACGAGACGGCCGCGCAGGCGTTGATCGACCGTCACGCCGACGGCTACGCCTTCACCATCGGCGCGATGGGCGCGGCCGGACGCAATTTCTACAACGAGGCCTTCATTCGCCTGGGATTCGGCGAACGAATCGAGGAGGTCGTGCGGCTGTGGCAGGCCGGTGATCGCGACGCGGCCAAACGCGCTGTCCCACGCGAACTCGGCAGTCACACCAATCTGGTCGGTACGCAGGCGATGATCGAGGAGCGGGTCGCGCGGTATCGCGCCTCGGGAATCTCGACATTGCTGGCGAAGCTGGAGGGACCCTACGCGGAGCAGCTCGCCACGCTCGAGCGGCTGCTGCGCACGGTGGCCGACGCCGGTCCGGTCACGTCGATTCGATAGTGCGGGTGTTTTCGCCCGCATCGCCCGGCCGGAAAATGAGTGGCGCCCATACGGGGTGACACGGCACCATTTCCCTCATGTCCATGCACGCCATCGCCGCACAGCCCGCAGTCGCGGGTGCGATGGCTGCTGCTCTGGCGGTCTCCGCACTCGACGGCGCACGAAGCTGACCTTCTCCGGGACGTCCCCGGGACCTCAGGCGGGGAAGGTCGGCACGGCGCTGAGGTCCCCTCGAGATTCCGCGGTTCCTTCGGGAACGGCTGCCAGAGAAGAGAAGTCATCATGGCCAAGCAGGCCTTCGTTCGCACCAAGCCGCATCTGAACATCGGGACGATGGGGCACGTCGACCACGGCAAGACCACCCTCACCGCCGCCATCACCAAGGTGCTCGCCGAGCGCGACGGCGGGGAGTACGTGCCGTTCGACCGCATCGACCGGGCTCCGGAGGAGATCGCGCGCGGCATCACCATCAATATCTCGCACGTCGAATACGAAACCGCCACACGGCATTACGCCCACGTGGACATGCCGGGCCACGCCGACTTCGTGAAGAACATGATCACGGGCGCGGCCCAGCTGGACGGCGCGATCCTGGTGGTGTCGGCGCACGACGGCGTCATGCCGCAGACCGCCGAGCACGTGCTGCTGGCCAAGCAGGTCGGTGTCGAGCACATCGTCGTCGCGCTCAACAAGGCCGACGCCGGTGATGCGGAACTGCTCGAGCTGGTCGAACTGGAAGTGCGGGAGCTGCTGTCCGCCAACGGATACGACGGCGACGGTGTTCCGGTCGTTCCGGTGTCCGGGTTGCGCGCGCTGGAGGGCGACGAGCACTGGTCGCGGCAACTGCTGCGGCTGCTCGAGGTGATCGACGAGTACATCCCGATGCCCGTGCGCTACCTCGACGCGCCGTTCCTGATGCCGGTGGAGAACGTGCTCACCATCACCGGTCGCGGCACCGTCGTGACCGGCGCGGTGGAGCGCGGCCGAGTCCGGATGGGGGATCGGGTGACGGTGCTCGGCTTCGGGGACGAGGTCGAGTCCACCGTCACCGGGGTCGAAACCTTCGGCCGGACAATGGAATCGGCCGAGGCCGGTGACAATGTCGCGCTGCTGCTGCGCGGCGTGCAGCGCGGGCAGGTCAGCCGCGGGCAGGTCGTGGCCGCGGTCGGCAGCATCGCCGTGCACACGGGTTTCACCGCTCGCGTGCAGTTGCTGACGGCGGCGCAGGGAGGCCGCCGCACCGCCATCACCAGCGGTTACCGGCCGCAGTTCTACCTGCGCACCGGTGACGTGGTGGGCGATGTGGTCCTGCCCGGCGGGCGTGCCTTCCCGGGCGACACCGTCGAGATGGCGGTGACGCTGGGTCGTCCGGTCCCGCTCGAGCCGGGCCTCGGGTTCGCCGTCCGGGAGGGCGGACGGACCGTGGCCGCGGGCACGGTGCTGACCATCGACGAGTAGACCCGTCCACGGGTTCCCGGCTCCGAGTGATCGACTCGGAGCCGGGAACTCCCGGAGGGAACGGGCTTGCGGGCGTGGGTCCACAGTGGGCTTCGCACTCGATCACGCCTACGCCCTGAGCCGGGCGACGGTCCATGATCTGCCGATGAACCCACTCGCCCACCGAGACCTGTGCCCCGGCTCTCGAGTGTGGCCGGGAATGTCTGGCCGGGACCCGAGGCCGTCGCGGAGCATGAGGGCATGGAACGCGGGCATTACCAGGACGATCATCTGGCATTCGGCGAGCTGGCCGAGGGGTTCATCAGGAAAGAGGTAGCGGCGCACTACCTGGCCTGGGAGGACGAGGGAATCGTGCCCCGGGAGATCTTCGCCCGGGCGGGGGAATTGGGGCTGCTCGGATTCGCGGTGCCGCAGGAGTTCGGCGGGCTGGGCGTCGCGGACTTCCGGTTCAACCAGATCCTCATCGAAGCGTTCATGGACGCCGATTGCGCGGGCGTCGGGCTGAACTTCGCGCTGCACAACGATATCTGCACGCCGTACCTGGTCGAGCTGACCACCGACGAGCAGCGTGAGCGATGGCTGCCCGGGTTCGTGGCGGGCACCGCGATCGCGGCGATCGGCATGACCGAACCGGGAGCCGGATCCGATGTGGCCGGAATACGCACGGCCGCAGTGGATATGGGCGATCACTTCCTGGTGAACGGTGCGAAGACGTTCATCACCAACGGCATCAACGCCGATCTGGTGATCGCGGCGGTGCGCACCTCGTCCGAACGCCATCGCGGGATCACGCTCATGGTGCTGGAACGGGCCATGGCGGGCTTCGAACGCGGGCGGAATCTGGAGAAACTGGGACTGCATTCACAGGACACGGCCGAGCTCAGGTTCACCGATGTGCGAGTGCCGAAGGAGAACGTGCTCGGTGAGGTGGGGCGCGGGTTCGAGTACCTGATGCGCAATCTCGCGCAGGAGCGCATGCAGATCGCGGTCGCGTGCCTGGCCCGCGCCCGGGTCGCGCTGCGCACCACGATCGAATACGTCGGGCAGCGAACGGCTTTCGGTCAGCCGATCGGCGGATTCCAGAACACCAAGTTCGTCCTGGCGGATGTCTCGACCGAGGTCTCGGTGGCCGAGGCCTTCATCGACAGGTGCGTGCTGGAACTCAACGCGGGCCGGCTCACCCCGGCCGATGCGGCCAAGGCCAAACTCTGGGCCTCGGAGATGGAGTTCCGCTGTATCGACAAGTGCCAGCAGCTGTTCGGCGGATACGGGTACATGCGCGAGTACCCCATCGCGCGGGCGGCCGCGGATGCGCGGATCACCCGGGTCTACGGCGGCACCTCCGAGATCATGCGCGAAATCATCGGGCGCGACTTGAAATTGGCCGATCGCGGGTAGCGGTCGGATGCCGGTGGTGGCCGGGCGCTCAGTGCGCCTGGCCGAGCGAGTCCGCCTTGGAGATCCGCCCGGCGACCAAGCGATTGAGCCACGCGGGTGAGACCGCCGTGCCCGCGCTGAGCAGTTTGGTCTGCCAGCCGACCAGCACATGCGGCTGCGGCAGGCGCGGGCGATGATGCACTGTGCGCCATACCTGTTCGGCCACGTCGGCAGGGGTCAGGTGCACGCCGAGGGTTTTGGCGCCGGAGGAGCCGCTGTTCACCTCGTCCATCATCGCGGTGGACACGAACAGCGGCAGCAGGTCGTGCACCGCGATGCCGAGACTGCGCCACTCCAGATCCAGCGCCTCGGTGAGACTGCGGACCGCCGCCTTGCTCGCCCCGTAGGCGGCGAGTCCGGGCTGGCCGTACAGCGCCGACGCGGAGGCCATATTGATCACCTGGCTGCCGGGCGTCTGCTTCAGATACGGCAGGGCGCAATAGCATCCGTTCAGCACGCCCTTGACGTTCACGTCCAGGACCGCGTGCTGCGCGGTCAGCGAGATCTCCGCGAGCGGACCGGACACCAGAATGCCCGCGTTGTTGACCAGGACGTCCAATCGTCCGGTGGCGGTGGTGAACACCTCGAGGGCGGTGCGCCAGCCGTCGGCGTCGGTGACGTCGAACGCACCGGTGAGGGTGTCGCCGCCCAGGGCGGTCGCGGTGGCCTGGACCGCGTCGGCGTCGATGTCGTACATGCCGACCGTCCAGCCCGCCGCCACGAACCGCTCGGCGATCGCGCGCCCGATACCCGCGGCGGCGCCGGTGACGAAGACGGCCTGATTCGGCATGCGATCCACCTTTCGAGAGGGTGCGTCGAATCGCGCCTCGCCCACCTTACGATCCGAGCAGCGCCCGGTCATCCCTGCCCAGGTCCGCCGGTTCGCTGTCGTTCGGGCTGCCCGCCGGTTCGCTCTGGTTTGGGCTGCCCGCCGGTTTGCTGTCGTTCGGGCTGCCCGCCGGTTTGCTGTCGTTCGGGCTGCCCGCCGGTTTGCTGTCGTTCGGGCTGCCCGCCGGTTCGCTGTCGCTTGGGCTGCCCGCCGGTTCGCTGTCGCTTGGGCTGCCCGCCGGTTCGCTGTCGCTCGGGCCACCCACCCGCTCGCTCTCTTCGGCTCGGTGGCTCACTCTTGCTCGGCTCGGTGGCTCTCGCTCGCTCGGCTCTGTCGCCGACTCTCGCTCGGCTCGGCGGGACCTGCTTAGTGCGGCCGAGTGGGTCCCACTGCCGCTCGGGCTGAGTGGTCCCGCTCTCGTGCGGCTCGACGGCCCCATTCTCGGTCGGCTCGGGGCGCCCTACGCGCCTGTGGCTCAGCAGGTCCTCCTCTCTCGCAGCTCGATACTGGAGGGCGCGCGCTGCCGGATCTGTCGCGTCCGGGTCCTGCGTACACTGACCGCACCGGTCGGCGCAGGGTTGTCCGGCCGACGATCCGGAAGGAGTGGGGTGTCCGAGCGACGGGAGCATATTCTCGACGCGGCGCGGAGCCTCATCGTCCGTGACGGATACGCGGGGGCGAGCATGCACGCCATCGCCCGGGCCGCGGGCGTCACCAGGCCGTCGCTCTACTCCGAATTCACCGATCGCGAGGATCTGTTCGCGGCGCTGTGGGATCGCGAGGAGGATCGCGTGCTGACCATGTCGGCCGCGGCGACTCCCGACGTGCCGCCTGGCGCGGATCCGGTCGAGATCGCGCAGCAGTCGGTCGACGTGTTCGTGGATCTGGTGCTGTCCGCGCCGGAGACCTGGCGCCTGGTGCTCATGGCGGGCGACGGAATGCCGCCCAGCACCCACGACCGGATCGAGCGCGGGCGCGAGTCCATTCGCGAGCGAGTCCAGCTGGTGCTGAACGTGGTCACCGCGCTGGGCGACCGCGACGATGTCGATACCGAACTGCTCGGGCACGGCGTGATCAGCGCGAGTGAGACGGCCGCGCGCCTGCTGGTCGGCGACGGTGGGGTGTCGCGCGAGGCGGTGATCGGCACGCTGCGCTGGATGACCCGCCGCGCGCTCGTCATGGCCGGAGTGCTGGCCGCCACGACGGCCGGGAAGGGCTGACCCGGTGCCGAATTCCGTTCCGCGCGTGACGAAGCGGCGCTATGCCAAGCGGCTCGCACCCGCCGATCGTCGCGAGCAGCTGCTGGACGCCGCGCTGGCGATCGTGTCCGAGAGCGGGTTCAGCGCCGTGTCGATCGCGGCGGTCGCCGAGCGCAGTGATGTCACCCGACCGGTGGTGTACGACCTGTTCGGCAGTCGCGACGAGGTGCTCGAGGAGCTGATCGAGCGCGAGTCCGCGCGCATGCACGCCGCGGTCGAGAGGGCCACCGCCGACGCGTGGGCACGAGGCACCGTCGACGACTCGTCGCGAGGCACCGTCGACGACTCGTCGCGGGACAGTGCAGTCGACTCGTCGCGGGACACTGCAGCCGACTCGTCGCGAGGCAGCACAGCTGCCGCGTCACAGGGCGTCACGGCCGCGGCGTCGCAAGGAACAGCGGCCGCGGCGGTGACGGCCTCCATCGGGCAGTTCTTGATCGAGGTGCGTGCCATGCCCGCCACCTGGCGACTGGTGTACTTCCCGATCGACGGGGTGCCGCCCGCGTTGCGGGATCGGGTGGAGAAGGCCCGCGACGAGCTGCGCACCCCGCTGCGCCGCATGCTGGGCGAGTGGCTCTCCGAGCATCCGGACGACGCGGCCGGAGTCGATCTCGACGTGCTGGTGCAACTCGCCCAGGGCATCATCCAGACCGCGGCGCGACTGGTGCTGGATGATCCCGAGCATTACGACCCCGACCGAGTCCTGCGGGTGATCGGCCCGTTGCTGTTCGCCTGAGGATCGGTTCGCCCGGCCCGGCCTTCAGCTCACCGGGCCCGGTACGGGCTCACCCGGGCGCCGACCTCAGCGCACTCGGGCATTCGGTGCGCCCGATCCCTCAGTGCACTCGGGCACTCAGCGCGCCCGGCCCCTCGGCGTGCCCGTGCCCTCAGCGGACTGGGGGACTCAGCGCGCCCGATCACTCCGAGCGCCCGTGCCCTCGGTTTGCCCGATCCCTCAGCGGACTCGGGCATTCGGGCGCGCTCGATCCCTCGGCGCACCCAGGCTCTCGGTTCGCCCAAGCCTTCAGCGCTTCAGCCCGTAGGACGCGGCGATGAGCTTCTCCATGACCGTGCGCGGCAGCAGGCGTCGCACCAGGAACATCAGCGGGGCATTGCTGCCGACCGCGTAGAGCGGTCCCGGCCGCTCGGCCTCCGCCGCCGCGACGATCGTCTTCGCGACCTTCTCCGGGGTGATCCCCTCGCCCTGCTTCTGATCGAGTTTCGCCATGAAATTCGTGAAATCCGTTGTGTGCGGCGAACCTTCGTCCAGGTACTTGGTGCGGCGCTCACGCAGTCCGGTATCGATCTGGCCCGGCTCGATGGTGGTGATCCAGACTCCGAAGGGTGATTCCTCGAAGCGCGCCAAGGTCGCGAATCCGCGCAGCGCGGCCTTGGTCGCCACGTACGAGGAGCGGTAGGGCATCGGGAAGCTGCCCAGCATGGATCCGACCATCACGACCCGGCCGTACCCGCGCTCGCGCATGCCCGGCAGGACCGCCTGGGTGAGTGCGATCGCCCCGAACACATTGAGTTGGAAGAGCCGTTCCACGGCGTCGCCGGGCAGCTCGGCCAGCGGGCCGGCCTGGCTCTCCCCGGCATTGTTGATCAGCACGTCGACCGCGCCGAGGTCGCCGACGAATCGGGCGACGGACGCGCGGTCGGTCAGGTCGAGGGCACGGTAGTCGACGCCGGGCACTCGGTCGGCGGGTGCGAGGGAGTCCGGATTTCGGCTGGTCCCGATCACCTTGTGCCCGCGCGCGGCGAAGGCCGCCGCGGTCGCCTTGCCGATGCCGGAGGACGCACCGGTGATCACCACGGTACGAGTCGCGTTCGTGCTCATGACTCCGAACGCTAGCCGTTGTGGGCCGGTTTGGGGGAGGCGGTGCGGTTCGTGCGGCTGCGGGCGCGGGGAATCGGTCGTGGGGATTCCGCGGTGACCGAACGGACACCGAGCCACACGCCGGCGCCGAACGCCATTGCCGCCAGAAAGGGCACGACCAGGATGGCGTGTGCACTCATGTCGGGATTTCCTTGCTAGTCCACTCTCCGGCATCGCCGGATATCTGGCCCATCGCACCGGCCGTCCCGACGCGTTACGCGATCTGACGCAACACGCCCGCAAATGGCGTGAGAAGGTCGCAAAGGGGGTGAAACGCCTACTGCCACATGGTCGATACCGGTGTCGGCCCTCGCGCCCGAGTGTCTTGCCATTTGCTCCGGCACGGTCGGCGGCCGTCGTCGCGGCACGGTGCCGTGAGCCGTGTGCCATGTGCCGTGAGCCATGACGGTGCTGCGGTGTGCCGATGGGCGGCGCCACGCAAGGCGCGGGGCCCGGCTCGAAGCTCGTGCGTGATATCGGACCCGTGTGGCTCCCCGGGTGTTGTGCACCCTGCCCGGACGCGGGCGAGCCACGATCCGCGCGACTGTCCCAGAAAGCTATGCTGACCTGCATGGCTGGTCGTGGAGGCATCGGTCGTGCGCGAGGGTGATCGTAACTGGCGATGATTCGTTACTGTGCGGGACAGTTATTTTTGTGTAAGTTGACCCACACACAGCGTTCGGAGTTGACACATTTCGCCACCCATGCGAGATGACAAATGTTGGTTGCAGGCAAGAGGGCACGGGGACATGTTCGACTGGGATCTACTGAGGAATACCTCCAGCGTTCGCATCATGATGCAGCTCGCGCAGGAGAGGGGGATGGATCCGGCGCAATGTCTGGCCGGATCGGGGTTGGAGCCCGACGCGGTGAACGACCCGAATTCGGAGGTCACCGCGCGGCAGGAACTGACGGTCATCCGCAATCTCCTGGCCCGATTCGGCGCCGACGCCGGGCTCGGGGTCGAGGTGGGCGCCCGGTACCACCTCTCGCTCTACGGGCCGTGGGGTCTGGCGCTGCTGAGCAGTCGCACCCTGCGCGAGGCCATCGAGGTGGCGCTGCGCTATGTGGATCTCGCATTCGCCTTCGGGGAGTTGACGTTCGAGGAATCCGGCGGCCGGGCACGCCTGATCTTCGATGACCACGAGGTGCCCGAGGATGTGCGGCCCTTCCTGGCCGAGCGGGTCCTGACCGGTATCCAGGTGATCAGCCGGGGACTGTTCACCGCCGGGGTGCCGATGAGCCGGGTCACCTTCCGTCATGCTGCTCCCTCGGATATCTCCAGGCACGCAGCGATATTCGGGATCGATCCGGATTTCGGTGCGCTGCTCAACGAAACCGCGTTCGACAATGCGTACCTCGATATGCCACTGCCGCAGGCGAACGAATGGGCGCGCAGCAATTGCGAACAGCTGTGCCGCGACCTGCTGGCCAAGCGCCAGGCCCGCACCGGTGTGGCCGGCGCGGTGCGAGATCTGCTGGTGCGCAACCCCGGTGAGATTCCGGATCAGACGGCCGTCGCCTGCGCGCTCTACATGAGCCCGCGCACCCTGTCGCGGCGGCTCAACGAGGAGAACACCTCCTTCCGCGTCCTGTTGGACGAGGTGCGTCAGATGCTCTCGGAGCAACTGCTCGACCACACCGATATGACCACCGAGCAGGTGGCCGCCCGGCTCGGCTACGCGGAGGCGGCCTCGTTCATCCGGGCGTTCCGGCGCTGGAACGGGTGCCCGCCGCAGGAATATCGTTCGCGGACGGGCCGATACACCGCGCGGGTGCCGGAGCTGGTCTAGCGCGGATACCCGCTACAGCGGGAATTCCACCGGCGCCCAAGTCCTTCCGGAATCGCGGGTCATCAGCAGGCGGCTGCTGTAGAAGATCGGCCCGGTGTCCGAGCGCGTGGTCTCGATGACGTAGCCCAGCGTTCCGGAGACGAAACCGTGTGTGCCGTACGGGGAATTGACGAAGGTGACCTGACCGGCCTCGTAGGTGCGCGCCCTGGGCGGGGAATACGACGTCTGCCAGGTGCGCCCACCGTCGTTCGAGGTGAGCAGGTCGGGATTGGTCTTCGGCCCGCGGGAGACCGACAGCACGATGTCGTCCGGTGACGCCGCGCCGATGACCCGGCTCGAGTACGTGGGAACGATGCCGAGGTCGTCGAAGGTGCGGCCGCCGTCGTGCGAGGCGTACATGCTCACCTCGCCGTCGACGAGACCCTCACCCGCGCTGCCGATCCGGTTGCAGAACACCATGAGCTCGGTGTCGCCGGGCGCGACGGCGTCGTCCATCGAGGCCATATGCTCGCGGCACGGTGGCGTCCACCGGGACCATTTGCCGTCGATCAGGCGCGCGCCGTCGGACAGCAGCGGGTTCTCGCCCGGAGTGGGCTGGGACGGATCGTCGAATCGACGGTTGACGAACACCCAGGCCGACTCGCCCTGGCGCACCAGTTCGATGCCGCCATTGCCGGTGCCGCTCACATCCACACCGGTGTCGAAGGTCCACGCCGAGGTCCAATCCTCCTCCGACAGGGGAGAAGTCAGGATGTCGACCTCCGAGGTCGCGGGGCCGGTGGGCGTGGTGGAGACCTTCATCGCGGTGCTCGCGCCCGGCGGGGTGGTGCCGAGGATGTCGGTGGTGGTGTGCGGGATCTCATCGGTGCGCTCCCAGGAGGCGCCGCCGTCCCTGGTCTGCCAGTAGGCGGTGGAACTGGACGGCGCGGCACTGTGCCCGGGCCGCCGGTCGATCACCCAGCCGTTGCGAGAGTCGCTGAACCGCACCGTCATCGCCGAGGCCGAGTACCCCGGGACGACACCGACGTCGCGCCAGGTCAGTCCGCCGTCGGCGGTGTGCTCGAGCCGTACGCCCTCGGCTTCATCGGCGCGTCCGTGCCCGACCGTGCCGAGCACCCAGCCCTCCTCAGGGGAGATGAACGACACCGACTCCGGCAGAAACTCTCTCGTCGTGCGGGTCGCCGCCTCCGATCGCGGCCCGAACAATGCGATCGGGATCGAGATCATGATCACTTCCGCGGTGACCAGAATCGCCACCAGCCCCAGTGCCCCGACTCCAATCCTCAGCCACCGCTTCACTTTTCCCCGCCCGCTCGCTCGTCAAGTCGCCACGAGTGTATTGGTGATCGCGCTCGGCACACGGTTTCCGGGAAAATGGGCCCGGACTTGGGTTCGATCACAAAGGAAATCGCAGCCCGAATTCGGCGCCCCGGCCGGAATCAGAGGTGACCGAGAGTTCGGCGCCGTGCGCCGCCGCGGTGTGGGACACGATGGCCAGGCCCAGCCCATGGCCCGGAGTGCCCCGAGCGGTGGGGGAACGGTAGAACCGGTCGAAGACGCGAGGCAGGTCCTCGGGGGAGATCCCCGGGCCTTCGTCGCGGATGGTGAGGAGACGATCGTGCAGGGCCACATGGACGCTCGCGCCGGCGGGACTGAACTTGGCGGCATTGTCCAGGAGGTTGGTGACGGCCCGGGCGAGGCGGGCCGGGACGCCGTGGACCGTGGTGGGTTCCAGTCGCAGCTCGAAGGTGAGCGCGGGCCAGTGCCTGCGCGCCGTCTCGACGCGATCGGCGACGAGGGTGTCCAGGCGCAGATCCTCGAGCGGTTCCGCGACGGCATTCGGGTCGTCGGCGCGGGCGAGTTCGATCAGGTCCGTGACCAGGCCGGACAGCTCCTCCGCCTGGATCCGCAGCGCGGCGGTGGTGTCGGCCAGCTGCTGTGGGGACAGGCGGTCGGCGCGGCGCAGCAGGTCGATGTCGGTGCGCAGGGCGGTCAGGGGTGTGCGGAGCTCATGGGAGGCGTCGGCCACCAGACGGTGCTGTGCGGCACGGGAATCGCGTTCGGCGGTGAGGGCGGCGTCGAGTTCGTCGAGCATGGTGTTGAGGCTGGTGGCCAGGCGGGCCAGCTCGTCGGTGCCCTGGACGGCTATGTGCTGCTGGGGATCTCGGGTGCGGGCGACTCGCTCGGCGGCCTCGGTCAGGGCGGTCACCGGGGCCAGGGCACGGCGGGACAGGATCGTGCCGATCACCGCGGCGAGCAGGGTCCCGGCCGCCGCGGCCGCCAGCAGGGCGATGCCCACTCGGCGCAGACCGGTGTCGACGGTGTCCGAACGCTGCGCGACCTGCACGGCGCTGCCCGGGCGCAACTGCACGGTGTACATGCGCATGGCGAGGCCGTCATAACTGAAATCGCTGAAGTAGTCCGCGTCCGAACCCGCTGCGACGGAGCGGGTTCGGTCCTCGATCGGCAGTTCCTGGTCGGGGAAATGCTCCGATTCGATCCGTCCGTCGGCCGCCACCACCTGAACACAGCTGGGTGCGGCGAGGTATCGGCACGGGCCGGAGATCGATGCGATGTCGGGCTCGGCGGGGAACTGGCGGATGATCCGGGTGGCCTGGCGGCGCAGGCCGAGATCGAGCGAGCTCTCCAACTCGTGCCCGACCACCACGTAGGCGGCGGTTCCCATGCCCGCGAGCGCCGATGCCATTGCCAGCACGAAGAATACGGCGATCCGGCCGCGCAGGCCGAGGCGCTTCACGGTGCGCCCAGCCGGTAGCCGACCCCGCGCACGGTGTGGATGAGCGGCGGCTCGTTCACGGCGTCGAGCTTGCGCCGCAGATAGCGGATGTAGACCTTGAGCGAGTTCGAGGACTGATGCCCCCACACGCGATCGATCAGCGTCTCGCGCGGCAGAGCCTGTCCGGCATTGCGCAGCAGCACCTCGAGCAGCGCGAATTCGGTTCTGCTGAGCTCGATCTCGCGGGCCGCGCGACGGACGGTGTGCGCGGCGGTGTCCATGACCAGGTCCGCGAGCGAGAGCACCGCGCCGTCCTCGGGGTAGGTGCGCCGCACCAGGGCGCGCACACGGGCCAGCAACTCGTCCAGATCGAACGGTTTGACGAGGTAGTCGTCGGCTCCGGCATCGAGGCCCTCGATGCGGTCGGCCACCGCGTCGCGGGCGGTGAGCATGAGGATCGGGGTGCGATCACCGCGGCCGCGCAGGGTCCGGCAGGTGGTGAGACCGTCCATGAAGGGCATGAGCACATCGAGCACCACAACCGATGGCTGCCATCGAGCAATCTCGGTGAGGGCGGTCGCGCCGTCCGTGGCGGATCGGGTGTCGTAGCCCTCGGTGTCCAAGGCGCGGACCAGCGCATCCCGCACCGCGGGTTCGTCGTCGACCACCAATACGCGCATGCTCCGGATCATACGTATCGGTTGTACCTGGACTTTCTCATCGGACTCTCATCTCCGGTCGTGAGGGTGAGGGCCATGCGATTTGGGAGACTGCTTCGAGGGCCCGCCGTGATCGCCGTGCTGGGGGTGACGGCCGCCGGACTGACCGGGTGCGGCCGCGAGTCCGCCACGGCCGCGCCACGGGTCGATGGCAATCAGGTGGTTATCGGATTGGGCGGGGATGCGGCCGAGGTCGATGTCGACACGCTGGCCGTATCCGCCGAGAGCGGCGGCCGGCGGTTCGAGCTGACCTCGGCGGTCGGTGATGAGCTCGGGAAGCCTGGTCCGGTCCGCGTCGACGGATCGGTGGCGACCTGGACCTACCCCGCGAAGGCGCTGACCGTGACAGCCGGTGAGGCGGACGGGCGGCTGCGGATGACGGTGCACAGCGACCGGGACGGCACGCTGGCGTGGCCGCGCACCGGCGGCGACTCCTCGGCCGAATCGCTGCAGATTCCGCGCGGGGAGGGGCTGTCCCTGCCGGTGCGGGACGCGTTCTGGAACGGGCCCGATACCGGTGTCGTCGGCGAATCCATGGATCTGACTTCGGGTCTGACCATGCCGTTCTGGGGCTACCGACTGGGCGGCCGCGGGGTCAGCTATATCGTGCCCACCGATATCGGCAGCAGTCTGACGGTGAATTCCGAGGGCGGACGGCTGCTGGCACGGGCCGAACATCGGTTCGACGAGCGCGCGGGTACCCGGGACTACACGGTGACCTTCGCGCTCACCGACGATTCCCCGGTGGCCTCGGCGCGGGACTACCGGGACTGGCTCCAGCACCACGGTCGATTCCGTTCCCTCCGAGACAAGATCGCGCGGAATCCGGAGATCTCGCGGCTGCTCGGGGCCTTTCACGCCTACCTGTTCGGGGACGCCCGCACGCCCGAGGCCGTCGAGCGGATGCGCGCGCTCGGGCTCTCCAAGATGTGGCTCGGATACGACGCCGACGCTCATCCGATGTCGGCGCGGGCGGTGGCCGCGGCGCGCGCCGCGGGATACCTTGTCGGGCCGTACGATTCGTGGGAGAACGCGCAGGATCCGGGCGGCGCGGACAACCCTTCGTCGCGGTGGCCGGGCGGCGTGTGGCCCGACGGGTGCGTGCGGGACGCGGACGGCGCGCCCGAGACCGGTTTTCAGGGGCGTGGCTGCTATGTGAGTTCGCAGGCGCTGCAACAGAACCCGATGCTGTATCAGGAGCGGTACGCGCAGATGGTCGCGAACGGGGCGGAGTCGTATTTTCTCGACGTCGATGCCGCGGGTGACTTCTTCGACGACTACAGCGCCGATCACTCGATGAACCAGGAGCAGGATCGGGAGAATCGCCTGGATCGCATGCGCTGGCTCGCGGAGGATCGCGGGACCGTTCTGGGGTCGGAGTCGGCCGGTGCGTGGGCAGCGCCGGTGCTGGCCTTCGATCACGGTGCGCAGACGCCTGTTTCGAACCTCCTGTGGACTCTGCAACGGGATCGGCAGAACTGGGGCGGGTATTCGCCTCACCAGGCTCCGGGGATCTTCTTCAAGCCGGTGGATCTGCCCGATGACGCGGTGAAGGCCATGTTCGATCCGGCCTATCGGATTCCGCTCTACGAGACGGTACTGCACGATTCGATCGTCAATCTGGATCGCTGGGAATTGTCGTACGGCAAACTGCCGCAGCAGAAGACGATGCGCGCGCTCACCGCCGTGCTGAACAACACTCCGCTGAATCTGGTGCTCGACGGGGCGTCGCTGGCCGAGCAGGGACCGGAAATCGCACTGCTGCAACAGTTCTTCGCGCCACTGCACGAGGCGGCGGGGACGCTACCCATGAGTGATTTCCGCTGGCTCGGCGATGACCATCAGGTCCAGCGGACGGTGTTCGGTGACGGGGTCCTCACCGTCACCGCGAACTTCGGCCCTCGGACCGTGGACGGTCTGCCCGGTGGGTGTGTGGATGCCCAGCTGACGGGTGAGGCTACGCCCCGGCGACTGTGCCCCGCGCCGTGACCGCGCAGCGGGTGGTGGGCGGCACCAGGTCCGGCACCCGCCGGACATTCGTATTCGTCTGCGCGGCTGCGCTTCTGACTGCCCTGGTGACGGCGCATGATCGGTTCCCCGATGTCCTCGGTGCGGGAGTGTTTCTCGACGCGGCCGCGCCGTGGCTGGTGGTGTTCGTGCCCCTGCTCGCCCTCACCGCTCTGCTGCTGCGTTCACCGGCGGGTGCGGCCGCCGCTCTGGTGCCCCTGCTGGCCTGGGCGTGGGTATTCGGCAGTTGGTGGGCTCCGCATTCTCCTGGGGCGTCACCGCGGGCCGTCGAACCGCTACGGCTGGTCTCCCAGAACCTGTTCGCCGACAACGCGTCCCCGACTGCGACGGCGCGAGCACTGGTGGCATCCGATGCCGATCTGATCGCCGTGCAGGAGTTCGCCGGGGCGGACCGCGAACCCGTGCAACGCATTCTCGATCGCAGCTATCGCTACAGCGAGGTGGTCGGAACGGTGGCGCTCTGGAGTCGCTACCCGACCTCGGAAACCGTTGCCGTAGACGTGGGGCTGCCATGGCATCGGGGTCTGCGTACCGAGGTGTCCACCCCCCGAGGCGATCTCACGGTCTACGTGGTTCACCTGCCGTCGATCCGCCCCGGCGACACCACCACCCGGGAGCGGGGCCTGTCCACCCTCTCCCGAACCCTCGCCGGTGACGAATCCGCCCGCGTCCTGGTGGCGGGAGACTTCAACACCCCGTCCACCGACCGCGATTGGACCCGCCTCGCTCCCGGCTACGAGGAGGCCCGCCCGTCCTCCGGACCGGGATTCACCTGGCCGGCCACCTTCCCCCTGGTACGCCTGGACCACATTCTCACCCGCGGCCTGACCGCCACCACCTCCACGGTCCTGCGCCTACCCGGACCGGATCACCGAGCGATCGACGTCACGATCGATCTCTCCCGCTCCTGACCCGGTTCTCCAAGGGACGTTATCCCGTATCGGTGGAATCTCTTCCAAACTGCTGAGACGGTCGATGGCGGGCGCAGCTGAAACGGTCTCACCCCTGAAGGAAGGACGGCAGCGTAACTGGACGCCGAAGGCCCCTTCCTCGCCCTCGCCCGCACCTGGATCTCCGACCTCACCGGAGTGTCCGGCACCGACTCCTGAGGCAGCACCGCCACCGACGCCCGCATCGGCGGCAGGCATCACAACTCAGAGGTAAGCGACTCCATCTCCGCGAGCGCGTGAGCTCCGAGGTCCAGGAGATTGCGCAGCGCGGCTGAGTCGAACGCGAACTCGAATTCGTCTCGTGCGCTGCCGAATACGAGCGTTACCTCGTCCCGATTGTTGATGATGCTGCGCATCGGGCATCGCCCGTCGACCGCAGCCCAGGCCCCGAGTTTCAATGGCTCGAACATGTCGATCCCCTCTGTGTGAGTGAAACTTCTTCTGTAAATGGACTATGCCACTTACGAGAAAAGTGGTCTATGCCACTTCGGGGAGTCGTCGGTGTGTCCGCATCTGTACTCAGGCGAGGGGGTACTCCTGCCGGAAAGACCAGTGCGCCTGCGGATGTACCGCCTCATCGAACTGCAGGGGTGTGTCGTCGAGATCGAAGAGAACGAGCCAGTGTATGAGAACCGCGGAGGGGCGACCGATCTGCAGACCGCGTTGCTCCTGTGCATTCGAGAGGCGGGCACATACCTGGTCTCTGGCGTAAGCCGCTGTTCGTCCGGACATCTCGGCGACGTAGCGGGCGGTTCCACCTCGGATACGTTCGAGCTCGAGCAGGCGTGGCGCCGCTTCGGCAATCGAAGCGGGAAACCAGGAGGTGGACAATTCAATGGGGCCGGTCGCCCTGCTACTTATCAGGCGCCGCCGTTCGATGACATCGGCATCCGCAGATAGGGCGAGGGCCTCGGTGACATGATCGGGGCCTGCCACGATGCGTGCGTGCAGGAACTCGACACTTTCGTTCTCCGAATACATCGTTCCGAATTCCGCTGCCCGGGCGTAGCGTTCGCGTGCACGCGGTGCCATTTGCTGGGAACGGACGTAGGTTCCGGAACCACGGCGTGACTCCACCAGTCCTTGGCGGCGAAGAGCCTGCAACGCTTTGCCGGCAGTCGGCCGCGCCACTTTCCACGTGGTGGAGAGTGCGCGTTCGGAGGGCACCTCGGATCCTGGCGGCAGGTCGCCCCGGACGATCTGATCTCGAATGTAGCTCGCGATCTGCAGGTACTTCGGGAGTACCTCTTCGATCTCCGGCAACGGTCAACCTCTCCGCACGTCGTGATGGTCATGCGCCGCAGCGAGTACCCTAGACCACTGGCCAGTGTATCAACGGTGCAGGCGGACGGCCTATTACAGCTGGGCGAGGAGTCTGATGGTTCGGGTGCTGGTGGTTGCGGCCGGGGGTGGTGGGGATGCGATTTCGGGGTCCGTGGTGGGGCGGGCGCTCGAGGGGGTGGATGTGGTCGGGGTGATGGGTTTTTCGTGGGATCGGTTGATGTTGGATCCTGATCCGGGGCCTCGGGTGGCTGGGGATTTCGAGGGGTTGGTGGAACCGGCGCCGGGGGTGTTCGAGATTGTCGCGGGGGCGGTTTTGCGAAATGGGGGACTGGCTACGCTGCCGGGGTTGGTGTCGGTGTTGCCGGATCGGTTGTTGCTGTTGGATCCGGTGGGGGGTGCGGTGGGGCTGGGTCGTCAAATCGGCGCTGCGGCTAGGGGGTTCGGGGCTCAGGAAATTGTGGTCGTCGATGTGGGGGGTGATGTTCTGGCGACGGGGCGAGAGGCGGGGTTGCGGACGCCGCTTGCGGACTCGCTCGCGTTGGCGGCGGCTATCGGCACGGGACTGACGGTTCGGCTCCTGGTTGCGGGGGTTGGGCTGGACGGGGAACTGACAGATGCGGAGTTGGGGGAGCGGCTGAGCGCGCATTCGGGTGTGATTCGAATGGTGTTGGAGGCGACCAATTTCGAGAGGCTTTATCCGCTGTTCGAGTGGCATCCGTCGGAAGCGAACGGGCTGCTGGCGGCTGCGGCAGGTGGGGTGCGGGGGAAGGTCGAGACCAGGCAGGGGCGTACGTGGGTCGAGTTGACCGATGCGTCCGCTGCTGTCCACGAGGTGGACAGCGGGCTGGTATTCGAGGGGAGTCTGGCCGCACATCTGGCGGGAACACGCAGTCTCGATGAGGCGGAGGAGGTTGTTCGTCGGTATCGCGGGACAACCGAGATCGACTTCGAACGGAAGCGATTCTCCGATTTGGCCTCCGAGCCGTCGGTCGAGCCGACTACGGAATCACTGGTCGAGATAGACCGCTACGTGGAGCGGGCTCGAGAAGCGGGGATCGACTACCTCACCATCCGCAGAGTCGCCGAACTCGTGCGCGCCAAGGATCCGGCGACCGGCGCGCAGCTAAGGAAAATGCTCGCGCGGAAGAGGCCGGAACGCTATGTGCCCCCGCTGTATCGGGTCCGAGGTCCGTGAACTCGATGGTGGGTTTCGTCGGCAATGTGGCCCGCCACCACTGTGGAATCGGGGTGGGCGGTATCGCGGACCGGGCCTTTGCCTGGTGTGCGACAGCGAGGGCTCTGTAAACCCGAGCGCAGATGCGTCAGCGGCGTTGGGGCGTTCGTGGTCGGGGCGGGGATGCCAGGGTCTGTGTCGTGCGGTAGGGCCGGATGTCAGTTGGTTCGCTAGGTGGTCATTGCGCTGACGCTCCCGTCGTCTCGGCGGAGGCGGTGCCTGTGGATTCTGCGATGATCTCCGGAAGTTGTTGTCGTCGTAGCTTTCCGGCGGTCGTGCGGGGGAGCTGCGCGGCGAAGACGATGTCGCGGGGCACCTTGTAGTTGGCCAGGGTGGACTTGACGTGGGCTTTGAGCTCGTTCGCGTCGGCTGTGGCCTCGGGTTTGAGGACGATCACGGCGGCGAGTCGCTGTCCGAAGTCCTCGTCGGGAACTCCTACCGCCCCTGCGTCGGCGACGGCCGCGTGTGCGAGCAGCGCGTCCTCCACCTCCTGGGGGAAGACGTTTTCGCCGCCGGACAGGATCATGTCGTCGGATCGGCCGTCGATGAACAGTCGCCCCTCGGCATCGAAGTGTCCGAGATCGCCGGAGTCCATGTACTTTCCGACCATCGCCTTCTGTCTGCCATCGGTGTAGCCGTGGAACAGGGTCGGGTTCTTGTTGATGATCCGGCCGCTCGTGCCGATCGGCAGATCGCGTCCCCGAGCGTCGACGATGCGGATATCCACCAGCCCGCGCGGCGGACGCCCCACGGTGCCGGGCGCGGCCCGCAGATCCGCGGGACTCGCCAGCGCCCCGACCCCGGTCTCGGTAGAGGCGTAGCCGTTGAACAGCACATCACCGAACTCGTCCATGAACGCGGTCGCCAGCCACGGCGGCAGGGGAGCGGCGCCGCACGCGACCATCTGCAATGAGTCGGTGTTGTAGTCGTGGCGCACATCCGGCGGCAGATCCATGACGCGCTTGAGCATGGTCGGCACCAGGCAGGCCAGGTGCACGCTGTGCCGCTCGATATCGGCCAATACCTGTTCGGGATCGAACCTTTCGTGCACGATGGCCGTCGAACCCATCAGGAACGACCCCAGCAGCGCGAGGAAGCCGTAGGTGTGGTGCAGCGGCGGCGCGACGATCATCGGCGAGCCGAGTCGCGGAATCGGCTGGATCCGAGCCACATCCGAGAGTGCCAGCAGCATGCGGGGATGCAGTCCGGCGATCATCGGCCCCGCCTCGCGCAACCCCAGCTGCCGGGGCGCGCCCTTCGGCACACCGGTGGTGCCGCCGGTGAGCATGACTATCGCACTGCCGTAGGCGGGTTCGCGCACGGCGGGACCACCCTCGGCGATCAGCTCGTCCACCGTCGGCAGGCCCGCGGCCGTACCGCGCACGAGCACGCGGCGCCCCTCGAACCCGGATTTGGCTATCTCGGAATGGAATTCGGCGTCGTAGAGCAGCGTGTCCACTCGTTCGCGCCGCAGTACCTCGCCGATCTGCGGTCCCGCGAAACCGTAGTTGAGCGGCACGATATCGGCCGACAGCCGCGCCGCGGCGCACACGGCCTCGGCGAACCCTCGATGGTCGCGGCACAGCACGCCGATTCTGTTGCCGCGCCGAATGTTCCAGCGTGAGCGCAGCGCCGCCGCCAGCAGTCGCACGCGCTCGTGCAACTCCGCGGCGGTGATCGAACCCTGATCATCGATCATGGCCGCTCGATCGGGGAACCGCGCCGCGAAACTCGCCAGCAGCGTGGACAGGCCCACGCCACCGCGAAGCGACAGCGCCAACTGCGCAATCCTGCCGGGCGGCACCAGATCCAGCACGCCGCTGCCCGGGATCCGGCCTGCCACGGTCACCAGATCGTCCAGCAGATGCGCGACCGTCTCCACTCGGCCGAGCGCGGGAGCCCAGTCCTGCGGCCGGCTGGTCGGATTGCTCGCCTTGGCGTACCCGGTCATGAGACGCTGCGCGGTGCGGGAGTTGTCCAGCGCGTACATCATCGGCGCACCGGCCCGCTCGAACCACGGCCGGATCGCCAGCGGACGGTCCACGATGGCACGGCACACCACGCTCGCGGCCTCCTCGCAGGTGTTCCCCGGCGTGTACCGGAAGATTCGCGAGGGGCCCAGCATGTCCGAGCGCACCAGCTGCAGATGGATGGTCGTCGAGGAGATGCCCTCGGCGCGCAATTCCGGTGCGGCGCCGCGCATCCAGGAGTTGAACGCGGACTTGGTGGCGATGTAGTTGGTCCATCCGACGGCCGGGGCGTGCACTCCGGCGGTGCTCACGTTCACGATGTGTCCGCCCCGGCGCGCCCGCATGGACGGCATCAGGCTCATGACCAATCGCACCGGGCCCAGGTAATTGACCAGGGTGGTGTCCTGGACGTTGTCCCAGCGATCCACCGAATCGGTCAGCCAGCGGCGAATCGACTTGCCCGCGTTGCTGACGAACACGTCCACGTGCCCGTGATCGGCCAGCACCCGCCGGATGAGCTCGGCGCACGCGTCGATATCGGTCAGATCGGTGGGATAGGGGTGAATGCTCCCGGGACCGCGCGCGGCCTCGGCACTCAGCTCCCGCAGCAGGTGCGCCCTGCGCGCCACCGCCAGCACGACGGCCCCGTTGGCGGCCAGTCGCAGCGCCGTCGCCCGGCCGACCCCGGAGGACGCGCCCGTCACCAGGATCACCTTCCCGGTGACGGCCGGTGCGAGTCGCCGGTCGCTGATGCCATAGCTGCTCGCCCCGAACACGATCCGGAGAGACTTCGGCAGTTCCATCGGTGAACTCAACTTCCTTGTCGAGCGGAGATCGGGTGCGCGGGCGAGATCAGCCGCAGGTGCGGGCGGATCAAGTGCGCGGGGACGGTGCCGCCTCGGGCGTACCGGCGACCACCGTGGGCCGCTGCACCTCGAACCGGTAGTCCGAGAACGGGAACCTGCGATGCCCGCGCCGCGCCCGGAAGAATCCGGAGGGCCGGATGTAGGTGCTGTCACCCTGCGAATTGCGGTAGTACGTGGGCACATGCGCGTTGAGTTCGGCCAGGTAGTACCGCATGGCCTCCCCGCGCGCGTAGATATCGCGGTGATACGCCTCGTGCGCGTCCTGCCGGACGGCGACGAAAGTCGCTCCGCGTCTGCGTGCTTCACCGATCGCGCGCACCGCGTGATCGGCGGTCATCTCCACGAAGGCATGCCAGCCGCTGCCGGACCAGGAGTACGGCCCGACCAGCGTCCACCGGTTCGGCAGGCCGGGCAGCGAGACGCTCTCGTACGCCTGCAACCCGTGCTCGCCGTAGAACTTGCCCAGGTCCAATCCCGCACGCCCGACCACCATTCCGGGCACGTACGTCTCCGGGTCGGAGAACACGTTGTATCCGGTGGCCAGCACGATCATGTCGAAGGCCCGCTCCACCCCGTCGGTGGTGCGCAGGCCGGTCTCGGTGAAGCGCTCGATCGGCGTGGTGACCAGTTCGACATTGTCCCGGTTGAAACTGAGCAGGTAGCCGGTATTGGCGGTGGGGCGCTTGGCGATCGGGCCGTAGTCCGGAGTCAGGCCCGCGCGGGTCGCCGGATCCTTCACCATCAGGCGCAGCAGGCCCTTGTATCCGGTGATGGCGACCGAATCCACGGTCCGCATGGTGGGGCGCACCACCGTCATCGGCGCGTTCGACATCACCCGCAGCAGAGCGTCGATCACCACCAGCGCCGAACCGTGCACGGCGGCCTGCACGCCGGGAATGCCGAGCACGGCCTGAACCGCGCCCGGCATCACGGGATTCGGCTTGGGCACACACCAGACCGGCGTGCGCTGGAACACCGCCAGACCGGCGACCTCCCCGGCGATGGACGGGGTGATCTGGACCGAGGACGCCCCGGTGCCGATGATCGCGACCTGTTTACCGCCGTGGTCGTAGTCGTGATCCCAGTTCGAGGGCCGCTGGATCTTGCCCCGATAGTCGGCGAGTCCCGCGATGCCCGGATCCTGCTTCGGGCTGATGAACGCCCCGACCGCGCTGATGACGAAGCGGGCCGTGATCACTCCGCCGCCCTGCACCCGCAGGATCCAGCAGTGGTTGCTCTCGTCCCATTCCTCACCGGCGATCGTGGTGTCGAACCGCGTGTGCGCGTAGAGACCGAAGCGCCGCGCGACCTCGATGTGGTACTGCTTCACCTCCGCGCCGGGCGCGAAAAGCCTGCTCCACTTGGCATTGCGGGCGAACGAATACTGATAGGCGAGCGAGGGGATGTCGACTTCCAGCCCCGGATAGTGGTTCTCGTGCCAGCTGCCCCCGACCTCGTCGGCGCGCTCGATGATCACGAAGTCGGTGACACCCGCCCGCTTCAGCTTGACCCCGGCGGCGATCCCGCCCGGCCCGGCTCCGATCACGGCGACTTCGAAATCCGGTCGTGAATGTGTCGGTGCCGTATTGCCATTCGCTCTGGTGCCCACGCCGGCTCAGCCTTTCGCACGCGCAGCGGCCGATCCGATGTCGAGGCCGCCATGACTCGCCCCGCACGCGGCGGGTTCCCACCTAGCGTAGTGCTGTCTGGGACAGTGATCAAGGGTTCGCGCGAAGGGGGCTGTCGCCGACGGGACGAAAAACGAGTCCGCCACCGGAAGGGTGACGGACTCGGGGTCGTGCGACTACCTGAAATGCCTTGCGGAACAGTGCTACTCGTTGGCGATGTCGGTCAGCCAGTTGCGCAGCCACGAGGTCGCCGTCGCACCGTTGCCGTCCACGACGTAGCGCGGATACGACTGGTGCACGCCCGAGGCCAGGAAATCCTGCAACTGCCGCACCCACTGCTCGCTCGGCGGAGCGTCGGAGGTCGGCATGAAGGCCGCACTGCCGGGTCCGAGCGCCTCGCTCAGAATGGACTGGACATTGAGCATGTAACTGCCCAGCTGCAGCGGGTCCGGATAGGACGCCTGGGTGAAGAATCCCGCGACCCGGCCGGCCAGATCCTCGTTCGAGAGCGAGCAATACAGATCGCCCTCGGCGCAGAAGGTGCGCACCTTGGGAGTGAGCCAGCCGAAACCACCGGCTCGCACCCCACCCGCACCCCGGCCCGAGACCGGCGGTCCGATCAGGGCGTCGGTCGGAGACCTGCGCGGATCGGACAGCAGACCCACCGCGGCCACTCGATCCGGAGGCACCACACCGAGTCCGGTGCCGATCTCCGCGGCCAGATCACCCGCCGCGTCCGCGCCCTGGCTGTAACCCAGCAGCGCGATCTTGGTCGCCGCGCACTTGGCCGCCATGTTCGCGACCAATCCCCGCGCGTTGGCCACACCCTCATGTTTGGAGCGGCCGTAGACCTCGCCCTCCCAGGGCATGGCGGTTGCCGCGTAACTGACGAACTCGGTACGTACATTGCCGGGCAGACCTCGGGTGACCTGCGCCAGCATGCCCTGACCGGGCTCCTCGCGAGAGGTCTCCCAGGTGCCGGGCACGGCCACCACATACAGATCCGGGCAATCGCTCGGAGTCGCGGCAGCCGGAGGCGCGCCGGTCGCGGCCAGCACTCCCGTCGTGATCGCTACCGCTGAGATGACGCCACCGCACGCTCTTCGTAAGGACAAGGGCCCACACTCCTTGTTCAGACTTCGCCGATTTGCAGTTCTCTTCCGCACCATAGGGATTGACTCGTCTTGCGGTTTGCGACCCCGCGTCCCTCGATGCCGACCGTACGAACCGTAGCCGGGTATGCGACGTCTTGCGGGTGCGCGCCGAAGATATCAAGAAACTAAACGATCTGTTGCGAACTTGCTGGTAGAAACGTCGACTTTGCTGTAACCGGGGGTATTTCGTGATCACCGGAGTGGTGCGTCGCCGCGATTGCGTGAGTTGTCGTGGTCGGCGGCGCGCGTCGGTGAGCACCGCGTTCGGAAATCGTTCAGTGGGTGTTGAGCGCGGCCGCACATCATCGTCGCGACCATCGACCCACATTCGCCAGGAAGGCTTATCGAGGATGAGCATCACACGCAGGCACGGTCTCGCACGGACCGTGCTGATCGCCACGGCCGTCGCGCTGAGCATGGCGGCGACCGCATGTTCGGCCCAGCCCGAGAACCGGGCTCAGGGCAAGGCCGAGGACGAGGCCCCGGCCCAGCAGCCCGCCGACAGGCCGGGCGTGCTGCTGGTGCACGGCGCGTTCGCCGACGGCTCGAGCTGGAGCCGAGTCGCGGAAAAGCTACAGCGGGACGGATATCGGGTGACGACCGCCGCGGTTCCGCTGCGCGGCCTCGCCTATGACTCCGCGTACATCCGCACGATCCTGGACGGCTTGCCGGGCAGAACCGTCGTCGTGGGCCACTCCTACGGCGGCGCGGTCATCACCAACGCCGCCGCCGGTTCCCCGAAGGCCGCGGGCCTGGTCTACATCGCCGCGTTCGCACCGGACAGGGGCGAGAGCCTCGGCGAACTCGATGCGCGCTTCGGCGGTCCGGCCACCAAAATCTCGGTGCCGCACGAGTATCCGCTGCCGGACGGTGCGGGCAGGGCTCCCGAGTTGACCATCGCACCGGTCAAGTTCGGCGAGTTCTTCGCCCAGGATCTGCCCGCGGCCGAGGCCGCGGTGCTGGCGGCCGGACAGCGTCCGATCGCGGTCGCCTCGTTCACCGAGCAGACCGCCGAACCGGCCTGGAAGAGCCTGCGGAGTTGGACGCTGGTGGCCGAGGACGATCGGATGATCCCGCCGGACGGCCAGCGCCGGATGGCCGCCCGGATGAACGCGACCGTGGTCGAACACGCGGGCAGTCACGCGGTGGCGCTGTCGCAGCCGCAGGCAGTGGTCGATCTCATCGAAACCGCGGCGACCGAGACGACCCAGGGCTGACCGATCGGCGCACCGCGGCAGCGCTGTCACCGCTCAGTCGAGCGCGGCTGTCGTCGGGACGACGACACCGTAGAGATCGCCGATCGTCGCGAGTGCGCTGTGGTGCAACTGCTTTGCGGTGACCTCGGCGACGGCGGTCCGCAGCGGCCGGGTCGCGCAGGCGTCCGCGACGACGGTGACCCGATTGCCGCGCAGGAACGCGCCTTCGGAGGTGAACGTCACGCACATGTGGGTCATGAACCCGGCGATGACGAGGTTCTCGTTGCCCGCGGCGTCGATCCGCGCGCCGAGATCGGTGTCGAGGAAACCGTTCGGGGCGGTCTTGACGACGACGGGTTCGCCGTCGCGAGGCGCGAGGCGGGGGTGGATAGCGCCGATATCGGTGCGGATGTCGTAGGGGGTGCCCTCGCCACCGTCGTTGACGACGTGGATGACCGTCGACCCCGCCGCCCGCGCCGCTGCCAGGAGTGCGGCGGCGGCGTCTAGCGCGGGCTCCCAGTCGGTCAACTCCATGACACCGCGGGTGTAGGTGTTCTGGTAGTCGATCAGCACCAGCGTGGCATCGGCCAGGGTGGCCGGTTTCGGATCCAGGCCGTTGAGTTCGCGCAGCGTCGTGGTTGTCATCGAGAGTCCTTCTGCCGAGAGGGTCACGGCGGCGGTGCGCCGTCGTGACGTGGTGTTTTCCACGCTAGTCAGCATCGGGCGTGTCGGGAATGTCATGTAACCTGCAAATTCGGACACCGACTCGGAGGCAGGACCGTGCGCACTCTCGAACGCTTGATCGTCGTGGTTCTCTTCGACCGCATCGATCTGCTGGACGTCACCGGACCACCGGAGGTCTTCTCGCTGCTGCAGCGCGAGATGGACGAGCCGACGGGCTATCAGGTGGTGCTGGCCTCGGAGACGCTCGACCCGGTGACCACCTCCGCAGGGGTGCGGGTGCTGCCCGATGTCACCTTCGAGCAGATCGCCGATCGGCGCATCGACACCCTGGTGGTGCCGGGCGCGGTCGAGATCGACGCGCAACGGCGGGTGCGCGCGATCTGCTACCCCGAGATCGTCGAATGGGTGAGGGCGCTCGCCGGCCGGTCCCGCCGCGTCGCGTCGGTATGCGTGGGCGCGCACATTCTCGCGGAAGCCGGTCTGCTGGACGGCAAACGGGCCACCACGCACTGGTCCACCGCGCCGCAGCTGGCGGCCGATCACCCGGCGATCGAGGTCGACGCGGATCCCATCTTCATCCGGGACGAGAACGTCTGGACCGGTGCGGGGCTCACCGCCTGCCTGGACCTGGCGCTCGCACTCGTCGCGGACGACTTCGGGGAGGCGGCGGCGCTGCGCGTGGCGCGGCAGCTGGTCATGTTCCTCAAGCGGCCCAGCGGGCAGAACCAGTTCAGCGTCGCGCTCGAACCACTGTCCACCACGCGCCGGATCGACGAACTGCGCCACTACATTTCGCGGCACCTGGGCGAGCAGCTCACCGTCACCGATCTGGCCGAGCACGCGCATGTGAGCGATCGGCAGCTCACCCGGATCTTCAAGACCGATCTCGGGACGACTCCGGCGGCCTATATCGAATCCGTGCGCGTCGAGGCCGCCCGGAATCGGCTCGAGACCACCGACGACACGCTCGAAAGGGTCGCCGCCGGATGCGGATTCAACACCACGGACACCCTGGTGCGCGCGTTCCGTCGCAAGCTGGACACGACGCCGACGGAGTATCGGAACAGATTCCGCATCGAGTGAGGGACGGGCTCGGGAGCCGGCCCGCTCGTGAACGCGGTCATGGAGTTCCTCACCGCGCCTCGGTGCACGCCCGGGGGCGTGCACCGGCGCCGGTTCAGCCGACGGCGGTGTTGCGCAGTCCGGACGCGGTGCGGCGCAGGCGTGCCGCGTTCAAATCGATCGGCAGCCCGCGGCGCTCACCGTATTCGGCGAGGACGGCGGCCGATTCCGGTGACCAGCGCAGGATTTCGGCGCGCATGGGACCGGTGGTGCCGAGCTGGCAGACCAGCCCGAGCAGGGTGAGCACGGCGCGGGCGAACGGGGTGTAGTAGGCGGGCATGGTGAGCTGGCGATTGACATTGCTCAGGCGGGGATTCAGGGCGGTCAGGACGCGTTCGCGCAGCCAGTGCTTGTCGACCCGGAAGCTGTCGTGGCGCAGCAGTTCGGTGTAGGGGAACAGCTGCTCGGCCAGTGCGTGAATATCGAAAATTGCTCGCGGAGAAGCGAATCCGTGCTGCCGGATGGCCGCGTCCAGCTCGGTCGAGCCGCCGTTGAAGAGCGCGCCGACGATATCGCGCACCATGGGCGGGAACTGGGCCGGGGGCCACGCGGTGCAGGCGCCGAAGTCGACCACACCGAGGCGGCCGTCCGGCAGCACCCGGAAGTTCCCGGGATGCGGGTCGCCGTAGAGCAATCCGGTGCGCGGGGCCGAGGACAGCACGAAGCGCAATGCGAGCATGCCGACCCGGTCGCGTTCGGACTGTGCGCCGCTCTCGATCAGGCGGTTCGATCCGACGCCGTCCAGCCATTCGGTGACGATCACATCGCCGCGCTGCAGCACCACGGACGAGACCGCGAAATCGGGGTCCCCGGCGTAGGCGTCGGCGAAGATCCGCTGGTTCTCGGCCTCGGCCGTGAAATCCAGTTCGGCACGGACGCATTCGGCGAGCTGATCGGTCAGACCGCGGATATCCGCGTTGGGCAGGAACACTCCGGTCAGCGCGGACATCCGGCGCAGCTGGTCGAGATCGCTCAGGACCGCGGCGCGGGCGCCCGGATACATCACCTTCACCGCGACGACCCGGCCGTCGTGCCAGCGGGCGCGATGCACCTGACCGATGCTGGCCGATGCCGCCCGGCGGTCCTCGAACTCCCGGAACTGGTTGCGCCACTGCGGTCCCAGCGATTCGGCCAGCACCGAGTGCACGGTGGCCGGGAGCATCGCGGGCATCGAATCTTGTAAGCGGCCCAATGCGATTCGATACGGTTCGGCCAGTTCCGGTGGCAGGCCGAGTTCGTAGATGGCCAGCAGTTGGCCCAGTTTGGCGGCGCAGCCCTTCAATTCGCCGAGCACGTCGAACATGTGCTGCGCGGTGCGCACCTGGATCTCATGGTTCACCTCGGCGGCCGAGCGGACCCCCAGTGCGCGTTTGCTCGCTCCCGCCATCCGGCGGCCCGCGAACGCCACCGGCAGTGCGGCCAGTTTCGCGGTGCGAACCGCCCTGCGCGTCGGTGGATTTCCGTCGGCACCCGGATTCCCCCACCGTGCGCCGATGCGTCCCACTGTCATCGATCAACCCCTCGCGCGTCTATGTGTGCGCCTGGGGAAGTCTGACACAGTCTGAAACTGGCTGGTCTGAAATGTCGGGCTAGTGGCGGAAGGATCCCGGATATTGAGACGGAAGGCGGCGTGTCACGGCGGGTATCTCCGGTGCGTCGCGGTGCTGCCCGGACAACAGGGCCAAATCGGTGAGGCGGTGCGCGCGGGCGACCTCCGCGGGGGTGAAGGGCTCGCCCGATCGCACGAAGGTCATCGCGCCCATCTCGCCCTCGGGAACGATCTCGAGCATGGTGCTGCCGGGGGTGCGGTCCGGATCCGCGGACGGAACATACTGCGCGCCCAGCAATTCCGCGATCACGAGCGGGAGCTCATCGGGATCGGTGGCAACCCGTGCGGCCAGGCCGAGGGCTCTGGTCTGCCCGTCCACCAGCGTCAATGCCGAGGCGGGCCAGACGCCGATGGCGGTGCCGCCGGATCGGGCCACCGCGCCGGCCAGGCGCTGCGGGGGAACATCGGCCGGCGTGGAGACCACCAGCTCGTCCAGCACGCCGTCCTCCAGATGGTGTACGTGGACGGTGAGGATGTTCGCACGGCGGTACGCGAGCTGTTTGGCCAGCAGCTCGAGCCTGCCCGGCGTGTTGTCCAGTCGCACCCGGATACGCCACAGGCGCTCGGCGCTGTCGAGCCGGTGGCGATGAGTCAGTTCCGGGCCGTGCAGCCAGCGGCTCAGATAGCGCATGGCTCCGGGCTCCACCACCCAGATGACGAGAATCGTGGTGGTGATGGTCAATACGGCGACCGTGACGAGATAGGACAGTTCCAGGTGCACGACCAGCGCGTGCAGCGCCAATTCGACGGGAAAGACAGCGGCCAGTTTGGCGAGGGTGAGCCGTGTTCGACGGGGGTGGGGCAGCCGACCGCATACTTCGCACGCCAGCGCATGTACTTCGGTTTGCCTCATGTTCACCAGCCTGGTCGGCGCACGTTTCGGCACTGTGCTGGGAAGTAAAGACGCAGTGAAACAAATGGGCGAAGCGCTTGTGCCGAAGGCGAATTCGGTGAAATGGCGCACAACCCGGGCATCGGTGTGTCCGGTAGCACAGCCTTAGCGTCCGGCGGCTATTTTCGCGGCAGGGTCCGGGCGTAGGCCAGGCAGCGGTCCACCCACTCCTGGAGCGCGCGATCCTCGTGCAGGGCGTCGGGGTCGACACGCAACCAATTGGTCATTTCCCGCCCGCCCATCACCATGGTGTCGACCGATTCCCGGCTGAGCAGCTCGGCGGCCTCCCGAGGGTCCACCCGGGCCAGGAGTCCACCCTGGCGGCTGGCCGCGACCGACATGTTGCCGCCCAACAGGAAGGCCAGACCGCCGAACATCTTCTTCTCGGTCACCTCGCCCTGCGCGGGTCCCAGCGCGTCGCGAATTCGGTCGGCCAGTTTCTCGTCGTATGCCATACCGCATTGTGTCCCCGCCCACCGACAATTTTCGGCAGAAACTTCCCGAAGAACGGGGTGTGACCGGGAAAAGGTGCGGAACTGCCGAAACAGACCGTTCCGACAGGTGTCGGCGGGCCGATATCGAGGTACACAGGATGAGTGGATGCCCCGCCGACGGTAGGTGTCGAAGAAGAGTTTCTCCTAGTCGATCCGCTGACCGGTGCGCCCGTCGGCAAGAATGTCGACGTCGTTCGCACCGCCGCGGATTTCGGAATAGACCTGCAATTGGAAATTATGCGGTGCCAGGTCGAAACCAGCACCGGAGTGCACACCGAGACCACCGAACTACTGCAGGAATTGCGCACCCTGCGCAGCGGCGCCGCGGCCAGCGCCGAGAAGAACGAGGCCCTGCTGCTCGCGGTCGCGGTACCGCCGACCGGCGTGGACGAGCTGACCATTACCGGCACACCGCGCTACAAGCGGATCGCCGAGGGCTACGGGCGGCTCGCGAACGAGCAGGGCCTGTGCGGCTGTCACGTGCACGTCGCCGTTCCCAATCGCGAGGCGGCCCTGCACGCGAGCAACTTCCTGCGCCCGTGGTTGCCGCTGTTCCTAGCCCTGACCGCGAACTCCGCGATCTACCGCGGCGATGAAACCGGTTATGCCAGTTGGCGAAACATTCTCTGGCGGCGCTGGCCCAGCGCCGGTCCGCCCCCGCACTTCGATACGACCCGTGAGTTCGACACCGCGGTCGAGGCGATGCTGTCCGCGGGCGTCATCCTCGATCAGAAGATGGTCTATTGGGATGTGCGTCCCTCGGTAGCCTTCCCCACCGTGGAGGTCCGCGTCAGCGACGTGCCCGCCACCGTGCAGGAGACCGCCCTGCTGGCCACCCTGATCCGCGCCACCGTAATGACCGCCCGCAGCGCCGATTCCGCCCCCTCGGTCGCGGAAGGCACACTGCGCGCGGCCTATTGGAAAGCGGCACACGAGGGACTCGACGGCCCCGCCATAGATCCGCTGCGCGGCACCACCATCCCCGTGCAGGACCTGCTCGGCACGCTCGTCGACCTCGTCGAGCCCGCCCTCGTGCACCTGGGCGATCGGGACTTCGTCAACGACGCGATCACCGCCCTCCTCACCCGGGGTAACGGCGCTCACCGCCAACTCGAGGCCTTCCGCCACCGAGGTCAACTCGCCGACGTCATCGACGAACTGGCCCAAGCCACCCTCGCCTCCTGCCGCTGAACCACGCGATACGGCTGCGGGGCAGGCTATTTCATGCGTACGCAGAGGGCGTAGGTCTGGATTTCGGGGCCGCTGCCGTATCGGGTGGTGTGGGTGAAGACCATGTCGGCCTCGGGGTAGTCGGTGTCGCACTGGTTGTCGGCCAGGGGACCGGTGGGGCGGGCGATCACTTCGGCTTCGGCCTGAGGGTCGGTGCAGGGGACGATGACAAGGACCGGGTCGTCGTCGGTGGCCAGGGGGCCGTGCGTGTTGTGGATGCAGTCGCCCGCGACGGCGAAGCCGGGGTCGGTGCGGGCCGTCGTCTTCGGGACCGCGGGCACCGACGGGATCACCGCGTAGGGCGCGGTGTAGGTGGTGCGAGGGTAGGTGGGGTAGCTGGAATAGCCACTGCCGGAGGAGGACTGGCTGCCGGCGGCCGAGGCGATCACGGAGCCGATGGCGATCAGCGGAATGAAGAAGCCGAAGAACTGCCAGCGCTGGACCAGTGGCTTGCCCTCGTCCATCGGCTGTGACGGCCCGCCGGGGATCGGCGGAGCCAGGCGGCCGATCCGGCCGCGGTTCACCACGTTGCTCAGGATGGTCAACGGGTTCACCACGACGAACGAGATCGGTCCCCACCAGCCCTGGACCAGGCTGTCCGCGGTCATGTGGCGGAAGACTGCGATACCGCAGTTGCGGCAGTAGGGGCCGGGCAGATTGCGCATCTGCATGAACAGAATCAGGCCGCGATGAGCGCGGAAGTCGAGCTTCACCGCCGGGGTGGCGCCGCAATACTTGCAGTAGACGCCGTTGGCGGACGCGAAATCGGGTGTGGCGAAGGCTGTATCGGACGTGGTCAAGCTGGACGATCCCCCCGGGGTGACACTGGAACCGTCGTATTCAAGCATGATCGGGCGACAAACGCCGAGTCACCGCGAAAAGCGTTGCGGGCCCGGCGTTGCCGCTGCCTCGAAGGGGGATTCGGTTGTGCCCTGGCGACGCTACGCGAGGGGCTTGTCGTCGACGATCATGTCGTAGTTGACCTGATCGCCCTCGACATTGGTGGTCGTCGCGGTGACACCCCAGCGGGTGCCGTCGCTTTCGGTTACCACGCAGCGAACGCTGGTGCCGGTGGCTCCCCGCAGCAGGCCCGTACAGGTGGACGACTTGGGCGCGACGCCGACTTTCTCCTGATAGAAGTTGGACACATTGCCCGCGATGTCGTCGGGCGCGACGTATTTGTCGGTGAAGTTCAGGTCGTAGAACGCGGTGTCGTCGTCGACCTTGGTCACCTTCGCGGTGACCGCCCAGGCCTGGCCGTCACCGGCCGTGATCGTGCACTTCTGGGTGGCATCCACCTTGGCGTCCAGATCACCATCGCACGCAACGGATTTCGCGTCTTCGTGCGACTTGTCGTGGAATACGCTACCGGCTTTCGATTCCACATCACTCTTGCTCACCGAACCGGTCCCCGTATTGCATCCGGCCACGAGAATCGGGACGAACAAGAGGGGCAGAGCAGCTGTCAGTTTCCGCATAGACAACTTTATGCGCAGGTGTCGCGATGATCTTCGCGGTTTCGACAGGAAAGATCGACTTCGCACGGCGAGCCGGTGCGGCGCGCCGAAATTATTGGCGAGGTTCGCACGTTTTGCGAACCTCGCCAATCTCGGGCGTTCCGGACTCAGTGGCCGCGCTGGCGCCAGTCGTCCAGATGCGGGAACTCCGCCCCGATGGTGGTGGACTCCCCGTGCCCGGTGTGCACCAGGGTGTCCGAGGGGAGGGTGAGCAGCCGGTCCTCGATCGAGCCCAGAATGGTGGGGAAATCGGAGTAGGACCGCCCGGTCGCCCCGGGCCCGCCGTGAAACAGGGTGTCGCCGCTGAAGAGCACGCCCAGATCGGGGGAGTGGAAGCAGACCGCACCCGGCGCGTGCCCGGGAGTGTGCAGGACGCGCAGGGCGGTATCGCCGACCTCGATGACCTGCTTGTCGGCGAGCTCGCCGTCGGGGTCCACGTCCGGGTGCGTGAGCCGCCACAGCACCAGATCGTCCGGATGCAGCAGGATCGGCGCGCCGGTGGCCTTGGACAGCTCGGGTGCGAAGCGAATGTGATCGTCGTGCGCATGGGTCGCGAGAATGGCCTTGACCTTGCGTCCCTCCACCAGATCCAGGATCGCCTCGACATTGTGCGGGGCGTCGATGATGACGCATTCCGCGTCGTCGCCGACCAGCCACACATTGTTCTCGACCTCGAAGGTCTCACCGTCCAGGCTGAAGGTGCCCGAGGTGACGGTGTGATCGATATGGCCCATCAGAGCACCACCACCGAGCGCAGCACGTCACCGTGGTGCATCTTCTCGAAGGCGGCCTCGATGTCGGTCAGCGCGATGGTCTCGGTGACGAACGCGTCGAGATCGAAGCGGCCCTGCTTGTACAGCTCGATCAGGTACGGGAAGTCCCGCGAGGGCAGCGCGTCGCCGTACCACGCGGACTTCAGGGATCCACCGCGCGAGAAGAAGTCGATGAGCGGCATGTCGAGCGTCATGTCCGGGGTGGGCACGCCGACCAGCACCACGGTCCCGGCCAGATCGCGCCCGTAGAACGCCTGCTTCCAGGTTTCGGGGCGGCCGACGGCGTCGATCACCACGTCCGCGCCGAAGGTGTCGGTGAGCTCCTGAATGCGTTCCACCGCATCCTCTTTGGCGGAGTTGACGGTGTGCGTCGCGCCGAAGCCCTTGGCCCACTCCAGTTTCCGCTCGTCGATGTCGACGGCGATGATGGTGGTCGCACCGGCCAGCCGCGCGCCCGCGATGGCCGCGCTGCCCACGCCGCCGCAGCCGATCACCGCGACGCTGTCACCGCGGGTGACGCCGCCGGTATTGATCGCCGCACCGAGTCCGGCCATGACGCCGCAGCCGAGCAGGCCCGCCGCGACGGGCGAGGCGGTCGGATCCACCTTGGTGCACTGTCCGGCGTGCACGAGGGTCTTCTCGGCGAACGCGCCGATGCCCAGCGCGGGGGTCAGCGGCGTGCCGTCGGTGAGAGTCATGGGCTGCGAGGCATTGTGGGTGGAGAAGCAGTACCACGGCTTGCCCTTGCGGCAGGCCCGGCAGGTGCCGCAGACCGCACGCCAGTTCAGGATGACGAAATCGCCGGGTTCGACGTCGGTGACGCCCTCGCCAACCGCCTCCACCAAGCCGGCGGCCTCGTGGCCGAGCAGGAACGGGAATTCGTCGTTGATGCCGCCCTGCCGGTAGTGCAGATCGGTGTGACACACCCCGCACGCCTGGATCTTCACGACGGCTTCGCCCGGGCCCGGATCCGGGATCACGATTTCGGTGAGTTCCACGGGAGCGTTCTTCGAGCGTGCGATGACGCCGCGCACAATCTGGGACACGTAGTTCCTTTCTCGGCTAAAAAGCAATCCCCCCGACTATCGCATCCGGGCGGGGAACAGGTGCGACTCGATCTCACCGAGTCGCACGCCGTCCCGCCGGGCCACCGTCGGGGAGAGTGCCGGAGGCGCTCAGAGTAGTGCCGCCGCAGCCGCTTCGGCGATGGTGGCGGCGACCAGACTCAGCGCGGGGGAGTCGAGCCGCCATTGCTGCCAGTACAGCGGAACGTCGACGAAGACCTTGTCGTCCAAGGGGATCAGGGTGTCGTCGGGGCGCATCTGCAGATCCGGCATCATCCCCCAGCCGAGCCCGATGCGGATGGCATCGCCGAATCCGGCCGAGGACGGGATGTAGTGGCGGGGCGGATCGACGGGTCTGCGGGTGTACTGGCGCATCAGCCGGAACTGCAGATCGTCCTTGCGATCGAACAGAACCACCGGCGCCCGGGCGAACGCCGCGGCGGTCGGGCCGTCCGGAAACCAGGTGCGCACGAAGTCCGGCTCGGCCATCGGCCGGTAGCGCATGGCCCCGAGCCGCCGCACCGAACAGCCCTGCACGGCCGCGGCGGTGGAGGTGATGGCGGCCATCACCGTGCCGTCGCGCAGTAGCCGGGTGGTGTGCTCCTCGTCCTCGCGGTGGATCTCGAACGAGACACCCCCGGCGGCGCGTCCGAGCGCGGCCATGACCCAGGTCTGTAAGGAATCCGCATTGACCGCGATCGGGATGTTCACCCGCGGCGCGTCCTCCTGGTCTGCGCCGCCGAGCTCGCGCGCGGTGTCGCTGGTGAGCAGCTGGATCTGTTTGGCGAGCCGCAGCACGGTGAGCCCGGACTCGGTCGGCTGCACCGGTTTGGTGCGTTGCACCAGGATCCGGCCCGCCGAGTCCTCGAGTGCCTTGATTCGCTGGCTGATCGCGGAGGGCGTGACGTTGAGCCGCCGGGCGGCCGCCTCGAAGGTGCCCTCGCTGATGACCGCGTCCAGGGCGCGCAGCTGATCCAGTTGCAGATCCATATTAAGAAACTGTAATCGTGCTTCAGAATCTTTAGCTGGCCTGGTGATGGACGACTGCCCTAGTTTCGGGGGAGTGAACGCATCATCGGCGGCCCTGGCAGGCCTTTCAGGACTCGGCTTCGGACTCTCCCTCATCGTGGCGATCGGCGCGCAAAACGCCTTCGTGCTGCGCCAGGGAATCCGACGCGAGCATGTCCTGCCGGTGGTCGCGGTCTGTGCCGCCTCCGATGTGGTGCTCATGAGCGTCGGGGTGGCCGGTTTCGGCACCGTGATGGAGAAGGCCCCGGTCCTGCTGACCTTCGCAAAATACGCAGGCGCGCTGTTCCTGCTCGGCTACGCCTTCCTGGCCGCGCGGCGCGCCTTCTCCGCCTCGGGTCTCACCGCCGACGGTGGCGCGCCGATCGCCCTGGGCGCGGCCATCGCCACCTGCCTCGCGGTGACCTGGCTGAATCCCCATGCCTACCTGGACACCATGGTGCTGCTGGGCTCGTTCGCCAGCACCTATGCCACCCCGGACCGCTGGTTCCTGGCCGCGGGCGCGATTCTGGGCAGCATCATCTGGTTCGTGTCACTGGGTTTCGGTGCGCGCCTGCTGGCTCCGGTCTTCGCGAAGCCGAGAGCCTGGCGAATCCTCGATACCGTCATCGCGACCGTCATGACCGCCCTGGCCCTCGGGCTGGTCCTCGGCTAGCGACGGACGTCGGCGAGCTGCACCGGCTTACCGTCCCGGCGGGAGCGCTCGCAGGCCTCGGCGATGTAGAAGGCCTCGAGCGCTTCGCTCGGCGGGCAGGGATTGTCGTTGCGGCCCGTGGCCACACCGACGAACACCGCCAGCTCCTCGGCGTACGCGCCGTGGAAACGATCCATGAAACCCGGATACGCGGGCAGCGGGGACTGCGGGTAGTCGGGCTCGACCGAATGCAACGGGGCCCGGTCATCCAGTCCGACAACGGCATTGCCGAGCGAGCCCAGGGCCTCGAGCCGCACGTCGTAGCCCGCGCCGTTGTAGCGGCTCAGCGACACGGTGGCCAGCGCGCCGTCATCGAGCCGCAGAACGACCGCCGCGGTGTCCACATCGCCCGCGTCCACGAAGAACTGCTCGCCGCGGTTGGCTCCGGTGGCGTAGACCTCGGTGACCTCGCGACCGGTGACCCAGCGGATGATGTCGAAATCGTGTACGCCGCAATCGCGGAACAGTCCGCCCGAGCGCGGGATGTATTCCGCGGGCGGCGGGGCGGGGTCGAGGGTGGTGGCGCGCAGCGTGTGCACCCAGCCGAGTTCGCCCGCCGCCACGGCGCGTCGAGCCGCACGGTACCCGGCGTCGAATCGACGCTGGAAGCCGATCTGGACCGGAACCCGCGAGTTCGCGACGTGCTCGACCACCGCCAGCGTGCCGGTGATATCGGCCGCGATGGGCTTCTCGCAGAACACCGGGATGCCGCGATCGACCGCGGCGGTGATGAGTTCGGGATGCGAGTCGGTGGCGGTGGTGACCACGAGCGCGTCGATTCCGGAATCGAACAGGGCCGCGGTATCGGCGGCGAATTCCACCTCGAGTTTGTCGGCGGTGGCCCGGGCGCGCTCGGCGTCGACATCGGTGACCACTACGGCGCCGACCCCGGGCAGGTGCCGGAGGGTTTCGGCATGCGAGGTTCCGATCCGGCCGGTACCGGCGAGACCCACTCGAATGGACGGCATGGCAAAGCTCCTTCTCGGATCGGGTGCGGCACAGCTCAACCGCGGGGTGCGGCGGTCGTCGCGCGGACGACCAGGGAGGGCTCGAGACGTTTGCGCACCGGTTCGGTGCGGCCGTCGCGCAGGCGCTCGGTGAGGGCTTCGACGGCCAGCCGCCCGATGCTGGTGCGCGGCTGGTCGATGGTGGTCAGTGAGACGTGACGCAGCGCCGCGAGCGAGGTGTTGTCGTATCCCACGATCGAGACATCCTCGGGCACCCGCAGTCCGGCCTCGGCGAGCGCGGACATCGCGCCGACTGCGTTGAAATCGTTGCCGCACAACAGGGCGGTGGGAAAAGTGCCGGGGGAGAACAGGTTCAGCAGCTTGCGCACCGCGGCCGCGCCCGCCGCGTCGGTGTGCTCGCTGGGCACCACCATGGGCTCGAGACCGTACCGCTGCATGGCGGCGGTGTAGCCCTTGCGGCGCGGCGGCGCGGCGAAGGCGGCTCCGCCGTCCAGATGCACGATGCGGCGATGGCCAAGGGAGACAAGATGATCCACGGCCAGGGCCGCTCCGGTCTCGCCGTCGTCGTTGACGGTGTCGACCGTGGCGGTGCTGGAGGTGCGCGATACCAGCACGATCGGGCAGCGTTGCGACGCATCCCGGATGGCGGCGGCGGGCAGTACCGGTGAGAGCAGGATGATCCCGCCGGGGCGGAAGGCCAGCAGGCCGTCCAGTGCGGTGCGTTCCCGGGCGGCACTGCGGCGGCCGGTGGTGAGGATGAGCTCCAGCCCCGCGTCCTGCGCGGCCTCGTCCATACCCTCCACCACGTCGGCGAAGAAGGCGTTGCGCAGGTCGGACACCATGACGCCGACCAGGTTCGAGGTTCGGCTGGCCAGCGAGCGGGCCATGGCGTGCGGCTGATAACCGAGGTCGGACGCGGCCTGCAGCACCGCGCGGCGGCGATGCTCGCTCACCTTGGGGGAGTTGCGCATCACGAGCGAGACCAGCGCGCGGGAGACGCCCGCCGCGGCGGCGACGTCCTCCATCGTCGGTCGCGTCATGGTGCCTCCGAAATGTGGGTGTCGACATGTGGTGCCGCGGATGGGTTCCGAATCGGTTGTGACGGACGGTACAGCGTCGGTCGGTAGCGGGCAATAGAGCGCTCTAATCCGAAATTCCGGATGTGATACTCGATGGTGAAACGCACTGGAAGATGCTGTTGTGCATGGTTAGCCGCTAATTTCGAGCCACTTCGGAGCCCTTGACACTCGAGTGAGCCAGGTTACATTGTTGGAGCGCTCCAACGTCGAGACCATAGATCGCATCGACCGCGAGCGTTCCACCCGATGGCTCACGACAGGTCTGGGATGTGCCGATGACCGAACCGCTCCGTCCATTGCGAACCGACACGCTGCGAACCGACACGCTGCGGATCGCCGCCGCGCCGATCTCCTGGGGGGTCTGCGAAGTCCCCGGCTGGGGGCACGCCCTCGATGCGGGGACGGTCCTGGCCGAAATGGCGCGGCTGGGAATCACCGCGACCGAGTTCGGTCCACCGGGCTACCTGCCCGCGGACCCCCGGGAATTGCGCGAGCGCCTCGGCGGCTACGGCATCACGCCGATCGGGGGATTCCTGGCCCTCGCTCTGCATCGAGACCCCGGCACTGCGCTGGCTCGGGCCCGCGAAGCCGTCGCGCTGTTCGCCGCGACCGGCGCCGAAGTGCTGGTGCTGGCCGCCGCGACCGGGCAGGACGGCTACGACACGAGAACCCCGCTCACCGACCACGAGTGGCGGACCCTGATCGACACCGCCGCCACCGTCGGCGATATCGCGGCCGAACACGGGCTGCGGGCGACACTGCATCCGCACGTCGGAACCCATGTCGAGACCGAGGCCGAGGTGGAACGCTTCCTGGCCGACTCCGAGCTCGACATCTGCCTGGACACCGGGCACCTCGCCATCGGCGGAACCGACCCGGTCGCCCTGGCTCGACGTGCGGCGCATCGGATCGGGCACGTCCACCTCAAGGATGTGCGCCTGCACCTGGCCGACGAAGTGCGCAGTGGCCGAATCGAATACAGCGAGGCGGTGCGCCGCGGACTGTACGTCCCGCTCGGCGAGGGCGACCTCGACATCGACGCGCTGGTGCGCACCGTGCACGAGGCCGGCTATCGCGGCTGGTACGTCATCGAGCAGGACACCGCGCTCGGGCCCGACGAGACCGCCGCCGCAGCGAGTCGCGACGCGGAACACAGCCTGCGTGTCCTGGCCGGAATCGGGGCCGCAGTGGCTTCGGCGCGGATTCACTGAGGAGGTGAAGACAATGCCGTCCCTATTCTCCCCGGCGTCGCGCGTGCCGTGTTCCGCCAGGCCACCCCGCTCACGCGGGTCGCGGCTGCGCCGTCTCTCGCCCTGGTTCGCCGCCGCGGCACTGCTCGCGGCCTGCAGCGGTCCGGGCACCGATGTCGCGGGCACCACCGGGTCACCGGCCTCGGTGGGCGAATTGACCTCGGTCGCCGTGGTCACGCACGGGTCGCCCGGCGACGCCTTCTGGAACGTGGTCAAGAACGGCGCGGAAGCGGCCGGGAAGGACCTCGGCGTGCGCGTGGAGTACAACTCCGCCGGCGACCCCGGGCAGCAGGCCAAGCTCATCGACAATGCGGTGGCGCAGGGCGTCGACGGGTTGGTGGTGTCCATGGCCAATCCGGACTCGCTCAAGCCATCCATCGAAAAAGCTAGGGCCGCAGGGATTCCCGTGGTGACCATCAATTCCGGCGAGGCCGAGAGCGTGGCCTACGGTGCGATCGGGCACGTCGGGCAGAGCGAGCGCATGGCCGGTGAATCCGCAGGCAAGCGGCTGGCCGAGGCCGGAAAACGCAAGATGCTGTGCGTGATCCACGAAGCCGGGAACATCGGCGCGAACGATCGCTGCGCCGGTGCGACCCAGGGCTTCGGCCAGGCCGTCACGCTGCAGGTCGACATCAACAACCCGGCCGACGCGCAGGCCCGCATCAAGGGCGCGCTCGAGGCGGATCCAGCCCTGGACGCCGTGCTGACGCTCAATTCGCAGGTCGCCGCGCGCGCGGTGGACGCGGTGCGCGAATCCCGGTCCAAGGCCACGGTCGCGACCTTCGATCTCAATACCGATGTGGTGGAGGCGATCAGGGCGGGCACGCTGTTGTTCGCGGTCGATCAGCAGCAGTACGAACAGGGCTATCTGCCGGTGGTCATGTTGAAGCTGTACCGGTCGAATCTCAATACCGTCGGCGGCGGACATCCCGTGCAGACGGGACCGGCCTTCGTGGACAAGCGCAATGTCGATGCCGTCGCCGCACTCGTCGGCCAGGGCACCCGGTGAGCGGGTCGGGAGAGAGCGAAATGACTGTTACGACGAAGCCATCCGAGTCCGCGGTGGCCGACGCGAAGGCCTCCATCATGAATCGCCTGGTCGTGCGGCCCGAAATCGGCGCTCTGCTCGGCGCGCTGGTCGTGTTCCTCTTCTTCACGATCATCACCGACAAATTCCTGAGTCCCCTGGGGGTCTCGACCTGGCTGGACGACGCCTCGACCCTCGGGATCATGGCGGTGGCCGTGGCGCTGCTCATGATCGGCGGGGAATTCGACCTGTCCGCCGGGGTGATGACCGCGTCCACGGCGTTGATCACCGCGCTGCTCGCGGTCGACGCGGGCTGGAATGTGTGGCTGTCACTGGCGGTGTCGCTGGCGTTCGCGCTCGCGGTCGGTGCCTTGAACGGCTGGGTGGTGATGCGGACCGGGCTGCCGAGCTTCATCGTCACCCTGGGCACCTTCCTGGCCCTGCAGGGCCTGAATCTCGGTGTCACCCGGTGGGTGACCGGCACGGTACAGGTGTCGGGGATCCGCGCCGCGGACGGATATCAGTCCGCGGGCTGGGTTTTCGCCGCCACCACCGATATCGGTGATGCTCGCATCCAGGCGTCGGTGCTGTGGTGGATCGTGCTCACCGCGCTGGCCGCGCTCGTGCTGATGCGCACCCGCTTCGGCAACTGGATCTTCGCGGTCGGCGGCTCGTTGCCCAGCGCACGCGCGGTCGGCGTACCGGCCATGCGGACCAAGATCCTGTTGTTCATGACCACGGCCTTCGCGGGCTGGGTGGTCGGCGCGTGCAATCTGCTGCGCTTCGCCAGCGTGCAGGCCAATCAGGGTGTGGGACTGGAGTTTCAGTACATCATCGCCGCGGTGGTCGGCGGATGCCTGCTGACCGGCGGTTTCGGCTCGGTGGTCGGTGCGGCCATCGGTGCGCTCATCTTCGGTATGGCACGACAGGGAATCGTGTTCGCGCGCTGGGACAGTGACTGGTTCATGTTGTTCCTCGGCGTGCTGCTGCTCTCGGCCGTACTGGTCAACAACGCGTTCAAGAAGCGGGCGGAAAGGGTACGCCGATGAATTCCACGGGCGAGAGCGCTCCACTCATCGAGACGGTCGCGATCGGTAAGAGCTACGGCGGTGTGGTCGCGCTGCACGACGTGTCCACCGTGGTGAAGGCCGGTCAGGTCACCTGCGTGCTGGGTGACAACGGTGCGGGCAAATCCACGCTGATCAAGATCCTGGCCGGGGTGCACCAGCACGACGCCGGCGAACTGCGGCTCGACGGCGAATCGGTGCGATTGTCCTCGCCCCGTGAGGCATTGGATCGCGGCATCGCCACGGTGTACCAGGATCTGGCGGTGGTGCCGCTGATGAGCGTGTGGCGCAATTTCGTGCTCGGCTCCGAACCGGTCAAGAGCTACGGGCCGATTCGGTTGCTCGACCGGGCGCAGGGCCGGGACATCACCCGGAAGGCGCTGGCGGACATGGGGATCGACATCCGGGATATGGAACAGCCGGTGGGCACCCTGTCCGGTGGTCAGCGCCAGTGCGTCGCCATCGCCCGCGCCGTGCACTACGGAGCCAAGGTGCTCATTCTCGACGAACCGACCGCGGCGCTGGGCGTGAAGCAGGCGGGTGTGGTGCTGCGCTATGTCGTGCAGGCACGCGACCGCGGGCTGGGCGTCGTGCTCATCACCCATAATCCGCATCACGCCTTCCCCGTGGGCGATCGGTTCCTGCTGCTCAAGCGCGGCGGCATGCTCGGCGGCTATGAGAAGTCCGAGATCGACCTGAACGAGCTCACCCGTCAGATGGCGGGCGGCGCGGAACTCGAAGCGCTGCAACACGAACTATCGCGGGTGGTGACGCCGTGACCGAGCTGGAGGTATTGACGATCGGACGGGTCGGGGTGGACCTGTACCCGCAGCAGAGCGGTGTTCCGCTCGCCGAGGTGAGCACGTTCGCCAAGTTCCTGGGCGGCACCGCGACCAACGTCGCGGTGGCGGCGGCCCGGCTCGGCCGCCGCGCCGGGGTGCTGACCAAGGTCGGCGGAGACGGTTTCGGGGATTTCGTGCGCACGGCGCTGGAGGGTTTCGGGGTGTCGTCGCGGTATGTGGGCACCTCGGCGGATCTGCTGACGCCGGTGGTGTTCTGCGAGCTCGATCCGCCCGCCGATCCGCCCCTGCTGTTCTACCGCCTGCCCATCGCACCCGACCTGACCCTGACCGAGGACGAGATCCCCTGGGACGTGGTCGATTCGGTGCCGCTGCTGTGGGTGACCGGAACCGGCGTCAGCGCCGAACCGGGTCGGGGTACACAGCGTGCGATCCTGCGCCGCCGGGGACGCCGCGCCCATACCGTGCTGGATCTCGACTACCGGCCCATGTTCTGGCCCGATGTCGAGACCGCGCGCGCCGAGATCGGCTGGATGCTCGATCACGTGAACGTGGTGGTGGGCAACAGAACCGAGGTGCGGGTGGCCGTCGGCACCGAGGATCCCGACGAGGCCGCGGACCGGCTGCTGGCGCGCGGCGTCCGGCTCGCGGTGATCAAGCGCGGCGCGCAGGGCGTGCTCATCGCCACCGAATCCGAACGGTGGACCGTGCCGCCGTGTCCGGTGGAGGTGGTGTGCGGACTGGGCGCGGGGGACGGGTTCGGCGGTGCGCTGGTGCACGGGCTGCTCTCGGGCTGGGATCCGCACCGGATCGCCACCTATGCCAATGCCGCGGGCGCGCTGGTCGCTTCGCGCCTGGCGTGTGCCGATGCCATGCCGACCGATGCCGAGATCGAGGAGATGTTGTGCACCTGACCGACGACCGCTGGTACGACCTGTTACGGGTGCGGGCCACCGAGCCGGAGGCCATCCGCTCCGCGTACGCCGACCGGCGTCGCCGTCCGAACCTGTTGTCCGAGCGCGGAACCCTGTTTCTGGTCGCGGCCGACCATCCCGCGCGCGGGGCCCTCGGCGTCGGCGCGGACAGCACCGCCATGGCCGATCGCCGCACGCTGCTCGAGCGGCTGCTCATCGCCCTGGACAATCCCGCCGTGGACGGGGTGCTGGGTTCCCCCGACATCGTCGAGGAACTGCTGCTGCTCGGCGCGGTGCACGACAAGATCGTCATCGGCTCCATGAATCGCGGCGGTCTGGCCGGCGCGGACTGGGAGATCGACGATCGCTTCACCGGATACGACGCCGAAGCGCTGGTCAAATACCGCCTCGACGGCGGCAAGATGCTGCTGCGACTCGTCGATTCGGATCCCGGCACCATCCCCACCCTGGAAGCCTGCGCCCGCGCGGTCTCCGAACTGGCCGAACACGGGCTGATGGCCATGGTCGAACCCCTGCCCTACCGGCGCGACGCCTCCGGTGCGCTCACCATGCACCGGGACGCCGCCGCCCTGCAGCGCGCGATCACCGTCGCCTCCGGCCTGGGCGTCACCTCGGCCTACACCTGGCTGAAAATTCCGGCCCCGGAACATATCTCGGTCCTGGACGCCACCACCCTCCCGGTACTGGTCCTGGGCGGCGCACCCTCGGGCGACCCGCAGGCCGACCTGAACTCCTGGGGAGCGGCGCTCCGGCACGACGTCACGCGCGGCCTGGTGGTCGGGCGCAGCCTGCTCTACCCGCCGGACGGCGACGTCGCGGGTGCGGTCGACGCGGCGGCGCGAGTCCTGGAGGCGGCCCGATGAGTGCGGTCGTCCGTCGAATCCCGGTCGCGTCGTCGGTGCCGAGTCGGAAACCGTCGACCGAGAGAGCATCCGGAGTGGGTGCGCGCGGAGCCGTGGTCGTCCCACCCGGTCCGGGAACGGCGGTGCGGACATGAGCACGCTGCACTATCCGGCCGGAACCCTGCGCAGCGGAACCGATCCCGTGGTGCTGACACCCGCGGACGCGGGCTGGACCTACACCGGTCTTCGGGTGCTGCGGCTGCACGCCGGTGCTTCCCGGATCGTGCGCACGGGAGACTTCGAGGCTTTCGTGCTCCCGCTGGCCGGTTCCTGCACGGTCCGGGTCGACGGCCTCAGGTTCGAACTCGACGGGCGCGCTTCGGTATTCGCGCGCGTGACGGATTTCGCCTACGTCCCGAGGGATGCCGAGATCGAATTGTCCAGCGCCGCCGGTGCGGAGATCGCCCTGCCGATGGCGCGCTGCACTCGACGGCTGGAACCGAAATACGGCCCGGCGGAACAGGTTCCGGTGGAGGTGCGCGGGGCGGGCTCCGCGACGCGACAGGTCACCGGCTTCGGTGTACCCGGTGTCTGGGAACACGCGGACAAACTCAATGCCTGCGAGCTCATCACCCCCGACGGGAACTGGTCCTCCTACCCGCCCCACAAGCACGACGCGGCGAACGACTGCGAGGTGGTCAACGAGGAGATCTACTACTTCCGGATCGCCGGCCGCGACGGAATCACCACCGGCCCCGAGGGGTTCGGCATGCACCGCACCTACACGGCGGACGGATCACTCGACGAGAACGCAGCGGTGCGGGACGGCGACGTCTTCCTGGTGCCGCACGGCTATCACGGCCCCTGCATCGCCGCCCCCGGCTACCCGATGTACTACCTGAACGTACTGGCCGGACCCGCCCCCGAACGATCGATGGCCTTCTGCGACGACCCCGCCCACGCCTGGGTCCGATCGAGCTGGACAGACACACCTCTCGATCCGCGCTGTCCGGTCACCACCCACCGAGGGCGTGTCCGATGACAGGGCCGGCCATCGACGACGAAGGACTCCCGGTATGAGGATGACGACCGCACAGGCATTGGTGGCGTGGATGATCGCGCAGCGGTCAGCGACGCTCGGCGGGGATGAAGTGCCGCTGTTCCCAGCGGTTTTCGCGATCTTCGGGCACGGGAACGTGCTGGGTCTGGGTACCGCGTTGCAGGAGCGGCGCGAGGAGATCCCGGTGTGGCGCGGCCACACCGAGGAGGGGATGGCGCTCGCGGCGGTGGGGTTGGCCAAGGCCGCGCACCGGCGGCAGGTGGGCGTCGCCACCTCGTCCATCGGGCCGGGGGCGCTGAACATGGTGACGGCCGCCGGGGTGGCGCACGCCAATCGGCTGCCGTTGCTGCTGCTGCCGGGTGACACCTTCGTGAGCCGTGCGCCGGATCCGGTGTTGCAGCAGGTGGAGCACTACGGCGATCCGACCGGCACGGTCAACGACGCGTTCCGCTCGGTCAGCCGCTATTTCGATCGGATCACCAGGCCCGAGCAGCTGATCGCGACGCTGCCGCAGGTCGCGCGGGTGCTCACCGATCCGGCCGACGCGGGGCCGGTGACCCTGGCACTGCCCCAGGACGTGCAAGCCGAGGTCCACGACTTCCCCGACGCGCTGTTCACCCCTGTCGTGCACCACGTTCCGCGTCCACGCCCGGACCGGCGCAGTGTGGCGGCGGCGACCGAGACGCTGCGGTCCGCCACCCGTCCGCTGCTGATACTCGGTGGGGGAGTGCGCTATTCCGGGGCCGGAGCCCGCGCGCTGGAATTCGCTCAGCGGCACGGCATTCCGATCACCGAGACCACGGCCGGGCGCACGCTGGTTCCGCACGATCATTCGCTGTACGCGGGACCGCTGGGTGTCACCGGCGCAGCCTCGGCCAACACCCTCGCGGCCGAGGCGGATGTGGTGCTGGCCGTTGGCACCCGGTTGCAGGACTTCACCACCGCCTCGTGGACGCTCTTCGCGCCCGAGGTGCGGCTGGTGCACATCAACGCCGCGCGCTTCGACGCGGTGAAGCACGGCGCGCTCGCGGTGGTCGGGGACGCCGACGCGACGCTCGCGGATCTCGCGCCGGGCCTGCGCGGCTGGCGGGTGGACCCGGACTGGACCCTGAAGGCGGCCACGGCCCGGTCGGCGTGGGACGCCCACATCGACGAACTGCGCGCCCCCGATGGTGGTGCGCCCACCTACGCGCAGCTGGTCGGCGTGGTCAACGAGCTCAGCGGACCGACCGACTACGTCATGACCGCCTCCGGCGGATTGCCCGGTGAACTGGTCGGCGGCTGGCGCGCCTCGGGCGGCGAGCCGACCATGGATGTCGAATACGGCTTCTCCTGTATGGGATACGAGCTGGCGGGAGCCTGGGGCGCGGCCATGGCGCACGACGCCGGGCTGGTGACCACCCTGCTCGGCGACGGCTCGTACCTGATGCTCAATTCCGAGCTGTTCTCCGCGGCCTTCGCCGGGCATCCACTTGTGGCCGTGGTGTGCGACAACGACGGGTACGCGGTCATCGCGCGGTTGCAGCGGGGACAGGGCGGTGAGCCGTTCAACAACTTCTACGCCGACTGCCGCACCCTGCACGCGAACCCGCCGCGGGTGGACTTCGCCGCGCACGCGAAAGCGCTGGGCTGTGCGGTGTTCACCGCGGGTGAGCTGAGCGAGTTCGCCGATGCCTACGCCCGCGCCCGCACCGCGGCCACGGTCGAACGGCGGCCCGCGGTGGTCGTGGTCGGCACCCGGCCGTCCTCGTGGACCGAGGCGGGAGCGTGGTGGGAAGTGGGTGTGCCGCAGCATCTCTCGGGCCGCGACGCCTATGACCAGTCGAAATCCACACAGCTGCGGATCGCCCGGCGCGACTGACGCGCTCCCGGGTGCGCGGGTCACCGAGAATCCGGGCATACCGTCGGATGGGTGACCCGCGCGGGCATTGTGTGGCAGACTCGGCGCAAACGCGCGACCCGGTCGATGGGCGGCCGTATGCGCAAGGTTGATGTGGGAGTTTGAAGGTCGCAATGGATCTCAGCGCCATCGAGCGTGAGGTGGCCGCGGATCGCGGGGCCGCGCGGGACCGTTCGCCCGAAAACGAGCTACGCCTGGCCACCACGCTGTGCACGTTCGCCCGCGCGCTCATAGCCACCAAAGACGACAGTTCCCAGCGGGATTACTCGGCCTCGGCGCTGGAACCCGCGCAGGAGGCGGTGCTGCTGCGTCTGCGCTGGCTCACCGCCGGTCATGTGACCGCGGTGTTCGCCGGTGAGGTGCAGGAGGCGCTGCGCCTGTTCGAGCAGGCCGCGCGCACCATCGGTCATCGTGAACTCGCGACCGCCACCATTCGCAATGCGTGTCAGGCGTATCGCCATGTCGCGCACACCTATCCGCATGCGGCCGGCGTCTGTGCCGATGCCCTGTCCAAGTGCAGCGTATGGCTCTGCCGCCTCGATCCGAACGCCGCCGTCGCCGCAGGTGAGGATGCCGTGCGCATTCGCGCCTCGCTCTTCGCGGCGGACCCCGAGCAGGCCAATCGCTATCTCGCCACCCTCAATACGCTGCTGCGCACGCTCATGGTCGGCCGCCAGCGCAAACAGGCCGTCGCCATGTATCGCGAACGGTATGCGGCGGTCACCTCCCCGGCCATGGCGCAGCGCCTGCGCGAGCTCAAGGTCGAGGACATGGGTTTCACCAGCAAGACCCTGACCGCGCTGCGCAAGCTCGGCTGCGCGACGCTCGAGCGCGCGGGTCATCTGACCCAGCAGCAGATCCTCTATCAGACCTCTGGCGATCTGTCGACGATCGAGGAGATCAACTGGCAGCTCGCCTTGATCGGCCTCAAGCCGCTGCTGGCCGGGGCCATGCCGGATCAGCCCTCCAAACCGGTGGAGATCGGCAATTCCTTCGGCGCGCTGGGTGTGCGCTGCTCCTCGCGCAATGCGGTCACACTGGTGCGCGCGGCCATCATGGCGGCGTACACGGCCGACGGTGCGAACGTGGTCCCGAGTTCGGCGTATCAGGGTGTGGACGAGAAGCACTGGAGCACACCGGAACCCGAGCAGAACCGGACCGAGCGGCTCGGTGAGGACGTGGTCCTCATCGAAAAGGTCTCCGAGCACTGGGTTTCGGTCAAGAGTCTGAACTGGGAGGTCGCCCCGGTCGGGCGGCATCCGCTGGCGCTGCGCCTGTCTCAGGAGTGGCCGACCGTCACGGTCACCACCACCGAGCAGATGTCCTACGAACTGTGCTGGTACGAAGGCGGTTCCGCCACCCAGTACGCCGCGCTCGGACTGCCCTCGGGGCAGGTGCCGCTCGAAAAGCCCTTGGCCCCACTGGATTTCAAGGCTCTCGCCGAGTACGGCGCGGACTACGCCTCGGAGACACAGGTCCGTGGGGCGTTCGGCAACGCCACCATGTTCACCAAGCTGACCAGCCTGCCCGGCAGCGGTATTCGCCAGGCCGCCGAATCCGGTCCGCTGGCCTCGCACGGCTCGAACATCCTGTACTTCGCCGATCCGGAATAGCTTCGGGGCACCACCCCGGCTCCACCAGCGACCAGAAGGCATGGGGTCATGACGGCACTCGCCAAGGGGCAGAACGGGCCGCTCGCGGTCGACGACGTAGTGATCTCCCTGCGGATCGGCGCGCCCGCGGACCTGTCCGCGCTGCTGGTCACCGAGCGGGGCACCGTGCGCTCGGACGCGGACTTCGTGTTCTTCAATCAGCCCACAGGGCCGGGCGTGCAACTGCGGCCGGCCGCCGGATCGCGGTCCGCCGTGCTGGCCGTGGCCCTGCGCGCCGTGCCCGCGGACATCGCGCAGATTCGCGCGGTCATCGCCCTCGACGATCCGGGCAGCACCTTCGGGGCGGGTGCGGCCCCGATCGCCCATGTCTCGGACGCGGCCGGAAACCCGCTGTACGAGTATGCCGTCGAGGGCTTGTCCAGCGAGTCCATCGTGATCGCGCTCGAGCTGTATCGACGCAACAGCGAGTGGAAGGTGCGCGCGGTCGGCCAGGGGTACGCGGGCGGATTCGCCGCACTGGTGACCGACCACGGTGTGAGCGTCGAGGACGAACCCGCCGCCTTCTCTCCGCCGCAGCCCGACTCGGCCGTGCGGCACGCCGCACCACAGCAGCAGGATTCGCCGGTGCGCTCGGTCGCGGGTGAGGAGAAGCTGTCCCTGGTCAAACGCGAGAAGCTGAACCTGCGCAAGCAGGAGGTCGCGAAGGTGCTGCTGACCAAGGGCGCGTCCGGTGTGCGCGCCCGGGTCCTGCTCGTCATCGACAAGACCGGCAGCATGGCCAGGGAGTACTCGAACGGCGTGGTGCATCGGGTGGTCGAGCGCATGGTCCCCGTCGCGATCCAGCTCGACGACGACGGCGAGCTCGAGCCCTACCTCTACGCCCGCGGCTACGCCAAGCTCCCGAACGTCACCGTCGCCGAGGTGGATGCCTGGTGCGCGACCTACATCCATCTCTCGGGCACCCATGCCGGCATCGACTACGGCAAGCTCGGCGCGTCCAATGACGAACTGCCGATCATCGGGCACATTCTGCAGGCCTCGGCGTCGAGCACGCTACCGGTTCTGGTGCTGTTCTTCACCGACGGCGGTTTCTCCAAGAAGGCCCAGATCGCGGCGCTGATGCGGGACGCCTCGCGGCTTCCGGTGTTCTGGCAGTTCATCGGCCTGGGCAAGAACAAGTTCGGCATGCTGCACGAACTCGACACCCTCAGCGGACGGGTGGTGGACAACGCCGGGTTCTTCGCGGTGCCCGATATCGACCGGCTCAGCGATGCCGAGTTGTACGCGAAGCTGCTCGAGGAATTCCCGGCCTGGCTGCGCGCCGCGAAAGACGCCCAGATCGTCCGCTGAACGGGCGAAATGGTCCACTGAACGGGCGAGAAAGTCCACTCAGCGGGACTCGTGCCGACAACTGTCCAGTATTGATCTTCGTAACAGTGATCCAAATCACTCATGACAGTTACCCTGTTCTCACCCGGTCGCTCGCGGTGCCGAAGGGTCTTCCCGGTACGCGAGATGCCGTGTGCAGAGAGGCATTTCGAATATGAGTACGACTCCGACCGCTGTTCCACCGGCCGCGCCCCCCGAATTCGCGCCGCCGACCCTGCTGACCGGGTTGTGGCAGCGCAAAATCCCGCACTATCCGGATACGCCCGCGCGGTCCTGGTACCTGTTCCTCGTGGTGATCGTCTCGGTCGCCCTCTACTACCAGTTGTTCGTGGCGGGCGCGGTGGGCAATCAGCTCATCGCGTACTACCACCTGACCTTCCGGTACTTCGTCGGAATCTTCATCGCCGGCGCGGCCGTCGGCGCGGTCGCCTCGGTGGTGGCCGGTCTGCTGGATCGGTGGGGGCGAGCCAATATGGTCGCCTACGGCACCGTGATCTGCTCGCTGCTCACCCTTTTCGCGATTCCGGCGTGTACGACGAAAGAGGCCTACCTCATCGTCTACTGCGTCATCGGAATCGTGGAGGGCGCGGTGCTGGTCGCGACTCCCGCACTGGTGCGCGACTTCTCGCCGCAGCTGGGGCGCGCCTCGGCCATGGGATTCTGGACGCTCGGGCCGGTGCTCGGCGCGCTGGTGACCACCGAGCTCGCCACGCACACCCTCGACGCGCATCCGGACTGGCAGTTCCACTACCGGCTGTGCGGTGTGATCTGCGTGATCATCTCGCTGGTCGGCCTGGTCGGATTGCGTGAGCTCAGCCCGGCTCTGCGCGATCAGATCATGGTGTCGATGCGGGACAAGGCGCTGATCGAAGCCCGGGCGCGCGGACTGGACGTCAGCTCGCTCGAACGCGATCAGTGGCGGCAGATGCTGGTGCCGAGGATCGTCGGATCGGCCTTCGGGATCTCGATCTTCCTGGCGTTCTTCTACACGATCGTGTCGTTCCTGCCCGTGTACCTCGCCACCAATTTCGGATTCACCGCGGCGCAGGCGAACGCGCTGGGCAACTGGTACTGGATCGCGAACGCGTTCGCGCTGGTGCTGACCGGCATCGTGTCGGACTACCTGAAGGTGCGCAAACCGTTCATGGTGTTCGGCGCGCTGGTGAGCATCATCGGGTTGTGGGTGTTCCTCGGATACACCGATCGCCCCGGCACCGACTATTACACCTTCGCCATCGTGCTGAGCTTCATCGCGGTGGGCAGCGGTATCGCGTACTCGACCTGGATGGCCAGCTTCACCGAGACGGTGGAGAACCGCAATCCCGCGGCCACGGCCGTCGGTCTGGCGGTGTGGGGCGGAACCCTGCGCACGGTGGTCACCTTCGTGCTGCTCGGGCTGCTGCTCGTGGTGACCGCCGCGGGCACGCTGGTCAATTACGGCCCTGAGCTGCAAGTGATTTCGGCCAAGTATCGCACCGAGATCGCGACCATCCAGAAGGTCGGCACGGACACCATGGGCGCGCTGGGAGCCAATCCCAACGACACCGCGGCACAGGTCGCGGCGCTGGTGAAGCTGACGGGCGCGTCGGCCGCCGATGTGCAGACCACGCTCGCGCTGAACGCGAAGTATCCGCAGGAGCTCGCCACATTGCAGGCGGTCGATACACCGACGCTGGTCAAACTGATGGTGAATCCGGCCGATACGGAATCCGCGGGCAAGGCCGTCGCGGCGATCTCGCAGAAGTTCTCGATCCCGCCGGATCAGGCGGTGGCACGGTTGGTCGCGGCGCAGAAGGTCCCGACCAACGAGCTCACCGTGGCGTCCTCGACCGGTCCGCAGCTGACGGCGGCCAGTGAGCAGCTGAAGGCGGTGTCGGCCATCCCGGTCGAGGATCGGGAGTATCTGGCCGCGCACGGCGCCGAAGTGCAGCAGGCTCAGGTCGATTCGCCCAAGCAGTGGTTGCGCTGGTGGTGGATCTGCCTCATCGCCCAGATCGCGTTCCTGCCGTTCATCTTCCTGATGAACGGACATTGGAGCCCGAAGAAGGCGGCGGAGGAAGCGGCCGAGCACGACGCGAAGGTGCAGCGCGAGCTGGCCGAGATAGGTGCTTGATCATCCAGTACAGTTACTGAAGTGCAATCGACGGAGGTCGCGAGTCCCGGAGCCGATCCCGCCGCACCGCCCCATACGGTGGTCGGCGTGACGAACTCCGTGGCCGCGACCTTCGATCTGCTCGGGGACCGATTGACGCTGACGATCCTGCGGCACGCGTTCGCCGGGCGGGCCCGGCGCTTCACCCAGTGGCTCGATCACACCGGCGCGCCGCCCGCCGTGCTCACCGCCCGGCTGGCGGCGCTCGTCGATTCCGGGGTGCTGGAGCGCAGCCCGGTGCCCGGGACCCCGGACCGGTTCGAATACCGGCTCACCGAACTCGGATTGGCGACCTGGGAGATCCTGGTCTGCGTCTGGTCCTGGCAGCGGGAATGGACACCGGAGTGGGCGCTGCTGCCGGAGTTCGTGCACGCGGACTGCGGCCATCGCGGCCCTCCGGTGCTGATGTGCACGGGGTGCGGTCGCACGGTCACCGCGCACGACACCGATGTGGAATTGGATCGGGATGCGCTGTGGCACATCACCTCCGGCCGGCGCCGATCCGGCCGGGGGACCGGTCCCGCGCGCGGGGACGCGCAATTCGACGAGATCATGGAGGCGATCGGCGATCGGTGGAGCGCGGCGGTGACCGGGCTGGCATTGGCGGGGGTGCGCCGGTTCTCGGAATTCCGTGCGGCGCTGCACATGTCGCCGACGACGCTGACCGAGCGGCTCACCCGGCTGGTCGAGGCGGGAATTCTGGATCGGTCCGAGGCGGGCGGGCGTGACTATCGGCTGACGCCGCGCGGTCGGGCGCTGTTCGGCGTCTTCGCGTTCCTGCTGGCGTGGTCGAATCGCGCGCATCCGCAGAGCCCCGAGCCCGGGTTGCTGATTCGGCACCGAGAGTGTGGGGCCGTGCTGATTCCGGCGCTGCGGTGCCGCGGGTGCGAGGGCGAACTCGGGCGGCGGGACGTGCGGTTCGAGGTGCCCGTGCGCGGATCCCGCGACGTACCGGACTGAACTTCTCCCTCGCCGCGTGCGTGCCCGCGGCTGCTGCTCGTCACCCGCTGCGCGACGCCCTCTGGCCGCGCTGACGCTGCCCGCCGGTCGTAGTCCCTTGTCGAGTCGGGCCGCCGACCGCGTGAACTGCGAACCTTGACAGCTCTCGTTGAGACGCGTATCACTTCATTAACTGTAGTGAAATCTTGCCGGGTCGATGTCCCCGGCCGCTGGAGGCTTCTCATGCCGCTCAACGAAGAACTCATCGCCCCGGCCGCGTCGGCCCTGACCAATCCGTATCTGGAGGGTCCGTACGCGGCCTGTTCCGAGGAGGTCACCGCCACCGATCTGACCGTGCTGTACGGCGAGCTGCCCGTCGACTTGGACGGGGTGTACGTGCGCAACGGACCCAATCCGCAGTTCGCGCCGCTGGGCCGCTACCACTGGTTCGACGGTGACGGCATGCTGCACGCGGTCCACTTCGAGAACGGGCGCGCCACCTACCGCAACCGGTATGTACGGACCGACGAGTTCGAGGCGGAACACGCCGCCGGAACGGCGCTGTGGCGCGGGGTGATCGAGCCGTGGGACGGCAACCCGGCCGGTGATCGGCGCGAACGCAATTCGGCCAATACCGATCTGGTCTTCCATCACGGGAATCTGCTCGCGCTCTGGTACCGGGCGGGCAAGCCGTACGCGGTGGATCCGGTCAGCCTCGAGACCCGTGGCGTCGACGACTTCAACGGCACGCTGCCGGGCGAGGTGTCCGCGCACGCCAAGGTGGACGAGCGGACCGAGGAACTGCTGTTCTTCGACTACGGCATCAACGCGCCGTATCTGCGCTACGGCATCGCCGACAAGTCCGGCACCGTCACCCATTACACCGGACTCGAACTGCCCGGGTCGCGGCTGCCGCACGATATGGCCATCACCGAGAACTATTCGATCCTGATGGATCTGCCGCTCTACAACGATCCGCGGGCCGCGGCGGCCGGGCGATTCAAGATCTTCTTCGACCGGAACCTGCCCAGCCGATTCGCGGTGCTGCCGCGTTACGGCGATGGCGCACAGGCGAAGTGGTTCGAGGCCGCGCCGGGGTACATCTATCACACCGTCAACTCCTGGGAGGAGGGCGAGGAGATCGTGCTCGTGGTCTGCCGGGTGTCCGAGCCGAGCCCGGTGTCCGATCGCGCCCATCCGCTGGCGCAGTTGCTCGCGTATCTGCGTCCCGAGGCCAAGCTGCACAAGTACCGCTTCAACCTGCGCACCGGCACGACCGTCGAGACGCCCATGGACGATGTGAACACCGAGTTCCCGGCCATCGATCAGGGCCTCACCGGTCAGCGCGGGCGCTACTCGTATCAGATGCGGCTGTCGGTCGATCGCACCATGATCTTCGACGCCATCATCAAGTACGACATCCTCAGCGGCGCAAAGGAAACCGCGCCCTTCGGCGACGGCATGTACGGCAGTGAGCTCACGGTGGTCCCGCGCGACGGCGGGAACCGCGAGGACGACGCCTGGCTCACCATGTTCGTGCACAACTGCCACACCGATCTGGCCGAACTCTGGATCTACGACGCGGCGAACATGACCGACGGTCCCGTCTGCCGTCTCGGTTTGCCGGTCCGCGTTCCGCTGGGCTTCCACGCCACCTGGGTCAGTGGCGACCGCATGCGTGCCGCCGCCCGGCCGCTGGCCTGAACGGGGTTGCGCCGGTGACAGATCCACGCCTGAGCGTCAGCATCCCGTACTGGCAGGACCGCGACCCCCTCGACGCCCTGCTGGTCGCCGAGGCCGCGGACGCGCTGGGTTTCGACCGCCTCTGGCTGGGCGAGATGGCGACCTTCGACGCCTTCGCCCTCGCCACCGCGATCGGCCGAACCTCCGGACGAATCCCGCTCTGCGTCGGCCCGCTGGCGGTCGACGTCCGCAGCCCCATGACCATCGCCATGGGCGTCGCGAGCGTCACGGCCCTCACCGGCCGGCCGGTCGACGTGGCCCTGGGAACCTCGAGCACGGTGGTGGTGCGCGACTGGCACGGGCGCGAAAGACGACGCCCCGCAGTGCACCTGGAGGAGTCCGCGCGAATCGTGCGCGGACTGCTGAACGGCGAGAAGGTGATATTCGACGGCGCGGTGGAACACATCAACGGCTACCGTCTGCGACTACCCGTACCGGGATCGATGATCGAGGAGGCAGTCGAGCCCGCGTGGCACCGGGCCCCTCACCCGGCGGACCGCACGACCCCGGGGCCCGTGGTGTCCACGCGATCGAACGGACATTCGGCAGTGGCCGATCGCGAGATACGACGGGTCGAACTGGGCGTCGCGGCGTTCGGAGAGCGGGCGCTCGCGGCAGCGGCGCGGAGCGCCGATCGTGTGGTGCTGAACCTGGTCACTCCGGCACAGGTCGCGAGATGCGTTGCGGCCGTGCGCGGTTTCGCGGCAGAAGCGGGACTGGCGGCTCCGGCGGTGTCGGTGTGGGTGACCGCGGCGGCGGATCCGCTCCCGGAGATGCTGGCGACCGTGCGGCGCGGAGTTGTCGGATACCTCCGAGCTCCCGGCTATGACGCCATGTTCACCGAAGCCGGTTTCGGCGACGTGGTGCGGTTGGCGCACAGCGGCGCGCACCCCCGGGAGGTGCTCGCGGCGGTGCCCGACGAACTGCCCGCCGCGGTCGGAATGTTCGGGGCCGCAGACACTTTGACCTCTCGCCTCGCCGCATACCGTGCGGCCGGGGCGGACGAGGTGGTCGTGGTTCCGGCCACCTCCGCACACGACCCGGCGGGAAGTCACACACTCGAGACGCTTGCGAGGGTTCGGCATGAGTGAGGCGTACGTCTACGACGCGGTGCGGCTGCCGCGGGGGCGGGTTCGCAAGGGCGGGGGGACGTTGGCGGAGTTGCCGGCGTACGAGTTGTTCGGGCAGTTGCTGACCGCGCTGGAGAATCGTTCGTGCCCGGCGGAATCGGTGGACGACGTGATCGTCGGGGTGAGCACCGCGATGGGGGAGCAGGGCGGGGATGTGGCGCGCGCCGCCGAATTGTGGGCGGGGTGGCCGGATTCGGTGCCCGGCGGGGTGGTGTCGCGGCTGTGCTGCTCGGGGCTGGACGCGGTGGAGAGCGGCGCGGCGCGGGTCGCGGCCGGATACGCGGAGGTGGTGATCGCCGGTGGGGTGGAATCCATGTCGCGTGTTCCCATGCTGTCGGATCGGCCCGCCATCGCGAGCGATGCCGATCTGGGGGAGCGGACCGGGTTCGTGACCATCGGGGTGTCGGCGGATCTGACCGCCGCCGAGTACGGGATCACCCGTGCGGAGCTCGATGCGTACGCGGTGCGGTCACACCGGAGAGCCGGTGCCGCAATGGTGTCGAGCTCGGTCGTGCCGGCCCGCAAGGGCGGAACCCTGCTGCTGGCGAACGACGAGGGCGCGCGGGCCGACGCGAGCGAAGAGGTATTCGCCGCGCTGCCCACGCTCTTCGGCGCGGATCCCGCCTGGGAGCGAGTGGCTCGGCGACTACCGGGCTCGCCGCGTCCGGCCGACGGGCTGCACACCATCGCGACCGCACCACAGCTGGCCGACGGCGCGTCAGCGGTGCTGCTGGGCGGCCGATCGGCGCACAGGACGCTGGGCCGCGATCCGCTCGCCCGGATCGTCGGGACCGGACAGGCCGCCGTGCGCTCGCCGCTGCTGACCGCCCCCGCCGTGGCCGCGCGAATTGCCTTGCGCCGCGCGGGAATCACCGCCGCCGACCTCGACGTCATCGAGGTCAACGAATCCTTCGCCGTCACCCCGCTGGTCCTGATCGGTGAACTCGGCCTCGACCCGGAGCGGGTGAACCCCTCGGGCGGTGCGCTCGCGGTCGGCCACCCCCTCGGTGCGACCGGCGGCATTCTCATCGCCCAGGCGCTCGACGAACTACGCCGCCGCGACGGCGAATTCGCGCTGATAACCATCCCGGCCGCACTCGGATTGGGCTCGGCGATGATCCTCCGCCGCACATCATGAGGAATTCTCGCCGTCCTGCCGATCCGGCCCCGCACAACAGAACACAGCTCACACGACATCCCGCTCGATGCAGAGCACTACGACCCAGTAGGGGTTTCGATGGCCGACACAACCGCCTCCGACACAACCGCTTCTCCCATCTCCGCTTCTCCCATCTCCGCCCCGGCCGACTCCGATACGCCTGCCTTCGGCACGACTACGCACCGGGCGGTGCCGACGTGTCACCCCGAAGCGACGGTGCGCGCGTATCTCGAACAGGGCTGGTGGGAGGCCGAGACCATTCCGGACGTCTTCGACCGACGGGTCGCGGAGGCGGGTGATGCGCTCGCGGTGACCGATCCGGCGAACCTGGCCGAGTTGACCAGGGCGCTGCCGCGCACGCTGACGTGGCGCGAGCTCGACGATCACGTCACCGATATCGCGGCCGTGCTGTTCGATCACGGGATCCGCCAGGGCGGCACCGTGGCTGTGCTGCTGCCCAATTCGGTCGCGCTCACCGCCACCTATCTCGCGCTGTGGCGACTCGGGGCGGTCGCCACACCCATGCCCGCCTCGTTCCGGCGGCACGAGCTCTCCGGCATCGTCGCGGCCACCGATGCCGAGGCGATCATCACGGTCGGTGCGCTGACCGATCGGGAACCGGTGCGCGAGGCGCTGGAGGTCGCGCAGGGCGAGCGGACCGTCTTCGCCTTCGGACCGGGCGTACCTGCCGAGGCGGTCGCGATCGGCGACGCCGTCGGTCCCGAAGCGCGGAATCGGGTGCGCGACTACGGCTCCGGACTGGAGATCACCGTCAACGATCGCGTCACCATCTGCTGGACCAGCGGCACCGAGGCGGCACCCAAGGGCATTCCCCGCTGTCACGGTGACTGGCTGGCCGTGGCGCGCGGAGTCCAGGACGGACTCGGCATCACCCCGGATTCGGTGGTGCTCAACCCCTTCCCCATGGTGAACATGGCGGGCTTCGCGGGCTCGTTCCTGCCGTGGCTGCTGGCGGGCGGGCACCTGGTGCAACACCATCCCCTGGATCTGCCGGTGTTCTTCGGTCAGATCGCCGAGCACCGCGTCTCGCACACCGCCATGCCGCCCGCGCTCCTGACCATGCTGCTGCAGAACGAAACCCTGCGCGCCGAGGCGGATTTGAGCTCTCTGCGCACGGTCGGGTCCGGCGGCGGTCCGCTGCCACCGCCGGTGGTGCGTCGCTGGCAGGAGGACCTCGGCATCCAGGTCCTGAATTTCTTCGGCTCGAACGAGGGCGTCAGCCTGCTGGGCGCACCCGCCGACATTCCCGATCCGACGGTGCGCGCCCAGCACCTGCCGCATTACGGCGCTCCCGGCGTGCGCTGGTCCACCAGCCTGGCCGCCCGCACCGCGGTCAAACTCGTGGACGTGGTGACCGGCGAGACGGTGACCGCACTCGGCGGACGCGGTGAGCTGCGCATGCGCGGCCCCGCGGTCTTCGCCGGATACCTGCCGGGCACCGCCTCCGCCGAGCCCTTCGACGAGGAGGGATACCTGTGCAGCGGAGATGTTTTCGAGCTGTGTGGTGAGGGCGGTCGCTATCTGCGCTTCGTGGACCGGGTGAAGGAGATCATCATTCGCGGCGGCATGAACATCGCGCCCGCCGAGATCGAGGGTCTGCTCTCGGACCATCCGGCCGTCGCCGATGTCGCCATCGTCGGATACCCGGATCCGGTCCTCGGTGAAAAGTGCTGTGCCTTCGTGGTTCCCGCACCCGGTGCGAACCCGACCCTGAATGATCTCGTCGCGCACCTGCGGTCGCGAGAGGTCGCCTCCTTCAAGCTCCCCGAGCGTCTGGAGATCGCCGAGACGCTGCCCCGAAACCCGGTCGGCAAGCTGCTGCGCCGCGAACTGCGCACTCGTCTCTGAACCGTCGATCACTCTGGAGTGACCATGTCCGTACACATCCTCGGCGGCAGTCAGACCGACTTCGCTCTCAACTGGCACCGCGCCGGTCTCGACACCGACGCGCTGGTCCGCACCGTTGTGCAGGACGCGCTGGCGGCCACCGGCATCGATCCCGCCGATATCGGAGTCATCCACGTGGGCAACGCCTTCGGGCAGCTGTTCACCGGCCAGGGGCACCTCGGCGCCATGCCCGCCACCGTGCTGCCCGCGCTGTGGGGCATCCCCGCGAGCCGGCACGAGGCCGCCTGCGCCTCCGGCAGTATGGCCGCGCTCGCCGCCATGTCCGACCTGGAATCGGGGCGCTACGACTGCGCGCTGGTCCTGGGCGTGGAGCTGGAGAAGACCGTTCCCGGCGGCAAGGCCGCGGCGTACATGGGCGCGGCCGCCTGGGCCGGACACGAAGCCCAGGACACGGATCTGGTGTGGCCCACCATGTTCGCGGCCCTCGCGGACGAGTACGACCGCCGCTACGGCCTGGACGCGGCGCACCTGCGCGCGATCAGCGAGTTGAACATCGGCAATGCCCGGCTCAATCCGCTGGCGCAGACACGCGAGTGGACCTACACCCCGGACAGTTTCACCGACGACGACACCGCCAATCCACCGGTGGTGGGCCGGCTCCGCCGTCAGGACTGCAGTCAGATGACCGACGGCGCGGCCGCCGTCGTTCTGGTGTCGGACCGATACCTGAACCGCCACAGTGCTATTCGTGAGAGCCGCGTCGCCGCGATCACCGGCTGGGGCCACCGCACGGTCGGTCTGCCGCTGGAACGGAAGCTGACGGCCTCGGCCGAGGATCCGTACGTCTTCCCGCACGTACGCGCCACGGTCCGCGATGCCCTCGCCCGCGCGGGCCTGGCCGACATCCACGACGTGGACGGCGTCGAGGTCCACGACTGCTTCTCCATGTCCGAGTACATGGCCATCGACCACCTCGGGCTCACCGCTCCCGGTGAGAGCTGGAAGGCCATCGAATCCGGCGAAATCGCGCGCACCGGAACACTTCCCGTCAATCCCGGTGGCGGACTGATCGGCATCGGACATCCGGTCGGAGCCACCGGCGTCCGCATGCTGCTGGACGCTTACAAGCAGGTCACCGATCAAGCCGGTGACTTTCAGATCCCGGACGCCCGCCGCTACGCCACCCTGAACATCGGTGGAAGCACCACGACGGCAGCGAGTTTCGTCGTCGAGTCCGTCGAGTAGGCGGCTTCGCTGATCCGTCCGCGGTGTCGGCGCTATCGCTGAGCCTGGCAGTGGGCGGTAGTGCCGCGTGACCGGAATCGCCGGGCTTGATCTTCGAGACCGGTATCGCTCCCCAGGGGGAGTTCGATATCGCACCGTAGGGTGAGGACTTCCGGCGCCCCGGATGCCTACTCTCGGTACAACGCAGCGAACATTCGTCCGAGGCTGCGGTCAAGAGGGGCAACAGCATTGAAGTCGACTAGTGCCGGATGGCTGTCGAAGACGATCGTGTTCTACATCGTGACCGTCCTGGGTGCGGGCGCCCTGCTGCTGGTGCAGCCGGTGACTCGCATACCGGGGGAGGTCATCGAACTCGTTCAGTTCGGGCCTACACTCGGCGTGCTGGCGGTCCTGCTCGTGTGGCGGCGGGATCCGACACTCGGAACAGGCTCCGGGATACCGGCCCGCCGGATGGCGGACTTGCTCGCGACCCCGGTCCTGATCATCGCGGTGACCCTCGGGCTGTTCGAGCTCCTGAGCTGGGATCGCTACTCCACCAGCATCTCTCATTCCTGGTGGTTGATCGTTCCGGCCCAATTCATCGGGGCGTGCGGTGAGGAGTTCGGCTGGCGCTGCTACCTGCAACCGCTACTGGAATCCCGCTTCGGGACACTCGGTGCCGCCCTCACGGTCGGCCTCCTGTGGGGCGTCTGGCACATCCAGATCTTCGCGCTCGGCCCGGTGTACGCCGCAGCGTTCCTCATCTCGACGGTAGCGATGTCCCTCATCCTCGGCCTGGCCCTGCGCACCGCCCCCACCCTCCACCGGTTGCTACTCGCGGGCACCTTCCACCTGCTGATCAACCTGGGTTGGCTCGCGCTGTTGGATCAGGACTCGGGCACGGCCCAAACCGGCCCGATGGTCCTGTACTCCGTCGCGACGGCACTACTCGCCACAATCTGGATTCTGCGGTCACGCGCGGTGGTAACCAGCCCGCCCGAAGCAGCCACGACAACCGCCGATCTACGGTAGGCGACAACGCTTCCGGCCCACCTGACACCCACCATTCGCACGGTGGGCTCACGAGGGACGATGACTGGAGGTCGATCGACGTCGGCGACCGGCGGGCTGGTGCCATTGAGTCCATCAGCTCCATCCCGCTAGAGTCAGCGAGAATTTCGCGCTATCCCCTGGAAGTTTCCATGCCTCGCCGATCACCGGGTGAGATCAGATCACGGCTACCGCGACGCAGAGCGGACGCCCGACCAGCAGTTTTCCACCGGCGTCCGCCCGTCATACGTCGACTCTCGCCCGCCGCGAATCGCCAGATCGGCGATTTCGAACGCTCCCACGGCCTGTGCCCGGGGTCTGTCGCGCATGCTTTCCGACAATGGGCCGGGGTGGGCCGAGGTGCACGTCGAGATCTGGCGCCCAACTACGAGCATGACGACTCGAACCTACGTAGTGGCGATTACCACATCAGGACGCTGCTGGAGCGGGCTGCCTGTTCTCTCCTGCCCAGGGCCCATCGAGAACTACGAAGAGAACTCGGACCGCTCGACGATCGCGTCATCGCCCGGACAGTCAACGATCCGTACGCACCGCACGATCTCCCTTGGTGGAAACGGCGGATCGAGATCTGAGCCATTGCTGACTCGCCCGGAGCAGGGTCAGCGGGCCGCGCTCGCACCGATGAGTCTGCGCGGGCGCACGTGCGGATTCCGTGCGTGGGGGTGACGCGGGGTGGGGGAGCGTTGAGCGGTGAGCGGGGCGGGCATCGCCGGTCCCATGACGGTGTCCCACCACGGGCGCAGCGGGCTGGGGTCGGGCCAGTGCACCACCTCCTGCGGATCCCGGTCCGGGTCGGGGCGGGTGGTGGTGTGGTCGGTCTCGGGAGAGGTCCTCGTTTTCACGAATCTGTCCGATCAGGCGGATGGTGTCCGGTCAGTAGGCGAGGCATTGGTAGTCGTCACCATGGGGCCGCCGTCCGCGAGCGCGCTGCGGATCGCATTCGCGGACGGCGGCCGTGCGGCCGGATCAGGCGTTGATGACCTGGCGTTCGGGTTCGCGTTCGGGGCGGGCGATCTCGATCTTTCTGGGTTTGGCCTTCTCCGCCACCGGAATCGACAACCGCAGAACCCCGTCGCGGTAGTCCGCACGGATCTGCTCGGTATCGAGGCTCTCGCCCAGCACCAGCTGACGGCTGAACACCCCACGTGGGCGTTCCGCCGCGAGCATGGACCGGCCGGGGTCGATTTCCGGGCGCGAGGCGCGCACGGTCACCACGTTGCGTTCCACATCCAGGTCCAGGGAATCGGGATCGATACCCGGCAGGTCGAATTCGACCAGGAACTGGTCGTTCTCGCGCCAGGCATCCATCGGCATCGCCGCGGGTCGGGCCGCGGTGCCGAACACCTGTTGCGTCAAACGATCCAGATCACGGAAGGGATCAGTGCGCATCAGCATGGTCGCCACCTCTAACTCACTCCATTCTCTGTAGTGTCTCGACCAGATAACCTCTGCCATCTGGCATAGATATTATTTAGCACTCTGACTAGGTGAGTGCAAGTGTCGGATGTAGGTAATCTGTGGTCGCAGTCGTCATCGGTCGCATCCTGGACCTGCAAGACGCCAACACCGCGCCGACCGATGAACGCGACCGCCTCCGCGCCAACCCCGGCGGCACGCACGCTCGCTGACCCTGGAATGACGCCCGACGGCTCCGCCCGCGATAGGCTGTCACGCGAAACAGCATGACCCTCAACAGCACTCGTCATCCGCTCATCCTCTGCAGAGCTCTGGAACCACGCCACCGAATTCACCGCCGCCAACGAGCCGCCGATACGCGTCCGTCGCTGCCGGCCGATTAACCGACCGCCCTGGCCGGGGTGACCGGCTTCGTCGTTGTACGCCGGACGGCGGCCGGAATCGGGCACGGTCAGGATCGTTCTCCACCTACGGGGCGAGGGCGTGGGCCAGTGCTTCGAGGGCGGGGGAGCAGCCGGCGTCGAGGGTGAGGGTGGCGAGGTGGTGGGCGCGGGTCTCGCCTCGGTTCAGAATGATTACGGGGCGAGCGGTTTTGGCGGCCCGGCGCGCGAAGCGCAGGCCGGACATGACGGTCAGGGAGGAACCGGCCACCAGCAGGACTTCGGCGGCATCGAGGGCCTCGAACGCGGCGGTCACCCGATCCTTGGGAACGGTCTCGCCGAAGTAGACGATGTCGGGTTTGAGCAGACCACCGCAGCGATGGCAATCGACCATGCGGAAATTCTCGGTATCGACGACGATCGCGTCGGCGTCGGGGGCGACCTCGATGCCGGTGCTTCGGGCATCCTCGGCGAAACCGGGATTGGCGGCCTCGAGCCGGTCGGCCAGGGCCATGCGGGAGATGAGCGCGTCGCAGGCCAGGCAGCGCACGCGGGCGTAGACCCCGTGCAGATCGATGACCGAGCGGTGCCCGGCCTTGGTGTGCAGCAGATCTACGTTCTGGGTGATGAGAGCGGTGACGACCCCGGAACGTTCCAGCGCGGCCAGCGCCCGATGCCCGCGATTGGGCCGGGCGGCGTCCATCGCGCGCCAGCCGATGTGATTGCGCGCCCAATAGCGTTGGCGGAACACCGGATCGCCCACGAACTGCTGGAAGGTCATCGGAGTGCGGGGTGGCGCACCGGGGCTGCGATAGTCCGGGATACCGCTGTCGGTGGAGATTCCCGCACCCGTGAGCACCGCGACACGGCGACCGGAAACCAGCTCGAGCAGGCGATCGAGCTCGGGCGCGGGCAATGCTGTCGTGGGTGCGGACAGCGGTGACGTCGCGGGTGCCGACATGGGACCAGCGTACGAGGTACCGGCAGCTGTGCCCCCGGCCACACCGTGCCAACCCCTCTACGGACCGAGGATGCCGCACGATGGACAGGAATTCGTCCGAACGGCTGCCTTCGTACCGCACCGAGCGGATCGCCGCGGCGTGAACTGCGGATCAGCGCGGGCCGTTGGTATTGAGGAACACCACCGGCCCGCCCCCGAACCGGCCTTGCGCGTTCAGCTCGAGCACGGCGGCCATCGACTTGGCGGTGTAGACCGGCTCGAGGGTGAGGTGCTCGAGATCCTCCGACAGGGTCTGGGCGGTGGTGGCTTCCATCGTCGGATGGCCGTACCCGGTCCCGAGGTAGCCGGTGACGATCTCGAGATTGCCGGTGGGGGAGATGTCGGCGGGCAGGCGCGCACCCCGATCCCGCAGCACCCCGGCGGCCCGGTCCGCGAGTCGGGAGATCGCCGATTCATCCAGTCGCAGAGTGTCGTTGACGACCACACCGACGACCCGGGTGGACAGTCCGGCCAGCCGCAGCCCGAGCGAGAGCCCGGCCACCGTGCCCCCCGAGCCCAGCGGCGCGACGATATGGGTCGGCTCGGGCAGTTCCCCGTTGCGGACCTGATCGGCCAATTCCAGTGCGGCCTCGACGTATCCGAGCGCGCCGACGGGAGAGGATCCACCGGCGGGCAGCAGATACGGCGGCCGGCGTCCGGAGAAGTTGCGCGCCAGGATGATCGGGGCCCGCAGGATGGTCCGCGCCTTGGTGTGGGTGAAGATGAGCGTCGCGCCCGAGGCGCGCAACCGCGCCAACTGCGCGCGCACGTGGTCGTCCTCCGGCTGATCGATCAGTGCGAGAACGGTTTTCAGCCCGTTCTCGCGCCCGTACAGCGCGGTCGCCAGCCCCCAATTGGTGCCGAGCCCGCCGACGGTGACGATGGTCGTGCGGCCCTGGCGCAGGGCATCCGGCAGCAGCCACTCCAATTTCCGGACCTTGTTGCCGCCCCAGCCGCCGTCGCCGAACGCGCCGTCGTCCTTGAGCCACAGATCCGCGCCGACGGTGTCGAGCGAGGACAGCAGCCGCACCGGAGTCGGACTCTTGCCCAGTACTAGATGCGGGAGGGTCTCGGTGAGTTCCGGGAATTGCCGATGGAGATGGGGCGTCACCTCTCCCAACCTAACGACTGGGCGAAGAGTTATCGACTGTCCAGTCCTGTACCTGGGAACGGTTTCGCGCCGGGCCGGTCTCGGGACGAGCGTGATGCCCTGTTCGCGAGGCAGACTGGACCATGACCCCGAATTCGGAACCGCCCGGCCGTCGACCAGGAACGATCTTCGCGTTGGCGGCGCTCGCCGCGGTCGTGGTGCTCGGCCTCGCCGCCATCGCCTATTTCGGCCTGATCCGCGACAGCGGCGACGACACCGGGGCGACCCCGACCCTGACCCCGACCGCCTCGGTCACCGGGCCCGCGACGAGCGGACCGCCGGCGAACCTGACCGGCAGCCCGCCGAGCCCGGAGGCCACGACCGCGTCCGGCCCGGAGACGACTACCGCGCCACCGACCTCCGGCACGCCCGTGACCTTCGCATATCAACCCCTGTGGCCCTTCGCGAGCGCCGCCGAGGCCATCGCCTGGCAGCAGTCGTATCACGAAGGCGGACACCAGCCGTGGCACCTCGATCCGTCGGCGGTCGCGCTGAATTTCACCCGGGGCTATCTGGGCTACACCGACCTCGATCGCGTGCTGCTCGCCACGACCAAGGGCGAAGAGTCCTGGATAACAATTGGTTACGGCAATCCCAACGGCGTCGGAATCCCCGCCGCGGAGCTTCATCTCGCGCGTCTGGGAGCCGGTGCGGACATGCCGTGGGAGGTGGTCGGCACCGAGGATCGGACCCTCACGATTGCTACTCCCGAGTACGGCGCGAAGGTCGGTTCACCGCTCGCGGTCGGCGGTCACGTCACCGGTGTGGACGAGAGCCTGCGCGTGCGAATCCACCAACTCACCGGTCCGCGATCGGTCGGTGAAATACCTGGTATCCCTGCCGGAGGCACCGACAGTCCGTGGTCTGGAACAGTCCCGTTCACCGGGACCTGCCCCGGCGTTCTCACCGTCGCGGTGTCCACTGGAGGTCACGTCGCGGAGGTCGAACGGTTCGCGGTGACCGGCGTCCACTGCTGAGCAAGATCGGCGGCCGCACCCACCCGATGGGACCCGCTGTTTTCCTGCCCTAAGTGCCGCAGGACAGATGGTCGCCCGGTAACGTAGTACCAGGCGAACGGAGCTGACCGCGAACGTGGGAACTGCGGCAGCAACGGGCGGGCATCGCCGCTCGAGGGGGATTGGGAGGCTCAGGTACCGACAGGCTCGACGCCTTTGCCCAAGGCGATTTCTATGTGTTCAGCATGTGTTAAGCATTCTCGAGGAGCCTCGCCATGAGCGGGAACAACTGGGACGTATTGGTTGTCGGCGCCGGGGTGGGCGGGCTCTGTGCCGCCGCCCGGCTCGCACATCACGGTTACCGCACGTTGGTGGTCGAACGTCTGGATAGGGTCGGTGGCCGCGCGTCCACCGACGTGGTCGACGGATTCACGATCAACAACGGCGCTGTCGCCGTGGAATTGGGTGGCGTCACCGAGCAGACATTCGCCGATGTCGGCGCGAAATTCGAAGTGCGCCCGGTGGATCCGCCGATCCTCTACCGAATCAACGGTAAGGACGTCGATGTCAGCAGTGGCGGCTGGGGCCTGTTGATTTCGCAGCTCACCAGGCAAGGCGCGACTCTGCTCAAGGGCATCGGTGCGGCGCGGCAGGACAGCGGGCTGCCTGCCCGGGAACTTTCCACCGCGGACTGGGTGCGCCGTTACACGAAGAACGATGCGGTGCAAGGCATCTTCCGCAATATGTGCGGATCGGTCTTCGCGGTCGGCTCGGAGGAGTTGCCCGCTCGGGTCTTCCTCACCTACTTCACGCGCAAATCCGCGTTCAAGCGCTTCGGTTTCTGCCCCGACGGCACCATCGGCATCTGGAAGTCGCTCGCCGAGGTCGTCGAGCGGGAGGGCGGCGCGGTCTGGCTCGACAGCGAGGTGCAACGCCTCGAGGTCACCGACGGCCGCATCAGCGGTGCGCGCATCCGCCGGGGCGGGGAGATCGTCGATATCACCTGCGGTGTCGCGGTGAGCGACATCGGGCCGTCGGCCACTCTGGATCTGGTCGGACCGGAGCATCTGCCGTCCGATTACGTCGGCACCGTGCTGCAAGGGGATCTGCCGTGCGCGATGATCTCGGTGAACTTCGCCAGCCGCGAACCGCTCGTGAGCGCTCCCGGTCTGCTGAGCTTCGCCCGCACCCGCAGGCTCTGCTACATCGCGAACTTCACCACGGTGTGCCCAGAGATGGCGCCGGAGGGCTGGCATCTCTACGTGGGCGCCGGCGTGCCGAAACCCTCGGTCGGTGATTTCGACCCCGAGGCCGAAGCCGCGCTGGTGCTGCAGGATCTGCGTGAGGAGATCCCGGGGTTCGAGCAGGCGCGCATTCTCTCGATCGTGGTCAATCGCGACGAGTGGCCGCCGCAGCGCGCGGTCGCCGGCTACGACATGCCGCACTCGACTCCGATTCCCAATCTCTGGAATGTCGGTGACGGGGTGAAGGAGTACGCGAACGGCGGTGTCACCGCGTGCGCGGAAACCGCCAAGGTCGTGGTCGAGGAGATCGTGCTGAGCGGGGTCGGCCAGCCGGTCTGATGCCCGAGCCGATCGATCCGGCGCTCACTCGAGTTTCCGGGCCAGGTCCGGGAGCCGGTCCACCATGGCCACCGCGTAATCGGCGACGATGCCGATCAGCACCGGCCGCTCCACCTTCAGGCCGCCGTCGAGCCAGACCATGACCAGTTCGGCGGCGCCACCGGTGATCAGCTGGGCGAGCGCGGTCAGCGCCGTCTCCTCCTCGCCGTCGGGGATGTCCAGCAGCACCCGGGTCTGATCGACGATCAGCTGTGCGACCTCGCGCATCCCCTCGAATCGCAGCCGGGTCAGGGCCTCGCTGCCGTAGGCCTGGGCGAAGGCGATATTGGCGCGCCGCGGATCGTCGGTGACCGCCACGATGAGCGCGGCCACACCCGCCCGGATCTTGTCCTCCGGACTGCCCGGCGTCTCCTGCATGGTGGTGCGGGCACAGTCCAGCGCCTCGCGCTGCACCTCCTCGAGCAGGGTCCCGGCCAGCGCGTCCAGATCGGTGAACGCCTCGTAGAAGAAGCGCGGCCCCACTCGCGCCCGCTCGCACACTCCGCGCACGGTCAAGGCCGACAAGCCCTGCGTGCCAACGATATCCAGCGCCGCGTCCAGGAGTCTGCGGCGGCGCTGTTCGCGTCGCTCGTCGGTCGTGGTGCCGCGATAGGTGCCACTGAAAGCCCGGGTCACCTTGCAAGCTTGGCACAGAAATCGGGAAACAACCGTTTACGGAAACATTTGTTTCCGATATCGTGAGTTCAGGCGTTCGAACGGAGACCAACGATGAATCTCCTTGTAACCAGGGAATTTCCGATGCCAAGCGCGCTCGCGGAGCGCCACCTCAGAGCCCGGTTGAATCACCGGATCCAGCGTCGCGTGGGCGAGGTCCTGGAGCGATATCCCTCACCGCCCCGTGCCCTGGCCGAACCACCCGAGGGCAGCGGCCTGCGCCCGCTGCCGGGCGACTTCGGCGCACCCGGTGTCGGCCATATGCTCAGCAGCTTCTCCGATCCGGTCGGCTTCGCCCGGAAACGGATAGCGCGCTACGGCCCGGTGCAGTGGATGGGTGGCTTCGGTCGCCCGATCGTGGGCGTATCGAGCCCCGAGGCGATCGAGGTGGTGCTGTTGGACCGGCAGCGTGTCTTCTCCGCGCAGAACGGCTGGAATTTCGTGATCGGCCCGTTCTTCCGCGGCGGGATCATGTTGCGCGACTACGACGAACACGCGTATCACCGCCGGATCCTGCAGCAGGCCTTCACCAGACCGCGCCTGATGGGCTATCTGGATCTCACCACGCCCAGGATCGTGCGCGGCATCGACGCGTGGCGGCCGCGGCGCGACTTCCGGCTCTACGACCACGTCAAACAGTTGCTGCTGGAGCAGGCCACGGTCGCGTTCGTCGGCGCCGAACTCGGTCCGGAGGGCACCCGGCTGGCGCACGCCTTCGAAGAGGCGGTGCAGGGCGGGCAGGCGGTGTTCCGCACGAATGTGCCCGGGGGAGTGTGGCATCGGGGTCTGCGCGGTCGGCGGGTGCTCGAGGAGTACTTCCGCCGGGAGCTGCCGGGCAAGCGCGCCGGGGACGGTGACGACCTGTTCAGCGTGCTGTGCCATGCCGAGACCGAGGACGGTGAGTCCTTCACCGACGACGACGTCGTCGACCACATGATCTTCGTGATGATGGCGGCGCACGACACCAGCACCATCGCCATTTCCATGCTGGCCTACGAACTGGCCCGGCAGCCCGAATGGCAGGAGCGCCTGCGCGCCGAATCGCGCGCCCTGGGCACTCCGATCCTGGGCTACGCCGATCTGGACCGGCTGCCCGGGCTCGAGATGGCGTTCAAGGAGACGCTGCGCATGCACTCGCCGGTCGTCGGCCAGGCCCGTGAAACCCTCGCGGACACAGACATTCTCGGCTACTACGTACCCCGGGGCACGCTGGTGATGGTCAGCCCGCACGGGATGATGCGCTCACAGGAGTACTGGCACGATCCGGATGTCTTCGATCCGGAACGGTTCGATCCGGCACGCGCCGAGGACAAGGCGCACCGGTACGTCTGGCCGCCCTTCGGCGGCGGCGCGCACAAGTGCATCGGCCGGTACTTCGGCGGTATGACGGTGAAGGCGGTGCTGCACCGCATGCTGCTGAACTACCGCTGGAGCGTCCCGGCGGACTACGACCTGCCGCTGGTGATCGGTACCGGGCCCAAACCCGCCGACGGCCTGCCGATCCGCCTGGAACGCCTGACCGACTGATCGCTCCCGGCCGCGGCGATCCATGCCGCGGCCGAAAGCGCGTGTGCCCGAGCCGAGATCGGCTCACCGCACGTCGCGCGGAATGCCCAGCTCGAGGTCCAGGTACCGCATGTCCTGATCGCGCCGGCGGCCGTTGCGGAACGCCCGGAACACCAGATCCTGCGGATGCCGCACGGTGAACACCTCGCGGAAGGTGGCCACCGTGCGTTGCGGCGCGCCCAGCAGGCGGGGGTTGTATCCGGCCTGCGCCAGCGGACCCTCCCAGATCAGCGCCGCTCCGCCCGGCACGCTGTGCGGGGCGAAGCTCCAGCCGAGATCCCGCATGCGCCGGTCGAATTCGCTCGCGCCGAGCCCGGCCACGTCCCAGCCGCTGGCCTCGTTGAACAGTTGCCTGCCGTGCAGGAACTGGACGAAGCACGGATCCGGGCCCGGATGCGGGGTGCTGATGCTGATCACGCCGTCCCACGGCAGCGTGGTCAGCGCCCAGGCCAGCCGGGCCTCGAAATCGGCCCAGTCCGTGCACATTACGGGCGCGTCGCGTTCGCTGGGGCGATCCCCGGCCAACCCGTAGGTGCCGGTCTCGGGCGAGTCCAGACTCCACGCGGTGAACCGCAGCCGATCCGCGGACATGTCCAGCCCGTTGCGCAGCACGGTCACCAGCGAGTCCGCTATGTGGCGGCGCTGATCTATGCTCGCACCGCGTCGCCAGCCCGTGGTCCATTCGCGCGCCAGCTGCGGTTGTTCCTGTACGCGTCGGACCGCGCGCCATTGCGGATCCGGTGTCGCCGCATCCGATTCCAGCGCCAGCGGCACCGGATCCCAGATCCCGTCCGGCTGCGTGCGCAGCACCGAGAGCAGCCGATCGGCGTCGGCGGTGTCCTCGGGAACCGCGATCACCGCCTCGACATCACTGCCCTGTTGCGCGAAATGCACATGCCGCCCGAGGCTTTCGTCGCGGATCTGGATGAATCTGGGGTTCCACTCCAACCCCGCCGGCTCGCCCCCGAGCCCGCTGTCGGCCTGATCCTCCTCGAGGAAGAACGGCATCCAGTGCGACAGCACACGCCACCCCTCCGCACCCACCTTGGCACCCACCTTGCCTCCCTCCGGGTTTCCTCGAACCTACCGGGCGGTACCTGCCGTTGCGTCACTATGGCTTCCGGTCGCTATGCCCGCCGTGGTAGAACCTGTTCTAGTTTTTCCAATGAAGGACCGTGAATGAACTGGTACACCGGTAACACTGTTTACGACACCGTGCTCACGATCGCGCTGGCTTTCACCGCGTTCGTGCTGGTGGGTGGGCTTTTCGGGCAAAGCCCGTACGGCCGATTCGCCACCGCGAAGCTCGGCCTCAACCTGAACCCGAAGCTCGGCTGGTGGCTGATGGAGATTCCAGCCACCGTGGTCTTCGCGGTCGCCTATCTGACCGGTCCGAACCGATTCGAGCCGACTTCGCTGGTGCTGGCGGCCATCTGGATTCTGCACTACGGCAATCGCGGGTGGTTCTTCCCCCTCTCGATTCGCCAAGTCCCCGGCAAACAAACCAGTTTCAATGTCTCGGTGCTCGGCATGGGCATGCTCGTCACCACCATGCACGGCTACCTGAACGGCGCGCTGTTCAGCCACGACTACTTCGGGCAGTACGGCACCGCGTGGCTGACCGATCCGCGCTTCCTGATCGGACTGGTGATCTACCTCGCCGGGTTCGCCCTGCTGGTGAGTTCCGAGGGGATCGTTCGCAATCTGCGCGACAAGAACAATCCGGGCGCAACGGAATACAAGGTGCCGTACGGTCTCGGCTTCAAGTTCGTCACCAGCCCCACCTATCTGGGTGAGCTGCTCGCCTGGGCCGGATTCGCGCTTCTGACCTGGGCGCTGCCCGGCGTGATCATCTTCCTGATCACCTTCGGCAATCTGGTTCCGCGCGCCTTCGCCACCCACGCCTGGTACCGGGAGAAGTTCGCCGACTACCCGCCGGAGCGAAAAGCGCTGGTGCCGTTCGTCGTCTAGGCGGTCGTGCGGCCGGTCCCGGCGCTGTGGGACCTGCTCGTCACTTCGTGTGGGACCTGCTCGTCATCCCGTGGCGTGACGCCTTGTCTCGGTACATGGCGGTGTCCACGGCGTGCATGAGCTCGTCGATGGCGGTGGAGCGGGTATCCACCAGCGCGGTACCGATACTCGCGCCCACCGTGACCGAGAGCCCGGCCACGTCGAACGGATCCCGTAGCGCCCCCAGCAGATCGCGTGCCACCGTGGTCAATTCCTGCTCCCCGGAACAGTTCTCGATCAGCACGATGAATTCGTCGCCGCCCAGCCGGGCGATCGTCGCACCGGTGGGCAGGGCCGCGCGCAGCCGGTGCGCCACATCGCAGAGCACGTGATCACCCGCGGTGTGCCCGCGCCGGTCGTTGATCTCCTTGAACCCGTCCAGATCCAGATAGCAGACGCCCACCTGCCCGTCGGCGGCGGCGAGCCGGTCGAAGAACAGCAGCCGGTTCGGCAGTCCGGTGAGCGAATCGTGGTGTGCGTCGTACCAGAGCTGGTCGGCCAGCGCCTTGCGCTCGGTGACATCGACGGTGACCCCGATGAGAAAGCGGGGCTTGCCGTCGCTGTCGCGGACCACGGTCATGGACAGGTCGATGATCGCGGTGCTGCCGTCCTGGCGGGTGTGTACGGTCTCGGTGCGGAACCGCTGGATCTCACCCGAGAGCAGACGCTGGAACTGGGCGAAGGCGTCGCCGATGTTCACCGGGCCGAGGATGTCCGCGACCGAGCGGCCCGGCATCGATTCGGCGGGCACGCCGAGCGCTTCGGCCATGGCGTTGTTCACGTCGACCACCTGGCCGGTGGTGACGTCGACTGTCCCGATGCCCACCGAGGCGCCCTCGAAGATGGCTTGGAAGCGGGCCTCGGACAGTTGCCGTCGCGCCTCGGCCTCCCGCGCGGCGGTCAGCGCGGCGGCGAGGGTGGCTTCCTGTTCCGCGAGTGCGGCATTGCGCAGTCCGGAGGTGAACTCGGCCGCGAATTCGGCCGCCACGGCCACGGCCCGATCCCGCACGGCCGCATACTCGGGGCAGGCCGGATCGGGGCATACGGCGGTCACCAGATCCCGGCACAGCACCAGTACCGAGCGGTGCACGGCCAGGGGGTCACGGTAGTTGGCGGCCACCAGCGCCGCGGCGGCGTCGCGGGCCACCGAGAGGTCCTCGGTGCCCCGCACCGCCGCGACGAGCCGCTCGGCGAAGCCGTCGAGCAGGCACTCCACCTCGGTTCTGGTGAGCGTCGGAGCGACCGCGCCGTCGAGCATCTCTGCCCACAGCACCGCCAGCTCGTGTGCCGCGCCCACCGGAAACCCCTGCCTGCCGTCGAAACTCGCTCAGCCCTTGCGGCCGACTCCCGCAAGCCCGAGCGAACGACCGGGAGCCTCGTGCTGATCGCGATCGGACTCCGGCCGCCACAATGGCAATTCCACCACACCGGGCTCGATCAGCTCCCAGCCGTCGAACATCGCGGTGATCGCCTCGCGTCCGCGGAAGTGAATGCCGACCTTGCTCTTGTTCGCGGCGTTCGCACCGAGCTTCGCGGCATCCTCCGGCCGGGTGGCCGAGGTGAGGTGTGAGATGGCCACGAAGCTGCCGGTCGGCATCACCGCACGCAGATCCGAGACCATCTCGGCCGGGCGGTCATCGTCGGCAAGCAGGTGCAGCACCGCGATCAGCAGGACGCCGACCGGCTGATCGAGATCGATCAGCCCGGTGGCCCCGGCCCGCTCCATCAGTTCGGCGGGCTTGCGCAGATCCGCCTCGACGGCGGTGGCGTTGTCGTTGTCGCTCAGGATCGCGCGGGCGTGCGCCACCGCGACCGGATCGATGTCGACGTAGAGCACGCGGCACTCCGGATCGATCTCCTGCGCGATCTCGTGCACATTGCCCGCGGTCGGGATGCCGGAGCCGATATCGAGGAACTGTCGCACGCCCGAGTCCACCAGGAAGCGCACCGCCCGCCGCAGGAACGCGCGATTGCTCAACGCCAGCCGCGGCAGATCGGGCACCAGGGCCTTGCCCTGCTCCGCGGCCTGCCGATCGACCTCGAAGTTGTGCGAGCCGCCCAGCAGCGCGTCGTACATGCGCGCGGGACTCGGCAGCGTCATGTCGACGCCCTCCGGTGCCCATGTCGGTCTGTCCATCCGAAAAACCCTCCTGCGACAACGTGCCGACCCCGCCGGTGCTCCGGACCGGCTCAGTGCGTCCAGCCGAGGCGGCGGCGCGTGGGAACGACCCGTCGCCACCCGGACGGTGCTGTGCGCATGTTAGCCGTAGTTCTCGGAAGTCCTTGCGGCGATACCTTTCTCGTGGAGCACGAGCCGGATCACCGCGCGGCGGATCACGCGCACGTGCTGTGCGTGAGCGGCGGCACGCAGACCCCGGTCGTATCGGCCAAGAGCAGCCGAGCACCCAGGACCAGCGAACACAGCGCCACCAGACCGAACAGCAACACCCACACTAGTCCGGGAATCCGCGTCAGGCGCGCCAGCTGATCGGCGTCGGAATTGGGCTCGTGCCGGCGGTTGCGCTGCAGTTCGATGACCGGCCGCACCGCGGCGAACAGCAGAAACCAGGCCGCGGAGTAGGCGAGCGCCGCCTGGGTGGTGTCGGTGCCGAACCAGGACACCACGAACACGATGCCGCCGGTCACCACCATCGAGAGCAGACCGTAGCCGTTGCGCACCTTCACCAGCAGCACCAGCAACAGCGCGATGGTCAGCCACAGCATGAGCGTGATGCGATGCGCGCCCAGCAGCGCCGCGTACCCGAGACCGACCAGCGCCGGCGCGGGATAACCGGCCGCGCTGGTCAGAATCATGCCGAAGCCGTACGGTTTTCCGCTCGACACCGTGAGTCCGGAAGTGTCCGAATGCAATCGGATGCTGTTGAGCCTGCGGCCGGTGAGCAGCGCGGTGAACGCGTGCCCGCCCTCGTGCGCGATCGTCACGATATTGCGCAGAATCCGCCACGTCGGCCGGAAAACGACCAGGAGCAGCGCGATCGCGCCGGTCCCGATCACCAGTTGCCAGGGCGGCGGGGTCTGCGTGGTGGTCAGCCGATCCAGGATCGTGCTGCCGCGTTCGGCCAACTCTGCGGTGTTCACCGCCGAACCATAGCGACTCCGGCTGTCGCCGACCACAGGTCTGCTATTAGTCAGCTCCGCTATTTGACCGCCCAGACCATCGATTCCGATGCGGTCAGGCGGTGGGTGCGCGGATCGCGGAAGCCCGCGTCGGTCAACCAGTTCCGGAGATCGGCGGCGGTGTAGTCGAAACCCCCGTCGGTCTCGATGAGCGTATTGAGACTCATCAGCAGGCCGGCGAGATTGCTGCGGCGATCGTCGTCGATGAGCGTCTCGTAGACGATGATCGCGCCGCCCTGGGGCAGGACGCGATGCGCCTTGGCCAGCAACATGCGCTTGGTGTCGAGGTCCCAGTCGTGCAATATGCGCCCGAACACCAGCACATCGGTGCCCGGGAGCGCGTCGGTGAACAGGTCCCCGGCGCGGAATCTCACGCGATCACCCAGCGGCGCAACATATTCGGTGAACGCGGGCTCGGCATCGGGTAGATCGAAGCCGATGCCGTGCAGATGCGGATGCCGATGCAGCAGCGTGCGCAGCAGGGCGCCCTGTGCGGACCCGATGTCCGCGACGCTGTTCCAGCGGTGCCACGGAAACAGTTCCGCGATGGCGCGGGCGCTGGGCAGGGTCAGCCCGGTCCGGGCGCACTGGGCTTCGCGCAGCCGGCGCGGGTCGCTGTACAGCTCGTCGAACTCCTCACCGCCGTGCTTGACCTCGTTCTGTGGCAGGCCTGTGCGCAGGCCCTCGGTCAATCCGCTCCACAGGGGGTACAGGCGGGTCGCCGCCATTTCCAGGAAGCCGCCGAGATATTCGTGGCGGCGGCGGTCCAGGTAGGCGGCGGTGTCGGGGGTGTTCGCGTAGCGGCCGTCCGCGCGGCGCAACATGTCCATGGCGACCAGGGCGTCCAGGAAGTCTTCGGCCGCGCGCGGGTGCAGTCCTAATTCCTCGCGTAGCTCCTGCGCGGTCAGCCGTCGTTCGCCGAGCGTGGTGAACACTCCCATCTCCACGGCGCTGAGCAGCGTCCTGGACGCCCAGAAACCCATCCCGATCTCGAGGATCCGCTCCATGACGATCCACCCTAACCACGACCGCGGTCCGGGTAGGGAGGCGCGACGCTGTTCCGGGGCAACACTTTTCGCCCGGCGGGAATGGGTTAGGGCATTCGTCCGATAGCGGACAAAAGAACAGCCTCATAGTGTCGGAAGGTCGGCGAGTTCGGTGCCAGAAGCGTCCGGCGTTGCAGAGCAGACAGGACATCCGAGGTGCAGAACGAACTGGAGTCGGTGCTGATCCGGGCCATGGGCCTGGACCGGTGGCTGGCGCAATCGATGGCCGGGCATCCCGAGGCGAACGAGTCCCCGCTGCGGGACACCGTGATCCGCCCGCTGACCCAGGCGTATACCGACCTCACCGGCTCGGCCCCCGGATCACACACGGCGGCCGACGGTGTGGGCTCGGCCGTGGATCCGGATACGTTGTGGCAGTTGGCATATGACGTGACCGCGCTGCGCGGCGCATCGGACGCGCCACTCGGGTTACAGGAGGCGGCGGCCGCGCTGCAGCATCTGGCCATCCTGTCCGCGGCCGATCCTCAGGCCCGGATCGCCGAGCTCGCGGCCCTGCAGGCCGATCTGGAATCGCGGATCGAGGTGGTGCCCGACGGTCCGTATCTGCTCACCAACCCCGCCGCTGTCACCGATTGGCTCGGTGTTCCGGTACCGGCGCTGCCGCAGATGGCGCTGTGCCGCTGCGGCGCCTCGGAGACGAAACCGCTGTGCGACGGCAGCCATGCCCGGATCGGATTCGACGACGCCAAGGATTCGAACCGGGTGCCGGACCGGCGTGAGGACTACGAGGGCGTCGCGGTCACGGTGCTCGACAATCGCGGGTTGTGCGCGCACGCCGGATTCTGCACCGATCGGGTGCCGACCGTATTCCGCGCGGGCGCAGAGCCTTTCGTCGCACCCAGCGGCGGGCGCGGGGACGAGATCGAGCGGGCGGTGCGGGCCTGCCCGTCCGGCGCGCTCGGATATGCCGTCGACGGGATCGAGGCCGCCGCGCCGGTGCGCCCGCCCGCCGTCGAGGTGTCCAAGGACGGTCCGTACCGCGTCACCGGCGGCATTCCGCTGGCCGGGGCAGGGCCGCGCAATGCGGGAGCCTCGCTCGAGCACTACTCGCTGTGCCGCTGCGGGCATTCGCAGAACAAGCCGTTCTGCAGCGGTATGCACTGGTACGTCGACTTCCACGATCCCGCGCCGTCGCCGGAGCCGACACTGTTCGAATGGGCGGGCGGACTGCCCGCGCTGACCAGGATGACGAACATCTTCTACGGCAAATACGTCCCGGAGGATCCACTGCTGGCCCCGCTGTTCGCCCGGATGTCCCCGGATCATCCGCAGCGCGTGGCGGCGTGGCTGGGTGAAACCTTCGGCGGCCCGCGGTATTACACCGACCGATACGGCGGCTACGACCATATGGTGGCCGAGCACGCCGGGAAATCACTGACCGAAGAATGGCGGGCCCGGTGGGCGCAGCTCATCTCGCGCGCCGCCGACGATGCCGGACTGCCGACCGATCCGGAGTTCCGGGCCGCGTTCGCCGCCTATATCGAGTGGGGTTCGCGGATCGCGGTCGAGAACTCCCAGCCCGGTGCGACGCCGCCACCGCACATGCCGGTGCCGCGCTGGTGGTGGGTATGCAACGCCACGCCGGGGTCGCGCGTGTCGGCACTGGCCGCGCCCGTCGAGCGTGAGAAGGTCGTCGACCTTCCCGCGGCCGATGAGATCGTCAGCTTCGCCCGGCACATCAAACCCCTGTTCCGCGAGATGGATCGCAAGTCGATGAGTTTCGTGTTCGATCTCTGGTCACATGCCGACGTCACGAAGCACGGGGCGGCCATTCTGGAGCGGCTGGACAAGGGGTCCATGCCGTGCGACGGCCGCTGGCCGCAGGAGCACGTCGACCTTTTCGCTCGCTGGATCGGAGCGGACGACCCGGCCGAGTAGCTGAATGAATGCTGAGTAGCGCCGACCCCGGCCGGCGATGCCGCGTACAGGTCTTCGAACAGGTGAAAAGCGAGAGTGTCGGTTGCTTTTTGCCGGGTATAGCAGTGGTGATTCGGAAACTCGCGATTCCGTTTGTCGGCGACGGCAAATGTCGCGGGGCTATCGTGAGGATCGCTACTCGCTCGTCCACATTCGAAGGAGGAAGCATGGAATGGCTTTTGGGTGTACTCGGCGGCGTGGTCGGCGGTGGGGTCGGTGGTGCGAAGAGTCCGCTCGGCCCGGTGGTGAACGGCGCGGCCGGTGCGGTCGGCGGTGGAATCACCGGAGCCATCATTCAGGCGGCCACCGGTAGTGGCCTGGACTTCGGCCAGATTCTGGCTCAGGTCGCCGGCGGCGGAGCGGTGGGCGCGGTCTTGGCCGCGATCACCGGTTTCGTGACGAAGTCGAAGGCGGCCAAGGTGGGCTGAGTCCTTCGGCGGCCCAATTCTCTTCGGCACCACATCATTTCTCCACGGCAGCGCGGACCCATAGTGTGAATTCGGTGATTCGTTGCATCGAGTGTTGTTTGTTCCCAAGCTGATCGACCTCTTATTAGGAGTGCTTCGATGACGGTTAGGAAGAAATCCAAGTGTGCGGCGGCGACGAGTTTCGGTTTCGCCCTTACGCTCGGTGCTGGAGTATTGCTGGGACCCTCCGCTTTCGCTCAACCGGCGGGCTCGGACACCGCGATCGTTGAGCACTACAACCAGTGGGGCGGCGCGTCCTCCCCGCTCGGCGCCGCCCAGGGCACGGTCTACGCCTTCGGCGCCGACGGCGCGGCGCAGGACTATCAGGGCGGCAAGATCGTCTACTCGCCCGAGACCGGCGCCCGCGTCATGTACGGGGTCATCCTCGACAAGTATCTGCTGCTGGGCGGCGGCAACTCCGACATCGGCTACCCGCGCAACGACGAATCCGACTCCTCGACGCCGGGCGCGGCCCGCTTCAACGAGTTCTCCGCGCCCGACGGCGCGACGATGTATTGGAGTCCCGAGACCGGAGCCTGGCTGGTGCGCGGTCCGATCCGCTCGGCATGGTCGGCCCTCGGCGCGACCAACGGTGTGCTGGGCAGCCCCACCACCGACACCACGGTCGTCGACGGCGTCTACAGCCAGACCTTCGCCGGCAAGGACGGCAATCCCGTCGAGGTGCGCTGGAGCAAGGAGGGCGGATTCGTCACCGTCCCACCGGAAATCGCCGCCCAGCTGAGCGGGCTCGACGTCTCGGTCCCGGGGCAGGCTCCCGGCGCCGTGGTCTCCGGGGCGGTCCCACCGCCCTCCGCGGCCTCGGATCCGAACGCGTCGGACAACTCATCCGAGGCCGCCTCCGATTCCGATGACAAGGACTCCAACTCCAAATGGTGGGCCCTGCCCATCGGCTTGGTCATCGCGGGCGCGGCGGGCTTCCTGGCCTCCAAGGTGCGCGGTGGATCGGGTGGATCGGGTGCCTCCGGTGCGCACGCTCAGGGTGCGACCGCGACCGGCGGCCCGGCCGGACCCCGCCCGGGTGGGGGAGTCGGCTCGGGCGCGGGTGGCGCCGCCACCGCCGGTGCGGCCGGAAGTGCCGGTGCCGCAGGGCTTTCGGGCTCGGCGGTGTCGGCGGGATCCGCGATACCGGATTCCCTCGGGGTCGGTGCGGACTCGGCCGCTGGGTCGGGCTCGGGCCTCTCGGGCCGGGCAGTGGCGGCCGGTGCCGCGGG
>NZ_BDBU01000008.1 GCF_001613145.1 Nocardia jejuensis NBRC 103114
GAGGGCGGAGCCCCGGACGCCCAGCTGGAGCAGGCATTTCACCGTCTGGGCGGCACCGACACCCAGAACGCCGCCTACGCCGACGTCCTGACCGGCACGCCGCCGGCCGCGGCCATCGGAATCCGCTTCCTCATCGACGAGAACCTGAGCCCCCGAGTGGCCGACAACCTCCGTGCGGAGGGCTACGACGCGGTCCACGTCCGCGACGCGGGGGCTCTCGGCGGTGACAACACCCAGGTCCTCACCCTCGCTGAACGCGAAGGCCGAGTCCTGGTCACCAACGAGCTCAGCTACCTCGACGACCTGCTGGCGGCGGGTTCTCCCGCCCCCAGCGTTCTCCTGCTCCGCCGCGAGGGCGCGGACATCGCCGAACAAACCTCGGTGATCGCGGCCAGCACCCCGGTGATCGCCGCGGCCCTCGGATCCGGAGCGCTGGTGGCACTGGACAGCGAACGCATCCGCGTCCGCTCCTTCCCTCTCCGCAACGCCTGACTCGCCCTCGCAGCCCCGGTGTGCCCCGAAGGCACACCGGGGCTGCGATCGGAGTCGCTCGACCGAAAGGAGAAAGCGTGATGAAGGCATTGCAGTATGTGTCCGTGGGTTCGGAGCCTCAGGTGCGTGAGGTGCCCACACCCGAGCCCGGTCCCGGCCAGGTATTGCTGCGGGTCACCGCGGCGGGGGTGTGCCACTCCGACGATTTCGTGATGTCGCTGCCCGCCGAGGCGATCGGTTTTCCACTGCCGCTGACGCTGGGGCACGAGGGCGCCGGGACGGTCGCGGCGGTCGGTGCGGGCGTGCGAGAAGTCGAGATCGGTACCAACGTGGTGGTGTACGGACCGTGGGGCTGCGGGGTGTGCTGGTTCTGCGCGCAGGGCCTCGAGAACTACTGTTCGCGGGCCGCGCAATTGGGGATCTTTCCCCCGGGGCTCGGTGCGCCCGGTGCGATCGCCGAGTATCTGGTGGTCGATTCTCCGCGCCATCTGGTGCCGATCGGCGACCTCGATCCCGTCGCCACCGTCCCGCTCACCGACGCGGGCCTCACTCCGTACCACGCGATCAAACGCTCTGCGGCCAAGCTTCGCCCCGGCTCCTGGGCCGTGGTGATCGGGAGCGGCGGGCTCGGCCATGTCGCTATCCAGTTGCTCCGGCACCTCTCGTCGGCCCGCGTGATCGCCCTGGACGTCAGCGACGAGAAGCTGGAATTCGCGAAATCGGTGGGCGCTCACGAAGTTGTGCTGTCGGATGCGGACGCGGCGAAGAACGTTCGCAAGATCACCGGTTCCGCGGGGGCGAGCGTGGTTCTGGATTTCGTCGGATTCCAGCCGACCATCGACACCGCGATGGCTGTGGCCGGAATCGATTCCGATGTCACCATCGTCGGCCTCGGTGACGGAAAGTCCTCGGCGCGGGTAGCTTTCGGCATCAGTCCCTACGAAGCCGCGGTGGCCGCCCCGTACTGGGGATCGCGCAGCGAATTGATAGAACTCATCGACCTCGCGCACGAGGGAGTTCTGGACATAGCGGTCGAGCGATTCAGCCTCGATGACGCTCCGGAAGCCTATCGCCGCCTTTCCGCGGGAAGTCTGCGCGGCCGTGCGGTGATCGTGCCCTGAACGGTCGTGAAGGATGAGTGATGCCGCCGGGCGAAGGGGGGAGCCCGGCGACATCGTCCTCTCGGAGGCCGAGCGCCCACTGGGGCGGATCGGTCCGCCGATCGGTGGGTCGACGCTGCGGGAGGGGTAGGCAAGTCGACCCGGGGCGAAGCCTAAGGCGCGCAGTCGCGAGATGCACGTGCTCCGTTCCCTCGATGTGCGAGAGCTGTTGGCGCACACAGCGAAACAACCATTGACCTATCTATCGTCCTCATCCGATCAAGTGCAGATCAGCGTCGAATTCCGGTCCGGAAAATCGTCGGGTGTCGTCTCCGGGGCAGTGGGTTTGATCGTGTTCGTAATCACAATGTTGAATACCGCACGGTCTCCAAATGGCGGGTTGATGTCCGATTGTGATCGAGTGTTGGCGTGGGAGAAGACTTTTCAGATCTCGACGATCACCGCGGCGTCGGGTTGGCCAGGAGAGACATCACCCCGGGAGGCCGGATAGACAATGCCGGCACCTTCCGGTTCTACTGCCCGGCCCGTGGATGCGGGTGGTTCCACGATGAGAACACGACGCAGGACAATCCACGGTGGCGAGTACGAGTCGAGTCGGCGATCGATGCGCACCTGATCGCCGACCATTTCGAGGATCCATCCGCATAGCTGTCTCATTGCCTGCCGGACAAAGCCTCTCGCGATGTCACGCATGGCCGGTCCGAGCGGTCCAACGAGCCTTTTCTGAACAATGGTGTACACCAATGCTTTACAGGCGACAAAGATGAATATCACTGCGGGAGTTTCTATTCCGTTCTCTCCCGCTGTGGCTAGGGTGGGTGCCGTGACCTTCAATGCGAAGCTGTGGGAGCCCGTACCCGGGTTCGAGAACCTCACCGACATCACCTATCACCGCCATGTCGATCAGGGCACCGTGCGGATCGCCTTCGATCGACCCGAGGTGCGTAATGCGTTCCGGCCGCACACGGTCGACGAGTTGTACCGTGCGCTCGATCACGCCCGGATGAGTTCGGATGTCGGCGCGGTCCTGCTGACCGGGAACGGGCCCAGTGCCAAGGACGGCGGCTGGGCGTTCTGCTCGGGTGGCGATCAGCGCATCCGAGGTCGTAGCGGGTATCGGTACGCCGAGGGCGAGACCGCCGAGACGGTGGATCCGGCGCGGTCGGGGCGATTGCACATTCTGGAGGTGCAGCGTCTGATCCGGTTCATGCCGAAGGTGGTGATCGCGCTGGTGAACGGGTGGGCCGCGGGTGGCGGGCACAGTTTGCATGTGACGTGTGATCTGACGCTGGCCAGTCGTGAGCACGCGCGGTTCAAGCAGACCGATGCGGACGTGGGCAGTTTCGACGGTGGGTACGGCAGTGCGTATCTGGCGAAGATGGTGGGTCAGAAACGTGCGCGGGAGATCTTCTTCCTGGGCCGCCCGTATACGGGTGAGGAGATGAAGCTGATGGGTGCGGTGAACGAGGTCGTCGATCACGACGAGCTCGAGAATGTGGCGTTGGAGTGGAGCGGGGAGATTCTGGGCAAGTCCCCGCAGGCGATCCGGATGCTGAAGTACGCGTTCAATCTGTCCGACGACGGTCTGGTCGGTCAGCAGTTGTTCGCGGGTGAGGCGACGCGTCTGGCGTATATGACCGATGAGGCGGTCGAGGGGCGTGATTCGTTCCTGCAGAAGCGTGAGCCGGATTGGAAGCCCTACCCCTGGTACTTCTGAACCGATTGTGCCGCCGCCGTTTTCGCAGGGTTGTCGGACCCGTAACCACCTCTGGACAGAGTGTGATCGAGCCGCGACAACCGTACAAATCCGGCGCTACGCTACGGAAATGCCGTACGTGAATACCGATGAGGCCCGCGTCTTCTACACCGACTCCGGCGGGCGCGGCCAGCGCACCGTGGTGCTGGCCCACGGGTTCTTCATGGACCTGTCGATGTTCGCGCCGCAGGTGGAATACCTGGAGGCGCAGGGCTTCCGGGTGCTGTGCTGGGACGCTCGCGGGCACGGCGCCACCGTCGCCGAACCGGATCGCCGGTTCACCTACTGGGATTCCGCGCGTGACCTGTTGGCGGTCATGGACGCGGCCGGTGTGGATCGCGCGATCGTCGGGGGGATGTCCCAGGGTGGCTACACCGCCCTGCGCGCGGCATTGCTGGCGCCGGAGCGGGTCGAAGCGTTGATTCTGCTCGATACCGAAGCGGGCTCGTCACCGCCCGAGCAGATCGGGGAGTACCGGCAGCTGTTCGACGCCTGGGCGAATCCGGAGGTGCCGATCGCCACGCTCGCCGAGGGGCTGGCGCCGGGGTTGATCGGCGGTACGGCTCTGGACCAGGCTCCCTGGCGCGCCAAGTGGATAGCCGGTGACCGCGGTGCCGTTCGCTCGGCGGGCGAATGCCTGATCGAGCGGGAATCGCTGCTGGATCGACTGGCGGAAATCGACTGTCCCGCACTCGTCGTGCGCGGTGAGTTCGACGAATCGAGCACCGCGGACAAGACCGAGATCCTGGCCGAGGGCCTGCCGGGTGCGGGCCCCGCGGTCACCATCGAGGGCGCGGGTCACGCGGCGAACTGGACCGCGCCGGAGCCCGTGAACGCCGCTATCGGTGGCTTTCTGGCCCGTCTAACAAGCTCGGTGGCCCCTTGAAGGGATATCGGATCCCGATGAACCATTGGAACGGTGCGTCGACGCCGGGAATATCGGTGATCTGAACGCGCACGCTGTACGGCTCGAGGGTGTCGGGGTCGCGAAGGTGCATCAGCGGCTGATGCCGCTCGAAATCGACCCGCTCGGCCAGATACATGGCTCGGAACGGCTCGCACGAGCTGAGCCGTCCGAGCAGGTCGAGTGCCCATTGCGGGTTCTGGTATCTGCCCATGTGCCAGCGGAACCAGTTGACCGTCAGCCGGGCCTCGTCCTCCCACTCCATCATCACCCGCGGTGCTTCCGGGACCAGGAAGAACCAGATCAGGATGTTCACCACTTCCATCAGTCGGGGATACGCCCGGCTGTAGCTCTCGTTGGCCCACAGCACATTCCATCGTTCATCGACATAGCCGGACAGATGCGGTGCGAGATCGGTAGCGGTGGCGTAGAGGTCCTCGGTGATCAGCTCACGCATCTGTGCGACCGGCATGGGCGCATGGGTGCGCGGACCTGAGGTCTTGGGCTCCGCGAGATTGTGCATGTGCTGGTGCTCGGCGGGTGTCAGGTGCAGGGCTCGCGCGATCGCGTCCACCACCTCGGGGCTCGGGGACAGCTTCTCCCGCTGCTCGATCTGGGCGATGTAGCTGGCGCTGACGTCACAGAGTGCGGCCAGCGCGGGGCGGCTGAAACCGCGGGGATGCGTCGGATGTCGCGGCATCGTGCGGTGCGTACGGACGAAATCAGCGAGGTTGGGGGCGAGCAGTTGACCGACCGCGGCTCCCCCCGATGTGTAGCCGGCGTTCACGGGCTGCACGTTACTCTCCGGACGGTGATACGGCGTGCGTAGTCGCGGGTCTGCGCACGCTCAAAGCGCAAGCAGCAGTGCGGATCCCGCACGATCTCGGTCAACCTCTGGGCAGAGGTACCTCTGTTCAGCGTGCCGTGAACGTCTTTACCGCTGTGATCTTGACGTGGTCTGATTGCACCGCTCCATTCGGGGCGATCCGCGCTGAGTGCGTATTGTGTTGCGACTCTGGTGGTTTCGGCGGGTATGCCGGTCGGATGCTGGTTGCCGACAGGCGGGGTTCTGCCGTGAGGGTTGCGCGAAGGGGGCGTAGCCCTCACTGAACGGATATGCACAGGGGTTGAGTGAAGTGACCACAGTCTTGCCGTGCCCGCGCTGGTGTGTCGAGCACGAGAGTCCGGACCCGACCGAACCCGGCGACGGTGGTCGCCACGGCGGCCAGGAGCTTCCGGTGCTGCTCGACATGCCCACGCAATCAACCATTCCCGTCGTTTTTGTGCAGGCCAATGCCCACGACCGCCATGGTGTGCGGGTCAGCTGGATCGATCTGGTGATGCCGAGTCGTGAGCACGCGGAGCTGACCCTCGCCCAGGCTCGGCAGGTCGCCGACGTGCTGATCGCGGGCGGGGATTCCTGGGACGCGGACAAGTGCACGGTCCGGACGTGCCCGCCGCAATGCTGCCCGTCATGGTGCGAACAGCACGACGAAGCCATCGACCCCTCGGCTGACCGATGGCACGGCGGACCCGTCTGCGCGGTGCCTGTCGCGGGCCCGAAACTCTCGGGCGCGGATGTGCAGGTTCGCTTGTGTGCCAAAGATATTCGCCGACGCCGTCAGGTGTCGGTTGGCCTGACCGTGTGGAACGACACCGTGACCGAGTTGACCGGCCCGCAGGCACGTCGACTCGCCGCGGCGTTGCTGAACGTCGCGGATGACCTGTGCTGTGCGTGAGGCCCCGACGGCCGGCGCGCCACCTTCACCCACATCCGGCCGGATGCGCCGGTCGTGTCGGCGGGTACGTCGTACGAGTGCGCGGGCGAAGGTCAGTGCGGTGCGTCGTATTCACGCATCGCGCAGGCGATTTCGGCGAGCTGGGTCAGGGTGCGGTCCAGTTCCAGGAAGCCTTGTTCCTCGAGGATCTTGGTGATCCGGTCGGTGATGAGCGGGCCCGCGAAGGTGATGCCCGCCGTGAGGGTGGTGCCGACATCGGCGGGTTGGAGCCAGTAGGTGAAATCGCATCGCAGGCCGGTGCGACCGTTGCCGCGCAACACGATTCGGTTGGGCTCGTCCAGATGTGTGGCGGTCCACTCGACTTCGTCGGTCATTCCTTTGATGAGAATCTCGGAAGTGACGGTGGATCCGACGCTCAAACGCTCGGGTGGTTGACCGATGAGGTCGCGGTGGATTCCGAACCAGAGTTCCCAGGTCGAGGGGGAGATGATGGTGTCGAACAGGGAATCCGGTGTTCCGGGGACATCCCGGCTCAGCAGTATCGCGCCCATGGCAGCTCCTTGAAATATGTTGGTGGAGGACGGAATCGACCCCGGTGTGCGAGGGCCGACGTGCTTGATGTGTATCGCGTCGAATGCGCTGGGCGTGTGTAAAGAATTCGACCGCCGTACGACAACGGTACGAGTGGTCGACAACTCGATGCCGGGACGCAGTATGTGCGATATCCCGAGTGTCAGTTACTGTGTGCCACAGATAATGTCGTGGTGATCACCAGCACGGTGACGAGCGAACTGCGGCAGGACATGGGAAGTAAGCCTCCAGATACACATGAGTGACTGCGAGTGGATGCGCTGATGCGGATCGCCGACTTCCTCCGACGTACTTCCCCCCGAGTCGACGGAACCGATCTTGACATACCGGATTCGAGAGCACAACTTATCGATACCCGCAGACCGGCAACGGTTTTACAAATGAAATCTCATTCATCACCACAGGTGCGTCAGCCGGCGTTCACGTCGGTGGTCCAGGTGCCGCTGCTGCCGAGTCCGGGCTGGCCCTGTGGATTCAGGCATTGGACCACGTGGCCGGCGCTGTTCTGGCCGAATTGTGTTGTGGTGGAGGGGTTGCAGGTGTCGCCTTCGTCGTGAATGCCGGGCTGGAGCGGAGTTCCGGTGGTCTGCCATACGGGTCGAGAAACTCCGCCACCACCCGAGCACACCATCGCGTTGCCGTCGGCGCCGGTGGTGATCGCGAGCGGCTCACTGCAGGGCGAGCGGTTGGCCGGGCGGGTGGGTGCGGTCGTGGTGGCGGATGGCGCGGTGGTTTCCGGTGCTGTTTCCGCGCTGAAAGGCACTGCGGGGGGCCTTGTTTCGAGGGCGGTCGGAGACTGCGTGGTGTGAGTGGTCGACTGGCTCGATGCCGCGCTGAACGTGGAGGACAGCTCGTTCAACGCGTTGCCGCCGACCAGGACGATCGTCGCCACGGTACCCAGCTGGAGGCATCCGAGGATGAGTGCCCAGGCGGCCATTCCGCGTCCGCGCGGGTAGGTGAACGAAATGAGAGCGAAAACGATGGCGATCGGGAACAGCAGTAGCAACGCCGCGACCAGTGCGATGACCGCGTACGGGTTGACGATCGGTAGCTCTGGTGGCGGGTCGTCGTCCCACTCGGTGGTGGAGTCGGTCCAGCGTGTTGAGTGCACTCCCGAAGAGTATTGGATCGCAGGTGAAAAGGAACCCCTGATTTCGGATCAGGGGTTAAATTCATCCCGGGAGGCTGCTCCGAGTAGGGCTTCCTGTAGAAGCGAGCCACGGCTGGTGTTTTGTGAATATTTGCCGAATGCAAGACTGGAGAACACAACCTCATGACGAATGCTTTCTCCCCTGAAATGCGCCGTAACCCGTATCCGCTCTATCAGCAAATTCGAAGCAGCTCCCCGCTTCTGTACGATCCGGAGCTCGATATGTTCAGTGTCTTCGATTACGAAGGCGTGAAAATGGTGCTCACCCACCCTGAGATCTTCAGCTCCGGGCAGCCGTCGGGCGGAACCTTCGACGAGATGCTTATTTCCCAGAATCCACCCCGTCACACGAAGTTGCGTGCCCTGGTCTCGCCGGCGTTCACGCCGAGGCTGGTGTCCTCTCTCCACGCGCGCATCGACAGATTGGCGCGCGATCTCTTGGACCGGGTGCCGACTCGTGGAGAGATGGACCTTGTCGAGGACTTCGCGATGCCGCTCCCGATGACGGTCATCGCGGAGATGCTTGGCGTTCCTGAGGTGGACCGCCCGCAGTTCAAGGACTGGACCGAGGTGACAGTCAACATGTCGGCCATCGTGACCGGCGGCGACGCGGCCATCAGGGCGATGCGGGAACTGACGCGGGTAAAGGACGAGATGCGGCGCTACTTCCACGCCATGCTCGCCGCGCGCCGCGCTGAGTCCGAGCGGCGAGACGACGTCATCGGCTCGCTTCTGGAAGCCGAAGTGGAGGGAGAGCGGTTGACGGACGCGCAGATCTTCGACTTCTTCCACCTTCTTCTGGCGGCTGGGAGCGAGACCACCACCAACCTCATCGGGAATACTCTTCTCTGTCTGTTGGAGAATCCGGATCAATTCGAACTACTGCAGTCGAAACCAAATCTGTTGCCGAATGCGATCGAAGAGGTATTACGTTATCGGTCGCCGGCTCAGATCGTCTTCCGATGGACCGCACGCGACGTCGAGGTGCACGGGCAGATGATTCCGGCCGGCAAGACGGTGCTCGTGATGATCGGCTCGGCGAACCGTGACCCGAAGCAATTCGACGAGCCCGAACGGTTCGATATCACGCGAAGGGCGAATCAGCATATCGCCTTCGGTCACAGCAATCATTTCTGCCTGGGTGCCTCGCTCACCCGATTGGAAGCGAAGATTGGGCTAACAGTGCTTTTCGAGAGAGCGTGTGATATCGAACTTGCGGGCACCGAGCCGTGGCAGCCGGTCACGGCATTTCATATGTACGGTCCGGCCACACTGCCCATCCGCTTCACGGCGCGAGCTGACTGACCGGGGTGCCGGCGTGCGCTGTTCGACGGACGGCGGGCGTCGGTCGCTGCGTACGACGCAAATTTGGACAAACCGGAACCCGAAGGCCGCGTGCGGGGTTAAGGTCGCTCGACCTTGACTTTTACCCGGTTACAGGCGTATCAGAATGGGTACTGTTACCGATGTAGTCGGTAGGGCGACGCCGTGGAGAGAGGCGGTCCAGGTGTCGGTGCGTACATCATTGCCGATGCGCCTGTGGCAGGCGCGGCCGTGGAACACCAGTCCGCTGATGCGCGTGTCGGATCGGTTCGAGGTGGTGGTCCGGGCGCTCGCGGTGCTGTTGGCGGCCATCGCGATTCCGATGGCGGGTGCGATCGGGACGGTGAGTTACACCGGGGCCGTGGATCGGATCACGGCACAGGATGCTGGGAAGTCGCACATCACCGCGACGGTGACAGCGGATGCGCAGCGCATGCTCGAGTCGGACCGGATGCGGGTACCACCGGATCGGTATCAGGCTCCCGTGGAGTGGGTTGTCGACGGCCGCACCGAGACCGCGGTGGTCGAGGTCACCGGCCCGCAGGTGCCGGGAGCCGCGGTTCCCCTCTGGATCGGCAAGGACGGCAGACCGACCGCCGAACCCGCCCGTCCCGGCTCCGCGGCCGCCGAAGGTATCGGCACCGGAATCGCGATCCTCATCGAATGCTGGTGTGCCGCAGCGGCTGCCGTGTGGATCACTGCCTCGGTCCTGGACGCCCGTCGCAACGCCCACTGGGAACGCGAATGGAAGTCGATCAACCGCCCGATCGGTAAAGACTCGCAATAGTCGGCCCGGTTCGGTCGGCATTCGACCCGCTGCTTGACCCTGACGCGGCGTGAGGGCGCATGGTGGGCAGGTGAACGATTCTGGAGGCTGGACGGTCGGCCCGCTCGCCGAGGCGAGCGGAGTCACGGTGCGGACGCTGCATCATTGGGATGCGATCGGCGTGCTGAGTCCGTCCCGGCGCACGTCGGGCGGGTATCGGGAATACACCCGGGATGATCTCGTGCGGCTGTATCAGGTGCTGGCGCTGCGGAGTCTGGGGTTGCCGCTGGAGTCGATCGTGCTGTGCCTGGATGCGGGCGTCGGTCCGGATCGGGTCGTCGATGATCACCTGCGCGGTGTCGAGGCGGCTCTCGCCGCGCTGGAGTCGGTGCGGCGGAAGCTGGTGCTGCTCGGCGCCGAATTGTCGAGCGATCAGGGCGCGACACCCGCGACGCTGCTGCACGCTCTAGGGGCTATCGGTGGCGCGGGCCCGGCGAGCGAACAGGTGCTGAGCCGGTATCTGGATGTCGATCAGCAGGGGCGGCTGGGGCAAGCGGCACAGGAACTCGGGCCCGCGCGGCACTACCTGCTCGAGATCGAATGGCCGGAGCTCTACCGCAGGGCCGAACGGCTCCGAGCCGAGGGCGTGGATCCCTCCGACGAGCGAGTTCGGCGACTCGTACGCCGGCTGGACGAGCTGAGCGCGCTGTTCAGCGGCGGCGATCCCCGGCTCTCGGCGGGAGTGCGCGCGGCCTGGCGTGCGGACCCCGCCGCGATGTCCGGCGATCCCGCCGCGCCCACCCAGGAATGGCGTGCACTCGCGGACTACCTCGACCGTGCCCGCTCCGCGTAACCAACGAAATCATCTGTCGCGCAACGAAGGAGCCCCATGAACAACCGTTCCCGCCTGCTGGTGGCACTCGCCTCGATGCTGCCCCTGACGCTCGGCCTGCTCGTCTGCGGTGTGCTGCTCGCCGCCGGAACGGTCTCCACCGGAGTGGTGTCGGCGCTGGCGATCGCGGTCGTCGTGCAGGGCGTGTTCACCTTCATCAGGTTGCGCCGGACGACGGGCCGGCCCGGCGTTACCAGCGTTGATTCGTGAGGGGGAGAGGCTCTGTGTGGTCGCGTCAGTCGCCGGTATTGCTGACGCTGTCGCGGTTGTCGTCGTCCTTGCCGACGGACTCGCTCAGCCTTGCCAGCCTCGTCAATACCGTGCTCGGATCCAGTCCCATCGCCCGAAACTGAGAAACAGGGATCGCAGATGGATCCCGCAGGAGTTGCAGGATCAGATGCTCGATACCCGTGGCACCCGCCGCCGCGGCGACTGCCAGTCCGCCGTTCAGGAGAGCCCATACTCGGTGCCCACATTCGACCGTTTGCGAAGCTGCTGAGAAGGTGTTGCAGGGCTCTGCTCGACCTTCAGCCTCGGCTTCCCATGGGCGGTGCCGATGGTGGTCGTCCGTCATCAGTGGCTCAGCTCGCGTAGTCGCGGTAGACGGGTTGTCGAGTGACGCGCCGGCCGCGGTCTGTCGGTTTCCATCGAGAAGCGCTGACTGTCGAGTTGATGATCAATCCGCTGCGGGACAGGCGAAGTAGCGCATGCCGGACGGCTTGCTCCGCGAATCCGGCTGCGCCGCAAATCTCTTCCACACTGAGCGATTGGCTCGGGTTCAGCATCGAGAGGGTTGCGAGCACTTTCAGTTCTGGTTCGGTGAGTGCCATCCTCACCAGCCCCGGTGAATCGGCGTGTTGGCGACGGTTGCTTCGCTCGCGAGTCGGGCTCGGACATCGGCGACGGTGAGTCGTGATGCACGCATGTCGACGTTGCGCCGACGAATATCCAGTCCGGCCAGTGCTGCTGCTGGCGCGAGGGGAGCGATTGCGAGGATAATTTCCATGTCGGGTGCCTCCAGGTCCTTGCGCGGTACGGAGTGCACCCGGCACCAGTGTTGGTCCCGCCGCGATGGGATAAGGCGGGTTAGTCCGGTGTCCGGGTGCTACTTACCACTGTGGTTGCCGTCAGCCGTAGAAAGAAGTGACCGGAGGTGTACTGCGCGGGTACCCTCGCGCCACGGAGTCGGTAAGGGGAAAGCCGATGGCTACTTGTGCTCGGTGGACAGGCGTTGAAACCAAGGCATTTCGAATGGCGTTGCGGCTCAAGCAAGGACCGTTCGCGGAGTTCGTCGGCGTCTCGATCGACAGCGTCAAGAAGTGGGAGCGTCGTGGGGCTACCATCACGCTGAGCAGCGACTACGCCGCGCGCATGGACATGAGGCTTGCGGCCGCGAATTCTGCTGTCTTACAGCGCTTTCAGGCGCTGCGCGAGTCCGAGGCGACGTCGAACACCGAGGCTGTCGAACCCGCCGTTCCCCTGGGTGCGGACGCTGATGATTGTGTCGTAGTCCCAGCTCGCACCGTGACCGGGGAGGTCGTTCTCGTTTCACTACCTCGACGAAGCTTTGTCACCGGAATCGGTGTCGGTACTGTGTGGGCCGCCGTATCGAGCAACAAGGCATCGGTGGGACTCTCGTTGGCCCAGAAGGCATTCGCGGGGATGTTCGCGAACGCTCAGATCGACCACGTAAAGCATTTCGACTCGTTGAGGATGTCGCTGATCGAGTCCGACAATATTTACGGTTCAGCGCACACCCTGCCACACGTGATAAGTGCTCTCGATCTGCTGGCTCAACTCAAGCGGTCCAAAGTCGGTGACCCCGAGGGCATTCTGCGAATGTGTGCCATGTTTGCCGAGACTGCCGCGTGGCAGTTTCAGGATCAGCGAGATTTCGTCAACGCCCAGTTCTGGGCCGCACGTGCGCTGCAGTGGTCACATCAGTTGGCGGACGACTATTGCATCGGCCTGTCACTGGTGCGGATGAGTCAGTTGGCGTGTGACCGGGGCGACGGCGAAGAGGCCGAGGAATTGGCCGCCGCCGCACAACGTACTGCGCCGGATGATTCACTCTTCGCTGCGGCGTCCTCGACGTTTCGCGCTCACGCGCTGGCGCTGGATCACGACCATGCCGCAAGCGCGCGCACCTACGATCACGCCCGTGCAATCGTCGAACGGGCCGACAATGATCCGAAGTGGGGGATGTTCCTGGATGACTCGTACATCGATGTACATCAGGCGCATACGTTCGCTGAGATCGGTGAATTCGGCAGTGCGACAGCTCGGTTCGCAGACGCGATGTCCCGCATGCAACCGGGCTATCCGCGCGACAAAGGGGTCTATCTCGCTCGCGCCGCGGTGGCCCACATGAATGCTGGAGAGATCGAACCCGCAACTTCGTCAGGGCTCGAGGCGTTGCGGATCGGAGTGGGAACGGGGTCGGCGCGCATCCTGCACAAGGTTCGGCACTTGTCAGGCATGATCGATGCTGCCAGTACCCAACCGGGCGTCGCGGAGTTCCAGGACGCCTTCGCGACCTGGAAGGCGCAGGAGTGGTCCGACCCAACGTAGTGCTCTCCGTCGCTGTCAGCCTCGATGGCTACATCGACGACACCATTCCTGAACGGTTGTACCTCTCCAACGAGAGTGACTTCGACGGAGTGGACCAGTTGCGTGCGGAGTCCGATGCAATCCTGATCGGTGCTGAAACGGTTCGGCGAGACGACCCCAGACTGTGGCTCAGGAGCCAAGAACGGCGAGATGCACGGGTGGCCGCAGGGAAACCGGCGAATCTGTTGAAGGTCACCGTGACTCGCACTGGGAATCTCTCACCGGATGCTCGGATGTTCCATCACCACGTCGAAGCGGGTCGGCCGATTGTCTACACAACTGTCGATGGTGCCGAGTCGATCGGCGACACGCTCGATAGCGTGGCAGACGTTGTCGCGATCGCCGATCTCGACTTCTGGGGAACGCTCCTGGAGGATCTGGGCCGACGTGGAATCGAGCAGCTCATCGTCGAGGGCGGAACCCATATCCACACCGCGTTTCTCGAAGCAGGGCTCGCTGATGAGCTGCGCTATGCGATCGCACCCCTTCTGATCGGTCAGATCGATGCACCTCGATTCGTAAACCCCGGCGCATTCCCCGGTGGATCGCGCCGGCGGCTCGAGTTGGTCGATTGCACCCCTTTGGATGACGTGGTGGTCTTGCGTTACCGCCCCAAACGCACCAGCACGACGCCTTCCGGTCAGTAGCGGTCGTGGGCGTTCAATTCTCGGATGGCCTCGCGTAGGGCTCAGTACTCGCCGCGTACGAGATTCTGCAGTGGCTCACCCGCGAGATACCGCCCGATCTCTTCGGTCGCGATCGCCCACCCGCGCTGTCGACTGCCTCGGCTGCTGCCGCCGACGTGTGGGGTCAACAGCAGTCCGGGGGCGTCCCAGAGGGGGTGGCTCGGCGGCAGGGGTTCGGGGTCCGTGACGTCGAGAATCGCACGCAGACGGCGGCTTTGGAGTTCGGTCAGCAGGTCCTCGGTGCGAACGACCGGACCGCGGGCCGCGTTCACCAGGATCGCGCCGTCGGACATGCGGGACAGGAACGCGGCGTCGACCATGCCGGTGGTCTGGCTCGTGACCGGGACGACGAGTACGACGACATCGAAATCGCCCAGCAGAGAAGGGAGTTCGTCCACACCGTGCACGCCCTCGCGGGCATGGGTGCCCACCACGCTCACCTCGGTGTCGAACGGTTCGAGCTTGCGCCGCATTTCGTCGGCGAGATTGCCCGCGCCGACGATCAGAATCCGCTTGCCGTGCAGGGAATCCGTCTGATGCTGGATCCATCGGTGCTCGCGTTGGGCGGTGGCGAATTCGGTGAACTCCCGGTAGACCGTGAGCAATCCGGTCAGCGCCCATTCGGCGGTACTGGCCCCGTGCGCGCCGCGCGCGATGGACAGCGCCACGCCCTCGGGCAGTTTCCCCACCCAGGACTCGGCCCCGGCGGTGAGCAGTTGGACGAAACGCAGCTTCGGGAGCGCCGAGACCATCCGCACCGCGTCGGGGCCGACGAGGAATCCGGGTACCAGGATCTCGGCCTCGTCGGCCCCGACAGGGAGCGGGTCTCCCGGTGTGAAACGCACCGCGCGCGCTCCCGGAAGCCGAGAGACCGCCGATAGGCCGTAGTCATCCGGAACCAGCACTGTCACCGTCATGGGTGCGACGCTAGCGGACGGGCCTATCGGCGGTCACGGGTGTCCGGATCGCGCGATGGGGCAGAGCAATCAGTAATAGTGTCGACGGCCGCCGATGGGGCGCCCGGCCGAGCCCAGTGCCCACAGCACCAGACCTGCGATCAGAACGATGATTCCGATGGTGGTCAGGATCGGGATGCCGACCAACCAGCCGATGACGAGCAGAACGAGTCCGAGAACAACCATGATGCATTCCTAGCGTGAGATTTACTTGGAGAGGGTTTGCGCCTTCGGCGGACTCTGGCGGTTCATGAAGCGGTTGAACGACCAGGTGGGTTTGGAGTCGGTCGCCGCCGCGACCGGTGGTGCCGTCGGAGCCTTCACAGGCTTCGGCGCGGGCGCCACCACGGGCTTCTCGACAGGCCGAGCCGCCACCGTGGTCGTATCGAGTTCCTTTCGCGCCGCGGCCATTTCGCGACGCGACTGCCGCAGTTCGCGGCGTGCGGCCATGCCGCGCCGTGAGCTGCTCCAGGTTCCTGCCAGCAGCATGATGAGCCCGCAGGTGCCGATGGCGCCGACCAGAATCCCGTAGGCGAACAGCGTGCCCGAAGACCCGCTGTAGGTGTGGTCGAACACCGTGAATCCGTCAGTGAGCGTATGGCTGTCGCCGCTGTTGGCCTGGATCCCGGCCACCCCCACGGCAACCGCACCGAGGAGGGCGATGAGCCCGATGATGATGAACATGTTCCGGCAATGCCCCCCGGTTGGACACTCAAACCGGCAGGACGACAGGATGTCCTCCCGGTCACGGCGTGTTTTTGAGTTCGTGCGGCGTTTCGCTCCTCGACTGGCCGACGGCCTCTGCCCCGTAGGCCACCAGCACATCGAACAGGGGCAGCTGCATCGGCACCGCGCGCATCAAATCTGCGGTCGGGTTCGCGACGTGGAGCCTGCATTGCGGTCGGACGAACGTGTGCCGTTCGGATCCTTGACCGTCGAGGATCAGGTCGCGACCGCGGCATGCTCGGTCAGGCGTCGGTGAGTCCGGGTTAGCCGCTGGTGAACTGTCGCGATGACGCACCGACGTGGTCGGAACTACCTGTGCGAACACCACCGCTACGATCCTCGAGGAGGAGCCTTCTCCTGATGTGGTTTCGGTCAGACCGGTGGGGTTCCGACTTGGTGGCTTCGGCCTCGCCTCAACGGTCCTCTTCCGAACAGCCCGGCACCTGCCAGCTCCAAACTCGAAGCCGCGTCCCGTAACGCCCACCAGACAACGCTGATGGCGACCCGCGCGTGCTCCCTCGCCTGCGATAGCCCACGACTGTCCTTCGCCAATCAGCTGACATTCTGTGCCTCCCGCGAGCAAGCAGCTAACACCCTTCTCGTTGCGGCGATTGCATGGTCGTCAGACCAGGAACATCAGCTCACGAACGGGACCTGCTATGAACAGGAAAGTCAACATTGCCGGCATCGCAGCGCTTGCGCTACTTTTCGGCAGCCCAATCGCCGCGGCACTTCCCACCAGGAGCAGCGGCGACCATGCCCCGGCACCCACCCGGCAGCCCTCCGTCACTATCGGCGACTACTGCGCCTCGACCTATGCGCCAACCCAGACCGTCGCGGAGACGGCGGATGGACAGACGGTCTACTGCGTCCAGATGAAACGCACCGACGCGTATGTGTGGTGGCCGGCGAACGAGAAACTCCCCGTCGACCCCCATATTCCGGTCAAGCCCGGCAACGCCTGCCTCGGCGAAGGCGAAAAGTGGATCGACAACGAAGGCCGGCCGATCGAATGCGCCAGAACTCAGAACGGGCGCCTGCGAGGCAACCTCGTGTGGCAGCTCACTCATTAATCCGCTGATTCGCGCGCAGTAGATATTCATGTTGGTAGCGCGACCGGCGAACGTGCTGATGGGATCCGCCCTGGCCTCGGACCGGCCCAGTTGCCGGTGTACCGATCTTCAGCGCTGGTGCGTTGCCGGTGTTCTTCGCTCGGGGATCACAATCGCGATGGTGTGGTTCCCGATGGGGTATGTGTGCTGTGCTTGCCAGGTCCCAGAGTCTAGAAACAGATCGAGCCGGGTGATGAGTTCATCGGCTCCGGTCAAGGTGTCGGTCTGGGTCGTGGTGAGCGGCAACAGATATCGCCGTGCGCTCACGGTGTCGTCGGGTCGCCATCGAAACGACACGATGATTGCCTCGCCGATGCACGACACCGCGATGTCGTACAGGTGGACCCAGGGAGTACGGCCTGAGGGGGCGATGTGTGGCGGCTGGGTGTGCCCAGCTGACCCACTGGCATTCTTCACCGATCGCACCGCAGGAGTCGGCAACGGATCCGACTCGACAGACTCGAAAGCGGATTGGAAGCGCAGTCCGTGCACGGGTTCTATGCATTCGAGCAAAACAAGCCGATGAGTCAGGTGCTGTGGTTTGCGGTCGGAATCGGCTGGAAGGTGTTGGGGCACAGGCTAATGTGCGGGGTATGGGTTCCGGCATCACGGCAGGTGTCTTCGGGCTACTCGGCGCATTGGTCGGCGGAGCTGCCACGTTCGCGGTGAACTGGCTGAATCTGCGTGGTCAGCGGGCTGATGCCACGAACAAACGCAGGAGTGCGCTGCGGGATCGGCAGTACGACGCGCATGTGGCGTTCTTGACGAAGGTGAATCGTTTCGTCGACTGTGCACGAGAGCTCGGTGAGGCGTTGTCCGCACCATCTGCTTCGCTTGACCGTAGGAACAACGCTTTTGCCGACCACATGCGGGCCTGGACGGACTACTACGAGACAACAGCATCGGTCCAATTGGCTGGTCCGGCTGTGTTGACGGGCATCACGCGTGATCTGCAAGCCGCGGTGATGAAGTACTCGATGAAGCTTATCGACTGGCAGAACGACGATCCCGGGGTGAGAACTCGGGAGGAGTGGCTCGCAGTGCTCGGGCCACTGGCCAGAGATGCCCTGGCGGCACGAGCTTTATACATCGACCGCTCGGTAGAGGTATTCAGCCCTGAGGGATGACGGCGTGACGCCGAGGCGATCAGAGGGTGTTCGAATACTGGGCGGGACTGACTGCCCGTCGATCTCGGCCGACGTGTGGGTGTCATCGCCAGGCCACATCTCCTCGGTAGGGTGACCTCTCGTGGAATCAGGGAACGAGCTCGAGGACTTGCGATCCGCGCTGTCCTGCGTCTACCGGAAACTCGAGGCCGAGACCCTCACTCACCCTGACAGCGTCGAACTGGTGGCCCGCGCCGGGACACTGGAGGATCGGATCGACACGATCCTGGACGCCGTCGAGGTAGAGGCCGAGACCGGTGACCGGCTGCGCCCGAACCCCGACTCTTCCTCCGACACCCTCTTCTGACCGGCACCACGGCCCTCGGCTACCTGAAGTGCCGAGGGCTGTGGTGCGTCGCCGTGCTACTTCTGTGCCGACAGACTGCTCAGGAGACCACCGATCACCGGAATCGAGCTCGCGCTACCCGTTCCGCCGGAGGGCGTGGGGGGCGGTGCGCAACTCGCTCCGGAAGGAGCGGTCTGGACGACATCGATCATCGCCGACCCGAAGATCTTCGGCGCGTAGCTGTACGGGTCGAAGGATGCGACGGCGGTGATCTGGTGCTGTCCGGTGCCGGTCGGCGTCCACTGCAGCGTGACATCCTTGCCTGCCACATAGGTTTTGACGTCGGTGATGTGCGTATTCAGCTGCGTCACATACGAATAGTCGTAGAACGAGAACTGAAAGAAGCCCGGGGCCTGCGCCTGCAACACGGCAGCGTCGGCGGCGGGCAGCGTGACCGTGTACGCCGTCCCGACGCAGTAGGCCGACGATGTGGCAACGGATATATCTGCTGATGCGGTCGAAGCCGAGACGATGGTGGCCACCCCCATCGCCGCAACCGCGGCGATACCGACTGTCGAACGAGCGAAGACCGACATGGTGATACTTCCTTCTCTTGTCGAAAATCCCCGTGTGTCAAGGGGACTGGCGCAGCGTATCCCAAGTGACCGACATCATTTTCAGAATGAATCGGGGTGGGCGCGAACCTGCATTACGACTGCGCGCTCCGCTCGACTGTGATGCCGAAACCGCGCTCTACAGCGACTGCGCGGAGGGCCCGTCCGGAACGATGCCGCGAGTGTTGGCCTCGGTACCCCACACCAGGCAGAACGTGTGCCCCGCGGGATCGCGGTAGACCCTGAATCGGTCCTCGCCGACGGCTTCTTTCACACGAGTGGCGCCGAGTCGCAGCACATCTGGCTCCGCGAGCTCGATATCGCCGACCGTGATATCGAGATGGATCTGCTGGGATCCTCGGGTATCCGGAAACTTCGGTGGCTCGTGGTCGGGTGCGAGCTGGAACGCCAACCGTAGCCCCTGCGGATCGGTCAGTACCGACCATCCCGCGTCCTCGTCCTCGACCGTGCCTCCGAGGAGTTTCCGGTAGAAGCGCGCCAGCTCTGCCGGATGTTTGCAGTCGAGCACCACCGAACGAAGGTTTCCGATCATGAACTTCGGGTTGCCGATCCGTCGCCCACTAAACCCGGCAGTGGCAATCGAACCGTTTCCCGGGGCGAATGCGGTGCCGACGACAATCCCTGCGAGAACGCGGGGCATGGAGTGAGAGCACGAGTGGGGACGGTCGAGAGCCGTGCGAACACCCTGCGGTGACAGGAGAGCAATCCCCGACGGCAACTGTCCGCTGTGCGGACGAAACACGGTGTGCAGGGAATCGCGGTGAGTCCGGCAACGCTCGCGGCGCGAGTCACCGCGCTCGGAGGCTGAGACTCGCCGCAGCGAGCGTCGACTGTGTAATCCGCAGTAACGCAAGTCGATTCGTGGCCGGAGGCGGAACCGGCTCGGGGAAGCATTCGAGGCGTCCGCGCAGCGTGGTGCGGTTAGGATTCGGCAGGGGTTCGGGGCGGTGCGCGCGCCACCCACTGCGATGTCGGCCGTAGACGGATACGAGGTTCACGCGATGGCTCAGCCGGTGTTCAGCATTCTGACCGTGGTCGAGGGGGCCGGGGCGCGACTGGGGGAGTTGATCGACTCGGTTCGGGCGCAGACGTTCCAGGAGTGGGAGTTGATCGTCATCGACGAGATCGGTGGGGCGCAGGCGGTGGTCGAGGGGTACGGGGATGCGCGAATTCGGGTGTCGCGGTGGGAGAGCCGGGGCTTCGGGGCGGGGGTGAATCATGCGGCGGCCTCGGCCAGGGGTGAGATCTACACGGTGGTGCGGGCTCATCACCGACTGATGCCGGAGTTCTGCGAGCGGACGGTCGCGCTGCTGCGGGAACACCCCGAGGTGGACGTCGTCACGGTCGATGCCGTCGGATTCACCGAGGACGGTGGTACGAGCCTGCGAACATTCCGGAGCGAGGGCGGAGTCACCGCCGAGCCGGGATTCGATCATCCGGTGACGCTCGCGGAGTTCGTCTCGGGCTCGGTGCTCTATTACTCGGCCGCGGTGCGCGCGGCCACCTGGCATGCCGACGGCGGGTACCCCGTCGATCTGCCGACCGTCGAAGGTCTCATGCTGTTCGCGCGAATGCTCGCGCAGGGTAAGGACATTCGGGTGCTTCCGGAGACCCTGGCGGGCTACCCCGTGCCCGAGGATCCGGCGGTGCACCGCGTCTATCAGGACAGTTTCCAGTCGGCGTTCACCCGGATCGAAGAGCTGACCGACGATCCGGCGGTCCGCGCCGCGGTGCGGGAGAAGCTGCGCGATATCCGCTTTCACCAGGCCATGGGCAAGGCGCGGGAAGCGCTGTCCGGCTCCGATGCGGTGTCCGCGCGTGAGCAGGTCCGCCTCGCGCTGCGCCAGCGATTCGCGCTCAAGCCCGCGATCGTCTTCGCGGCGCTGACGGTAGCTCCCGGCGGGCTGCGGCGGGCACAGTCGGCCAAGCGTGCACTGCGCTCCAAGTGAGACCTTTCAGACGCACGGTCGGCCCGAGACCAACTCCTCAGAACAACCCTCCGCCCGCGTGCAGCGACTGGCCGGTGACCCAGCGGGCATCGTGCGAGACCAGGAATCCGACTATATCGGCGAGATCGGCGGGCTCGCCGATGCGGCCGAGAGGAGTCAGTGCCGCGACCTGCTCGATCATCGTGGGATCGCCGGAGGTTGCCAGTGCCTCGGTTCGGGTCGCGCCCGGCAGGACGCTGTTGACGGTGATCGCTCGGGAGCCGAGTTCGCGGGCCAGCACCCGAACGAGCTGTTCGCCCGCCGCCTTTCCGGCGGCGTAGAGGCCGGTGCCGGGGCGGTGGGTCGCGGTGACTCCCGAGGAGACGAAGACGATGCGGCCCGCCTCGCGGACTCTGGTGGCCGCTTCGCGCAGTACCAGGAAGGTGGCTCGCGCATTGGCTGTGAAGATCAGGTCGAAGTCGTCGTCGGTGGCCTCGGCGAGAGGTCCGAAGGAGGCCGTCGCGGCATTGTGCACGATGATGTCGAGACCACCGAAATGCTCATGGGCCGAATCGAACAACCCGCGCACCTGCGCGACGTCCCCGATATCGGCCCGCACGGCCACCGCGTCCGCGCCTGCGGCCTGGATCGTCTTCACGACCTGCGCCGCGTCGTCGGCGTTCGAGTGATAGTTCACGACCACCGCCGCGACCTGCGTGGCGAGCCGCTCGGCTATCGCCCGCCCGATCCCGCGTGAGCTTCCCGTCACGAGGGCGACCTGCTCGTTCAAGGGCCGAGTCCGTGCGGCCGAGCCCGCGTCGGTCACGGCAATAGACCCAGCGCGGTGCGACCGATGACGTCGAGAATCGCATCGGTGTTCGGCGGGTGGAGTTGGCCGGTGCGCACGTCGCGGTACAGGCGTTCGAGTTTGTTGCGGCGACTCACCGAGGACGCTCCCACCACCTGCACGGCGATATCGACGACCTGTTTGGCGGTGCGGGTGGTGAACTCCTTCGCGGCGAACAGGCGCGGGACCGCCCACGCGCCGTGGTCGATTCCGGCGTCCGCGTCGCGGGTCGCGGTTTCGAGCAGGGCGAAAGCCGCGTCGAGCTGGATTTCGGCTTCGGCGATCTGCCGCTGGATCGCTGGTTTCGCGGCATGGCCGGCGACGCCCGGTATCAGCGAGGCGCGCGTCTGAGCGCTCTCGATCGCGAGATCCAGTGCGCGGCGGGCGATCCCGAAGTAGACGTTGGACACCAGCGGCAGGTACCAGCCGAGAATCCCGTTGATGTACGAGGGATAGGGCGCGCCCGGCGCGTGGCGTCCGACGACCGTGGCGGCCTCGGCTCGCACGTTCTCCAGGATCGTGTCGTCGCTGCGAGTCGCACGCACCCCGAGGGTGTCCCAGGTGTCCTCGGTGCGTATGCCCGGCTGGTCGCGGGCGACGAACAGGTGCACGATCGCGGGATTCGCCGGGTCTGAGTCGTCCCGGGCGTGGATGCCGAGGGTGTCCCACACCGGGGACAGCGAGGTGAAGGTCTTACGGCCGTTCACCAGGTACGAGCCGTCGGGCTGCGGTACGGCCTGTACCACCGAATCATCAAGTCCCACATCATTTCCGCGCTCGCCGTGACCGGCTGCGAACACCTGGCCGTCGCGGATCGAGGACAGCAGCCAGGTCAGATCCTGTGCGCCCGAGGCGGTCAGCGCAGCGGCAGGCCCGGTCCAGTACAGGTGCATGTTCACCGCGAGTGCGGTCGCGGGCGCCCAATAGGCGAGTTGCCGCTGTTCCCTGGCAAGTTCGGACAGCGTCAGACCGCGACCACCGAATTCGGCAGGGACGGCGGCCCGTAGGTATCCGACGGCGCGCAGTTCCTCGAAATCCTCGATGAAGAAGGCATTCTCGGCGTCGTATCCGGCGGCACGGGCGTGGAATCGCCGGTAATCCTCGTCGGTGAAATACGCGCTGGGAGCACTCGACGCCGAGCGCGGTGAGGTGGTGCTGGCTATCACGGTGTCGTATCCGGTGACGGGTTGTGCGGTACTGGTCATCGGTGCTCTCCCTGGGTCGGGTCCGCTCGTACTCCGAGGCAGGGCGTGGCCCGCGCGCCGACCGCCGTCGTGTCCATGCCGAAGTATCCGAGCCCAAGGGAATCCGGCGATACCGTTAGAATCGGCCCGATCACATCGCCGTTCAGCAGGAGCGGTGCGTGCATCGTGGAGGACATTCGCTCGGCGCCGGGCGCTCGCCACTTTCGCGGGCACCGCACTATCGGCGGTACCGGTCGCCTGCAGCTCCAGTGGGACCGCCCAGACGGACGTCATCGATCGACTCGACATCCTGTGGGCACCGGCGTCGGGGTCTCACCACGGAGGCGGCAGACAGATCACGGAGCGCTCGATCCGCGGATTCTGCCCGCCCCGTGGAGCGTGCTCGCCACCGCCGGTCGGCTGTGGAGCGGCGGCACCCTGGCCCTCGATATCGAGACCTCGCCGTGGCGTGCGGCTCAGGGCTTCGCGCTGGGCGAGGCATTCATCGGCGGTACGGTCGGCGTCGGTGTCAGTGCCGACGTCGATAGGGTCTGAAAATGCGGAAGAAGCCCGGCCGGGTATGAGTTGTGCTCAGCGACCGCGTGTTCCCGCGCGCGGTCGCGGCACTGTTCGTGGCGCGGTGAGCAGCACTTCGGGAACGTCTACGAGGAGGTACTGGTGTGAGTTCGGTGAATGGTGTGGCGGTGGAGGTGCCCACCGCGGATGGCGTCGCCGACGCCTATCTGGCGAGTCCGGACGACGGGCTCGGGTATCCGGGTGTCCTGATGCTGATGGACGGCATCGGGCTTCGCCCGCAGCTCGAGAGCATGGCGCGGCGGATCGCCTCGCACGGGTACACCGTGCTGCTCCCCAACCTGTTCTATCGGAGCGGGCGCGCACCGCTGGTGCCGCTGCCCGAGTTCATCGATATGAGCACCACGACGATCTTCTCGGAAATCGGCCAGCTGATCCGGTCGTTCACCGCTGAGCAGGCCGTGCGGGACGCGGGGTACTACCTGGATTGGCTGGCGGCGTCGCCGCTGACCATCGGTGACCGGGTCGGTGTGACCGGGTACTGCATGGGCGGGCGGAACGCGCTGCTGATCGCGGCGCACTATCCGGATCGGATAGCGGCGGCCGCGGGCTTCCACAGCGGTCAGCTCGCCCCCGACGCTCCCGACAGTCCGCACCTGCTCGCCGGCAAAATCACCGCCGAACTGTATTTCGGCCACGCGGACGAGGACCCGTCGCTGCCTCCGGAGCAGATCGAGCGCTTGAACACCGCGCTCACCGAGGCCGGGGTCACCTTCCGCGCCGACGTCTACCCGGGTGCGGGCCACGGCTACACCCAGGCCGACACCAGCCGCTATCACCCCGAGGGCGACGCCCGGCACTGGCAGGAACTGCTCGCCCTTTTCGACCGAAACCTGTGAGGGGACGCGCCGGTGATCGTCATCACCGGCGCACTCCGCCCAGTACCGCGCCGGGGTCACGTCCGAATCGTGGCGGCCGCCTGTCCTCATCCCGTGGTGAGCCGCGCCACAGGCTTCCCGCCGCGCTGAAGCCTTCGCCCCGCACGATGCCGCCATTGCTGATATGACAGTCGCAGTCAGCAAAGTAGGAGCGCGATGATCGACAGCCGGCCGGGTGAGGCTACTGGTGGGCAACCAGGTGGAATCGTCGCGTTCACGGCGTGCGTCTCGCCACCACCGGGCTCCGCCGCGTTATCGCGCTCTCACCTCGGGCCGCGAGGTGGGGTCGATGACCGACATTCGTGACCCGCTGACCGCGCGCGGGGCGGATCTGGTGGGGCGGGAGACGGAATGCCTTGTGCTGCACGGGTTCATCGACAAGGTGCGGAGCGGTTTGAGTGACGGCCTGGTGCTGGCGGGGGCGCCGGGGATAGGCAAGACCCGGTTGCTCGAATATGCCGCCGCGTCGGCCGAGGGTCTTCGGGTGCTGCGAACCTCGGGGATCGAGTCCGAGTTGCCGCTGGGGTTCGCCGCACTGCATCGACTGCTCAGGCCGTTCCTGGATCGTCGTGACCGAATCCCCGAACCGCAGCGGGTCGCGCTGGGTGCGGCGTTCGGTCTGGTCACCGGTCCGGCGCCGGACCGCTTCCTGGTCGGGCTGGCCACCCTGAGCCTGTTCGCGGACCTGGCCACCGAATGCCCCGTGGTGTGCCTGATCGACGACGCGCAGTGGCTCGATCGCGAATCACGCGAGGTATTGACCTTCGTCGCCCGGCGACTGCACGCCGAGGGCGTCGGGCTGCTTTTCGCGGTGCGCGAGCTGCCCAGTGACACAGCGGTTTTCGATGGGCTATCGGTACGGCCGGTGACGGGACTGCCCGAGGCCGCGGCCAGGCAACTGCTCACCCGCGCCGTCGAGGGCTCGCTCGACGACGCGGTCGCCCGGGACCTGGCCGAGCAGACCGGCGGCAACCCGCTCGCGTTGACGACCCTGGCGTCGTCGCTGACGACCACGCAGCTGAGCGGAGCCGCGTCGCTGCCCGATCCGCTGCCGATCGGCGCACGGCTGGTGACCTGTTTCCTCGAGCGAATCCGGTTGCTGGCCAAGCCCACCCAGGATCTGCTCCTGCTCGCATCGGTCAGTCCCATTCGGGACGAAGCCTTGCTGTGGCGGGCGGCGGCGCTGCTCGGTCTGTCCGAGGCCGACGCCGACGGTGCGGTCGAGGCCGGTGTTCTGGTGCGCGGCAGCGGTTTCGGGTTCTCCCATCCGCTGATCCGTTCCGCCGTGCACGGTTCGGCGCATCCGGGCGGGCTGCGCCGGGCCCATCAGGCGATCTCCGCGGCCTGCGATCCGGACCACGACCCCGACACCCGGGCCTGGCATCTGGCCGCGGCCACCGCGGGCGCCGACGAGGCGGTCGCGCGCGATCTGGAGATGTCCGCGGAGCGTGCCCGGGTGCGCGGCGGATACGCGGCCGAGGCGCTGTTCCTGGCACGCGCGGCCGAGTTGACGCCGGTGGCGTCGCGTCGTGACGAGAGACGGCTGGTCGCGGCGCAGGCCCATCTGATGTGCGGTGATCCGCACTCCGCGCAGCGCTTGCTCGCCATGATCCAGCCGGTGCGCACCCTCCCCGCGCTCCGGGCCAGGATCTGCTGGCTGAACGCGGCCATCGAGACGTATTTCTGCCGGTTCGAGGACCAGCCCGCCGTATTGCTGTCCGCCGCAGCCGAATTGGAGGGTGTGGACGGCGATCTGGCCTGGCTCCTGCTCGCGCAGGCGCTGAGTTCGGCGATGCTGTCGCGCGAGGACACGGTCGGCACCACGCCGGTCGAGGTGGCCCGTGCCGCGCTGCGCGCGATCGGCGGGCGCTCGTCGGAGATGTCGGTGTACGACCTGTTCATCGTCGCCCTCGCGACACGGATCAGTGCCGGGCATGCGGCGGCGGTACCGCTGTGGCGCAAGGCATTACATGCCCTGCGTGAAGACGAGCTCGCCGAGATGGGCATGCCCCTGGCGGTGTTCGCCCATTTCGCGTGCGACGAACTGTGGGACGAGCAGACCCGGCACGTCGTGTTCGCGCGGCTGCATGCCTTCGACAGGGAGAACGGCGCCCTGGTCGGATTGCGGGTCGTGCTGGAATGCCAGGCGGCCGACGCGTTGCGGGCAGGCCGGCGCGAGGTGGGCGCCGCCCATCTGGCGGAGGTCCGCGAACTGCTGACCGTGATCGGGCTGCGGGACGAACACAGCGTGCAACGACTGGAACTGCTGGTCTGGAGCGGCGCGGAGGCCGAGGCACGTGCTCTCGCGTCGACCGTCGACGGGGCGGACTTCCCGGCGCGGGCCATGCAGGCGGTCGCGGTCGCCCGCTACATGACCGTGCTGGAACTGAGCCTGGGCAATTACGCCGCCGCACTGGACCGGGCGCGGTTCCTCTACGCCGAAGACGTTCCGGGACACAGCAATCTGGCGCTCGCCGACATGGTCGAAGCCGGGGTCCGGGCGCAGGACCCGGCGGCGGCGCTGCTGGCCTGCGCCAGGCTGGACGCCCAGGCGCGCGCCAGCGCAACACCCTGGGCACTGGGATCGTTGGCTCGTGCGCGGGCGCTGCTGGCGCAGGACGACGCGGCCGACGGCCTCTACCGGGAATCGATCGAGCAGCTCGGGCGCAGCGCGATCGTCGTCGATCTCGCCAGAGCCCACCTGCTGTACGGAGAGTGGCTGCGTCGGCGAAAGCTGCGAACGCGTGCCCGCGAACACCTGCGGCTGGCCTTCGAGATGTTCTCCGCCGCCCGAGCCCCGCTCTTCGCCGAGCGGGCTCGGGCCGAACTGGCCGCCACGGGTCAGCGGGTGCCGCGCGCGACCCTGACTGTCGCTCCCCAGCTCACACCCCAGGAATCGCAGATCGCGGCACTGGCGGCCGACGGCCTGACCAACACCGAGATCGCGGCTCGCCTCTACATCAGCACCTCCACCGTCGAGTACCACCTCACGAAGATCTTCAGGAAGCTCGCGGTGACCTCCCGCAGACAGCTCCGTTCGAGACTCGGGGCCGGGGACCGGGGTGAACCGCTGGGGGTTTCCTCTGATTCGCCGATCGGTCTGCCCCAGGTCTGATGAACGGGTCCACTCCACCGAAATCCCAGGGAGACATCGTGACCGAGACTCCGGTCGTTTTCATCCACGGACTCTGGCTGCACTCGGCGTCCTGGCAGCCGTGGCTCACGCTGTTCCAGGACCTCGGCTACCAGGTCTCCGCACCCGGCTGGCCCGGTGAGGCCGACACCGTCGAGGCGGCCCGGGCCACGCCCGACGACGTGGCGGGCCACGGGATCGACGACGTGGTCGAGCACTACGCCGCGATCATCGCCGATCTGCCCGCCCCGCCGATCCTGATCGGGCATTCCTTCGGCGGTATGGTCGCGCAGAAGCTGCTCGGACAGGACCGTGCGCGCGCCGCGATCGCCATCGACGCCGCGCAGATCAAAGGCGTACTGCCGCTGCCGCTCTCGGCGCTGCGCTCGACCACGCCGGTATTCAAGAACCCGGCCAACCGGAACAAGGCCGTCTCGCTGACCGAGTCGGAATTCCGGTACGCGTTCGGCAACGCGATCCCGGAGCAGGAGTCCGACGAACTGTTCGAACGCTGGACGGTGCCCGCGCCGGGCAAGCCGCTGTTCGAAGCGGCGGCGGCCAACTTCAACCCGCACTCCGCGGCGAAGGTCGACACCGCCAATGCCTCGCGCGGCCCGCTCCTGCTGATCACCGGCGGCAAGGACCACACCGTTCCCGAGGCCGTCACCCGCGCGACCCTGAAGCAGTACCGGCATTCCGAGGCGGTCACCGATCTGCTCGAATTCCCGGATCGAGGGCATTCGCTGGTGGTCGATCACGGCTGGCGCGAGGTCGCCGACGCCTGCGTGTCCTGGTTGCAGAACCAGGAGCTCTGAGCACCGCGATGCTGGACCTCAACCTCGCGGGCAAGGTCGCCGTGGTGACCGGCGCGGGCCGGGGCATCGGGCTGAGTGTGGTCAAAGCGCTTGCCGCCGAAGGCGTCTCGGTGGTCGCCGGATCCCGCACCGGGAGCAAGGATCTGACCGAGCTGGCCGCCCGCGACGAGGTGCGGAGCGTGTCGGTCGATCTGACCGCCCCCGACGGGCCGCAACGGTTGATCGACGAGGCCGTGTCCGCGTTCGGTGGAATCGATATCGTCGTCAACAATGTCGGCGCGGTCGTTCCCCGCGTGCAGGGGTTCCTCGCGGTCACCGACGAGGACTGGCAGTGGGCGCTCACGACGAACCTGATGGTCGCGGTGCGCACGGCGCGGGCGGCGCTGCCGCACCTGATCCGGCGCGATACGTCGGTCATCGTGACCGTCAGCTCCGTCAACGCCTTCCTTCCCGATCCCGGCGTCATCGACTACTCCGCGGCGAAGGCGGCGCTGTCCAACTTCAGCAAGTCGCTCTCGAAAGAGTTCGGGCCCCAAGGGGTTCGGGCGAACACCATCTCGCCGGGGCCGGTCACCACGGCGCTGTGGCTGGGGGATCAGGGCGTCGCGGCCGTGGTCGGTGCGGCGGCGGCCGCGGATCCCGACGAGGTGGTCCGGCAGACCGCGGCGCAGAGCGCCACGGGACGTTTCACTCATCCTCAGGAGGTCGCGGATCTGGTGCTGCTGCTGGCCAGCGAACGGACCGCGAATGTCACCGGCGCGGACTTCGTGATCGACGGTGGACTCGTGCAGACGCTCTGACGGCGGATCGTCCACGCCCGGGAGAGTGGTCGGGGCCTCGTGCGGGCGGCGGTGGGGCCCCGACCATACAGCGCCGTCATTGGGTCCGTTGCAGGCGGACTCGACGCTCCCGAGCCGCTCCGAGTAGCGGCCCGCGTCTGTGCGGCGCCCACGCTACCCATTCCCTGGGCACTCGTCAAGATAATGCTTGACAAGTGTCAAAGAGTTCTCTCCGGCCGGAGAGCGAATGCGGCGCAACTCATAATCGGAATCGTCATGAGCACAACCGATGTCGGGTGATGAGATGTCTCGATAACGTCCGGGCACAGACCATCGGCGCGTACGGAAGAGACATCACCCATGAGCTACGGCCCCTTCGAACAGACCTATGCCGCCGCGGAGGATCGCTACGAGCGAGTGCCCTATCGGCGCACCGGGCGTTCGGGTCTGGACCTGCCCGCGTTCTCCTTCGGGCTCTGGCAGAAGTTCGGCACCGACTACGCGTTCGCGACGCAGCGCGACATCATCCTGCACGCCTTCGATCTGGGCATCACCCACTTCGACAATGCCGATCGCTACGGTCCGCCGCATCGGGCCGCGCAGCAGAACTTCGGCCGGGTGCTGAGCAAGGATCTCGCGCCCTACCGCGATGAGCTGATCCTCTCGACCAAGGCGGGCAACGCGATCGGGCCGAGCCCGTATCTGCGTGGGGGATCGCGCAAGTCGCTGCTCACCTCGCTGGAACACAGTCTGCGCGACCTCGGCACCGATTACGTCGACATCTTCTATCACCACAGCCCGGACCTGGACACGCCCCTCGAGGAGTCGGTCGGCGCGCTGGTGAGCGCGGTGGAGCAGGGCAAGGCGCTGTACATCGGCATCTCCAACTACCAGCCCGATCGCACCCACGAGGCCGCCGAACTGCTGCGCGCCGCCGGTGTGCCGCTGCTGCTCCATCAGGCCCGGTACTCGATCTACGATCGCCGGCCGGAGCGGAACGGACTGCTGGACACCGCGGTCGAGGACGGCTTCGGTGTGATCGTCTACTCGCCGCTGGCGCAGGGCCTGCTGACCGACAAGTACCTCGAGGCGATTCCGGAGGGTGCGCGTGCCCGCAACAGCACGTTCCTGTCCCCGGACGTGATCGACGAGACGTACCGGCAGCGCACCGCCGCGCTCGACAAGATCGCCGCGGCGCGTGGGCAGTCCTTGGCACAGCTGGCACTGCAGTGGGTGCTGCGACGGCCCGAGGTGACCTCGGCGCTGATCGGCGCGAGTTCCACCGCGCAGCTCGACCACAATATCGCCGCTCTGAGCTTCCCTGCGCTCACCGAGGAGGAGCTGGCGCTGATCGAGGAGCACGGCGTGCACGGGACCGGTCTGGGGCTCTGAACCGCAGGCGGCGGTGAGTCGCCCGGCGCCGAGAAGTCGAGGCCCGGTCGGTGGGATCCACCGGCCGGGCCTCCTCGAATGCGTTGCCGCCGTGCGCTATTCGCTGTCCAGCAGTGGTAACAGCTGGTTGCCCTGGCGTTCGATCTCCGGCAGGTACGGGGTATCCGACAGCACGAAATGGGTGATGCCCAGGTCGCGGTACTTGCGTAGCGATGCGGCGACATCCTCGGGGGAGCCGACCAGCCAGGTGGTCCCGGCGCCGCCACCGCCGAACCGGCCGGGCGCGGTGTAGAGGTTCTCGTCCAGCACGTCGCCCCGCGCGGCCAGGTCCAGCAGTCGCTTCTGTCCGACGGCGGTCCAGTGATCGGCGTGCTGCTGTGGAGGGGTCCGGCCCTCGGCCATCCGCGCCACCTTCGCCTCGGCCTCGGACCATGCCTGTTCGGTGGTGTCACGCACGAAAGTGGTCACCCGCAAACCGAATTCGAGTGGCGCGTGCTCGCGGCCGATCTCCTCGCTCAGCGCGCGGAGGCGTTCGATGCGGGCGCGGACGCCGTCGAGCGGTTCACCCCAGAACAGTTGGACATCGGCCTCGGCCGCGGCCACTCGCTCCGCGGCCTCGGACGCGCCACCGAAGTAGAGTGTCGGATGCGAGCGGTCACCGCGCGGCGTGATCCGGGGGACCGCGGTGGAATCGGTGACCCGATAGTGCTCCCCGCGATAGGTGACGTTCTCCCGCGTCCATAGTTGGCGCACCAGCTGCATGAATTCCCTTGTGCGCCCGTAGCGCTGGGCCTGATCCTCCACCTCGGCCCCGTAGGCGGCCAGATCGTCCTTCCCGGACACGATATTGACGCGCAGCCTGCCGCCGGACAGATGATCGAGCGTCGCCGCGGCGGTCGCGAAATTCGCGGGACGCCAGTACCCCGGCCGGATCGCCACCAGCGGTTCGAAAGTGGTCGTGCGGGCCGCGAGTGCGGTGGCGACCGTGAAGGTGTCCGGACGGCCCCAGCCCGCACCCAGCAGCGCACCCTTCCAGCCGTGTTTCTCGAGTGCCGTGGCCTGAGTGGTCAGGGTGTCGAGACTGTTGTGATCGTCGGAGACGACGTCGCCACGGTGTCCCGCACCGACCTGATTCGGGATGTACCAGAGGTATTCGGAACTCATATGTTCTTCCTGTGCGGTGGACGGCGGGAATGACGGGTCAGAAATGCCCGGCCTCGGGAAGCTGTGTGTCATTGACGAGAAGGTCGCCGAGGGCCCGCGCCTTGTAGACGGTCGGGTTGTGCGAGAACAGGGTTCGCAGATTGCGCCAGTGCCGGTCGTGGTGCGCCGAGGCGCGGGTGGCCGACGCGCCGCCGACCTCGAAGATGCGTGCGGCCGCCCGCAGCGCCGGTTCCTCGAGGGCCACCTTCACCTGGGCCGCCAGGACCGAGGCGTGATGTTCGAGGGCGGCGTCGATTCCGGTGGCGCGGGCGGCGTCGAAGGCGCGATCCTGGGCCTGCGCGGCGATGCGCACGGTTGCCTCGGCGGCGAAGGCGGTGGCCGAGATGGTGCCGATGACCTCGAGCAGTTGCGGATCCTCGCGCGGCTGCTCGGCCGTGGCGAAGACGAACGTGCGGCGGCGACCGCGCACCAGTGCCGCCGCGTCGGCCGCCGCCGCGCGCAGGATGCCCGCCGCGATGGCGTGCAGGTAGAGCTGCGGGAATGACTGGCGCGGCGGCACTTTCGAGTCCGCGCCGCGCCACGGCAGCGTTTCGTGTTCGCCCACCAGCACATCGGTCAGGACGGTGGTGCCGCTTCCGGTGTGTCGCTGCCCGATTCCGTCCCAATCATCGAGATGCTCGATGCCCGCACGATCGGTGGGCACCACCGCGGTGAGCAGCCCCCGCTCCGGCACCTCGGCACTGACCCGGACGTAATCGCAGTAGAGCGTGCCCGTGCTGTAGAACTTGCGCCCGTTGAGGGTGTACCCGCCCTCGGGACGCGGGACGAGCGTGCTGTCGTACTGCCACGATCCGGCGGCGCGGTCACCGAGTTCGGTGAGCGCCCCACCGAACAGCTTGCCCGCCAGCACATGCGGGATCCACGCCGATTTGGCCTCCGTGCGCGGCAGCCGGAACAACTCCTCCACGAACCCGAAATGGATGCGCAGAATATGCGGCACATCCGGGTCCGCCTCGCCCAGATCGATGAGCAATTCGAAGAGCTCCGAGGCAGTCCAACCCCCACCGCCGAGATCCGCCGGCACCCGAACAGCCCCGAGCCGCAACCGTTTCGCCGCCGCGACGGCCGCGAACGGCGGCTCCGCGACGGCCGCGAACGGCGGCTCCGCGACGGCCGCGAACGGCGGCTCCGCGCCACCGGCGTCCCGCCGCCGCGCGGCATCGGCCGCCACCTCCGCGACGAAGGCGAGCAGCTCCGGCGAACCAGGACGCGGCACGGGCACGAGGCCGGCCTCGTGATCGGGCCGTGCGGGCGAGCGGTCGGGCGACGTGCGAGTCTCGGGCTCGTTGTCGCGGCCGGACGTTGTCGTTTCGTCGACGGGCGAGTGGTGGTCGAGATCGCGTACGTCCGCGGTGTGCGGTCCGGTGGCGTCCGGCGAGTCGAATGAGAGTGCGCTGGAGAGAGATTCGCCGTTGTACTGGATGGAGGTGGTGTCGGCTCTGGTCAAGGTAACTCCTGGAACGATGAGTACGGTCGGTGTGCCTCGGGCGCGGCGCTACGCGGTGGTCGCCGCACGACGCGAGTCACGCCGCGCGGCGAACTGGTTCGCCGGTTCGGGGATGCCGAGGTGACCGCGCAGCGTGGTGTGGCGGTACTCCGCCCGGAACACGTCCGTTCCGCACGCGGTCGTGAATCATGGAATCGACTGGGCGCGGTCGGTTTTCGCACCCCTCGCGAATTCAGTATCCGAAGCGGGCATCGGGCGAACAACACAGCCGATCTACGAGCATCGTTTAGTTTTTCTCGACGATCGCCGCTCACGAGGCCAGGCGCAGCGGCTGGGCCACCGTGCGCAGCGCGTGGATGGCCGCGGCCACCGCCGGGCGCTCCAGCGAGGCCCGCCGATAGGTGACCCCGACCTGGCGATTGCCCCCGGCCACCGGGCAGGCGATGAGCCGGTGATGCTCGGGCGAGACCGACATCTGCGGCACGATTGTCACGCCCAGCCCGTACTCCACCATCTCGGCCATGGCCGCGAAGCTGGCGCTGCGATGTTCGATGCGTGGCGCGAAACCCGATTCACGGCAGGCGTACAGCACCGAGGCGATCGAGGGCGCACCGTCGCGCGCGGTGATCCAGTCCGCATCGCGCACCGCGACCAATCCGTGCTGGCGTACCCGCTCACGCAGCGCGTCCGGAGCCAGCAGCACCAGCGGATCGCTGAACAGATACTCCGACTCCAGCCCGAGCGGCAGATCGCGGGCGCGGAAGGAATAGGCATAGGAAATGGCCAGGTCCACCTCCTGCTGACGCACCGCGGGCACCGAATCGACCGGCATCAGATCGACCACGCGCACCCGCAGCCGCGGATATTGTTCGCGCAGCTGGGCGGCCACCGGCAGCGCCAGCCGGGTTTGCGCGGTACGGAAGGTCGCCAGCGTCAGCACCCCGGTGATCTGCTCGGCCGTGGCCGCCACCGCGCTCTCGGCTTCCTCGAGAGCCGCGATGATGCGGGAGGTGTGATCCACCAGCACGCGCCCGGCCGAGGTCAGCCGCAGTACCCGGCCCTCCTTGCGGGTCAGTACCGTGCCCACCTCCTCCTCGAGGATGCGCAACTGCTGCGACACCGCCGAGGTGGTGATGCCGTGCAGCTCCGAGACGGCGGTCATCGTGATGTGCTCGGCCAGGTCTCGCAACAGGATGAGACGTCGGATGTCGTACACGTCTGCCTCACTTTCGCCCCGGCGTCGATACTTCGCGCACCGGCGTGTGAAGAAAATCCTTACGATCAGGGCGATTCTGTGTAGCCGCTGTGGAAGCCCGCGCCGATCGTGCACAAAAACTGAACGAATCACGAAGCGCAGCTTTGTTGTTCCGGTTCGGGCCGATGTGCACACTTGCGATGGATCGCGGGATGCGATCCGGGCGCAACGCGGAGAAAGGAGCGGTTGGTGCGAGATCATCGCCTGTGCGGCCGCTCCGCGCATCGGCGCGCGGTCCCGCTGACCGTCACCGGTTGTTGTCGCTGACCCGTTTCACCCCGACCGCCACCGCGGCGGACCTTTCCGCACCCTGAATCGCGCCGCACCGTGATTCCGGGCGCGTGCGGAATTCGGTCATCCGCCGTATCGAATACGGCCCGCGACACCCATACCCGCGACACCCCATACCCCGCGACGGCGCAGTCGCTGTCGAGAAGAATATCGGAGTACCCATTCATGAGCTTTTCCTTTTCCGGTGGTCGCCGGCTGATCGCCCTGCTGGCGATCGGCACGACGGTGTTCACGGGAGCGTGCAGTTCCGCCCTCGGCGGCGATTCCGGTTCCGGCGGCGGACTCGGCGCGGATCACACTCTGCGCCTTGCGCTTTCGCGCCAGTTCACCGGACTCAACCCACACAACGGTGGGTCTCCCGACAGCGACGGTTCGGTGAAGGGCACCGTGTACGAGGCGCTGACCTACCTGGATCCCAAGGGGCAGGTGCAGCCCCGGCTGGCCAGCGCGTGGACCAACCCCAGCCTGCTCGAGTGGCGCTTCACGCTGCGTGAAGGGGTGAAGTTCTCCGACGGGACCCCGCTCACGGCGCAGGATGTGGCCTGGAACTTCGGTGAGCTGCTCGATCCCGCGACCAAGAGCCAGCTGGGCGCGCAGTTCAAGATCTACACCGATTCGGTGACCGCCGAGGGCGCGAACACCGTGGTGTTCCATCTGAAGCAGCCGGCGATCGATCTGCCGTCACGGCTCTGGAACATCTACATCACCACCCAGAAGTTCTGGGGGAGCGGCAATCTCAATACCGAGGCCATCGGCACCGGGCCGTACCTGCTCGAGTCCATCGACCTCGAGAACGGCGCGAAGCTGACCGGAAACCCGGGCTACTGGGGCACCAAGCCCGCCTTCTCGAACATCGAGTACAAGGTGCTGCCGTCCGAGGCCGCGCGGGTGTCGGCGGTACAGGCCGGCGAGGTCGACATCGCGCTGAACCTGGATCCGCTGAGCCTGGATCAGTTCAAGAGCAACAAGGACTACCGCTCGACGCTCTCGGACAGCTCCTGGGTGCAGGTGATCTCGATCAACGAGAACAAGGGCGGCCCGCTCGCGGATCCGCGGGTGCGGCAGGCGCTGAACTACGCGGTGGACAAGAAGTCGATCATCTCGGGTCTGCTGAAAGGCGCGGTACAGCCCTCGCAGGGGCAGGTCATCGCGCCCCCGTTCTTCGACACCAACCCGGCCGTCACCGCCTACGACTACAACCCGGACAAGGCCCGGCAGCTGCTGGCCGAGGCCGGGCACTCGAACGATGTCGTGCTGCAACTGGATATCCCGGCCGGCACCTACGCCGCGGGTACCGCCATCGGCCAGGCGTTCGCGCAGCAGGCGGCCGCGGTGGGTATCAAGGTCAACATCACCGAGACGCCGTTCCCGGCCTGGCTCTCGCGCCAGAACCAGCCCAGCGATCAGGCCGCGGATCTGGTCTACATCGGCTGGGGCGGGCAGTACCGCGACGCCTGGACCGTGTTCGATCCGTTCACCAGCAAGTCCCGCTACAAGCAGAGCAATATCACCGACCCGGAATTCGACGATCTGGTGAACCGACTGCAGGCGGCCACCGATCCGGCGTCCGCGCGCGCCCTGGCCGATCAGGCCACCCAGCGCTACCACGACCAGGCGCACACGGTGTTCCTGTGGCCGGGCACCTTCTCCTCCCTCGTCCGCGACGGCCTGAACTGGTCGCCGCGCACCACCCGCTACCTCTACGCACAGGAAGTCGACCGGGCATGAGCGAACGACAGCTGTTCCTCGCGGGATACGTGCTGTTCCCGAGCAATCACTACGTCGGTGCCTGGCGGCATCCCTACTCCGAGCGCGACTTCAACGACCGGACCCTCTTCGAGGATGTCGGGCGCACCCTGGAGCGGGCCAAGTTCGATATGGCCTTCATCCCCGAAACCCTGGCCTACAACCCGAATTTCGCGCGCTACGGGCTGAGCAACGGCCTCAAGCACGAACCCACCCAGCTGGCCTCGGTCATCGCGGGGGTGACCCGGCACCTCGGTATCGGGGTCACCCTTTCGGCCAGTTACAACGCGCCGTACCACCTGGCCCGCACCCTCGGCAGCCTCGATCAGTTCAGCGGCGGGCGCGTCGCCTGGAACATCATCATGAGCAAGGGCGAGGCGACCCAGGCCAACTTCCCCTTCGTCGAGGAACTCGAGCGCACCGAACTCTACGACCGTGGTGACGAGGTCGTGGAATCCACCGTGGCGCTGTGGGATTCGTGGGCACACGACGCGCTGGTGGCGGACAAGGAATCGGGGGTGTTCGTCGACACCACCAAGGTCGCCACCCCCGACTATCAGGGCAAGTACGTGCGGGTGCGCGGACCGCTGACGCTGCCGCCCTCTCCGCAGGGCAAGCCGGTGCTGATCCAGGCCGGAGATTCCCCGCGCGGCAGGCGATTCGGCGCCAAATGGGCCGAGCTGGTGTTCGCCATCGAGAACAACGAGGCGGATCTGCGCGCCAAACGCGAGGATCTGCGCAGGCTCGCGGCCGAGGCCGGTCGCGATCCCGACAGCATCAAGCTCATCGCCGCCGTGCAGCCGATCGTCGGGGAGACCACCGACATCGCCCGCGCGCGACAGCAATTCCTGAACACCCTGGTCGATACCGACGCGGCGGTGGCGTTCCTGAGCCAGTTCGTGCGCACCGACCTCAACGGGCTCGACCCGGATCTGCTGTTCACCGAGGCCGTCGCCCGGCGATCCACCGACGAGGCGGCCGGGGTGCGACTGCTGGACAACCTCACCGCGCTCGCGGCGAGCAACGGCGAATCCCTGGGCACCGAGCTGACTCTGGGCCAGATCGCCAAGCATTTCGGCGCGAGCGAGTTCACCCCGCAGATCGTCGGCACCGGGGCCGAGGTCGCCGATCAGCTGGCCCATCTGTTCGAGGCCGAGGCGGTCGACGGATACGTGTTGTCGCCCACGCACTTTCCGGGTGCGTTCGACGACGTCGCCCGAGCGGTGGTGCCGGAGTTGCAGCGGCGCGGCATCTTCCGCAGGGAGTACGCGGACACCACGCTGCGCGGCAACCTGCTCGGCCACCGGTACACGCACGGGGCCTCGTAATGGTCACCGCGACCCCGGGGCGGGTGCTGCGCCTGCCGTTGAATCCGCGCTACGTGGGCGGGCGCGTGCTCACCGGGCTGATCGCCGTCTGGGGAGCGATCACCCTGGTGTTCTTCGCGCTCTACTCCAGCGGCAATCCGGCCGTCATGCTCATCGCTCCCGACGCACCGGCCGGGGAGCTGGAAAGGGTGAGCAGGCTCTACGGTTTCGACCGTCCGCTGTACGAGCAGTACTTCCGTTTCGTGGGCGCGGTGCTCACCGGTGAGTTCCCCGATTCGCTGCGCTACAACAGCGATCCACTGGTGCTGGCCCTGAGCAGGCTGGCCCCCAGCGCCACCCTCGGGGCCGCGGCCCTGCTGTTCGGTGTGGTCGCGGGCGGCGCTATCGGGTACGTCGCGGCCACCAGCGAGCGACCGCTGCTGCGGCGGCTCCCGGTCTCGGTGGCGACGATCCTGGACGCCATCCCCGGATTCTTCCTGGCGGTGCTGCTGGTGCTGGTGTTCTCGGTGACACTGCACGTGCTGCCCTCGCGGGGCTCGGGTTCGCTCGCGCATCTGGTGCTGCCGTCGATCACGCTCGGAATCTTCTTCGTGCCCAGCATCTCCCGGGTCTTCCGGACCGCGCTGGTGGAGGTGCTGGACTCCGATCACGTGCGCACGGCCCGCGCCAAGGGACTGCACCCGATCCGGCTCACGCTGCGCCACGTCGTCGGCAATTCGCTCGGCTCGACACTGAACGTGCTCGGCATTCAGGCCGGCGTGCTGCTGGGCGGGGCGGTGGTCACCGAATCCATCTTCTCCTGGCCCGGTATCGGGCAGCTGTCGGTGAACGCGGTGCAGAACCGCGACTATCCACTGGTGATCGCCTGCGTGCTGGTGATCGCGGTGGGATTCGTGCTGATCAATCTGATCGTGGATGTGCTTGCCGCACTGTTCGATCCGAGGATCGCGCGATGAGCGCGGGCACGCGGCGTCCGGTCGCGGGGCTGATCGGCGCGGCACTGCTGGGGATCCTGGTGCTGCTGTCGCTGGCGGCGCCGCTGCTGACCTCGCACGGGCCGCTGGATCAGGACTTGAACGCGGTACTGCGCCCGCCCGGCGCCGATCACTGGTTCGGCACCGACGAACTCGGGCGCGATGTCTACACCCGGGTGCTGTACGGCGGGCGAATCGGGTTGTCCGTCACCGCGATCGCGGCGGTCATCGCGGCCGTGATCGGCTTGGTGCTGGGGCTGCTCGGCGCGCTGTTCGGCGGCTGGGTGGACACCGTCGCGGGACGGCTGGCCGATGTGCAGCTGGCCATTCCGACCATCGTGCTGGCCCTGGTGATCCTGTCCTTCGTCGGCAATTCGCTGGTGCCGCTGGTCGGGGTGCTGGTGTCCGGGTCGTGGGTGCTGACCTTCCGGGTGATCCGGGGGCACGCGCAATCGATCGTGCAGCGGCCGTTCATCGAGGCGGCTCGGCTCTCGGGGGCGGGGCGAGGCGATATCGCGGTGCGGCATCTGCTGCCCGGGGTGCTGCCGCTGTTCACGGTCGCGTTCACGCTCAACGCCTCGGCCATCCTGCTGCTCGAATCGAGTCTGGGGTTCCTGGGATTGGGCGTGCAGCCGCCCACCCCCGACTGGGGTTCGATGGTCGCCGGGGGACAGGCCCGGCTCGACAACGCCGCCTGGGTGGCGCTGTTCCCCGGCGCCGCACTGATTCTCGCGATCGTCGGATTCCAGCTGACCGGTGACGCGCTGGCCGAGCGATTCCAGCTCGGACCGCGTCGCGGCGCTCGCCGATTGCTCACCGCGTGGCGTCGCCCGGCGACCGCGCCCGCCGGACAGGAGATCCCCGCATGACCACCAGTCTGCTCACGGTCACCGAGGCGACGGCCGAACCGATCGCCGAACCGGTCGCGGTGGTCGAGAACCTGCGCATCACCGTCGGCCGCGACGGGCCGCCGACCACGGTGGTGCACGAGGTGTCCCTGAACATCCGGCCCGGTGAAACGGTCGGGCTGGTCGGGGAATCCGGCTCCGGGAAAACGATGACGGCACTGGGCATCGCCGGATTGCTGCCGCGCGCGGCACAGGTGGCCGGGGGCCGGGTCCTGTTGTCGGGGCTGGACCCGTCGCAGGTCCCGGCGCGGCGGCGGGCGCGGGTGCTGGCCGATCGGGTGGGGGTCGTCTTCCAGAACCCCACCGCCTCTCTCAATCCACGATTGACCATCGCCACCCAGCTGCTCGAGGCGCTGCCGCGCACCCTGCGGACCCGCCACGAACGGCGCACGCGCGCAGCGGAATTGCTCGAGCGAGTCGGAATCACCGAGGTGGGCAAGACATTCGGCGCGTTCCCGCACGAACTGTCCGGCGGCCTCAACCAGCGCGTCGTGATCGCGCTCGCGCTGGCCCGGGAACCGGCGCTGCTCGTCGCCGACGAACCCACCACCGCCCTGGATGTCAGCGTCCAGGCGCAGGTGCTGGATCTGATCGACCGGCTCAAGGCCGAACTGGGCCTGGGCGTGCTGCTGGTCAGCCACGACATCGGCGTGATCGGCGATCGGACGGATCGGGTCCACGTCATGTCGGAGGGGCGGATCGTCGAATCCGGTCTTACCGCGACGGTGCTGCGGACTCCGCAGCACGACTACACGCGGCAACTGCTGGCGGCCACCCCGGCGCTGCTTCGGCGGGAGAACGCCGAACCCGCGGGCGCACCGGTGCGAGAGCCCGGGGACGGGCAGTCGTCGAGTGCGGTGAACGTGACCGGCCATGCGGCCGGATCCTCGCCTTCGGCGAACCCGCCGGAGACCGCACACCAGAATCGGCGGGAATCCGCGGCGTCGCCGCCGTTGCTGCGCGTTCGTGAGGCGCGGCGCAGTTTCGCGGTCACCGCGCCGGGGAAGCTGCGCAGGACTCGGCACATCGCGCTGGACGGGGTGTCGCTGGATGTCAGCGCGGGGGCGGCGGTCGGCATCGTCGGTGAATCCGGTTCGGGCAAGACGACTCTGGCGCGTCAGATCGTCGGATTGGATCGGCCCGAGCAGGGGGTGATCGAATACGACGGCGTCGCGCTGCACGATCTGGATCGGGCGGCGGCGCGCAGCTGGCGGCGCTCGGTCCAGTACATCTTCCAGGATCCCTACGGTGCGCTCGATCCGCGCCTGACCGTCGCGCAGTCCATCGCCGAACCGCTCGAACTCAATGGTGTGCAACTGCACGGCATTTCGATCCGGGAGCGGGTGGCTCAGCTGCTCGAGGAGGTCGAACTGACCGCCGCGCACGCGCACCGGCTGCCTCGGGAGCTGTCCGGCGGGCAGTTGCAGCGGGTGGTGATCGCCCGGGCATTGGCCAACGACCCCACGCTGATCGTCGCCGACGAACCGGTCTCGGCACTGGATCTGTCGGTGCAGGCGCGGATTCTGCGTCTGCTCGAGCGACTGCGCCGCGAGCGGGGGCTGACCCTGCTGCTCATCTCGCACGATCTCGCGGTGGTGCGGTTCCTGTGCGACGAGGTCGTGGTGCTGCAGCACGGACGCATCGTGGAATCGGGTCCCACCGAACAGCTTTACACCGCACCCGAACACCCCTACACCCGAGCCCTGCTGGCCGCGGTGCCGGGCAAGTCCATCGAACCCTCTCGAGGAGAATCACGATGACCGACACTCTGACAACCGGTTTCGACAGCGCCACCCTGCTGTCCCGCCTCGGCGCGCACGAATCCCCGCTCGGCGGATTCGGTCCCCCGCCCAGCGGGGTCGCTGCGGACGCCATCCGGCTGCTGGGCGGTGTGCCCGCCGACGAGGCGCTGCCGACGAGGCAGCTGCGAGCGGCCTACGACGCGACCCTGAGCGATCCGGCGATATCGGTTGCCGCACTGCAGTACTCGTCGGCACCCGGTATCGAGCCGCTGCGCTCCTGGATCGCCGGACACGAGGGCACCGACCCCGACCGCGTCCTGGTCACCAACGGCGCGCTGCACGGACTGAGCCTGTTGTTCAGCGCGATCCTGGACCCGGGCGACACCGTGCTGGTGGAGAGCCCCACCTTCCCGCTCGCCCTGCGTCTGCTCGGACACTATGGCGCACAAGTCGTTTCGGTGTCGGTCACCGAACAAGGGTTGGACCTGGACGCCCTGGAGGATCGGCTGCGGGCGGGTCTGCGGCCCAAGCTGTTCTACCTCATCCCCGACTTCCAGAACCCGACCGGCTCGACCCTGCCGGCCGCCGACCGTGCCCGTGTCGTGGCGCTCGCCGAGCAGTACGGCTTTCTGGTGGTGTCCGACAACCCCTACCGCGACCTGCGATTCGCCGGGGAGGGCGTGGCCGATGCCAGCCTGGAGAGCGAGGTGGTCGTGCGGGTCAACACCTTCTCCAAGACCCTGGGCCCCGGTCTGCGGCTGGGCTGGCTGGCCGGACCACGCCGGCTGATCCCCGCGCTGACCCGGCTGCGGGGCAACAACGATCAGCACTCCTCGCTGCTCACCCAGACCGCCATCGCCCGATTGCTCACCACCCCGGGCGAATTCGACGGAATTCTCACCGCCGCGCACGAGATCTACCGGGAACGGTCCCGCGCGCTCACCACCGAACTGCGCGCATCCGTCGGTGACGTGCTGGAATTCTCCGATCCAGAGGGCGGAATCTTCCTGTGGGCCACGGCGTCCGATCCGGAACTGGATCTGAGCGCGGTGCAGGCGCGCGCTCGCGCCCTGGGCACCGACTTCTCCCTCGGCCGGTACTTCGATCCCGACGGCGCGGTGCACCACACTCAGAACCTGCGGCTCGGCTTCAGCAACAACTCCCCGGAGCGTTTGCGCACGGCCGCCCAGCGCTTGGCGGAGGCCTTCCACGCGCACTAGGCGACGGCGGGGTTTGAGGAGCTCGAGGGCGGCTATGCCGAAAAGGCAGGCAGCATTCCCGATTCGAGAGGACAGCGCCATGGGCGTCTATACCTTCCAGCTTCCCAACTTCTCCAGCGATGCCGACGTCGCCGAGCGCACGCTGCGCGGTCTGGACACGGTGAGCGCGGTGAATGTCGACAACTCCGCCGAGAGCATCACGGTGGACTCCAGCCTGACCTACGGCGAGACCCTGGATGTCATTCGTCAGAGCGGCATCGCGGCCAAATAGATCCGCGACAGCGTGCACGACGTGCGACAGCGTGCATGACGACGGCCCGGAATCGGTTACCCGACTCCGGGCCGTGTTGTGTGACGCACCACATCTCGGCGCTTGCCCGCGGACCGGTGCGGGACAACGCCGCGGAATTGACCAAAGATCGGCCGGTAGCCACCCGGAAATGCTGGCCTGCCGGTGAACTGCCTGGTAGAGCCTGTGTCGGCAGCGACAAACGGCACTCGGAGGTCTTGAAGAGCTCGACAAGAAAACACGCACTCTCGGGACGGAATATCGAAAGGTATCCACTTTCCCCAGTGCAAAGGATCGAGTTCCGATGAAGAAGAATTTCACCACCGTCGCAGGCGCGGCGATCATCACCGCCGCCGTTCCCGCCCTCGTGCTGGCCATGGGCGCCGGAACCGCGAGTGCCGCGACGGTGTCCGACCCGGCTCCGGTCGCGGTGCAGCAGGTCTCGAACCCGATCGCCAGCGGTGCCGCGGTGGGTGCGGGCATCGGCGCGGGTGTCGGCGCGGTCGGTGGTGGCATCGTCGGCGGCGTCGCGGGGTTGCCGCTGGGTATCGCCGGTGCGGCGGTCGGCGTGCCGATCGGTGCGGCGACGGGCGCGGCCATCGGCGGCGCCATCGGTCTGCCGGCGGTTCCGCTCGAGACGGTCACCCTCCCGGGCGGTGCGATCACCGGCGCATTGGCCGGTGGCGCACTCGGTTTCGCGGTCGGCGAGGCTGTTCCGGTCGCCGTCGGCGCGGGCGTGGGCGCCGCGATCGGTACCGGTGTCGGCGCGGGGATCGGCGCCGCGGTCGGCGCGACCAACCCGAGCGCCGTCCCGAACATCGTGCAGTGATCGACCTGTGAACGCCGCGGTGTGTCTCAGGGCTGCGGGGCGGCGGGTGTTCGTGTGCCGCGCCGCAGCTGCCACCGTCGAAGTTCCAACTGCGACAGCAACATCGCGTCGGCGTCGCGCAGATCCAGTCCGCTGAGCTCCTGCACCTTCTTCATCCGGTAGCGCAGGGTATTGACGTGAACGTGCAGGCTCGCGGCCGCATCGTCCAGCACCGCACCGGCCTGGAAGTATGCCGAGAGTGATTCGAGCAGTTGCCGATTCGTGCCCTCATCGTCCGCAAGCGCCCGCAACGGCCCGACGAAGTCCGGAAGCTCCAGGGAATCGGCGTAGTCGGCCAAGCGTCCCAGCAGCATCGGCAGCGCGACATCCGCCAGCTCCGCGCTGACCTGACCGGTGCCGGAAACCCCGTCCCGCAGCATCGTCGCCAGGATCGCATTGGCCTGCACTCTGGCCACGGACAAATAGGTGACCGACGCAACGGCCGGGCTCACAGCAAGTCGATAGACGGTCCGGTCCAGCGAGCGTCCCGCGAAATCCTCTGCCAGCGAACGAGTTCCGGCCATCGCGGCCTGCTCCGTGAGCCCCGGCCACGCCAGCAGCGCGTGCAGCACCCCCGCGTTGCGCGCCACCACACTGGACGGGTGCACGGCGCTGAGATAGTGCTCCATGAGACTGTCCAGGCGACGCTGCGCGGTGATATCCGACCCATCCTGGTGCGCTGGGGAATCGGCCCCGATCGCGATCAGGACGAGCGGCCCGGGCACCAGGCCCAGCTGTCCGGCGGCCACCGTCGCCGCCGGACCACCGGCGAACACCGCATCCGCGAGCTGACGCTGCCGTTTACGGGCCGCCGAGGGCGGATCGAGATTCAGCTGCGCCAGTTGCGGTGCGACCACCCGCGCGATGTCCCGCAGGCGGGCGGCCGTTTCCGGCGAGAGCGGCTCGCGCACCACGATCCAGATATAACCCAGGACGGCAGCGCCCCCGCGTACCGCGATCGCCACCCGGGGCATCGGCTGACCGTCGACCGAATGCGCGGGCACGAACACCGGATCCCGCGATCGGCCGATCTCGCTCAGCACGCCTTCCTCGGCCAGCAGATGCACCCAGCCGGGGCGCACCGTGCGGGCCAGAATCGATTCCACGCGCAGCGGATCGGCTCCCTCCTGACCGGTGGACCAGGCGAGCACCTCGGCGGAGTCGGATTCGATGGTGACAGGTCCGCCTACCACCGCGCTGATCGAATCGGCCAGTGCGAAAAGCTCGTTGGCCGCGGAACCGTCGGACGAGCGATCCGCGCTGACCTTGCCGATGAGGCGGCGACGCAGGCTCACCGCCAGCTCCATCCACGACATGTCCTCGCGCAGCCAGACCACCGCGACCTCGCGGGCGATATCGGCGGCGATCTTCGCGGCCGAGCCCTTGATCACGACGGCCGCCGCGGAATCTCGCTCGGCGATGCTCAGCAGCGCACGCACCTGCTCCTCACCGGAGACTCCGACGGCCAGCACCATCGCGCCCGGAGGCAATTCCGGATCGGCCGCATCGAACAACTCGACGCTGGTGACCGGGTGATGTGGCGAACGGTTCTCACTCAGCAGACGCGCGACATCACTGTTCAGGTCCTCGACCATGAACCGGGGAGTTGCCATTTCCATGACCACGAGAAAACGATAACCGTGCGGCATCCGAGAATGCACGTGTGCGCACCGTGAAAAAACAGACACCCTGTCCAACGCATGGCAAATCAACGAAATTGTCCGAGCCGTTTTATGCATATGCCAGAAGGCCGTTATGAGCGTGGTCACATATGCCTGACATAGGAATTCGCGAGGTAACGGCAACTGGATAGCTATCCATAAGCGTTCGTCCGGGCAGCAGAATTCGTCGTGAACCGACGAACGCCCGGCACCCGCAACCGAGAGCAGAGGATTCGACATGCGCAAAGTCTTCGCCACCCTGGCCATCGCCGGCACCGTGACCACCGGAGCCCTGGTGGCCGGAGCCGGAACCGCGGCCGCGACTCCGCCGCCGCCCTCCCCGGTGTGCTCGCTCGTCACCTACCCGCTGGTCTTCCTGATCGAGGCGACGGGCGGCAAGGACAGCCCGCTCGCGCCGGTCGCGCAGTCGATCGTCGACTCGGTCTGCCGCTGATCCCGATCTGGCACACGGTGCAACTTCGGCGTACGCGGCGGGTCGCTGATTCGGCTCGGTGAATAAAGCGGCAAACTCTGGGCATGCCCCCGTTGCCGAATTGCCGACTCGGATAGCGGCCCGCCGTGACCGCGTCCGCACGTCCCGCACCCGAGCCCATGCTGGCGACCGGGGGACCGCCTCCGGATGGGCCCGAATGGGCGGTCGAGATGAAATGGGACGGAATTCGGATCATCGCGGTGTGTGACGCGGGGGACTGCGCGCTCTACACGCGGAACGGAAATTCCGTCGGTCGTTCCTACCCGGAATTGGTCACCGCGCTGAAGCGATTGTCGGGCACCGACTTTCTGATGCTCGACGGGGAGATCGTGGCGCAGGACCCCGACGGAGCGCCGTCGTTCGGGCGGTTGCAGCGGCGCATGCACGTGACCCGGCCGGGAGAGCAATTGATGGCCGAGGTCCCGGTCCGATTGTTCGCCTTCGACCTGCTGGCAGTCGGAGACACCGCCCTGACCGGTGAGCCGTACCTCGAACGCCGCAGGCGACTCGCGGACCTGGATTTCGCGGACCCGCTCTCCGCGCCGCCGCACTGGATCGGCACGGACGCCGCGCAACTGCTGAACGTCGCGCGCGAACACCGCCTCGAAGGCATCGTGTCCAAGCGCATCGACTCGGTCTATCTCCCCGGCCGCCGTTCCCCGGCCTGGATCAAGACTCCACTTCGCCGCAATACCGAAGTGGTCGTAGCGGGCTGGACGCCCGGCGCGGGCGCCTTCGGACCCACCTTCGGCTCGCTGATCCTGGGTGCGCACGACGAATCGGGCCGCCTGGTCTTCATCGGCCTGGCGGGCACCGGATTCACCCAGGCCGCGCGCCGAATCATCCGCGCCACCCTCGACGAGATCGAAACCCCCGCAAGCCCTTTCGATCCGATCCCGCCCGAATCCGCCCCCGCCGGTTGGCGCTGGGTCGCCCCGATCCTCGTCGGCGACGTCGAATATCGCGAATTCGCCGGCGAGCGTCTACGCATGCCGAGCTGGAAAGGCCTGCGCACCGACAAGACCCCCGCGATGGTGGAAATGCCCGCATAGGTTCGACCCGGGCGAGAGGCGAGTTCAGATCGCGGAGGTGCCGCCGTCGACGGCCAGCTCCAGGCCGTTCACAAATGACGAGTCGTCCGAGGCGAGGAACAGTGCGACCGAGGCGATCTCCTCGGGCCGGCCCATCGTCCCCCTCGGAATCAAAGCTTCGAACTGGGCCTTGGTCTCCGCGTCGAACAACTGTTCCTGGATCGGCGTGGCGATCTGGCCCGGACTCAGCACATTGACCCGGATTCGCCTGTCCTTCAACTCGTACAACCACACGCGGGCCAGCGCGTGCAGCGCGGCCTTGCTCGCCGCGTACACGCTGTAGTCCGGCCAGCCCTTGACCGAGGCGATCGACCCGGTCATGAAGATCGATCCGCCGTCGTTGAACAGCGGCAACGCCTTCTGCACGGTGAACAAGGTACCGCGCGTGTTCAGCCCGAAAGTGCTGTCGAAATGCGCTTCGGTGATCTCGCCGAGCTTGGCCGCCTCTGCCGTTCCGGCACTGGCGAACAGCACGTCGATGCCGCCGTGCTCCCGTTCGACCGTCTCGAACAGGCGGTCCAAGTCGGCCAAGTCGGAAGCATCACCCTGCACGCCGGTCACATTGCGCCCGATCAGCTTCACGGCCTCGTCCACTGCTTGCTGTCGCCGGCCGGTGAGGTAGACGTACGCGCCCTCCTCGACGAACCGTTCGGCGCTCGCCAACGCCATACCGCTGGATCCGCCCGTGATTACCGCGACCTTGCCATCGAGCTTGCCCATGATCACTCCCTTATCGCGCATCGGCCAGAAGCATCGCTTCCACCTGCATAAACCAAGCTATGTATACGGCTTGGTTTACTTAAAGTAGCGGCTTGTCCGCCGACCCGCAAGCTAAGTACACCGACCGGTACCCGCGCGGTAGTATCGAGTGGTGACCGAGTTGGAGAAGGGCCCTCGCGGCCAACGTCGCGGCAGGGGCGCGCGCGAACGGATCCTCGACGCGTCACTGCGGCTGTTTCGCGAACAAGGCATCAACAACACCGGTATGGACCAGCTCTGCATGGCCGCCCACGTGTCGAAACGCACTGCGTACCAGCACTTCACCAGCAAGGACGAGCTCGTCATCGAGTACCTGCGCCGGCACGATCCCGACACCATGCCCGACGTGTTCGACCGCCCCGATCTCACCCCCCGCGAACGTCTGCTCGCCGCTTTCGACAAGCCACGGCAGGTACCCCCGCAGGAGGTGACCCCGCTGTGCCCGTTCATCGCGGCCGCCGTCGAGATCACCGACCCCCACCACGCCGCACGCCGCCGCGCACACGACTACAAGAAGTCCGTCGCCGTCCGCTTCGCCGAAACCGCCCGCCAGGCCGGCGCCACCGACCCCGAACAACTCGGCGAACAATTGGCGCTACTCCTCGACGGCGCCTCGGCCCGCACCCGAGTACTCGGCATCGAGACCCTCCCGACCGCCGCCGCCATCGCCGCTTTGCTCATCGACAATGCCCTCCCCGCCGCGCAACCGGAAGCGGTCGAGGGCTGAGTACGACGCCGTCCGGCAAACAGGCTCGCGGGTCGGAATTCTCGATTACCCCAGAACGATGCTGACCACCGCAAGAGTGGCCGAATGCTCACAGAATCGGCAATCCACTCCCTTGCCGCGTGGCGCGCTGACCGAGTCGGCTATCACGACCGATCCGCGGGCAAGTGGTGAATCGTCGTGGCGGACAACTCGGATCGGACCAGTTCGAGAAGGCGGCCGACCCAATTGCGACCTTCGTCGCGGCCTTGATCGGTCCAGAACGGGGACTCGGAGTAGCCGGTGTAGCTGATCGGTGCGTCGGCGGTGGACCGCAGTATTTCGGCCAGTTCCAGGTGCTGGGTGAACTTGGCACGCAGCAACCCGGCCATGACGGCAGTGCGCGCCAGCGACCAGTCCGATCGCAGAACGCAACTGCCGCCGATCTCGTGCGCCGCGTAGACGGTCGGGGCGTCCCGGACCCGATCATGGTCGTCGCGGTCGTGCGCCGCCAGCGCCCAATACCCGTGCAGGACTGTCGGATAGGTCTCGCCCGCGTACGACAGCGGTGCGGGAAACTCATTGCGCAGAACGAACAGGTCGAGCGTTGCGGGCGGCTCTACCGGAGGACCGCCCCGCTCATGCAGGGTGATCGTCGCCGTCCTGGGCGTCGCCGGATCATCGGCGTGCAGCCGGGCGAGCCGATCACCGCTGTGCTGAATTCCCCGGTGGCTCGCCTCGAAATATTCGAGCACCAGCCGGTGCATCTCGACGGTGGCGATCGGACCGTCCCCGCCGACAGGCTTCCCGAGTTCGGTGACGAGCTGCCGCAGCGGGATGTCCTGCCTGTCCATGTCGCCGAGGACGAAGACCCGCAGGTGCGCCGGGATCGTGAGATAGGCGTCCTTGACCAGCAGCCTGTTGGCTTCGGTTGGCGCGCCCCGGTAGCGCCCGATCGCCTCTCGGCACAGGTCCGATGTTGTCGGTCGGCCGTTCAGCATCGAGATCTCGTCACGGATCTCGCCGAGAAACCCGTTGTGCGTCAACGGTTCCGGGTATCGCGCAGACCATCGCGGCGTCTGCTCGGGCTGCTCCGGCAACGGACGCCCGGGGTCGCTCAGGGCGACCTTTCCACTGTGGAGGCGCCGCTGGAGGCCGGGTAGATCGAACGACTCCCCGCACCGGATCACACCGTCGGCGAACACGAAAAGATCCTCGACGTAATAACCGGAGTGCCCCTGAACCCAGACATGCGACCACGCTCCGTCGATCCGTTCCCCAGCTGCAACCCGATACGTCGGCCTCTTCCACACCACCTCCGCACCATAGCGCCGCGCACGTCACAACCAACATCCGCTCTTTGGCGCTTGCCAGGCTGTTCGGACCGGCAATGCATTTGCCGCCCGAACGCACCATCATGCCGATGGGCGTGCTCGCAGATCGGAGGGCAACCGGCCTGAACCTCCGTCAACTGCCCCCGGCAGTCAGTTTTCACACTGTCGGGTGGCCAGAATGGAGGTCTAGGCCGGATCGGGATTCGAACGGGCACCGCCACCGAATGCACACATTGCCGCATACCGCGCTGACCGAACCGGCCGACGCGAGGCACCGGCGGCCGGAACCTGGTGCGGTGCAGAATGTCCGCAACTGCCGACTACTGCGCGGGTGGTGATTGGGCGAGCGACAGACTGTTCCCGTCTGGATCGAGCACTTCGACGTGTCGCACGCCGTTGCTGTAGGTCTCGACCGATCCGTAAGCGATGCCGTGCTCAGAAAGACGGGCCAGGAAGACGTCGAGGTCAGTGATGCCCAGTGTGATCATCGCCCCGCCCACCCTGTCGGCCCGAACATCGCGATCGTCGACAACGATCCACGCGTTCTCACCGGTCTGCCACAGAAGTTCTTCGCCGATGACTTCATCCGCAGCACGCCCGAAGAAGGTCGCATACCAGCGCAATGCCCGGTCCCGGTCGCTAACGCACATGACGCTGTACAGGTCCATTCCGGTCACCACCCCTGTTCGTTGCATGAGGGTTCAGACGACCGCTGCGGCCGAAAATCATCGGTCCGAACGAGGATGTCCGCTCATGCCGCGACCCGCGCGTTGGGGGCCGACCAAACCGGTTGCCCGACAGCAGTTTCCCAACGCACTGACATTCCGATGAGCGAAGCCCGGATGATCCTGTCGGTCAACCACTTGGCGTTGGTGTCCGGCGTCAGCAGCTTTGGTCTGCCGCCGTTCCTATGATGAGAACGAGGAGATACCCGGCCATCATGAACAGAATTCCGATGGTGGTCAGCCCCAATGTGGATCTGCGCGTGCTCGAATAGTTCGCCCACAGGGCGATCAGCAGGAACAAGCCGACCGCGAGCATGACTATCGAACCCACGGTCTGAATGCCCTCGACGAGAGCGTAATCGCGGTCACGCTGTCCAGAGCTGCCATGCGGGCCCAGGTCGCAGAAGTCGCCGTTGGCCTGGGTGATCATGTATCCGCCTACCGCGATTGCCGGTCCGATCACGATCGAGCCAACGATATAGATCATTGCGGATGGCACAGACCACTTTTTGATCACGGTCTCGGACTGTAGTCACCGATCGTGGGGGCTCTGCGGTGGTCTTGGGGAGATTCTGTGTCCGATGGACATCCGCTACGGCCGCTGATCGCGCTGACCGAACCGGCCAGCGCCGGGCGCGGAAGAACAAGTGGCGGTGTCGGTCTGGGTCAGGCGACGTGTCGCGTCGCGCAACTGTCACGCGTGCGGTGTGCGTATTCGCTTCCACGGGAGCAGTAGTGAGCTCGCGAGCAGGATGATCGCGGCAGCGGCGATGGCGGTGCGGGTGCTGGTCATGGCGGCCAGGAAACCTCCGGCCGCGATGAAAGCGGGTTGGAAGGTTCTCGCGCTGATCGACCACGCTGTGCCGACACGGGCCATGGAGCGGTCGGTGGTGGCGTTCATTCGGTAGGTGGTGAACACCGGGTTGAACATTCCTGCGCAGAACAACAGCGCGGTGTCAGCGGTGACGATGACGATCAGCCCTGCGGTGCCGGGCTGCGCGAACAGCATCAGGGCCAGCCAGAAAGTGCGCGCGGTGCCGGCGCCGAGCAGGACTGCGCGAGGCCCGATGTGAGTCACCAACCGCGGCGCGCAGACAGAGCCGAACAGTCCGCCGAGAGTAGGCAGCCCCAGGGCCAGCCCATACTGCCATGCTGTGAACTGCAGGTCCCGCAGCATGAGCAGCGCCATCAGCGGCCCGGCGGCGGTCAGTGCGCCACCGAAGACCATGGCGTTGCAGAACAGCCGCCTCAGTACGCGGTCAGCCAAGAGACAGGACCAGCCACCGCGAACCTCCGATATCCATTCATGTTCTCGCCGATGGTGTTCGGGTTCAGGTTCGAACGTGGTGATCCGCCGTAGACCTAGTGCGGCAGCCAAATAGCTGAGGGCGTCGATGAGCACGGTGATCGTTGCACCGCTCAGAGAGATGAGCGCACCGCCCAACGGTGCGCCGATCGTGGACACCGTCCAAAACAAGGTTTCCAGTCGGCTGTTCGCGCGCACGCGGATCGGTTCGGGTACAAGGGATTTCACATAGGCCCCGTTGGCGGCGTTGAATACGATCGCGCTCACCGCGCTCAGCGTGGCCACCACGCACAGCTGCGGATAGGTCAACGTCCCCATCCAGGCTACGGCCGGGACCGAAACAAGGGCGGTGAAGGACGCCAGATTGGCTGCGATCATGACCGGGCGTTTACGCCGGAACTCCACCCACGGCCCCAACGGCAACGCCAGGACCGCGGCCACGACACCCGAGATCGCTGCCATCATCGTGACCTGCAGCGCCGAGGCGTGCACGAGCAGAATCGCGATCAACGGCAATGCCCCGGCCCCAACAGCGCTGCCGAGTTGACTGACAGCTATTGCGCGCCAAAGACGGTAGAAGTCCGGTGAGAGCTGTATCGAACGCTCTGAGGCCGTGCGGTTCGTAGCGGCGGGCACTGGGCCACGGTAGGTCATGTCATCGTCGGTCCTGTATGTACAGCCAGACTTACCGCGAACCATCGAGAACTGAACAGTGAGAAACCCTCTGGCTCGTCCGGCGAGTACGCGAGATCGAGTTGAGGTCGATAGATCCGAACGTCATTGCCAAGCGTGAATACCTACGACAGTTCGCGGCACGCCCGGGCATTTTCATCGGCTTCACAGCTGTTCGTGGTGTGACATGTTTTTGTTTTCTCGACGGTTACGCACTACGTCGCATACGGTGCTGACCGAGGCGGCCAGCACGAGCCCGCTGAATCGTGCGCAGGTGGATAGTGTTGTGTCCCATGAAGTCCGAGAGTTCTGACTACGTCGCCACGCTGCCTCGTTAACGGATGGGGGCCGGGCTGTTGTTCGTCGACGAGCTGGGCCGTGTGTTGCTGGTCGAACCGACGTACAAAGACCATTGGGAATTGCCGGGTGGTGTCGTGGAGGGTGGCGAGTCGCCTGGCGCCGCCGCTGTCAGGGAGGTCCGGGAGGAGCTGGGTCTCGACGTGCCTCTCGGGCAGCTGTTGGTGGTCGATTGGGTCCCGCCGGGTCTCTATCCTGATGCTGGTCTTCGACGGTGGTGAACTGGATCGCGTCCAGACGTCGGCGATCGTCCTTCAGGCCGAAGAGCTTCGGAGTTGGGCGTGGTGCGATGAGACCGGGGCTGCCCAGCGGCTGCCGGATGTGATGGCTCGACGAGTGGCCGCAGCGGTGCGGGCACGCATCGCAGGCAGGACTGTCTATTTGGAGGACGGGCTCGCAGTGGCATGAGGCAGTACGCGGACCAGTCGCCGAACGCAGTACAAGTCCGAGTGATTCAGCGTCTGTCCTGCTGAGCGTCACGTGTCTGCTCAGGGGACGCTGGAAGATCATCGGTCCGAACCCATTTCAGTCTCGGGAGCGTAAGGGGGACCGCTCGGTGCCATCGTGGGATCGATCTAGCCCAGAAGAGGGCTCGGCCGGACCGCCGTGGTTGTAAACACTCACGTCGAGTGCCTGCCTCGCGCGCAGATCCAGCGGCCTCCCCGCAGTATCGAGGCCGGGAGCCGGATTGTCGCTCGCGCCTGCGATCAATTCGCAGAGTCCATCGGATGTCGTCGCCCAGACCTCGGTATCCGCCGGCCGCCAGATGACCACTGCGTCGTAATAGTGAGAGAGTTCGGCCAACATCGCATCGGGTCCGCGGAAAGTCAGAACGACTCTGCCCCGGTCGGGAAAGTCGTACTGTCTCGCTTCAGGCTCTACCACGATCGCGAATCGGTGACTGTCGGGCGAGGCCGCCACTACTAGCTGGAACTCCATTCACCGATCATTCAGTACTTCAAAAGATCTCGACCGAGCAGCATCCATCTCGCGCAAACTCCCGCAGCTACTACTTCAACCAACACGGCGAAGCAGCGCTGCTGCGCCCCACCCCGACGCGCAGCGCCCACCGCGAACAAACGCCTTTCCAATAGACGCCTACTCGTACAACTGAACAAACACCCCTGGACCTACGGTCACGATCGTGAACCAGATGTCCTGTCATGCCGCGTTCCGCGCTGACGGAACCCTGCCAGCGCGGGCCATCGGAAAATCAACTGGCCGTTGCGATTCGAGGCCGTGGAACGCACGCTACTGCCGAATTCAGTGCGATGTCAGCCTGATACGGCTGATCACCGGCCGAAGACTTGTCAGCGTACCGGCGGTTGGTAGATCGAGCGACACCACTGCTTTGCGCCTTTTACGTCACCGGACTCAGCGCTGAAACCGGCCAGCACGCCGCCCGAGTTCGCCCGCTTGGCCGACGACGAACGCGCGCTCAACGTGGCAGCGTCGCGAATACGGCATCAGTGAACTGTTCGGTTGCTCGCTTCAGTGCATCGACATCCGCGGTGCGAGTGATGTCCTGAATCCCGAGAACGAGATGGGCGGTTCCGTAGGACGTCGGCCAGACAATGATGCACGTACCGATGTAGTCGTAGCCGCTTCCCTTGGGACGCTGAAAATATCCTTCCGCGGGAACGATATTCCCGGCGGGCTTGACCGCGTACGGCGTCGTCTCGTACTTGGTCTGGTCGTCCTTGGTAAACGGGCTGACCGATACCGTCACGCGAGCCCAGGTGTAGGGCCGCTGCTGCCCGCCGTCCTGCATTTTCCATTGGCAGGCATGGTGGTTCGGCCAGTCCGTGCTCTTCCAGTCCTCGATGAAGCCGAACCCCTGTTGCTGCTCCACGGTCAGTGCGCACGGATCCGGTAATGCCACCGCAGGCGCGGCTGTGGTGGATCGGCCGGCCGATTCCTGGGTCGTCGTAGCCTGTGTGGTGGCGGGGCTGGTTGACCGGTGCGGTCGGAAGATCAGCGCGAGCGCGACGACGATAGCCAACGACACCACCACGGCGAGACCGGCGAGCGGCAGCGGCCGACCCGCGAACGTGAAGGAACTCTTCGATCCGGCCGAGGAATCCGGCGATCGACCCATCAGTTCCAGTGCCGCCGGCGGAATCAGCTCGTGCGGCAGCACGAGTACGGGTGCGCCGTTGCTACGCAGGAAGATCGCGCCCGCCAACGGGCGCACCTCGCGGATCTCGTGGAACGCAATCCTTCTCGTGCCACTCGCCAGCGACAGCTCGAGTGCGTCCGGCCACAAACGGGCGGACATCTGGGCGCCTGGATAGGCATAGGTTGTGATGTACGGATTTCGTCGAAGCAACTGCACGCCGGTGACGAGCAGGCCGATCACCACAGACACAACCAAGAGACCCACATAGACCTTGACCAGGTCGAAAACCGGATTGTTCGATGGTGCAGTGCCAGTGATCAGATTCCAGATATTGCGGGCCATGAGAATGAGCGGCACCGTCGCGATAAACCCCAACCCAGCCGGCGACCGCCAGCGCGCCAACGCCAACGCCCGGCTCAACCGCAGCGCGGTATCGGGCCCAGCGGTGACGCCGACATCGACGGGGAACACGACCGACCCCGGTAGATCGCCCTGCTGCGGCACCCACTGACTCGATTGATTCACGTACATCCCCCTGCGATCCTGAAAACTCTCCCCGCCCACCCTATTCGACGCCTTGTGGTGCCCCAGGCGCCACAGCAACAGCGCTTGTTAGCCCCCCCGCCGCACTCTCGGAAATCGTTGGCCACCAAGACACCGCAGTGCGACCGGAGGGTCGCCACGTCGTGCCGACTCTGGTCGGCTGAACGCACCATCATGCCGATGTGCGTGCTCGCAGATCGGAGGGCAACCGGCCTGAACCTCCCTCAACTGCCCCCGGCAGTCAGCTTTCACACCGTCGGGGGGCCAGAATGGAGGTCTAGGCCGGTCGGATTTGCCCAGGGTTGGTCGCGTGGTCGCTACGTGCTCGAGCCCTGATGCTCATGCGCTCGTCGATGCCGGGAGTCGGTAGGCGGAAAGGAAGACGTCGATCCCAGCCTCGGCGTAGTGGTCGAGTTCGGCGTCGCTGAACCGGGTGTCGTCGCCACAGAACATGACCTTGTTGACCGGCACCGACACGACCAGCCAGGTGAAGTGGTTAGCGGCCAGCTCGGGCTCGGTGACTCGCAGCAGGCCCCGTTCGGTCAGTTGGGCGAAGCAGGAGGCCAGCATGGCGTGGACGCGCTCGGGTCCCGCTTCGAAGTAGGCGCGGCCCAGCTGGGGGAAGCGTCCGGCCTCGGCGATGACCAGGCGCCGGATCCGTAGCTGCGCGGGCCGGGTCAGCAAGTGCACGAACCGGTGGGCGACCATGCGCAGGGTGTTCTCCACCTCGTCGGTCGAAGCCAGTTCGCCGATGGCTTCGCGGAAGATCTTGTCGATACCTTCGAGGCGGTCCATGACGATGTGTTCGAAAAGCTTGTCCTTGCTGCCGAAGCGTTTGTAGATCGTCTGTTTCGACGATCCGGCGACCGCGGCGATCTCGTCGACCTTGGCACCCAGGTAGCCCGCGCGCAGGAACACCTCCATCGCAGCTTCCATGATCCGCTGACGCGCTTGCTCTGCGGCGCTGTTCTCCACCCGTTCCGGTGTCGTCTCGGTCTGGGGCATCAGGCCTCCTGGATGTCGAATTCGTGGATCGGTTGACACCTTATCGAGTGTACCGTACCGTTCAGTTCACGCAAAACTGTACGGTACAGTACACATCATCTCCTACCTCGAAAGACGGAAAGGTGACTATCACCGCCCCGTCTCCGAACCGCGCCGCTGCCGGGCGACACACCCGCCGTCACCCCGTACTGATCATCGCCGCCACCCTCGGCGCCAACCTGTTCTGTCCTATCTCGTAATTCCCGTCCGACTCGGCCGGGAACACCCTTCACCACCTCTAGATGGAGAAATTCGATGCGCAAGATCATTTCCAGCCTGTTCGTCTCCGCCGACGGCGTCGCCGAAGCACCCGCCACCTGGCACTTCCCCTACTTCGACGACGAGATGGGCGCCGCGATCGGTGCCGGAATGGCCACCTCGGATGCCATGCTGCTGGGCCGCGTCCAATACGAGGAGTTCGCCGCGCACTGGCCCACCAGCGACGACGAGTTCGCCGGTTTCATGAACAACCAGAAGAAGTACGTCGTCACCACGACACTGACCGAAGCGACCTGGAACAACACCGAGATCGTCACCGGCGACATCGACGCCGAGCTGAGGGCGTTGAAGTCCTCCGAGGGCGGTGACATCGCCATCACCGGCAGCCTCACCCTGGTCCAGTCCCTGCTGCGCTCGGGCCTGCTCGATCAGTTGCAGTTGTTCGTCCACCCGGTTGTGCTGGGCAAGGGTGCTCGCTGGTTCGACAAGCTCGACGACCAGATCGAGCTGAAGCTGGCCTCTGCCGAGGCGTTCGGCACCGGAGTGATCAACCAGATCTACACACTGGCGAAATAGCGACTCAGCTCGACCGAACCCGCTCAGGTCGTCGAGAGGGGTGGTAACGAGGCAGAGCCTTCCACCACCCCGGGGTCGAGCATCATCGGCGAGAAATCCGGCGCTTTAGCGTGACTTTTCTCGCGGATGTCCTGGACCGCCATATCCGAGCGAAGACCGTATCCGGGATCGAGTTGCCGAGTGCGGCCGCTTGGGCGGGCAGCCTCACCGACGGCCTACAACTCCGTACCCGGAGGAAGCGGGGTTACTGCTGTGTGCGGTGCTCGTCCAGTCGTGCGGAGATGATCTCCTTCAGCTCGCGCATCGTTTTCGAGAAGGTGGCTTCGAGGTCCACCTCATATCGATGGGCCAAGATCAAAACCGACCAGAGACAGTCGGCGAGTTCATGCTCTAGTGCTTCACGGCCGCCGGGCATGGACCGGGTGCCCTTCGCGGCCATCACCAGCTTCGCAAGGTCACCTACGTCCCCTACGAAACCGAGCATGAAGTCTTGCCGAGTCCATGTGCGACCCCGCTCGACGAGGTTCAGGTCGTCATAGAGATCGTGCACCTCTATGGCTCGTGCCTGAAGATCGTGAATGTCCATGCGTCAGGTCTACCAAGATCTCTTGTGTGGCAGCGGATTTGTCGATCCGCTCACGCCGCTGGTCGAGTTTCCCTCATCGGCTGAGGGCGGCACTCTCAAAGACCAACGGGCTGAGGACCGCTCGTGCGCGGGCTGCGAACATTCCCAGGAAAAATGACCGGCATGGAGGCTGTGGAGATCGTCGTTGCCCATCACCAACGTGCGACCGTACGGGTTGGTGACACATTTCTGAAGATCGACAGTGACCAGGCGCGCATCGACGCCGAGTGTGCGGCGATGCTGGCCGCACCGATACCGACACCAGAGATCATGTGGCGCAAACCTTCCGTGCTTGCCCTGGCGGGCCTACCCGGAACCGCGCTCGGCCGGCTCGGCGAACCGTCGTCCGCATCACCGGCGGTGTGGGCCGCGGCCGGGTCGGCACTTCGAACACTGCACGACGCACCGCTGCCACCGCGGCTCGGTCGCACTCCAGAACAGCTCGCAACCGAACTCGATGCCGAATGTGCGTGGCTGATCGAGAACGGCGTCCTGCCCGCGGGGATCATCGCTTGTAACCGCCGGATCGCCGAGGTCGCGCTCCGGCCGTGGACACCGGCATTCACCCATGGTGACCTGCAGGTAGAGCATGTATTCGTTAACGGAGACACCATCGTCGGCGTGATCGATTGGTCCGAGGCGGCACAGGGGGACCCCATGTACGACCTCGCCACCTTGACACTCGGTCACCCCGAGCGCCTCGGGGATGTGGTGTCGGGCTACGGCGTCCGCGTGGATCTCGACGTGATCCGGGCGTGGTGGTCGGTACGAAGTCTGCGCGGCGTGCGCTGGCTGATCGATCATGGCTTCGACCCCACCGCGCCGGGGCGTGAAGTCGACGTACTCCGAGCTCGAGCGAGCCGGGATCAGCCGTGAAGGGCCGCATCCACTACTGCCGCTACCCGCGCGACCACGCAGGCTGCGGGGCACGGTAGACGCGTGTAACTGCCGGTCTGTGTCGGCTCGATCGGGTGGAGCGGTCGACCGGTCCAGGAAAGGCGTTGCTCGCCAGATGATTCGGCAGCTAGCATCCGCGTTGACCACGCCTAAGGCGCGCTGGCTACCGGATGAGCGCGTCCGCAGTTCGGAGAGGGTGGCTGCCCGTTCGAGTCGGGCCGAGGTCCGGAGGGGTCCGCGACTTCATGCGGACCCCTCGAGCCGTTCCCGGTGCAACGGATCTCGCAGGGCACTGAAATGCCGCGTGATGCGCGGTTCGAAACGACCACACGGCTGGACCGAAGGTCAACGCGTCGAGGCGATCTCGGCCGGGCCAAGCGCACTGAACTTTCGATGTGGGCGCACTGTGTCACGGCTATCCGCCGGTAGTCTGTTCTCGGAGTTCGGCTTGGGGGAACGCACGGGGAGGAACGCCGGCATGAGCGTCAATACCTACCCTGCGACCGCCGCACTGTCCGAGAGCATGTGGGTTCTAGAGGTGTACGGGCTGCCCGAGGGGGTGCGGAGCGTGACTCGGGGCCGCACTGTTCTGGAGGCGCGAGCGGTGGCCCGAGTGGATGTGGCGCGACTGCTCGAAGTCACCGCCGACGCCATAGATATCTCTATCTGGTGTGATTCCTGCCTGCTCGAACATGCTGCCGCAGCAGTCGAGGCATACAGCGATCCTGAAGGCATATTTTGCTCGTCCTGTTCAGGAGGACCACGTTGCGTGTGCTCGTTCTGCGAAGGATGAGAGTGCACTCCGCGATGCTGGATGATGCTCCGACAACGCACCGTGATGCCGCTGATCGCGCTGACCGCTCCGGCCACAGTGATTTCTGGAACATCAACGGGCTGTTGATATCCGATGATCTGCCCGCGACGCACCCCGCGCGAATATCCGACGTTGCCGCTGATCGCTTTCCCCGCTCGAGCATGCAGTCGGCGATCTATCCGGCTGGGCGGCGCTTCGCGGTTTTCCCGCTGGCGGCGAACCCCGAACTCTGCTCGATCCGGCTGGGGCCGCGACGATGTCGGCGCTTCATGCCTGCCTGTGACTTTGTGGGAGATCGCTGCTGGTGCCGTGGTGAGCGACTGGTTGGAAGGGTTCGGCGAGGATGGTTCCTTCAGTCGGCGGCGTTGCGGCTGAGGCGGACTTCCTCGGTGTCGAAGGCGGTTTGCAGTTGCAGTAGGACGGCGTCGTCGATGCGGTGCTCGTCGCGCAGACTCACCACGACGGCTCGCTTGCGGGCCAGGAGTGCCAAACGTAGTGCGCTGTACTGCTGTTCGTGTTGTGCGGCGGGCTCGTTCGCTTCGTCGCACTCCGCGGCCAGTGCCCGCAGGTGTTCCTCGTAGTCGTTGCGCAGTCGTTCGGCGACGTCGGGGTCGGTGCCGAGTTCGTCGGCGATGGCCGGGAGTTCGGCGAGCGCGAGTTCGGTGGCGCGGGTTTCGGCGAAACGGCGTTCCTGTTCGGGGAGGGTGTCGGCCGGGAGGCTGGCCCAGCGCACGACGACCGGCAGCAGTGCTCCCTGCACGACGAGGGTGAACGCGATGACTCCGGCTGCGACGAGGATGATGGCGTCGCGGTCGGGGAAGGGCTGACCCGAGGTGAGTGATTCGGGAATCGCGAGCGCCGCGGCGAGGGAGACCGCTCCCCGGAACCCCGCGATGCCGCTGACCACACGGGAGCGATTCGGGACTCGTCGCAGGCGTTGTTCGGGGCGGCGGTCCAGGAGCCGGATCGTGTACGCGGAGGCGAAAAGGAACCCCGCTCGCACCACGATCAGGACGATCGCCACCACGAGAACGAGAGCGACGGCGGTCACCACCCGCACGCTGGTCAGATTGCGCACGGCGGACTGCGCCTCCAGCCCGATGAGGACGAACAAGCTGCCGTTGAGGACGAATGTGGCCAGCGTCCACGAGGTTTCGGTCATGCGGCGCGCATCGGCGCGCCCGATTCGAGGGGCGATCTGGCTGATGATCAATCCCGCCACCACGACCGCCAGCACCCCCGAGGCGCCGATCTCCTCGGCGAGCCAGAACGCGGCGAACGGCGTCACGATGATGGCCACGTTGATCAGCACCGGATCGTGCAGGCGGCGGCGAACCAGGACCGCGAGCCACGCGATCACCGCTCCCGCCACCGCGCCCCCGGCGTAGGCGAGCAGGAACGACCACCCGATACGCGGGACGCTGAAACTCTCCTCGCCGAGGGTGATCGATACCGCGACGCCGTACACGACCAGGGCGGTGCCGTCGTTGATGAGACTTTCCGCGCGCAGCACGGTGATGTTTCGCCGCGGCAGCACCCGTCCCATCACGCTGACGGCGGTCGCGTCGGTGGGCGCGAGCGCGGCCCCGAGCACCCATGCCGGACCCCACGGCAGCCCGAACGCGTGGGCCACCGCGGCCACCGCCCCGGCGCTGGCGATCACCAGCACCGTGCTGGACAGGATGATGCCGCGCAGGTCGCGGCGTATCCCGCGCAGGGAGGTCGTGATCGCCTCCCAGTACAACAGCGCGGGAAGGAACAACAGCAGCATCGTCTCCGGCGGCAGATGCACCGCTCGCATCGACGGTATGAACCACAGCAGCGCGCCGGCCGCGAGCAGCAGAATAGGCGGCGCGATCCCCGTCCGGGCGCCGAGCCGGGAGCACACCAGTATCGCGATTCCCAGCAGCACAACCAGTTCCAGCGCGAGCACGGCCGATACCTCCTGATTCGAGGTGGAGCGATGGTGTGCCGGTGCGGTCATCGAAAAATGCGGCTGCCCGTTCGGTTGATGGCACTACCCCCTTTTACCGTCTCGACGCATTCACCCTGAAGATATCGACGATCCCGCGTACGAGTTCGCGAGTCCATGACCGCCAGTTGCGCGTGAATCGCCGTCCGAACAGCGTAAACACCTTTCTGTCGGTTGTTCGTAACGGCGCCGATAATCGAGTAGGTCGCTGATAGTCGGGTAGGCGCGGCATCCGCCGATCGGTGGAAATCTGGCGAGGCGAAAGTATTCGATGCCGCGGGTCACCGGTTCAGGCCGGAATCGGATTTTGCTCGGAGCCAGTACAGGATTGCCGTCAGATAGTGTTTCGCTTCGCAGCGGACCGGACAGTGCTCGTGGGCTCGCATGAGTTCTTCCGCGACATCGAGTCGCAGGACCGGTTCGCTCGGCATCGGATGCTCTCCGGGTTCATGCTTCATCGTGTGCACCCGCTTTCGAGCGCGGATGTCCGATACGAGGCGGGTGCGAGGAGACACGTCGTCGGGGGAGAGGCGAACATTGTGCGGTCACCTTCCTTTCAGGATGGTCGGCATGAGTCGAAACCTCCAGTGGCCGTTGGTGTCCGGAGCAGAGTGCGTGCTCCGGTTGCCGGAAAGAGCGGGCCACGAGTGGTAATCACAAGTAGACTCTTTCGCAGTCGATTCGAATTCTTCAAAGGTCTTTTCGTGCTCCAGAATTGCGCCGATTCCCGCGTGGCGACCTTCGCCGGAGATGTCCCCACGGCGAGGCATTCCATATTTCGATGCATCCGATAGTGAGGCTAACGAGATGTTGACCGGATCCACTCTCGCGCGACGGGCCCTGGGCCGGGAGTTGAAGAAGCTGCGAGAAGCCCGAGACATGAACCAGACTCAGGGTGGGCGCGTCATCGGCGTCTCCCCGCAGACCATCGGCCGCCTGGAGGACGGGCTACCCACGAAGGTGTCGGACTTGTACATGAATGCCCTGTGCGATGCCTACGCGGCGACGCAGGAGCGTAGGAGGGCGATTCTCGAACTGGCGCTGGAGGTTCGGGCGACACGCAAGTCCGGTGGGGGATGGTGGCGTGCGTACGCGGATGAGTTGAACGCTGGTTTCGATCACTACATGGGCCTGGAGGAATCCGCGCGAAGGTTGGCATTCTGGCGCAGCAATCTTGTGCCCGGAATACTCCAGACCGCCGAATACCGTCGTGCCATCGCATGGACGGAAGCCCCCGCGATGCCGCCCGAGCAGGTTAACAAGCGTGTGGAGATGGCAATGCGCCGTCAAATACGGTTGCAGGAACCAGAGTTTCAGGTCGATGTCCTGATGTCCGAGTGCGCGCTGCGCGATCAGGTCGGCGGGCGCGGGGTCATGGCCGGTCAACTCCTGCGGCTGATCGACGCGGCCGAGCTGCCCAACGTGTCGATCCGCGTGGTCCCGTTCGACGTATCCGGAAGTCTCGGTTCGCTACTGGGTTCGTTTGTCCTGCTGGAGTTTCCGAAGATGTCGGCGACCGGGTTGATCGAGCCGCCGGTGATCTACGTGGAGGGATATGCCGGTGATCTCTACTTGGAGCGAGAGCTCGAGGTCAGGCGCTATCGTGATGCTTTCGCCGAGATAGGCCGAGTAGCGTTGGACCAGGACGCGACCAGGCAGCTGATGCTGTCGATAGCCAAGGAGTACGGCCAGTGAAACCCAGCGTGTCGGAAGCCGAGTGGTTCAAGTCGAGCCGAAGCGCGAGTTCCGGCGGGGAATGCGTCGAGGCCGCCCACCTCGCCGAAGGCGCTGTCGGCGTACGAGATTCGACGCAGGGATCCACCGGTCCGGTGCTGGTCTTCGCGCCCGCCGCGTGGGACCTGTTCACCGACGCGCTGAAGGCGGGCACGTTCGATCGGCCGCTCAGGTAGTGGCGACGATCAGCGTCAACCGGCTGTCGTAGCGTCGGTAGAGCAGTCGGCCGCGACCGTCGGCGGGATCGGTGTAGAACAGGAACGGGAGCCCGCGTTCGCACAGCAGTGCCGTGGCGTCGGCCTCGGCGAGGGTGCGGGTGCGGCGCGGGTCGATCGTCAACGGCGGGCCGTCGGAGACCGGTGGCGCGTAGGTGCCGTACTGTCGTGCCAGTCGCACCCCGGCGAGTCCGGCGCGGTAGACGATCGAGTCCTCGCCGGAGCCCGAGTCGGTGAACACGTAAGCGTCGTAATCCATTCGATCCATCAGCGTCACCGCTGATCTCGGATCGCAGACCTGCCAGCGGCATTGCTTGCGCCGGGTGATCGGCACGGTCTCGCTCGATCCGGCGAGCGCGGGGCGACCGGCTTCGAACCACCAGCGCGGCCCCGCCCCGGTCGCGATCCGGTAGACCTGGCGATCGAGCCGCCCGGCCGCGAGCGGCACCACCGAGTTCGCGGGACCGGCGCACTGCATTCGCACGTCGCTGTCGGCGAGCCGCAGATTGACCTGGATCACCAAGGGCCCCACAGGGCCTCGCACGCGGGTCAGCCGGGCGGTGGCCGCCTGCTCGATTCCCCGCCGGTCGAGTACGGCGGCGAGCGCGCGGGTGGCGCGCTCGGCCTCGAGGTCGGGAACCTCACCGCGCGTGGCGAGTTGGATCATCGGCGCTCGCCGGGTCGCCGGTACTGCGTAAGTTATCAATCGGACACCTCGCAAACTCGAGATCAGCGGGTCACATCGTCGATTCACTACATCACGGCTATGTTCGAGCAAAAAAGAGGAATAAGTCCCTTGAAACTACGATGAGCCTGATGGGCGCGCTCCCGCGGGCGGCGGGTACCGCCCGGGGAGCGTCGTCGTCAGGGGCGCGGGTTGTCCTTCAGGAACTTCCACATCCGGTTCAGCACCTCGGTGTGGCGTGCGCCGGTCGGCCAGTCGTGGCTGCCGTTGTTGTAGACCCGCCACAGCACATGCGTGCCCGCGTCACAGGTCCACTGCTTGGAGTCCTTGATGCCGTTGGCGCCGCCATCGGACTGCTCGTTGCCGCAGGGCCGGTTCTCCCAACTCCAGTACGTGACGGTGCTGTAGGCCACCGGCTCGATCACCGTCGTGTCGCCGGCGGAGGCGAACACCGCCCACGACAGTGCGCGCGACGGGTCACAGCCGACGGGCGGCGGAGCCGGTGCGTAGACCGCGCCCGAAGCGAACAGCCCCGCGTTGGTGCAGGCCACTCGCGAGGCCATCTGACCGCCGTTGGAATGTCCCGACAGGTGAATCCGCTTGGCGTCCACGCAGTATTTCGCGCGCACGTTCGCCACCACCTTGGTGATATGGGTGATGTCGGCCGACCCGGCATCGGCGTTCCAGCCCCACCCGGAGCCCTCGGACTTGCTGCCGCGCGGGTACACCACGATCGCCTTGTTCTGATCGCCGAGCGCGTCCCATCCCGAATCGCCCTCGACCCCTTCGGGCGTGCCGTACCCGCCGTGCACGACCACCACCAAAGGCGCTCCGCTGGAGGGTATTCCGGCCGGAACCCGAATCAGGTAGTACCGGCCGTCGTAATTCACCTTGGTGGTACCGCCGGTCGAGGTCGTGGAACACGCCGCCGCCAGTCCCTCGGGCTGATCGAACGAGTCCTCATCGGCCATCGCCGGCCCACCGGCGGTCACCATCGACAACACAGCCGCGACTAACACGGCGAACATCACGAACACGCGTCTGACTAGGAAGGATGCCACGGAAACTCCTTGCGTACGAACAAGATTGCGTGCCGCACACTACGAGCCCCGGTGGGCCTCCGACGTCGGTTCCTGTGAGTCAACCCCCCGAACCGGCAGTAACTTGTCAGCCCATCGCCGGCGATGACACCGCAGTCGTCCTCACCGCTGAACTACGCGGTGGTCGCCGTGTCCCACGCCGGCAGCCGGTCAGCTCAGTGTGTTCAGCGCCGCCGCGTCGTACGGCTTCAGCTCGTCCATCCGACCGGCCAGCACCTTGGCCGCCCACTCCGGATCCTGCAGCAGCGCACGACCCACGGCGACCAGATCGAACTCGTCGCGCTCCATGCGGTCGACGAGGTTGTCGAGGTTGCCGAGTTCGGCGCCGACGCCGGTGAACGCACGCAGGAAATCGCCATCGAGGCCGACCGAGCCGACCGTGATGGTGGGCAGGCCGGTCAGTTTCTTGGTCCAGCCCGCCAGATTCAGATCCGAGTCCTCGAACTCCGGCAGCCAGTAGCGGCGAGTGGACGCGTGGAAGGCGTCCACGCCGGCCGCGGCGAGCGGGGCGAGGATCGCCTCGAGTTCCTGCGGGGTTTCGGCGAGGCGCGCGTTGTAGGCCTCCTGCTTCCACTGCGAATAGCGGAAGATCACCGGGAACTCGGGGGAGACGACCGCGCGGACCGCCGCCACGATCTCGGCCGCGAACGTGGTGCGCGCCACGGCATCTCCGCCGTAGGAGTCGGTGCGGCGGTTGGTGTGCGACCACAGGAACTGGTCGAGGAGATAGCCGTGCGCGCCGTGCAGTTCGACGCCGTCGAAGCCGATGCGCTCGGCGTCGGCGGCGGCCTGCGCGAACGCGCCGATGACATCGTCCAGATCGGTGCGGGTCATCGCGCGGCCGGTGGGCTCGGTGCCGTCGACGCGAATTCCGGAGGGGCCCACCGCGGGAGCGTCGACGAAGGGGCCGTCGCCGTCGTTGCGCACCATGCCGATGTGCCACAGCTGCGGCACGATCTTGCCGCCCGCCGCGTGCACGTCCTGCACGACCTTCGCCCATCCGGCCAGCTGGTCCTCGCCGTGGAACCGCGGCACCCGATCGGACTGCCCGGCCGAGTCATGGCCGACGTACGTGCCCTCGGTGACGATCAGGCCGACGCCGGCCGCTGCGCGGCGGGCGTAGTACGAGCGCACATCCTCACCGGGAACGCCACCGGGGGAGAACATTCGGGTCATCGGCGCCATCACGATGCGGTTCGGCACGGTGAGGCCGTTCAGTGTGACGGGCCGTGACAAAACCTGGGCCGTGCGGGCGTAGTCGGACGCGGTGACGATCACAGGAGGCTCCTCGTAGTTACTTATCAACCTAGATGGTTGAGAACTTCAAGCAATGCGGCCTACGCTAGACATGAATATTTGAGATAGTCAAGTTTCTGCGGATAGGGTGGTTCGTATGGCAGAAGCTCCCCAGGTCGACAACGCCCAGCTCATGGAGCTGCTCTCGGTGGCACTCGGGGTGTACTACGGGGAGTTCACGCTCGCGGCGGCGAGTGAGAACCTCACCGCCAGCCAAGGCAAAGCGCTGACGGTCCTGCGCCGAGGTCCCATCGCCATGCGCGCGCTGGCCGACACCATGGCCTGCGACGCCTCCAACGTCACCGGAATCATCGACCGCCTGGAGAAGCGCGGACTGGTCCGCCGCGAAGTCAGCGCATCGGACCGCCGCGTGACCAACCTCGTCATCACGACGCAGGGCGAAAAGATCACCGACGCCATCCGCGCGAAGATGCACACCACTCGTGAGGGCTTGGACCGACTCGGCGCCGAGGATCGAAACCACCTGTCCGCCTTGCTGGAACGGGTATTCGGGCAACCGTCGTAAGCGGCCGCGGCCGCACCGACATCCGCGAACTCGGCGACCGCCCGGGGCGTGTGGCGACAATCGGACTCGGCACCCGGCAGTGAGGTCCGGCCGCGACCTCCGAACTGTCGATGCCGTGCGAAGCAGGTCGGCCTGTTCCGATAGCTGGCGATTGCGGGTCGCCTCGGCCCCGCCGACAGCCTCGAGGGCGTCGTTCGGCCTGGTCCCGGGTGGGCGGCGAGATGTCTATCTAGATCGAGATTTGCTCATTCGGCTGCCTCGGGAGAAGGCGAAATGAGAGCATTTTTGTAGTCGGCCAGCTGGCCCTCCGTCGATAGCCCGGAGAATACTCATGACTGTTCCCGAACCTCCCCGACCGCAACGCGGCGCCACCGCCGACGAGCGCGAACCGGACGTCAGTGCCGCCCAGCAGGCGGTGGCGGACCAGCCCAGCTGGGCCCGCCGGGCCGCAGCCGCGGCCAATCCGAAATTCCTGCTCTCCCAAGCCGAGGGATACCCGGCCGGGATCAAGCAGTTCCTGCAGTTCTGCCTGATCCTGATCTATCCGGCCTGGCTCGTGCTGCTCGTGCTGTTCTGGCCGGTGTGGTTGATCGGCAAGCTCTTCGAAGGCATTCTCTATGTGCTGTTCTGGCCGGTGCGCGCGATGCACAAGAAGAACAATCCCGAGGAGTACGCCGCCTTCCAAGCCGAGCTGAAGGCCCGCAAGGCCGCCGGGAAGCAGGGGTGATGGGTCTGTTCAGCCGTAAGAAGGGCGCGAGTGTCACCCTCAGCCCGGACGGCCCGTATCACCCCACGGACACGATCACCGCGACAGTGACCGTGGACGAACCGCTGGACAAGGTGTCGGCGGCATCGGTCGAACTCGGCTACGTCAACGGATTCCGGTATCGCTGGGCCGGTCGGGCCGATGCCGCGCTCAATCACGACAACAGCTCGCTGCTCACGATCGGCCAGGTCGGCACCGACTACGGCTCGGAAAAAGACACCGACGAGTGGGTGCACGTTCTGGCCGAGCCACTGCCCCTGATCGAGGGCACCCTGAATGCCGGGCAGCACCGGGTTCAGGTCCGGCTGCCGTCGTGGTCTCCTGGTTCCTCGAAGGACGTGGTCCGCTGGCAACTGCGGCTGGACGTCGAGCGCTCCGGCAAGAACGTCCGAATCGAGACGCCGGTGACGGTTCTGATCGGCCCTCCGGACCCGCTCCCGGCCTCGGCGGATCTGCCGTTGATCCAGAAGACCCGTGCGCTGAACAGCACGCTCGACTTCGAAATCACCACGGAGAAGGGCGCTTACAAAGCCGGTGAGGAGGTGCGCGGTGTGATCGCCGTCGTCTCCCCGGAGACCCCGGGGCGCACCGCTCTGGTCGCGGGCTGGTTCCAGCGGGTCCAGGAGTCGCACCCGGTCTCGAAGACGATCGGCAGTCCGACCGAGGCGTTCATCCGCCCGATGACCACCTTCGCCAAAGGCGTGCAGTTCATCGCGGGGCAGCGGATGGAGTTTCCGTTTGCCCTGACCCTACCCACCGATCTCGACCCGACCACCGAGGCGGTGCACTCCTCGATCAACTGGTTCGTTCAGATCAAGGTCGAGTTCTCGGGGGCGACCGGAGGGATCGAGCGGGCCGAGAAGGGGATTGTGGTGTACACGGGGTGATTTCGCGGCCGGGCAGGTCCGGCCGCACACCTCGATCCCGCGTGCGGGACGGTCGGCTGCCGTAATCGGCACGGCGGCAGTCTTATTCGTAGGTGTTGGAGGGTGCCGAGCGGGTGGGCATGGCGAGGACTCCGATACCGGCGCCGGGGGAGACTCGGGCGATTCGCTACTGCGTGGCGTCGCGGCTGGTGAAATCGAACGATCCACCGTCGATGCCCCAGGAAATGATCCGCTCGGGGCGAATTCGAATGACCGCACGTTCCTGCGGCGGGAACGGCGGCTCCTCGTCCTCGAGCGCCTCTGCCGTCCCCCTGACCTCGACACCGCGAATCACGTACGGATCCAGTGAAACCTGCTGATCGACAACGAAAGACACCCGGCTGCCCGCCTCGACATTGCGGAATTTGCGGCTGCCGCGCATCCGCATACCCCCGATGTCGACCGTGCCGTCGGCGTTCACCCGATAGCTGGTCGGGTTGTTCTGGACGACGCCGCCAGGTGACACCGTGGCCAGGCGGCCGATCCCGGCCTCGGCGAGAAACGTCTGTTCGTTGCTGGTGAAGGTCATGACAGCTCCCATATCCGATGTCTAGCGTCGCTAGATGATGGAGCAAAGATAGCAGGAGCGCGCTATTCTGTCTAGCCTTGCTAGATTTTGCTGCGCCGTGATCGGACCGCGCTCGAATCGGCAAGCCGCATGCCGATTGACCGAACGGGCGCTGCCATCCCTCCATTCGCCCGTCCGCAAGGCCACTCCCATTCGCGTGCATCGACGTGGTGGACCTGGTGCTCACCTGTCGAGTTATGACGGTGCCCGCCGAGCTCCGGGTGTGGTCGATCTCCGCCGTGGAGTCGAGCCCTCGGGGCCGGTCCCTGTCGTACCGTCCGAATCCATTGCGGCCGAGAGGATTCGCGGCTGTACCCGGCGAAATCGACAGGCCTTCGTTCAGAGGTCGATGACGACCTTGCCCTGCACGTGTCGGCCCGCTTGCAGCTCGGCCGCGTCACGGATCTTCTCGATCGGGAAGCGTGCTCCGATCGGCACCCGGAGTCGGCCTGCCGCAACCAGGCGAGCCAACTCGTCCACGGCGCCGGGGGCGGCATTCGCGCCGCTGGCCGACGGTACGCCGTCGACCTGTGTGGCGATGGTGCAGATGCGGGCGTCCGGGACGCCGAGTTCCCTTGCGACGTGCACTGTTTCGGTGCCGTGCAGGTCGATGGCGGCGGTGACGCCGCCGGGCGCGAGGGCTCGGACGCGGTCGGCCAGGCCGTCGCCATAGGCGACCGGCTCGGCCCCGAGTTCACGCAGGGAATCGGCCGAGGTTGCCGATCCCGTCCCGATCACGCGCGCTCCCGTGATCCGGGCGAGCTGAACGGCGAAAACCCCGACTCCGCCTCCCGCGCCGCCGATCAGCACCGTGTCGTCCGGGCCGGGGGAGACCACCGCGACTGCGGCGGATGCCGTGCGGCCTGCGATCAAAAGGGTTGCAGCCGTGGGGTCGTCGACCCCGTCGGGGGTGTGATACGCCTCATTCGCAGCCGTCTCACCGGCCGCGTCCACCACCACGAAGTCCGCGACCGCGCGAGAGAGGGCGCCCCCGAACACTCGGTCGCCGATCGCGAAACCGGTCACGCCGTCGCCGATCTGGTCGACCACTCCCGCGTAGTCGGTCCCGAACCCGGTGGGCAGGCTCAATCCGAACCGAGCGGCGGACTCCGCGTCGGCGGTCATGATCCAGTCCATCGGGTTCAGCCCGGCGGCGGCGACCCACCCTGCTCGCGATGATCGAGGCCGGCGAAATCGCCCACGCACAAACCCGAACCGAACTACTGGCGGCGATCACGTTGATTCTCGATGCCGGCCGCAACGCCGGCGACCTCCGATCCGACGTCACCGCCGAAGACATAGCCGACTTGCTCCTCGGCATCCTCTCCGTCGCCCCCCGTCCCGCGCACGAAGCCAAAGCCGGTCGCCTGCTCGACCTTCTGATGGACAGCCTCCGTCCCGCCGCCCGGCCTGTCCGAGAGTGAGGAGGCTCCCTCGCGTTGTTGCTTCCCGCGCCTCGATCTCAGGGGGAGGCCACCGCCCGGCCACTCCGCGCATGCATTACCTCGCGGGTAATCGACGATGCGTACCGTGGCGAACAGGATGGTGGGCATGAACGATATCGGAACGAGCGCCACCCGCACGGTCGTCGAGGAGTTGTTGCGGTGCATCGGTGCGGGCGATCCGGAGGCAACGGCCGCTCCCGCTCGAGCTACCGCCAATGACGGTCGCCGAGCAGCGCTGCTTCCGAACCTCCGTCGGCGAAGCCGACCTGACCTGTGACGAAACGGTTGGATCGGTGCCGGTCGAAGTGTGTGGCCAGGAATGTGAATCCGGCTCTGGCGAATTGTGTTGCGGCGGTGAGGTGTTCGCCGAAACGGATCTGATGGTGGTGCACATCGGCGCCGAGTCGCCGCCACCGGTCCGTCAGTACCCGGCTGTGGCGATAGAGCATGACCTGGTCCTGACGTCCGTGTCCGATGAGCACGGGCGCGGCCGGCGCGATCTCACCGAGATTGTTCTCCTGGAGCCTGGCAACCCAATCCGGCTGGAGCAGTACGTCTTCGCGGAGATAGCGGTGCCGGTTCTTCGGTAGCAGGACTCCGCCGGCGATGGCCGCGGTGATGTGGCTGCGCCGGTACAGCGCGGCGATCCGGCGGCCGAACGGACTGAGGTACCGGTCGAGTTGCAGTTCCGGATAGGCGCTGTCGAAACCGGGCGAGGGCGGCGGCCAGGAACAACGCCTCGTATTCCACGCCCCAACTGAGCTGCCGGGAGAGCGCGGCCACATTGGGCGCCAATCCCTGTGTGCCAGGCGCGAATCCGAGCAGCGGGGTGACCTCGCCGACGGCTCCGGGTCTGGCGGGAATCAGGATGGTTCCCGAGACGATGGTCGGTTCACCGGTCGCCGATGTCGATCGGTAGTGCACGCGCCAGGCTCGTGCGGACAGTGCGACTCCGAGAATTCGCGCCGTCATCGGCTCGGCTCGCAACAGCTCGCCCGGTGAACCGGCGCTGTCGGTCGGCCAGGAGGCGGTGGGCCTGCTGTGCCGGGTGTGGCTTCTCGCCATGGGAATTCCTCTACGTCGAGGCAGCGTTCGGTACGGGCAGTTGCGCGCGCAGCACCTTGCCGCTGGCATTGCGCGGAATCTCGCTGAGCACGGTGAATTGTTTGGGTACCTTGTAGCGTTCGAGCTCGGCGCGCAGGTGGGATTTGAGATCGTCTTTCGTGGGCGGGGTCGCACCGGGGGCCGCGACGACGAACGCGTGCAGGGCTTGACCGAATTCCGGATCGGGTACACCCACGACCACGGCGTCGGTGAGGCCGGGATGCTCGGACAGGCGGTTCTCCACTTCACCGGGAAACACGTTCTCGCCCCCGGAGACGATCATGTCGTCGGATCGCCCCTCGATGAAAAGCTTTCCGGCGGCGTCGACATGGCCCATATCGCCGGTATTGACGTGGCCGTCGATCACCTCCTTGCCGGAGGTCCGCACAGCCACCTCGGGGGTGTATCCGGTGTATTCGAGCGCGGAGCGCACGAAGATCTCCCCGGTCTCTCCGGTCGCCGCGACGCTCCGGTCGGGCCGCAGGATCCGCACCGATACACCCAGCGCCGGACGCCCGGCGGTGTTCGGCGCGGCGACCAACTCGGCCTGACTCGCGATGCTCACCACGCCCGCTTCGGTGGATCCGTAACCGTTGATCAGGATCGGGCCGAACACCTCGTGCACGGCCGAGATCGTCGCCGGGGAAATCGGCGCGGCGCCGGTCACGATGAGCCGGATCGTGGAGCGTGCCGCGGCTTCGCGCACCTCGGGCACGGCCAGCAGGCGCTGCAGCATCACCGGAACCGCGAAGACCACCGAAACCCGATGCCGGGCAACATCATCGAGTGCTACCCGGGCGTCGAAGCGACGCCGGCAGATCGCGGTTCCGCCCAGTGCCAGTGGTCCCAGCAGGGCGGCCAGGCCGAAACCGTGGAAGAACGGCGGGGCGACCAGCACACGGTCGCGGGAGCGTAGTCGAACCGTCGCCATGGCGGTGACGGTCACCAGGGCGAGCGCGAGCGGTTTCACCGCGCGCGGCACCCCTTTGGCCAATCCGGTGGTGCCCGAGGTCAGCAAGGTCAGCTTCACCGGCCGCCGCACCGGCGGCGGCATCGGATGGCGTTGCCCGGCAAGATCGTCCAACGTCCGCAGGTCCGCTGTCGGGCCGGATTCGTGCCACGCCAGCACGCGCAGGCCGCCGAACTCCGAAGCCTCGACGGTTTCGGCGTATTCCTCGTCGAAGATCAGCACGTCGGGGTTGTGCCGATGCAGGATCGCCCGCAGCTGCGCCGCCGGCAGCTCGGTATTGATGAAGATCAGCTCCGCGCCCAGTTGCGCTCCCGCGCCGAGTGCTTCGACGAATCCGCGGTGATTGCGGCACACGATGCCCACCGATCGCACGCCCGGGGCGTAGGCGAACAGCGCCGCCGCTATCGTTTCCGAGCGCCGCTGCAGCTCCCGGTAGGTCAGCTGTCCGCGTTCGTCGATCACCGCCACCCGGTCCGGATAGCGAATCGCGCTGGCCGCCAGCAGCATTGCCGGTGACGGGCCATAGCGGCGATAGCTTCCCGCCAGAGCCGCCAGGGCGCGGGGGCCGACCGGGGTGAGCGCGCCCGACTTGGCGATCGCGGGTACCGCGGTGGCCCACTGTCGCACGATGTTCCCGAATTCAGCCGACATGGGAGCCCACCTCGGACTTCGGCTCGGCGGCGAACTCGGGGCCGGTCTGCACCCGAGCCAGGGAGGTTCGAGTGTCGCCCAGGAATCGATAGAGGAATCCGAGCAGTATTTCGTTCGGAAGGCGCAGCAGCGGAACCAGAACCGCCGAGAGATGCCCGTAGACCGGGGTGAGCGTGCGCGGCTTGCCCACCACCGCCCGCGCGAGCACCCGCGCCGCGTCGTCGGGAGTTTGACCGGGCAACAGCCGCATCCAGCGGCTGGGCGCACTCATTCGGGTGTGCATCAGCCCGGCGTAGAACGTGGTCAAGGTGACCCCGTCCGTCCGCGCCTCCATTCCGACCGCGCGCATCCACCAGTCGAAGGCCGCCTTCGACGACAGATAGAACCCCCACTTGGGCACCACGGGGAACATGACCCCGACGGTCGAGACGTTCACGATGTGCCCGCGTCCGCGTTCGCGCATCGCGGGCAACAGGGCCAGTGTCAACCGCATCGGGCCGATGTAGTTCGCCCCCGAGGTCGCCGCGATGTCCTTGGGCCGGTTGTAGGACAGATGTATCGAGCGGCGCATCGACTTGCCCGCGTTATGGATCAGGTAGTCGACTCCGCCGAGATCGAACAGGACCGATGCCGCGAACTCCGAGACCGATTCCTCGCTGTTCAGATCCAGTGGATAGGAGAAGGCATGCCCGCCTTCGGCTTTGATCTCGCGCTCGATCTCGTGCAGCCGATCCTGTGAGCGAGCGCCCAGCACCACCTGGGCGCCGGCGCGCGCGAACAGCCGCGCGGTGGCTTCACCCACGCCGTAGGAGGCGCCGGTGATGACAACCACCTTGCCGCCGACCTCGCGGTACAACCGGGCGTCGTCACGCAGGCCACGCGGGCCGATGAGCCAGGCCACGCCGCGGGCGATGGGATGATGCACCATGCGCGAGGGGCCGTCGGGGATTGGGGTTTGCATCGATCTACTCCGTTGTATCTGCGGATTGGGTCATCGAGGGAAATCCGATGAAAGACATCAGGTTCGGATCCGAGAGCACCGCGTCGATCACGCGCTGACTCAGCTCGATCCCGGGATCGGCGCGCACCGCGCCGAGCAGGGCGCCGTAGAAGTTCGCGACGATCAGATCGCGGACCTGCGCTCGCGAGATCTCTTGGGAGCGAGTCCAATCCAGCACGATTCGCTCGATGAACGCCATGCAGCCGTTGATCGCGGCGCGCAGCACCGGGGTGGACTCGGTGCCGGTGATCTCGACCGCCAGTGCGTCGGCGATGCGCTGGCGATGCCGATCGTGAATCAGGCGAACCTCCGCGTCGGCGACATCGGCGATCAAGGCCTGGAACGCATCCGGCTGACGCTGCGCCTGATCGAGCAGCTTGTCCACGCCTCGATGCAGCCGATCGATCGCCGGCCCGCGCATCTGCAGCAGGTCACTCCAGAATTCGTCGGCGAACTGCTCGATCACCGCCAGATAGAAGCCCCGCTTGCCCCCGAAGTGGTAGCTGATCGACCCCGCCGCCACGCCGATCGAGCGCGCCAGATCCACGATCGACACTTCCTCGTACCGCTGCCCGCCGAACGCCACCCGCCCCGCCTGCAGCAGGCCGGCTCGTGAAGCCTCACCCCGCCGATTACCGACCACCACGCCTCCAGTTCTTGAATCAGATTCAAATTGGACGGTAGCGGGTGTCCGGGAGCCGGGTCAATGGAAAAGTTGAATCACATTCAATTTCGTGCGTCTCGCACAGTGACTCCGCCGGAGGGTCGTGAGAGCGTTCCCCTGGAACCTGCATCCGACGAACGCGCTGAACGACCGTATGCGCAGATCGGTCCAGGCGACGCGTCTCAGTGGAAGATCAATGGACAGCGGAGATCCGGGGCCTCTGAACGGACTCAGAAGCCTGGCTGAGCAGTAGGCAGCGGACTCCTGGTCCGGATACGGGGGTGCTCCGGCTTGTTTTGTTGGAACGCACGCATGAACACGCACATCACCGCGGCGACCGGCGCGTGCTGGGTGAGGACCGCATCGGGGATACCCTCCGGCGGTGTGGCCTCACCACGATGTCGCGTCAGCCTATCGCGACCTTCGCCTGTCGGACATCCAGAAATGCCGCGTGGCGAGTCGGCCGGAACGGTTAGATCGAAAGCCCGAAGAGCCACGGGCTGAGGCGATTTCGATCGACAATGAGCGGATCCCGTCGCTGCTGTTGGCCAGCCGATGATTGCGCCTTGACCCTCCCGCCGCGTGAGGCGGCACAGTGACAGGCATGGAACCCATCGAACACACCGTCGGCCTGGTTGCTCAGTTGACCGGCATATCGGTTCGAACGCTGCATCACTACGACGAGGTCGGTCTGCTGCGGCCCAGCGGACGTAGCGCGACGGGATATCGGCTCTACAGCAACACCGATCTGGAACGGCTGCAACGCATTCTGTTCTATCGCGAGCTGGATCTCGGTCTCGACGACATCGCATCCGTGCTGAACGATCCGAACCTGTCCGACGAAGACCATCTGCGTCGCCAGCACGATCTGTTGCGCGAGCGGATCGCACGGCATCGGGCGATGGTCGCCCTGATCGACAAGGAATTGGCCGCCCGTAAGGCCGGGATCGCGCTCACCCCCGCCGAACGGCTCGAGGTATTCGGCGGCGACCGCCTCATCGACTCCGCCGACGAAGCCGAGCGCCGCTGGGGCCATACCCCCGAATTCGCACAGCGCCGGGAACGTACCGCGCACTACAGCAAACAGGATTGGCTCGACATCCGCACCGAACAGCGCGAGATTCACCAAGGCCTCGCCGATGCCATGCACGCGGGTACTCCGGCCGACGATCAGACCGTCATGGAACTCGCAGAACGACAACGTCTGCACCTCGAGCGCTGGTTCCACGACTGCGATTACGACACCCATCGACGCCTGGCCGAGGAGTATCGCGCCAACCGCCGACTCGGTCTGAACTACGACGATATGGCGTCGGGACTTTCGCGATACATTCACGACGCGATCCTGGCGAACTGCCGACACCGTGAGGGTCACTGAACCCGACTACCCCTATGGCACAACCGATTCGGTCGGAAAACGCCTGCCCGGCCAGTCGCGAGGGACATGGGATTCACTCGTCCCAGTCGAAGTCCCAGTGCAAGTATTTCCTCCCGGTGAGGTTCGACTCCCGCAGGTTGGGGGTCTGGTCGTGAAACGGGGTGCGAGTGTGAGGGAGTGAGTGAGAGTGCAACGGGTAGAGCGCGATGCGCTCGCCCGTCCCATGAGATCGTCGCTGTACGGCCCGGCTCGTATCGGTTGTGTTCCCCCGGAATGCCGTTCGCCCGCCTGCCGGCAGAATCGGTTTGATGTGGCGGGATCGTCCGGCGAGGATTCAACCATGGCCATGGACATCGACGTGTACATCGCGGACTGGGATCGCGTCCAAGAGGAGATAGCCCAGCGGGGACGTGCGTGGAACGCCGATCTCTGGGACTCGTTCGCGGACGAGGACTCCGACGAGCGCGAACCATTTCACCTGCGTTGGCCGCTGACTCCGGATTCGTGGTACGCCCGATGTGTCTTTCGTGGCCGCGCTTCCGGTGGTTTGTACAAGGACCATTTCGGTCTCGTCGACCTTTGGCAGCACGTACGTGAACGGCCAGACGCAGCGCCTGATCTCATCGGGCATGTCAGCGGGCTGATCATCCGATTGCTCGGAGACTTCGATTACGACGAAGATCTGACTGCGTCGTCCGGGCTGCCCGCGGTCGGAACGCAAACCATTGCCATGGCGTGCTCGCCGGGAGAAGTCACGGAGTTGCTCGACCGCGGGCGTGTCTGTATCACCCGACTCGAAGAGCTGCGCCCGGCGGTCGAGGCGGAAATGCTCGGGTACTCGTACCGGCAGAAAGGTTTCGACGAGTGGGCTGCTTTGCTCGAAGACTGGGTGAACGTGTTGAAGGAGGCTCAGCGTCGCGGGTGGGGTCTGTTCTATTCGACCTCGTAGACGATCGCCGGTAAGCCCGCAGCGCATACCGCACTGGTGGAACCGGTCGGCGACGGCGTGCGGGAGTGGATAGTGTTGTGTCCCAGGGAATCCTGACGAGGACGGTCAGAACGAGCTGTCCCGCAGAGGGCATCGTCTCGGCATAGCGATGGGCTTGTGCGGCGTTGGCGAGGGCGAAGGTTGGACCTACGGACAATGTCGAAGAGTGCCAGCGACGGCCACCAACATCCACTGCTTGCGATCTGTTGGTTGGGGCAGTGCTGCGGGGGTGGGTGTTCAGTGGTGGACAGGGTAGTTGGCGTGGAAGGTCCCGTGGGGATCGTGGGCTTGTTTGATGTGGCGGAGGCGGGTCAGGGTGGCGTGGTCGAAAGCAGCGCCGGCAGTGTCTTCGGGGGCGAGGAAGGTGTAGAGCTTACCGCCGGTGCGGTGCGCGCCGAGTTGGGCGGTGATCTCGGCGAACCGGGCCTCGACGTCGTCGCGCAGGCCGGGAAGGGGGAGCCCACGTAGGAACATCACATACTGTTCGCGGAGCGCTCCCCGAGCGCCGCCATCGGGCTGGTTCTCGGCCAAAGCGGCACCGAGGCCGCGGATCTCGATGTTGAGTGCGGGTGCGACCGGGTCTTCGACGAGGGTTTTGATGACCGCGTCATCGAGGTCGGTGAGGATCTCGTGCGCGGCGAGGGAGTGGCTGGGCTCGGTGGGTTCGGCGGCGATCCGCCCGAGTTGGTCCGGGGTCAGCATGGCGCGGGTGTCGGTGAGGATGCCGTCGATCGTGTCCAGGCGCGCGGTCGAGGCCCGGCCTTGGTTCTCGTCGCCGAGGTAGGCGAAGAACACCCCGGCGGTCGGGGCGAGGCCGGGAATCGCGAAGCGTTCGAACCAGATCGAGAGTTCGGGCGGGGCGGCGGCGGTGAGGTCGGTGAACACCTCGAAGATCTCCCGGGCTCGGTTGTCGGGCCACATCATCTGACCGCCGTACATCTGCGGGGTATCGAACAGGTCGAACTCGAGGTCGGTGACGATCGCGTAGTCACCGCCACCACCGCGCAGGGCCCAGAACAGGTCGGGGTCCGATTCGGCGGTGACCCGCGCGGTGCCCCCGCTCGCGTGGACGATGTCGAAGGCGCGGACCGCGTTCGAGGCCCAGCCGTGTTTGCGTGCGAGCCAGCCGATTCCACCACCGAGGGTGTAGCCGGTGACACCGACGCTGGGATTGCTCCCGGCCAGTCCGCTCAACCCGTGCGCGGCGGCCGCGGTCTGGACCTGACCCCAGGTGGCTCCGGCCCCGACCCGTGCGAGGCGTGCGGTCGGGTCGATCTCGATATGGTCCAGAGCGCGGGTGCGCAGCAGAATCTCCCCGTCGATACCGCCGCTCGCGCCGTGCCCGGTCGATTGGGTGACCACGCGCCGACCGGTGGCCGCAGCGAACCTCACGACCTCCTGGATGTCGTGGACATCAGCCACGTCGGCCACGGCCGCGACCGCCTGGGTGATGGTCAACTCCCACGGCTGGGCGGCTCCCGCGTATCCGGGTTCGCCGGGCAGGTGCAGGGTGCCGTGGAGGGTGGTGCGCAAAGTCTCGATGTCCATCTCAAACGCCTTCCACTTGTGTTGTGCCGCAGCAAGTTCGAACGAGTCGCGCGTACGAGATACGCCCGGGCAGGTCAGCCGGGTGCTGCGAGACCGAGGACGGGCAGCAGCACGGTGTCCAGGATTCGAGCGACCAGATCGTGGTCGAAAGGCTCACGCTCGATCGAGACCCGATAGGCCATCATCATCGGCAGGACCGCGGCCACCATGTCCAGGTCGGCGGGCTCGGCGACCTCACCGCGCGCGATCGCGCGCTCGATGAGGGTGTGCATCACCACGATCCAGGGTTGCGTGCCTGCGGTGTGCGCGGCCCGGGTGAGCACGGGGTGCTCGTTCGCTGGCAGCGTGGCGAGCCCGGCCATCACCGTGATCCGGTGCTGGGCCTCGTCGCTGGTTTCTGGGCGCAGCAGGGCCAGCACGTCGCCGCGGAAATTTCCGGTGTCGGGCAGGATGTCGATATCGACTTGGTTGTCCCCGAGCCGAGTGACCGCCTCGATCAGCATGTCCTGCTTGGACGCCCACCTGCGGTAGACCGTGGCTTTTCCGGCTTTGGCACGCGCGGCGACCTGGTCCATCTTCATGCGGTCGTAGCCTTGTTCGGCCAGCACTTCCAGGGCCGCGTCCAGGATTGCGTCATCACGCGAGGAATCACGACGACGACCGCGGGGTGAGGGCTCTCGCCGGATCGCTTGCGCTGTCGGGTCTTCGGCCATGGCAGGTCTCCTGAGTGCGGTCGGCGGGAGTGAACGGAACGTGAGACTCACGCGAACGAGGGGTGATCAGCATCCAGCGGTGCCGGGGGCGTCAGGACGGGTGCGGGGCCGGGGGCACGAAGATCTCCCACAGGTTGGCTTCGGTGTCTTCGAAGTAGCCCGAGAACAAGCCCCACGGGTGCAGATGCGGCTCTCCGACCTGTGTTCCACCGGCCTTTTGCGCGGTGTCGAGGATCTCGGTGAGTTCCTCGCGGCTGCCCACGGCGAATCCAAGGGTGCCGCCGGTCCCGGCGAGCTTCTCACGCGGTACCCGGGCGGCCTTGGCCAGTTCGGCGCGCGGGAACAGCGACAGGATCACACCCGGGGCGATCTCGAACACTCCGACCGCCCCGGCCGGGATGGTCTCGTCGCCGGGGAGTTCTGCGCCCTGGATACCCGGGCCTTTCATTCCCATGGCGCGGTAGAAGGTGACAGCGCGTTCGAGGTCGTCCACGCCCAGGATGATGTCGTTGATGGACAGCTTCATCTCGTACTCCTTCTCCATTGGTGGGTTCAGGTGATGCAGAGCTCTCGAGTTCCGTGAACCGTGCTTCCCAGGGAATCGGGGGCATGATCAAAACGTACGACCAAAAAACGGAACTTTCAAGTTCCGGAACATAACAGTCTCGATATGTGAGGACGGTCACCGCAGATCACAGGCTTGGGGTGCCGCATCGTGCCGGTTCAAACTATCGCTTCACGCAGCATCGGAGCACCGCGCTTCGTATTGCGAACCGAGTCCGGTGCACGCGGATATCCGCTCATGCCGCGACCCGTGCGGTGGTCGGTTGTCCGAACGGGCTGGCCGACAGCGGTTCCAGGTGCGCGATCCGTTCGGCAATATCTGGTGGATCCAAGCGCATGTGAAAGATATTCCGGCGGAGCAGTTTGCGGCTGCGGCGAGCGATCCCGGCGCGATCGAAGCGATGACCTACTCGCAGACCTCGCTCGATGCGGAGCTTCGCGGTCGGTCGCACTGAAAGTCGTTGCGGCCCGGACTTGCTCCCGCGTTCAACAACGGGAGTTTCGAACCAGGCCGTCGAGACGGTGACCGCGAACATGTCCGACGTCGCAGAGTCTCCGTGCGGCCCGGGATCCGGCATTGTGGCAAGGGCGAGTCCCGGTCACCGAGATAGTTTTCGCCCCTCGACGACATAGCGGCGGCGATCGAATGTTTCTGTCCCCCAATAACCTTCGCTCTATTGACATTTAGAGACCGATTGGTTGCAATCTGCTGTGTGACCGAGAACCAGCACGGGCGCCGCACCCAGGCGGAGCGCACGGCATCGACGAAGGCAGCGTTGGTGGACGCGACGATCGAGACAATCACCGAGATCGGCTACTACCGTGCTTCGCTCGCCGAGATCTGCACCCGGGCAGGGGTATCCAAGGGCGGGCTGTTCCGCCACTTCGACTCGCGACTCGCGTTGGTCGTCGAGGTCGCCGAAGAGGTCGGTCGCCGGCACCTCGCGGGCTTTCTGGCCCTGGGTGACGCGCCCGTCGAAGAGATGCTCGCGTTGACGCGAAACCAGTCGCGAGCGCAGATCAACGCGGTCTGGTTCGAATTGCTGATCGCCGCGCGCACGGACGCCGAGTTGCGCGAGCAGCTCACTCCGGTGGCGGCCCGGCTCTACGCCGCCGTCGACGAGCTCGCGGTGGTGCCCTCGGTGGGCGCGGGAGTCGATCCCGCGGTGCTCCGGTTGATGGGCACCTCGCTGGTGCACATGTTCGACGGCGAGGCCGTCCTGCGCGAAGTCCTGCCGCGACCCGAGCGCGAGGACGCTCGCCTGAAAGCCGCGATCGAGTTGAGCAATGCCCTTGTCGCGCTTCGCCGTAACTACCCGTCCGTCGCCGTCGAGCGATCCGACAAGGAGAAGTAACTCATGGCTCGAGAATTACCGAACGAAACATCCGCGGACTACATAGTGGTCGGCGGCGGCAGCGCCGGAGCGGCCGCCGCACGCCGGATCGCCGATTCCGGTGCCGAGGTCCTGCTGCTGGAAGCGGGCGGCCGCAACGACTCTCGGCTCGTCCGGGTGCCAGGCATGGTCGGGGCGATGCACGGGGTCGGCGCGCTGCAGCGCAGTGTCACCTGGCAACCGCGCACCAGCCCGCAGCCGGATGCCGCCGGGCGCCGGGTATCGCAGATGCACGGGCGCGGACTGGGCGGCGGCAGCGCCGTCAACGGGATGATCTGGTCCCGCGGGCACCACAAGAACTATGACGACTGGGCGGCAGCGGGTTGCGTCGGCTGGGGTCACGCGGACGTGCTGCCGATCTTCAAGCGCATGGAGGCGTTCGAGGACGGCGCGAACGACTATCGCGGCGGCTCGGGCCCGATCGGCGTCACCCGTGCGCGCAATCTCGCCGAGGTGAGCGAAGCTTTCCTCGACTCGCTCGCCACGACCGCGGGAGTCGCCCGCAACGCCGACTACAACGCGGCCGAACAGGAGGGCGTCTCGCTCGCCCAGTGGAACGCGGCCGGCGGGCGTCGTCAGAGCTCCGCGGAGGCGTACCTGCGCGATGCACCGCCGAACCTGCGGGTGCGGACGGGCGCGCAGGTCACGCGGATTCTGATCGAGAAAGGCGTCGCCGTCGGCGTCGAAGTCGCCACCAAGCGAGGCACGGAACGTGTTGTCGCGCACCAGGAAGTCATCGTGACCGCCGGGTCGTTCCGCACCGCTCAACTGCTCATGCTCTCCGGAATCGGACCGGCCGCGCACCTGGCCGAACACGGGATCTCGGTACTGAGTGATCTGCCGGTGGGGGAGGGCTTGCAGGATCACGCCGTTGTCCCGGTGGTCTACAACGTGACCGAAGGTCCGATCCTGAGTCCGGCGAAGTTCGTCGCCGCGATGGCCAGGGAGCGCCTGCGGGCGAACTCGACCTTCCTGGCGGGCTCGTACATGGAGGGCATCGCTCACATCAGGTCGGAGTTCGCCGACGCCGTTCCCGATCTGCAGTTGTTCGCTACTCCGCTCGGTCGCCGCGGCGCAGACGCCACCATCCCGGGAGTTCACCCCGACATCGATGGCGCCTGCTTCACGATCTATCTGGTGCTGCTCTATCCGGAGAGCTCGGGCACGGTTCGGCTGGCCTCTCGCGATCCGCATGTCGCGCCCGTGATCGACCCTCGCTACCTGAGCGCATCGGCGGATCTCGACGTGCTGATGTCGGGACTGGAGATCGTCCGCGAGGCGATGGCACACCCGGGGGCCGCGTCCTACGTCCGCGCCGAAGTGGCGCCCGGGCGCGCCGGCACCACGCCCGCTGCCGACCGAGAGGACGCACGCCGTCGGATTTCGAGCGTCTATCACCCGACCGGCACATGTCGTATGGGCGTGGATGAACGAGCCGTGGTCGACCCCGAACTGAAGGTGCGCGGCATCGAGCGGCTGCGCGTCGCCGACGCATCGGTGATGCCGTCCATTCCCGGCGGCAACACCAACGCACCGTCGATGATGATCGGCGAGCGCGCCGCCCAACTGGTTCTGGAGAACGCATGACCCCCCTGTTCGAGGTTGCCGTGATCGGCGCCGGTATCTCAGGTCTCGGCACCGCGATCACGCTGCGCGAGGCGGGGATCACCGACTTCGTGGTGCTGGAGAAGGCCGACAGCGTCGGTGGCGTGTGGCGGGACAACACCTATCCGGGGTGCGCCGTCGACATCCCCTCGATCGCCTACTCGTATTCCTTTGCACCCCATGATGACTGGAGTCGAAAGTTCGCTCCGCAGCCGGAGATTCTGTCCTATCTGCGAGAGACCGCCGATCGCTTCGGTGTCGGCGAGCATCTGCGTCTCGGGGTCGAGGTGTTCGAGGCGAGCTGGGACGAGCCGCAGCGGTGCTGGGTGCTGGACACCAGTGACGGCGAGATTCGCGCCCGTTCGCTCGTCGCCGCCGCCGGACCATGGCACGAGCCGAGCCTGCCCGACATCGACGGCCTCGACTCCTTCCCGGGACCGGTGTTCCACACCTCGCGCTGGGATCATGAGGTCGACCTGACCGGCCAGCGGGTGGCGATCGTCGGAACCGGAGCCTCGGCGATCCAGGTGGTGCCCAGCATTGCCGAGCAGGTGGCCGAACTCCATGTCCTGCAACGGACTCCGCAGTGGGTGGTGCCCAAGATGGAGCCCTCGCCGTCCCGGCTCGCGCGACGCCTGGGTGTGCACCGCCTCAGGTGGGTTCACGAATTCAACCGTCGGCGTGAGGAACTGATTCTCGAACTCACCAATATCGCGTTCAACCATCGCTGGGGGCAGGCGGCCTTCAAGTGGGTCGGTCGGCAGAACATCCACGCGGCCATCGACGACCCCGCGTTGCGCACCGCACTCACGCCCGAGTGGTCGGTCGGCTGCAAACGGCTGCTGATGTCGAGTGATTACTACCCGGCGCTCGCGCGCCCGAACGTCTCTGTTGTCTCGACCGGCCTGAGCGCCGTTCGCGGGAATACCCTTATCGGAGAGGACAATTCCAAGACCGACGTCGATGTGGTGATCATGGCGACCGGATTCAAGATCCTCGACATGCCGATCGCGGGCAGGGTCAGGGGCAGTGACGGTCGCAGTCTGTCCGAGCACTGGGACGGCAGCCCACAGGCCTACCTCGGGACCACGGTGCCCGGCTTTCCGAACCTCTACATCATTTTCGGGCCCAATGTGTCGGCCGTCGCGTCGGGGTTCCTGATCGTCGAGTCCCAGTTGCAGCAGGTGGTTCAGGCACTTGCTCATCTGCGGCGCAGCGGCGCGGTATCGCTGGAAGTCCGGCCACACGTGATGCGGCAGTTCAACAACGACGTCCAGGCCGCGCTACAGAGCACGGTCTACAACTCGGGCGGATGCCGCAGCTACTACTTCGACAAGAACGGCCGCAACGGCTTCTCCTGGCCCTGGTCGGCGCGTCGCCTCCGCCGCATGACCGCCCGCTTCGACCCGACGGACTACATCGTGACGTGAGGGTGAGCACGTCCCCGAGTGTCAGAATAGGGTTCGAATGGGCGCCGCCGAATGCACTGCATTGCCGCTGACCGCACGAACCCTTCCCTGTCGCCCGTGGCTGTGGGGACGTCTCGGGGTCAGCTGACGAGGCAGGAGCTGCCGAGGTTGGTGCCGGTGCCGACTTCGAGTGTCGCCCACTGTGATCCGTTGTAGGACCAGGCCTGGACGTAGTGGGTGCCGGTGGAGGTCGGGGTCCACGTCGAGGTACTCGTGCCGGTGGTGTCGAGGGTGAACTGCTGGGGGGTGAAGGTGGAGGTGGCGCTGTCGTAGAGCCAGATGGATTCGTTCGCGGTGCCCTTGACGGTGACCTTGTAGGGGCAGCCGGTGCCGTATTTGCCGCCGCTGGTGGAGGTAACGGTCACGCTGGTGACAGCGGCCGAGGCCTGCGGTGCGGTGCACAGCAGCGCCGCGGCCGATGCGGTGAGTGCGGTGGCGACGAACGCCGAACGCCGAGACTTGAACATTGCCGATCATCTCCCTGTGGGCAGCCTTGTGCGCGCGCCGCGAACGGTGCGCGCCCACCAGTGTTGCCATTCCCTGAATGTGACACGCCAGTATCTCGAATGTGATTCGAGCTCGACGGCGTGCCGCCCGCGCGCCGATCGGGTCGAGGTGGCGAGCTACCGGAACGGCGATCCCAGGTGATGTCGCTGGCGTGTTCGGCCTTCGGTGCGAACCTCCTGGGGAGTACGGCCGTACCAGCGGCGGACCGCGCGGGTGAGGGCGGATTGTTCCCGGAGGCCGACGAGGGCGGTTATGCGACCCATGGGAAGGTCGGTTTCGCAGAGCAATCGGTAGGTGGCATCTCGTCGTGCGGTATCGAGGACGGTCGTGAAAGTGGTTCCCTCGCTTGCCAATGCGCGTTGCAACGTACGGGGTCCGGTATGCAGCGCCTGGGCGACGGTGGAGATGTCGGCCGTGCATTCGAGGAGGGCGCGGTCGATGGCGAGGCGGACCCGGGCAGTCATGGTGCGGTCGAGGTCGGAGTAGTTGCGGGCCAGGTAGTCCATTGCGAGTGTGTGCAGCATCGGATCGCTGCCGAGAACGGGACGGGCGAGCAGCTCGGCCGGGAGGCGGAGCAGGGTCGTGGGCATGTCGAATCGCACTTCGGCACCGAAGAATTCGGCATAGCGCGAGGCGGGGGCCCGGGGTGGATGCGGCAGGTACACCGTCCGTAGTCCGTAGGCATTGCCGACGCTGTGGCGCAGGAGCCGATGCAGAACACCCGCGCCGTGGTCGATGCACTGGCTGAAGGTACTCACCTCCGCGATGTCGCGATAGTTCATCGCGACCACGCCGGGCTGATGCTCCGGATCGGCGCACAACTCGACGGAGAGGCCGGCGTGATGGGTGAACAGGTAACGCTGCGCGCAGACCAGTGCCGCTCCGACGGTGGGCGCATTGAGCACAGCGACGCCGAGCGGACCGAGCATGCTGAAGTCCTGGCGTTCGGCCAGGCGTAAACCCAGGTCGGGACAGTCCAATTCGGTCGCGGCGACCTCCAATGCCCAGCCCATGGACTCCGCCGTCACGACCGCCTCATCGGAATCCAACGCCTCGGGTGCGACACCGAAACGCCGCAGCAACGCGGCACTGTCGCCCCCGAGTTCCTCGACCAGCTCTCGATACCCGCGCAACAACGCCGCACGCCCCATGACCGGCATCGGCAACCCCCCAACCACTCCAGAATTGGTTCAGCAGCGTATCCAGTGTGGTGCCTCGCGACAAGATCGCACGGCAATTGTCTCAGCCACAATCTGCGGTTTCAGCGGCCCGGATGTATGCGGTGATCAACAAGTGGCACTGCCGGTGTCGCGCTGGGGTAAAAGTATGTCGCCCAGGAACGAGTCCGCACTACTGATCGGTAGCAACAATCTGGCTCAGGACCGGATGAGAGGTGGAACACATATGAGGCCTGGGAAGCGGACGAAGCGGTTCGCGGTGCGCAGCATGGTGGTGGCATCGGTGGCGTTGGCGAGCGCACCGTTCCTGGTGCCGGTGGCATTCGGTGAACCGAGCGGGGGGTTCACCGCGATCGACGGTGGCGATCATGCGGCACAATGGAATTCGGCGTTGAACGGACCGCAGCCGTACAACGGTGTCGCGCCCGATCTGGCGGTGCCGATCACGATGAGCGATGGCACCGTTCTCAAGGCGGACATCATCCATCCGGCCCGTAACGGGCTGCGCGCTGATGGCCGCCGCCCGGTGATCCTGCAGATGCAGGGGTACGGCAAGCTCCCGATCCTCATCGGGCAGGCGCTGTTGAGTTCTGTCGACGGCCTCGGCATCAAAAAGCCTCTCGAAGACTGGATTTCCTCGATCAACCTGCCCGGGGTCGGAATCGATGGGTTGTTCGACCTGACCCGCCAGGCCGACTCCGGCGCGATCGAAACCGCAGCCCAGGACTGGGCGCTCGCCGAGGCCGGATACACGCTGGTGCAGGTCGACCTGCGCGGTACCGGCACCTCCGAGGGCAACTGGCAGGTATTCGGAGACCGCGAGAAGCAGGATGTCGCCGAGGTGATCGATTGGATCACCCGGCAAGAGTGGAGCGACGGCAATGTCGGGACCATGGGGATCTCCTTCACCGCGATCAGCGCGCTCGAGGCGACCGACCGGATGCCGCCGGGGCTGAAGGCCGTCTTCGCCTATGAAGGCAGCGCCGACATCTTCGACGATATCGCCGGACCCGGTGGCGCGGTCGGCGTCGGCTTCCTGGTGCCGTGGCTGCTCGGTGTCAACGCGCTCAAGATGATTCCTGATGTCACCGCCCTGGCGGTCGGAAAGTTCGATCCCGCACAGCAATTGCAGTGGCTGAAGGATCGCATCGCCGACCCGCTGACTTTGGTCGACATGGTCGCGAACGCCTACACCGCGCTGACACCCGACCAGCTGACTCCGCAGACCCGCGGTCTGATGGATCCGAATTCGCCCTTCCGGCAGGGTCTCGAGGCCAAGGTCGGCAATATTCGGGTGCCGACCTTCATGGTGGGCGCGTGGTTCGACATCTTCGGCACCAGCCCGACGGATACGTTCAACGCGATCCCGCTGCCGGCCGAGCAGAAGAAGCTCATCATGGGCGACGGCTACCATCTCGGTTCCGGCGTGACCGGTTTCGGTCATCCGGGGATGCCTCCGCGGCTGGATGTGTTGCAGCGCGCCTGGTTTGACCACTGGCTGCGCGGAATCGACAACGGCATAGAGGATTACACGCCGATCGTGGTCAAGCAGCAGGGTGGCGGTTGGACCGACGCGTCGGAGTTCCCGCGTACCGAGGCCACTTACCGGCGCGTGTACCTGAACGACACACCGTCCGGCACCGCCGCGGGCTCGCTCTACGACGGTGGGCTTTCGCAGAACCCGCGGCAGTCGCAGCTGCGTGACCTGACCGTCGCGCCGGGCCTGCTGAGCATCTGCGGCCGCGATGTCGCCCGGATCACCGCCGGTGCGACGGCGATCCTCGACGCCTGCGGCAAGGACTCCCGAATCTGGGAGCACAACGGACTGAGCTTCACCAGCAGCCCTGTCGCCGAGGCCACTACCGTCTCGGGCCCGATCAACGTGCACCTCAACGTGGTTCACGACGCCGCCGACGGTTACTGGGTGGCGACAGTCAACGATGTGGCCCCCGACGGCAGCTCCAACGAGATCGCGACCGGACAGCTCGTCGCCTCGCTGCGCCAGATCGACGACTCGGCGAGCAAGACCTCCGCCAACGGCGATTACACCGATCCGCACTACTTCCTCGACCTCGATCGACGCCAGCCCACCGTCCCCGGTACGCCCGTCACCCTCGACATCGCCGCCACCCCGATCGACGCGGTGCTGCAGACCGGACACCGATTGCGTGTCGATGTCTACGCGAGCAACTTCCCCAAGGGCCTGCCGCCGCTGATGTTCGTGGCCGACTCCGGCGTGAAACCCGAACACCTGCGGCTGGATCCCGATGAGCCCAGCTGGATCAATATCGCCCTGACCGCACCTATCCCGGACTGACCCGCGCGCCGGTTGCGATGCGGGACGGCTGTCGAATCGCGAGGTCGGAATCCCGCCAGTGACAGGGACGGCCGGCTGTGAGGATCGGACGTATGACAGGCGATGCGATGAGAACTCTGAGAGCCTTCTATGCGGCGGAGGCCGCTTACCTCACCGAGGGTGGCGAGTTCGAGGCGATGGCCGCGTATTTGGCACCGGACGTTGTCATGTATCAGGCGCCGAGTCTGCCCTATGGCGGTGAATGGGTTGGGCATGAGGGGTTTCGGCGGTTCGTTGCGGTGATGGGCGAGAACTGGGACGGATTGTGGTTCGACGAGCAGCAGTTCGTCGTCGATGGTGAGCGGGTCGTGGTCTTCAGTCGAGGGCGGCTGCGCGCTCGACAGAGCGGACGGACGTTGAAGACGTCGCTACTGCAATGGATCAGCTTTCGGGATGGTTTGATCACCGAGTTCCGCCCGTACTACCTCGACACCTCGGCCGTGTCGTCCGCGCTGAGCGAAAAGTAGTGCGGCAGTGCAGCGGTCGTGTTCGCAAGGTTCATCGCGGGTTCGGGCCGGCGGATTCGTGCGGGTGCACCCGCCGTGATCCGCCGGCCGTCGAACTACCTTCAGGCGCGATACCCACCCTCGTGCGTTGCGGTTGCAAAGGGGCAAATACCACAAGGGTCGCTGGACGAGACGACCCGGATGAACTGAAACGCGGCTGCGGGTCGATAACCGCGCATGGTGTACGCCGCAGACGTGCACAGTTCACCCAGGAATGAAGGTATCGAATGATGGTGGGGGAGAGATGATCAACCGGCTGTGATGGCACGGATTGGCGGTAGTGAGGCACAAACCAGTCACTGATTTCCCGAAGATAGCTGAAGTGGGCGCTTGGCGAGCACCTGCGCACCCCCGCCGCCGGTGGCTCGGTGAGGCAGGTCGACGTTCCCGCCGCCCACGCGGACGTTCTCGATGCGCTGGTGCTGCTCGGACCAGTCGCCGAACGCGCACGGCCAGAGCGTGTTTCGATCGTTTCACGAGTGCGGGTGAGGTTCGTCGGCGCTAGGCTCGCGCAAGTCCTGGTCCGCTCGCGAAGGAGTCACCCATGAAATCCACCATCGTGATGACCGGCGCCAACCGTGGGATCGGCCGCGTCGCTGCGGAACTCATACTCGACGGGTCCCCGGACACGCACCTGGTCGTCGTCGCGCGCGGAAACGCGGGTGCGCGGGTCGCGGAGGAACTGGGCCCGGACTCGGTGTCGCACGTCGCGGTGGATCTCGCGTCGCTCGCCAGTGTTCGGTCCGGCGCCGAAGAGATCGGACGCCGACTCGACGCCGGTGAGTTGCCTCCGCTGGCCGGATTCGTCGGTAACGCGGGTATCCAGCACACCAACGCGCTCACCGAGACCGAGGACGGATTCGAGTCGACGTTCGCGGTCAACGTCCTCGCGAACCATCTGTTCGTTCGTCTGTTGCAGAACCGCTTCACCGTCCCCGCCCGAATCGTGCTGACCGTCAGCGACACGCATTTCGGCGACTTCCGGCACAACCTGGGTATGGTGCCCGGCCCCGAGTGGCACTCGCCGGACAGCCTCTCGCGCACAGCCGCATTCGCCAAGCCTGCCACCACCGCGGCCGGGCGCACCGCGTACTCCACGAGCAAGCTGGCCGCCATCTACCTCGTCCACGAGTACGCGCGCCGCCTGCCCACCGGAGTCGAGGCCATCGCCTTCAATCCCGGTTTCGTGCCGGGGACCGATCTGGCGCGCCACGCGGACCCGTTCTCCCGCTTCGCGATGCGCCGCGTCCTTCCGGCTTTGACCCTCACTCCGCTTGCCGCCACCCGCGCTGCCGCCGGACGCAATCTCGCCGGTGTGGTTCTCGGAGACATTCCAGCGCCGACCGGGTCCTACGTCGATCGCGACCGCCCGGCACCCTCATCGGGCGAATCGTACGACCCGCAGCGAGAGGCCGAGATCTGGTCCACCGCGGAACAATTGATCGCCGCCTACGCTGCCTGATCTCGTGGCCGCCCGCCGAGGTTGCCGAGGACGGCGACGAGTGCGCCGAGCGTCTCGTCGCGTACGTGTTCTCGGCTGATGCGCGATTTGAATGGGTGACTACACCGTCGTGTGCTGGAACGTCCACACGGTGTCGTTCAGTGGTGGATCACCCTGTCGAGTTTCGGCAGCAGGCTGCGCTTCCAGCTTCGCTCCATCGCGTTGCGGGCCATCTTCTGCCGACGGTCCGTGATGTCGAATCCGGTCTGTGTCAGCAGGAGTCGGGTGCCGTGGCCCTGCGGGTGCAGGGTCCAGTCGAGAATCCAGTCCGCGGGGTACTCGGACTGCGGGTACGTCCAGCTGTAGGTGAGTTGCTCGCACGGGCGGGCTTCGAGTACCTCACAGCGGATTTCGTTGATCGGTGCGTCCGGGACGGTGAATCGGAAGCGGGTGCCGGGGGAGGCGGCGAAGCCGGTCGGTCGAAGGAGCCACTGCTGCAGCAGATCGGGGTCGGTCAGGGCACGCCAGACGGCGTGCGGTGGCTGCCGGAAGAAGCTGCTGAGGCGCGTCGACGCCGAATTAAGGTCGCTGGCGTGGCGGCGGGCTTCGCTGCGAGCCGTGGAGTCCGCGGCCCCGGAGCAGCGAGTCGAGCGACTCGCGTTGCTTGCCGCGGCTCGGGACGCCGGTGCGGTGCACGAGTGCCTCATCCGGTTCTGGCGGCGAATTCTGGCGCCGATCAGACGGAGCGAGAGTGAGGGGTGGGTGTGCTGGAATGTTCCGGAGCCACCCGAGGATCCATCCGTCGAGGAGGTGGTCGCATACGCCGAGTTGGCGGCTCTCGCGATCGATCCGGAGATGAACACGGCTGTGCGACGGCAATATTGGCGCAATCGACCGGAACTGATCCGAGACCCCCATGCGCTGTATCTCGAGATGGGTGACATCTTGACGCACGTGGTCCCGCTCGTCGCGGAAGGCGTTCGGCCCCATGCGGGTGACGAACTCGACCGATTCGTCGGAGCCCATGCGGGCGCGCGCGGGGAATGCGATTCACCCCTGTTCCGTGAGCATCTGCTGATCGGCGCCACGGATGCGGATCACCGCATCCACCGTTATTGGACGCTGACGGAACGGCTGTTCGGAGCGCGGGTCACGGTCGGTCGAGCCCACGACTGGTTGTACACCGCACTGGCCGAATCCACCGACCTCTCGTCGGGCAGAGCGGATTCGCCGTCGTGACCTCGTCGCGTGGCGACACGGGCAGGTACGCGACCCCGTCGTCCGGCAGCGGTCGCGGGTTCGCGCGATGATGGTGTGCGCCCGCATGATCGATCCAGAAACCAATCCGGCAAAGGTGACTACATACATGGCTCCGACCTTCGACGACGTCTACCGCGAGCGGTATCTGCTGCTGACCACCTACACGAAGGACGGCACGCCCAAACCGACTCCGGTCTGGGGCGTGCCCGAGGGTGACAAACTGCTGATCATCACCGACGACGGATCGTGGAAGACCAAGCGGATCAACAACACTCCGCGGGTCACCATCCAGAAATGCGGAGTGCTGGGCAAGGTCAAGGGGGAGCCGGTCGATGCGGTGGCCCGCATGCTGCCCAAGTCCGAGACCCGCCGCGTATTCGACAAGATCGTCAAGCGCTATTGGAACCACGCCTTCTACTTCGTCCCGTACGCACTCTTCCGCGGTGGGATCGACAAGGTGCACGCCGCCATCGAGGTTCAGGCCGTTCCCGAGACGTAGGAACTCGGGGCGTCGGGGAGGCCACCGTCTCGGTCGATCACGATGAGACCCGGACGCAGTGGAGGTTCACCCTTCGGTTAGTCGTCGGGGGAGACGCGGCGGTTGCGTTTGGTGACGCCGCGCCGCTTCTTCGCGGCGATGCGACGTTCCTTCGCTCCGCGCGAGGGCTTGGTGGCGCGGCGATCGGGTGGCGGGGCCGCGGCGGCGTCGCGCAATAGCGCGGCCAGGCGTTCGCGAGCGGTCGCGCGGTTCTGCACCTGTGCGCGCTGATCGGACGAGGCGATCGTGAGGACCCCGTCGACCAGGCGGGTGGCCAGGCGGTCGAGCATCCGGGTGCGCAGCCGCTCCGGCACCGATGGCGAATTGGCCAGGTCGAACGATAACTCCACCCGGCTGTCGGTGGTGTTGACGTGCTGGCCGCCCGGGCCTGAGGAGCGTGAGAACCGCTCGCGTAATTCGGACGCGGGTATCACCAGCGTCCGAGTCACGTTCAGGTCCTCTGCCATGGTCCGACGCTGCTCTTTTCGATCGGCGAGTCGACTCGGCCGGGTCGCGCTCGTGCACCGGTGGCCTCGTCGTTCACGATAACGATGGTCGTGTCGTGATGCGACAAGCGGGCTGTCCGGACATAACGGTCATGGCTGCCAGAGGTCGATGGCGATCTCGCGGGTTCGCTCGCGGAAGAGGCCATCGGGGGTGGCGTCCTTCAGCAGGGTGCGGAGTCGCGATTCGAAGTGGGATCTGTGGTCGCCGAACAGGTGTGGTGTGGAGCTGGACAGTGAGAAGACCGCTGCTACGAGATCGTCGACCGTGCGAGTGACCTCGCGACCGGGGACGTCCATTCGGCGGACACGGGTGAATCCCGCCTGCTGGTAGATCTGTTCCTCACCGGAGGGGGTGCCGGCGGGCAGCAGACCCCGCCCGGCGCGGCGTATCGGGCCGAGAAACTCACGCACCAACTCGTCGATCTCCGGATACGGGGGCACCGGGTGTGTGTCCGCATGGGGAAGACCTCGGTGGGTGGTGGCCTGAACGTGGGCGCACATTCCGTTGCGGTCGAGCATAGTGTGAAGGCACGCAGCGACTTTCGGTCGATCCATCCAGTGGAACGACTGCGCGAGGGTGATGAGGCGGAACCGGCCCAGGGCGGCGGGGAGTTGCTCCGCGCGCATGTGCAGCCAGCGCGTGTTCCTCGCGCCGGAGGCGGTGGCGAATTCGGTGGCTTTGTCGATCATGTCCGCGTCGGCGTCGAGTCCGATGACCTCGTCGAAGCGCTCGGCCATCAGCAGCGCGAGAGAGCCGGGTCCGCAGCCGACGTCGAGAAGGCGGCCGGACCCGTCCAGCCCGAGTTCGGCGCTCAGTGCGTCGGCCAGCGCCCTCGGGTACGGAATGCGGCCGTGCGCGTAGAACTCGGCACTGCCCCGGTACAGGGAGGGATCCCACGTCCACGAGTTCGAGACCACGCTGGCCAGCATAGAGATACCGGCGTCGGCGGACAGCGGCGGACGAGCGGGTGTAAGGATGCGGAGAACGGTCCGGGCCGGGTCGAACGCTGAGTGAACGGTGGTTGGGCCGCCGGGCATGGCGGAGTGGAAAGAGTGGGATGGATATCGCGGGACGGGTTGCTGTGGTGACCGGCGGGGGCAGTGGGATCGGGGCCGGGCTGGCTCGGGCTCTGGCCGGCGGCGGGGCTCGGGTGGTCGTCGCTGATCTGGTCGTCGAGGCTGCGGAAGCGGTTGCGGAGCAGATCGATTCGGAGTATCCCGGCGCCGCGTTGGGGCTCGGGGTCGATGTGTCGGACGAAGCAGCCGTGGGTGGGTTGGTCGATCGGGCCGAGGAGCATTTCGGGCCGGTGGATATGTTCTTCGCCAATGCGGGCGTGCCGGGGGAGGCGGGGCTCGATGCCGGGGCGCAGGCGTGGGCGTCGGCACTGGGGGTGAACGTGATGGCCCATGTGCACGCGGCGAAGGCGATGGTGCCGCGATGGATCGAGCGCGGCGGCGGGTATTTCGTGAGCACCGCCTCGGCGGCGGGGTTGCTCACGCAGTTGGGCTCGGCGACCTATTCGGTGAGCAAGCATGCCGCCGTGGGGTTCGCGGAGTGGTTGTCGATCACGTACGGGGACAAGGGGATCAAGGTCAGCTGCGTGTGCCCGATGGGGGTGCGGACGCCGCTCCTGGACGCCATCTCCGGGAGCGATACCCCGGACGCCGTGCTGGCGGGGAAGGCGGTGACCACGGCGGGGGCGGTGCTGGATGCGGACGAGGTGGCTCAGACCGTTCTCGCGGGAATGGCGGCGGGGCAGTTCCTGATCCTGCCGCATCCGCAGGTGCTGGACATGTACCGGGGAAAGGCGGCCGACTACGACAGGTGGCTCGCGGGGATGCGGCGGTATCAGGAGACCCTGCGGACGCCCGCCGAGTAGGCCGATCGTTCGACCCGGCCGAGGTGAACCCCCGGCCGGATCGAAAACCGCTCAGGCGTGCAGGAATTCGTCGATGGCGCGCCACGTCGTGTCCGGTGCGCCGGAGCCGGCCAGCATGCCGAGATGACCACCGGTGACCTCGGCGAAGCGGACCTCGGACGCACCGGTCAGCACGCGAGTTCCGGTGCGGACGGCCGCGGCGGGCACCACCACGTCGGTTCGACTGCCCACCAACAGAACCCGGCAGGTCACCTTGGCGAGCTCCGCGGTCAGATCGGAGCGAAGCCGGAAGCGGCCGTGCGCCAATTCGTTGCGCACGATCAGGTTTCGGTGGATCTGCCAGAAGGAGCGGCCCGGATAGCCGGGCATGGTGGCGAGGAATTCGTCGACCGCCTGGATCTGGGCCAGGGCCTCGGTGTCGAGGATGTTGCGCGCGACGTAGTAGGGCTTGAGGAGTTCACGCTGGAATCCCTGCACCCGGAAGCCGATGCGCACCATCTCCTTCGGGATCCCGCCCATCAGCTTGGCCGCCGTGGCGACCTCGCGCCCGCCGGTGAGCTGTGCTGCCAGGCGCACCGGAAGCAGCGCGGGAGTGCGGCTCTGGTCGAACGGGGTCGCCAGCCCGATCACCGAGGAGATCGGCAGGTCGGCGTGGTTCGCGGCGCTCACCAGGGCCAGCACCCCGCCGAGTGACCAGCCGATGATCTCGACCGGCCTGTCGTGCTCGGCGGCGATCCGGCTGATGGCGGTGGGGAGGATGTCCTCCGTCCACTCGTCGAGGCCGAGATCGCGGTCAGCGTAGGTGATTTCGCCGTAGTCGAGCAGGTACGGCTGCCTTCCGGTGTCGAGCAGGAATTGAGCCAGGCTCTGGCCCGGTCGCAGATCGAAGCAGCGGGCGGGGGCGGCCAGTGGCGGCACAAGCAACACCGGATTGCCGGTGGAGGGGGTGTCGCGGTCGAATCGACGCAGGGTCCGATGCGGTCCGTCGTCGATCACCGTCGAGGGGGTCGGGGTGTAGGACTCCATGCCGCTGCCGAGCGACATGCTCCATGTATTGCGAAGCGCCCGTGAGAGTTCCGATGCGGTTCGGGTCACCGATACTCCTGATTCGCCGTCGCCCACTCCGCGGGGCTGCCGCGCGGTGGAACGAAATATCGTCAACGCCGCTCAGGTTAAACGATACTATGCGTAACACCTAATATTGTGACCTCGGCTACAGAGTGGGCCGGTGCGTGGTCGCCGTTGTAGTGGGAGAACACTGAGGGCTGTGACAGGCGGCGAAGTCGAGCTGATCGTGGTGGATGCCGCGAACGTGGTGGGGTCGCGGCCGGACGGGTGGTGGAAGGACCGGCCGGGCGCCGCGCGGCGACTGCTGGACAAGCTGCCCCGCCTGCACACCACCCTCGGGCGGCCGGTCGAGATTCTGGTGGTGCTCGAGGGTGCGGCCAAGGCGGCTGTGTCGGACGGCGAGGAGTTCGAAGGGATACGGCTGGTCTCGGCCGAGCGGTCGGGGGACGACGCGATCGTCGACGTGGTCGCCGCCGCGGCGGACGGCTCGCGCCACATCACGGTGGTGACCGCCGATCGTGGACTCCGCGAGCGGGTCGAGGCGCACCGAGCCGAAACCGTCGGGCCGCGTTGGTTGTTGGACCTGATCGACTGATCCCGCGGGCGCGAATCCGTCAGCGCGGTGCGAGAGCTCCTTCCAGGAACGTGCGCACCGAGGTGGCCTCGTGACCGAGCAGGGATTCCAGCGCGGGGTCCGTGGTGGCGAATTCGCCACGACGCGAGGCGTGGAACATTCCCAGCAGCAGTTCGGCCTGGGCCTCGGGGACCCCGTGGGTGATCAGTCCGGCGGTCCAATCCTCGTCCTCGACGATCACGCGGCGCACCGTGCGCCCGCTGAGATCGGTCAGGATCGCGGCAATATCGTTCAGGTCCAGGGCATTCGGTGCGGTCAGCGGTGGAGTCGCGCCGTCGATCAGGTCCGGCTCGGCGAGCACGATCGCGGCCGCCTCGGCGAGATCGGCGTGCTCGGTCCAGGACACCGGCCCGTCGGCGGGTGCGCGCAGTTCGCCGGTCTCGAGCGCGTTGCCCAGCAGCAGTGGGATCGTCGCGGTGTAGAAGCCGTTCCGCAGGCTCGTGAACGGCAGGCCGCTCGCGGCGAGCAGCGCCTCGGTGGCGGCGTGATCGGGCATCGGGGCGAAGCGTGAATCCGCGCCCGCGCCTTGATGACTCGTGTACAGGATGCGCGTGGCGCCTACCGTCGTTGCCGCGTCGATCGCGGCGGCGTGCTGCGCGACCGCTTCGCCGCCGGTGTCGTTCGCGGAAACGATGAGCACCTGCGCGGCGTTCTCGAACGCCTCGGCGAGGGATTCGGGCTCGGTGAAATCGCCGCGGCGCACCCGCACGCCCCGTGCGCGGAGGTCGGCGGCGCGCGCGGTGTCCCGCACGCTGACCCCGACCTGATCGGCGGGGATTCTGGTGAGCAGCCGGTCGACGACCTGGGAGCCGAGCCGTCCGGTTGCTCCGGTGATGACGATCATGAGGTACCTCGTGTTATCTACGGAAACAAAGACACGTTATCGATGATAATCGACGATAGCACGAATGCGTTATCGTTGATTCATGTTGGACAGCAGACCGGACGGAACCAGCCGGCGCGAGGTACGGGCGAACATCGTCGCTGTCGCGGCACGGTTGCTGCACGACGCGGGACCCGCCGCGGTCACCACCCGTGCCGTCGCTCAGGCCGCCGGTGTGCAGGCCCCGACGATCTATCGCCTCTTCGGCGACAAGGACGGATTGCTCGACGCGGTCGCCGAACAGGTCTTCGCCACCTACGTCGCGGAAAAGTCCCTGGTCGCGGGCACCGGAGATCCGCTCGAGGATCTGCACCGGGGCTGGCACGCCCACATCGGCTTCGGGCTCGCGAATCCCGCACTCTTCGGTCTGCTCACCGATCCCGCGCGGGGCACTCGCTCACCGGCCGCTGCCGCGGGTCTGGAGGTGCTGCGCGCGCGGGTGCATCGGGTCGCGGAGATCGGCAGGCTGCGGGTCACCGAGCGTCGCGCCATCGACCTCATTCACGCCGCGGGCACTGGAGTCGTGCTCACCCTGCTCGCCGCCGCGCCGGCCGACCGCGATCTCGAGGTCTCCGATGCCATGTACGACACCGTGATGCGCGCCATCCTCACCGATGTGCCCGCGCTCGCCGACGACGGCCCGATTGCCGCCGCTGTCGCGTTCCGCACCGTGGTACCCGAGCTGGAGCTGCTCACCGACCACGAGCGGGCGCTGTTGTCCGAATGGCTGGACCGGGCGGCCCGTGGCTGATCTCCTCAGCCGCCCGCGGCCCAGGAGATCGCTGCCCGAATCATGGTCAGGCGCAGCCGTTGCCACCGAGATCGGTGAGCGTCACCGCCTCGGCCATGGCCTGATATCCGGCGGGATTCGGGTGCAGGTGATCGGGTCCGGCGAACCGCGGATCCAGGGCCGAGGGGTTCGCCGGATCCTGGAGTGCGGCAGCGAAATCGATGACCGTGTCGGACAGGCGCTGCGCGCGGATCCAGTCGTTCAGGCGAATTCGGGTGGGGTCCTGCCGGGGTGCGACGATGGGACCGCCGAGCAGGGAGTTGGAGGTCGGAGTCAGCGTGCCGAGATGCACTCGGAGACCGGCACGGTGGAGTCGGGCGATCAGATCGGTGTACCCGGTGACGAGTTGATCGAAATTCGCGCCGAGCGGATTGTCGAGATCGTTGATCCCCTCGAGGACGATCACATCGGTGACCCCCGCCTGCGCGATCACATCCGTTTCCACCCGCTCGGCCGCACCGGGGCCGAACATCGGAATCAGTCCGGGGGCCAGGAGCTGATTTCCGGAGATCCCGGCGTCGAGTGTCACCATCGAAATTCCTGCCGCGTCCAGGCGTCGCTGCAGAAAATCGGGATAGCGCGAATCGGTGTCCACCACCGAGTCCAGTTGCGGATAGCCGAGGTAGTTGCCGGCCACATAGCCGTCGGTGATCGAATCACCCAGCGCCACAACGCTCGACACGCCGGCGGGGGCCAGCACGTCGAGCCCGGAGACCAGCGGCGCGGCCGTCGTGGACAGCACGTAGTCGGCCCCGGTGGTCTCGGCGGTCCGGTCGCCCGCGCCCGGCAGCGTGTAGTAACTGGTGGCGTTCGCGCCGAAGTGTTCCGAGGGCAGTACCGCCAGTTCCGGCGCGTGCACGCTGACCGCGATCGATTCCCAGGCCGCGGCGGGGAAGTCGACGGGATCGCTGATCGCCTCGCTACCCGGTGCGAGGGTGAGCCCGGGCCGACCGTCGAAGGTGACCGCGCGCACCGACTCCGCGCGCACCCGCGCACCGTCGTCCTGGGCGGCGATGGTGACGTGGTCGACGGTCATCGGCAGCGGGCGCAGGCGGTTGGACAGATGGATTCGGACCGTGCCGCCACCCCGATGCGGGGTGAGCACGATGCGATAGGACTGATCGGCCACCGACAGGAACGGGCGCAGCGACGCGTCGAGGAGACTCAGCGCGTCCGACGCGCTCGCGGTCCAGCTACCCACCCAGTGATCGCCGGAACACTGTGCCGCCGACGGTGCTTGCGCCCTCGCCCCGGGGGCGGCCGTGGTGAGGGCCGGAACGCAGGCCAGCACGGCGAGCGCGGCGATCGTTCGTCGTCGGCGATCGTAAACTTTGTGCCAGCTCACCTGCGGTGTTCCTCCCCGATCAAAAATGGTCGATCGACCATAACGTTGCGCGGTGATGTCGGGGGCGGGTTCTGCGGGTTTGCTGCTTCGGTCGCCGAAACCGCTGAACGACCCGCGGATGAACCCTGCATTGCGACAAGGCAATTGGCGTATTTCGGATAAATCGACCACAATCGAGAGAATGGGCGGCGATGGGGCACGAATGCTGCGCGAGCTGTCGGTCGCCGACTCTCTCGAGCGGTTGGCAGGCTCGCAATATGGACGAATTGTGTACTCGCGCCGCGGAACTCCGATAATCCGGCCGGTGAATCACATCGTCGAAGAAGACGCCGTCATTGTGCGCGCGCAATTGGGCGCAAGCGTGCTGCGAGGTGACGGTGAGCTGGTCGCGTACGAGGCCGACTCCTTCGACGTGAAGACCCGGCGCGGGTGGAGCGTGATCGTCACCGGAGTCGCGCACGTGGTGCGCGACCCCGAACTGGTGCGCCGCTACGAGGCGCTGATCGATCCGTGGGTCAATCTCCTGCGCGATCACGTCATCCGGATCGAGACCGAGGTCGTCACCGGACTGGAACTGATCGGCGAGAACGACGAGTGCGATGCCGACCTCGATGAGCGCGCACTGTGACCGCCGCTACCGTCCGGTAACCTGACACGCCGTTGGACCGAGCCCGGCAATCCGTGGGCTAGCTCGGTGCGGACGCCCGCGCTTCGCAGGCGGCGGTGCGGCCGCACGCATGTGTGTGGAAGGAACCGAATGACAGCCTCTGAAAGCCGACTATCGGCGAGCGCGGAGGGTGCGACACCCGGGGACGAGGGCTACTCCCGGGGCTTGTCGCCGCGCACCATCCAGATGATCGCCATCGGCGGCGCGATCGGCACCGGCCTGTTCTACGGCGCGGGTGGCGCCATCGAGCAGGCGGGACCGGCGCTCGTCCTGGCCTATCTGGCCGCCGGCCTGGCCATCTTCGTGATCATGCGGGCGCTGGGTGAGCTGCTCACCTATCGTCCGGTCACCGGCAGTTTCGCCGAATACGCGAACGAGTTCCTGGGCCGCTTCGCCGGTTACGCCACCGGCTGGACGTACTGGGCGGTGTGGGTCAGCACCTGCATGGCCGAGATCACCGTGGCCGGTAAGTACGTGCAGTACTGGTTCGACATCCCGCAGTGGGTCACGGCGCTGGTCGTGCTCGGCATCATGTTCACGGCGAACCTGGTGTCGGTGAAGGTGTTCGGCGAGGGCGAGTTCTGGTTCTCCGCGATCAAGGTCACCGCCATCGTCGCCATGATCGTCATCGGCATCGGGGTGCTGATCTTCCACTTCGGCCACGCCACCAACCCGACCGTCACCAATCTCTGGAACGACGGCGGTGTGTTCCCGAACGGATTCGGGCAGGCGCTGCTCGCGCTGCAGATCGTGGTGTTCGCCTATGTGGGCGTGGAACTGGTCGGCGTCACCGCGGGGGAGGCGCGCGATCCGAAGCGCACCCTGCGCAAGGCGATCAACACCCTGCCGTTCCGCATCGGCCTGTTCTACATCGGCGCGCTGCTGGTCATCATGTCGGTGTCGAGCTGGCGCACCTTCCACTCCGGGCGCAGTCCGTTCGTGGAGGTGTTCGAGCAGATCGGTATTCCGGGCGCGGCCGCCATCATCAACTTCGTGCTGCTGACCGCGGCGCTGTCCTCGTGCAACTCCGGGATCTACTCCACCGGTCGCATGCTGCGCAGTCTCGCCCAGCGGCAGGAGGCTCCGGCCGGACTGGGCGCGCTGAGCAAGCAGTCGGTGCCGGCCGCCGGTATCGCGCTGTCGGCGGCGGTCATGGTGATCGGCGTGGGCGTGAACTATTTCTCGCCGGAGAAGGCGTTCGGGTACGTCACCTCGGTGTCCACCATCGGCATCATCTTCGTGTGGGGCATCATCCTTCTCTGCCATCTGATCTACCGCACACGGGTGCGGCGCGGGCTGCTCCCGGCGAGTGACTACCGGTTGCCGGGTGCGCCGGTGACCACGGTGATCGCGCTGATCTTCCTGGCGCTGGTCGTGGTGCTGCTGTTCTTCACCGAGTCCGGGCGCACCGCCATCGTGGTCGGCCTGGTGTGGGGTGTGCTGGTGTGCGCGGGGTACCCGCTGCTCTCGCGCACCCGCTCGGAAACCCCCGCGCGGAGCTGACCACTCGCAGCCACACTGCGGAATGCGCTGTATGGCATTGCGATTCGCCGGAATCCGGACCACCGGGGGAGCGGAAACGCTAGTTTCCTTGGGTAGGTTCGGTTCCGGCTTCGGGAGCTCGCATGAACGATCCGCGACGGTTCGTAGTGATCGGGGGCGGGCTCGCGGGCCTGGCCTCCGCGGTCTGGCTCGCCGAAGCCGGGAAGCGGGTGACGCTGCTCGAGCGGCGCGGCAGGCTCGGCGGCCGCACTCACTCGCTCGACGTCGCGCCACTGCGCGATGTGCCCGACAACGGTCAGCACGTGATCGCCAGCGGCTATGACCATCTGTTCCGATATCTGAGCAGCGTCGGCACCCGGCAGTACATCAAGTTCCCCGACCAGGGCGTGCTGCGCTGGCCCGGCGGGCGCACCTCGATCATGGGCACCAAGGGTTTTCGCGCGCTGAACTCCCTGTTCGGCGCCCATCCCGATGCCAGTGCGGGGGATCGTGCACGGGCCGCCGTGGCGACGGTGAAGATGGGCTGGCAGTGCCTGAACCAGCCCGCCGATCTGGCCGAACTCACCACCGATCAGTGGTTCCGGCGACTCGGCATGCCCGACACCGCGCGCGAGGCGCTGTGGGATTGGCTGGCACTGGGCATCGCGGCCGAACCCGTGCGCCAGGAATCGGCGAAGGTGTTCGCCGATGTGCTCGCGACCGGAATTCGCTTGGGCGTCAAGCATCGCCGACCTGTCGGCATCGGCTATCCGACGACCGATCTGGACACGCTCTTCGTCGACGGCGCGCGGCGGGTGTTCGAACGTTCCGCGGTCGAGGTGCGCTATCGGGCCGTCGCGCGGCGCGTGATCATCCGGGACGGTGCGGTGACCGGTGTGGCCCTGGACGACGGCACCGTCGTCGAGGCCGACGCGGTGGTGTGCGCGGTGCCCAATTCGTATATCGGCGGACTGCTGGACGATCTGCCCGAACACGACGAGATCTACGCCGCCGCCGACAAATTGGGGTACACGCCGATCGTCAGCACCAACCTGTATCTGGATCGGCCGCTGGGCACCAAGGGCGCGATGGAGGCGCTGATCGGCGGCGCGGGCGTGATCGACGAGGTGTTCGATCGGCAGCGCATGCACGGACGCGGCACGCTCAACGGGTGGCTGTACTGTCTGACCACCAGCGGCGCGTACGACCAGATCCACAAGCCCAGCCACGAGGTGGTCGAGGAGCAGATGACGCTGCTGCGCCGCTACTACCCGGACGCGGCGGAGGCCAAAGTCGTGCACGCGCAGGTGGTTCCGATGCCGCGCGCCACCTTCTCCCAGGTGGTCGGCACCGACGGGCTGCGGCCGGGACAGCGGACCTCGGTGCCCACGCTGGTGCTGGCGGGGGATTGGACCCGCACGGACTGGTCCGCGACGATGGAGAGCGCCGCGCAGAGCGCCTCGCGCGCGGTCGATCTGCTGTTGGCGCTGCCCGAACGAGCAGGGGCCGCGACCTAGGGCGAGAGCAGAGGCGTCTCGTGCCCGGCGTCTCGTACCCGGTGGCTCGGAGTGGTTCTAGTGCTCGCGTTCGGCTCGCACCGGATCGAGAAAGAAGTTGAGCACCAGGCGCGTGATGTCGGCCAGGAAGCGCTCGCGCGCGATGGGCGGGCCGTCCAGCACATAGCGGATGGTCAGATGCTCGACCGTGCGCACCAGCATCCAGGCCGCCGCCTCGGCGTCCACTCCGGCGGGCACCGACCGAGCACGCAGGGCCAGGGCGGCGCGGGCCAGCTCGCCGATCTGCTGTTCGAAGGCCAGTACCCTCTCGCCGCCGGAGAGCCGCGGGGTCTGTTCCACCACGGCGCGCAGCAGTTCCGGGTGATCGCCCAGTGCGTCCAGGAGCTCGGAAATGGTCTCCGGGACAGCCACGTCCGGCGTGCGGGTGAGATTCGCCAGCACGTGCGTGCGCACTCGGTCCGCGAGCGCGCCGGTGTAACGCTCGATCACCGCCGCCACCACGGTGTCCTTGTTCGGGAAGTACTGATACAGCGATCCGGGGCTGATCCCCGCCGCGGCAGCGATGCGATTGGTGGACGCGCCGTCGTAGCCGTGCGCGATGAGCACCTGCTGCCCGGCGTTCACGATGCGCTCGACCATCGCGCGTGAGCGTTCCTGCTGCGGTGATCTGCGCAGCGCCGCAGGCGGTTTCGCGGCCCGGTGTTTCGGAGTCATGGCATGCGTCCGGCTCGAGGAAATGCGAATTGAAAGCGAGCGTTTATTCGTGTCAGCGTGAATTCATGGTGACACACAGCGCAATGGCGCGCGAGCCGGACGACGAATCGACGCGCGAGCCTCGGCGCCCCTCGGATCCGGTGCCGCTGGGACCGGATTCGCTGACGTGGAAGATCTTCGGATCGCTCTACTTCGTGCCGAGCGGGCTCTTCATGGGAATGGTGCAGAACATGCATCCCGGGCTGGGCGCGGGCGTGGAATTCCATTCCGAGATCAAGGACGAGTTCTATCAGCGCGTCATCCGATCCGGATATCCGATCGTCGGCGTCGTGTTCGACGGCCCGCGGGCACGGGAGACGGCCCGCGAGATCGTCGGGTATCACCGCACGATCAAGGGGGTCGACGCGCAGGGCCGGCACTATCACGCCCTGGATCCCGGCACCTTCTATTGGGCGCACGCGGTGTTCTTCGTCGAGACGTTGCGCAGCGCCGAACTGTTCATGGGCGGGCTGAGTTCCGCACAGCGCGAACAGCTCTGGCGCGAGCATCGGCAGTGGTACGAGATGTACGGCATGAGCATGCGGGTGGTGCCGCCCAGCTGGGCCGAATTCCAGCGGTACTGGCGCGATATGTGCCGGGACACCCTCGAGCCGACGAACGCCGCATGGGAGGTCTACCGGCTCGCCGAACACGCGCCCGTGCCACCGTTCCCGGTGCTGCGGCATCTGCCTCGGCCGGTGTGGGAGCGCATGGTTCGGCCCGGCGGCGCGCGGATCTTCCAGTTCGTGACGGTCGGGATGTGCGATCCGGACATCCGCCGCACCATGGGATTCACCTGGACCGCGCGCGACCAGTGGGTGTTCGAGCAGTTGTGCCGGATGCTCTCGGCCATGAACCGGGTGACCCCGGACGGGGTGAAGTACGCCTTCCCGCGCATTCGCGCCGCCCGCCGCCGCGCCGCCGGAAAACGACCGGGCTGGATGCCACCGCCCGAAGCACCCGAATCACTGTGGCCCGCACCCGAACAGCGCGGCGACCCCAAGCACTACTGCCCCGTCCACGCCGATTTCGGCGCGGACGCGGTGACCCGATTCCGTCAGCTGTCAGGAATGTGAGCGATGCGGCCCCTTACCGACATTCAGCCCGAACACCGGCATCCCTACGACTATTACTACCGCCCCGGCATGCCGCTGCGCCCGCCGCCACCGCGAGCCGTCGCCTCCGAACTGTGGTTCGGGCCGCGAAAAGCCATGCTGGCGCCCTGGATCGAGGTGCGGCCCGAACCCGCGGACACCCCGCGCTCGCGACTCATGGCCGATCACCTGTGGCAGGGCGACGAACCCATGGACCAGCTGGTGGCGGCGTTCGGCCGAATGGGGTCCGCCGGTGGGCGGCGCATGCTGAATCAGGCTCTGGCACACGGCATCGACAGTGTCGAGGAACCGCTGCCCGAACTGGTGACGCTCTTCGCGCACCTGGACACTCCGCCGGACTGGTACGACCCGGAGCTGTGGGAGTACGGCCGCCGACTGTGGATCAACGTCTCCCTGGCCGGGAAGATGGCCATGGGCGTGCAGGACTTCATGGGGACCTTCGTCGGCGCGGAGGTGGCCTCCGCGGTCGGGCAGACCGGGCGGTTCGTGAAAGACCCGTACCGGCGGAACCTGGAATCGTCCGTGTGGTTCCGCAGCGTGACCGCGCCCCGCGCGCTGGAACGCACCTCGCCGATCTTCCATGACACCGTTCGAGTGCGCCTCATGCACGCCCAGGTGCGCGCGATGTTGCGGCGCACCTGGGGGCCGGAACACTTCGCGCGGCACGGCAATCCGATCTCCAACGCGACCACCATGGGTGCGGCCGTCACCTTCGGACTGAATCCGATCTGCTTCGACCATGTGCACGGACGACGCAGCACGACACGGCAACTCGACGCGGTCATGCACTACTGGGCCTATATCGCGCACGTGTTCGGAGTCGCGGACGAGCTGATTCCGCGCACGGCTCGCGAGGGAATGGAGATGGCCGACTACATGGTCGCGACCGCCGGGATCGCGCCGGAGTGGACCGCGACCATGGCGGGTGCGGCGACCCGGCGGTTCAGCGGCGCCACGCTCGGCGGGCGGCTGCGGATCGCGGCCACCGCGCCGGTGCTGGGCGTCTTCGCGTATTACAGCAGTGCGGAACTGGTGCGGAACCTGTTGGCGGACACCCCACTCCGGTCCGTGCCGACGTGGCCGTGGTCGAGTCTGACCGGTGTCGCCGCGACGACGTCGGTCCGGTTGCGCGCTCTGGACAATCAGCTGCCCGGGGGCCGGAGCCGAATGATCCGGCGGGCGCGGCGCATCGACCCGATGTGGGATCGCAATACCCGGGTGGCGAGGCGGCTGGCCGCACGCGCCGGAATTCGGGGGACCCCGTTCGATCAGCACGACTCCACGGCCGACAGCGTGCGCTGCCCGGTGTGAGGAGCGTGCGCTGCCCGGTGTGAGAGGTCAGGCCGCGCCGCCCGCGATGCTCAGGTACAGAACCATCACGGTGAACAGGAACCAGCCCGCGCCCTGCCAGATCGGCCAGGCCCGGCCGTCCCGCCAGTAGCGGAAGGTGATCACGAACGCGCCGAGGCCGCCGAACAGGAGCACACAACCGGGCACGAGCCCGACGACCAGCTTCGAGGACGTATCGCAGCGAATGGCGGCGGTATCGAGGCACTGCTGCCGCGAGGCCGCCCAGACCAGAGCCAGGCCGGCCACGATGGCGGTGCTCACCAGGACCGCGACCACATATCTGACGGCCAGCCGAACGGTCGGCGGATCGTTCCACCGCTTCTCGACATCGTCGACCATGAGCACCTCTCCTCGCCGCGGGTTACTCGCTGACACGCACCTGTCCATGGTGAGCCGCACTGCGGAAGCAGCGCCGGGCGGGTCCGGCCCGCCGGTTCCTCTCGGGCCGATACCGCTTACCCGGTCCGCTCGGCGGTAATCGGGTCAGCGTGCGCAGGCGGTCAGGCTGATTCCCAGGGTGAGAGGGTGCCGCGGCGAGCACCCGCTCGACCTGTCGGCGATAGAGCTGCGCCGCATGCCTGGTGGTGACAGGTCGCGATCTGAGCAGCACCTGGATTTCCGTTTTCTCACGACCTCTGGTCGGCGTGCCGCACTGCCGCATCGTGCGCCGCCGACGAGGAGAGAGACGCGGTTCGCGGGTACCGGGCAGGAGCGCCGCAGCCACGCGCGTCGTGACAGAGGTAGTCATGACAGAAGTAATGGATGTGCCGAGAGTTATAGCCGTGCCGAGCGGATGAGCTGATGGGGGGTGGAGGTGGTGAGGAAGTCGGTGCCGCCCACGTAAAGGGTGTGGCCGGGGGTGGCCCGGACGGTGGTGGCGTCGGCTACGGCCGCGGCGAATTCCTCGACGGTGGGAAGGTCACCGTGGTCGCGGCGGGCGCTGACCGCATCGGGGTCCCGGCGTTCGAGCAGGCGCACGATGATGGTGCCGTCGATCATGTCGCCGGAGACGACCACGAAACCGATTCCGTGGCGGTCGAATTCGGGGATCAAGGCACGCAGGGCATCCTCGCCCGCGCGCTTGCTCGCGGCGATCGGGGCATAGCCGGCGGGCACCTCGCGGGTGGGGGAGAAGTGCGCCTGGTGGCTGGTGACGAACACGATGCGGCCGCCGGGGGCGAAGTGGGGCAGGGCCAGCAGTGCCAGGCGGGTCTGGGCGTCGCGGTTCAGGAGCATGGCGTAGTCGGGAGCGGCGTCGCGTTCCAGACCACCGGACGCGTTGAGTACCAGCACGTCGAGCCCGCCGAAATCTGAGACCACGGAGTCGACGAGCGCTCGGGCGCTGTCCGGGTCGGTGATGTCCGCACCCGCGACCGAGGCGCTGCCTCCGGCGGCGATGATCTGCGCGGCGACGACCTCGGCGCGCTTGCGCTTCTCCCGGTAGTTGACCACGACATGGTCGCCGCGGGCCGCGAGAGTGCGCGCGGTATCGGCCCCGATACCCCGCGAGGCCCCGGTGATCAGCACTGTTCGCCGTGCCGTTCCGGGTGTCGATGAGTCGCTGTTCGATGCACTGGTCGTTCGTTCCATGCCACAACCTCCGGCCCGCCGTGATGCTTCTGATTTAGAATCAATATGGTGGTTCGAAATGAGAAGCGCAAGCCGGCCTCCGCCCTCGAACAGTCGGGCCGACGCCTCGACCGCACCACTGCTCGCCGCCATGGACCTACTCGGACAGCGGTGGATTCTGCGGGTGGTCTGGGAGCTCGAACCCGGACCGCTGGGATTTCTGGAACTGCGGCGGCGGATGGGCAACTGTTCCTCGAGCATGCTCTCGACCCGATTGCAGGGGCTGGTCGAGGCGGGCGTACTGATCAAGCGCGCGGACAAGTCCTACGAGGTGACCACTGCCGGACGGGAACTGGGCGTGGCACTGGAACCGGTGTGGCAGTGGGCCGAACGCTGGGCGGGCTCGCTCGAGCGAGCCGCGAACGCGGAACAGGACTCCTGATCCATGAGGCGAAGGCTGCTCATCGCCGGCGTGCTCGCCGTGGTCCTGCTCGTCGCGGTCACGAGCGGGCTGTATCTCGTCATGAATTCGCGGACCTTCCAGGTGGCCGGTCGGATCGTTCCGCGGGTGGACACCGATCAGAAGGTGGTCGCGCTGACGCTGGACGACGGACCGTCCGAACGCACCCCGGAAATCCTGAAAGCCCTTGCCGAGGCCGGTATTCCGGCCACCTTCTATCTGATCGGAAACGAGCTGGCCGTCCATCCGGAGCAGGGCAGGGCCATCGCCGAGGCCGGTCACGAGCTCGGCAATCACAGCTACTCGCATCGGCGGATGGTTCTGGTCGGCGACGACACCGTGCGTGAGGAGATCGAGCGCACCGATGCGGAAATCGCCAAAACCGGCTACCAGGGGCCGATTACGGTGCGGCCGCCGAACGGCAAGAAACTCCTCGCGCTACCCCGATATCTCTCGCGGCACGACCGGACCACCGTGATGTGGGATGTGGAACCCGACTCGGGGAAGCAGGCCACCACCGACCAGATCGTGGACGAGACTCTCGCGAAGGTGCGGCCGGGCTCGATCGTGCTGCTCCACGCCATGTACTCCTCGGGGGCAGCGTCGCTCGCGGCCATCGGGCCCATTGCGGCGGGACTGCGGGCGCGAGGGTACCGATTCGTCACGATCTCCCAGCTCTTACTGAACTAGCGGTCGGAAAAACGGCCCGAACAAACCTGCGAATCGAGTTCTTTTCACTGTGAGTCCCGAGACTTGTGCGGTTGATCGACCAAGCACCTACACTGTCTGGGACGTGAAGAAGGTTCAGAGAGGGTGACACGAATGGGAGACCGGACGGTCGTCGCCGACGTCGCCGACGAATTGGCGCGCCGCGTGGCATCGGGCCAGTACATGCCCGGCGGATTGATGCCGTCCGTCCGACAGGTCGCCGAGGAGTTCGATCTGAATCGTGCGACGGCGCAGTTGATTCTGGGACGGCTGGAGTCGTACGGCTTCGTGGATGCCCACCGCGGCAAGGGTTTCGTGATTCGCGATGTCCGCGCCGAGGGCGGGGTGGACGTGTATCGCCGGTTGTTCCGGTTGTCCATGCCCGATGCCGAGACCGCCGTGGACATGTTCGGCAATATCGTCGAAGAGGAACGCGGCATCGCCCTCGAGGCGCTGCTGTCCTACACCGGTAGTGAGCGCGCCATCGACCCGGCGGAGCTCAAGGCCGATATCGACGAGCTGGAAACCCTTGCGCGCAGCGCCGATCCCGATCAATACCGGATGCTGAGCATCGAACTCGGGCTGCTGCGCCGGTTGCTCACCGCGCTCGGCATGTCGGTGCAGCGCGCGGTGCTGAACTCCATCGGCGAGATGGTGCTCGAGGTGCCGGAGGCGGTTCAGGCGTTCTTCGCGGTCTCCCCGGATCTGCACGTGCTGGTCTGGCGCGCGCTGGTGGCGGTGTGGGAATCGGAAGGCGGTCCGAGCGAGGCGCAGCTGGCGCTGTTCGAGGACCTGTTCGGCATGTATCACCAGAAGGTGATGGCGCGCTTCGAGGAATCGATGGGCGTGGATGTCGACGCCGACCTGACCCAGCACGCCGCGACGGCCTGAAAGTACACCGCACAAGTCCCGAAGTTCGGTCCGGACGGCTCTCGCGTCCAGCACCCTCGACAAGAAAATGGACCGGTTCGTCTCAGACAAACCGGTCCATTCGGGCGTCGAATCCAGCCCGTCGCAGGGAGTTTCGGCCGCCCCTCAGATTCCGATGATGGCGTTCATCAATGTGCCTGCGCTGGTGGCGATCACGCCGCCGACCAGTGCCCCCGCGATCTGCTTCGGCGCCGCCGGAGCGCCGCCGCCCCACTTCTCCCAGCCGAACTTGCCGCCGGCGTAGATGATGGCCAGCACCCCCGAAAGCAGCACGAACCAGGTGAAATAGCGCACCAGCTTCATGATTTTGTCTGCCAGCGGCGGACTTTCAGGGGTCGGATTGGTGACCTGGGCCAGAAGATCCTGGGTCAGCAGGTCATGTGCGGCAGTAAGAATCATCTCGACACTCTTCCCGGTGACGGCAACATCTGTATCCGGAGTACCCGTCACACCGGAGTCACGCAAGTTCCAGTGTCGCTCAAGCCTACTGCCGCGCAAGCGGAATGGTGAAGATCAGTCGACGTCGTTGTCCGCGGACAGGTACGCCACCGCCGCCAAGTACTGCCGACAGGCGAAGTGCTGATCATGGGCGCGCAATATCGTCCGGGCCTGGCGGTAGGAGAGACCGCGCGGTTCGGCGTCGCAATCGCCGGAGATTTCGGAGCTGCGGGCGAGCATCTGTGTCATGGGATGCCTCTGACCTAAGGAGGGATGGTGCACCGAGTTTATGGTCGTGCGTCGTGCAGATGCAAGTACATCTGCACGATTGCAAACCGTGTCGGGCTTTGTATGTCCTATATGCCTGACGCAGAGGGACTTTCGGTCACGTGACGGGACCGAGGGGCCTTGGTCGGATGACCTGGGACTAGCCGGCAAACGCCCAGTTCGCCAATGCAAACCGGTCGGTCTGGATTGTCCGTCTTTGTTTGCAACTTCGCAGCTGATGTCCAGTTCCCAAGATCAATCATGTTGCGTTGCAAAGGATTATCCGGCTCCGAGGGGATCGATAGCGGGCTATCCACGTGCTACCGTTCACTTGCGGTTGCAACTGTAAGAACATTTGATCGAGCATTTGCAAGTACTGGACGACCGTCTGCGGACGGTGTTGGCAAGGAGTCTGACATGAGTGACACATCGGCTACTCGTATCGATCGCTCGGAACTGGCTTGGCGCAAGAGCACTTTCAGCAATCCCAGTGGTAACTGTGTCGAGATGGCACCACTGGCCGACGGTCAAGTGGCCGTTCGGAACTCCCGTGACCCCGAGGGATCGCTGATCGTGTACACCCGCCCCGAGATCGATGCATTCCTTCAAGGCGCGAAGAGCGGAGAGTTCGACTACCTCGCCCTCTGAGCGGTAGCATTGGCAATCGGCGCGGTGGTTCGCGACGAGCCGTTGTGAGTCCACTGCCGGCAAAACCCGAGCATCGGAGTGGACCCCTAATGATCGCAGAACCTGTTGCCCACGGATTGGCGGATTCCGCTGTCGCTGAGCGTGGCCCGACTGCACTGCGCATCGCGGTCGGAAGCCAGCTACGCAAGCTGAGGGAACAAAACGGCATTACCAGGGAAGCCGCGGGCGACCACATCCGCGGCTCCCATGCCAAGATCAGTCGACTGGAACTGGGGCGCACCGGATTCAAGGAGCGCGATATCCGGGATCTGTTGACGCTCTACGGCGTTGACGATCCCGGCGAGCGTGACCAGTTCCTCGATCTGATGCGCAAGGCCAACCAGCCCGGCTGGTGGCATCGCTACAGTGATCTGCTCCCACAGTGGTTCGAGACCTATCTCGGCCTGGAACACGCGGCGAAATCCATTCGCACGTACGAAGGTCAGTTGATTCCCGGACTGCTGCAGACCCCTGATTACGCCCGTTCCGTCGTCGCCCTCGGCCACGATGAGAACAGTGAACGCCGCGTATCGCTGCGCCGGCGCCGTCAAGAGCTACTGATGCGCGACAGCGCACCGAGCTTCTGGGCGGTGCTGGACGAGGCGGTGCTGCATCGGCCGGTCGGCGGACCGGGCGTACTGCGCGACCAGATCAACTATTTGATCGAGATCTCCCAGCGTTCGAATGTCACCATTCAGGTGCTGCCGTTCGCGGCGGGCGGCCATGCGGCAGCAGGTAGTTCGTTCACCATGCTTCGCTTCGCCGAACCTGAATTGCCGGACATTGTCTATCTGGAACAACTGACGAGCGCGCTGTACCTGGATCGCCGACAGGATCTCGAACTGTACCGGCAGGTCATGGATCAGCTGAGTGTGCAAGCCGAGCCGCCGGAGCGCTCCCGCGAGAAGCTGATGAAAATCGCGGCCGAACTCTGAGTCCTCGAGGAATTCCCCTATTGCCGGTGTCCCCACGAGCCGGCAACGCACAACTTCATACTTCGAGAAGACACGGTAATGGGGCCCCTCTCGGGGCCCCTATCGGTCCGTACCGGGCCGTTGGTTTTACTGTCGAATGAAGCTGGAGGCGATCCGCCAGAAGGTCTCCGGCTGCATCACGTGCAGATCCCAGTCATTCACCATGGCATGCGCAGTCGTGACGATTCGCTCGATATCGAAATCGTAGCGAGTCGCCGAGCCCTTGGACTCGACCTGGTGTATGACGAAAGCGGTTGCCGTTTCACGTGAATAGGCTGTCGCCGTCTCACGAGAATAGGATTGCGCCGGCAGACTTCTGTCGGCGAACCCGAGGCGGCTGAGGTTGATTGGCTGATTCATTCGAACGCCCCTGATGCCAGGCCGACGGCTTTTCCGGAGGCAGGAATCGCCAGTGATTCACCGCTCGGCTCTCTGGTTGTCCCCTGTAGTGCCTTGCACTGCGAGTCTATGACCGTGCCGTGCGCAGATGCAAGTGCATCTGCAACCTCGAATTTGCAGCGGCAGTAGACATTTGGGTATGCCGAGGGTTAGCGAATCGCCCGCTGGGCGCCGGGAAACACGCCAGCGCGTGACGACGCACCGCGAGTCATGGTGATGTACAGGTATTTCCGAACGAAAGTTACGTCCAGGTGTCCTTGTCTTGAAAATTCCAGGAATTAGCGGAAGATCGACAAGCGGATATCGCAACTTCGCATACGCCTGAACGAGTTCCTCGTTCGGGCAGGGATCGCCCGCTCGAGCGGGCCTTCGAGCTGTGCCGCAGCGTTCCTACGGGTGCGGCAGGCGCGAGGCGAACCTCTTCACATGCCGATGCTCCGCGACCAGCAGCACGATTCCGGCCGCCAGGCACAGCACGCTCGCGAGTGCGCCGAATGCCGCCAGTCCGGCGAATCCGTATCCGGCCACGGTCATTGTCAGTGCGCCCGTCACGAGTCCGATGGCGACCAAGGTGAGCCCCGGCCACTGCGCGGCGCCCTCGAGCGATTTCGCAGTGTCATGCGCACGAATCTCGGACCGATAATCGTCCCGGTGCTCGCACTGCGGATCGCCGAGAGTGCCGGAATTGTTCGGCGCGGTAGACATCATCGATGTCCCTCCTCCGGGTTCGAGACTGGTGCCGACCGATTACCCGCTGGTCAAGTTTCCCAATCCACGGACGTGAGAAACCCCACCACGGCTGACCGGGCCTGCGTATTGAAACCGGTTCTATGGGCGTGTTAGCTCTGGGAACAGGTAATTCGACGAAACGACTGAACGGGAGCCCTGGACCGATGGTGGACGTGCCTGCGTACTTCGATGTGGTGGACGGCGGTTTCTACCCGACCCGGTTCGCGGCCAGCCAGTGGTCCTCGGCCCAGGTGGTCGGACCGGCGCTGACCGGTCTGATGGCGCACGAACTCGAACGCGCGCATGCCACCGACGGCTTCGTTCCGGTGCGGCTCACCGTGGACCTGTTCAGCGCGGCCCGCTTCGAGCACACCGTCACCCCGATGGTGCGGGTCCGGGACGGCCGGCGGATCCGGGTCGCCGATGTCTCGGTGATGCAGGGCGGCAAGGTCGCCGCCCGCGCCTCCGCGGTGCTGTTGCAGCCCTCTGAGCAGCCCCCTGGCGAGTTGTGGCAGCGTGAGCGGGAACCGCAGCCGCCGTCGCTGGATATCGCCCCGGTGTCCGCGCTGCCGCGGGTGCCGCTGTTCGGCAGCGACGCGGAGTCCGCACAGTGGTCCCCGCAGCCGACCGCGCACGAGAACAACGGCCGGAAACGCACCTGGCAGAACCCGATTCGCGTGGTGACGGGGGAGGAGCTGACCCCGTTCGTGCGGGCCGCGATCGTCGGCGAGGCCGCCAGCATGGTGACCAACTGGGGCGACAAGGGCATCGGTTTCATCAATACCGATATGACCCTGGCGCTGTCCCGGATGCCGCAGGGCTATGAGATCGGCGTCGAGGCCGACAGTCACTTCAGCGATCGCGGCATGGCCGTGGGCGTCGCGACGCTGTTCGACCGCGACGGTTCCTTGGGCAGCGCGATGGTCACCTCGGTGTCCAACGCGGGCCGTCAGATCAGCAATGCGCAGCTGGATGTCGCGGTGAGCGCGCGCTTCTGAAAGATCAAGCGCGCCAGAGCTTTCACGACGGTGTTGTGACAGCCCGCTCGATTCGTGACAGGATGAGAGCAGGTTGAGACTACAGCCGATCCGGTTCGACTACGGGGCCGTTCGTGATCCGCGGACGATGGGCATGTAGCGGCACCACTTCTCGGGTGCGAGCAGCCTGGTCTCCGTGCGAGGACTTGAAGTTCCCTTCGGGAGGTCTGGTCATGTCACCCTTCGCTGTGCTCCACCGCATGGATCCCCTCGTCGATTCCGCGTCGTTCGCGCCGGCTCACCGAGAGCACCATCCGCCCCCGCCCGCCGAATCACCGCGGCACCGGGTGGTGGTGCGCGCCGATGGCGAACTCGATGCGGCCATGCTGCCCGAACTCACCGCGGCACTCGAATTGGCGGTGCTCGGAAGTTCGCACGCCGTGATCGTGGATCTGCGCAGCATCCGGTTCCTGAGCATCGGCTGCGCCATCGCGCTGGCCGAGGAGGGCGGGCGCGCTCGGGCGCGCGGCGTCGACCTGCGAGTGGTTGCCGTGCGTCGTGACATCGAGCGCGTGCTCGAGGTGACCGGGGTGCGGCCGACCTGCCGTTTCTATGCCTCGGTCCGGGAGGCGCTGCGCGGGTAACCGCCGCTGGACGGATGTGGGGTGGGATCGAGCTGCGCGGCTCGGTCCCCTCGTTCGGGTCCGGGACAACGATCCACAGCGGATAATCGTTCGGTGGCACCCAGTGGGGAATGGTCTCCGGACGACGCGCAGGTCCTCGATCAGGTGATCGGCAGCGGCCGCCCACAGAGCGTGGGCAGTTTTCGATTCTGGTTCAGCGATCAGCGCTGGGAATGGTCCGACGAAGTGGCCGCCATGCACGGCTACGCGCCGGGCTCGGTCGAGCCCACGACCGATCTGCTCCTGCGGCACAAGCATCCGGAAGACCGCGCACAGGTCGCTACCTCGCTGGATCGGGCCGTGCGGAACGGGGAACCGTTCTGCAGCCGGCACCGCATCCTCGACATCGATGGCGTGGAGCATCACGTCATCGTGGTGGGCGACCATATGGTCGACGAAAACCTTTCCGTGATCGGTACATCCGGCTACTACATCGATGTCACCGACACGCTCGCCGCACACCGGCAGGAGACTCTCGACGACACCCTGCCCGAGCTGTATCAGGCGCGGGCGGTCATCGAGCAGGCCAAGGGCGCGCTCATGCTGGTCTACGGCATCAATGCCGAGCAGGCTTTCCGAGTGCTCACCTGGCGGTCGCAGGAGACCAATATGAAGCTGCGGGCGCTGGCGCGCGATCTCGTCGAGGAGGTCGCGGCGATGGGCGGCGCGACCGTGGAACTGCGCACGGCATTCGATCATCTGCTGTTGACCGTTCATCAACGACAGTCCCGCCGATAGTGGGCGGCCAACCCGGTTTTCCACGAAGGCGTTTCGTCCGGGGGGTGCCGGGTACGGCGTCAAAGACACGCCGGATCGCACTCGCGGGTTCGGCCGATTCGCGGCCCGTCGATCGGGCGCGCCGGGGATGTGATTGTCTGAGATCGACGCGGCGAACGGATGGCGCGGCGAAGAACGGATCGAACAACGGCCGGGCCGAGCCCACAACGGCTCGGCTGCCTGGCGACCGACAGTCGGAGATACGCATGAGCGAATGGATTTCCCGGCCTGCGACGGAGACGAGGGTCGTCGGCGTCCGGGTCCCGGCCGACCTGAGCCAACTGACCATGCTGCGTGCACTCGCCGAAACCGTGTCGCTCATAGCCGAATTCGCGGTCGACGAGGTGACCGACATCCGCGTCGCACTCGACGAGGTGGCGACCGCGTTGATCGTCGCCGCGCTGCCGGACGGCGCGGTGGAATGTGAATTCGAATTCGACGAGCGTGGTATCAAGGTGCGGGCGGAGAGTGTGGTGACGGTGCCCGACGCGCTCGACGAGCACGGATTCGCCTGGCAGGTGCTGGCGACCATCACCGAAGATCTTGCCGCGCAGCGGAAGCCGTTCGACTCGGACCTGGGTGGATATCCGATCTCCGTCGAGTTCAGCCAGCTGCGCACCGGTTCCGGTCCGCGGTAGCCGGGCCGGCGGCGGGGATCAGTGCGGCCGCAGCAGGGCGCCGATCCCCTCGGGCAGCGTGATGTGCCCTGTGACCGTGACTATTTCGCTGCCGCCCGCGAGCGCGGCCACCGGCAGGGCTTCGTCCGCCCGGCGTGGACCCGTTGGTCCGATCAGCTCGTGTGCCGCGGTCGCCACATCGGTGTGCGCCGGTCCTACCAGAACCGTCCGGTCGCCCAGCGCCGCCGGATCGATCAGCAGATAGTCGACGCGATTCTCGCGCAGGGCGGCCGCGGTCTCGCGCAGGCCGCCGATCGCCGCGCCGGTGGCGAGTTCGGCCTCGGCCCTGTAGTGCCGCAGCAGTGCGCGGTACTGGATGCCGGCGGTCTCGGAGACGATCTTGGTGACCTGCTCGTGCAGCAGCGCCCGATCCGCGCGTGAGCCGGTGGCGCCGCCCGAGAGCTCGACGATTCGAATCGGCCGGGCCGCGGGCGCGTCCGCGCCGGGTGAATCCGCGTCGGGATCGGGTGGTGCGGCGGGGGCCTCGAGGGCGGTGCGCACGGCGGCCAGGACGGTCGGCTCACCGGCGAGCGCGAGGATCTCGGCGCGCACGTGATCGGCCTGTTCGCGCAGTTCGCGCACCACGGCATCCACGGTGTGGCGCAGCGTATCTCGGTCGCGGCGCCGAATGCCCGGCCGCGGACGCGCGCCGCTGGGCGGCCCGGCGGACGGTACGTCGGCGCTCACAACGCGATTCACGGCGTCGCCGTGCCGATTCACCGTGCGCAGTTGGGCGCCGACGGGGTTGACCACCGCGAGCACGTGCGGGACCAGCGGCCCGCGCTGTTCGATCAGCGGGAGCAGGTACGGCAGCGGCGAGACCCGCACCGTGTCGTGCTCCGGCGGTGTGGGGAGCGGGTGATCCAGCAGCACGGTGTCGCCGTCCGCGACCAGTGCGCGGCCCGAGCGGCCGGGGACCGGCAGGCCCGTGAAGAGCGCGATTCCCAGCGCGCCGATGGTGCGCTCGGAAGCGCCTGCGGCGGTGAGCTTCTCCCGGATCGTGCGGTAGCGCAGTTCGAGTTGTTCGTCCGCGTCCTCGGCGTCGTGTGAGCCGTCGAAATATACCGAAGCGAAGGGTCCGGTCCGGTGGATGAGTTCTCGCAGTCGTGTTCTGGCCACGGGGAGGCGATACCCCGGCGTCCGTCGAGCAATCACCGAGTGGGTCGATTCGATCGAGTGGGTGCGGTATCACACCGGCATGAGCAGGCCGAACGTCCGGTAAGGACGTCCGGCCGAATCGGGTTTCCGATTGCCGCGAATGAGCGGCATGTCGATTTCCCCGTGCACTGCGGAAGTACCCGTCCCGCATCGTGATACACGCCGCTCGTGAGGGGGATCTCCGGTATCGATGGTGCATCGGCGGTTTGCCGGCGGCACGGACCGGTCTCGATGTGGCGTCGAACAGACGACGCGTGAACGCCCCGAACAGGCACCGGTTTACGCTCGATTCCTGTGTTGTCAGGGGGTTTCCCCGGCTCGTGGAGCCGCCGAGGCCGTAGGGGGTGCCTTGTTCCGCTGTCTGCGAATGATTGCTGCTGCCTTGCTGATTGGATCCGTTCCGTGCCAGGCGTACCTCGCTGCCCCGGCCGGCGCGCAGCCGCCCGACCCGGTGCCCGGACAGGACGTATCCGGGAGCGTGCCGAGCGTGCCGCAAATCCTGGCCGGAGTGCAGGAGTGGATCGACAGCGTCGTTCCGCGGCCCTCGCTCTCGCCGGCGCAGGATTCCCCACTGGTCGATGCCGGGGGACTGACCGACGATGTGGCGGCCCTGCGGTCCGCGAGCATGCCCGCCCCGATCGGTGACGCGTTCATCGATGACTGGCCGTCGAATCTGGAGGATTACGGCGCCGGGCAGATCATCTCCTCGCGTGACGTCACCGCCGCCTCCGGCGTGCTGCTCGTGCCGGTGCGCAGCGTCGTGCAGCTGAAGTACCGCACCAATGATTCGCACGACGCGGCCTCCTACGCCATCGCGTCGCTGATCCTGCCCCAGGGCGAGTGGACCGGCCCGGGGGAGCGTCCGGTGCTGGTGAACAATCTGCCGATCAACGCGCTCGGGCGGGACTGCAACCCGAGTTACGGACTGACACACGGTTTCACGAGCAAGACCAATATCGCCGACTACATCCCGCCCACCACCCAGCTGGCCCTGCTGCGCGGTTACGCGGTGCTGATCACCGACCACGAGGGGCCGCGCATGGCGTACGCCGAGCCGTACGTGGCCGGGCACGCGGTACTCGATGGCATGCGGGCCGTGCGCAACGGTTTCCCGGATGAACTGGGGGACAGCAGGTTCGCAATGGTGGGGTACTCCGGCGGAGCCATCGCCACCAAGGGCGCGGTCAAGCTGATGGCGGAATACGCGCCGGAGCTGACGTCGGTGGTGGTCGGTGCGGCGCTGGGCGGCGTCCCCGCCGACTTCGAGATCCTCTCGCGCAGCATGAACGCCAATCTGGCCTCGGGCGTGCTGATGGCGGCGATCTTCGCGATCGGCCGCGAACGCCCGGAGATCCTCGGCGCGATGAACCACCTGGCGCAGTGGGCGGCCACCTCGGCGCTCAAGGACACCTGCACCGGCACCTTCGGCCTGACCGGCGTGCTGATGCTGCCGGTCGATATCGCCGCCGATATCCCTGACCCGCTGCACAGTTCGCTCGCGCAGGACATCTATCGCATCACCAGGATGGCGGACAAGAAGTCCGCGGTGCCGTTGTACATCTACAACGGCGAGCAGGAGTTCTGGATCCCGGCGGAGGGTGCGCGCGCCCTGTATCAGGAGCAATGCGCGCTGGGCGTGCCCGCGGTGTATCGCAGCGTCGCGGGCGAGCACATCGTCGCCGCGTTCACCGGATACCCGGAATCGCTGAACTGGCTGGACGCGCGCATGCGGGGTGAGCCCGCCCCGAACGAGTGCTGAGCGGTCGAGCCGAGTGCCGAGCGGTCGAGTTGGCCGCCTCGAAAACGACTCCGCCCCGGACCTTTTCGAGTCCGGGGCAGAGTCGGGTCAGCGTGCTCTCACATGGGGAACATGTTGTGCTTGCGCGGGTTCGGCTTGCGCACCGCGCCCTTGTCGCGCAGCAGCCGCAGGGCCTTGCGGATCTCCAGGCGGGTGTCCGCCGGTTCGATGACCGCGTCGATGTAACCGCGCTCGGCGGCCACCCACGGGGTCGCCACGGTGGCGTTGTAGAAGTCGGTCATGTTCTGGCGCACCGTCTCCCGCTCTTCGGGCGGGGCGGCGGCGAGCTGCTTGCGGCCCACGATGCTGATCATGGATTCCGCGCCCATGACCGCCATGCGGGCGGTCGGCCACGCGAAGCTGATGTCCGCTCCGAGCTGCTTGCAACCCATCACCGCGTATCCGCCGCCGTAGGCCTTGCGGGTCACGATGGTGACGATGGGGGTGGTCGCCTCGATGAGCGCGCGGAACATGCGCCCGCCGCGCTTGATGACGCCGATCCGCTCCTCCTCGACGCCCGGCAGCACGCCGGGGGTGTCCACCACGTAGACCAGCGGAATGTCGTAGGCGTCGCACAGGCGGATGAAGTGCGCAGCCTTGTCCGAGCAGGCCGCGTCGAGCGCGCCGCCCAGCACGATCGGCTGATTGGCGACCACGCCGACCGGGCGGCCGTCGACGCGGGCGAATCCGGTGATCAGATTCTGCGCGGTGGCTTCGCTGATCTCGTGGAAGGTGCCGTCGTCGAAGATGCGCAGCAGCACGTCGTGCATGTCGTAGCCGACGCGATCGGAGTCCGGGATGATCTTGTTGAGTTCGAGGTCCGAGGCGGTGATCTCCGGCTCGAGGCCGGGGTTGATCACCGGCGGCTGCTCGAGGCAGCTGGTCGGCAGGAAGCTCAGGTATTCGCGGACCCACTCGAACGCGGCTTCCTCGCTGGGCGCCACGTGATGCAGGGTGCCGTTGCGGGCCTGCACGGCAGCGCCGCCCAGTTCCTCGGCGGTGATCTCCTCGCCGGTGACGGCCTTGATCACCTCGGGACCGGTGACGAACATGTAGGACTTGTCGGTGGCGACCAGGATGTCCATGTTCACCGGGCCGTAGACCGAGCCGGCCGCGCACTTGCCGAACATGATCGCGACCATCGGCACGTAGCCCGACAGGTCTTCCTGCAGCCGGCACATGAGCGCGTACCACGACAGTGAGGTCACGCCGTCCTGGATGCGCGCACCGCCCGAGTCGTTGATGCAGACGACGGGGCACGCGTTGTCGTACGCGAACTCCATGGCGGCGCGGACCTTGCGGCCGAACATCTCGCCCACGGAACCGCCGTACACGGTCGGATCGTGCGAGACGACCACGACCGGTCGACCGTCGATCGCACCGCGACCCGTGACCACGCCGTCGCCGTAATAGGCGTTGGGAACGCCGGGCTGCCGCATGAGGGCGCCCATCTCGACGAAACTGCCGGGGTCCAACAGGGTGCGAGCTCGCTCGCGGGCGCTCGGGATGCCCTTGGCTAGCCGCTTCTTGATCCCCGCTTCCCCGGTCGGTTCTTCGGCGATCTCGAGGAGCTTGCGCAGTTCCGCCAGCTTCTCCGCTGTACCCGTCATACTTCGGTCTTGCCTTTCGACTTCATCAGTGAGCCGGATCGCGACTCAGCCCGCCACGCTACCGTGCGGCACCGGTCGTCAACCACCGAACGCCCGGGTAATGTGCCGCACCGGGGCTGTCGGCGGGGGTGTGCACGACGTTACGGCGGAGATCTGAAACACGAACGGGCAGGTTTCACCGGCGGCGCAGCGAAGCGTGAGCAGATCCACACCGCTACACTGCGGCCCGTGAGCTCACCGATGACTGTGCGACCGGGGACGCCCGAGGTGATTCGACCCGATCTCGATACGTTCGGATTCGCGGAGTGGAAGCGGACCGCGATCGTGGGCGCCGTGCTGAGCGGCTCGGTCACCCGCAGCGTGCTCAAGAACGGGCTGCGACCGGCCAAGCGCAAGCGGGCCATGGCCGAGGGCGTGGTCGACGGCTTCGAGACGCTGGGCCCGATGTTCGTGAAGCTCGGCCAGCTGATCGCCTCCTCGCCGGGAGCGTTCCCGCGGGAACTGGCCGACGCCTGCCTGCGCTGCCTCGACGATGTGCCGCCCTTCCCGTCCGCCGACGCGCGCGCCATCATCGAAGCCGATCTCGGCAAGCCCATCTCCGAACTCTTCCTCGAGTTCCAGGACGAACCGCTCTCGGCGGCCTCCATCGCCCAGGTGCACGCGTGCGTGCTCGCGGACGGACGGCCCGCCGTCGTGAAGGTGCAGCGCCCCGAGATCGGCCGCCGCATGATCGTGGACCTGCGCGCCGCGATGCGCCTGGCCCGCGCCATGGAGAAGCGTTCGGAGAACGCCCGCGTCGCCAACACCCAGGCCGTGGTGCGCGATCTGTACGAGGCCACCGTCGCCGAGCTGAACTTCCTGATCGAGGCCGACAATCAGGCCCGCGCCCGGGAAAATCTGACCGCGTTCGGCGACAATTCCAATGTCGTTGTCCCCGAAGTCTATTGGGAATACTGCGCGCCCCGGGTGCTGGCCATGGAACGGATGCGCGGCATGCCGCTCGATCGTTTCGACGACATCCGCGCCGAGCACCCCGACTCGGAGATCCTGATCCGCCGCCTGGTCAAGGCGTGGATCGAGAGCGTCGCGGTGCACGGGCTGTTCCACGGTGACGTGCACGCGGGCAATCTCTGGCTGCTCGAGGACGGCCGGGTGGCCATGCTCGATTTCGGCATCGTCGGCCGGATGGAGGCCGAATGGCGCGAGTTCGTGCGCGCCCTGTTCTACGCCAGTTCCATCGACAACGACTTCCGCCCGGTCGCCCGGGCGCTGCGCAAACTCGACATGGTCTCGGACGACAGCGGCGACGACGCCACCATCGGCCGTCAGCTCGCCGTGGCCCTGGGACCGGTGCTGTCCGGCAGTCTGGACAAGCTCGACCTCGGCGTGGTGTCGGCCCGATTGCTCGAATTCGGCAAGCGCCGTGGCGCTTCGGGCCCGCAGCAGCTCATCATGATGGGCAAGCAGCTCGGCTACTTCGAGCGCTACGCCGTGGCACTGGCCCCCGGCTGGAAACTCGGCCGCGACCTGTATCTGTTCCGCAATGTGTTCCCCGAGGACGTCACCGCCAAGCTCGCCGAGACCGGCGCCGAACTCCCCGTGGACTGAGCCCGCGCGGCGAGCGAGTTCGGCGTTCATCGACCTGAGCCGAAGTATGGTCGGTGACAGGTGATTTCGAGGTCGGGAGAGTGCGGGATGGATCGGGAACAGTTCGCGGCGTCCGTGATCGAGACCTTGGGCGCGTACGGGGTGATGGACGCGGAGTACGTGCCCGCGGAGTTCTCCGTGCGGCACAGCGGCAGCCATATGCTCTTCCTGGGCAATGTGTTCCAGGATTGCGACGGTCTGCCGCCCGAGGAGCAGCGGGGTCTGATCGCCCGGTTCGTCGAGGCGATCATCGATCCCGATGTCACGCCGGAGAACTGGGACGAGGTGCGCCCGCTGCTGCGGGCGGTGCTGCGGCCGATCACGTACGGCATGGAGTGGGACAGCGGCGCGGGAATGCTGACCAGACCGGCGTTTCCGTTCGTCAACGAGGCCGTGGTGGTGGATCTGCCGCGCAGCCGGACCTACGTCTCGATGCGGGCGGTGCTGGAATGGGGCGTGGACCCGGAGGCCGTATTCGCTTGCGCGCGAGCGAATCTCGCCGAACTCGCCATGCCGGGTTCACCGGACGATCTGCACTACACCCGGATGGTCGACGGCGGCGACGCCTACGCGGTGTCCTGGCTGCTGGTGCCCGGCTGGCTGGCGAGCTACGGCGGAGGCGAGCATCGGCCGGTGGCATTCATTCCGGAGGACAACACGCTGCTGATCCTGCCCGATGATCCGGACCTGCTGGAGAAGGCGTTCGAGAGCATCGAGGACGAGTACGGTCAGGCGACCCGTCGAATCTCCCCGCAGGCCTACACGATCGACGATTCCGGCATGGTCGTGCCGCTGGACTGGCTCGAATCGCACCCCGCCCGCGCGCACGCCCTGCGCGCCCGCTGCGGCCTCGCCGTCACCGAGTACGGCGTCCAAACCCGGTTCCTCAACGAGAAATTCGAGCAGGACCTCGATCTGCGGCCCTACAGCGATGTGGAGGTGGCCTTCCCCAGCACGGTCGCCTACCAGGACAGCATCGACGGCCCGGTCACCTCGGCCGTCTGCGGAGAAGGCATCGAATACCTGCTGCCCGAAGCCGATTACCTGCACTTCGTGCGCGCGGACGCGGACGGCGACGTCGAACTGATCTGCACCGTCCCCTTCGACGACGCCATGGAGATCCTCGGCCTGATCCCGATCCAGGGCCTGAACCCGCCCCGGTTCGAACTGCGTCAGTGGCCGGACACGAACACCCTGGAGCTCCTGTGCGAGCGCTCGGTGACGCTGTAAGCCGTACCGCCACAGCGTGTTGCGAGCGGTCGTGGGGTCACGGCGGTTCCATCCCCGGGTACCCGACCCAGGGTGGGGTGAGCGCGTCGGGCCGGGCGGTGACGATCGCGGTGAATCAGCGGCCCGATGACGCGGTCACCACCGCGGCGGTGCGGAAGGTGTTCGACTCCGCGATCTGCGACTGACCTACGACCGCACCGCGGCCAGCACCTCGCCGAACGCGCCGATGATCACCCGATCGATCTGGCCCACGGCGCGTTCGATCGGCCCGATCGGCTGGAAGAGGTGGCTCAGCGCGAGTCGGACGACGGTCTCGATCATCGAATCCAGTTCGGAGTCCGGTACGCCGTCGAAGCCGTATTGCGCGCGGGCCGCGGTGGTGAGTGCGGCGATCGCGCGCCCGAGCACCGGTTCGGTCTCGGTCATCAGGCTCGGCAGCAACGCGGTGTCCTCGCTCGAGCGTCCCGAGAGCACGGCCTTGAGAAGCGTGTTGTCCGCGCCGGTCCGCAGCGTGTACTCCACCGCCTGCGTAATGCCCGCCACGGCGTCGTCGGGATGGGCGGCCAGGCTCTCGGCGATGCCGAGCAGGAAGACGTCGACCTCGGTGCGGATCACCACATCGGCGAGTTCCTGCCGGGTGCCGATCTCCTTGTAGAGCACCGGCCGGCTGACCCCGACCTCCTTCGCGACCCGCGACATATTGACCGCGCCCCAGCCCTCGTCACAGACGATGCGGCGTGCGGTGTCGATGACGCGCTCCCGCAGGAGTTGGCGCATCTCGGTCTGGAAGTTCGGCGCTTCAGCCACGCTCTCGATCGTATATGAGATCGGCATCTGTCCCACTGTTGACAACAAACCTTGATCTGTATGTAATGAATACACATCACGTGAAAGTGTAATCGGCGCAGTTCGGGTCAGGTATATGCCGCGTCCGGGCCGCGACCGCGCGGTGAATCGCCTGTCGGCGACCCGCCCGGGTTCTGCAAGGAGATCGACAATGACGACGTCTCGTATCGAAGAGTCGAAGGACTCCGCGCCCCCGCAGTGGCGCGATCGCAAGCGCTATCTGTGGCTCTTCGGCCTGGTGGCCCCGACAGCGATCTTCCTGACCACCGTCCTGGTGTGGGGCTTCAACCAGCTGGGCTGGGACGCGGTCGCTCCGGTGTGGTGGTGGATCGGCCCGCTGCTGGTCTACGTGCTGCTCCCGATCCTCGATCGCTTCTTCGGCCCGGACGGTCAGAACCCGCCGGACGAGGTGATGGAGATGCTCGAGAACGACAAGTACTACCGGTACTGCACCTACGCCTACATCCCGTTCCAGCTGCTGAGCCTGGTCTATGCCTGCTACCTGTGGACCGCGACGGATCTGTCCTGGCTGGGCATCGACGGCGGCCTGGGTCTGATCTCGAAGATCGGCCTCGCGCTGAGCATCGGCGTCATCGGCGGCGTCGGCATCAACACCGCGCACGAACTCGGCCACAAGAAGGACGAACTCGAGCGCTGGCTCTCCAAAGTCACTCTGGCGCAGACCTTCTACGGGCACTTCTACATCGAGCACAATCGCGGTCACCACGTGCGAGTCGCGACCCCGGAGGATCCGGCCAGCGCCCGCTTCGCCGAATCGTTCTGGACCTTCCTGCCGCGCAGCGTGTGGGGAAGCCTGCGCTCGTCGTGGGAGCTGGAGAAGGCGCGGCTCGAGCGACTGGGCAAGCGGCCGTGGACGATCCACAACGACGTGCTCAATGCCTGGCTGATGTCGGTGGTGCTGTGGGGCGTGCTGGTGGCCGTGTTCGGACCGGTGGTGCTGCCGTTCCTCGTCCTGCAGGGCGTCTACGGCTTCTGTCTGCTCGAGACCGTCAACTACCTCGAGCACTACGGGCTGCTGCGGCAGAAGACCGCCGCGGGCCGCTACGAGCGCTGCACTCCGCAGCACAGCTGGAACTCCGATCACATCGTCACCAACATCTTCCTGTACCACCTGCAGCGGCACAGCGATCATCACGCGAATCCGACTCGGCGCTATCAGATCCTGCGCAGCATGGACGGTGCGCCCAACCTGCCCAGCGGCTACGCCAGCATGATCGGCCTGGCGTACTTCCCGCCACTGTGGCGGCGCGTGATGGATCACCGCGTGCTCGAGCACTACAGCGGTGACATCACCCGGGTGAACATCCAGCCCCGCAAGCGGGCTCGGGTGCTGGCGCAGTACGGGGTCCGCTGATGTCCGCCTACCGCTGTCCCGTCTGCGACTACGTCTACGACGAAGCCATCGGCGCACCGCGCGAGGGCTTCCCGGCGGGCACTTCGTGGTCCGCGATCCCGGACGACTGGTGCTGCCCCGACTGCGGCGTCCGGGAAAAGGTCGACTTCGAATCCACTTCCGCCGCAACCGGCTCCGCCTGAAAGGCCCCGTCATGACTACCGATTTCCGACTCTTCCGCTGTGTGCAGTGCGGCTTCGAGTACGACGAGGCGCTGGGCTGGCCCGAGGACGGCATCGAGCCCGGCACCCGCTGGGACGACATCCCCGAGGACTGGTCGTGCCCGGACTGCGGCGCCGCGAAAGCCGATTTCGACATGGTCGAGGTCAGCCGCGCGTGAACGGCCGCATCGTGATCGCGGGCACCGGCGTCGCCGGTGCCACCGCCGCCAAAACGCTTCGCGCCGAGGGCTATCGGGGTGAGATCGTGCTGCTCGGCGCGGAGCCGGGATTGCCCTACCGACGCCCCATGGTGTCGAAGGAGTTGCTCGCCGGCACCGCCGAGGAACGCCGCACCCTCATCGCGGACGCGGAGTTCTGGCGCTCGCGCGAGATCGATCTGCGTCCGGGTGTCGTGGTCGAGCGCCTCGACGTCGATCGGACCCGGGTGGTGCTGGCCGACGGCAGCGAAATCGGTTACGACACGCTGCTTCTCGCGACCGGTGCGCGTGCTCGCCCGCTGCCGGGGACGAGCGGGGGAGCGTATGTGCTGCGCGCCCGGGCCGAGGTGGAACCGCTGCGCGCCGCACTCGCCGCCGGCTCGCTGCTGATCGTGGGCGGCGGTCTGATCGGCTGCGAGGTCGCCGCCACCGCCCGCGCTCTGGGGGCCGAAGTCACCGTTCTGCACGCCGGACTCACGCCGCTGGACCGGGTCGCCCCGAAGTTGCTCGGGGAGTTCTATCGAAACCTGCACGCGGAGAACGGCGTCGAGATCTGCACCGAGGTGCTGCTCGACCGTGTCGAGCAGGATCCGGATGGGGTGCTCGCCGTCGCCGCCGACGGGCGTACGTGGCGGGCCGGCGCCGCCCTGGTGGCGATCGGCTCTGTCCCGGACACCCGTCTCGCCGAGAGCGCCGGACTGCTCGTGAACGACGGAATCGTGGTGGACGAGCACTATCGCACCTCGGTCGAGGGGGTGTTCGCCGCGGGTGACGTGGCGACCCGTTTCGATCCTGAACGCGGCGCTCATGTGCGTGAGGAACATTGGAACAGCGCACAGGCCCACGGTGCGGCCGCCGCGAAGTCGATGCTCGGTATATCGCCCGGAACGCCCGAGGTGTCGTGGGGCTGGTCCATGCAATACGGGCTGAGTCTGCAGTTCGCGGGCCATATTCGGGAGGAAGACGAACTCGTCGTACGCGGGTCGTTCGACGACCCCGCGATCACCGTGCTGGGACTGCGTGGCGGGCGCCTGGTAGGCGCGGTAGGGGTGGGTCGACCTGCGGATATCCGGGCTGCCCGGGATCTCATCGGGAAGCATGCGCACCTCGATCCGGTGGCCTGCGCCGATGAATCGCTGGCACTCGGCGCGGTGGCGACCGGTATCGAGACGGTGGCTCTATCGAATTGAGCTAACCGGCCGCAAAATGTGAAAAGCCATTGAACGAATTTCTTCGTTCAATGGCTTTTCGTTTGCCCGTGTATTGCTGAAACTGCCGCCCCGTAAATCGCGCGCCCGCGGGCGCGCATTCTTCACCCGTATCCGCGCGCGGGTCAAGGATCGAGGAAAACCAGTGAAGACTGACACGTCAGTCGGGAAACTGTATTAGTGTCCCAGTCGGTCGGGATCGACTCCGGCCAACGTGGGGTCAGCGGGGTGGTAGGCATTGGTCGACAAGGTTATTCGGGGGCCGGAGCCGTTGGTACGGCAGGGCACCGAGTTCGTGCTCTCGGGGTTGCGCACCTTCGGACGCACACTCCAGTTGGCGGTGGCGGCGTTTCGCTACCTGTTCACCGACATCGCCGGATTGCGCCATCCGTGGCGTGACACGGTGCAGCAGGGGTGGTTCATCGTCAGCGTGACCGCGATTCCCGCTGTGCTGGTATCGATTCCGTTCGGCGTGATCGTCGCGGTCCAGGTCGGCAGCCTGACCCAGCAGGTCGGGGCCAGCTCGGTCTCGGGCGCGGCCGGCGGGCTGGGGGTCATTCGACAAGGCGCGCCCATGGTCACCGCGCTGCTGCTCGGCGGCGCCGCGGGTTCGGCCATCGCCGCGGACCTGGGCGCACGCACCATCCGCGACGAAGTGGATGCGCTGCGCGTCATGGGCATCGACCCGGTGCGCCGGTTGGTCGCACCGCGCCTGGCGGCCATGCTGGTGCTCACGCCGCTGCTGTGCATGCTGATCATCTTCATGGGCGTGTTCACCGGATACGTGATCGCCGTCGGCTTCCAGGGCGTGACGCCCGGCAGCTACCTGTCCGCCTTCGCGGCGTTCGCCAAGATGAGCGACCTCGGGGTGGCGATTCTCAAGGCGGTCCTGTTCGGCATCATCGTGCTGATCGTGTCCTGCCAGCGCGGTCTCGAGGCCAAGAACGGTCCCAAGGGCGTGGCCAACGCGGTGAACGCGGCGGTGGTGATCGGCGTGATCGCGGCCTTCGGCGTGAATCTCGTCATCACGCAGCTGGTGTCGATGTTCCTGCCGACGCAGGTGGGCTGATGACGCAGACTCCCGCCCGCTATCAACCGCTCGGCGTGGTCGGCAAGATCGCCGAGCGCGGTGTGCGAGCACCCATGTCGGTGTTCGAAACACTCGGGCACCAGGCGACTTTCGTCTACGAGGTACTGGCCGCCATCCCACACACGCTGCGGGTGTACCGGCGCCAGACCATGCTCATCCTGTCCGACATCACCTGGGGCTCGGGTGCGATCATCGTGGGCGGCGGCACCGTCGCGGTGCTGGCCTTCCTGGGCATCGCGGTCGGCGGCTCCATCGGCGTGGAGGGTTTCACCGCGCTGAACATGGTCGGCATGGGTCCGCTCACCGGGTTCGTCTCGGCCTACGCCAACACCCGCGAGATGGCGCCCATGGTGGCGGCGATCGGATTCGCCGCGCAGGCCGGTTGCCGCATGACGGCCGAGATCGGCTCCATGCGCATCTCCGAGGAGATCGACGCGCTCGAGGCGATCGGCATCCGGCCGATGCCCTTCGTGGTGACCACCCGCGTCATCGCGGGCGTGATCACCATCGTGCCGCTGCACCTGCTCACGCTCATCCTGTCGTACCTCTCGTGCGCGACAGTGGTGAACGTGCTGCACGGGCAGTCCTCGGGCACCTACTACCACTACTTCGACGCCTTCCTGCAACCCAGCGACGTGCTGGCCTCACTGCTCAAGGCGACGATCTTCGTGGTCGCCATCATTCTCATCCACGGTTACCAGGGCTTCTACGCCTCGGGCGGCCCGGAGGGCGTGGGCCGAGCCTCGGGCCGGGCCATTCGCGCCAGCCTGGTGCTGGTGGTCATCCTGGACATGATCCTGACGATCGTGATCTGGGGCCTGGATGTCGGCATTCGGATCTCGGGGTAGATCATGGGCGTTTTTCAGGATCACTCCGGGCGCAGTGCCGGACGGTGGGCGCTGCGGGCGCGCGGACTCGCCTTCGCGGTCGTCATCGTGACGGTGGCGGTCATCGTGAGTTCGTATGCGCGCGGCTCGTTCTCGGACCGGTTCGCGCTGACGGTGGACGCGTCCACCCTCGGTGAGGGGCTCGCGCCGGGCGCGGAGGTGAAGTTCCGCGGGTACGCGGTCGGCACCGTGCGCGCGGTGCAGACCGTCGGCTACGGGCATCAGCGCATCGATCTGGACATCGACCGCCGCCAGGCGGGCGCGCTGACCGAGGGCGTGACCGCGCGCTTCACTTCCTCGAATGTCTTCGGTTCCAGCGCAATCGAATTGGTGGCTGCCGACGGGGGCGCGCCACTGCGTGAGAACGCGGTCCTCTCGATCGGCGAGGGCGCGACGAACGCGACCGTCGCCGGGGTTTTCCGGCGTGCGGCCCGGCTCACCCAGGTGCTGGATTCGGATGCGGTGCACCGGCTCATCGATCTGATGCTCGACAATGCCGCGAGCCTGACCCCGGTGCTGCGCTCGTTCTTCGAGACCGCCCGCATGCTGGCCGAGGGGCAGCAGGCCCCGCTGGGGCACTACCTCGGCATCGGCGCCGATATGACCGGCGCGTTCGCGGACCTCACCCCCTCGGCCGGGCACGCGGTGCTCGGGGTGCTCGAGCAGAGCGCCTATTTCGGTGACGCGGTGAACCAGGCGCGCACCAACAAGGCGACCGACGGCGTGGACCAGACAGTGCTGCTGGGGATTTCGGATCTGCTGACGAAACACGATCCGGAGCTGGCGGCGGTGCTGAGTTCGGTGCTGGATCTGGCGGTGCCGATCTCGGTGTCGCTCGGCACTGTCACACCGGCATACAACCGGATCCCGAACCTGTTGCGGGCCGTGGACGGCGCGCTGCCGGTGGTGGACGGCAAGGTGCAGCTGCAATTGGAGCTGATCGTGAGAACCATGCCGTACCTGGCCGATTCGCTGGACGGAGGCGCGCGATGAACGATGTGCTCAGATCCTCGCTCAAACTGACGGTGTTCCTGCTGGTGGTGGCGGCCTGTTCGACCTTCATCATCACCGCGCTGCGCACTCCGATCCCGGGCCGGAAGGTCACCTACGACGCGGTGTTCACCGATGTCTCGGGTCTGTTCGCCGGTGATTCGGTGCGCATGTCCGGTGTCGCGGTGGGCAAGGTGGAAACGGTGGCGCTGGACGGAGTCCGGGCCCGCGTGCACTTCACCGTCGACGATTCCCGGCCGATCTACCAGAGCACCAAGGCCGCGGTGCGGTACCAGAACCTGATCGGGCAGCGCTATGTCGAGCTGCTGCCCGAGGGGCAGGGCGGCACGAAACTGGCGGCGGGGTCCACGATTCCGGTCGAGCGCACCATTCCCAGCTTCGATGTGTCCAAGCTCTTCAACGGCTTCAAGCCGATGTTCGACACTCTGGATCCGGAGCAGCTCAACCAGTTCGGCAACAACCTGCTCCGGGTCATCCAGGGCGACGGGTCCGGTATCGGACCGGTGCTCGCGGACCTGGACAAGCTCACCAAGCACGCCCGCAACAGCGAGGCGGTGATCGTGCTGCTGATCCGCAATCTCGGTCTGGTGTCCGATGCGATCGGCGGAAAATCCCAGGCCGTAGGGGATCTGGTGCGGCAGCTGAGCGCGATTCTGACCCAGTTCACCAGCAAGACCGACACCATCCTGTCCGCCATCGATTCGGTGAAGTCCACACTGGCCCCGCTGATCCCACTGCTGGAGGAGACGCGCGACGCCTACGACACGGCCTACGGTCCGGTCGACGGCTTGCTGCGACGGCTGATCCCGCAGACCGACCAACTCACCCGGATCCTGGCTGTCACACCGCAACTGGTCACCGGTCTGAACGAGACCGTTCCGGGCCAGGGTGTGAAACCGCGGATCTCGTGCTCGAACGGGGAGGCCGCCATGCCCGCGCTCGCGGAGGTCATCCTGTCCACCCAGAACCTGGTGGTGTGCAAATGAAGGCTCTGATCTCCTATGCCGGCGATCTGATCGCCGGTCGCGGTGACCAGCCGAACCAATTGCGCTGGGGTATAGCGGGAGTCGCGATCTGCGCGGTCCTGCTGCTGGCCGCGGGGGCGCTGTACGTGATCCCGTTCGGACAGCGCACCTACGTGGCGGACTTCAAGATCTCCGGCGGTGCCCGGCCCGGTGAGGAGGTCCGGGTGGCAGGCATCAATGTCGGCAAGATCAGCGCGGTGGACCTGGTCGGTGACCACGTCGAGGTGAGCTTCACCGTGAAGGACGATGTGCGGGTCGGTGATCTGTCGGCGGTGGAGGTCAAGATGCTGACTCCCATCGGCGGGCATTACCTGGCCCTGGCTCCGGCGGGCGAGAAGACGCTGGGCTCGAAACACATTCCGCCCGAACGCACCACGACCCCGTTCGAGCTCAGCGACATCCTCGACAAGGGCACCCCCATCTTCGGCAAGGTCGACGCGGGCACCACCCGCGACACCATCGCCGAACTGAACAAGGCGCTGAGCGGGCAACCGGACGCGCTGCGGGGCGTGATCTCCAATGCCAACGAGCTGACCGGTCTGCTGGCCGATCGCACCCGGCAACTCGACTCGGCCCTACAGGTATCGGACGAATACGTCGCCGCCATCGCGGACGACAAGGCCGTGGTGGCCGACTTCGTCCGGCAGCTCGGCACCGTCGCAGATCGGCTCGGTAGCCGCAAGGAAGACGTGGTCGATGCGTTCAACCTGGTGAAACGGCTGCTTGTGGTGCTGCACCGGCCGATCATGGCCTACGGCGACACCCTGGAACCGTCCGTCACCCAGCTCGAGCAGCTGTTCTCCAAACTCTTCGAGGATCCGAACCGGCTCGACACCGTGGTGAACGGGCTGCGCGAGGTGATCGCCAAGCTGACCGCGATGCTCGGGACCCAGGTGAAGATCGATCAACTCGCCCAGGGCGTGCAGGTGTGTATTCCGTTCGAAGGCAGGGCGTGCTGATGCGGTGGGCTGGAAAAAGCTGGGGCAGAGCGGGACTCGCCGCTGGCGTCGCCGTCGCGGTGGTCGCCGCGGGTGTGGCGGGGGTGACGTGGGCGAGCACGGTGCGCGAGTCGACGCAGAGCGTCTGCGCCGAGTTCACCGATACCGTCGGCCTGTACGAAGGCAACAGCGTGACCATGCTGGGTGTGGACGTCGGCACCGTGTCGAAGATCGAAGCGCTCGGTGACCGCATGCGGGTCACCATGTCGCTCGGTGAGAAGGTGACCCTGCCCGCCGATATCGAGGCCGTCACCATGTCGAGCTCGATCGTCACCGATCGGCACGTGGAACTGACCAGGCCGTACACCGCGGGCCCACGGTTCGATACCGCGAAATGCATTGCGCTCGAGCACACCAGGACGCCGATCGGGATCAGTGAGGCGCTCGATTCCATGGGCAGACTGGCCGGGGATCTGACCGGTGGCAGCGCGGGAGACGGTAAGCCCGACACCCTGCTGAACGACACCCTCACCGCGGCGAACAACGCCCTCGACGGCACCGGCCAGGACTGGAATCAGTTGCTGCAGCGACTGTCCGCGGTCGTCGGCGATCCGGCGCAGAAGGATGTGGTGTTCCGGCGGCTGGTGGACAACCTCGACCAGCTCACCACCATGTTCATCACCAACTGGCCCGATATGGCGGCGGTGCTGGACAATCTGCGCAACGGCCTGCAGTTGATCGGGGAGTTCTCCACCGAGTTCGCCGGTGCGGTGGACATCGCGGTGGAGTTCCTGCCGGTGCTGGCGCGCAATGTCGGCAAGTACGACGAGCAGGTCTTCGCGTTCCTGGACCAGATACTCCCGCAGGCACACGATTTCGTGCAGCGCTATCAGGGCGACATCGGTGATCTGCTCGCGCAACTGCCGCCGCTGGCGGCGCAGCTACCGCAGGCCGGTGCCCGATGAGACGAATCCTGATCAAGGCGGTGCCCGCACTAACCGCGCTCACGCTGGTGCTGACCGGCTGCGGGGTGAAGGCCACCGACATCCCGATCCCGGGCACCTACCCCAGCGGCGAGACCTACACCGTCCGAATCGAATTCGGCTCCGTGCTGAACCTGCCGGATCGGGCGAAGGTCATCGCCGACGGCGTCGAGATCGGCATGCTCGACCATATCGATCTGATCGGCAGCACCGCCGTCGCGACGGTGAAACTGCACAGCGACGCCAAGCTGTCCAAGTCCTCCACCGCGGAACTGCGCCAGAGCACCATTCTCGGCGATATCCACATCGCGCTGGAGGCGCCGAAGAACGCCGACACCGGATTCCTGCGGAACGGCGACGTCATTCCGGCATCGCAGACCGTGCCCGCGACCAATGTCGAGGACATTCTGCGGGCCCTGTCGAACATCGTGACCGGTGGCCGCTGGGCGGATGTGGCCAAGGTCGTCGAGGACGTGAACGCGGCGTTCCCGGCCGATCCGGCCGAACTGGATCGGGTGAACACGGCGGGGCGGGCGGCGCTGAGCGATATGGCCGCGCACACCGCCGATCTGGATCGGATTCTCGCTTCGGCACAGCAGATTTCGGGCCGCCTGGAGGCGGGACGCGGTGCGGTGGACAGCATTCTGACCCTCGGTCCCGACCGTGCCGCGGGCCTGTCGGGGGTGTTGTTCAATGTGGTGAAGCTGATCATCAGCGGTGGCGGACTGGCCCGCAATGTCGGGGATCTGCTGCTGCCGCACGTGGGTGATCTGCAATCGATCGTGTCGATCCTCGCGCCCGCCGCGCTCACCGTCGGCTATGCCGACATCACCGTGGGCGAGAACCTGGAAACCTTCGACACCCTGTTGCGCGAGAAGCTGATTCCGCTGCTGAACGCACCGGATGTGAACATCCGCCGGGCATCGGCGGACGTGCAGGCGGACCAGCTCATCGCCACCCTGCGCTCGATCGGGATGACGCCGTGAAACTCTCCTTCTCCGGGCCGGTGTCGCTGGCCCTGCTGACCGTGCTGACCCTGCTGTGCGGCAGCTATATGGCGGTCGGGGTGCTGAATCTGGATCCGCGCCGCGAAACCAACACGGTCACAGTGCTGTTGGACTCCTCGGGTGGCCTCATGAAGACCTCGGAGGTGACACTGCGCGGATTGCCCATCGGGAAGGTGCGCGATATCGCCGCGACCGTGCGGGGCTTGGCGGTGAAGGTCGAATACGACTCGAAGTACCGCATTCCCGTCGACAGCCCGGTGCAGATCTCGAACCTCTCGGCCGCCGGTGAGCAGTTCCTGGACTTCCGGCCCACGGGCTCGGCGGGGCCGTTCCTGCGTGACGGCGGCAGCGTGCCGACCCGCCAGGTGCGCACCGCCACCACGGTCGGTGACGCCCTGTCCAAGCTGGATGCCCTGACGGCGCAACTGGATCCGGCGAAACTCACGAATCTGGCCACCACCGTCGCCGCGGGCTTCGAGGGTCGCGACGCCGACGTGGCGAACCTGACCAAGGCCCTGGTCGGAACCGCGAATCTGTTGCACGACAAGCGCGCTGCCATCGCCCGGTTGTACACGAATCTGCAGACCCTCGGAGATCGGTTCGACGGTCGTGCGCCCGGGCTGAGCGCGGCGGCGGGCGATATCGACTCCGCGCTGCCGGAACTGCTGCATATCATCGCCGCGTTCCAGAACTACTCGAACGTCGGCGAGCACATCTTCGACGATCCGATCGGTCCGCTGGTGACCAAGATCGACGACTACCTCGCCCTGATCGGCCCCGACCTGGGCTTCATCGCCACCGCGCTGAAACCGTCGACCAGCGTGGTCAAACCGCTGCGCGTGGACGCCGGATCGATCGTGGACCTGCTGGCCACGGTGTTCCCCGGCGACGGCGCGGCCCATGTCGGCATCGACGTCCCCCGATAGAGAGAAGGCACTCGTGAGCGAGACCGACAAGACTCCGGAACCGGTTGTGTCGCTGGGCAAAACGGCGGACGAGGACACCGCCGAGACCACGGCGCCGGTCGAGACCTCGGCCGGTGGTCAGGCCCCGGCTGTCGATGAGATCCCGGCCGTTGATGAGATTTCGGCCCCCGCCGAGGTCCCGGCGCCGCCGTCGCCGGCGAGGCCCGCTGCGGCCGCGCCGTCCACACCCATGCCGGAAGCCCTCCCGTCCAAATCCTTCCGGGAGCGCGCCTATCCGGTCCTCATCGCGGCGGCCGCGATCCTGGCGGTGGCGACCATCACGTTCGGCGTCCTGTGGAAGGGTTCAGCAGGCGATCTCGATGCGCTGAAAACGTCGAACTCCGACCGGGAGCGCGCGGGCGAGGTCGCCCGGGACTACACCCTGCGCTCGCTGACCTACGACTACAAGAACCTGCCCGCGTTCTTCGACGGCGTGCAGCGCGGCGCCTCGGACAGTCTGCGCAACCGCTATGTCGAGGTGCACGACACCCTCACCGCGATCATGACGCAGGCGCAGGTGGTGGCCACCGGCCAGGTGCTGGGCACCTCGGTGGAGGCCAAGGGCGGCGACCAGTACACGGTGACGGTCTTCGCCACCCAGCGCACCCAGAACGTCCAGCAGGCCGAGGCGGTCACCAAGCCCAATCTGCTGGTGGTGACGGTGGGCCGTGACGGCGGCGACTGGGTGGTGGTGGACTACGGCGAGAAGGACTCTCCCGCAAAGCTTCCCGCCGCCAAGGACGGAGCCGCGAAATAGCCTCCCGTATCGGCCGGCCGCCGCAGCGCGAACTTCCGCTGCTGCGACGCCGCCAGATCGTCGAAGCCGCGTACGAGGTCTTCACGACCCGCGGCTATCAGGGCGCCGCCATCTCCGAGGTAGCCGCGCTCGCCGGGATCGGTCAGGGCACCGTGTACCGCTATTTCGGCAGCAAGCGCGAAATCCTGGACCACGTGGTCGATTTCGGAATCGAGAAGGTGATGGACACCGCCCGGATCGCCGAATTGGTCGGTACCGCGTCGAGTGTCGAGGATCTCGTGGACTGCGTGCGGGCCGCGGTGGAGCGGCTCTTCGCGCTGCTGGAGCGTGAACCCCGGCTGCTGCGCCTGCTGCTGGTCGAGGCCGGAGCGATCGATCCCGAACTGGCACAGCGATTGCTGGGCCTGGAGGGCATTGCGGCGGCCGTGGTCGCGGGTGAACTCGCACGCGGGATACAACAGGGCTGGATCCGGCCCGATATCGATCCCGAGGTGCTCGGGCACACCATTCTGACCCTGGTCGGCCCCGGATTGTTGCGGGAGTTGCTCGGCGGCGGCAACCCCGAAGCGCGGATCCGCAACACCGCGGCGGTGCTGCGGGTGCTGGGGAAGGCGCTGAGCACGAGGCAGGCGTCGTGACCGAGCTCGACCGCCGTGCCGCCCGCGCGGAGCTTCGCCGCGCGGACCTGGTGCGCGCGGCCTACGACCTGGTCGTGAGCCGGGGCTTTCGCACGATCGGCGTGGACGACATCGCGCGTGCCGCCGGGGTGAGTCACGGCACCTTCTACAACTACTTCCACAACAAGCGCGACATACTCGACGCGGTCATCGATCACTGCTTCGCCCATATCCGCGCACGGCTGCTGGGCCCGGAGGGCGATGACCGCCCGCACACCCTGGCCGCGTTCTGCGATCGGTACGCCCGGGTCGTCGACCGGTGCTACGACCTGGTCGAGCAGGAGCCCGGACTGGTGAATTTCCTTCTGCTGGAAGCCTCCTCGATCGACGAGCACGTCATCGAGCGCTGTATGCGCAATGCGCGCGACTTCGCCCGCCAGGCCGTGCAGCAGGTGGACAGCGGCATCTCGCTCGGCTTTCTGGACGCCACCATCGATGCCGACATCTCCGGGGAGGTGCTGTTGTCGGTGCTGGTCTCGGCCCTGTTCTCGGCGCTGCGGGCCGGGGCCGACGGCCTGAGCCAGGATCGGGTCCGAGCCCAGCTCACCGACTTTCTCGCAACGGCCCTGGGTGTGCCGGCCTGATCATCTCGAGTACTCGAGATGGAGTCCGCGAACATCCGGCATTCGCCGCCGAGTGCTACGTGGCGAGGGTGAACTGCATGACGTCCAGATGCCCGGCCCGGAAGTAGTGCGCACAGCCGGTGAGGTATTTCAGGTAGCGGTCGTAGACCTCCCGGGAGGTCAGGCGGACGGCCTCGTCGCGGTGCGAACGCAGGGATTCGGCCCACAGGTCCAGGGTGCGGGCGTAATGGGGTTGCAGTGACTGGATGCGCTCGGTGTGCCAACCGTTGGATTCGGCGGTGCGGGTGACGGTGCCGGGCTGGGGGAGTTGGCCGCCGGGGAAGATCTCGCGCTTCATGAAGATGTGGAAGAGCGCGTCCTCGCGGGTGACCGGCACGTCCAGCGCACGCAGTTCGGCGAGGGTGCGCCCGATGATGGTGTGCAGCAGCATCCGGCCGCCGTCCGGGAGCATGGCGTGCGCGCGCTCGAAGAATTCCCCGTAGCGCTCCGTGCGGAAGTGCTCGAACGCGCCGATGCTGACGATGCGATCGGCCTCGCCGTCGTATTCCTCCCAGCCCTGTAGACGCACCTGCGCTCCGGTGATGCCCTCGTGTTCGAGCCGGGCGTTCACGTAGTCGTACTGATTGCGGCTCAGGGTCAGCCCGACCACCTGCGCGCCGTAGTCGCGCGCCGCTCGGATCATCGTTGCGCCCCAACCGCATCCGATGTCCAGCAGCCGCATCCCGGGCTCCAGATCGAGCTTGCCCAGGGCCAGGTCGATCTTGGCCTGCTGGGCCTGGGCGAGGGAGTGGTCCTCGTGTGCGAAGTACGCGCAGCTGTAGGTCATGGACGGATCCAGGAACAGCGCGTAGAACTCGTCGGACAGGTCGTAGTGCGATTGCACCTGCCGGTAGAAGGGTGCGAGGCGGACCATGACGGACTCCTGACGTCTGCGGATGCCAGGAGATACGAGACGGCGCCCGTCCGCGGTTCTAGATCTGAGACACGCCGTGGACACGCCGCGTGTTCCCCGTCGAGTTTTCGATTCGTGCCCTGCGAAACGATCGCTGCTGGTTTCCTGAAGAGAGCTCAGCATCGTTGCAGCAAACATCACTCGGAGGTTGGGGAACGGTCATGCACCGCACCGGATTCGAACCCGAGGTACGTTCCGGCCGGCCCTGGTTGTGGACGGCGCTCGCGGCAGCGGTAGTGGTGGGAGCGGTGACCTGGATGGTCCGGCCGCAACCCGTCTCGTGCCGCTCCGCCGCACCCACCACGACATGGGTGACGGTGCCCGCGTCGGTCGCGCCCGATTCGGTTATCCCGCAGCAGATTCCGTCCACCGATGCGCCCCCGGTGCCGGAGCGAGGCGAGGCGCGCTTCTACGCCTTCACCCCCGCCGTGGCCTGCTCACTGCCGGATCTGCCGCTGGACGGCTACTACGTGGGAGTGCCCACCGGGGAGTACGACGGCTCGCTGCCGTGCGGCACCTATGTCGATATCGACGGTCCGCTGGGCAGCGTGCGCGCGCAGATCGTGGACCGCTGTCCGGGGTGTGCGCCGCACCAATACGACCTGAGCCGGGCCACCTTCGAGGCCATCGCCAACACGCACGACGGCGTCGCGCCGATCCGGATCAATCGCGTCCGTGATCCCAATCCCGCGCCGGAGCTCTTCTACCGGGTGCAGCAGAGCTCCTCGGCGGACTGGATCGGGTTACTGTTTTCCGGCAGCGGGAACCCGATCCGTCAGGTGGACTTGCGTGCCGAGTCCGGTGGCGACTGGCGGAACCTGCGTCGCGGCTACGACAACTACTGGTCCGTCTCGGGTGCGGGCGCGGGCCCGTTCACCGCGCGCGTCACCGACGTGTACGGGCACGAGGCGCTCATCCCGAATCTCACGATCGAGCCAGGGCAGTTGCGCCACACCGGAATTCGTCTGTACAGCCTCGATGCCCCGGCGCCCCTCGCCCCCGTGACCGCCCCGCCGCCGGTGGTGGTCGTGACGACCGTGGTCCCGGCACCCGATACCTGCAAGTCCTGAGGCGGAGTGCTCGCGGGCACACTGTGACCTTGACCCGCAGCGTCGCGGTAATACCGCCCATCTATGGCATCATCGAGTGGAACGTGTTCCATTTCCGCCCGACGGGACGGTGAAATCCACCGCTGCGGAACGGGCGTGCGCCGGGGAGGCATTCGATGACGAAACCCATGTCGGAACGGGCCGCGGACGAGATGCGCGAGGGCGGTCGCCGGGGTCGGCGGCTGTCGCCGCGGATCGCGCGACTGACCGAGGTGCCGGTCGGCTCGATGGTGGAATTGCCCGGTCGTGGCCGCACCTACCTGGTGGATCTGCCCGGCCCGGCCGCGGACTCTCCGGCGATCGTGCTGCTGCACGGCGCGTCCACCACCGCCATGCTGAACTGGTTCCCCACGCTGAAGGAGCTCAACGAGCGCTACCGCGTGGTGCTGTTCGATCAGCGCTGGCACGGGCACGGAATCCAGTCCGAGCGTTTCGATCTCGACGATCTGGCCGACGACGTGGTCGCGGTGGCCGATCTGCTGGAGCTGGATCGCCCGATCGTGGCGGGCTACTCGATGGGCGGAGTGGTGGCTCAGCTGGTCGCGCACCGGCATCCCGATCGGATCGGCGGCATCGTGCTGGCCGCGACCACCTACAAGTTCCAGGAGACGCGCCGCGAGCGAGCCTTTCATCGAGGCTGGGGCGCGCTGACCGATTCGGTGTCCGAGGTCGCGCTGCGCCGGGCCGGATTGCGCTGGGGGAAGCTGCCGGAGCTGCCGGCGTCCACGTGGCCGGTGGGCCGGATGGATCGCTGGGCGATGTCGGAGATGCGCAGCACGAGCGGCTGGGCGCTGGCCCGGGTGATCGCGGTGCTGGGGCGGTTCGACGCCTCGCCGTGGCTCTCGACCCTGAAGGTGCCGACCGCCGTGGTGATCACCACGCGGGATCGGGCGCTGCCGGTGCATCGGCAGCTGGAGATGGCGAAACTGATTCCGGGAGCGGAGATCTTCCTGGTCCGGGGCGGCCACGCGGCCTGCGCACTCGAGGCGGACGTCTTTGTCCCCGTGTTCCTCGAGGCCTGTCAAGCGGTGGTCGAACGGCGATAATGCTTGGGACGCATCACGTTTCGGACGGAGGTGTCTCCCGGGCCGCCTTGAGCAGCTGAGTGATCACCTCGGAGACGGCATCGGCGATCTTCGACGGATCGGGCACCAGTTCCTTGCAGGCGATGAAACCGAAGTCGAGGTTGCCGTTGCTGGAGATCACCGTGGCGGTGAGGCCCGCGCCGTGGAAGACCGGCCCGAACGGATACATCGAGGACACCCGCACGCCCAGGAAATACATCGGGAAGTTGGGCCCGGGCACATTCGAGATCACCAGGTTGTGCACGACCGGATGGTGTTCGGCCAGCTTGAGCGAGGAGTAGGCGCGCGCGGCGAGCTGAAAGGTGTTGGGCGGCGCGTACTTCGCCCAATCCTGCAGGAAGTCCGCGCCGATCAGGTTGTGCTCCTGTTTGGCGCCGCGATTGTCCTGCGCGATGACGAGCAGGCGCTCGACCGGATCCTCGATATCGGTGTAGAGCCGGGCGAAGATGGTGGAGACCTTGTTGGTGCCCGCCTCGTGCCGGGAGGTGTCGTGCGTGGAGACCGGAACCGAGGCCACCAGTGAGGTTTCGGGCAGTTCGCCGTGCAGTTCGAGGTAGCTGCGCAGCGCGCCGCCGACCACGGCGAGCACCACGTCGTTGACCTTGACCCCGAACGCGGTCTTTATCTCCTTGATATCGGCGAGTTCGCTCTGCACGAAGGAGATCGACCGATGCGGGGTGATCGCCAGATTGAAGGGCGTTCGCGGTGCGGTGAACGGCAGCGCCATCCCGCGGCTCCCGGTATCGCGTCGCCGCTGCACCAGGCCGCTCAGAATTCCGACGGTCTGCGGGACCATGCCGACCATGCCGAGCTTGCCCGGGAACTTGACCACGGCTTCGGCGGCCAGCAGCAGATCATTGGGTTCCGGTTCGGGAGCGGCGATCTCGGTCGGCGGCGAATAGTGCACGCCGGGCTCGATATCGCACAGGTGCATCATCATGTTCGTGCCGGTGATGCCGTCCACGATGGCGTGGTGGTACTTGGACACGACCGCGACCTTGCCGCCCGGCAGTCCCTCCACCACCCACATCTCCCAGAGCGGACGCCGCCGGTCCAAGGCTCGTCCGGCGATGTCGCCGGTGATCTCGGCGAGCTGGTCACGCCCGCCCGGCGCGGGCAGCCCGACCCGGCGCACGTGGTAGTCGAGATCGAACTTCGAATCGTCCACCCACACTGGATGATCGAGGTTGAACGGGACGGTGTGCAGCCGTCGCGTCATGGCGGGGATGAGGTGCAGACGCTGTCCGAGTTCGGCCTTGAAACGCTCGTACTCGAATTCCCCGCCGTCGGCCGTGGGATCGAGGATCAGCAGTGCGCAGACGTGCAGTAGTTGAGTGTCGGTTTCGAGATAGAGGAAGCTGGCATCGAGTCCTGTAAGTCGTTCCATATCAACACACTATGAGAACGCGTTCCATTTTGCGCCGGGTTCGCGGTAGTCCGCCGAGACCGTCCGATGCCGGTTTGTTGCCTCAAAGTAGCTTGTATATAACAAGTTTGACAGTGATGCGGTTTCGCACCGAATGGGTATCTCTCCGAAGAACACGTTGCCGACGTACCACCCGGTTCGTACCTTGGGTCACATGGCCGGGTGAAGTGCCACTTGTCACTGACAAGAGTCACCCGGCCGCTCACAACGGCGTGAGAGGGTGAGAGCAATGGGCGACCGAAAGGTGTCTTCGCGCAACAGCACTGCACGGACCGGGAACCGGCGCACGGCCTGGTTTTTCGTCCTCACACTGATAGCGATGGGTGTGTTCCTCCCGCTACCGCGGGCGCACGCGGACGGTTGCGCCGCGGTGGACGTGGTGGTGGCCCGCGGGACGGGCGAGCCGGGATGGCTCGGCAGCGCGGTCGGTGATCCGCTGTACGGCATGCTGCAGGATCGGACGCGGGTCTCCACGAGCGCGTACTCCGTGGCCTATCCGGCGGACTACTCGTTCGATATCGGCAGGGGCAGTGCGGATCTGGTGTCCCACGTGAGTGCCCAGGCGGCGGCGTGCCCGGATCAGCAGTTCATCCTGGTCGGCTATTCGCAGGGTGCGGCCGTCGTGCACGCGGCACTGGGGACCGGCGCGGTCTCGGGGCACGTGCAGCTGCCGGGCTATCTCGCCGACCGGGTCTCCTCGGTGCTGCTGTTCGGCGATCCCATGCGCCTGATCGGCTGGACCGTGCCGGGCGGATGGCTGGGGCGCACCGGAAACTGGTGCACCGCAGGTGATCCCGTCTGCGGCGGCGGCATGAACGCCCCCGCGCACGTGTCCTACGGCGGCAGCTTCGTGGCCGCGGCGAACTTCGCCGCCGGTCGCGTGTACTAGAGAGGGTCGGGCCCTACGAGGCTCGGGCGTCTCGATGAGTTCGGCCCGGCGGGAGTGATCCCGCCGGGCCGAACGTCGTCGTGTCGGAAGTCGATTACCAGTGCAGGCCGGGAATCGCGTTGGTGAAGCGGGCCGCCGAGGACGGAAGTCCCATGAGCGGCTGCACGATCGGAGCCAGCGCCAGCAGCGGGCTGCGTGATTCCTGCTTCTCGGTCGCGGTCTCCTCCTTCTCGCCGGAGCCGCCGTTCTGCGGGAGAGTCGCCGTGCCGCGATGTGAGGCCTTCGACTCACCGAACATCCGGAAGCCCTGCGAGAGGATCGCGCGCTTCACCGACGGCATGACCGTATCCACCACCTGCGCGAAAGTGCCGATGGGAGTGTCGATCCGGCTGGGCCGGTGTACCAGGGCGCGCACCACGATGTCGGCCGCCTGCTGGGGCGTGTGCACCGGGATGGAGCGGTAGATGTCGGTGGGCGCGATCATCGGGGTGCGCACCAGCGGCATCCGCACCGAGGTGAAAGTGATTCCGGCGTCGGCATTCTCGACCGCGGCGATCTCGCTGAAGTTGTCCAGTGCGGACTTGCTCGCCACGTAGGCCGCGAAGCGCGGCACCTTGGTCTGCACCGCGATGGAGGAGATGTTCACGAAGTGGCCGAAGCGCCGCTCCCGCATGGACGGCAGCAGAGCCAGGATCAGCCGCACCGCGCCGAAGTAGTTGACCGCCATGGTCCGTTCGAAATCGTGCATCCGGTCGGTCGAGTTGAGCACCGAGCGGCGGATCGACCGGCCCGCGTTGTTCACCACGAAATCGACATGATCGTGATCGGCGAGCACCTGCTTCACGAGCAGCTCCACCGACTTCTCATCGGTGATATCGCAGATATACGCCTGTGCGGCACCGCTTTCCGCGCGCACCTGCTCGGCCGCGGCCTCGATGTCCTCGGGGGTGCGGGCCACCATCAGCACGGTCGCGCCGCGTGCGGCGACCGCGTGCGCGGTGGCCAGGCCGATGCCCGAGGAGGCGCCGGTCACCAGCACGATGCGCCCGCCCAGGACGTCGCCGGCGCTGCGGCGGGCCCGATCGGGGTCCAGGTGTGCGTGCCAGTAGCTCCAGAGCTTGTCGGCGTAGTCCTCGAAGGCCGGGACCTCGATGCCGCGCAGCAGCGCCCGGGTGGATTCGGAGACGAACTCCGATTCGAAGGCGGTGTGCGGGGCGACCTCGGCGGGAATGCCGAAGCGCTCCAGCATGAAATCGCGGAGTGCGGGCACGCCGGGAAGGCCGCCGAGCGCGTTCAGCGCGCCGTGCGATCCGGGCACCGCGCCGATGCCGGCCGGGGCTCCGGCCGCGCGTGCGAGAGCGCCGTAGATCCGCGTGAAGGGCTGCGGGTCGGGGTTGGTGAGGTGGAACGTGCGGCCGATCATGCCGGGCTTGGTGACCAGCTCGACCATGGCGGCGGCGACATAGTCCACCGGCACGATATTGGTCGCGCCCAGATCGGGAAGCGGCAGCGGCAGTTCCGACGGCAGTGCCGCGAGCGAGGCGATCGCGGGAAAGAAGTAGTACGGGCCGTCGATCTTGTCCATCTCGCCGGTGCGGGAATCGCCGACCACGATGGCCGGGCGGTACACCCGCCAGCGCAGACCGTGGGACTCGCGAACGAGCTTCTCGGCCTCGAACTTGGTGCGGTGGTACGGGGAGTTCAGCTGCTGGCCGAGGTCGAAATCGTCCTCGAAGAACTTGCCCCGGTGATCCCCGGCGACGGCGACCGAGGAGACGTGGTGCAGGACCGCGCCCAGTTCGACGGCCAAGTCGATGACCGCGCGGGTGCCCTGCACGTTGGCGGCGTAGGTGATGTCCTCGTCGGCGGTCATGTCGTAGACGGCGCCGAGGTGAATGACGTGATCGGCCCGCGGGGCGTCGTCGGCCAGGCCCAAGGCGGGCGCGGTGAGGTCGCCGACCAGCGGGAAGACGCGGTCCTGGGCGCCCCATCCGAGAGCCATCTCGTGCAGCTTGGCGACCGAGGCTTCGCGCACCAGCGCGTGGACCACGGCCTCGGGATCCTTGTCGAGCAGTCCTGCGACGACGCGCCGTCCCAGGAATCCGGTTCCGCCCGTGACGATGTAGGAAACCATCGACCCTCCTAAATTACGAACTCGTTGGTAGACAACGTTGTTCGTCCGACATGCGTCGGTGGATGTGGACGATCAGAATTGGCCTTATCAGAATGTCGGGCCTCGGTAGGAACACCGTCGTGCCTAACTGGTGAGTAACTTTACCGTGGGCCGGGTTGGCCGTTCAACTTTCTCGCCGATTCGACCGTGTGGGACTGGTCACCACGGGCCAATTCGAGTTGGTATGTGTTACAAGGATTTTGGTGTAACTCTTCGACTCATACGTAATTCGGCGAGTTGGTCAGTTGTCTTGTGGGCGGCGTCACCGAGTTGCGGCGCATTCGCGCTATCGGGCGGAACCTCCTATTTGCCCGAATCGCCCGGCTGAGCGGTAAATGTGCTGGTGAACGCCTTGTCGACCGGATCTGACGCTATGTTGTTCCAGTCTTGTCGGTGCGGGCATTCGGGAGCAGTCCTTGATTCACGAGCTGGATCTACCGTTGACCGGTGTGCGTACTCGCGCCGAATTCGACGCTCTGCCATCCGTTCCGCGCGGCTGGGCCTGGGAACTGCGATTCGGCCGATTGGAGCTGACCGTCATGCCCGTCACGTTCTGGTACTCCCGGGTCGTGTTCACCGTGCTCGAGTTCTGGCGCGGGCTCGGCTACGAGATCGCCGGTGATCAATACGTCGCCGACAGCGGATTCGCCCGCGGCGACAGCGGTCACCACAACTTCGTCGTCGACGGCGTGGTGTTCAAGGCCGGGCACACACCCGGCAAACACAGCACCACGCACGATTCGCGCCGCATTCTGGCTGTCGTGGAAGCCGTCTGGCAGCCCGCCCAGGTGCACGAGGCCCTGGACAAACTCCGCGTCTTCGCCCTCCTGGGCATCCCGCACTACTGGATCGTGCGCGGCGACCACCAGTCCGATGACATGGACGGTTTCGTCAGCATGTACGAACTGATCGGCCGAGAATACAAACTCACCGGCAGCCGACTGGTATCGCAGCTTCCGGTCCGACCCGAGGTGCGCGCAACGGGGGACATATCTCGATCGGCGGGTTACCGGGCGTGACTCGGGTACCCGCGCGGGGCTCGGGTCAGAGGGCGTACGCGTCGGTGGCGTTGGTGCGGTAGAAGAAGGTCGCTTCCTGATCGGTGGCGTCGGTGGCGACCACGTGGTCGACCGCGGTCAGGAGATCGCGGTAGGTGCCGGCGCGGGTGTCGATCGGCATGTTGGAGCCGAACATGAGTCGTCGCCAACCCCACAGATGAACGCTGGATTCGAGCCAGTATTCGAGCGTGGTCCAGCTCAGATCGGGAGCGATCATGCCGAGGCCCGAGAGTTTGCAGTGCCAGGGAGTTTCCTTGGCGGCCAGGGACAGGGCGTTGTGCCAGGCGGATCGGTCGTCGGGGGAGGTGCTCTGCGGCAGGCCCAGATGTTCCAGGACCACGCGCAGAGTCGGATAGCCGGCCAGGAAGTCGATCCAGTCGAGCATGGTGGCGGGGGTGGCGACGAGATCGAAGACCGCGTCGCGCTCCTGCAGCCAGCTCGCGATCGCGTCGGCGGCGGGGGTGTTGGGGTGCAGGCCCTGAAAGACCCGGATGCCCCGGAAGTGCGGGCTCTGTGCCTGTTCGGTCAGGTGCGTGAGCAATTCGGGCAGCGACAGGGTGGGATCCACGGTGCCGATCAGGGCCAGCGGGCGGCCCGCGGTGGCGGCGAGGGCGTCGATCCAGCGGGTCTCGGCCAGGTAGGCGTGCGGGGCCGTGGTGGCCGAGACGTGAACCAGGCCGACCACCTCCGTGCCCGCCGCGCGGTCGTAGTCGGCGAGCGCGAAGTCGTCGGTGAGGGTGGGTGTGCCCGCGGCCGCGGCGAACGCGGGGAGATCGGGGTACCAGGGGTGGGTCGAGGGGGTCCACAGGTGCAGGTGGGCGTCGACTATCGGGATGGTGGGCATGGTGGCGCCTCCTGTCAGTGCATGGTGATGCCGCCGCTGACACTGATCAGCTGGCCGGTGAGATAGCTGGCTTCCGGGCTTGCCAGCCAGGCGATCAGGGCGGCGACCTCGTCGGGCCGGCCCAGGCGCTTGAGCGGGATGGCTTTCTCCATGGCGGCCAGCGCGCCGGGGTGATCGCGCATGGTGCGGGTGACCATGCGGCCTTCGATGGGGCCGGGGCACACCACGTTCACCGTGATCGCGTCCCGGGCTACCTCGCGGGCAAGGGATTTGGCGAAGCCGAACAGGCCGGCCTTGGAGGCGGCGTAGGCGGCCTCGCCCGCCGCGCCTGCCCGGGCTCCGTCGGAGGAGACGAAAACTATTCGCGCCGAGCCGGTTTCCCGCAGGGCGGGTAGCAGATGCTGGGTCAGCAGCATGGGACCGCGCAGGTTGACCTGATGCATGAGGTCCCAGTGCGCGAGGGTGCTGTCCTGGAACGGTTCGACGATGGCCACGCCCGCGCAATGCACCAGGGCGGCGATCGCGCCGCAGGTGTGCGCCGCCGCCTCGATGCCGGAGGGGTCGGTCAGATCCAGATGCAGGGCAGTGGCTTTCGGGCCGAGCTGCGCGGCGTGGCGCGTCACCGCGTCGAGATCGATGTCGGCGAGCACGACCTCGCGCCCGGCGGTCACCAGGCGGTGTGCGACCGCGCGGCCGATATCCCCGGCCGCGCCGGTCACCAGCGCACCGGGGATGCCCGCGCCGTCGCCCTGGCCCGCATCCTCGCCCTGGCCCACTGCCTCACCCTGTTCCGCTGGTCGCGCCGTCGCACCGCCGAGGGTCCGTGCGGCCGACCGGTGTCTCCGGTCCCGCCGTCACTCCGAGGGTGAATAACTACGGACTCCATGAATAGTCGTTCGGGCCGAATTCCGCGACACAATGTCCGCAATTCGGCAGCGGAATGGCATCGGCGATCATGCCGAGGCAGATTCCGTCAGTGGGGAAGTGGGTCAGTCGGTCAGTCGGTCCGCGAGGCGGCGCGGCGCCGCGTGCCGGCGCAGCGCCGGCGCGACCGGCCGGCCGTTGAGCAGACCCTCGACGCTGCCGTGCTCGATCGCCTTGCGGTAGAGGACGGCGGCCTCGTGGCACGCGCGCAGGGTGTGGTCGATATCGGCGGCGGTGTGGGCGGCGGACAGGACGAACGACTGGCCCAGCACACCGCGCTCGAGCAACTCCTGCAGGAACAACGTCCGATAGGGCTGGGAGGGAACGCCGTCGGGATCCCTGGTGGTGAAGATCAGGCAGGACGGGCGGCCCAGCACCCGCAGGTGATCGGCGATGCCGAGGTCGGCGGCGATGGCGTTCACGCCCTCGGCCAGCCGCCGCCCCGAACTTTCCATCCGCCCGACCGGATCGCTGTCGCGATAGGCGGCGACCACCGCGCGAAACGCTGCGAGAGACGCGGTTTCGGGGCCATGGGTGGTGGACAGCAGGAATACCCGAGCGGCATCGGTCCGCAGCCCGCCCAGCTCCATGTACTCCCGCTTGCCGGCCAGGGCCGAGAGCGGGAAGCCGTTGGCCATGGCCTTGCCCCAGCAGGACAGATCCGGGCGCACCCCGTAGACCCGCTGCGCACCGCCCGCGGACCACCGGAATCCGGTGATCATCTCGTCGAACACCAGCAGCGCACCGTGTCGATCGCACAGTGCGCGAACCCCTTCCAGGAATCCCGGGGCGGGTTCGTGCAACGCGGTCGCCTGTTCCAGGACCACGCACGCGACCGGGTGCGCGTCGAGCGCGTCGGCGAGGGACACGAGGTCGTTGAATCGGAACCCCACCGTGGCCGGTGCGGGGATTCCCGCGTTCATCGCGGTGGTGCCGATGAACCAGTCGTCCACCGAGAAGAACGGCTGATCGCACACCGCCACGGTCTCGCGCCCGGTGACCGCTCGCGCCAGGCGCACCGCCGCCGTCGTCGCGTCGGACCCGTTCTTGGCGAACTTCACCATGTCCGCGCCCGGCACCAGCTCCAGGAAGTCTTGTGCGGCAAGCAATTCCAGCTCGGTCGGCCGGGAGAAACTCACCCCGTCGGCGATCGCCCGGCCCACCGCCTCGACCACCGGCCCGTACCCGTGCCCGAGCGTGACCGAGCGCAATCCCATCCCGTACTCGACGTACTCGTTGCCGTCGCAATCCCACACCCGAGCTCCCGACCCCCGCACCAGCACCGGGGCCATCCCCTCGGGATACTGATCCGACCCCCGCGCGTACGTGTGCGCCCCGCCCGGCACGACCTCGTGCAGACGAGCCTGAATCTCGTTGCTACGGCTGAAATCACGCATCGCGGCCACCACCCTCGCCCCCGGCGGCCACCCGGACCAGGTCCGCGACCGCGCATCCATTGCAACGGAAGTCTAAGCCCGCCGGGTCCGGCAGGGCGGGTGAGAGATTCCGGGCACATGAGGCCGGGGGCTCCCTGGACCGCGGCGAAACGCGGGGTTACGGTGATCGGACGGTGTAGGCGGAGGTTTGTGGTGGGGAGGACTCTCGCGCAGGGGCAGGCGTTCGCGGGCTATCTGGTCGAACGCCTGCTCGGGGTCGGCGGGATGGGTGAGGTGTACCTCGCCCGGGAGCGCGATCTGCCGCGGCCGGTGGCATTGAAACTGCTGGCGGCGGGCAAGGCCGACGATCCGGAGGTCAGGGCTAGGTTCCTGCGGGAGGCCGATACCGCCGCGCGGCTGTCGCATCCGAATATCGTCGCGGTGTACGCGCGTGGGACGCAGGACCATCGGCTCTGGATGGCCATGCAGTACATCGAGGGCACCGATGTCGCGGCCGTCATCCGTGACGGCGCGCTGCGGCCCGATCACGCGGTGCGGATTCTGCGGGAAACCGCACGGGCACTCGATCACGCGCATCGCGCGGGCGTGCTGCACCGCGATGTGAAGCCCGCCAATATTCTGCTGGCCTGGGGGCCGGACCAGCGGGTCTATCTGGCGGACTTCGGAATCGCGAAGGCGCTCGATCACACCAGCGCGCTCACCCGCACCGGGGAGATGTACGCGAGCTTCCAGTACGCCGCGCCCGAGCAGTTCGAATTGCGTTCGGACACCGATCATCGGGTCGATGTGTACGCGCTGGGCTGCACGCTGTTCCACATGCTCACTGGCCAGCTGCCGTACCCGGGGGAGAGCACCGCCCAGCTGATCAACGGTCATCTGAACGGGGCGATCCCACGGCCGAGTGCTCGAAACGCGCAGGTGCCGAAGGCTTTCGACCGGGTGATCGCGCGGGCGATAGCCAAGGATCGTGATCACCGATTCGGCAGTTGCGGTGAGCTCGCCGCGGCCGCCGAAGCCGCACTGACCGCACCGGATCTGCCCGGCGACCCCGATACCGACGCTCGGCCGGCGGCTGTCACCCAGGGCCCGACCGTCATCGGATACTCACAGACCCGCGCACCGAGCCTGCCCTCGCATCCGATCCTCGGCACCACCCGATCCAGCGATGCGCACGTCTCCCGCGCCGACCAGCCGCGATTCCCGCCACCCTCCACCGGCATCGGTTCCGCCCCTGTGCCATTCGAGGGCGCCGGGCCCTCGCGGCCTCCCGAGGGTCCCGTCCACGGAGCATCGTCGCCGTCCCGAACGCAGTTCGACGCGACCGGCTTCGCGCGGGGAACCGAGCGGGACGGGCACGGCGCGACGGCATCCGCGCTCGCACGTCCCGCCTCACTCCTGCGCAATCGCCTCGTCCTGGCGGCCGTCGCCACCGCCGTCGTCGTGGTCGGTGGCATCGGGGCCGGATTCGGAAGCGGCGCATTGCAGTTCAGCCTCGGCACGGGCACGTCGGCGAGCGGCCCGCCGACCGTCGTCGGCGGCACCGATGCGACCCGGTCCGCCGCCATCGAGGCCGCCTGTGCCTACGGCATTCTCATGACCACCTACGACTACGGCAATGGCGAGGAGTGGCAGAGCAAGGTCGTGGCGGGCGCGACGGGCACCTGGAAGACACAGGCACAGCAGTTGCTGCCGACCATCCGGATGCTGATCGAGGCTGATTCCGAACACAGCCGCGGCACCGACTCGACATGCACCGTCAGCTCCGGCAATACGACGCACTACGAGCTCGCCGCCGACATCACCGTGGTCAATTCCACCCAGGGCAAGGCCGACACCACCGAGCATCAGAACATCACCATGTCCATGGACTACGTCGACGGCCACTGGCTGTGCAGCAAATGGGTGAGCCCGCTGATCCCGAGCTGAGCCCGCTCGCCGACCACACCGGCCCGCGCGCCGTCGAACCTCGCTGTCCCCGAGGGCGTATGGCTGCGTGACCGGTGCCCCCTCCACCGGTCACCCCGCCTTGGAGGATCGATGCCCCGCAGTGCCCATCCCGTCGCGCGCCCCGACACCGATCCCGTCGCCTCGTCCGGGGTGCGCGTCCTCGCGCGTCCTCGCACCCCGTCCGGCAGCCGCCGGTGGGTGCTTCCGGTCGCCGCCGCGCTGGGAGTCGTTCTCGCCTCGAGCACTGTCACCGGTGCGGGAAGCGCTTCGGCGGAACCCCTCTCACCGGCAGAACTGTTGCAGGTCCAACTCGACGAGGCGGTCCGGGGCGCGGATGTTCCCGGCGCGCAGCTGGTGCTCAGCACCGGCGGGCAGGTACTTCGGATCAACAGCGGCGCGGGCGATCTCGGTACCGGCGCGCCGTACCCGGACAATGCCCGGTTCCGCATCGCCAGCAATACCAAATCCTTCGTCGCCGCGGTGGTTCTGCAACTCGTCGGGGAGGGCAGGGTCGAACTGGACGCACCCGTCGAACGTTATCTCCCCGGCGTGGTCACCGGCCCCGGCGGTGACGGCGCCGTCATCACCGTGCGAAATCTGTTGCAGCACACCAGCGGAATTCCGGACTATCTCACCGACCTCGATCTGGAATCGGTGGATTCGCTGCGGCGCTCCCAGCCGATCGGGGATCTGATCCGATCGGGCCTGAACAAGTCCGCCGACTTCGACCCCGGAACTCGGACGGAGTATTCGAACACCAATTACCTGCTGGCGGGAGAGCTGGTGGAACGGGTGACCGGAATGGCGATCGGCATCGCGGTCACCGCGCGCATTCTCCTCCCGCTGGGTTTGCGAAACACCTACTGGCCCTTGTATCCGGCCGAATCGGTGCTGCGCGGTCCGCACGCGCGGGCCTATCACCAATTCGGCGACGACCTGGTGGACGTCACCGATATCGACGCGGGCTGGGGCCTGCCCGACGGCGCGATGGTATCCACCGGCGCGGACCTGAACACCTATTTCACGGCGCTGCTCTCGGGCCGGGTGCTGCCGCCCGCACAACTCTCGCAAATGCAGCAGACGGTGCCCAGTAGCGACCTCCGCCGATCGGAGGATTTCGGCCTGGGACTTTTCCATTGGACGACCTCGTGCGGCATCGAGGCGTGGGGGCACGGCGGCACCATGCACGGCACCTTCGTCTACGGCGGCGCGACCGCCGACAAGTCCGTCACCGTGAGCATGAATCAACTCCCGGATATCCTCGGCGCGCGCACCCGCGACATAGACCTGGACGAGGTGGTGGACACGGCCCTGTGCAACTCCTGAGTCGATGGGAACGAGGCGATTTCGGCCATTCGCGCGCCCGGATTCCAGCTGTAGCGCCGAGGACACCCGTGCGATACATTTGCCGCGGATTCATGCTCGACACGAAGGGGCCCACCCGGTCGGGGTGAACGGGCAACCGCCGCACTGCTGCCCCTGCAATGCTACGACCGGCGCATCGCCGCCGGATTCCGGAAGGATTTGCGAGTGGGGAAGTCTGGCGCGGGGGACGGTGCCGGGATAGTGCGAGTGCTGGTCGACAACGGGGATTACGACCTGCACGATCGCGGTGTCATCGCCGCGATGACGATCACCGTGGAACGGTTGCGCGCGCTCTGGCCGCACGCGCGCATCGGGGTGCTCACCGAGCAGCCACATGTGTTGCGGGCCTTGCTGCCCGACGCCGAACCGATCGTGCCCAGCACGGGCGGGCAGTGGGGCAAGGGCGGGGTGGCCGGGCGGATCGACCAGGTCGCCGCCGTGAAACTGATCGGCCCCGCGGCGCTGCACTGGCGCGCGGCCACGGAGGTGCCCGCGCAGCGGCTGCGCGGCCTGCGGGAGCGCGCGCGGTCGCAGGTGCGGGCACGGATTAACAGTGGCTGGGAGCCGAGGGACTCGGGCTTGGCTCCGCTGCCCACGGTTCCGGCCGCGGTCACCACCGCGTCGCTGGTCCTCGCCCTGGGCGGTGACTACCTGTGCGACGAGCGCCGCACCACCGCGCACCGCACCCTCAATCTGCTGGAAGACGCACAGCGACTGGGTATTCCGACCGTGCTGCTCGGTCAGGGCATGGGCCCGATCGCGGATCCCGAACTGCTGCGCCGGGCCGCGGAGGTGCTGCCCCGGGCCGATCTGATCGCGGTGCGCGAGAACCTGCGCACACCGGCGCTGCTGGCCGCTCTCGGGGTCACGCCCGAGCGCGTTCTGCTCACCGGTGACGACGCGATCGAGTTCGGCTACCGCACCCGGCGACCCGAGATCGCCGGTGACCTGGGCGTGTGCCGCCACACCATGCCCCTGCTCGCGAACGAGCCCCGGGTGCGCCCGGTGCTCGGGCGCACCGACACCGCACAGGAGGTGGCGCGCCGGGTGACGCGCTGCCGGGTCCTGCTCACCGACGCCTATCACCTGGCGGTTCTTGCCCTGTCCCAGGGCATTCCGGCGGTCGCTGTAACGGGGTCCGGGGCCGCCGACGACAAGTTTCGTGGGCTGGCCGATATGTTCGAATCCGACGCAACCGGCGCCGGATTGCGGATCGTGCACCTCGGCGCGGACGACTTCGACACCGAACTGACCCGGGCGATCGGGGAACTGTGGGAGTCCGCTCCGGAATTGCGGGATACGTTGCAGCAGAGAGCCGTCGAGCAGATCGACGCCGGCCGCGCGGCCCTGGAGCGTGTGCGCGGGCTGGTCGCGGCCGGATCGGCGGGCCGGCCCGTCGCATCCGCCACTGCTGCTCAGGGGACATGATGGCAAACCTGTCGGTGTGCGTTCCGGTCCGCAATTCCGGACGCGCCCTGGCCACGACGCTGCGCTCGATTCTGGACCAGGACATCGATTTCGAAGTGATCGTTCTGGACAATGCCAGCACCGACGACACCCGCGCCGTCGCCGAATCCTTCCAGGACTCCCGAATCCGGGTCGTCCGCAACGAACTCGTCCTGCCGATCGGCGAGAACTGGAACAAGGCGGTGTCGCTGTCGAGCCGCCGTCTGGTGAAGGTGATCAGTACCGATGACCTGCTGCTGCCCTGCGCGCTGGATCAGCAGGTGGAGATCATGGGGGACAACGGCATCGCCGTGTGCTCGGCCAGATACCGGGTGATCGACGAGCAGGGCGTCGTCGAGCGCGGCGATCTGGGACTGCCGAGCCTGCTGGGCCCGCGCGACGCGCGCACCCTGCTGCGGGTGATCGTGCGTCGTGGTCCGTCCGAGCTCGGGCCGGTCGCCGCCGCCATCTTCCGCCGCGCGGATTTCGACCGGGTCGGCGGTTTCCGCGGCGATCTGCTGCTGCCGATGGATGTGGACCTGCTCGCGCGACTCAGCGCCTTCGGGCAGTTCTTCGGCCTGCCGCAGGTGTTGTTCGCTTGGCGCAGTGCGAGTTTCGCGCGCAGTATCGACACGTCGGGGGTCGGCACGATGGCGGAGATGGTTCGGTTCCACCATCGCCTCGGTGCGGAGTATCCGCAATTGCTCGGCCGCGGAACGATTCTCGGCGGTGACCTGCGACTGGCCCGAGTCGCCGCCGGTCGAGTCCGGGGCCGGGCAGTGTCTGCGGCACAGCGCTTGTCGGCAACGGCGCGCTGAGGTTCGAAGAACGCACGCCTGTTCCGGTGATCCCGGTTCGCCCGGGATCACCGGAGGCTGGTCCCGCGACAGATCTGCTCGGAGTTCGGTCGGCCGGGACCCTCGCTCAGGTGAGCACTCGGTCGGTCGGAACTCAGATGGTCCAGAGCGGACCGTAGGTCATCACGATATCGCCGTTGCTGCTCACGATCCGTACCCACGGCCGGATGGTGACCTGGCCGAGTACGCCGGTGACGCTGCCGTGGAATCCGGACATCCGGATGTACCCGTCCTTGCCGCCGACGCCGCCGC
>NZ_BDBU01000009.1 GCF_001613145.1 Nocardia jejuensis NBRC 103114
GGCCTCGACCGACTGGATGCCGGGGCCGAATCCGACGGACAATTCGATCCCGGCCATCGGGATCAGATTGTTCAGCGTGAGTTTCGGATCGCTGCCCAGCTCCGCGCCGAGATTCGGTGTCTGCCACTGGAATCGGATCTTCCCGTCCAGGGTGGCCGGATAGCCGACCTGATAGCCCAGGGTGATCTGACCGGACCAGTCCTGCGCCTTGTCCCCGGAGATTCGGTAGGACGCCGTCCCGTCGTGGAACCACTCGCGGGTCAGCGGGCTACCGTCCAGCGGCGGCACGAAGGAGATGCGAGTGTCGGACTGTATCGCCTCGACCGTGCGTTCCTGCCGGTCGAGAATGGAGTTGCTGCTGTCGACACCGGCGGCGGACATGCTGGTGCCCAGCGCCAATCCGACCGTCATCGCGGCGACCACAGCCGCGGTGCGCGCGGATGCGCGCTGCTTCGATCCGTACATTGTTCTTCCCCAGTTCCCTCATCAGATGTATCTACGCGAACTGCCAAGTCGCGCAATGACGTCCCCATTGCGTGTGTACTCGAATCACCGCTCGCCGAGAATGTCGACGACCCACCTCCCGTCGAGTTCCGGCCACCGCGACCGCACTTCGGGCAGTAGGTCGGGCAGGGTCAGGAACACTCGATCCGGTCGCGCGGCGACGAGTGCCGCCGGATCGATGATCGGGATGTCGGTTCCGGGCATGCGACGACCCTGTTTGGCGGGTGAGGCGTCGGCGACCGCGGTGACGAGGCCGCGATGCGCCCCTGCCAGATGTAGTAGTGAGACGGCACGGGATGCGGCTCCGTAAGCGTAAACCGTTTTGCCCGAGCGGATTTGGGTTTCGAGCCAGTCGCGCAGCGCGCGGGCCTGTCGATCGGCGTCCCGCTGCAGTGTGCGCACCGTATCGGGGTCGGCGACCGCGGACTCGGCGGCGAGAACGCGCACGAGGCTCTCGTGGGGAGCGAGGTCACCCTCCGGCGCGTGCACGGCCGCGACCAGTACCGTGCCGCCGTAGAGGTCGAACTCCCACACCTGGGCGATACCCATTCCCGCACCACCGAGCAGGCGGCGCAGCGCGGCCAGCGAGTAGTACGCGAAGTGCCCGTGCCGCAGTGCATTCCACTGACCCTGCTCGACGATGGCGTGCAGTGAGTGGAACTGCAGCAGCAGCACCCCGCCGGGTGCGGTGGCCGCGGCGCGCGCCGCGAACGCGGCCCGCTGATCGGGCTCGTGCATGATCCCGAAGCAGTCGATCACCACATCCGCCGCGGCGAGGGTCTCGGTGTATCCGCGCGTCGCCAGCGGCGGCAACCAGCTGCCGCCGTGCGGGCTGCCGAATTCCCGCACGGTGCGACCGCGCAGCCATCCGGCGGCCTCGGCCCGGGTCAGCGCGTCCACGGCCTGATCTCGCAGCGCCTGCGGCTCCACGCCCCGGGGTTCGGAGGTGACGGTGTCGTCCTGAGCCAGTTGCGCGAGCCCGCAGCCGGGACACAGATCCATCGCGAGTGGATGGGCCGACTCGCCGGTGTCCGCGCTCGCGTCCAGGGCCGGAAAGTTGTCCGCCGCAGGCATTTTCCCCAGATCCAGCACTCGGATCAGGGCCGAGCCGCCGCATCCGCGACATTCGCCGCGTCCGCGCGTCGCCGAGGCGCTCATGGCACGATGACCTGGTGCTGATCGAAGCGACCGAACTCGCCGATGTGCTGGTCCTGACCCCGCAGCCATTCCGGGACGGCAGGGGCCTGTTCACCCGCACGTTCGACGCCGCGGAGTTCGACGCCCACCTCGGTGTGCCGGGACTGTCCGCCACCTTCGTGCAGGACTCGCAGTCCCGCTCCTACCGAGGCGTGGTTCGCGGTATGCACGGCCGGGCGGGGCGCGGTGAGGCCAAACTGGTGCGCTGTGCGCACGGGTCGGTGCACGACGTGCTGGTGGACATCCGGCCCGAGTCGCGGACGTTCGGGTATCAGCAGTCGTTCCTGCTGGACGACAACGACTTCCGGCACCTGTACGTCCCACCGGGTTTCCTGCACGGTTTCCAGGCGCTGAGTCCGGTCGCGGACGTCTGCTATCGGATCGACCGCCCGCACGTGCCGGGCGAGGATCTGGGCGTCGCCTTCGACGATCCGGATCTGGGCGTCCCGTGGCCGCAGCCGGTGACGGTGGTGTCCGATCGGGACGCGGACGCCCGATCCTGGCGGCAGTTGCTCGAGACGCTGCGGATCGAGCACGAGGGCCCGGTCCGGCATTTCAGGCCCCGATCCTGACCCGGCGCAGCTCGTCGTCCAGCACCCCGGCCTCCTGCAGCGAGCGCAGCTGCGCGAGCCGGGTGAACCGATGGAAGAACGCGTCGGAGGTGAGCCCGCGCGCGACGTACTCGCGCTGCAGTTCGGCGGCCCCGTCCGGAATGCTCCACTGCGCCTCGAATCCCAATTCCTTACGGGCGTAGGAGAAATCGACGCGATACGAGCGCGGGTCCGCTCCGCTCTCACCGGTGATGGCGAGGGTGGCCCCGGGTACCGCCTCGACCACCGCGTGCGCTATCTGCGACACGGTGAGATTGTTGGTCTCGGTGCCGATGTTGTACGCCCGGCAGGCGATCGCCTCGACCGGCGCGGTCAAGCAGACGGCGAAGGCCCGCGCGATGTCCTGCGCGTGTACCAGCGGCCGCCACGGCGTGCCGTCGGACAGCACGCGCACCTCACCGGTGAGCACGGCGTAGCCCACCAGGTTGTTGAGCACGATATCGGCGCGCAAGCGGGGTGAGAAGCCGAAAGCCGTGGCATTGCGCAGGAATACGGGAGCGAAGCCGGAGTCGGCCAGGGCCGCCACATCGTCTTCGACCCGCACCTTGGAGTCGGCGTACGGGGTGAGCGGCCGCAGCGGCGCGTCCTCGGTGACCAGCTCGTCGCCGGCGGCCCCGTAGACCGAGCAGGTGGAGGCGTACAGGAAGCGCCGCACCCCGGCGTCCTTGGCCAGGCGGGCCAGGCGCACCGAGGCGTGATGGTTGATGTCGTAGGTGATCTGCGGCGCGAGCGCCCCCAGCGGATCGTTGGACAGCGCCGCCAGGTGCACGACCGCGTCGAAGCCCGCCAGGTGCTCGGCACGCACGTCCCGCAGGTCCACGCTCAGCGTCGGCGGGGCCTCGGGCGCCTGTCCGAGCACGCATTCGGCGAAATAGCCACTGTCCAGGCCGGTCACCTCGTGACCGGCCCGCTGTAGCTCCGGCACCATGACCGTGCCCAGATACCCCTGATGCCCGGTGACGAGTACGCGCACGATCATGCACCTCCGAAAGTGATGGTGGCCTTGTCCAGCAGGAAGGCCTCGGCATGGCGGGCGCGGCACTGCACCCCGCGCAGCCGGGACAGGGCAAGGAAGGACTGTTCGTCGAACCAGTCCCGATTACGTTGGGTCGGATAGTGTTTCATCAACAGCTCCGCCTTGAGTTCGGCGTGCTCGGTGCTGAGCGGATGGAACACGGTTGGTTGCGGAGTGTCGTTCTCCCACTTGAGGATCTCGTAGCCCAGCACCAGATGATCGCGGAACTCGGTGGGTGTCAGCTCGGCCAGCAGCCGATGGTCCTGATGCGCGTCCCCGCGCTGCGGCGCGAACACCACCTCGGCGGCGCTGTCGCGGCGCAGCTGCGCGATCGCGCCCTTGACCCGCTCCCAGTGCGCGGGTGCGTACCCGTCGGGCACGTCCAGCACGCGCAGGTCCAGATCGGCTCCGGGACAGAACGATTCCAGTGCGGCCTGTTCCTCACGGGCCCGCTCTGTCCCGGCTCCCGAGAGCACCAGGGCGCGCACCCGCAGTCCCGCAACGGTATTCGCGAGCGTGAGCAGGGTGCCGCCGAGTCCGATGGCAAGATCGTCGCAGTGCGCGGCGAGCAGCGCGACCTCGGTGATGCCGCCGGTGTCCAATCGGATCATGCTCCGGCGTTCTCCCACACCATCCACGGGCGATCACCCTGCGCATACCCGTCGTCGAGTTCGGCGCGCTCCTTGAAGGTGTCCGCGGGCTTCCAGAAGCCGTGGTGCTGATACCCGTACAGGCGTCCCTGCGTGGCCAGCGCGCCGCACGCGTCCTCGACCAGATCCCCGCCGGGCGGCAGATGGTCGAACACCGCGGGGGTGAGCACGAAGTAGCCGCCGTTCTCCCAGATCGGCAGGCGCGAGACCGGCGTAATGTTCTTGACCTCCCCGGCGGAGTTCACATCCACGCAGTGGAAGGAGGACTGCGGTGGCACGATCATCATCGAGGCCGCCGCGCCCGAATCCTGGAACTCGGCGATCATCCGGTTCAGCGGTGCATCGGTGAGCACATCGGCGTAGTTGGCCAGGAAGTACGGCTCACCGTCCAGATGCGGCCGGACGCGGCGCAGCCGCTCGCCGATCGGTGATTCGACGCCGGTGTCGACGAAGGTGATGGTCCAGTCGCTGATATCGGATTGCAGCAACTCCACCTTGCCGTCCCGGATCACGAAGTCGTTGGACACCGACTCCTGATAGGTGAGGAAGAAGTTCTTGATGTGCGCGGCCCCGTAGCCGAGGCAGAGGATGAAGTCCTTGTGCCCGAAGTGCGCGTAGTACCGCATCACGTGCCAGATCAGCGGGCGCGGGCCCACCATCTGCATGGGTTTGGGTATGACGTCCTCGGTGCCGTTGCGCATGCGCATGCCGTAGCCGCCGCAGAACAGTACGACCTTCACTTCGTGTGCCTTCCCGCGAGTTCCGATGCGGCGGCGTCGTCGAGCGTCGCATGGTGGAGAGTGGGCAGCGGATACACGATCTCGCCGCCCCAGCCGGTGACGTGCCGCAGTTGCGCGGTGATCTCGGCCTCGAGATTCCAGGGCAGCACCAGCACCACGTCCGGGCGATCGGCGTCGATGCGCTCGGGTGGATGAACGGGTATCCGGGTGCCCGGTGTGAATCGCCCGTGCTTGTACGGGTTCCGGTCGACGGTGTACTCGAGCAGATCGGGCCGGATGCCGCAGTAGTTGAGCAGGGTGTTGCCCTTGCCCGGTGCGCCGTACCCGACCACTCGCCGTCCGGAAGCCTTGGCCTCCAACAGGAATCGCAGCAGCTCCTGGCGGACGGTTTCGGCGCGCGGGCGCAGGTCGAGATAGCCGGACACCTCATGCAGGCCGGCCGCGGCCTCGAGCGCGAGCACCTGCGCAACGCGTTCGCCGGGCTCGGCCACCGCCTCGGGTCGAGCCCAGATCCGCAGGGACCCACCGTGGGTGCCGAGCAACTCCACATCCACCACGGTGAGCCCGGCCGTGGCCAGGGCGCGCTGCGCGGACAGCACCGTGTAGTACTGGAAATGCTCGTGATAGATGGTGTCGAACTGGCCGAGCGTCACCAGGTTCAGTGCGTGATGCACCTCGATCGAGAGCCAGCCGTCCTCGGCCAGCAGCGTGCGCAGCGAGGCGGTGAAGCCCACTAGATCCGGGATGTGCGCGTAGACGTTGTTGGCCACCAGCAGATTCGCCGGCCCGTGCTCCTCGCGCACGGCGCGGGCCAGCTCCTGATCCAGGAACGCCGTGATGGTCGGCACGCCCCGATCACGCGCCGCCGCACCGACATTGACCGAGGGTTCGATGCCGAGACAGGGTATGCCCGCGCTGACCGCGTGCTGAAGCAGGTAGCCGTCGTTGCTCGCGACCTCTACGATGAAACAGTCGCTGTTCAGTTCCAGTCGTTCGATCGACCGCTCCACGAAGAGTTTCGCGTGCCCCACCCAGCTGTCGGAGAAGGAGGAGAAGTACGCGTACTCGGTGAACGTCTCCTCGGGGGTGATGAGGGCGGGAATCTGTAGCAGCAGACAGTCTTCGCACAGTCGCAGATGCAGCGGATAGGTGGGCTCGGGCAGATCGAGCTCGGCCGCGGTCAAGAACTTCTCACACGGCGGGGTGGCTCCGAGATCGAGCACACTCACCAGCCGATCGGAATCACAGAGACGGCATCGCACGCGGAATCCCCACCTTTCGCCGAGGCCGGTGAAACGGGCGCCCGGCGGAACGCCGGCTGCACTGTGGTCGGCTCGATCCGGCCTTACGTTACAACAGGTTTGGCGTCGCGCGCCCGGTGAGAGCTTCGACCCGGCGACGTACGGGAAGTGAATTTCTGCGACTGGTAGAACGAGGCTTTCCGGCGGCTATCGGGAGAATCTTGCAAATCAAGGGTTACGTTCGCCGGGGGTGCTCGCCCCGGCGCCGCCGCACCTGCGAACATGCGAACGGTGGTAATGAGAGGTAACAGGGAGGAAACCGGTTGCGACGCTATCGGCAACTCTCGGGATACCTTGGGAGGCCGCAAAATTCGCAAACGGCTGTCAGGGCGGGTGTGTAACATTCGGCACCTGGCCACCGAAGACAGGCTGTTCTTCAGGAACTGATCAGCGGAGATCGGAACCGAGTTCTCCCGTGGGGGATAGGTGTTCGCTTCATGAGTTTCGAAGTTTCCGCAGGTCGCGTCGTGCGGGCAAATCGCCATGCCCGTTCCTCCCCGCACTCGTATCGTGAACGGTGGCAAGCGGATTACGCTCGCAGGCTCTGGATCAGCGACCTGCTGGTGATCTGCGGGTGCACCGGCCTCGCACAATATCTGACGCCCGGCAATCCGCTGATCTCGCTGCTGCTGGCACCGGCGTGGGTGCTGGCGCTCTCGCTGGGCTCGACCCGCACTCGCCGGATAATCGGCAGCGGCGCAGAGGAATACCGGCGCGTGGTGGTGGCCTGCCTGAAACTCTTCGGCGCGGTCGCGGTCGTCTCGGTGCTGCTCGAGCTCGGTATCGCGCGCGGCTATCTGCTGATCGCCTTCGGGGCCGGAACCGCGGCGCTGGTGGCGGAGCGACTGCTGTGGCACCGGTGGGTGGCGAGCAAGCGCGCGGCCGGTGACTATCGCAGCGCGATCGTGGTGGTCGGCACGCCGGACGCGGCCCGCGCCATGGTCTCGGCCCTGTCCCGGGACCCCGGCAACGCACATCAGGTGGTGGGGGTGTGCACGCGCGGCGGCGGTCCGCTCACCGAACGCGGTCTGCTGGTCGACGGACGCGAGATCCCCATCGTGGGAAACGATCTCAAGGTCGCCGACGCGGTGCGCCGGGTCGGCGCGGACACCGTCGCGATCACCACGACCGGCACTCTCAACGGGGTCGACTTCCGGCTGCTGGCTTGGGAATTGGATGAACTCGGCGTGGAACTGCTGGTCACCGCCGGGCTGGTGGACATCGCCGGAACGCGGCTCACTCACCGTCTCGTCGCGGATCAGCCCATGCTGCAGGTGGCCAAGCCGCGCTACGACCGGGCGAAGCTGATCGGCAAGAGCGCCTTCGACTTCGGCGCCTCGCTGGTGATCGTGCTGGCACTCGCCCCCGTCCTGCTGGGGCTGGCCGTGGCGATCCGCAGCACCACTCGCGGTCCGGTGTTCTACCTGTCCGAGCGCATCGGCCGGGATGGCCGGCCGTTCCGGATGATCAAGTTCCGTTCCATGTACGCCGAACCCGACGCGCACCTGAACGTCCTGCTCGCGAGCAAGGGAGCGAGCGGGGCGCCGCTCGATCCGCACGACGATCCGCGGGTGACGCCGCTGGGCGCGGTGATGCGGCGCTACGGCCTGGACGAGCTGCCGCAGTTCTTCAATGTGCTGCGCGGCGAGATGAGCATCGTCGGGCCGCGACCGCAGGTGCAGCACGTGGTGGACGGCTACGACGGGGTCATGCGCCGCACGCTGCTGGTGCGGCCGGGTCTCACCGGTCTGTGGCAGGTCAGCGGCCGGGCCCGGCTGACGCCGGAAGACGCCATGCGCCTGGATCTGTCGTACGTGGAGAACTGGTCCACGATCCTGGATCTGCATCTCATCGCCAAGACGATCGGAGCCGCGCGCTACCGTGCCGCGTGAGTTTCCGCGCGCTGCGTGAGTTTCCGGCGCAGCGCGAATTTTCGGCACAGCGGAAGTCTCCGGCACAGCGGAGCTAGAGCGGTCGGAGCTCGGCTTCGGTGGCAGCGCAGGAGAACCCGTCGTGATACACGACGCCCGGCGGCGTGATCTGCGGATCGCGGTAGTACCCCTGCTTGAAATAGGTGCCGCCGCCGTCCGGCATGAGCGTGCGCACCATGCAGCGCGTGCGGCCCGCGCAGGGCTCGGCCTGGAACCGCTGAGGCGTTCCGTCGACCCAGAGCTCCACGAATCCGATCGAATCCTCGATCGACCATTTCACGTGCATCTTGATGTCGATCCACGTCTCGGGCACGATCGGGCCGCTCCACGGTGTGTAGGTGGTCCCGGGATCTCCCGGTGCGTTCCAGGTGGATACGACGATGCCCCAGCGATCGTCGGCCACATTGGTCGGTCCCGCCCCGATCGCCAGGGGCGGGGGACCGTCCTGATCGGCGTGCCACTGCGAGAGCACCGTCCAGCCGCGATCCGCCGGGAAACCCGCGCCGAAGCGCGTACTCCACTGGTACCAGCGATCGTCGCCCTCGTCCGCGCGCAGCGCTTCCTCGCCGCTCACCTCGGCCCGTGCGCCGCAGCATAATTGGGCCGGGGTGTCGCCCTGGCGGACCTCGAATCGCGCGGCGTAGCGGCCCTGGCGCACCACGGTGCTCTCGACCTGCATGCTGTCGGAGGATCCGCGGAAGTTCACACAGGGGGCGCTGCTGACCACGATGTTCTGGCAGTCGGCCCACTGATCGAAATTGCCGGTCTCGAAATCCCCGACGAACGCGTGCGAATCGGCGGGTGGCGCGGGCGCGCAGGCGGAGAGCAGGATCAGCAGCACCGCACCGATCAGCGTGGCCACGCGCACCGTGGGACTCCTGCGTCTGCCGGCGGGGTCCGCCGGCTCGATTCTCACTGGGGCCGGCCGGCTTTCGCTCATACCTCTACTGCCAGGTCGCGCCGGTCAGGGACGCGTACCAGGCTACCGTGTTCGCCAATCCCCGGTCGAAGTCGGTGAGCGGCCGATAGCCGATGGATTCCAGACGGGAGATGTCCACGACCAGCTTCTCCGGATCCCCGGGCCGATTCGTGCCGCTGTACTCGAAAGCCGGGCTGGTACCGGTGATCTCGCACAGCGACTTGGCCAGCTGATCGATGGTGTACTCCCGGCCCGCGCCGACGTTGTACGCCTCACCGCGCAGCGGGGCGTTGTCCGCCACGATCATGACCGACCGCGCCGCGTCCCCGACATAGAGGAAGTCGCGAACCTGCGTGCCGTCCCCGTGGATGAACAGGTTCCGGTGATCGCGGTCGATCTTGGCCAGCAGATCGAACACCACCTGTTTGCGCTGACGCGGTCCGAAGGCCGAGAAGAACCGCACCGAAGCCAGATTCAGCCCGTACAGTTCGGCGAACACCGCGAGATACCGCTCCGCCGCGAGCTTTCCGACGCCGTAGGGCGAGATCGGCACGGTCGGATCGGTTTCGCTGATCGGGATGCGCACCGAGTTCCCGTACACCGCGGCGCTGGAGGCGAACACCATCCGTCCCGGCCACCGCAGCACCCGCAGCGCCTCGAGCAGCCGGAAGGTGGTGGCGAAATTGAGCTCGTAGTCGAACGCGGGCGCCTCGACCGAGGGCGGCACGTAGGCATTGGCCGCCAGATGGAAGATCACCTCGGCCGGATTGCCGGTCAGGTAGCCCGCCCAGTCGAGCTGACGGATATCGGTGTCCCGCAGCGTGATCGAGTCGGCCACGGCCGCCAGATTCTCCCGGCTGCCGGAGGTGAAATCGTCCAGCACGGTGACCCTGGCCCCCGCTCGCACGAGTTCCTCCACCAGGTGCGAGCCGATGAATCCCGCACCTCCCGTCACCAATACCGTCGTTCCGGTCCAGTTCATGTCGTGATCCGATGCGGGCATGACGCCTCCCCGTTGACTTCCCGGCTCCCACTACATCCCGGCGACGCGGAGATATGTTTCGACCGTGCGCTGTGCGACGGCGGCGGGCTCGAATTTCTCGAGGGCGAGCGCATGGGCGCGCGTCCCGAATTCCATGGCGAGATCCTGATTTTCGAGCAGTCGCACCATGCGCTCGGCGAGCGCTGATGCGTCCTCGGGCTCGACCAGGTAGCCGCTCTCGCCCTCGGCCACCATCTCCCCGATACCACCGACCCGCGAGGAGACGACAGGTTTGCCCGCCGCCATGGCCTGGGCCAGGATGGTCGGGGAGGTCTCCTCGTGCGAGAAAAGCACGACCGCGCGAGCCTGGCGCAGCTCCTCGCGCAGCCGATCGTTGTCGACCATGCCGATGAACTCGACCTGCTCGTCGAGTCCGAGGCGGGTGGTGAGTTCGCGGATGCCGCGGGCGTAGTCCGGGTCCGGCTGCGGCCCCACGACGGTCAGCCGGGCCTTCGGAACCCGCTGTGCCACCAGTGCGAACGCGCGCAGCAGCCCTTCGGGATTCTTGCGCGGTGACAGCACGCCCGCGAACAACAGCCGCTGTTCGGTGGGGCCGGACGGCGCGAGGGCGAAGAACTCCGGAGCGGTCGGATTCGGAATGCTCACATGGGTTCCGCGCACCAGCCCCGCAAGGGCTTTCGCGTCGTAGTCGGAGATGGACACGACCACCTTCGCCCGGCGCAGCACGCGGCGCACCATGGCGGCGACCAGGTAATAGCGCACCCGCTCCTTGAGGCTGGCCCGCGCCTGCAGTTTCGTCTCCAGATGCACCAGACCGTGCACGGTGACAACGGTATTCGCGCTGACCTGGGTCGCGATATCCCCGCGCAGTCCGATCTCGTGCGCGTGCACCACATCCGGGTCGAGTTCGGCGATGATCCGGCGTGCCTGGCGCACATCCAGGAACGACCCGCTGGCGACTCCGAGGCGGCTCTGCCCGCGCAGATAGCGGATCTGGACCTTCGGCCCTTCGCTGCGGGTGTGCACGGTGGTCTCGCCGGTGTGGAAGCGCAGCACCGTCAGGCTGTCGATCTCCTCCCGGGCCGCCAGAGCGGGCACCAGGGTGCTGGTCACCGATTCGATCCCACCCACGATCCGGCCCGGCTCCAGCGGATAGGTCGCGATCATGACAACGTTCAGGCCCACGTGTGCTCCTCGATGCGTCACCGCCACAGGCGTCCCCCCGGACCCGGTCACGCGGAACTCTACCTACCCGGATGCCTTTGTGTGCGGTCGGTTTTCATGATCGGAGCCCGGGATCGACCGCCGCCCAGAGCTCGGCGTCGTGGAAGGTTCCGTCCGGATCGAGGCGGGCGCCGCAGAGGGTGCCCTCGCGGGTGAGCCCGGCCGCGCGGGCCAGAGCCGTGAGGTGGGTGTCGGCCGGATCGACGAGCGCCTCGATTCGTTCGCCGCCGAGGTCGTTCAGGGCGAAGCGGACCAGCAGCGCGGCCGCGGTCTCGGCCGCGGTCGTTCGCGCGCTGTCGGGAGTGAACTCGAGCGACAGCGCGAGGTTCGCGCCGCCGCGGTCCAGGGCCAGCGCCCCGATCGGCCGATCGGCGACGAGCACCTCGTAGCGCGCGAGCCTGCCGTGTCGAAATCCCCAGCGGGAAGTTCTTTTTCGAAGTGTCACCGGCTGTTCATCGGGATCGCGGCCGGTGATCGAATCGGGAAACTCGGCATCCGCGCCCGAGCGCCACCACCGCAGCGGCGCACCCAGGTAGTACCGTGCCGCCACCGCGATCACTGCCGCCGGAGCGGTGTCGATCACCTCGCGCCGGCACTCGGCCGCTCGCCGGTGCGCCGAAACCTGCTCGGCGGGCAGCGGTTCCGCGTCGACGCCCGCCGCGATCAGCGCGCCGACCCACCCCGCGGCCGGAGTCCGGTCGGAGGTGACCGCCCACAGCTCGTGGTCCTGCCGCCGCCCGGCCACGCTCAGGGCGCGGATCATGGTGGCCTCGTGGGTCATCGCGGCGCGGATCGCGGACTGCCGGGCCACCCGGTTGCCCACACACGCCGGAGCGGTGATGCGATGCAAACCCAGTGGCCCGAGCGCGAATTCGGTGAGCAGCGCACCCGCCATCGCCCCGACGCCGTGCCGGGCCCGGCGGGAATCCATCCAGATTCCCAGCTCGGCGGAACGATGACGCGGATCCACCGGCACGAGGTTGCACTGGCCCGCGAATTCGCCGTCCACCAGGATGCTCAGCGGCAACGCCCGGCCGGCGGCGCGGTCGCGGCGCTGGCGCAGATACTCGCGAATCCACCAGGCCCGCGTGTGGCGCTGCTCCCAATTCAATGCGGAGGTGGTCCAGAACGGCTCGATGAATTCTCGGTCGCGGAGCCGGATCTCACGCCAGCGCGCGAAATCCGAGAGCCGGGTGTTGCGCACCGCGACCCGATGTCCGGCGACCAGCAGCGGACCCAGCCGAACCCGGCGCAGATCGGCTCCGGTGATCGCGGCGCGAGACGGCATGCATACCGAAGCTACCGGAGCGTGTGCCGATGCGCCGAGGTTGCGTAGTTGCAGGGGGTGCACAGTCGCAGGAGTTGCAAAGACGCTGCGGTTGTGGCTAATTGGGTTACGGTTGGCGAGCAGGGACGCCAACCGCGTCGTTCCGGCTCTTGCATGACCGGGGGAGATCCACATGGGCACCGGACTGCCGTGCGAGGGTGCCGGACATCGCATCCTCATCGAGAACAGTGAGTACTGGCTACGCAACTACGGTGACCTCGCCATGCTCGAGGTGACCGTCCGGCGAATCCGGGAGCGCTGGCCGAACGCACGCATCGGCATCATGACCGAATCGCCGACACTTGTCGCCGCGTATTTTCCGGGCGCGGTCGGGATCACGGTGGGCGCGAGCGACCCGTGGGCAGAGCCCGGCCCGCTGGCTCGCGCGGCGGCGGCACTGGGTCCGGCCGTCGTGGGACCCGTCGCCGAAGCGTGGTTGCGCACCCGGGCTCGGCTACTGCCGCAAGCGATTCGGGTCAGAGACAGACTCCGCGACCGACCTTCCCCGGACACGGAAGCCGGTCCCACGGACGCCCTCACCACCGGACCCATCCCTGCTGACGGTGCGGGCTCCACGACCGAGCAGACCCATGCCGCCGGACCGAACTCCGCCGGTGCACCGGCGAACGAGGCAGGGGCACCGGTGAGCGAGGCAGGGGCATTGCGCCCCCTCGACGCCGTCGGCCCTGAAGCGCGCGGTCGCGGACGGGTGGACGGGACCGCGAATTCCGGTCCACACGAGAACGCCGATACGCCCGCCGAGACCGGTACGTCCGCGAGTGTCGTCGTGCCGCGCATCGAACGCAGGCATCCTGGCGCCGCCAAGGCCGTGCGTGCGGCGTCGCTGGTGATCGCGCTGGGTGGCGGGTACCTGACCGACGCTGATCTGCCGCAGGCGGGGCGGGTGCTGGACCTGCTCGAATATGCACACGGCGCAGGGGTTCCCGTGGCGATGGTCGGACAGGGGCTCGGGCCGATGCGGGATCCGGAGCTGCGCGGGCGGGCGTCGGAGGTGCTGGCGAGAGTGCCGCTGATCGCGCTGCGGGAGCGGCGGCGCGGACCGGAGCTGCTGGAGTCGCTGGGTGTGCCCGCGAGCGCGGTCACCGTCACCGGAGACGACGCCATCGAACTCGCGCGCGACGCCCGAAATTCGGTATCAGGCACCGAGATCGGGGTCTGTCTGCGGATCGCGAAGTACTCGCCCGTGGCCGGGCTCGCGCAGGATGCCGTCGGTGTGGCCGTGCGGGCGGCGGCCGTCGAGTTCGGTACCGGCTTGGTTCCGCTCATCATCGCCGAGACCCCGGGCTCCCCGGACCGCGCGACGACACTGCCTCTGGTGCGCGGCGCGAACGCCGCCTCCCCGGTCGGCAGATTCGTGCGTCCCGGCGATGTCGCACAGCAGGTCTCGCGGTGCCGGGTGCTGGTCACCGGCGCCTACCACCTGGCGGTGTTCGCGCTGAGTCAGGGCATCCCGGTGGTGGCGCTCACCTCCACCGAGTACTACGACGACAAATTCCTCGGCCTCGAGCAGATGTTCGGCGGCGGCGTGCGGCTCATCCACCTCGACGATCCGGAGCTGGGCGAGCAACTCTCCGAGGCCATCCGGGATACCTGGAAGGACGCCGAGCACCTGCGCGCGGGTCTGCTCGCGCGCGCCGATGAACAGGTGAACGCCGGTCGAGAGGTATTCGAGCGACTGTTCTGCGAGTTCGAACGGACACACGCCGAGCATGCCTAGCGACGATCGGAATCAGCAGGGCCGCAGGCCCGTCCGGACCCGCGGCACCGGTGGATTCGACGACACCCTGGAACTTCCGATCGTGGATTTCGCCGAACCGGAACAGCCACCGGCCGGGCCTACGCTCACCCGGCAGATCGGCCGCGTGGCACTCGCCTCGGCCGCCGCGCTGATCTTCAGTGAATTGGTGTCCCTGGCCCAGACCGTCGCCCTGGCCCGCCTGCTGAGCCCCGCCGAGGTCGGCATGTTCGCGGCGGGAACCGTGCTCACGATGCTGTTGACCACCTTCGTCGAGGGCGGTCTGCGCTCGGGACTGGTGCAGCGCGAGGACCGCGTCGAGGATGCCGCCGAGACGGTGTTCCGGGCCTCCTTCGTGAACGGGGCGCTGGTGACGCTGGGCGCGCTGGCCGCCGCACCGGTGATCGGCATGCTGTTCCACAGCCGCACCATCGGGCTGATCGCGGCCACCACCTCCGGATTCCTGCTGCTCTTCTCGCTGACCAACGTTCCGGAAGCGTTGCTGCAGCGCGATTTCAGCGTCAAGCGCCGCATCATCGTCGGCCCGGCGGTGTCGGTGAGCTTCGCGGTCGTGTCGGTGACGCTGGCGGTGCTGGGCTTCGGAGTCTGGAGCATGGTCGTGGGCACCTATGTGTCCTACGTGGTCTGGGCGGTGTCGGTGTGGTGGCTGGCGCGGTGGCGGCCCGGCCGGGGACACGCGTCGATCCGGCTGTGGCGGGAACTCGCGCGTTACGGCTCACCGGTGGTGGTGAACATGCTGGGCTCACGGGTGCAATCGCTGGCCGAGGCCGCGGTGGTCGGTCGTGGCCTGAGCGCCGCGGCTCTCGGGCACTACCGCTACGGCCAGCGCATCGCGCAGATCCCGGTCCGCTTCATCGTGGAAGTCGGTGCGGTGTCACTGTTTCCGGCCTTCGCGCGCATCGCCGAGGAGCGTGACGGTGAACGACTGCGCTCGGCGTACCTGCGCGCGGTGCGGCTCACCACACTCGGCGCGGCCGCCCTCAGCGGACTCATCATCGCCCTGGGCGAACCGGCGGTGGTCATCGTCTTCGGTGAGCGCTGGCGCGAGGCCGGGACGGTCGTGGTCGCCATGGCCGGCCTCGGCCTGGGCAAGGCGTGGATGAGCGTGGGGGAGGAGGCCATCAAGGGGGCCGGACGCACCACGCTGTTGAACTGGCAGACCGCGGTCGAGCTGATTCTGGGCATCGGCCTGCTGCTGGTGTTCATCCGATTCTTCGGTCTGGTCGGCGTCGGCCTCGCGACCTCGGCGACCGCCCTGGTGGTGGCCGTGGTGGTGACCGTGCTGGCGCGCTCGGTGATCGGGGCGCCGCTGGGTGCGCTGATCCGCGCACTCGGCCCACCGCTCCCGGCGGGCGCACTCGCGCTGGCCGCCGCCTGGTCGCTGGAACATCTTGTGCTGCAGTCCGATACCCGGCCGATCGCCGCCGGAATCGGGTTGCTTTTCGTGGACGCGGCGGTGTTCCTGGTGATCTATCTGCTCGTGCTGGCAGTCCTGGCACCGGATGTCATTGCCGGATTCATCCGTCTCGCAGGACGATTGACAGGCCGCCTCGGGCGGCGCCACCGCCCTGCCTCGACGGCGCAGCAGCCGGTGATCACCGGCGGATCGAGCGGGCCGTGACCGGCCCCGCCCGCACCGCCGCACCCGGTCGACGGTGTAACGGCGGTTCTCGGTGCGCGATATTGGTGAATGCGCGGCCCCGATATTCGAGGGAGTCGAATTGAACAGCGTCACAAGAGTTCACCTCAATCGGGTGTGGCGTCGCAAGTGGCTGGTACTCATCCTCACCATCGGGGCATTGGCGCTCGGATTCTTCTCCACTCGCGACGCGGCGCCCACGTACACCAGTCGGATCGCCATGACGATCGGCTCGCCGAACCGCGCCCCGGACCAGGACGCCGTGCTCTCGGTCGGCTACGCGCAGTACTTCAAGGACCCCGCGTATCAGACGAAACTCAAAGCGGCGGCGGGCATCCCGGATGGCACGATCCTGGACGCGCGCACCGTCGCCTCGAGCCCGATCCTGTACATCGAGGGCACCGCGAGCACGCCCGGACTCGCGCAGGCCGGTGCGACCAAGGCGGGCAGCGTCTTCCGTGACGAGATCAACGCCAGCCTGCGCGCCGGCCAGGATGCCGCCATCGCCGCGGTGCGCAAACCGTTCGACGACATCCGCGCGGCCAACGGCGTGGTCAGCGACGCGTCGCTGACCCAGATGCAGGAGCAGATCAACCGGCTCAATGCCGACACCTCCAACAAGCTCATCGACCTGCAGCAGGCCTCGGATCCGGTGCGCGAGGAGCCCTCTCGGATTCCCACGCTGGTGAGCTACGGGGTGGGCGGGCTGCTGCTGGGCTGCCTCGCCGCGCTCGCGGTGGGTGCGCTCTCCCGACGCCTGCGCACCGGTGAGGACGTCGAGGAGAAGGTGGGCCTGACCGCCATCGCGGTGGTGCCCGGTACCGACGGCAAGCTCACCGCCGAACGGGATCGGGCGTTCAAGCAGGTGGTGACCGCGGTCGGACTGGCCGCACCGGTGGAGAAGGCCTCGGTGGCGATCACCGCGCCCGGGTCGAGCGACGGCATCGAAATCCTCGCGCGCGCCATCGCCGACGAACGCGCCCGCCAGGGCGTGCGCACGATCCTGGTCCACGCCGATCTGAGCCGCCGCCTCGCCAGGGGCGTGGGCGAAGTCCTCGCCGGGCGAGCCGATCTCGACGCCGTACTCACGCCCACGCGGCTTTCGGTCATGCGCGAGCTGTTCCCCGGCAGCATCGAGGAGGAACCGTTCACGGTCCTGAGCCGCGAACGCTTCACCCGCTTGCTGTCGCGGCTGCACGAGCGCGCGGACTTCGTGGTGTTCATCGGCCCGCCGGTGCTGAGTGCGGTCGAGGCCCAGGTCGTGGCCGCCACCGCCGGAACGACCGTGCTGGTGCTCGATCCCGCGACGACCACGGTCGAGCAGGCCCGGCGCGCACACCGGCTGCTGGCGGCGGTGGATGCGAATCTGCTCGGCGCGGTGTTGCTCGAGACCCCGCAAGCCCCCGCCGCGGGCGGCCACGCACCACCCGGCCCGGAAGCTCTGGGAGACCGCAGGATCACCGCGGCGCGTGCGGCCGAGTAGCCCCGACCATGAGACGGCAACGGGCCCTGTGGGTCTCGACGAGCATGTCCACGCGCGGCGGTGTCGCCACCTTCGTGCGGGAGATGCGCGAGACTCCGATCTGGGCGCACTGGGATATCCGGCACATCGCGACGCATCGCGACGGTTCGGTCGTGACGAAGCTGATCGCCTATCTGGCAGCGGTATTCGTGTATCCGTATCGGCTGGCGACGCATCGCCCGGCACTGGTGCACATCCACCTGTCCTCCTACGGCAGCTTTCCGCGCAAGTACCTGTTCGAGTTGATCGCACGGGCCACCCGCACCCCGGTGGTGCTGCACGTGCACGGCTCGGACTTCTCGGTGTTCCACGACGAAGCCCCGCGACTGGTGCGCGCCGCCATCCGCGACGCGCTCGCCGGGGCCGCCGTCGTGGTCGCGCTGGGCGAGCCGTGGGCGGCGGCGCTGCGTGAGATCACGCCGCGAGCACGAATCATCGTGATCTCCAATGCGATCCGGCCCGCGCGACCGGTCGAGCAGGATGGCGGCATACCCGCCCGGGTGCTGTTCCTGGGTGAGGTGGGCGAGCGCAAGGGCACCTTCACCCTGCTCGAGGCCTGGCAGCGCCTGCTCGCGGCGTCGCCGGGGCTGGACGTGCGACTCGTCATCGCCGGGGACGGAGAGGTCGACCGGGCCCGCAAGATGGTCGCGGAGCTGGGCATCGGGCCCAGCGTCGAGGTGACCGGATGGCTGGCCCCGGAGCGGATTCCCGAACTGCTCGACGGCTCACAGGTGCTGGTGCTGCCCTCGCATCGCGAAGGCCAGCCGATGGCGATTCTGGAAGCCATGGCCCGCGGGCTGTGCGTGGTGACCTGCCCCGTGGGCGGCATCCCCGACCTGATCGACGACCGATGCGGCCTGATGGTGCCGCCGGGCGAGGTCGAACCGCTCGCCGAGGCACTGGGACGTGCGGTGCGGGACACCGCGCTGCGTAAACGGCTGGGCGGGGCCGCATTACAGCGCGTCCGCGAGGAATTCGACATCGACGTCGTCTGGCGTCGATTCGACGGCATCTACCGGGAGATCGTGCGATGAGCTTTCCGGAATCGGGCATCGGCGCATCCGGCTCGGACGGTTCCCGGCCGATCCGCGTGTTGTACGTGGTTCCGGATCTGCGGGTCGGCGGAGCCGAACGGCATGTGACGACGCTGCTGCCCAGCCTGGACCGGAGCAGGTTCGAGGCGTCGGTGATCTGCCTGGGTGAGGAGGGTGAACTCTTCGCGGATCTGGGCGCGGCAGGAGTGCCCGCGCGGGCCCTGCATCGCACCAAACGTCAAGCGGCGGCGGCACTCCGCGATCTCGTGCGGGCGATGCGCGAGAGCCGCCCCGATATCGTGATCACGCGCGGTTACAACGCCGAGGCGCTCGGTCGGCTGGCCGCCTGGCGCGCGGGCGTGCCGCATTCGATCGTCTGGGTGCACAACCACGGCGATATCGAGCCGCGCGGGCGGATCCGCGCCGCCGTCGACCGCGTGCTCGATCGCCGCACCACGGCCTATTTCGGTGTCGCACACGCCCAGACGCGGTACATGACCGATGAACTCGGCTACCCCGGATCCAAGATTCGGATCATCCACAACGGCGTGGACCCCTCGGCCTTCGACACCGGCGAGGATCGCGCGGCCGTCGCGGATCTCGGCCTCGGCCCCGAGGACCGCATCGTCGGACTCGTGGCCGCCCTGCGACCGGAGAAGGATCACGCCACCTTCCTGCGCGCGGCCCGGCTGGTCGCCGATCGGCTGCCCGCCGCCCGGTTTCTGATCGTCGGCGACGGACCGATGCGGCACTCGATCGAGGAACTCGCCGAGGAACTGGGCCTGCGTGATCGCGTCGTGCTCGCCGGATCGCGCCCCGATGTGGCAGAACTGCTGCGCGCCATGGACATCGTGGTCCTGAGCTCCTACAGCATCGAGTGTTTTCCCATGGCCCTGCTCGAGGCCATGGCCGCGGCCCGGCCCGCCGTCTGCACGGCGGTCGGGGGAGTGCCGGAGATGATCGCGGACGGTGAGACCGGCTATCTGGTGCCGCCGCGCGATCCGGAGGCGATGGCCGAGCGCCTGATCGCGCTCCTGGCAGATCCCGTGGCGCGCAAGGACATGGGCAGCGCGGCCCGTGCCCGGGTCGAGCACCTGTTCAGCCTGAAGACAAGTATCGCGGCCGCCGAAAAGGCCCTCGAGGAGATCGTGACGCTGTGAGCGACAGACACATTCTGATCCTGGTCGAAAATCTTTCGGTCCCCTTCGACCGCCGGGTCTGGCAGGAGAGCCGCGCCCTGGTGGACGCGGGCTACCGGGTGAGCGTCATCTGCCCGATGGGCGCCAAGCAGGATCAGGAGGCCGAGGCCACGATCGAGGGCGTCCGCATCCTGCGTTACCCGCTGCGCGCGGCCACCGGCGGCCCGGCCGGATATCTGCGCGAGTACTCGCTCGCCCTGTGGCACACCCTGAGACTGGCGATTCGCGTACGCCGCGAGGGTCCGGTGCACGTCGTGCACGCCTGCAATCCGCCGGATCTGCTGTTCCTGATCGCGCTCGTGCTGCGCGTCGGCGGGGCCCGATTCGTCTTCGACCACCACGATCTGGTCCCGGAACTGTTCCTGTCCCGGTTCGAGGGTGGCGGCACCCTGCTGTACCGCGCCTCGATGCTGTTGGAGCGCATCACCTTCGCCTGCGCGCACGGCGTCATATCGACCAACGAGAGCTATCGCCGCGTCGCCATCGACCGCGGCGGCATGGACCCCGCGCGGGTCACGGTGGTGCGCAGCGCACCGGACCTCTCGAAATTCGTCGCCCGCACACCCGATCCGGCGCTCAAGCGTGGAAAGCCATATCTCGGTGCGTATCTCGGCGTGATGGGCCCGCAGGACGGGGTCGACTACGCGCTGCGCGCCATCGCCCACCTGCGCGACGAACTCGGCCGCACCGACACGCATTTCATCTTCATGGGCTCCGGTGACGCCTTCGACGATCTGGTCGCGCTCGCCGAGGAATTGCGCCTCGAGGATCTGGTCGAGTTCACCGGCAGGGTCTCGGACGAGTTCCTGCAGATCTGCCTGTCCACCGCCGACGTGTGCCTCTCGCCCGATCCGCACAACCCGCTCAACGACGTGTCCACCATGAACAAAGTCGTCGAATACATGGCGATGGCCCGCCCGCTGGTGTCCTTCGAACTGACCGAGGCCCGGGTGTCCGCGGGCGCGGCGGCGGTCTATGTTCCGGCCAACGACGAGGCCGCCTTCGCCGTGGCCCTGGCCGAACTGCTCGACGATCCGGACCGGCGCAAGCGGATGGGCGAGTTCGGCCGAGAGCGGGTGGCTCGTGAACTGTCCTGGGACACCTCACGAGCCAAGCTGATCGCCTTCTACGACGAGATCTTCCGCTCCCTGATCGCCGCGCGCTGAGCCCGTCCCGCCTCGAGCGGATCGACCGCCGCGCGCTGCGACAGCCGATCCGCCGCGCCGACCGCGGCCCCGACCAGTGCGAAGACCATGGTGCTCGGATAATCGAACAGGCGCAGATCGACGAACACCCCGGCCAGCACCAGCGAGACGAACGCCGCCCCGGCGGTGAACGCCAGCGGCCGGCCCATGAGCCCCCCGGCGGGCAACCGGAGGTAGGCCAGCACCAGCCGGCGGGCCAGCAGCACCAGCACGGTCAGCCACAACAGCAGCCCGACGATGCCGAGTTCGGCGAGAATGCCCAGTTCGGTCTCGTGCGCCGGAATGCCGAGCCCGCGATCCCACGGCGTGTCCGGCGAATACTGTTGATGCCGATAGGTATTGACCATGACGAACCGGCCCAGACCCCAGCCGCTCCAGGGCTTCTGCGTGAACGCCCACACCGCCGTGGCATCGGCATTGAGCCGGTCGTAGATCTCGTTCGTCGAGGCGACGCCGCCGGCCTTGCGGTCGGAACTGGTGAAGGTGGTCCAGTTCATCGCGATGATCACCGCAACGCCGAGCGCGGTGACGACGAATCCGGTCCGATACCCCTTGCCCAGCACGATGGCCAGCACAATGACGACGCCGAAATCGAGCCAGATGGACCGGGTGTGGGTGAGATACACCGAATACGCACAGGCCACCGCGATCACCGCGAGCAGCAACCGCATTCGCCGCGAACGCTTCTCGGTGCCGATCAGCACCAGCGACAGCACGAAACCCACGATCAGGATCAGCCCGTTGACCTCCGGCTGATTCGGCAGTCCCACCGCGCGCTCGGCCCAGGCCGGATTCGCCACGATGTACTTGGGCCACACCAGGCCCTGCGGCCCGTGGAACTGCAGAATGCTCACCCACGCCGAATAGGCCGCGCACACCAGCAGTGTCGTGATCAGGAACTTGATCGACTCGCGGGTACTGAAGATCATTCGCGCGACCAGGTAGGCCGCGAACGGCATGACCGTGCCGATGATCAGATAGCGCCACAAATCGAGCATCTCGCCCGAGAGCGGATAGAGGATCGGCGGGAACTCGTGCGTCTGCAGAATCGAATTCAGATTCCAGAGCAGATACAGCACCATGGCGCACTCGACCGCCCCGATCGACACCCGGCGCTCGGGATGCCCGCGCACCCACGCCAGCGTCGCGATGACCACGCCGCCGAACGCCAGGATGAACGGGTCCGTGGTCGGCAGGATCTTCGGGATGGCGGGCCGCAGGAACGTCGCGACGATGAGGAACACGAACGCCCAGCGCGGATCCTTCAACCCGATGACCACGAGCACCGCCGCGATACCGCCCGCCGCCGCGACCACGCCGACCCCGCCGGGAGCCTTGCCCGACACCGCGAGCACCCCGCCCAGGCCGACCGCCAGCGCGGCCGCGAGCAGGGCCAGCCGCCACGCTCGCTCGACCGCCGGCGTCAGCGCGGTCATGATCGGAACCCGAACCGCCGCCGCGATTCTCGTGGCTCCGAGGTGTCCACGAGCACCGCCCCGAGCACCTCCGCACCGACCTGATTCACCGCCCGGACCGCCTCCTGCACCTCCCGCACCCGGGTCCGCCCGCGCTCGATGACCAGCACCGTCAGATCCGTCAGATCGGTGACGATCTGCGATTCCGAGGCGGTGCCGATCGGCGGCACCTGAATCACGATCAGGTCGGCCGCGGATCCGGCCTCGTGCAGGAAGGCGCGGAACCGATCCCGATCGAAGAGCGCATAGGGATCACCGGTGAACGCACCCGGCGCGATCTCGGCGAAACCGTCCGGACCGCGGTCACTCGTGACCGCGCGCAGGTCGGAGACGCTCCCGCGCAACAATTCCGCGAGACCCGGTTCGACCCGCCCGGCCGCGAACCCGGACTCGCCCCGTCCCGCTGTTTCCCGCGCCGCCGCGTTCGGCCCCGCTGCGCCCTGTGCCGCCTTGTCCTGCCCCGCTGAGTCCTGCCCCGCCGAGTCCTGCTCCGGTGTGCCCGATGCCGCGACGGCCGCCTCGCTCCCGCGCAGATCCGCATCCACGAACAACACCTTGGCGCCCTGCCCCGCACGGTGCTCCGCGATCGCCCGCGCCAGCCGCTGCGCCGCGACGCCCTGCGAAATCGGAGCCACCGCAACCGAAGTCGGCGAGGTGGTCCCCGCCTTGGCCACCAGGTTCGAGATATGGCGCAGCACCACCTGGCGCCGCGCGTCGCGGGCAGGGGTGCCGCCGGGTGGCACCACATCCAGCGTCCGCACCCCGGTCTTCTCCACCACGTCGTAGTCGGTGTACAGCCGCCGCGTCGCCGCACCGGCCATGATCGCCACCACACAACCCAGCAGCACCCCGCCGACCATGCCGGTCGCGAGCGTGCGGGTCTTGCCGGTGCCGTTGGCCGCGGCCCCCGCGCCCGATTGCAGGATGGTCAGCCGATTGGCCGAATCGGCGTTGAGCGCGTCGATCTGCTGCTGCAACTGGATCTGGGCGCTGAAGGCATTGGGATCGTCGGCCCGGAGCCGATCGCCCCACACCGCCATCATGGCCGCGGTCATGGCGTCCGCGGTGGCCTTGCGGCTCTCGTCCAGACGGCCGTTGACGTCCTCGACGTACAGCTGCGCGACCTTCGGGGCCGCGGCCTCGGCCGCCGCCGGCGTCGCGGCGGTGACCTGGACGTAGAACAGTGGACTGGCCGAGACGAATTGGGCCGAGAAGCTGTAGATGTCCTCCGGGAAACCGCTCTTGCGCCCGATGGCGGCCTGATAGGTCGGATCGTTCAGGTAGTACGTGAAGCCCTGCGCCAGAATGGCGTCCTGGGTCGGCGGCCGGGTGGATCCGGCCGAGACCAGCACCCTGCTGGTGTAGGTCACCCCCCGCCCGTGCGCGGACAGGTACGCCCCGAGCATCGCGACCAGGGCGATCGCCACCACCAGGGCGCGACGCTGCCAGATCCTGTCCCACAGCACATTCAGCGTGTTCGCCACTGTTCCCCCGTCATCGGTGATCGATTTCCACCGTGACCCGCGCCGGATCGGTCGCACCGCTCACCCGGAAGGACCGCTGCGCGGTCTGCAACCCGATGAACGCCTGCGTCACGCCGCGCACCGCGCTCGCGAATCGCACCTCGCCGACGGAGGTCATGGTGGGGTCGGTGAGCGTCTCGGGCCCGGTGTACGGCGGCACCCCGGATATGAAGGGATTGGCGGCTTCCCGGATCAGCACCTCGATGACGGACTGGCCGGTGACCGAGAAGGGGGCCCGGGTGCCGTTCTGCACCGCCTGCGCCACATAGTGCACCGCCCAGCCCGGAACCGCCGATCCGGTGAACTCGAAGGTCACCCGATCGGCCGAATCCGTCCGGGAGAGTGAGATGTTCGTCAAACCGATGGCCACCGCACCGGGGTCCGGCGTGCGGTCCTTGGCCACGAATTCATCGACGGGCGCGGTCGTCTGGGTGAGCGGTCGATTCGGAGGCGAGGACTCGCCGCCGCATCCTGCGATCGATCCGGCCGCCAGCAGTGACACCGCCGCCAGCAGGGCCGATCTCGCGACGAGGGCGGTCACGGCGTCTCCCTGTCTCCTCATGAATCTCGCTGTACGGGTATCGCGGGGCGCGCGGGCCGTGTTTCGCCGGTGAGCGGTTGCTCGACCACGGCGGTCTTCAGCTTTCCACTCCGCGGCCGAGGGAGCGCGTCGAAGACGCGAACTCGCAGCTCCTGGCCCGGACCGAACTGCCGGGCGATGTTCCGGGTGGCGTGCGCGGCGGTGTCCGACTGCGAGAATCCCTTGCCCGGAACGACTCTCAGCTCGAACACCCCCGGGCGCAGCTGTGCGATCTGGGCCTCGCGCAGGCCGGTCAGATCATCGACGATGCTCGACGGCAGCGGCAGCGGGCGGCCGTCGGAGGCGGTGAAGGTGTCCTCGACCCGGCCGTCGACCACACCCAGCAGCGGCAGCGCCCGTCCGCACGGACACGGACCGGGGGCGGAGGGGCGGACCTCGTCGCCGGTGCGATAGCGCAGCAGCGGGAATCCGGTGTTCTGCAACGAGGTTCCGACAATCTCCCGCCGGGTGCTCGAGCCCTCGACCGGAATCGTCTCGACGATGCCGTAGGACGGGAAGACGTGGTAGCCACCCGCCTCGCAGGTGCCGGCCATGACGGTGCGCTCGGTCTGCCCGTAGTGATCGATGACGGGCGCGTCGAACACCTCCTGGATGAGGGTGCGCTGTCCCGGCGCCATCATCTCCGAGGAGGTGATGATCGCGTCCACCGGAATCGTCATGCGGCGATCGCGCAGCAATGCCGCCAACAGGGCGATGCTCGACGGCCAGCCCTCGATGGCATCGGGGGAGAAGCGGCGGATCTCGTTCACGATCACATCGACGCGATCGGGGGTCAGGTGATAGCTCGACACCAGCAGCTGATTGGCGCCGGGGACCGCCATGGTGGGCCCGCGGCTGCGGCCGATCGCGAAGTTGCTGCCGCGCAAGACCACTCGACGCGAGTTCGACGGCAGTCCGAACCAGCCCCACTGATGTTCGAGCACCGCGAGTTCGAACACCGAGGAGGTGATCGTCCGGTAACACTCGATCGGCACCCCGGAGGTGCCGCTCGAGCGCACCGACCACATCAGCCGGCGCGGCAGGGTGCGGAAATCATCGGCCCGCTCGGCCAGATCACGGCGGGACACCAGCGGCAGGAGTGACAGATCGGCGATGGTGCGGATTTCTCTCGGGTCCACCCCCGAGGTGCGGAACCAGTCGCGGTAGAACGGCGACTTCGCCGCCGCGACCCGGACCAGCACTCGAAGACGTTGCTCCTGAACGGCTTTGATCTCCGCGGCGTCCGCCAGATCCAACCTGTTCAACCTGCGGTGTAGCGCTCCACGTCGCGGATGTGCGCGCCGGAGCCGATACTTGAGGCTCAGGCTCGCGCTCGACCAACTCATCTACTCAGCGACTCCCCCCAGCCGGTACCCGTGAACATTCCGGCGCCTGTCCCAATCACCCCCGACCGCGACACACACGCGACGGACACGGGAGCCGTCACGCGTTGCACTGCCTGATGATAACGCTATTCAATCTCGAAATGCATTGGTAACAAACAACTCAGCGGTAACGACGATCCATGTGGTGGGCAAAATGGACGAGCACGACCGGGGGAACACTCACGTGCAGCAGAACCGGACAGCGAGCGCATCGACTGTCAGCGTTTTCGGGCTCGGCTATGTGGGCTGCGTGTCGGCGGCCTGTCTCGCCGCGCGGGGCAACACCGTGATCGGTGTGGACGTCAACCCGCAGAAGACCGAGTTCATCCGACAGGGCCGCACACCTGTCGTCGAGGAGCGGATCGGCGAGCTCATCGCCGAAGTAGTTACGGCCGAACGGCTGCGCGTCACCGAGGATGTCGCCGAAGCCGTGCTGGCGACCGACATTTCGATCGTCTGCGTCGGCACGCCCTCGGCCCCCGGCGGCGGGCTCTCGATGGCGTACCTGGAGCGGGTGAGCGAGCAGATCGGCGCCGCGCTGGCGGACAAGGACGGCTGGCACATCGTCGCGTACCGCAGCACCATGGTGCCGGGAACGTGCGAAGGCAGCCTCATTCCCATTCTCGAAAAGGCGTCGGGCAAGAAAGTCGGCGTGGATTTCGGCGTCTGCGTGAATCCCGAATTCCTGCGCGAGGGCAGCAGCGTGCGCGATTTCGAGAATCCGCCGAAAACCGTTATCGGAGAATCGGATGCGCGCACGGGTCTGGAGATGACGGCCCTGTACGAGGGCCTGCCGGGACCGCGCTTCCGGGTGCCGATCGCGGTGGCCGAGATAACCAAGTACGTGGACAACAGCTTTCACGCGCTCAAGGTGACCTTCGGCAACGAGATCGGGGCGCTGTGCGCGACGCTCGGGCTGGACTCGCACGCCGTCATGGACATCTTCCTGGCCGACACCAAGCTCAATATCAGCCCGGCCTATCTGCGCCCCGGCTTCGCCTTCGGCGGCTCGTGCCTGCCGAAGGACGTGCGCGCGCTCAATCACACCGCCCGCCAGCACGATCTGGAACTGCCGGTGCTGCAGAACGTGCTGGTATCCAACGAGGCTCAATTGCGGCGCGCGGTCGACACCGTGATCGCGCTCGGCCGCCGGCGGGTCGGCATCTTCGGGCTGTCGTTCAAGGCGGGCACCGATGATCTGCGCGAGAGCCCCATGGTGGAATTCGCCGAACGGCTCATCGGCAAGGGGTACGACGTGCGAATCTACGATGCGAATGTGGCGCTCTCGCGGCTGATGGGCGCCAATCGGGCGTTCATCGAGGAGCGCCTGCCGCATATCGGGGAGCTGCTCACCGACGATATCTCCACGGTGGTGGCGCACGGCGAGATCTTCATCGTCGGCACCTCCGAGCCGGACGTCGTCGCGGCCGTCGACGCGATCGGTCCCGACCGGACCGTGCTGGATGTGGTGCGACTGCCCGGGGCGGCCGAACGGCGGCTGCGCCCCGGATATGTCGGCATCGGATGGTGAGGGGGTAGCGATGAGCGAGCCGAGCATTCCAGGATTCAGTTTTCTGACCACCGCGTACAAGACCGAGGACTATCTGCGCGACACCATCGAATCGGTTGTCGCGCAGACGCTCCCGGACTGGGAACTGATCGTGGTGGACAACGGCATGTCCGACGAGATCGCAGCCATCGTCGAGAGCTATCGCGACGACGGGCGAATCCGCCTGGTACGCCAGGAGAACAAGGGATACGACGGTGGTGTCATGGCCGCCGCCGCCCGCGCCACCGGCCGGTACTTCGTGGTCCTGGACAGCGACGATCAGGTGATGCCCACCTTCTGCGCGGAGGTCCGGCGCGCGCTGGACGCGGATCCCGGTATCGACGCCGTCGGCTGCGACGCCTTCCGCTTCGACGACTCCGGCGCGGACCTGCCCGTCGGGTACTACCGCTCCACCAACGTCAAACGCAAGCCCGACCCCGCCACCCGCCTGACGCTGATCGACCTGCTCGGCGGTCTGGTCCCGTACTACACCGCGGCCATCCGCCGCGAGGCGTGGGAGGCGGTCGGCGGGTACGACCGCGGCGGCGAGGAACTGCACGAATCGGTGGTCATCTGGATTCGCATGGTCGGCGCCTACGATATCCGCGTCCTGCCGGACCGGCTGGCGCGCTTCCGGATTCGCGGCGACTCCATGACCCGTGACCCCGAGAAGGTCGAAGCGTTCATGGCCGAACTCGAACGCTCCTTCTCCTGGGCCGCCCCCACGGATCCCGAGGCCCGCGCCGCCCTGGATCGCACCCTGCGGACCTTCCGCTACTGGGTCCAACTCCGCCGCGCCCAGCAGGCCCTGCTCGCCGGGGACGACAGAGCTGCCCGCGCCGCCGCCCGTGAAGCCTTCACCCAGCGCAAAACCGTTCGCGCCGCCGCCATCATCGCCTCGGTCAGCACCTTCCCCGACACCCTCCGCCGCATCCACCCCCTCAAACAGCAGGTGTCCGAACGATTCGCCCGCGCGGCGGGCAGGATCGTCAGCGCCACCACCCGGTGATCGCGCGGGAGCCCGGGGCCGACGACGGCGATCACGCCGATCCGCCACCGGGTCGGGCTACACCACGGTCGGCCCGGCGCCCGGCGCGACCTCCGGAAAGTGCTGCGCCACCACGGAATACCAGGCCGACCGACTCCGGCGTGGTCGGCGACTCGGGTATCGCCGGGCACACCGACCTGGCTCCGGCGGTGACGGAACGACCGGACGAATCGGCACAGGACGAACGATCACGTGCCGGACCGCTGCCATCGGTGCGCCACGCAGGCCCTGACTCGGCCGATCCGTCGTCGCGGTCCGGCGGCACTCACGCGGCGGCGGACGGGCCGCAGGTCGGCGACGGATGCGCCGAGGATCGATCCGATCCCGGGGCTGTGGCACAGCGGCAGCCGAGTGGGTTGTCCGCTGTGCTGAGGCGCGGAGCGGTGATGTCGGCGGCCGGAGTGGGGGCGGTGCAGGTCATCGCGTTGGTGCAGACCTTGGTGCTGGCGCATCTGCTCTCACCGGCCGAGGTGGGGGTCTTCGCGGCGGGGACGGTGCTGACGACGTTCGTGATGGTGTTCTCGCACAGTTCGTTGAGCCACGCGCTGATACAGCGGCGGACCGAGATCGAGGACGCGGCGGAGACCGTGTTCCGGGTGACGCTCGGATCGGGTGTGGTGCTCGCGGGAATGCTGCTCGCGAGTGCGCCGGTGTTGTCGAGGGTGTTCCATGACCCGCAGGTGGGGTCGGTGGCTGCCGTGTGTTCCGGGACCGTGGTGCTGACGTCGCTGATGGCGGTGCCGGACGCGATGATGCAGCGCGCCTTGCAGTTCGAGCGGCGGGTGATCGTGGATCCGGCGAACGCCGTGGCGTTCGCGACGGTGTCGATCTCGCTGGCCGTCGCCGGGTTCGGGGTGTGGGCGCTGGTGGCGGGGTACTACGTGTCGGTTCTGGTGGCGGCCACGGCGGCCTGGTGGTTGTCCGGATGGCGGCCCCGGCGTGGGCGATTCAGTGTTCCGCTGTGGCGGGAACTCGCGGTGTTCGCGTTCCCGCTGTTGCTCGAGAGCGTGGTGGAGCGGGCGCTCGAGGCGGTGGAGGTGATGCTGGTCGGGCAGCGGTTGCAGACCTCGGCGCTCGGAAACTATCGCAACGGCAGGCGGCTGGCGTTCCTGCCGGTGACGGCGATCATCCAGATCTGTTCGTACGTCTTGTTTCCGGCGTTCGCGCAGATCTCGGGGGAACCCGAACGATTCGAGCGGGGCTTCCTGCGGGCGATGGGCTGGATGTGGCTCGCGGTGGTCCCGGCCTCGGCTCTGCTGGGTGCGATCGGCGAACCGGTCGTGGTGCTGCTGCTCGGGAACGAATGGCGCGGAGCCGGAGTCCTGGTCGAGTCGATGGCGGGCGTCGGCATCGGCTTCGCGCTCATGTCGGTGTGCGCGGAGGCGTGCAAGGGGGCGGGCCGACCACAGCTGATCAACTGGATGACCGGCATCGGGGCTCTCACCGCCGTGCCGCTCATCCTGATCCTGTTGCCGCACGGGCTCTTCGGCGTCGGGGTGGCGCTGTCGGTCTCGGCGATCTTGACCGGACTCACCGGTCTGCTGGTCTCGCGTAGCGTCGTCCATGTGTCCCATGGCGAACTGGCGCACTGCCTCCTGCCCCCGGCGCTCGCCGGAGTCTGCGCGGCCGTCGCCGCCGGACTGCTCGAGCGCCTGCTGCTGCACGCGAGCGAGAAGTCCGTGGTGCTCGGTCTCGGGCTGGTCGGGCTCGAGGCGCTCGTCTTCGTCGCTCTGTTCACCGCTGTGCTGCAGGCGATTTCCCCCACGACCCTCACGCCGCTGCGGTCAGCGGTCCGCCGCTCGTGACCGCCCGCCCGCCGTCCCGGCGCCCGCGCCGCTATCTCCGCTATCTCCTGGCCCTGCTCTGCGTCGTCGCGGCACTCGTCGGCCTGGGCTACCCCGTCTATGTCCGCCCCCAGATCGACGCGCTACGTCACGCCGACGCCATCCTCGTGCTGGGCGGCGAAGGCGTCGACCGCTATGCCTACGGCCTCGACCTCGCCCGCCAGGGCTACGCGGACACCGTCCTGTTCTCCAACCCCTACGGCGAATTCACCGACATCGACGAAATCCGCGAACCCTGCCACACCCCCCAGCAGGGCTTCACCCTCGAATGCTTCGCTCCCGACCCGCCCACCACGCTCGGCGAAGCCCGCGAACTCCGCCGCATCGCCACCGAGAACGACTGGCACACAGTGATCGTCGTGACCATGCGCCCCCATCTCTCCCGAGCCCGCTTCATCCTGTCCCGCTGCTTCACCGGCAACCTGGTGATGCGCGACAGCCCCGTGGACATCACCCCCTGGTACTGGGCCTGGTCCTACCTCTACCAAACCGCCGGTTACGCCCGAGCCCTCACCGACCGCTGCTGAACGTCACCCGAGCGACGGGGATCGGTGAGTGCCCACGTGGGCATCGATTGGTGCCCACCGGTGGGGTACCCACAAAAAGTATCGGTAGGTGCCCGCGCAGGGGCATCGGTAGGTGCGTACGCCAACTCCGGGGGAGCGCCGCGCCCGGCCGCCACTGACTGTGGCCTCTTTCCGGTATCACGTGGCGACGCCGAACGCCACGGCTCCGTCGTGCCGGATGTCGACGACGAGCGTGCGCACCGCGCCGCCCTGCCGCCACCGGACCTGGATGTCGTCCCCGGCCAGGTTCACGGTCAACTCCCGCACTCGCGCCGCTCCGGTGCGGAGTGCGCTCACGAGCACGAAAGGCGCTGTGGCGGAGCAGTGTGCGCCGATCAGCCACGCTGGTTCCCGGGACTCGAGCAGTTCCGACCACCAACCGAGATCGGTGTTCTCGTCGCCGCGAATCCGGGTGGGCGTCACCGGAGCCGTCGCGGCGTACGCGACCGACAACACATCCTCGCCCGCGCGGCTCACCCAGTGCCCGATTCCCACCGGGTCTCCGGTGCCCATCGGGTGTCCGGTGTCTGCCGGGTGTCCGGTGCCGGCCGAATGTCCCTCGTCCGCTGAGTGTCCGGTGCTGGCCGAGTGTCCGTCGCCCGTCGGGTGTCTGGTGCCGGCCGAATCTCTGTCGCCCGCTGAGTGTCCCGCGTCTGCTGAGTGTCCACCGCCCGCCGAATGTCCACTGCCCGCCGAATGTCCACCGCCGGTCGAATATCCGTCGCCGATCGGCCGGACCTGGAGCGCCGGGTGCAGCGGCCACGACACCTGGGCCGAGTGAATTCCTGTGCCCGCCAACATGTCGACCACCAGCACCAGGTCCTCGTCCGGCGGCGCGATCAGCCACCGCCGGTGCGCCACCGGATCCGCCAGCCGCCGATACCCGTCGTGCTCCGCATCCACCACCCCCCGATCCAGATCCACCGCGCGCACCCGCACCCGCGCATGCTCGCTCCAGATGAACGGCCCGCCCATGACCGACTGATCCAGCCCGTCCACCGTCACCGTCGCATGCGCCCGCGTACTCCGATGCGCCGCACGCCGATTCGGATGCCCGTAGTAACTCGCGGTCCCCGGATCACAGATCAGCTCGGAGCCGTCCACCGCGAGCGTCACCGCCAGCGCATCGGCATGCCCGTGCGCGGCGATCGACAGATATCCGAGCGGCCCCACATCCATGGTCACCCTGCGCCCGTTCTCCCGCAGCACGACCAACCCACCATCGGGCGCGTATCCGCTGCGCGCGGCCTGCGAGTGCTCGCCGTAGGAATAACGCGCGTGGGTGTCGCCCGAACCTTGTGCGTGTCCGTCCGGTGAACTGTGCGTGTGGGTCTCGGCCGAAGCCCGCGTGCGATTGCCGGTCGAACCCAGCGCATCGCCGCCGGACGAGCCCTGGGCGGAACTCCATCGCGGGTCTCGTGCGGACCCCGCGCGGGGAAACTGCTCGGTCCCTGTGCTCCCGTTCGGGGTGCCACCGTCCAGAGCCTTCTCTCCGGGCGGGAACTGAGTGTCCCT
>NZ_BDBU01000010.1 GCF_001613145.1 Nocardia jejuensis NBRC 103114
CCGACGGGAATTGAGAGTCCCCGGACGGGGCCTCAGCGTCACCTGACGGCAACTCAGCGCCCGGCGACGGGAACCGCGCCCCCGGCGAATCCGCGACTGTCGCCGTGCCGAGCCAGGCGGCGGTGATCGTCGCTGACCCGGCGCGCGCCGCGGCCGGATTCGGGATCAGCGCGTTCGCGATGCCGAGGTGGTCGCGGACGGTCCGCACGTGCTCGGGTCCGAGGCGCAAGGCGAATCCGCCGTCGTCGTCGCCGTATCGCGGCTGTGGATCGTTGTCGCCGACCAGCAGCGCGAGGTATCGCGAGCTGCGTTCGATGGCCGCGCCCAGCCGCTCCCGCTGGGCATTCGGCTCTTCCCTCCGGTCCAGGGGTGTGTCGCGCTGGGCAGCCCGGCCCAGCGGTTCCTCGCGCACCGATGCACCATCCCGAATCACCAGCAGCGCGTGAACGATTCCCAGCAGCTCCGCCGTGAACAGCTGATAGGCGATGGCCTGCTCGGCCCCCGACCCATCCGGCAGCAGTTGCCGATCCGCGTGAACGGCCAACTGGGCGAGCGCGTCCCGCTCCCACCGTCGTGCCGCCGGCAACTCCGGCAGCAGAATCGCCACCACGGCCAAACCCGCCAGCTCCCCGATCAGATGATTGTTGGCGGAGCTGAACAGCGACCTCTCCGCCCAGCAGCGCCGCGCACTCTCACCCAGCAGCACGATATAACTTTCGTACCGCGCCACCGTCAATCTCGGTGCGTCCCTGAGCCCCTGCACCGCGATCGCCACCGAAATCGCCCGAATCCCGCACTCGAACGCCCCACGCCAGGCGATCCCCGCACCCGGCGGCTGCTGCTCGATCCAACTGTCCAGATGCGCGAAAGCCCCCTCCGCGAAACGCTCCTCACCGGTGAACAGCCAGGCCTGCGCCAGCCACGGCAGATGCTGCAACCGGTTCAACTCCCAGATCCACTTCGCATCCCCGGCCGCGGTGCGATGGTCTATCCGCGCGGAACTCGCACTCGGCCAGTGCATTCGGTGCTGTGCGTCGAAGTTCCAGTCGATCGCGTCCCCGACCGACACCGGCGGATACCCGAAGAACCGCACCTGCCCGTCCAACACCCGCTCGGCGGCGGCCACCACCGCGGCCACCTGCTCCGGATGTTCGGCCGCGATCAGCGCGGCCCGCGTGTGATCGAGCAGCACCGGCCGATCCGTCCCCTTCCGGAATCGGTCGAGCAGCACCGCCGGATCCTGCCCACCGAGCACCGCGGCCCCCGCGGACTCCCACGTCACCCGCCCTGCCGTCACCCGCTGGCGCAATCGATCCGCCCGCCACAGCATTTCACGCCCGCTCATCGCTCGAAGACGACGCAGATACCAGTCCAGGCGGCTCACGAGCCCCCCTTCCGACGAGACCGCCGAACGCTCCCCGGCGGTTCGGACAACGGTGTGGACGATACCGTGACTTCCGGTTGTGAACCGGCTCGGGAGTGGGGGATCATCAGCCGGGTGATCGACTCCAAGGAGTCCCTGCGGCGTTATCTCGCAGCGGATCTCGCGGCTCACGAGCTACCCCGATGGCGCGCGCACCATCGCCTCACCCAGCGCGTCGCGTACTTCCAGCGCCTGCTGCGCAAGTCCGAATACTGGGCCAACGCGCGCACCGACCCGCTCGGTCGCCTGATCTTCGCCTGGTACGCCCTGCGGGTGAAATTGCTCGGCGAGCGGATGGGATTCACGGTGCCGCGCAATGTCTTCGGACCGGGCCTGTCGATCGCGCATGTGGGTTTGCTCACCGTGAACAGCGGTACACGCGTGGGGGAGCGGTGCCGAATTCACCAGGGCGTCACCCTCGGCAACGGCGCGGACGGGCGCTGCCCGAGCATCGGCGACGACGTCTTCATCGGCCCCAATGCCGTCGTACTGGGCGTCACGGTGGGGGACCGTGCGGAGATCCGCGCGGGTGCGGTCGTCATCCGCGATGTCCCCGCCGGAGCCCACGTCGCCGGAGTGCCCGCGAAGGTCATCGCGAATCCATAGCCGCCGCAGGCATTTACACAACCTGACACCTCGCGCTTGCCACGACTACGCTGAACAGTCGAGGCGGACTCAGGGGGAGGAAGTACGTGAGGGTCGACGGCGAACTGGAGACGATGTGTGTGGCATAGCCGGCGTGCGTCGATTCGACGGAGCTCCGGTGAGCGGGGACCTGCTCGCGGACATGGGGCGGCTCCTGCACCACCGCGGGCCCGACGACCACGGGGTGTGGTGTGACGGGTCGGTCGGTTTCGCCCACACCAGGCTCGCCATCATCGATCTCGAAGGTTCGGCGCAGCCCATGGCGGGCGCGGGCGGCAACACCCACATCTGTTTCAACGGCGAGATCCTGAACTATCGCGAACTGCGCTCCGGCCTGGACTATCCGTTCACCACGCGCGGTGACACCGAGGTGTTGCTGGCCGTGCACGAGAAGTACGGCCCGCGCGGAGTGAACGAGCTGCGCGGCCAATTCGCCTATGCCATCCACGATTCCCGTACCCGCGAGACCCACCTGTTCCGCGACCGCCTGGGCATCCTGCCGCTGTACTACTACGTCACCGACACCCTCTTCGCGTTCGCCTCGGAGATCAAAGCCCTGCTCCCGGTGATCGAGTCCCCGCGCGTGGACACCGCGAGCCTGCACGACTTCCTGGCCCACCGCTCGGTGCCCGCCCCGTACACCTTCCTCGAGGGAGTCCGGAAGGTCCCGCAGGGCCATCACGTCACCGCCCGCGCCGACGGCTCCATCCGTATCGAGCCGTTCTGGCGCCTACCGGTCGATTCGGAGATCCTGGATGTCACGCCCGACGCGGCGGTCGACCTGCTCGACGACGCCCTGCAGTCCTCGATCCGCGATGCCCTCGTGGCGGATGTCCCCGTGGGCGCGTACCTGTCCGGCGGAGTGGACAGCAGTCTGATCTGTGCCCTGGTCGCCGAGCAGCGAAACGGCGAAGGGCTGCACACCTTTTCGGCCGGATTCGGCGACGAACGCCTCGACGAGACCGAATGGGCGCGGATGGCCGCCAAGATCGTCGGCAGCAACCACCACGAAACGATCGTCTCCGCCGAGGATTTCCAGCGCGACTGGGCGCGCCTGAGCTGGCACCGCGACTCACCCCTTTCCGAACCCGCCGACGTGGCCGTCTACCACCTCGCCGAGCTGGCCCGGGACCATGTGAAGGTCGTCCTGTCCGGCGAGGGCAGCGACGAATTGTTCGCGGGCTACCCGAAATACCGTTTCGCGCGCACCACCAGGCTGGCCGCCGCGCTGCCCGCCGCACCCCTGCGCGCGCTCGAACGCCGCCTGCCCGCCGAGCGAGCCCGCCTCACCGTCGCCCTGCGCGCCCTGTCCGAACCCAGCTACGCCGAACGCATGCGCGGCTGGTTCGCCCCCTTCACCACCCGCGAACGCGACCGCCTGCTGGGCGGACCCGCCACCCGCACCGTCCTGGATCCGTATCTGGACGGTCGCGGAGATCCGCTGCGCCGCATGCTCTATGCCGACGTACACACCTGGTTGGCGGACAACCTCCTCGAACGCGGCGATCGCATGTCCATGGCCGCCTCCATGGAACTGCGCCCGCCCTTCCTCGACCACCGCGTCGCGGAACTGGCGTTCCACCTGCCCAGTTCGGTCAAGGTGCGCAACGGAACCACCAAGTGGATCGTCAAGGAGTTGGCGCGCCGCCACCTGCCCGCCGAATTGGTTGACCGTCCCAAGATCGGCTTCAAGGTCCCGCTCGACGAATGGTTCCGGGGTGAGTTGAAGACCATGGCCCACGACCTGCTCACCGGCCCTTCGTCCTTCGTCGGCAGTACCTTCGAGCCCGACGCGGTCCGCCGTCTGCTGCAGGCCCACAGCTCCGGTGCCCGCGACGAACAGCCGCGCATCTGGACCTTGCTGTCGCTCGAGGTGTGGCACCGCGAACTGCAGCGCCGGATCGCGAGCTAGTTCGATCGCGAGCTAGTAGGCCCCGTCGCTGCGCGCCACCGCGAACACCGTCCGCTTGATGATCGAGAGATCCTGCACCATGGACCAGTTCTCGACGTAGGACAGATCGAGTCGCACCGCTTCCTCCCAGGACAGATCGGAGCGTCCCGAGACCTGCCAGAGCCCGGTCACCCCGGGTTTGACCAGCAACCGCCGGCGCACCTTGGTGTCGTAGCGCTCGACCTCGGCGCGCAGGGGCGGGCGCGGGCCGACCACGCTCATCTCGCCCCGCAGGACATTGATGAATTGCGGGAGCTCGTCGAGGCTGAACTTGCGGATGATCCGTCCCACCGGGGTTACCCGGGGATCCGCGCGCATCTTGAACAGCGGCCCCGCGCCTTCGTTCGCGGTGAGCAGCACCTCGATGTTCTTGTCGGCGTCCTGGAACATGCTGCGGAACTTGATCATTCGGAAGGGCTCGCCGTTGATCCCGATCCGTTCGGAGCGATAGAACACCGGCCCCCGGCTGGTCAGCTTGATGGCCAGCGCGGTGGCCAGCATGACGGGCAGCACCGCGAGCAGCGCGGCCCCGGCGAACAACAGATCGAACGCCGCCTTGCCGAACGACTTCGCCCCGTCGTACTGCGGCTTGCCGATATGCAGCAGCGGGAGATTCGATACCGGCCGAATGGTGAGCCGCTGATCGGCCACGTCCACCACGCCCGGCGTCACCACCAGGTCGATTCCCAGCGGCGCCAGCTGCCAGACCAGATCGTTGATCCCGGTGGTGCCGAGCTGCTCGGTCGCCGCGATCGCCACGGTATCGGCCCCGGTCTCTTGCACGGCCTCGATCACCGAGGAACCCTCCCCGAGAATCGGCAGATCGGCTCCCTCCAGTTCGCGCTCGAGATCGTTCGCGTCCGCCGCGCCGTACGGGGTGTAGACGCCGACCACGCTGTACCCGGCGGCCGGATCGCGCTCGAAACACCCCATGATCTCGCGGGCCGAATCGTGCCGCCCGACCACGAGCACCGAGGTCAGGAACCGTCCGGAGCGGTGCTGCTGTGCGGCGAACTTACGCCAGCAGAGCCGGTTCAGGATCAGTCCCGCGAGCCCCACGGGCAACGCGATGGCCAGATAGCCGCGCGCGAACTCCATGCGCAGCAGCAGCGACACGATCGCGATCAGACCGAACAGCCGCATGGTGGCCGCCAGAATCCGGCGGTATTCTTCTGGGCCACTGCCGATTACGGCCGAGGACCAGGCGTTGCCCGCGGCCAGGAAGGCGATCCAGGCCAGCGCGAGCAGGATCGAGATGACCGAGTACTCGATGCGGGTGTCCCCGGTCCAGTCCAGCGGTGAGTCGTTGTTCAGCCCGCCGAAGCGGATGAGCTGCGCCGCGGCGACCGCGCCACCGACCACGACCGCGTCGATGATCCGGAGTCGCCGGCCGTATGCCGCCTGCCAGCGGCCATGTCCTGACCTGGGGAAACGCAGCCGGGCAGGAGTGGGTTCGAGTAGAAGGTCCTGGTCGATCTGGAAGGCCATATTGCAGCTCCATCATGCACACAGTCAGCCTCGTGGCCGTCCCCCCGATCCGGACGCCAGAGCTGAATCCTACTGGTTCCCCCGGCCGGATGGCGAGCATTGGCGCTGGGACCGAATGGTATGGAACGCAACGGTTTTCGTTCGCTGCCCGCGACTGCACATCGCTGCGACGGCGAGAGGCGTTACCCGGGATGAATTCGCGCCGTGACATATCAAGTGAACGCCTTTTACTAATACCTGTTCACAAAACCGGGTGTGGTGTGGTTCACTCATCCGGACGTGTTCCAAAGGAGGTACCCGTGTCAGCCCCGTCCATCCCCACCGGGTTCGACTTCACCGACCCCGACCTGCTCGCCCAGCGACTGCCCGTCGCCGAGTTCGCCGAGCTGCGCCGCACCACCCCCATCGCCTGGATTCCACAGGTGGGCAGTGGATTCAAAGATGACGGCTACTGGGCCGTCACCAAGATGGATGACATCAAGGAGATCTCGAAGACTCCGGAGGTGTACTCCTCCGAGGAGAACACCGCGGTCATCCGCTTCTACGACGACATCATGCGCGAGGAGATCGAGGTCCAGCGCTACCTGCTGCTGAACCAGGATCCGCCGCGCCACACCAAGCTGCGCCGCATCGTCGCCAAGGGTTTCACCCCGCGCGCGGTCGAATCGCTGCGCAACGCGCTGCGCGACCGCGCCGAGCGAATCGTGCACGAGGCCAAGAAGACCGGCTCCGGCGACTTCGTGACCCAGGTCGCGTGCGAGCTGCCGCTGCAGGCCATCGCCGAGCTCATCGGTATCCCCCAGGAAGATCGCGGCAAGATCTTCGACTGGACCAACCAGATGATCTCCTACGACGATCCGGACTTCGAGGGAGACCACAAGGTCGCCACCGCCGAGGTCATGGGCTACTCGTGGAATCTGGCCGAAGAGAAGCGCAAGTGCCCGGTCGATCTCGACGGTCACGGCGACATCATGTCCAAGCTGCTCAATGCCGACGTCGACGGTGAAGCCCTCGCCTCGGACGAGTTCGCCTGGTTCGTGATCCTGCTGGCCGTCGCGGGCAACGAGACCACCCGCAATGCCATCACGCACGGCATGAAGGCGTTCGTCGACAACCCCGAGCAGTGGGAGCTCTACCGCGAGCAGCGTCCGCGCACCGCTCCGGACGAGATCGTCCGCTGGGCCACGCCGGTCATCGCGTTCCAGCGCACCCTGCTGCAGGACACCGTGCTCAGCGGCCAGGAGATGAAGAAGGGGCAGCGGGTCGGAATGTTCTACTCCGCCGCCAACTTCGACGAAGAGGTCTTCGAGAACCCGTTCGAGTTCAATGTCCTCCGGAATCCGAACCCGCATGTAGGCTTTGGCGGCACCGGAACCCACTTCTGTGTGGGCGCCAACCTGGCCCGCTTGGAGATCGACCTCATGTTCAACGCCATCGCCGACGTGATGCCGAACCTGAGCCAGGTCTCGGACCCCGTGCGACTGCGTTCGGGTTGGCTCAACGGCATCAAGAGCTGGCAGGTCAAGTACGAGTGATCGGCCAGGCCCGGCAGTGGCAGCCTGCGCGACCACGCGGGGCCACCGGTCATTCGACATGGAGAAGGTATGAGTGACACCCGCAGACGCGGCCGGATACCCGCGGTAAGCGACGCGGATATCCGGCGCGTCGCGCGGTCGCTGCTGGTGGAGCAGGGCCTGGACGCGATCACCCTGCGGGCCATCGCGCGGGAACTCGGCATCACCGCCCCCGCGCTCTACCGGTATTACGAATCCCGCGAATGCCTGGTCTCGGCCGTGCGCAGCGACGTCTGCGTCGACCTCGCCCTGGATATCGCGAGCACGCTGGCGGACCTGCCCGACGACGCCGCGCTGCGCTTCTTCGCCATCTGCCGCGGCTTCCGCGGCTGGGCGCTGGCCCATTCCCGCGAATTCACCCTGGTCTTCGCCTCCCCGGCCACCGCCGGAATCGACAGCGCCATGCGGCAATTCGGCGAACCGGTGGGTCGGCTGTTCCTCGAAGCGGCCGGCCGCCTGCTGACGGAACACGAAATCCTGACCCCGCCAACCGAACTCATCCCCGCGGAACTGCGCGAGGACCTGATCGGCTTCCAGACCAACCTGCTCGCGGTGCTGGCCGACTCGGGCCAGAAGTTCCCGGCGGAGAAACTGGATCTGGGCGTCAGCTACGTGATGATCCAGTTCTGGGCGCGCCTCTACGGTCACGTGACCCTGGAAGTCTTCGGCAACTATCCGATCCGGATCACCGACCCCGACGTACTTTTCGACGCGACCCTCGCCGACATCGGGCGATCGATAGGGCTGGTCGGCGGCTGACGGCCGGGCGCTCAGGTGCTCGCCACGGCACGGGGACGTTCGTCGTCCAGGACCGGTTCGCCGAGACCGACCCGCTTCTGCACGCGCGTCATCCACGCCGGCGCCCACCAGCAGCGGTCACCGAGCAGTTTCATGGCGGCCGGGACCAGCAGCATGCGCAGAATCGTGGCGTCGATGAAGAGCGCTGCGATCATGCCGTAGGCGATGTACTGCATCATCACCAGGTCCGAGAACGCGAACGCGCCGGTGACCACCAGCAGAATCAGCGCGGCGGCGGTGATGATGCGACCCGTGTGCGCGGTGCCGGTGCGAATCGCCTCCTCGGTGGTCGCGCCCCGGGCGCGGGCCTCGACCATGCGGGACACGAGGAACACCTCGTAGTCGGTGGACAGGCCGTAGATGATCGCGATGATCAGCACCAGGACATTGGACTGGATCGGCTGCGGAGTGAAGTCGAGAATTCCCGCGCCGTGACCCTCCACGAAGATCCAGGTCAGGATGCCGATCGTGGAGCCCAGGCCCAGAGCGCTCATGAGCGCGGCCTTGATCGGCAGGATCAGGGAGCCGAAGGTCAGGAACATCAGGATCGTGGTCAGCAGCAGAACCAGGGCGATCATCATCGGGACGCGGCTCAACAGCGCGTCGATGCTGTCCTTCTGGATCGTCGGAACGCCGCCCACCAGGATCCTCGCGCCGTCCGGGGCGTCGAGCGAGCGCAGGTAGTCGACGGTGGCGTCGGCTTGACCGGAATCGGCGAGGAAAGCCTTGGTGCGGTAGACGTCTCGATCCGAAAGCGAGCGCGCGGGAGTCTCGAACAGGGTGGAAGCCAGTCCCGGAGCGTGATTCGCCTGGGCGACGACGGGACCGATGGCGGTGCTGTCGTCCGAGACGATGACCAGCTCGATCGGGTCGGACTTGCGCAGTGGGAAGTACTTGTCGATCTGTTCCTGAGCGACCCGGGTCGGGCTGTCCGGCGGGAGGTACTTCTCGCTGAAGCCGCCGAACGCAAGGCTTTTCATGGGCAGGATCAACAGGATCAGCCCGAGCACCAGGGGCAGGGCGACCTTGCCCGGCCGCCGCATCACCCAGTCGGTCGCGCGACCCCAGAACCCGTTCTCGATCTCCTCGGTGGTCTTGGTGCGGCGGAATCGCTCGAATCCCAGTGCGTCCACCCGTGGTCCGAGAATCGCCAGGGCGGCGGGCAGGATGGTGATCGCGGTCAGCGCGGCGAGCGAGACGGTCGCGATCGCACCGTAAGCCATCGACTTCAGGAATCCCTGCGGGAACAACAGCATGCCGCCGAGACTCGCGACAATCATTGTCGCGGAGAACAGTACGGTGCGCCCGGCGGTCATCACCGAACGCTTGACGGCGGTCCGGGTGTCGTAGCCGTCGGCCAGTTCCTCGCGGAAACGGCTCACGATGAACAGGCCGTAGTCGATGGCCAGGCCCAAGCCGATCATCGAAACCACCGGGGAGACGAAGGAATTCACCTCGGTGACATTGGTCAGCACGCGTACGATACCCATCGCGCCGATCACGGTCAGGATGCCGACGATCAACGGCAGAGCCGCCGCGACGACACCGCCGAAGATGAAGAACAGCAGGACCGCGACGGCGGGGAACGCGATCAATTCCATCCGATGCGAATCGGTGGCGATGGTGTCGTTCAAAGCCCCTGCGACACCCTGCAACCCACCGACCTGAACATCCACCCCGGGAATATCGAAGGCGTCCTTCACCTTCCGGTAGTTGTTCGTCAGGGTCGTATCGTCGCTACCGCGTATCGCGATCGACGCGATGGCGCGCTGGCGGTCGGCCGTCGCCAGCTGTGGACCGCTGGCCCGGCCGGTATCGGTGCGCCAGTACGCGCCGTTCACGCCCGAGATCTGGTCCGGATACAGGCGGGGCAGGGCATTGAGATTGTCGGTCACGGCGTGCGCGAACTGCGGATCGTCGACGGTCAGACCCTCGGGGGCGGTGTAGAGCACCACGACATCGACATCGTGATTGCGCCCGAACGCCGAATCCGCCATCCGCGCGGCCAGGGCCGACTCCGACGTGGGATCGTCCAGTCCGCCGGAACTCAGGTGATCTTGAACGCCCCAGCTGTACGCACCCAGACCCAGTAGGCCGGCCGCGACAATCGCGATGACCACGAACCGCCAACGACAGACGAGATCACCCCAGCGGGCGAACAGATTCATATTTCACGGTAGCAAAGGCGACAGGCGGCAAAAGGGCTCGGCGAGTAGGGATTTCGGCTCTACCTGCAATGATGCGGGGGAGTGGGGGAGGGTGATGAGAATCGCTCGGGGTTTGGGAGCGGGGTGGGGTGGGGGTGTGCGGTGGGGTGGCAATCGTGGTGGGGCACTGGCGAGGCTGTGGACGCGGATGGTCTCTGGGGCGAGCGGGCTGTGGATAAGTAGGGGCAATGCGAACAGGCATATATTCTGAATAACCGCAGATCAGATGCTGTTTTCGGTTCCATTTCGTGATCGTTCGCGATAGAATTAGCACATGCATTCGAACGAGATGGACACGGTGAGCGACACCGCGGGGGCCAAATTGGCTGCCGCGGTCGATGCGCTCCTGTGCACCACCTTGTCCGAACTTCCCGAAGCCTCGATCGTGGAGATGATGCGGGAGATCGAGACCAGTGAACGACGTCTCGCGGTCATGTGGAACCGGTTGATCGTGCAGATCGAAGAACGCTGCATGCCCCAACACGCTGGTGTCCGGAGTGCGGTGCGGTTCCTGGAAGAGACGTTGCGGATTTCGCATATCGAAGCGTTCTCCCGGTTCAAAGCCGCTCAGCAACTCGGCACCTGGCACGAGGTCTCGGGCCGGGAGCTGCCGCCCCTGCTGCCACACACCGCCAAAGCCCAAGAAGCAGGCGAGATTTCGCGTGATCACGCGCGCATGATCGGGAAGATCTACACGCGCCTGCCGCACGGGGTGAGCCCGGAACTCAAAGCCGAAGCCGAACAACTCATGGCCGAGCACTCCCGGATCGGCTCTCCGGATGATCTGCCCACGATCGGGCAAGGCATCTTCGCGTACGTCGACCCCGATGGCTCGCTCACTGATGATCTGGACCGAGCGCGTATGCGCGGTATCAGTTTCGGGCATACGCGTGCGGATGGGATGTCCAGGATCTCCGGGGAACTGACCCCGGCACTGCGTGCGTTGTTCGAACCGGTCCTGGCGAAACTCGCGCGTCCGGGGATGTGCAATCCCGATGATCCGCAGAGTCCGTTCGCGGATACCGATCATGTGTCCCGGGAGGTTCTGGACGCGGCCGCCAAGCGGGACTCACGGTCGGCGGCGCAGCGTAATCATGATGCGTTGCTGGCGTTCCTGCGCCCGGAGATAGGACCGGGCAAGCTGGGTTCGCATCGCGGTGTGCCGGTCTCGGCGATCTTCACGATGAGCATCGCCGAACTCGAAGACGCCGCCGGTGTGGTCACCACCGCGTCCGGGGGCACGGTGTCCATCCCCGAAGCGTTGAAGCTGGCGGAGCGGTCCAAGCCGTTCCTGGCATTGTTCGACCACCACTCGATGCCGCTGCATTTGGGACGCTCGAAGCGTTTGGCGAATTCATACCAGCGGATGGCGTTGATCGCGTCCGAGCGGGGCTGCACTCGCCCGGGCTGCAACGCTCCGGCGACCTTGTCGGCAGCGCATCACATCACCGAGCACTCCAAGGGTGGCCCCACCGATATCGAGAACCTCACATTGGCGTGCGATGCCTGCCATGCGTTGGTGCACGACGGCCCGGGCGGCTGGAAAACGATTGTGATGGGCGAGGATTCAGAGTTCCCGGGGCGCACCGGCTGGATCGCCCCGGAGCACATCGACCCGACCGGGACCCCGAAGGTGAACCATCGTCACCACCCGGGGGAGATGCTCGCGGCTGCTCAAGCGCGCCGTCTCGAGCGTAAGCGGCGTGAGAAAGTCTGCCGCCAGGGGTTGTTGGCGCATCGCGCGAAACCTTTCCCGCGCAGTTAGGGCGGTCGCGCTCTGCGAAAACCCAGGTACACCGGTTCCCTTCGGGGGCTCGGTGCTGCCTGGGTTGTCCTCGTGCCCTGCCCCGCCCTGCAGTGCCGGGCTTATTCGGGCATCTCTCGACTCGAGATCTGGCTGGGTTCCGCATCTGCCGTCGTGTGCCCCCGAACAGGAAGAGCAAAAAGATGGCAGTGCTGGTCATTTCGCGTGCCGTACCCGACCTGAGCTCCCCCATTGGGAGCCGTAGTCTCTCGCCCCAGCCTGGCTGGAAGGCTGTGGTCACCTTCCACAAAAAACCGACAGGGGTCTCAGCCGTCAATTGTCGAGTTTTGGTGCTCTTCCATTCTTTTCTCTTCCAGGCATCTTTTGTCTTTTGCTCTTGGAATCTTGATACCGGAAATCGAAGAACCGAGCCGTCATTCGCGGCCGCCGAATACTCCCGAACCGTTTGATGATCCGAGGCCGCCGCAGATCTCGCGCAATCCACTCACCGAGCGTGACACCCGCCGCCAGCGCCAAACCGACCGCGAACGCGCTCAGTAATTGATTCAACCCGATGAGCTGCTCGTCGTTCAGGAGCGCATAGAGCCCTCGATACACCCGAAGACCGGGAAGCAGCGGAGTCACACCCGCGACGACAACGACCAGAGGCGGCGTGAGAGCGCGCCGAGCCAGAAGACCACCGGCCAGACCCACGACCGTCGCCGCCGCACCAGAGGAGACGATCGGCCCGAACCCCGCCTGGGTGACCAGTAGATAGAACATGGTGGCGGCGGCGCCACTGAACGCGGCAGCCGCGAGCGCGCGCCGCTCGGCGTAGCAGGCGAGCACGAATGCCAGCGAGATCAACGCACCGGCGATGAGCTTGAGCGGCCAATTGGTGAGGTCACGGCCCGGAGCCATGTCGACCGACGGAACCGTCAGGCTCAACAGTTCGGAGGCGCGCAGGGCGAGCGTGATGCCCGCGATGATCCCGCCGGTCATCATGACGACCTCGAGCATGCGGGCCGAGGCCGTGATCGGCGCCCCGGTGATGGCGTCCTCGACCGCGCCGACCAGCTGGAGACCGGCCAGCAACACGGTGATTCCGGCGGCGATGATCAGCGCCGGGTCCATGTTCAGATGGCTGGCATAGGTGGAGACCAGGACCGCGGGCATCGCGGCGATCATGCCGCCGACCATGTGCTGGAAGAAGAACGGAAGCCCGCGACGATTCAGCAGTCGGTTCGCGCGGTCGATGAGCATGGTGGTCGCGAAGCTGATCAGCGCGATGAGCGGGCCACCGTTGAGGAGCACGGCCACCGCCGCCGCCATGAGCGCCCAGCCGAAGGTGGCCCACCAGCGGTTGTATGGGTGCGGAGCCGAGGTGATCTCGTCGAGTGCGGCCAGCGCCTCGCCGGGCGGGGGCAGTTCCTGGCGGATTCGACGGGTCAATCGGTCCGCCGCGGCCAGCCTGGTGAAATCGAGTGAGCGATAGTGCACGACGCGCATAGTCGACGCCGGCGGCATAGCGGGGCCTCGATCGGCCGAAATACGAATCGAGTTGTAGGTGACGTCGATATCGCAATTCGAGAGGCCATACGTGGAGGCGATGAATTCGACCTGAGTCGTGACGTCCATGACGGCGGTTCCCGCCGCCAGCATCACCTCGCCGACACGCTCGGCGAGGTCGAGAACCTGGGTGACTTTCGCATCGTCGGTGAGATCGATCGGCTGCAGCGGGGCCGGCGCCTCGGTGACGACGTCCATTGTCGACGGATTCTCGGCGACCACGCGATCTGTCACGCCGGTCAGCACCTGTCGCCACCGGCTCCGCGCGCTTCGCAAGGCCCCGGTGGTCTGGATTGCCAGGTCATTGCTCACAGTAGAAACGTACACGGGTGCGGGAGATCACCCGGTTGAGCAGACCGGCAGCGGTAATGTTTTCGAGTATGGAGACCGGTAATGAGCGGATAGCGGATCAGCTACGCGCGGCCCTCGACGGCCCCTGGCAAGAAGTGCGTGACCAGGCGCGCAAACACCTGGACGACGAGCGTCTCTACGGCGATCCCTTCCTCGATTACAAGGACGCCCGCACCCGGGTGCTGGCGCAAATGCGACTGGTGTCCGAGTTCGGATGGGCGGAGCGCGGCTTCCGCCGCGAGAACCACGGGGCTGCCGACCCCGGCGGCGCGGTCACCGCGTTGGAAATGCTGGCCTACACCGATCTGTCGCTGTGGGTGAAATGTGGTGTGCAGTGGGGACTTTTCGGCGGCGCGGTCGAAAACCTCGGCACCGAACGGCACAGCGAATACGTGCAGCGACTGCTGACCCTGGACCTGCTCGGCTGTTTCGCCATGACCGAAACGGGGCATGGCAGCGATGTGGCCAACCTCGAGACCACCGCGACCTACGACCCCGGCACCCAGGAATTCGTGGTGCACAGCCCGACGCCCTCGGCGCGTAAGGATTACATCGGCGGCGCGGCCGAACATGCCCGTATGGCAGCGGTTTTCGCGCAGTTGATCACCGGCGGTGAGAGCCAGGGCGTGCACTGCTTCCTGGTCCCCATCCGCGACGACGACGGCAACGATCTGCACGGCGTGACGACCTCCGACTGCGGCCTCAAGGGCGGTCTGCCGGGCGTCGACAATGGCCGAATCATGTTCGACCAGGTGCGAATTCCGCGTGAGAACCTGCTCAACCGCTACGCGGACGTGGAACCCGACGGCACCTACAGCTCCGAGATCTCCAACCCCAGCCGCCGGTTCTTCACCACCCTGGGCACGCTGGTGCGCGGCCGGGTCAGCGTCGGCGGCGCGGCGGCGGCCGGTGCGCGCGTCGCACTGAGCATCGCGATCCGCTACGCCGAGCAGCGACGGCAGTTCGCCGACCCCGACACGGGTGTCGAGACGGTCCTCATGGACTACCGCAGCCATCAGCGGCGACTGCTGCCGCTGGTCGCGAAGTCCTACGCGCTGGCCTTCGCGCAGAACGACCTCGTGCTGCGCATGCACCTGGTGCAGACGGGACAGGTCGTGGATCCGGCGGCGCAACGCGCACTGGAGAAGCGGGCCGCCGGTTTCAAGGTCGCGCAGACCCGGCACGCCACGGACGCGATCCAGGAATGCCGCGAAGCATGCGGCGGCGCGGGGTATCTCACCGAGAACCGGCTGGTCACCCTCAAGGCCGACACCGACGTGTTCACCACCTTCGAGGGTGACAACCTGGTCCTGACCCAGCTCGTGGCGAAGGAACTGCTCACCTCCTACGCCGATGAGGTGCGCGATCTCGACGCCATGGGCTGGGTGAAGTTCGCGGCCACCGCGGCTCGCGACGTCGTGCGCGAGCGTTCCGGCGTGCGGCAGATGATCCAGCGCCTGCGCGACCGCTCCGACGACGGCGTCGACGACGCCGATCTCTCGCGTCGGTCGGTGCAGCTGCAGCTGTTCGCGGACCGCGAGGACTACCTGGTCCGCACCGCCGGGCATCGTCTGCGGGCGCGTGCCGGGGAGACCGGTCCGTTCGAGGCGTTCAACAATGCGCAGGACCACATCCTCGCGGCGGGCAATGCCCACATCGAACGGCTCGTGCTCGAGGCGTTCATCGACGGCATCGCCGATATCGAGGATCCCGACGCGCGTGCGCTCGCGGACACCGTGTGCGACCTGTTCGTCTACTCGACCATCGAGCAGAACCAGGCGTGGTTCATCATGCACCGCTTCATGTCCGTGGAACGGGCGAAGATCGTGCGGCGCGGAGTGAATGAACTGGTGGAGCGGTTGCGCCCGTATGCCCTGACATTGGTGGAGGGTATGGGCGTCCCGGCGAGCATGCTGCACGCCGAGATGCTCCACGGCGAGGTGGCGCCGGAGATCGCCGATTCACCGGACGCTGTTGCGGCAGTACAGCATTGAGAGGTTGACCACAGGTTCCTCCCGGGCCTTCCGGCGACCGTCAGGATGAGTCCCGTTCCCGCCCCTCGTGGGCGGGAACGATCGCGATGAGGCGAAGGGGAGTCCCCGTGTCGATGATCACCAGGTTGGCAGGACCGTCGATGCGAGCGCCGAAGCTGGCGCTCGTCGTGATCGGGATCGCGTTCCTGCTGTGCGGTGCGGTGGGCTCCCTGACGGCCGCGCGGCTGTCCAACGGCGGATTCGTGGCCAACGACTCCGAATCCGCCAGGGCGGCCGAGATTCTCGAACGCGACTACGGCATGTCGGGAATGCAGTTGGTGCTCACCGTCGAATCCGACGGCGGCATGTCCGGCGCCGCCGCGCGGGGCAATGAGATCGCACAGCAGCTGCGCGGGGACTCCCGGGTCTCCCGGGCGGTGTCGCCGTGGACCGATCCGCAGCTGAGCCGGGCACTGGTGAGCCGGGACGGCAAGGTCGGGCTGATCGTGGCCGACGTGCGCGGGGACGAGAACCACGCGCCCGGATCCGCCCGGGAACTGGCCGATCAGTACATCGGCAGCCGCGACGGGGTGACCGTGCGCGCGGGCGGGCAGGCGATGATCTGGTCCGAGACCGCCGAGCAGACCCAGAAGGACCTGGCCGTCGCCGAGGCCATCGCGCTGCCGCTGACCTTCCTGCTGCTGGTCTGGTACCTGAGAAGTGTTGTGGCGGCGGCTATCCCGTTCGTCACCGGTGTCGTCGCCATCGCCGGCAGCAGTGCGGTGCTGTACCTGCTCACCTATGTCGTGGAGCTGTCGGTGTTCGCGCTCAATATCGTCACCGCGATCGGGCTGGCGCTGGCGATCGACTATTCACTGCTGATCATCGGCCGGTACCGGGAGGAGATCGCGGCGGGGCGGGTGCGGACCGAGGCGCTGCGGCTCGCCATGAAGCACGGCGGCCGAGCGGTGGCGTTCTCCGGAGTCATCGTGGGTATCGCGCTGATCGGGATGGCGTTCTTCCCGATGGCGTTCCTGCGGTCGCTCGCGTTCGCGGGGCTCGCGGTGGTGGCGCTGTCGATCGTGCTCGCGCTGACACTGGTGCCCGCGATGGTGACCCTGCTCGGAGACCGGATCAACCGCAAGCCCCTGCGCGAGGCCTGGCCGGTGCGGGAAAGCCTGCTCTATCGAATCGCGCGGATCGTGCAGCGACGGCCGGCGGTGTGCGCACTGCCCGTGCTGGCGCTGCTGGTGGTGCTCGGCGCGCCGATCTTCGGGCTGAAGCTGGGACTGCCCGATGATCGGGTGCTGCCCGCTTCGCTGCAGGCGCCACAGGTGGGGGAGTTGCTTCGGGACCGGTTCGACGACAACGCCACCGGGACCGTGCACATCATCGTCAGCGGTCAGGGGACCGACGTGGGCGCGTATTCGGCCGCGCTGTCCCGGGTTCCGGAGGTCGAGCGGGTCAGCGGCCCGGCGGGAACCTTCGCCCGCGGTCTGCCCGCCGGACCCGGTGATCCGGGCGCGTCGGGGCCGGACAGCGTGCACCTGACCGTCGGCACTCACCTCGACCCCTACTCGGATCAGGGAACCCGCCAGCTCGAGGCGTTGCGCTCGGTGCAGCCACCCGCGCCGACCTTGTTCGGCGGGCTCGCACAGCAGGCCGGTGATTCCACGACGGGGATCGAGGAGGGCTTTCCGAAGGCGGTCCTCTGGATCGTGGTGATCACCTTCGCGCTGCTGCTCCTGCTCACCGGCAGCGTGGTGCTGCCGCTCAAGGCGATAGTGCTGAACGTGCTCTCGCTGTCGGCGACCTTCGGGGCGCTGGTGTGGGTATTCCAGGAGGGCCATCTGGGCGGGTTCGGGACCGCCGCCACCGGGTACACGATCGCGACGCTGCCGGTGCTGCTGTTCTGCGTGGCGTTCGGCCTGTCGATGGATTACGAGGTGTTTCTGCTCGCGCGGTTCACCGAGGAGTGGAAGAACTCGGGTAAGACGAGGGCGGACAACGACAACGCGGTGGCGCTGGGCATCGCGCGCTCCGGTCGGATCGTCACCGCCGCGGCACTGCTGATGGCGGTGGTGTTCGCGGGCATCGCGGTCAGCGGGGTCACCATGAACCGGATGCTGGGGATCGGGCTCGCGATGGCGGTGCTGCTGGACGCGACGCTGGTGCGAATGGTGCTGGTGCCCGCGTTCATGCGGGTCATGGGCACGGCCAACTGGTGGGCGCCGGCTCGATCGCGGCCACTGCTGGAGAGGGTCGCGCTACGCGAGTGAGCGGGCACCCTGTCGACGATCGTGTGCAGTGATCGCTGTGGCGCAGCAGCCACCGTGTATGGGGCCTGCCGGGTGCGTTGACTACTGTGCAGCGGTGACTCGATCGACCGTACCCGTGCCGACGCCGGTGGATTCCTGGGCCCGGCGGGCGGCGCTGCCCGCACTGATTCTGGTGGGGATACTCGTCACCGTCGTTGTGCCGCAGTTCTTTCCGGCCGACGGCGGCCCGACCGGATTCGATCGGTCGCTGGGGGAGCACATCCACACCTCGGTCGGCGCGCACACCTGGGTGTATCGGGTGCTGGTGTTCCCGAGCAACGGGTACGTGGTGGTGCCGATGCTGCTGGCGGGTGTGGCGTGGTTCGCGGTGCGGCGGCAATGGTGGCGGGCCGCGTTCATGTTCCTCGCGCCGGAACTGGCGATCATCATGAATTCGCTTGTGCTCAAACCATTCTGGGACCGGCAGCTACAGCACTATCTGGCGTACCCGAGCGGGCACACCGTGCACCTGGTGGCGGTGGTGACCGCGTTCGCCCTGGTGAGCGAGTCGGTGCGGGTGCGGGTGAGCGCCGCGGTGGTGATGGCGGTGGTGCTCCCGGCCGTGCTGGTGGGCATGGTCGGACTCGGCTACCACCATCCGACCGACGTGATCGGCGGGACCGGGGCGGCCGTCGCGCTCGTGGCCGCCGCCTACCTGCCCTTCCGGTATCTCACCCGTACGCGATAGCACCGGCGATGATGAACCAGACCACCCACAGCACCGCGACCAGCATGCCGAGCATCAGCATGATCCGCATGACGCTGCGCCCCGCGTCCAGCTGGCCGCTGCGGCGCGGGTAGAGCTTCCCGGGGCTGAACCAGGGTGCGGGCACGTGGAACCGCGGCCCGTCGGCGGCCGCCTCGCGTTCGAGCCGCGCCTGCTCCTCCACATAGGCCTCGGCCTGCGCCTGCTGCGGGCCGCCGTGCCACAGGGTCACGTCGATCGGACCCAGGAAGCCCTCGTTGATCAGGTCCTCCGGCCCGGGCAGATACGGCAGGATGCCCAGACCGCGGAACGCCCACGCCACATCGTTGGCCGACCACTGCGGGCGGCCTCGCGAGAGCAGACCGGTGAAGTACTCGTGCAGACGGCTCGGTTCGTCGCCGATCAGCACCTGGAAGCTGGGGTCGGTCCAGAGCTGCTGCACCTGAAGCTTCGAGCCGGGCGGCGGCATCACCAGCACGGCCCCGTGGATGACGCGCTGACCGAGGCCTCGCTCGGCCAGCCAGTTCTGCAGCGCGAAGGTGTGATCGCGGGACTTGTCCAGGGGCGTGCGCTTGTCGCCGCCCTCGAAGCTGACCAGCTTGTCGCCGATCCGCCATGGGCCGTTGATCGGCACCTGCAGTTCGCCGTCCATCCGCTCGACCAGGGATTCGGCCTCGATCACCACGCAGCTGGTCGGCGTCCACACCACCGCGTCGAAGGGATAGAGCCGATCACCGTGGAAGAGACTGCAATTGACGGTGGCGACACCCTTGGGGTCCCCACTGCCCTTCCAGGTTCGCAGCCAATCGATGAGCACCTTCTCGGCGTGCGCGCCGGCGGTGTTCTGTACTCGGACGAGCATCGGCTCTACACCTTTCTCGTCGGTCGATTCTCGTCGAATCGACGCGGACGGGCTCGATATCGCAATGGTACTGACAGGCCACCCGCTGGGACAGATTTGTCGCCCGGCCGTGTGTCGGTGTCGGTCCGATCAGTCGCTTCCGGTGTCGGCGGCCAGGCGGCCGTTCTCGACGGCTTTCACCAATTCCTGGTGGTCGGCCTCGGTGCGGTCGGCGTATCGGACCGCGAAGCGGGCGATCGCCTCGTCGAACGGTTCGGCGCCGTCGAGGTATCCGGCGATCAGGCGCGGATCCACCGAGCGCGTGTGCGCGCGGGCCAGCAGCGCTCCGGCCAGGCGGCCGTAATCGTCCAGATGATCGGAGTCCAGGGCTGATACGTCGATGTCGCCCTTGAGATTGCGGAACTGGCGCACGATGAACGGCAGCCGCTCTCCGTTCAACTCCATGGTCGTCCAGCCCAGCAGGATGTCGGTCTCGGCCTGAACGGCTCTGGCGCCCTGCACGATTCGCTCGCCCTCGTGCCGCTGCTGCTGGGCGGGCAGATACGGCGTGAGCGCGGACGGTCGCGCCTGTTTGATCTGCAGCACGACCACCTCGTCGCCGTTGCCGTGCAGGAGCGCCAGATACGTGTGCAGGCCCACACTTCCGGTGCCGACGATGCGGAAAGCGATGTCGGACACCGAGTATCGCGTGATGAGGCGGCGGCGGGACTCGCGCAGCGTGCCGACGTACTCGCCGAGGCCGTCGATCACCGCGTCGGCGACCCCGGTGTCCACCGGAGTCAGGATCGGCGGATCCGCGATGAAGCGGCGGCTGCTGATCCCGGTGACGTGATCCTCGAGATGCTCGGTCCACTTGCGCGCCACCTTGGCGCTGGTGTTCTTGCGAGCCTTCTTGGCGGCCTTGCGGAAATCGTCCAGCAGGGCGTCCGCGCTGGCCTCGGCGATCGCCGACTCGTCCGGCAGGGCCGTCCAGGAGGTGAGGAACGGACGCTCCGCCAGGTCCGTGACGGTCTGACGGTAGTAGTGCGCGGCATCGCGGGCGGCGGCGAAGCACTCGTCCTGCGAGGCCCCGCCCTCCCGGCCGGCGAGCACCAGGCTGGCCGCCAGGCGCTCGAGGTCCCACTCCCACGGACCGGGCACGGTTTCGTCGAAATCGTTGATGTCCATGACGATTTCGCCGCGCGGCGTGCCGTAGAGGCCGAAGTTGGCGGCGTGTGCGTCACCGCACAGCTGGGCCGAGAGCCCGCTGCTGGGGCCCGCGGCGAGATCGGCGGCCATCAGCCCGGCCGAACCGCGGAAGAACGAGTACGGCGACGCCGCCATCCGGCCGATCCGCAGCGGGACCAGGTGCGACAGTCGTCCCTGGTTGCTCGATTCGATGAAGTCGAGCACTCCCGGCCGGGTAGCGGAAGCCGCCGCCCGGTCCCGGGTCTCGACGGGCGTGCGGTCCCGCAGCGCACGGCCGCGAGCCCACACCTCTTCCGCCGAGACTCGAGCGCGGAAGTCGAAGATATTGGCACACACGACGATCGAACTTACCGGTGTGCGGGAGGAATCGCTCAGTGGAGCTGATCGGACCGATCCGCATGCCTGCCGAACTGTTGCACCGGGAAGATCGGCAGTCGCAGCGCGCCCGGGGCGGCATCGGGAACCACCGCCTGATTCGGAGCGACCGGGCTGATGCGCCGGTACCGCAGTCCCAGTTCCGGGCGAGTGTCGGCCTCGTGCCGGTTGGGCCAGAACGCCATCGCGCGCTCGGCCTGGGCGGTGATGGTCAGCGAGGGATTCACGCCCAGATTCGCGGTGACCGCGGAACCGTCCGCGATGTGCAGGCCCGGATGCCCGAAGACGCGCTGGTACGGATCCACCACACCGGTTTCGGGCGTCTCGCCGATCACACAGCCGCCGATGTAGTGCGCGGTCGCCGGGATATTGAACACATCCATGACCAGGCCGTGCACATCGCCGTCGACCTTCTCGCCGAAGCGGCGGCCGACCTCGTGCGCGAGCGGAATCCAGCTCGGATTGGGTTCACCCGTGCCCGCCCGCGTCTTGAGCTGTCCCCAGCGCCGGAACGAGGTCAGCGAGTTGTCCAGCGACTGCATGACCAGCAGGATCACCGACTTCTCCGAGGCCCGGCGGGCGTTCAGGCAGCGCGCGAACACCAGCGGATGCACGATCATCGCCAGCAGGAAGCGCAGGAATCGGAACGCGCCGCCGTCCACGATCGGCACCGACATGGGGAACAGCGCGTTCTGGCCCTTGCCGTAGTGGCAGACCTCCACGTGCGTGTTCGGCTCGGGATGGATGGAGGAGGTGATGGCGATGCCCTCGGCGAAATCGGCGCGCTCGCGGCTGACCACGTTCAGGATGGCCTCGGAGTTGGAGCGGGTCAGCTCACCCAGGCGCGGGGACAGATTCGGCAGGATGTGCTCGTCGCGCATCTTGTGCAGCAGCTTCTGGGTGCCGAGCGCCGCGGCGGCGAAGACCACCTGCTCGGCGGTGAATGTCTTGCGCTGCTTGCGAACCCAGCGATCCGAGCGGGCCGTCTCGAGCGCGTAGCCGCCCCCGGTCATCGGGCGCACGCTGGTGACCGTCGTCAACTCGAAGACCGTCGCGCCCGCTTGTTCGGCCAGATAGAGGTAGTTGGTGGGGGTGGTGTTCTTGGCATTGTGCGGGCAGCCGGTGAAGCAGCGCGCGCAGTGGATGCAGCCGCTGCGGCGCGGGCCCACTCCGCCGAAGTACGGATCCGCGACCTCCTCGCCGGGGGCCTCCTCGTTGAAGAACACACCCACATTGGTGGGGTGGAAGGTGTCCTCGACGCCGAGATCCTTTGCGACGGAGAGGATCACGTCGTCAGCGGGGGTCATCCGCGGATTGGGGGCCACGCCCAGCATGCGCTGGGCCTGGTCGTAGTACGGCGCGAGCTCGGACTTCCAGTCGGTGATGTGCGCCCACTGCCGGTCGGTGTAGAAGTCCGGCAGCGGCTCGTACAGGGTGTTGCCGTAGATCAGGGATCCACCGCCCACGCCGGAGGCGGAGAAGACCGCGCACTTGCCGAGCACGCTGATCCGCTGCGGTCCGGTCAGGCCGAGCTTGGGGGCCCAGATCGATTTGCGCACATTCCAATTCGAGCTCGGAATGTCCTCGGCGTTCCAGCGGCGACCGGATTCCAGCACGGCGACCCGGTACCCCTTCTCGGTCAGACGCAGCGCGCTCACACTCCCGCCGAAGCCGGAGCCGATCACGACGACGTCGTAGTCGAAGTCGGGCATGGTTGTTCCTCTCGCAGGGCCGAACGATCGGTCGCGGGCTGAGCGACCGATGAGAAAGTTTCCGGGTTATTCTCTCACTGACTGAATGTGGTCGCGACCATATCTTTTCCGTCCGCCCCCAGGCGGGCGGCGTGCCCGGATGGTGGCGTCGCGGCGAGTGAGGTAAGACCAGGTTGTGACAACCGAGCCGAGCACCGATCCGGTCTACAGCGACCGTATCCTCACCGTGCCCAACGTGCTGAGCTTGATCCGGCTGATCGGCGTGCCGGTTTTCCTGTGGCTGCTGCTGGTCGAGAAGGCCGACGGCTGGGCCTTCGCGCTGCTGATCGCCAGCGGCTTCACCGATTTCCTCGACGGCAAACTGGCCCGGCTACTGGATCAGTCCTCGAAACTGGGCGCGATTCTGGACCCGCTGGTGGACCGGCTGTATCTGCTGGCGACCCTGGGCGGCTTCCTGATTCGCGGCATTCTGCCCTGGTGGGTGGTGCTGATCCTGGTCGCCCGGGACCTGGTGCTGTTCCTGGTGCTGCCGATCTACCGACGCCGCGGACTGCCTCCGCCGGAGGTCATCTATCTGGGCAAGGCCGCCACCTTCGCGCTCATGTCCGCGCTGCCGTGGACGCTGGCCGGCCAGATGGATTGGGCCGCCGCAGGTTTCAGCCGAGCCTTCGGTGGGGCATTCCTGGTCTGGGGCACGGCCGTCTACGTCTGGACCGGCCTGCTCTACCTGGGCAAAGCCATTGCCATCGCACGAGCGATACCGGCCGCGCCGCACGAAGATCGCTAGCCGATAGGGTGTGGGGCATACGGATCGACGTCGATCCCGAGAGGAACGCCCGTTGAAAGGAATCCGCCTGTGAGCGACCTACCCGAGGAACTGCGCTATTCCGAGGAACACGAATGGGTACGCACGCTGAGCCCGACCCGGGTGCGGGTGGGCATCACCGACTACGCGCAGTCACAGCTCGGTGACGTGGTGTTCGTGCAACTGCCCGAGGTCGAGAAGGATTCGGCCACCGGGGACAGCATCGCCGAGGTCGAATCGACCAAGAGCGTGTCCGACATCTACGCGCCGATGGCCGGGAAAGTCGTTGCGGTGAACGAGGTTCTGACCTCCGAGCCCGAGACGCTCAACACCGACCCCTATGGTGACGGATGGATCTTCGAGCTCGAGGTGGACTCCGCCGAAGCGCTCGAATCCGCACTCGATGGTCTGCTCGATGCCGCAGGTTATCAAGGAGTTATCGGAGGCTGAAGCAGCCTTCACAGTTCTACCTGCACGGGTACGCCCTGGCAGGGTACGGTCAATGCCAACAGATGTGCCGGCAGCCGGTGCCCGGGCTCGAGAACGTTTTTCGAGAGTCCGGACCTGCCCGAGGCGGGGAGCGGCCGGTGGCCGTATCGCTGAAGGCATCAACTGCTTGCATGGATTATTCGGTTCGAGGAGGAGAGCAAGGGTGAGCGAGAACAAGGACCCGGGTTACCAGGAGACGGCAGCCGAGACCACTTCGGTGTTCCGCGCCGATTTCCTGAACGAGGTCGACACGTCGCGCACCGAGCAGACCGGCGAGCAGCCGGTGCAAGGAGTCGAGGGTCTCCCCGCGGGCGCGGCACTGCTGGTTGTGAAGCGGGGCCCCAACGCGGGTTCGCGTTTCCTGCTCGACCAGCCGACGACTTCCGCGGGACGCCACCCCGACAGCGACATCTTTCTCGACGATGTCACCGTCAGTCGTCGCCACGCGGAGTTCCGCCAGGACGACGACACCTTCCAGGTTGTCGATGTGGGCAGCCTGAACGGCACCTACGTGAACCGGGAGCCGGTGGATTCCTCGGAGCTGCAGAACGGCGACGAGGTGCAGATCGGCAAGTTCCGTCTCGTATTCCTGACCGGCCCGCGCCCCGCGTCGAGCGAGGCAGCGGGCACGCTATAGGACTTACGGGAATGACTGGCGCAGCGCAGTGGACTCGCGGGGGAATGTCGATCGGCTCCGTGCTGGATTTGCTGCGTCCGGACTTTCCGGACATCACCATCTCGAAGATTCGATTCCTCGAATCGGAGGGACTCATCAGCCCGGAGCGCACGCCCTCGGGTTATCGCAGGTTCCATATCTCCGATGTGGAGCGGTTGCGGTTCGTGCTGACGGCTCAGCGGGATCAGTACCTTCCGCTGAAGGTGATCAAGGAACAACTCGAAGCGATCGACAGCGGCGCTGCCACGCTCGGGGTGCGGGAACGCGAAGCCCGCGCCCGAGCGGCCGCAGTGCCCATCGATACCGGAGCCCCCAACGGGGTGAGCCGCTTTCGGCGGCTCGGTGTCGTGCCAGGTGAGGTGTCGCCCGAGGAACTCCGGTTCGATCACGAGATCCGGATTCCACGGGCGGACCTGCTGTCTCAGGCCGGAATCGACGAGAAGTTCCTCACCGAACTGATTCGCGCCAACCTGATCACGCCCGGCGCTGCCGGGTATTTCGACGCCGACGCGGTGACCCTGGCCCGCACCGCCAAGGCTTTGAGCGAATTCGGTTTGGAGGCAAGGCATTTGCGTGCCTTCAAACTGGCCGCGGACCGAGAGGCCGCGATGGTCGCGCAGATCGCCGCACCCATCGCGAAGAGCCGGGACGCGGACGCCCGAGCCCGTGCCGAGGAGACCGTACGTGAGTTGGCGGCACTGTCGCTGACACTGCACACGTGCCTGGTGAAGACCTCGGTGCGCGCTTCGCTCGGGGGCTGAAATCTTCGCTTAGACTCGGTGATACGGCCGACTCGAGGGCAGGTCTGGCGGCCGGCGAGTATGGGAGGCAGGGCGATGAGCGCTAGCGAGGCACGGTCATGAGCGAAATGCGTGTGATCGGCATTCGTGTCGAGCAACCACAGAACCAGCCCGTGCTGTTGCTCCGTGAGGTGTCCGGCGACAGGTATCTACCGATCTGGATCGGGCAGGCCGAGGCGACCGCGATCGTTCTGGAGCAGGAAGGCGTCACGCCCATCCGGCCACTGACCCACGATCTGATCAAGATCCTGATCAAGGACTTGGGCCACACCTTGAAAGAGGTGCGGATCGTGGATCTGCAGGAGGGCACCTTCTACGCGGATCTGGTGTTCGAGAACGATTTGCGAATTTCCGCACGGCCGTCCGATTCGGTCGCCATCGCGCTGCGGGTCGGTTGCCCGATCTACGCGGAGGAGCCGGTGCTCGAGGAAGCCGGTCTCGTGATGCCGGACGAGCGCGAGGACGAGGTCGAGAAGTTCAAGGAGTTTCTCGAATCCGTGTCGCCGGACGACTTCAAGGCGACGGACAGCTGAGAAGTTTTCGGCTCGGCGCCCGGCCCTGTTGCCGCCGCGTGACCCAATAGCGTTTCGGATTTGGCCGGTCGCTTGGGCGGTTCGTCCCACTCTGTACCGATTCCGTGACGGATCCGTGTCTCGACCTTAGGTTTAGGTCTAGAAACACGCGCGTCGCCAAGCTTGGTGACTGCCGATTCTGTCGGGAGAATCAGGGGAGTAGCCTCGATTGTTAGGCCACGTTCCAGGTCGCAGTTTCGGATCACAGGTATGGGTCGCGATAGGCATGGCAGCAAGGGAGTAGTCAGTGGGAGATCAACCGCAACCTCAGGATGTGGTGCAGCCAGGGCTGTTCCCCGACGACACGGTGCCGGACGAACTGGTCGGCTACCGGGTTCCCAGCGCCTGCCAGGTGGCCGGGATCACCTATCGTCAGCTCGATTACTGGGCTCGCACGGGACTGGTCGTACCGTCCATTCGCAGCGCCACGGGGTCCGGCAGCCAGCGGCTGTACTCGTTCAAGGACATTTTGGTCCTCAAGATCGTCAAGCGGCTGCTCGACGCCGGCATCTCGCTGCAGAACATCCGCATCGCCGTGGATCATCTGCGCAGCCGGGGTGTCGAGGATCTGGCCGGCATCACCCTCTTCTCCGACGGCGCCACGGTCTACGAGTGCTCCTCCCCGGAGGAGGTCGTGGACCTGCTCCAGGGTGGTCAGGGTGTCTTCGGCATCGCCGTCGGCGGCGCGATGCGCGAGCTGACGGGGGCGATCGCCAGCTTCCCGGCCGAGCGCGCCGAAGCGGGCAGCACCACCGAGCGCCCCGAGGACGAGCTGTCCTTCCGGCGCAAGGCACGCATGAGCAAAACGGGGTAGCCCGACACCTCCCCGTGTGAAATCAACCCAGGCAACATTCCTGTAACCGGCGGCGCACTACACTGTGGGTGCGTCGCAGCCGTGCGGGAGAGTCTCGGGTAACTCCGGGCGCCGAAGGAGCAGCACCTCTCCGTCAATCTCTCAGGCACAAGGGACCGTGCGGAGTTTCGGCGCCTCTGGAAAGTGATGGTCTCGAGCCATCCGCCCATGGTGAAAGGACACGGCACCGCGTTCACGAGACGCGGTCGCCGCGAGCCGAATCTCTCAGGCGCCAACGACAGAGGGGGAGGGCTGACGTCGCGTCGATCCTCGGGATCGACCCCCGCCCGAACCCCCTGGAGCTTTCGTGTCTCGTTCCTTCGCCGACCGCCACATCGGACCCGATCCGGGCGAACTCGAGCGCATTCTGCGCGTCGTCGGCACCGAATCGCTGGACGATCTCGCCGCGCGCGCCGTGCCCGCGAGCATTCTCGACACCGCCGAGGGCAATGGCCTCGACGCGCTTCCGCCCGCGGCGAGCGAGCACGAGGTGCTCGCCGAACTCGCGGCCCTCGCCGGCTCGAATACGGTGGCCACCACCATGATCGGGCTCGGGTACTACGACACCCTGACCCCGCCGGTGCTGGTGCGCAACCTGATCGAGAGCCCGGCCTGGTACACCGCGTACACGCCGTACCAGCCCGAAATCAGCCAGGGCCGCCTCGAAGCGCTGCTCAATTTCCAGACCATGGTCTCGGATCTGACCGGGATGGACGTGGCGAACGCGTCCATGCTGGACGAGGCGACCGCGGCGGCCGAGGCGATGACGCTGCTGCAGCGCGCGAACCGATCGAGCAAGTCGCAACGACTGCTCATCGACAGCGATCTGTTCCCGCAGACCCGCACGGTGCTGTTCACTCGCGCCGAGCCGCTGGGCATCGAGATCGTCGAGGCCGATCTGGCCGGCGGCGAACTGCCCGAGGGTGAATTCTTCGGTGTGCTGGTGCAGCAGCCGGGCGCCTCGGGCCGGATCGTGGACTGGGCTCCGGTCATCGAGGCGGCGCACGCGCGCGGCGCGCTGGTCGCGGTGGGCGCGGATCTGCTCGCGCTGACCATGATCACGCCTCCCGGTGAGCAGGGCGCGGATGCCTGCTTCGGCACCTCGCAGCGCTTCGGCGTGCCGCTCGGCTTCGGCGGACCGCATGCCGGATACCTCGCGGTGCGTACCGCGCACGCGCGTCAGCTGCCGGGCCGTCTGGTCGGCGTCTCGGTCGACGCCGACGGCAACACCGCCTACCGACTCGCACTGCAGACCCGTGAGCAGCATATTCGCCGCGAGAAGGCGACCTCCAATATCTGCACCGCACAGGTGCTGCTGGCCATCGTGGCCGCCATGTACGCCTCGTACCACGGCGCGGACGGGCTGCGCACGATCGCGCGCCGGGTGCACGGGCACGCGCAGTGGCTGGCCGCGGGCCTGGGCGACGCGATCGTGCACCAGAGCTTCTTCGACACCGTGCTGGTGCACGTGCCGGGCGGTGCGGAGGCCATCGTCGCCAAGGCGAAGGGGCAGGGCATCAACCTGCACCTGGTGGACGCGGATCACGTGAGCATCGCGTGCGACGAGGCGACCACCGACACCCATGTCGTGGCCGTGCTCGACTGCTTCGGCGCGGAGATCCCGGTGGGCCCCGAGGGCGCGCTGTTCCACGGAAAGCTGCGCCCGCACATCGAGAATCGCACCTCGGAGTACCTGACCGCGCCGGCGTTCACCCGCTACCGCACCGAGACCGCGATGATGCGCTACCTGCGCGCGCTCTCGGACAAGGACGTCGCGCTGGACCGCAGCATGATTCCGCTGGGTTCGTGCACGATGAAGCTCAATGCCGCGGCCGAGATGGAATCCATCACCTGGCCCGGATTCAATCGCGTGCACCCGTACGCGCCGGTAGAGGACGCTCCGGGCCTGATCCGGTTGGTCGAGGACCTCGAGGGCTGGCTGTGCGACGTCACCGGATACGACCGAGTCTCGTTGCAGCCCAACGCCGGTAGTCAGGGCGAGTACGCGGGGCTGCTCGCGATCCGCCGGTATCACCTCGATCGTGGTGACTCGCACCGCGATACCTGCCTGATCCCCTCCAGCGCGCACGGCACCAACGCCGCGTCCGCGGCCATGGTCGGCATGCGGGTCGAGGTCGTCAAGACCCGCCCCAACGGCGACGTCGACCTGGACGACCTGCGCGCCAAGATCGCCGATCACGCCGATCGCCTGGCCTGCATCATGATCACCTACCCGTCCACGCACGGCGTGTACGAGCACGAGGTCGCCGAGCTGTGCGCCCTGGTGCACGATGCCGGTGGTCAGGTCTACGTGGATGGCGCGAACCTGAACGCGCTGGTCGGGCTGGCTCGACCGGGCCGATTCGGCGGCGACGTCAGCCACCTGAACCTGCACAAGACCTTCTGCATCCCGCACGGCGGCGGCGGTCCGGGCGTGGGCCCGGTCGCGGTGCGCGAGCATCTGGCGCGGTACCTGCCCGGTGATCCGCTCGAGGCGGGCTCGCACGCGGTGTCCGCGGCCAAGTACGGGTCGGCCTCGATCCTGCCCATCACCTGGTCCTACATCCGCATGATGGGCGCGGACGGTCTGCGCCGCGCCACCCTGACCGCCATCGCCTCGGCCAATTACATTGCGCGGCGGCTGGATCCGCATTTCCCGGTGCTCTACACCGGCGACAACGGCATGGTCGCGCACGAGTGCATCCTGGATCTGCGCGAGATCACCAAGCGCACCGGCGTCACCGTGGACGATGTGGCAAAGCGCCTGGCGGACTACGGTTTCCACGCTCCGACCATGAGCTTCCCGGTGGCGGGCACCCTGATGGTGGAGCCCACCGAGAGCGAGAACCTCGAGGAGGTCGACGCGTTCATCGACGCCATGATCGCCATCAAGGGCGAGATCGATCAGGTCGAGGCCGGGGTCTGGCCGGTGCAGGACAACCCGCTGCGGGGCGCGCCGCATACCGCGCAGTGCCTGGTCGGCGAATGGGATCACCCGTACAGCCGCGAAATCGCCGTCTACCCGCAGGGGGTGGGCGGTGCGCGCGCCAAGGTCTGGCCGTCGGTCCGGCGGATCGACGGCGCGTACGGCGACCGGAACCTGGTCTGCTCGTGCCCGCCGATGGACTCGTACGCGGAGTGAGGCGGAGTCGTATCTGAACAGCGGGGTCGCACCTGAACAGCGGGGTCGTACCTGAACAGCACGGTCGTACCTGAACAGCAGGGTCGAACCCGAACAGCAGGTCGAACCGAACAACGCAGCGCCCGAACGGAATCCGTTCGGGCGCTGCGTTATATCGGGCGCTGCGTTATGTCGACGGATGTCGCAGCGGGCCGAGTCTCCGCCGGGCTCCGGCTAGGTCGTGGCCGGCTTCCAGGTGGCGATAGCCCAGATGACCACCACGTCCAGGGCGATGATCAGCAGGCTCCACGCCGGGTAGTACGGCAGCCACAGGAAGTTCTCGATGATCGAGACCGCGGCCATGACGATCGCGGCGACCCTGGCCCACGTGGCGCCGGTCATCAGGCCGATGGCGACCAGGACCACGAGCGCGCCGACGATGATGTGGATCCAGCCCCAGGCCGAGGTGTTGAACTTGTAGATGTAGTCGTTGGTGCCGACGATCAGCAGATCGTCGTCGCGGGCGGCGGAGATGCCCTGCAGGATCGAGAGCACTCCGATGACCAGGAACAGCACCGCCGCCGCGATGGAGGCGCCGGCCGCTATTCCCTGTTTGACCGGGCTTTCGGTGCCCGTGGTGTGTGCCATGGTGAGACCCCTTCGATTGTCGATGAAGCGTCACTGGACTCGTGAACGAGTCCTAACTTCTTCGAATCTCCCATGACCGACCGGTAAGTTTGTGACGACATGCCGGAGTGATCGCAGCTCAGGGGGTCGTCAGCGCCTGTGATACCGCGGTGCCGAAGGGCAGGCTGTTGGTCGCGGTGACCTTGGTGTAGGTGCCGCCGGTGCGCTGGGCCAGGGTCTGCAGGGTCTGGGTCCCGGAACCGCCGACCACGATGACGTCGACCCGGATCGGATGCGCCGGATCGGTCGCGGCGGCGATATCGGCGAGCAATTGATCGCCGGTGACGGTGGAGTCGTCCTCGGGTCCGTCGGTGATGAGCAGGATCGAATTGGTGCGCGAGGCGGCGTAGTTGCCGATCACCCCGCGATAGGCCGCCTCGATGGTGGGGTAGGCCCGGTCCGGCTTGGCGGTGCTCGCGGTGACGGTGCTCAGCGCCTGTCCGACGGCGGTGCGCTGGGCATCGGTGAGCGGCGCGGTGGGTACGGCGACCTTGTACGGGGTGTCGCCCTCGAGGCTCTTGGCGTAGGTCCACACTCCGAGCCCGAAGTCCGGCGGCATCACGCCCATCGTGGACTGCAGCGCCGCAACGGAATTCGCGAGCCGGGTCAGCGATCCGTCGGTGGTGCCCATCGAGGAGGAGACATCGAGCAGGACCGTCGCGGAGACACCGAGGACCGGGTGGGCGAGCACCTGCTGGACCTGGGTCAGGGCCGCTTTCGGCCCGATGCCCGAGGTCGCCGGGGGAGCGGCGCCGAAACCGTTGTCGGTGAACAGCTTCGACTGCTCGGGTGCGCGCAGGAAGTCGGCGAACAGGCCCGCGGCCAGGTTCTGGGTCTGATCCACCCAGGATCCGGTGAGTTCCGCGGCGGGGTAGTCGGCCACGGGACCGTTCCCGGTGGGGCGGAAAGCGGTGAGGCCGTTGTGGGCTTTGATTTGCTGCTCGGTAGCGGCTACCGCGTGCACGGGGGCGCCCGCATCCGGTGCGGCGGCCAGCGCGGTCAGCGCGGCGGCGGTGTCGGTGGCGGTGGGCGCGCCCGCGGCCAGATTGGAGATCGCCGAGACCGTCTGCCCGGACTTGGCGGCGTTCTCGTCGAGCGGGTCGGTGCCCGAGACGCCCGAGCCGACAGCCGTCGCGACCGCGAGCGCGGCATCGCCCGGCGGCAGGGCCAGGCGCAGGCCGTTCCACGAGCCGAGGCCGATATCGCTCAGCGAGCCCTGCTGGTATTTGGGCAGATCGGCCCAGTGCGCCTGCGCGCTATCGAGGGCGCGGCGCAATTCGTCCGGCACCGCCAGCGCGATCGGGCTGAGCGCGATCGGTGCGGGCGTACCCGCGATCAGACCGGGCACCCGCATGAGCTCGACCGAGCGCACCGAATCCGGAATCCACAGCGCGGGCTGGGGTCCGAGCGCCGGGTCCCAGGCCTTGCCCGAGGCGAGGGCCGCGACCATGGCGGTGGAGGGTTGCGCGGTGACCGCGACCACGGCGCAGTGGTCGCGCACGTGCGGCGCGGTGGCATTGAATCGGTCCGCGGCGGTCTTGACCAGGGCGGCGATATCGGGATCGGCGGTGACGTCGAGCGTGGTGGTGCCCTCGACGCAGGCGGCCGCGGCCGCGATGTCCTTGTCCTTGGACCGTTCCTGCAGAAAGAACCAGCCGACGACTGCGAGCGCTAGCACGATCACCGCCGCCACGACGATAACCGGTCCTTTGCTGATGCTTCGTGATCGGCCTTCGGCGCGATGAGTACCCACGGGCGCAAGTGTATGTTCAGCCGAAATTCTCCACCTGTGCCGGACGGTCACGCGAGACAGGGTTATCGGAGAAAGGGAAATCGGTGAGCGCCGCCGGGGCGCTCACCGATTTCCCTCGTTCATTCGCGAATCATCTTGCCGCGGTCGTACTCGTGCCCGCCCCACACACCGGACTGGCCGGTGCGCGAAGCGAAGTCACCGCACTCGCGGCGAATGGGGCAGCCGTCGCAGATACGCCGCGCGTATTCGAAGTCCTGCGACGGGTAGGGGAACCACGCCTCATGGTTGGGATCGCCCTCGCAGGCGGCGTGCTGCCAGGCGTTGGTCGAGTCGGAGATGGGGAGCAGTTCCGCGAGGGTCTGCTCCTGAATCTCCTGCACTGCGGTATTCGTCATCGGGTCTGCTCCTTTCGCTGCCGATCACGGTGCTTGTCTCACCCCGCCGCGGCGAGGTCCTTCCAGATCTGTCGCTGGCGCTTGGCCAGTTCGTCGGGCGCCTTGGGCTCCCACAGCAGTCGCATGCCGGCCTCCTCGGGAGTCCGGTCCGCCTTGCGGCTGTTGCACGGACCGCACGCGGCGATCAGGTTGGCCCAGGTGTTCGGGCCGCCCCTGGAACGCGGGCGGATGTGGTCCACGGTGCGGGCCCAGCCCGAGCAGTACCCGCAGCGGTAGCGGTCGCGCCGCAGCACGGCCGGGAGGGTGGCGCGGCTCTCGTCGTGCACGAGTACCCGGTGCTCGAGGTAGACGTATCGCGTCAACCGGATGGTCTCCGGCAGGGCGATCTCGACGTGCTTGGAGCGGATCGGGAACTCGGGCCGCCGGTCCGAGACGGTTTCGGCGGTGCCGCTCAGCAGCAGCACCACCGCACGTTCGGCGTTGATCTCGGTGAGCGCCTCGTAGGAGGCGTTCAGTACCAGAACACCGGCGTGGATCCAATTGTCGGAGGTTATGTGAGGGTCTTCGGCGTGACGGAAAGCCATGGGAGTCACCATGTTTCGAAAGAGAGGAAGAAGAACAGGAAGCGAAGGGCGGTAGGTCTAGGCGCCGGCCTGGAGGCGGTAGGGCCGATCGGTGCCGTGCTCGTAGCGCGCGCTGCCGCCGACGAGTAGCACTCGCGCTCGGGCTGTCGCCGGGTTCTGCTCTCGGTGCGTCGGTTCCACTGCCGCCTCCTCCTTCCTGCTGGTCACGACCTCGGGGGTCGGTTCATCGTCGTCGAAACTCATGGTGGCACAACGTACATACCGTTGTCGGCTCATTTTTCGCCGTCCAGGTACAACGAGCGGCCGCGCGCCTTTATTCCGATGAGATGGGAATCACGTCCGGTTACCGCGAGTGGGCGGACCGGCTCAACTAGCATGGAGCGGCTGTCTCCGGGTGGGATTCACTGGTACGCAACCGAATCGGGGGCAACTGTGCGGCTTGGATTCATCACCGGTTATCTGCCGTGGCTACCGTGGCAGGTAGCTCGGAGGGAGCCGGCATCATGGAGTTCCGACATCTGGTTTCGTTCATCACCATCGCCGAAGAGTTGCACTTCGGCCGCGCAGCGCAGCGCCTACATCTCACTCAGCCAAGCCTGAGCGCCCAGCTGCAGAAACTGGAGAAGTCGCTCGGGGTACAGCTGGTCGCACGGAACTCGCACGAGGTCCGGCTCACCGCGGCCGGTCGGGAATTCGAACTTCAGGCCCGCCAGATCGTCGCGCAGGTCGACCGGGCCGCACGGGCGGCCAAGGCGACCGCGGAGGGCCGCTCGGGAACCCTCAGCATCGGATACAACCTGCCCGCGAGCAGGCATGTGCTGCCCGACACCCTGGTCAAGATGACCGAACGCCACCCCGACATCGTGGTGTCGCTGTGGGAGAAACGCACGGGACCGCAGCTGACCGGTCTGGCGGACCGTTCACTGGACATCGCGCTGGTCTACGGCCATCCCAGCACCGCGGAGTTCCGGTATCGGCGACTGCTGCACCGGGTCCCGCTGGTCGCGGTGGTCGGTCGGCGGCACCGCTGGGCCGATCGGCCGGGTGTGCCGTTCGCGGAGCTGGCGAGTCAGGAGTGTGTGCTGTTCGCGCGCGAGCAGTGTCCGGCGATGTACGACGCCATCTTCCGCTCGGCCGCGCAGACTCGGATATCGCTCAACGTGGCGCATCACGCCGACGATCCGGGTGCGACGGCGCACATGGTCTCGGTGCGCCCGCTGGTGGGCTTCGCGTCGCTGCCCCGGGCGGTGTCCATGGGAATGGGCGCACCCGGCAGTATTTCGGCCGCGGTGAAACTATTGGATCCGGTTCCCACTCTGGATTTGTATGCGGTGTGGCGTTCCGACGATACGAATCCCGCGGTGGCCGCGTTTCTCGATTGCATGGAATCCGCGGAACCCGCACAGCTCGATGATGCCCGGGAAGATGTCGTCGGTGCTATTCGATAGACAATGACTTTCGCGCGGTAGGAATGGCGACCCGGGCGGCGACGAGAATGATTGTCGCCGCGCACAATTCGAATTGTGAAGACTGAGTCTGCCATCGGGTTCGGATTCGATCCGCCCGACAACGCGAGTTTGTATTCCATCGTTTCCGATGCGGCGAGCCGTGATCCGCTGCGTGAATCGCTCGGCGGCGCGGACGGGGTGTTGCTGACGTGTGCCGGGCTCGACGCCGGTGTGCGTGCGGTGGCCGCGGCGCTGCTCGAGCGTGAGGTGGCGACCGGGGACCGGGTGGCGGTGCTCGGGCGGACCGGGCTGGAATGGGCGTTGCTGAACCTGGCGGCGCTGGCGGTCGGCGCGGTCGTGGTGCCGGTGTACCCGACCTCCTCGCCCGCACAGATCGAGCACATGCTCAGCGACAGCGGCAGTACGTATTTCGCCGCCGAGACGGCAGCGGACGCCGCACGGCTCACCGCCGCGGGCGCGGGCACGGTGTGGACCTTCGAGGAGATCGCGGCCTGGTCGCGGGCGTCCGCGGATGCGACCGAGGCGCTGGACGCGCGGATCGCGGCGGTGCGCTCGGACGATCTCGCCATGATCGTCTACACCAGCGGGACCACCGGGCTCTCCAAGGGCTGCATGATCACCCACCGGAACATGCACGTGTCCTCGGCCAATACGGTCCGGCAGGCGGCCGAACTGTTCGAGGGCGCCAGCCGCACCGCGCTCGCGCTGCCGCTGGCGCACGTGTTCGGTCAGACGATGCTCTTCGCCTGCCTGGTCGGTGGCGCGAGCACCACACTGCTGCCGGGCATCCCCGATCTGGTTCCGGCGCTCACCCGCATCCAGCCCACGTTCCTGGCGCTGGTTCCCTACGCGCTGGAGAAGATTCGCAAGAACATCCGGGCGCTGCTGACCGAGGAGTCCGAGCGTGACGCCGTGGTCACCGGGCTGCTGCGTCTGGAGGCCGGCGAATCGCCGGTGGCGGTGGATCATCCGGTGGCGCACGCGCTCGGCGGTCGATTGCGCTACGTCATCTCCGGCGGCGCGTCGCTGGACGATACGACCGCGGGCTTCTACGCGGCGTTCGGAACGGTGATCCTCAACTGCTACGGCCTGACCGAGGCCGCGACCGCGGTCACGGTGAGCGCGCCCAAGACCTATCGGGTGGGCACCGTGGGCGGGCCGATTCCCGGCACGGCGGTCGGCATCGCCGAGGACGGCGAGGTGCTGGTGCGCGGTCCGCACGTGTCCCCGGGGTACTGGGGTGCGGCGCGCGAGCAGCGTCCCGTGGACGCGGACGGCTGGCTGCACACCGGCGACATCGGTGAGCTCGACGGCGGCCTGCTGCGAATCACCGGCCGCAAGAAGGAGATTCTGGTCACCTCGGGCGGTAAGAACGTCGCCCCGACCCCGCTCGAGGACCGGGTGCGGCTGCATCCGCTGGTGAGCAATTGCATGGTGGTCGGCGAGGGCCGGGCGTTCGTGACGGCACTGGTGACCATGGACGCGGCGCGGCTCGAGGCCTGGCGCGCGGAGCATCCGGAGGGTGATCCGGCGGTGGCCGTCCAGACCGCGGTGGATGACGCGAATTCGCTGGTATCGCGGGCGGAATCGATTCGTGAATTCCGCATTGTGGACGGTGATTTCACCGTCGAGGGCGGGCTGCTCACCTCTTCGCTGAAACTGCGCCGGGCCGCGATCGCGGAATCGTATTCGGCGGATATCGATCAGCTCTACATGTCGCGCGGATGAACATCCGCGAAATTCGATCCTTCGGCCGGCGGCGATAGCCGCGACCGATCGGTCGATGAATTGCATTGACTCGCAGAGGGTCTCGCCGCGCGGCGGCGACAGACTCGAAATCGGAATTCGACTACCGAAAGTGATCACATCATGTACGACGTCATCGTTGTCGGTACGCGCGTGGCCGGTGCGCCGCTGGCCATGCTGCTGGCCCGCAAGGGATATCGGGTGCTCGCGGTGGACCGCGCCTCCTTCCCCAGCGACACCCCCTCCACGCACTACATTCACCAGGCCGGTCTGGGGCTGCTGAAGTCCTGGGGTCTGCTCGACGAGGTGATCGCCACCGGCTGCCCGCCGGTGCGCGAGCTGAACTTCACCTACACGGACATCGTCATCAAGGGCATGGCGGATCCGAGCGCCGACGGCATCGACGCCGTGTACTGCCCGCGTCGCACGATCCTGGACAAGATCCTGGTGGACGCGGCGGGCAAGGGCGGCGCGGAGATCATCGAGGGCTTCACCGTCACCGGTCTGCTGACCGACGGCGATCGGGTGACCGGTATCCGCGGCCACGTCGGCGATGGTCGTGAACAGGAGTTCCGGGCAACGCTGGTGGTGGGCGCGGACGGCGCGAACTCGATCGTGGCCAAGACGGTCGGCGCGCAGACCTACGAGGGCTCCTCGGCCGCGTGCTTCGTCTACTACTCGTACTACTCGGGCATCGACTGGGGCATGAACCACCGCACCGGTTTCGGTGAGCAGCAGTTCGCCGCGTGGCCGACCAACGACGATCAGTACCTCGTCGCGGTGATGCGCAAGCGCGACCGCTTCCGCGATTTCAAGGCCGACCCCGATGCGGGCGTTCAGGAGATCGTCGATCAGATCGACCCGGAAATCGGTGCGCGCCTGCGGGATACCGGCAAGCGCGAGGAGCCCTTCCGTCCGATGCTGTACCCGGACAACTACCGCCGCCAGTCCTTCGGCCCCGGCTGGGCGCTGGTGGGCGACGCCGGGTACCACAAGGACCCGTTCACCGGCTGGGGCATCACCGACGCCTTCAAGTACACCCAGCTGCTGGCCGACCTGGTCGACGAAAGCCTCTCGGGCGCACGCCCGTTCGAGGAGACCCTGCCCGAGTACCAGCGCGAGCGCGACGAGCAGAGCGCCAGCACCTACGAGCTGACCCAGAGCATCTCCGAGCTGACCCTGACGCCGTACTACGACTCGGTGTTCCGCGCGTCGAGCCTGAGCCCGGACTACTCCAAGAAGTTCTTCGGGCTGATCGCGGGCCTGTACCCGCCGGACAAGTTCTTCGGCGAACAAGAACTGGGCGAGCTCTACGCGCAGGTCGACTTCCCCGAGGCCGATCGGCACGTCGCCAAGACCCCCGAGAACAACTCGGCCCCCAAGAACGCCGCGGCTCCGCTATGACCGGCGTGGGTCTGATCGCGCTGGGCGACTCGTTCGTGGAAGGTCGCGGCGACCCGGCCGCGACCGGCGGCTACCGGGGCTGGGTGCCACGGCTGGCGGGCCAGCTCGGTATGCGGCCCAGCGCAGTACGCAATGGCGGGACGCACGGCGCCACCACCGGTGACGTGGTGGCGCGGCAGCTGCCGGCCGCCGCCCGCGCCGGGCTCTACGGCGTGGTCGTGGGTGTGAACGATCTGGTGAGCGCATTCGACCCGGATGCGTTCGAGCAGAACCTCGACACCATCTTCGGCACGCTGTGCGCCACCGGGGCAACGGTTTTCACCGCCGACTACCCGGATATCCCCGGCCGCCTTCCGGTTCCGGAGAGCTTCCGCGGACTGCTGCGCGAACGATTTACCCACGCCAACGAGGTGCTCGCCAAGGTCACCGCCGACCACGGCGCGCTGCTGCTGGATCTGGCCGCCCGGCCGGAGTGGGACCGCCCCGAGGTCTGGACCGAGGACGGGCTGCATCCCAGCCCGCTCGGCCACCGCATGTTCGCCGCCGCCGCGGGCGAACTCATTTCGTCGACCACCGCCACCACCGTCGCCGCCTGACCGGCGCGACGGCCTGGGTTCGAGAGGAATATCCGTGACGGACGACAGACGCCTGGCACACGACCCGATCGCAATCGTCGGGATGTCGGGCCTGCTGCCCAAGGCACGCAACCATCGAGAGTACTGGCAGAACATCGTCGACGGTGTCGACTGCACCGAGGAGGTGCCGTCGTCGCGCTGGGGGCTGGACGATTACTACGACGCCGATCGATCGGCACCCGACAAGACCTATTCGCGCCGTGGGGCTTTCCTGCCCGACGTCGATTTCGATCCGCTCGAGTTCGGGCTGCCGCCCAACCAGCTCGAGGTGACCAGCACCATGCAGACGCTGAGCCTGGGCGTCGCACGCGACCTGCTGACCGATGCGGGCGCGACCGACTCGCAGTGGTACGACCCCTCGCGCACCGGTGTGGTGCTGGGCACCACCGGCCCGGTGCCGCTCATGCATCCGCTCGCCGCGCGTCTGTCCACGCCGGTTCTCAAGGAGGCGGCGCGCTCGGTCGGCCTGTCCGACGGCGACGCCGACGCGATCGCGGACCGCTTCGTGGCCGCCTTCGCACCGTGGGAGGAGAACTCCTTCCCGGGTCTGCTGGCGAACGTGGTGGCCGGGCGGGTGGCCAACCGGCTCGGTCTCGGCGGGATGAACTGCACCGTCGACGCGGCCTGCGCGGCCTCGCTGGCGGCCATCCGCACCGCCATCGCGGAACTGCGGGACGGCCGCGCGGACATGATGATCACCGGTGGCGTCGACACCGAGAACACCATCTTCATCTACATGTGCTTCAGCAAGGTCGGCGCGCTCTCGCCGACCGACCGGATCAGCCCGTTCTCCGACGGAGCCGATGGAACCATGCTGGGCGAGGGCATTTCGATGCTGGCGCTGCGGCGGCTCGAGGACGCGCGCCGCGACGGTAACCGGATCTACGCGGTTATTCGCGGGCTCGGGTCCTCCAGCGACGGGCGTTCCAAGAGCATCTACGCGCCGCGGGCCGAGGGGCAGCGGGTGGCGCTGGATCGCGCGTACGCCGACGCCGACTGCTCGCCCGCCGATATCGAGCTCATCGAGGCGCACGCCACCGGCACCGCCGTGGGCGACAAGACCGAGCTGACCGCGCTCAAGGGCCTGCTGGCCGATGCGAGCCCCGAGACCGGGTTCGCGGCGCTGGGCAGTGTGAAGTCGCAGATCGGGCACACCAAGGGCGCCGCCGGATCCTCCAGCATCATGAAACTCGCGCTCGCGCTGCATCAGAAGGTGCTGCCCGGGACCATCAATGTCGAGCGGCCCAACGCCGAGATCGACGCGACCACCACGCCCTTCTACGTGAACACCCGCACGCGGCCGTGGATCCTGGATCCGAACCGCAAGGTGCGCCGGGCCGCCGCGTCGGCAATGGGCTTCGGCGGCACCAACTTCCACCTCGTGCTCGAGGAGGCGGAGTCCGGTCGCGACGGGATGCGCGTGCTGCACCGCACACCGCGGGCGCAGATCTGGCACGCGCCGGATGTGGCCGGTCTGGTGGACGCGGTGCGCACCACCGAGGGCGTCGACGGTGGCGACATTCCCGAGGATCACGCCCGCATCGGTTTCGTGTCACTGGACGAGGACAGCGCGGCCGAACTGCGTGCTCTCGCGGTGGACGAGCTCGTGCGAAATCCCGATGCGGCGCACTGGGATCACCCCGAGGGCGTCTACTTCCGCGCCGCCGCGCTGCCCGATCGCCGGGTGGGCGCGCTGTTCGCGGGTCAGGGCAGCCAGTACGTCGATATGGGAATCGATGCGGCACTGAACAATCCGCCGGTCGGCGCGGCCTTCGACGCGGCCAACGCGGCCTTCGCGCAGGCCTCGCGGCGACTGGGCGCAGTGGTGTTCCCGCCGCCGGCGTTCGACGAGCAGGTACGGGCCGAGCAGGAGAACACGCTGCGGCGCACCGAATTCGCACAGCCCGCGATCGGCGCGCTCGCGGCCGGACAGTTCCAGGTGCTGCGCGAGTACGGCTTCGAGGCCGCCGGATACCTGGGTCACAGCTTCGGCGAGCTCACCGCGCTGTGGGCCTCGGGCGCGCTGACGACCGAGGATTTCTACGCGCTGGCCCGGGCCCGTGGCCTGGCGATGACCGTCGCCGACGATGTCGACGCGGGCACCATGATCGCGGTCGGCGCATCGCGCGACGAGGTCGAGTCGGCGCTCGAGGGCATCGAGGACGTCTGGATCTGCAACCACAACGCGCCGGACCAGGTGGTTGTCGGCGGTGGGGCCGACGGCATCGCCGCGATGGTGGACCGCGCGTCCGAAAAAGGCTGGGCCACTCGGCATCTGCCGGTGTCCGGTGCGTTCCACACCCCGTACGTCGGGCATGCGGTGGAGGCGTTCGGCGCGGCCGTGTCGGGTATCGAGATCGGCGAGCCCGCCGCGCCCGTGTACGCCGACACCCGGGGCCGCTCCTACGGGGCCGACCTCGAGGAGAATCGGGCCACCCTCACCGCCCAGTTGAGCAACCCGGTCGAGTTCTTCGACTCGCTGTCCGCCATGCGCGCCGACGGTTGCAACGTATTCGTCGAGTTCGGCCCGAAGCAGGTGCTGACCTCGCTGGTGCGGCGCACCTTCGGTCCCGAGGTCATCGCGATCGCCACGGACTCCGGTCCGATCGGCAACGGCGACCTGACCCTCAAGCGGGCCGCGGTGCGACTGGCCGTGCTCGGTGTCTCCCTGACGGGCATCAACCGCCACGCGGCGGAGGCTCCGGTGGTCCGTGCGGGCAAACCCGCCATGTCGGTCACCATCTCGGCTCCGGAGTACGTGCCCGAGACCCGCCGCAAGGCGTACGCCGCCGCACTGTCGGACGGCTACCGGGTGGTCACCGACGCGGGCTCTTCGAGCATCTCCAACGGCGCGAGCGCCTCGACCACGGCGGTCGGCTCGGCTCCGTCGCCCAGCTCGGCTCCGTCGAATTCGTCGTACCCGACGGCACTTTCGGGCAGCGCGGCTCTTTCGGGCAGTGCGGCTCTTTCGGGCGACGCGGCCCTATCGAACAGCGCAGCCCCCACGAACAGTCCGACCTCAGGAACGGAGTATCGCGTGTCCGCGGATTCGCAGTATCGAGTGTCCGCGCCGGACGCACTGGACAGTGCGCTGGTGCAGCATCTGCACACTCATCGTCACTACCTGGACGGCCAGCTCGAACTGGCCCGTGACCTGGCCGGTGCGCTGCGTCAGGGCGCCCTGGACGATCTGACCGTCCGGGCCATCGAAGCCGTGAAGGACCATGGCGTCGCGATCAGCGAAAGCCATTCCCGCGCAGGAGATGTGATCGCGCAGCTGGCGGAGCTGGAGTCCGGGTCGGCGGTCTCGCGCCCGCGCCCGGTGCCGGTGTTCAGCGAGCGGATCACGGCTCCGGCGGTGTCGCCGAGTATCGCGGCCTCGTCCGCGCCGAGCATCGCGGCCGCCCCGGTCGCTGCGGCTCCGAGCACGCCGGTGGTGGCCAATGGCGCTGCCGCGCCCGCCAACGGTGTGTCTGCTGCGCCGACTGTTGCCGAAGCCGCTGTTGGCGAACTCGCTGTTGCCGAACCTGTTGTTGCGCAGCAGGTCTCCGCTCCGGTGGCAGCCGCCGCGTCGAGCTCGGCCGCGCTGTCCGGGGACTCGCTGCTGCAGGCGCTGCGCGAGGTGGTGGCGGACAAGACCGGTTATCCGGTGGAGATGGTCGATCCGTCGATGGATCTGGAAGCCGACCTGGGTGTGGATTCGATCAAACGGGTGCAGGTGATCGGGGCGCTGCAGGAGCGGTTCCCGGATCTGCCGGTGCTGGGCCCCGAGAAGCTGGGCACGCTGCACACGCTGGATCAGATCGTGAGCGAGCTGGACGCAGGTGAGATCGAGCCCTCGGCCGTGGCCGACGGCCCGGTCGCCGCTGTGACCGTCTCGGCGGCAGCGGTTTCCGCGACCGGCCTGTCCGGGGACTCGCTGCTGCAGGCGCTGCGCGAGGTGGTGGCGGACAAGACCGGTTACCCGGTGGAGATGGTCGATCCGTCGATGGATCTGGAAGCCGACCTGGGTGTGGATTCGATCAAACGGGTGCAGGTGATCGGCGCGCTGCAGGAGCGGTTCCCGGATCTGCCGGTGCTCGGACCCGAGAAACTCGGCACGCTGCACACGCTCGATCAGATCGTGAGCGAGCTGGCCGGGGGTGATGTCCACCCAAAAGCTGAAGCCGCGGCCGAAACGCCGCGGCATGTCGTCGAGCTCGTCGTGCTCCCGCCGGTCGATCCGGCGGTGGATCCGTACCGGCCGGCGGGCCAGGCGGTAGTGGTATGCCTGGACGATTCGGCTGAAACCGATTGCGAGGCAATCGAAGAGCAATTCCGGGCGCGCAGCTGGTCGGTGCGCCGAGCCGCGGGGCCCGAGGATGTGGCCGGGAACGCCGCGATCGACGCCTGCGTGGTGGTCGCGGGTGTGGCCACCGAATGGGAGCAGGCGCAGCGGGTGCTGGCCGACTCCATTCTGGTCGCCGGACAGGTGCTGCCGCGCCTGCGGGCGACCACGGGACGGGCGGGGTTCGTGACCGTCACCCGGCTCGACGGTCACCTCGGGTTGCGTGGTGACGCCGAACCGGTCGCCGCGCTGCTCGGCGGTCTGGGCGGCGTGGTGAAAAGCTTTGCCGCGGAGCAGCCGTCGCTGTTCTGCCGGGCGCTGGACATCGATCCGGCGGCCCTGCCGCAGCGACTGGCCGAGCACGTGCTCGAGGAACTGGTCGACGCCGCGCGGGACACCCTGGAGGTCGGCATCGACGGCACGGGTGTTCGGCGCACGCCGGTCCCGAGCCGCCACGGCGCGGCCCGGACGGTCGAGATCGTCACGGCGGGTGCCGATACCGGCGCGAGCCTGTTGACGGCGGACGATGTCCTGCTGGTGACCGGCGGCGCGCGCGGCGTGACCGCGACGTGCGTGCTGGCCCTGGCCCGCACGAGCGAGTGCCGGTTCGTCCTGCTGGGACGGACCGAGCAGACGCCCGAACCCGAATGGGCGCTGGGGGTGGCCGGGGCCGACCTCAAGGGCGCGGCGGTGCGGGCCCTCGCCGGACGCGGTGTCACACCGCGCGAGATCGAGCGGGCCTGCTCGGATGTGCGGGCGGTGCGCGAGATTCGCGCGACGCTGGAGGAATTGTCCGGCCGGGCAGCCTATCTCGCGGTGGATGCCACCGACGAGCGGGCGCTGAAGCAGGCGCTCACCCCGTGGCGGGATTCCATCACGGGTGTGGTGCACGGTGCGGGCGTGCTCGCGGATTCACTGATCCCGGACAAGAGCGCCGACTCCATCGAGCGGGTGCTGCGGCCGAAGCTCGACGGGCTGCGCGCGGTCCTCGCGGCGGTGGGACAGCTGCGTCATCTGGTGCTGTTCACCTCGGTGGCCGGGCTGTTCGGCAATGCCGGGCAGGCCGACTACGCGGCGGCCAACGAGGCGCTGGGCCGCTTCGCGGTGAGCTGGGCCGACCGGAATCCGGACGGCTTCGCGACCGCGATCGACTGGGGCGCCTGGGACGGCGGCATGGTGACCCCCACACTGCGGGAATACTTCCGCGAGCGCGGGATTCCGCTGCTGGCCCCGGCGGCCGGTGCGGCCGCGTTCACGGCGCAGTTCAGCGCCGGACGGCGGACCGAACCGGTGCTGCTGGTCGGTGCGGCGACGGCGCTGTCCTCGGCCGAGTCCACTCCCGCTCCACTGCGGATGCGCCGCGGCATCGCGGGGCTGGCACAGGAGCCGGTGATCGAGGCACACCGGATCGGTGAGCACATCGTGCTGCCCGCCACGTTCGGGCTCGGCGCGATGATCAATGCCGCCGAACGGGCGCTGCCGGGCCGAATCGTGGTGGGAGTGCGCGATTTCCAGGTGCTCAAGGGACTGGTCTTCGACCACCCGGTGAACACACTGGAGTTCGACTTCGAACCCGTGGAGGCCGGTGACCAGGCCGGGCAGATTCCTACGTCGACCGGCCCGATAGCTCTGCGCACCACCGTCTTCGGTGACTCGGTCGCGCACTTCCGGGCGACGTTGCTGCTGGCGGACGCGGTGGACGAGTCCACCCGGCCCGCTCGGCGGCAGGTGCCGCACGGACCGGGGGAGAGTGCGGCACGGATCTACCGTGACGCGATCCAGTTCCACGGCCCCGCTCTGCAGGGGCTGCACGCGATCCGGGCCGAGAGCGACGACGCCCTGGTGATCGAATGCGTGCTCGCGGCCGATCCGGTCGCACACGGCGCCTACGCCGGGCGGCTGCACGATCCGGTCAACGCCGACCTCATCCTGCAGGTGCCGCCCATCCTGGGGCACCGGCTGCTCGGGACGGCCTGTCTGCCGCTCGGCATCGGCGGCGTCGACTACTACGCGCCGCTCCCGACCGGCGAACCGTTCCTGGTCGTGGTGGACAACCCCCGCGCGGGACGGATGGAAGCTCGCATCGACGCGACGGCGCTGTCGCTCGACGGCGATGTACTGCAACGATTCTCGGATGTCACAGTGCTGACGACACCCGATCTGACGGAGAAGTTCCGAACCTCGGTACGGGGGTGGATGGCATGACAATGCTCGAATTCGACGGTATCGCCTTCAACCCCCTGGGCGCGCCGCAGCCATCGGCCGCGGCGACTGGGAAATCCACTGTGGCCGGTGAGTTCCCGGCACCGGGCGAACCGGCGGCGGGCAGGGAAGCCGCACCGACGGCGGCCAGCGATGCCGCGCCGGCTCGGCAGAACACGCAGGCCGGGCACGATCCGATGACTCGCGGCGGCTTCCATGTGCTTCCGGCCGGTACGGATCCGATCGCGGAGATCCGCGCGGGCGTCGTCGCCGCGCATCGGGCCGCGCTGTCGGCACAGACCGCATTGCAGCGGGAGCTGTGGCGGCGGGTGCGCGACCGGGTCGCGGCACCGGCGGCGATGGTGCCGACGGTGGCGGGCAACGGTGTTGCCCGGGAGGGAGCGTTCAAGGCGCTCGCCCGCACCGGTCGCACGGAGCTGGACCGGGCAGCGCTGCTCGCTCTGGCGGCGGGTGAGGTGCGTGCGGTGTTCGGCCCCGGCCATCACCGGCACGGTGTCGAGGCGGTGGCCCGGATCGCGGCGACGACGCCGTTGGCGCTGACCGAGGTCACCACCCTCGAGCTGTACGGCGGCCGAGGCAACGGCCGGGTGCTCGCGCGGTTCGACGGTGACGTGCACGCGGCCGCCGTGCAGGCCGCGGAGGTGTTCGCACTGTTCACCGGCATGCCGCTGGTGCTCTCGGGCAGCACGCTCACCGGCGGAGTGCTCGCCGGAGGCACCGCGGCACAGGGACATTCGTCCGGCACGCTCGAGCTGATCGTCGATCGACTCGACCTGGTGCCGCGACCGCATCTCGAGGCCACGGCCACCTTCGGCGGCGGTGCGGCGACGGTGCGCGTCCTGGTCGAGGTCGCCGAGGCGGCCGGGGCCGGGATCGGCCCCGGCCAGGCGGTGAACAGCCTGCTGCTCAACGAGTTCCACATGGCGCACCTGGCGCGTGGGGATCAGCGGATCGCCATGGGTCCGGAGTTCGCGCCGTACACGGGGGTGCGGGCTACCCGCCTGCCGACCGGCGGCCTGCTGCTGGTGGACCGTGTCGTGGAGTTCGACGGCGCGCGGGGCGTGCTCGAGGGTGCCACGTACACAACGGAATACGTCTCGCCGGCCGATTCCTGGTACTACGCGGACACGGCGGACGAATCCATGCCGCACTTCGTGTACATGGAGACCTCGCTGCAGGCCGCTCTGCTCATGGGGTACTACGCGGGGCCGACCCTGACCCAGCCCGGCGTCACGCTGAGCCTGCGCAATCTCGGCGGCACGGCCACCGTGCTGCGGCAGGTCGATCTGCGCGATGCCACCATCGAGCAGACCTCACGGCTGCTGTCCACCACGATCCTGCCCGGATCCTCGCTGCAGACCTTCGACTACACCCTCAGCGTCGACGGTCGGCCGTTCTATCGCGGCGAAACCATGTTCGGCTACTTCAGCGACGAGGCGCTGGCCAACCAGACCGGCTTGGACGCGGGGCGTTTCGCGCCGACCTGGCTGGCCGGACACCCGGAGGCTCCGGTCCGGGTCATCGATGTGGCCGCGCGCCGAGCGGATTCGGCGGCGACGCCGTGTGCGCGCGGCAAGCTGGCGCTGATCGACCGCGTCGAAGTCGTGGACGAGGGCGGCGATTACGGCGCCGGATACCTGCGTTCGCTGCGGGCCATCGACCCGGACGACTGGTTCTTCGCCCGCCATTTCCATCTCGATCCGGTGATTCCGGGTTCGCTGGGTGTCGAGTCGGTGATCCACGCCGTGCAGGAATGGATGCTCGACGCGGGATTCGCCGCGGGCCTGACCGATCCGGTGTTCCGGATTCCCCGCGATATCGCGTTCAGCTGGCGCTACCGCGGCCAGTTCCTGCCCAGCGACGGCAGCGTCGAGCTCGAGGTGCACATCAAGTCGGTGCGGCGCGGGCCGAACGGCGTGACCGTCGTGGTCGACGGGTCGCTGTGGAAGCCGGGCCTGCGGATCTACGAACTCGTCGACCTGTCGGTCGAACTCGCCGATCGAGGGGCCCGGGCATGACCACCTTCCGACAGCCGGTCGTGGCACACACGGCCGAGGACATCTCGGCCCGGTTGCTGGAACTGGACCGGCCGCTGTGGATCGTGCGGCACGAGGGCCGGGTCGGGGCGACCACCGACGAGGCACTCGCCGCACACGGCGAGATCCTCGCGGCGGTCGGGCCCTTGCCGCCGGAACAGCTGGGCGACAGTGGTTTCCGGGCCGCACACGGGGTTCGGGCCGCGTACGCGGCGGGTGCGATGGCCAATGGCATCGCCTCGCCCGCACTGGTCGCCGCCATGGCGGAGGCGGGCTATCTGGCCAGTTACGGTGCGGCCGGGGTTCCCCCGGCGGCGGTCGACGCCGCGCTCGGCGAGCTGTCCGGGCGACTCGGCGCGAAGCCGTTCGCCTGCAACCTGATTCACAGCCCGTCCGAGCCCGCGCTGGAGCGCGCCATCGTGGAGGCGTGTCTGAAGCACGGTGTGCGCTGTGTGGAGGCATCGGCGTTCATGGATCTCACCGCCGAGGTGGTGCTGTACCGCGCCGCCGGGCTGGCGGTCGATTCCGGAGGCCGGATCGTCTGCCGGAACCGGTTGATCGCCAAGGTATCCCGGGTCGAGGTGGCCGAACTGTTCCTGAAGCCGGCACCGGCTCGGCTGCTGTCCGCGCTCGTGGAGAGCGGGCGCATCACCGCCGAGCAGGCCGCGCTCGCCGCACAGGTGCCGATGGCGGACGACATCACCGCCGAGGGCGATTCGGGCGGGCACACCGACCGGCGACCGCTGCTGGTGTTGCTGCCGGAGCTGGTGGCCGCGCGCGACCGCATCGCCCGGACCGTACCGGCGGCCGCGGCGGTCCGCATCGGCGCGGCGGGCGGCATCGGCACCCCCGATGCCGCGGCGGCGGCCTTCACCCTGGGCGCGGCCTATGTCGTGACCGGGTCGATCAATCAGTCCGCGCGGGAGGCGAATCAGTCGGAGTCGACCAGGAAGCTGCTCGCCACCGCGCAGTTCGCGGACTGCACCATGGCTCCCAGCTCGGACATGTTCGAGCTCGGGGTGCAGGTGCAGGTGCTGCGGCGGGGCACCATGTTCGCCGCCCGCGCGCACAAGCTGTACGACCTGTACCGGGCCTACGACAGCATGGACGCGCTGCCGGAGAAGGTGCGAAAAGACCTGGAGGCCGGGCTCTTCCGGCGTCCGCTCGAGGACGTGTGGCAGGACTGCGTGAGCTTCTTCACCGAGCGTGATCCCGCGCAGCTGGCGGTCGCAGAACGAGATCCTAAGGCCCGCATGGCGCTGGTGTTCCGCTGGTACCTGGGATTGTCCTCGGGCTGGAGCATTCGAGGCGAGGCCGACCGGGCGGCGGACTATCAGATCTGGTGCGGCCCGTCGATGGGTGCGTTCAACGGCTGGACCGAGGGCACCTACCTGGCCGCTCCCGAGAATCGGTCCGTGGCCGATATCGCGCGGCAGGTCATGACCGGGGCGGCCTATCTCACGCGAGTCGCGCAATTGCGTTCCGCCGGAGTGCGTCTCCCGGCGGAGTGTGCCCGGTATGTACCCCGACCGCTGGAGGAACGATGACCATCCTCGACACCGGAACGACCGCCCGCGCCTCCTGGATGGTGTGTCCGGGCTGCGAAGCCATGATCTACCTCAAGCGCTACGACCGGAGCGATCGGGTCTGCCCCGAATGCGACGACCACGGCATGCTGACCGCGCGCCAGCGCATCGATCTGCTGATCGACGCCGGCTCCGCGGTGGATATCGAGTACGCCGAGACGGTGCCGGATCCGCTGGCGTTCACCGACTCCCGGCCCTACCCGGATCGTCTGGCGGGCGCTCGGCGCAAGACCGGGATGGCGGACGCGATCGACTGCGTGCGCGGCACGCTCGGCGGTACGCCGGTCGTCCTGGCCGCCATGGACTTCCGGTTCCTGGGCGGAAGTCTGGGCAGCGCGCTCGGTGAGGCGGTGACGGCCGCGGCGGAAGTCGCACTGGCCGAACGCCGTCCGCTGATCATCGTCACCGCCTCCGGCGGTGCGCGGATGCAGGAGGGCATCGTCGCCCTCATGCAGATGGCCAAGACCAGCCGCGCGCTGCGCCGCCTCGACGATGCCGGTGTGCTCACCGTCTCGGTCATCACCGATCCCACCTACGGCGGCGTGGCGGCCTCGTTCGCGACCTCCACCGATGTGATCGTCGCCGAACCGGGTGCGCGCCTGGGCTTCGCGGGACCGCGCGTCATCGCGCAGACCATCGGGCAGACCCTGCCGCCCGGATTCCAGACCGCGGAATTCCTGCTCGAGCACGGCATCGTGGATCTGATCTGCCATCGATCCGCACTGCGTGATCGGCTGATTCGCCTGGTGGGCATGACCGTTCGCTCGGCGCGGCCGTATTCGGACGACACCGAGGCGGTGATCACCGATCCGTCGGTGCTGTCCGCCGGTGATCCGTGGGAGCGAGTGCGGGCCGCCCGACGGCTCGGCCGCCCGACCACCCTGGATCATCTGGCCGGTGCGTTCGAGGATTTCATCGAACTGCACGGTGACCGGATGAGCGCGGACTGCTCGGCCATGGTGGCCGGGCTGGCGCGGCTCGACGGTGTGCCGGTCGTGGTGATCGGAACCCAGAAGGGACACACGGCAGCGGAACTGGCACAGCGCAACTACGGTATGCCGACCCCGTCGGGGTACCGCAAGGCCGCGCGCGTCCTGCGGCTGGCGGCCAAGCTCAGGCTCCCGGTGGTGACTTTGGTCGACACCGCCGGTGCGTATCCGGGGATCGAGGCCGAGGAGCAGGGCCAGGCCGTAGCCATCGCGGAGAACCTGAAACTGCTTGCCGGGCTGCCGGTTCCGGTGGTCGCGGTGATCACCGGTGAGGGCGGCAGCGGGGGAGCGCTCGCCCTGGCGCTGGCGGACCGAGTCCTCATGTGCGAGAACGCCGTCTACTCGGTGATCAGCGCGGAGGGCTGCGCGGCCATTCTGTGGCAGGACCCGGCAGCGGCGCCGCAGGCCGCGCGGGCGCTGCGGGTGGACGCCGCCTCGCTGCTGGAACTGGGCATCGCCGACGCCGTCGTGCCCGAGCCCGAGGGCGGATCGGACCGCGATCCGGCCGCCGCCACCGCACTGCTGCGGCGGGCGCTGCGGCAGGCCGTGCACGAGCTGCGGGCATGGCCCACGTCCGAGCTGCTCGCGCGGCGGCACAACAGATTCCGAGGCTTCGGCGTCGCTCGAAACGATCTGCAGGAGAACCGATGAACAACCCCGTCACCACCGAATCCGGTGCGCGCGCCGTGAGCGCCGCCGATGCCGACCACAGCCTCGCGGTGCTCGCGCGCCACGCCCTGACCGTGCGCGCGGGCACCACACCCGCGCCGACCTCGGTGACGGTGGCCAACGGGCCGGTGTCGCTGCTGGTCAGCTGGGAGGGTGGGGGCTCGTCGCAGCAGTTCGCCGCCGAGCACGCGGGCGGCTCCGCGAACGGCGCCGGCTCCGCGAACGGCGGCCAGGTCGCGCCCGGCGCCGTCGCTCCGAACGGTTCCGGCGCGGGGAACCTCGCGGCCGGCGATGCGTCGTCCGGTGAATCCACTTCGCAGACAGCGACATTCACCCTCGCGGCCGAGACCGTCGGGGTGTTCTATCACGCGTCCGAGCCGGGGGCGAGCCCGTTCGTGGCCGAAGGAGATCCGGTCCGCGCGGGTCAGCAGGTCGGCATCGTCGAGGCCATGAAGCTGATGATTCCGGTCACCGCGACCAAGGAGGGCGTGGTGGCCGAGATCCTGGTCGGCGACGGTGAGGCCGTCGAGCACGGACAGGCGCTGATCGTCTTCGAGGCGCTGCGATGACGCGACAGATCCGCAAGGTGCTCGTCGCCAACCGGGGCGAGATCGCGGTGCGGATCATCCGCACGTGCGCCGAACTCGGAATCGCCACCGTGGCGGTGTATTCCGCCGCGGATCGCGATTCGGCGGCGGTGCGGTTGGCCGATGAAGCGGTGCAGATCGGCCCGGGCCCCGCCAAGCGCAGCTACCTCTACATCCCGGCCGTGATCGAGGCGGCCCGGCTCAGCGGAGCCGACGCCATCCACCCCGGCTACGGATTCCTCTCGGAGAACCCGGATTTCGCCGAGGTCTGCGAGGCGGAGGGGTTCATCTTCGTCGGGGCCCCGGCCGCGGTGCTGGCGCGTCTGGGTGACAAGTCGACCGCACGCGCGCTCATGTCCGATGCGGGCTTGCCGCTGCTGCCCGGTAGCCGCGACCCCGTCGACACGGTCGAGGAGGCGCAGGAGCTGGCCGCCGACATCGGATATCCGGTGATCATGAAGGCGGTCGCGGGTGGCGGTGGCCGCGGTATGTCGGTCGTGCGCGATCCGGCCGACTTCGCCGCGGCCTGGCAGCGCACCCGGGCCAATGCCGGTGCGGTCTTCGGTGATCCGCGCCTGTACGTGGAGCGCTACCTCGATCAGGCCCGCCACGTCGAGGTGCAGATCCTGGCCGACACCCAGGGCACGGTCATCCATCTGGGCCTGCGCGACTGCTCCCTGCAGCGCCGTCATCAGAAGCTGGTCGAGGAGGCTCCGGCTTCCGGACTGTCCGCGGAGCTGGCCGAGCAGATCGGCGCCGCGGCGGTGCGGGGTGCCTCGGCCGCCGGGTACGTCGGCGCGGGGACGGCGGAATTCCTGCTCGACACCCAGGGCCGGTTCTACTTCATGGAGATGAATTGCCGTCTGCAGGTGGAACATCCGGTCACCGAAATGGTCACCGGGGTGGACCTGGTGGCCGAACAGCTGCGCATCGCCGCCGGCGAGCCGCTCACCACCGCTCGAAACCGTGTTCCCCAGGGCGTTTCCATCGAATGCCGGATCAATGCCGAGGATCCGACCCGCGAATTCGCCCCGGCCCCCGGCGTTCTCACCACCTGTGAACTCCCGGCCGGTCCCTTCGTCCGCGTGGACACGCACATCGCCCCCGGCTATGCCATCCCCCCGCACTACGACTCCCTGCTGGCCAAGGTCGTCGTCTGGGCGCCCGACCGCCCCGCCGCGATCGCCCGCATGCGTCGTGCACTGTCCGAAACCCGGCTCGAGGGCCCGGGCATCGCCACCACCACCGACTTCCTGCACGATGTCCTCGATCACCCCCGCTTCCACTCCGCAACCCACGACACCGCCCTCATCGCCACCCTCACCGACCCGGTCGCTGTGCACGCGTGACGCGATCACGCGAATCGAATCCGGGGGCATGGCGCAGCAGGACCCGGAATTCGTCGTCGCGCTCGGGCAATCGGAGGTCGACCTGGAACAGGGCCGGTTCTGCTGCGTCGCCGGTGGCCCCGTGATCACCCGAGGCGCTGGGCTCAGGCCCATGGAAATAGCGGCGTTTCACTTTTCTCCGTCCCGGCTACGGCTGTCCCATTTCGCACTCGCCTTCGCTGCGAGTGCGGAATCGGCCGTTTCGCCGGAATCGTGCGGGCGGCCGCGGTATTCGAGGACGGAAGGTGTGTGAGCATGCGAGGTATCGCGAATGCCGCGGTGGCTGCGGCGGTTTCGGTGGGGGCGCTGATGGGGATCGCCGGTCAGGCCACGGCGGCGCCCGCCGAGCAGCCCGGCGCGGTCGAGCACGTGGCCGGTGATTCCGGATCGAGCTCCGGCTCGGTCGGCACCGTGGTGACCGGGCTGGCATGCGTGTTGCAGCGCAGTCTCGGATCGGCCGGCGGAATCGACTGCTGATCGACCGCACTTTCTCCGGGCGTGCCGCCGAGGAGCGCACGCCCGCGAGTTGTGATTGCTAAAGAGTTGCCGATCGCCGTACGGTGACAGGATGTCGTCGGGCAAGTCGGGCAAACGGGTGAAGCTCGCGCTGGGCAGCGGTGGGGCGCGGGGGTACGCGCACATCGGGGTGATCGCGGAGCTGCGCGAACGCGATTACGAGGTCGTCGGAGTGGCGGGATCGTCGATGGGGGCGCTCGTCGGAGGTCTGTTCGCGGCCGGGCGACTGGACGAATTCACCGCGTGGGCAACGACTCTCGGGCAGTTCGAGGTGGTGCGCCTGTTGGATCCCTCGCTCAGCGAACCCGGGGTGATCCGGGCCGAGCGGGTATTGGATCGAATTCGGGAGATGCTGGGCGATCTGCGGATCGAGGGGCTGACGATGCCGTACATCGCGGTGGCCACCGATCTCACGGTCGGGCGCTCGATCTGGTTCCGGGAGGGCGCGCTCGATGCCGCCATCCGCGCGTCGATCGCGATTCCGGGGTTCGTCACGCCGGTGCTGATGGACGGGCACGTGCTCGTGGACGGTGGCGTGCTGGATCCGCTGCCGGTCATCGCCACCATGGCGATGGGGCCGGCCGACCTGACGATCGGCGTCAATCTCTCCGCACCGCCGGATCCGGCCTACGACCGCGCTCAGCCGCGCCCCAACTGGTTCACCCAGTGGCGGCGCAATGCCGCACAGCGTCGCAGCGGTGCGGTCCCGGCCGAGATCGCCTCCGCCGACGCCGCGCCGCGCGCGCTCACCAGCATCCGCGCGACCGATGTGGCCCAGCGGTCGATCGATCTGATGCTGAACGCGCTGACCAGGCATCACCTCGCGGCTCACCCACCGGACCTGGTCATCGATATTCCCCAGAACGTCTGCGGCACTCTGGATTTCCATCGAGCCGACTCGGTGATCGCCGAGGGCCGCACCCTCGCCGCGGCCGCGCTGGACACCCTGCAGAGCGCCGAGACCGAGTCGTCTTGAAGAAATAAATCCCCCGCCTGATCACCGCGACCGCTCCCACGCGGGTGGATCAATCGCGGTGAGTCTAAGTCTGTGCTGGTAGCGGAGGTTTCCGCAGAATCGGGCAGATGAGACGAGCAATCATCGGTGGTGGAATCGCGGTCGGCGTGGGCGTGGGAATGGTCGCGCTCGGCGCGGGGAATGCCGAGGCCGACACGTTCCGGCCCGACTACGCACAGGTGGCCAACGGCGCGGGATACACCCAGGGTGAGTTGCTCACGCCGGGGTTCTCGCCGATTCAGGTCCCACAGGTGGCGGTCGGGGACGGACCCGAGGGCACCGTGATCGTCGCGCACCCGTTCATCGCGCCGTGGGTGCACGAGGTGGTGCCGGTGGCGCCGGGCACGGCGGTGGAATTGCGGGGCGCGGTGCGGGTGCGCATACCCGAGGCCGGGGGGATCGCCGCGGCCAACGGCGCGGATCGATCACTGGTGATCAATCCCAATGGGCACTGCGTGTTCGCCGGGCCCGGGACCGACCCGGCGACACTCGACGCGACGGCGCTCGCACCCGTCCGGGTGGATACGCCGCTCTTCGATCTGGTGATCGAGCCGACGCTGTACCGCTGAAGTGCTGTACCGCTGAACTATTCGGGCCGCTACTTCAGTCCCGAGCGCACGAACGCGTTGACGATGTGGCGCTGCAGCACCAGATAGAGAATCAGCACGGGCAGGCAGGCCAGCCCCGCCACGGCCATCATCGGACCCCACTGTTCGCCCTCGGTGCCCATGAAGCTGCGCAGGCCCAACTGCAGGACGCTGTTGGAATGGCGCAGCACCACCGCGGGCCAGAAGTATTCGTTCCAGGCGTTGATGAACAGCAGGATGCCCAGGGCCGCCAGCGCGGGCCGCAGGTTGGGGACCACGACCGTCCACAGGATGGACCAGGAGGAGCGCCCGTCTATTCGGGCGGCGGCCACGAGCTCCTTGGGGAAGGCGTTCATGTGCTGGCGCAGCAGCAGGACCGCCAGCGCGGAGCACAGGGTGGGCAGGACCACGCCGACCAGGGCGTCGATCAGGCCCAGACGGGTGAGCAGGATGTAGTTGGGCAGCATGGTGACCTGGAACGGCACCAGCCAGGTGCCCACGAACGCCAGGTAGAGCAGGCGTTGCAGCGGGAAGGTGTACATGGCGAAGGCGTACGCCGCGAGCAGGGCGATCAGCAGCTGACCCACGGCCGAGAGGATCGCCACCAGGAAGGTGTTCGCGATCAGGCCGGTGATGTCCACATCGCGCGCCGCGGTGGTGAAGTTCCCCAGCGACAGCGGCCACGGAACGGGGGACTGGGACATGACGTCCTGGGGGCGGCGCAGGGCCGTGGCGAAGAGCCAGTAGATCGGGAAGACACAGATCAGGGCGGTGACCGCCAGCAGCAGATGGCTGCCGGCGGTGCGCACTCGATCCATGATCGGAGACTCAATCATCATGGAAGGAAACCTTTTCCGATATCCAGACCAGAATTCCGGCCAGCACGCTGAATCCACCGAAGAGCATCACACCGGCCGCCGAACTCAATCCGGCGTCGAAGCTGTGGAAGGCGTAATCCCACAGCAGGTAGTAGACATTGGTGGTGGACTGGGCGGGGCCGCCCTGGGTCATGGTGTCGATCAGCGGGAAAGTCAGTGTGGGACTGAGCAGTACGGTGGTCAGCACCAGGAACATGAGGGTGGGTGAGAGCATCGGCAGCGTGATCCGGCGCAGGATCTGTCCCGCGCTCGCGCCGTCGACCCGGGCCGCCTCGTCGTAATCGCCGCTGATGCCGGCCAATCCGGCCCACACCACCAGCACCGCGAAGCCGATGAACTGCCAGCAGGTGATGCCGATGATCACCGCGTGCGCGGTGCCGGAGTCGTAGACCCAGTTGCGATGGGTGCCCAGCAGCTGATCCACGAATCCGCTACCGGGGTGCAGCAGCCACCGCCATACCGCCGCCGCCGCGACCGGCGCGACCAGGAACGGCATGAATATCAGTGCGTGATAGAAGGTTCGGGCCCGGCCCTGCACCCGCCGACTGGCCAGCGCGATCAGCAGTGGCAGCACGATGGTGAACGGCAGCATGCCCGCGATCAGCCACCCGGTCCGGCGCAGCGACGCCCAGAACTCCGGAAGGTCCAGCAGGCGTTCGTAATTCGCGGCGCCGACCGGTTTCATGGGCGAGGTCGGCAGCAGATTCCAGGAGTACGTGGACAATTGGAACGCCTGCACCAGCGGCTGATACGTCCACACGATCAGCAGGAAGAGCGCGGGCGCGAGGTACAGGTACGGTGCGGCGGTCCGCCGCACCCGGTGCAGCAGCGCGGTGCGCGGACGCGCCGCCGGAGCCGAGACGGACTCCGGCGGCGCGTCCTGTGCGTCGATGAGGACGAACACCCGGGCTACCCGGCTTCCCCGACGACCGCGGCCAGGTGCTCGAGCACCTCGGCCTCGGCGCGGTTGTAGAGCTCGGCGGCCGGGGTGGCCTCCACGGCGGTGGCGATCACCGTCGAGGAGAGCACATCGATTCGGCTGTAACCGAATCCGGTGATCGCGCGCTGCCGCCCGGCCGGAGCCATGGCGTCGAGCCGGTACGCCAGCGCCGGTCCCACCCAGACCGGGATCCCCGCGAGGGAGGAGGCCGCGGTCATGTGGTTGTGCCCGCACAGGATCATGCGGACGTCGGTGCCGGCGAGGGCGTCGGCCAGTGCGTCGGGGTCCTGCAGCTTCAGCACCTGGGCCGCGGCGATGGCCGAGGGCAGGGGCGGATGGTGCAGCACCAGGACGGTTCCCCGGGGCGCGGGCGTGCTCAGCTGTGTCCGCAGCCAGGCCAGCTGATCGACCTCGAGCCGTCCGTCGGCCATGTCCGGGGTGGTGCTGTCGAGCACGACGATCCGCAGCCCGTCCACCTCGGTGACCTGATCGTGCGGCGTCGATCGATCCGCCGCACCCGGTTCGAGGTCGAGCAGTTCGACCCCGAAGGCGCCACGCTCGTCATGGTTTCCCATGACGTAGATCAGCTGGGCGCCGAGTTCGGCGGCGGCCGGCTCGAGCAGGGCTCGCAGCCGCCGGTACGCCTCGGGTGAGCCGTTGTCGGCTAGGTCGCCCGAGAGCACCAGCGCGTCGATCCGCCGTCCGGAGGACTTCAGCTGGTCGAGCACGCCGGTCAGCGCGGCGTGGGTGTCGACCTGATCGAACACCTTCTCCCCGTCGGCCCGCAGGTGCGTGTCCGTGATCTGGACCAGAGTCAGTTCGCTCATGAGACCGGCAGGAGCTTGGCGCCCTGCTCACGGGCGGCGGTCAGCGTGGACTGGGGATCCTTGCCCTGGAACACGATCGACTCGATCGCGTCCATCATGCCGTCGCGGATCTGCAGGTAGTTGTTGCCCGGCAGCGAGATCCACGGCTCCATGGTGGCCAGCTGCGCGACGTTCGGTGCCAGCAGCGGGTTCTCCGAGGCCCAGCCGCCCAACTGGTTCGGCACGGTCATCATGGCCGTGCGCAGCGGCAGGTAGCCGATGTTCTTGGCGATCTTGATGTAGGAATCCTCGCTGGTGAGGAACTTGATGAGCTCCCACGACGCGCGCTGCTTGGCCGGATCGTTCGACAGGATGTGCAGTCCCGCACCGGAATTGGTGGGAATCGGCGCCTTGGTGCCGAAGCGCGGCATGGTGGTCGAGCGCAGGTCCCACTTGTCCTTGGCGCCGGTGACGAAGGTGCCCTGGATGGCGCTGGTCTCGAGGATCATGCCGATCTCGCCGCGCGCGAAGGCCTCGTAGCCCTGCTTCTGCGCCAGCTTCGGCATGATCCCGTTGGTGACCAGGTCCTGCGCCATCTTGGTGACCTCGACGCTGGGGGCGTCGGCGAAGTTCAGCGTGCGCCGGTCCTCGGAGATGACCCGGCCGCCGTTGGACCGCAGCATGGACTGGAAGCACCAGTCCTTGGCGGACTTGGTCAGGCAGTCGATGTAGACGCCGTCCTTGCCGGTCTTGGTGTTGATGGCCTTACCGGCGTCGGCGACTTCCTGCCAGGTGGTCGGCGGCTTGGCCGGGTCCAGTCCGGCCTGGCCGAACAGCGAGGCGTTGTAGTACAGCACGGGGGTGGAGAACACGAACGGGACGCCGTAGGTGTGGCCCTCCCAGTCGTCGAGGGTGCGCGCCTTCGGCGCGTACGGCTGCACGCCGTCGAAGTTCTTCTGCACGGCGTCCTTGCCGAACAGGCTGTCCAGCGGCTTGGCCTTGAGCTGGTTGATCGTGAAATCCAGGTCGCTGAAACCCAATTGGGCGACATCGGGCGGCGTGCCCGCGACCATCTGGTTCTGGATGCTGGAGATGGTGTCGGTCGCCGGGTTGGGGCTGTTGCCCTGCGGCTTCTGCGCGGTGACCTTGATATTGGGGAACTTCTTGCCGAAGTCCGAGATCAGCGAGTTGAACGTGTCGGTCCAAGCGCCGGCCAGGCCGTAGTTGTAGGACTCGAACACGATCGAGACCTGCTGGTCCGCAGCGAGTTCGGGCACCTGGGCGGTGGACGTGGCGTCGGTGGCCGTGGTGCCGCCGAGACCGCAACTGCTCAGGGTCAGGGCGGCGGTGAACACCAGGCCCAGAACGGGCACAGTGCGTTTCACGAGATTCTCCTCATCGAGTGGTGGTGCGAGAGTCAGGCGACGGATACGGCCGTCACGTCCGAGGGGGGCTCTGTGGGGAGGGGCGCTGCGAGCGGGGCGGCCGCCGGATGGGACTCGGCTGCCGCGTCCGGCGCCTGCCAGGCGAGTCGCAGCCCGGTCTCCGGATCGAAGAGGTGAATATCGGCCGCGTCGATGTACAGGGCGACGTCGTCACCGACGCGCACTCCGGCCGGGCGCGCGGCCCGGGCGCACAGTTCGACCGCACCCGCGGTGACGTGCACGAGTTCCTCGCTGCCGAGGTTCTCCACCATCGTCACCTGTCCGCGTACGGCCGCTTCGGCGCCGCCGATTCCGTTCAGGCGCAGTCGTTCCGGCCGGATGCCCGCGAGAACCGCTGTCCCGTCACCGGATCGGTTCTCGATGCCGAGGGGGGCGTCGACGCCGTCCGTCCGCACCCGCAGTTCACCGTCCACCAGGGTGATCGTCGCCGGGAACAGGTTCATCGGCGGCGATCCCAGGAAGCCCGCGACGAAGGCCGTGCGCGGATGGTCGTAGAGCTCCTCCGGCGTGCCGACCTGCTCGACCTGTCCGGCGTTGAGCAGCGCGATGCGCGAGGCCATGGTCATGGCCTCGACCTGATCGTGGGTCACGTACAGGAACGTCGCGCCGAGGCGGCGGTGCAGGCCGATCAGCTCGGCCCGGGTCGCACTGCGCAGCTTCGCGTCCAGGTTGGACAGCGGCTCGTCCATCAGGAAGGCCCCGGGATCGCGAACCATGGCGCGCGCCAGGGCGACTCGCTGCCGCTGACCGCCCGAGAGCGCGGCGGGCCGCCGCTCCAGCAGCGCGGACAGCTCCAGGGTGGCCGCGACCTCCCGGACCCGTTCGGCGATGGTCGCGCGGGGCTGACGGCGAGACTTGAGCGGGAAGCCGATGTTCTTGGCCACCGTCAGGTGCGGGTACAGCGCGTAGCTCTGGAACACCATGGCCAGGTCCCGTCGCTGCGGCGGTTCCTGGGTGATGTCGTTGCCGTCCAGCAGAATTCGTCCCGAGGACGGTTCCTCCAACCCGGCGATCATGCGCAGCAGCGTGGATTTGCCGCATCCGCTGGGGCCGAGCAGCACCAGGAATTCCCCATCGGCGATGTCGAGGCTCACCTCGCGCACCGCGTAGTCGGCGCCGAATTTTTTCGACACCGCGTTGATCTGCAGCCGGGCCACGTCTCTCCTTCAGTCCGGCGCGGAGCCGGAGTTGATCCAGGTCGCCACACCGGTCGCGATCGCCGGTGCGTCCTTCACCCACTGGAAGTGGTCGCGATGCGCGATCGACGAGGATTCGTCGATGTGCCACTGGGTCACGCGGGCCGCGGGCATGCGCGAAACCAGGAAGTCCACATTGGATTTCGGGCCGAGCACGTCCTCGGACAGCGAGACGGCCAGCACGGGCAGCGTCATCTCGGCCAGCAGGGTGTTGTATTTGCGGCGGGTGCCGCGCGGACGGTAGTAGCTGGTCAGCGAGTGCACCGACCAGTCGATCATGACGCCGCCGGGCATCGGGGCGGGAATCAGCACGCCGCCGGGCCAGTGGCCCTTGAACCGCGAGACCAGGCCGATCCACTGGATCTGGCTCAGCGCCTCGAACCACCGCCGCGGGCCGAAGGCCCACCAGAACACGGTCCCGGTGCCGATCACCGTGACGCCCGCGACCCGGCTGGGTTCGGCGGCGGCGAACAGCAGCGCGAGCTGCCCGCCGAGACTGTGGCCGAACAGGTGCAGCGGCGCACCGGGGAAACGCGCCTGCACGGCGGTGACGATGGCGGGCAGATCGACCTCGAGCATCTCGCGATAGCCGAAGTCGGCGTGCTCGCCGAGGGCGGGCGCGGCCTCGCCGTGCGCGCGCAGATCCACGGTCGCCACCGAAAGGCCCTGCGCATGCAGTGCTCTGGCGAGATGCAGGTAGTGCTTGGCCTTCATGCCCATGGCGGTCAGCACGAGCACGACGGGAGCATCGGCCCGCTCGGACGGCAGAAAGCGCACGGTGAAGGCGACGCCGTCGGCGGTGCTGACGCGGGTGGATTCCAGAGAGCCGAATTCCGAACGGGATTCGGGGGTTGCGGTGGTCACCGGATCTCCGTTTCGGCGATGGTCACATCGCAGACGTAGTCGAAGGTGAACTTGGCGACCAGCACGTCGTTGTCGTCGAGAAGTACGGCCTTGCCGGACAATTCGAAGCGCGCCGAGGCGGTCGCGGCGAGGATGTCGGCCAGCTCGCGCTGATCGACGGTGGCGATCGCGCGGATGCGGCCCACCGCGGGCTTGCGGTAGGAGTCGTTGCCGCCGCGCAGCACGAGGCGATCGACGGTGTGCAGTCGGGCGGCGGCCGCTCCGACGAACGCGGTCGCGCCCGCGATGTCGGCGGCGGTGAACAGTGCGCCGGCGTGCACGGTGCCCATATGGTTGCGCACCGTCTCGCCGGCGGGGATCTCGACCACCGCGCGGTCGGGTCCGACCTCGGTGATCCGCGTGCCGACCAGCCGGCCGAACGGCACCAGGTCCTGGGACACCGCGCGCAGGTAGTCGTAGTCGATGTGCTCGGGGTCCAGGTCCGGATAGGCCGCGCCGAATCCGTGGGGTGCTTCGATGATCGTGCCGGCGTCCGGGTTCGGGGCGGCGACGCCGACACCGGCGTGTTCCTTCGTGGTCATCGCGATCGTTCCCAATCGTTAGGTAGGAGAGAGCTTTCAGCGGGTTGCGCGCAGCACGCGCCGGGCGATCGACCAGCGCAATACCTCGGAGGGGCCCTCGTAGATCCGGAAGGCCCTGGCCTCGACCAGGAATCGAGCGACCAGGTGGTCCTCGCAGACACCGAGTCCGCCGTGCAGCTGCACCGCGCGATCCAGCACGCGCCAGACCGTCTCGGAGACGAAGGTTTTCGCGATCGAGGTCTCGTGCCGGGCCTGCGAGGAGGTCGGGCCGTGGATGTCGATGGTCTCGGCGACCGAGCGGATCAGGCTGCGGGCCGCGGCCAGCTCGATCTCGTTGTCGGCGATCAGGCCCTGGGCCAGACCGTGTTCGGCGATCGGGACGCCGAAGGAGGTGCGGGAGGTGATGTGGTCGATGGTGAGCTGCTGCGCGCGCACCGCCAGGCCGAACCAGTTCATGCAGAAGGTCAGTCGCGACGGCGCGAGGCGGACCTGGGCGAATTCCAGGCCGCGCCCGACCTGGCCGAGAACGGCGGCGTCGGAGACCTCGCAGTCGGTGAACTTCACCTCGCAGTGCCCGCCGGGGGCGCTGGTGTGATCCAGGGTCGGCATCCGCCGCCCGACCTTCAGGCCCGGGTTGTCCTGATCGACCAGGAACATGGTGGGGCCGTCGGGGGTCATCGCCACGCAGATGGTGAAGGCCGCGCCGTTCGCGCCGGTGGTGAAGTGCTTGTCGCCGTTGATGACCCAGCCGGTGTCGGTCTCCTGCGCGACGGTCGCCAGCATGCGCGGATCCGAGCCGGCGCCGGGGGCCGGCTCGGTCAGCGCGATGGCCGAACGGACCTCGCCCGAGGCCAGCGGGGCCAGATAGCGGGCGCGCTGCTCCTCGTTCGCGACATGCGCGAGCAGGTGGATATTGCCGTCGTCGGGGGCCCAGGCATTGACCGCGAGCGGTCCGAGCAGGCTCGCCCCGGCGGCCTCGAGCACCTGCGCCTGAGCGCGGGTGTCCAGTCCCAGACCTCCGTACTCCGGAGGGGAGAGGGGACCGAAGACTCCGGCCTCCTTGGCCTTGTTCTGCAGGTCCAGGCGAAGCGCGTCATCGGTGACGCGGCCGTCGACCACCACCTCGCGCTCCACCGGAATGACGTGGTCGACAACGAACTGCCTGGTCTTCTCGACCAGTTCTGCCACGGTGCTTTCAGCCACAGCGCTCATGGGGCCAGTCTCGGGCCGGGGCAGTGTATCGGGTCCGGGCGATAGTCAATCTCGATCGGGCGAATCGTGTCCCGCTACCGGCGCACGAAAGCAATCGCGCTCGTCCAGGGTGAGGGCGACGCTGATTCCACCGAGGGGATGCGATGACCGAGCTGACAGTCCTGGTTACCGATCGACACGACGAGGCCGAGGGAGTGTTCTCCCTGGACCTGTCGGCGGTCGGCGACGCCGGGCTTCCACAGTGGTCACCGGGCGCTCACATCGACGTGAGCGTGGGCGCCGCCGGGGTGCGGCAGTACTCGCTGTGCGGTGATCCCGCCTCGGATCACTGGCGCATCGCGATCCTGCACGACCCGGCCGGCCGGGGCGGTTCGGACCATCTGTTCCGGACCGCTCTGCCCGGTACCCGGCTTCAGGTGTCGCTGCCGCGCAACAATTTCGAGCTGCGGGACAGCGAGGAGTACGTGTTCGTCGCGGGTGGGATCGGGATCACGCCGATCCTGCCGATGCTCGTCGCGGCCGAGCGCGCGGGCCGGACCTGGACCCTGTACTACGGGGCGCGGACCCGCGCACACCTGGCGTTCGCGGCGGACTTGCGGCGATACTCCCGGGTGCGGCTGGTCCCGCAGGACGAGGCCGGGCTGCTGCCGCTGGCGGAGATCTTCGGCGAGCACTCCGGGGCCACGGTGTACTGCTGCGGTCCGGAGCCGATGCTCGCCGCGGTCGAAACCGAGGGTGCGCGAGCGGGTTCGGAGGTTCGGACCGAGCGCTTCACCGCGCGGATCGTGGACACCGCGGCCGATCGCGAATTCGAGGTCAGGCTCGCGATCGACGGGCGTTCGCTGCCGATACCGGCGGGACGCTCGATCGTGGACGTGCTCGAGAGCGCGGGCATCACGCTCATCACCTCGTGCCGGGAGGGCACCTGCGGAAGCTGTGAGACGGCCGTGCTCGAAGGCGTTGTGGAGCATCGGGATTCGGTGCTCACCGCACAGGAGCGCGAGAGCGGCAGGACCATGCTGCCGTGCGTCTCGCGCGCCCGCTCGGAGGTACTGGTCCTGGACCTCTGAGGCGGCGAAAGACGCTGTCCCCTCGCGAAATCACGCATCCAAGCCGTGCGCGTACTTCCACGCGCCGTATCCCCGCCCGGGGAGACACCCGACCCCGTCCGGGGAATTGCCATGACCCCATCCGGGGAATGACACAGAGAGAGAAAAGTACACGATGAGGAAGACTGTCGCGGCGTCCGCGCTGCTCGCCGCCGCACTGTGCGTCACCGCCGGAACCACCGGCACGGCGCAGGCGGACCAGCCCGGCGTTGTGAACTACACGTCCACCAATACCGCCACGACGACGACCATCACCACCGACGCGGGCTCCATCGGAGTCGAGGACGGCGTCCTGAAGATCAAGGCCGCCGACGGCACCGTCGTCGCGGGCACGGCGCTGTCCTTCCGCGTCGACGAGTTCGAATTCCCGATCGCCGCCGAGATCGGTGACCGCACCGCCGTGCTCACCCCGCAGCTGGATCTGCAGCACGCCACCTACAAGCCGGTCGCGCTGCCCTTCGAGAACCAGGCTCCCTGGAAGAACGACTACGACCGTGAGCAGGCGGCCTGGAGCCGTATGACCACCACCATCTCCGCGGGCGCCACCATCGGCACCCTGGTCGGCGGCATCGCCGGTGCGGCAGTCGGCTGCGTCCTCGGCGGCGCCACCGGCGCGGTCCTCACCGGTGCGCTCTCGGCCATGTTCGGCGCGCTGCCGGGCGCCATCGTCGGCTGCATCGCCGGCGTCAGCGTCATCGGCTTCCTGGGCACCCTCGTCGGCCAGGTCCTCGTGACCGCGCCGGTCGCGATTCTGGCTGCGGTGCAGTACTTCACCACCATCAACCAGCCGATGCCCAACACCCCGGCCAAGTAACTTCCCCACCGCCTCACCTGGGGGACAGACCCGGCGAAACCTCGCCCGGGGGACAGAAGGCCCCGTTCGGATCATCATCCGGGCGGGGTCTTTGTCGTGCGGCCGTTCTGGCCGTGTGGCCGTCTGCCGTGCGGGCTTTGTCGAATCCGGATCGTCGGCGCAACGGTTCGGCCGCGCCCCGCAGCGGGTGAGGATGGACAGTTTGTGGGGCGTGACGCCCTCGAGGGCGTCTCGCACGGCGACGGTGCGGGGTGAGCTTCTCGGACTTCGCGCGCGGCAACCCGTGCAATCGCCCACGAAGTCTCGGGCCGTTCGAAGACTCGGGCCGTTGATCCAAGCGCCGGGCGACAGTGCGGGCGTTCAGTTTCCCAGGCGCACAGGAAGATTCAGCAGACCACGGATCAGGGTGCTGGACTGCCACTGCGGCGTGGTCGCGGTGGGGGCGAGAGCCAGACTCGGAAAGCGTCGCAGTAGTGCGGTGAACGCGATGCGGGCTTCGAGGCGGGCCAGGGGCGCGCCGAGGCAGAAGTGGATGCCGTGGCCGAAAGCCAGGTGACCGGTGGTGTCGCGGTTCGGATCGAGGCCGTCGGGGGACGGGTAGCGCCGCGGGTCGCGATTGGCGGCGGCGAGGGCGATGTAGACGAGCTCCCCGGCGGGAATCTCGGTGTCGCCGAACGTGATCGGGGCGGTGGTGAAGCGGACGGTGGACATGTTGACCGGGCCGTCGTAGCGCAGGAATTCCTCGACGGCGGCCGGGATCGCGTCGGGGTCGGCGGCCAGGGCGCGCAGGCGGTCGCGGTCCCGAAGGAGCGCGAGGGTGCCGTTGGCGATGAGGTTGACCGTGGTCTCGTACCCCGCGACCAGAAGCAGGAAGGCCATGGCGACCAGTTCGGGATCGGTGAGAGCGTCCCCGCCGTCCTCGTCCACCGCGGGCGTGATCAGGGCCGAGAGCAGATCCTCGCCGGGGTGGGCGCGCTTGTCCTGGATCAGGCGGGACAGGAACGCGGCCATGGCGGTGGTGGCGGCGGCGCGCTCCCGTTCGAGCCCGGCCACGCCGACGAGCGCCTGGGTCCATTCCTGGAAGGTGTCGCGGTCCCGCATCGGCACGTCCAGCAGCTCGCAGATCACCGTGATCGGCAGCGGCACAGCGAATTCGCGCAGCAGATCGACCTCGAGCTCGGTTCCGGCTCCGGTCTCGACTACGGCTCCGGTCTCGACTACGGCTCCGGTCTCGACTACGGCTCCGGTCTCGACTACGGCTCCGGCCTCGACTACGGCTCCGGTCTCGACCTCGGCTCCGGCCTCACTCCCGGCGCTGGATCCGGCGTCGGAATCGATCTCGGACTCGGTCTCGACTCTGCCGTAGACCTGTTCCCCGGCCGTGACATCGACTCGTTCTCGGGCCCCGAGGTCGGTCTGCTTCCCGCCCTCGGCGTCGACCCGAGCCGCGTGTGCGGTCATGGCATCGAGCAATGACTCGGTGATCGCCTCGATGCGGGGTTGCAGGGCAGCCATTCGGCGTGCGGTGAATGCCTTGCTCACCAGTTTGCGCAGCCGAGTGTGCTCGGGCGGATCGGTGTTGAGCATGTGCGTCAACAGCGCGAGGGCCCGTGGGTCGGACGGAGCCACCTGCTTCTTCGCGCTCAGCAGCCGATCGATGCTGCGGGCGTCCTTGTGCAGGCTCGGCTCGGACAGGGCGGCCCGGCCCTCGGCGTGACCGAGGATCACCCAGCGGATCACGCCGTCGGGGAAGCGGACTCGCCGGACGGGGCCGTGGTCGCGCCAGCGGCGGTAGTGCGCGTGCGGATCGGCGAAGAAGTCCGCCCCGACGGTTTCGATCCGATCCGGCGCCTCGATATCGACCATGTCGCGACGCTATCGGTCGGTGACCGCGATGCGCCCGGCGGCTGGCAGTGTCGATCAGCCGATCGGAGATGGGAATGGAAACCCTTGTGGCCATGTGGAATTCACTCCCCGCTGATCGAATGGCCGCACACTCGATCGGCAGGGAGGAAGATTCCATGACCAGCACCGATGCTCGACCGGAGACTGAACTCGAGGAGCGCGCGGCGCTCGAGCAGACTGTGCTCGAGGAGGGCGTGCTCGAGGAGGCTGTGCTCGAGGAGGGCGTGCTCGAGGAGGCTGTGCTCGAGGAGGGCGTGCTCGACGAGGCTGTGCTCGACGAGACCGTGCTCGACGAGACCGTGGCCAAGCGCGTGAACGAGCTCACCGCGGTGTTCGAGCGTGGTTTGCAGGAGAATCTCGGCGTCGGCGCGTCCCTCGGGATCCGGCTGGTCAGCGCTGGCGACGGCTGCACCAAGTACTACCTGGATCCGAATCCGGCGACCATCAACGCCATGTTCACCGTGCACGGCGGCGTCATCGCCACCCTCATGGACACCGCCATGGGCAGCGCGGTATTCACGAAACTGCCCGACGGCGTGGCCTATACGACGCTGGAGTTCAAGGTGAACTTCATTCGCGCGGTCACGATGGACGGCTCCCGGCTCACCTGCGACGCCACCGCCGTGCACGTCGGCCGTCGCACCGCCACCGCCGAGGGCCGGATCACCGACGCCGCAGGCAAACTCATCGCGCACGGCTCCACCACCGTGCTCGTCCTGGGCCCCGGCAACTGAGTGCCGGTTCACAGATCCCGGAGGGCCGGGCCGTTCACCCTTCCGCTCGCGCGAACCGCAGCGTGACGAGCTGGAAGGGGCGCAACGACAGCCGAACGCCCGTGCCCTCCGGGCTCGCCGGGGGGTCCCCGTCCAGCGGGCGCTCCAGCAGGTCGCAGACCTGGAACCCGGCATGTGCGAAGCCGACGGTCACCAGCGCCGACGCGCGACCGCCGAGCGATTCGTACACCCGCAGCACCACATCGCCGCTCCCGTCGTCCGCGAGTTTCACCGCACTGGTGACCACGGCGTCGTCGTCGATGACGAACAGCGGCGCGACCGCGTGCGCGACACCCGGCGCGACAACCGAATCCGGCCGCGTGAGGTTGATGCGGTAGCCCTCGCGCACGGCATCACCGATCGAGGCACCGGGGACCAGCGTGTGCCGGAATCGATGCGCGCCGTGATCGGTTTCCGGATCCGGAAAGCGCGGGGCGCGCAACAGCGACGCCCGCACCGTCGTGGTTGTTCCGCCGCCCGCGCGCACGGTGCGCGTGACGTCGTGGCCGTAGGTCGAATCGTTCACCAGCGCCACGCCCCAGCCCGGTTCGCCGAGGTGCACGAACCGATGGTTGCACGCCTCGAACTTCGCCCACTCCCAGCTGGTATTGGTGTGCGTCGGCCGGAACAGATGCCCGAACTGCGTCTCGGAGGCGTAGCTCCCGGCGTGAATGTCCAGCGGGAAGGCCAGTTTCAGGAACTTCTCGCTCTCGTGCCAGTCGACGCGAGTGTCGATCTCGAGTCCGCGCGCACCCGGCCGCAGCGTGAGCGTCTGCTCGACGGAAGAAGATCCGAACGTGCGACCGACGCGCACCACAGCCGAGCCGTCCGCCTCGGGCGAAGCGACCGATTCGGCGGCCCGGGCGGACACCGCCGACGCGGGCGAGTCCGCCGCCGGAGTCGGCTCTGCCTGTCGGGCCGACTCCGCGGGTGCGTTCGTGCTCTGCGATGCGCCCTGCTGTGCCGATGCGTGGGACGTGGGTGGAGCCGCCGAACGGCGCGCGGCTGCGGAATCCGCCGAATCCGTCGAATGTATGCCCGCGACAACGTAATCCGCGTCGGTGAGGTCGGTGACTCGGTTGCGGTAGAACAGATCGACGTCCCAGGCGTCCCAAGCGTTGGGGTAATCGGGGTGCAGTTGCAGCAGGTTCGCCGGGGAGTCCGGGGGCAGGGTTTCGCGCCGGTGCTCGAGATCGAGGATCGAGACGATCAGGCCGTGCGCGTCGATTTCGACGTGCAGCAGGCCGTTGTCGAGGACGAATCCGCCGCCGGTGCGCTCGGCGACCGCGGCCGGTGCGGCGGTGGTCGGTACGGCCGCGCCGCCGGCCGGGATCGAATCCCATTCGTGGGGTGTGGAATTGAACAGGTTCGGGCCCGGCTGCTCCCCACCGAGAGCCCATCGGGTCCGGTCGATGAGAGCGGTCAGTTCCCGCGCCACCGCCGCGTGGGTCTGTTCGGCCTCGCGGTGCACCCAGGCGATCGACGAGCCGGGCAGGATGTCGTGGAACTGATGCAGCAGCACCGTTTTCCAGACCCGGTCCAGGGTGTCGTAGGGGTACTCGAGATTCGCGCGGACCGCCGCCGTCGCAGCCCACAGCTCGGCCTCGCGCAACAGGTGTTCGCTGCGCCGGTTGCCCTGCTTGGTGTTCGCCTGGCTGGTCAGGGTGGCGCGGTGCAACTCCAGATACAGCTCGCCGACCCAGACCGGCGGGGTACGGTACTCGGCCTCGGCCCTGGTGAAGAAGTCGGCCGGGGTGTCCCACCGCACCTTCGGGGCGCCCTCGAGGTTCCGCATGCGGGCCGCGCGGGCGATCATCTCGCGCGTCGTGCCGCCACCGCCGTCGCCGTAACCGGTCGGGGCCAGCGACATCGAGGCTCGGCCCTTCTCCTTGAAATTCTTTGCCGCGTGCGCGATCTCGCGAGGGGACATGGAGCAGTTGTAGGTGTCCACCGGCGGAAAGTGGGTGAAGATCCGGCTGCCGTCGATGCCCTCCCACAGGAAGGTGTGGTGCGGGAACTGGTTGGTCTGACTCCAGGAGATCTTCTGGGTCAGCAGCCATCGAGATCCGGCCGCCTTGATGATCTGGGGGAGCCCGGCGGCGAAACCGAAGGTGTCCGGCAGCCAGGCCTCCTGATTCTCGATGCCGAACTCGTCCAGGAAGAACCGCTTGCCGTGTACGAACTGCCGGGCCATCGCCTCGGAGCCGGGCATATTGGTGTCCGCTTCCACCCACATGCCGCCCGCGGGCACGAAACGTCCCTCGGCCACAGCCTGTTTCACCTTCGCGTAGACCTCGGGCCGATGCTGCTTGATGAAGTCGTACTGCGCGGCCTGGGACATGGCGTAGACGAACTCGGGCTCCACGGCCAGCAGCGCGGTCATGTTCGAGGTGGTGCGGGCGACCTTGCGGACCGTCTCGCGCAGCGGCCACAGCCACGCCGAGTCGATGTGCGCGTGCCCGACCGCGGAGATCGTGTGCGCCGACGCGATCGCGGGCGCGGCCAGCACCTCGCTCAGGCAGGCGCGCGCCGCGGCGGCGGTCTCGTTCACATGCCACAGATCCACCGCGTCCAGCGCTCGTTCGATGGCGCGCACGATGTCGTAGCGGCGTGCGGGGTCCTCGGGCATCTCGTGCATGAGCTCGCCCAGTACCTCGAGGTCGCGCACCAGCTCCCAGACCACCTCGTCGAACACCGCGAGATCGAGCCGCCCCAGCCGGTATCGCGGTTCGCTCCCGGCGGTCGAGGTGTCACCGAGATCGTTGGGCGAGAACGGAATCTGCGGATTCGAGGCGGCCTCGACGTGCCAGAGCACCCGCTCCCCGCCCCGCACCGGTGACCCCACCCGCACCCACTGGCTCTGCGGGTGCAGACCTTTCACCGGCGATCCGTCCGGCAGATACACCAGAGCTTCGCACTGGAAACCGGTCGCTCCCGGGTCGAAGCCGATATCGATGATCGCCTCGACGGTCTTTCCGGCCCAGTTCGCGGGCACCTCGCCCTCGACGGTGAACCAGCTGGTTCCCCACGCCGCACCCCAGCGCGCCCCGGATTCGATGGGCGTGCGCGGGGCCGCCAGTCCTTCGGCGACCGGTACCGGCTCGTCCGGCGCGACCCATACCGAGGCTCGCAGCGGCACCGATTCCGGGTAGATCGCCGGACGAATCCGGTCCATCACGCGACCGAGCCTGCCCTCGATCAACCGGCGGTCATCGTGCATGTGCGCTGACTCCCTTCGTGATCACGCCACTGTGTTCACCACACGCTGTCCACCACACGCCGTGTTCACCGCTACACCGCCGCGCCACCCAGCCGAACCCGCGCCGCCGGCGCCGCACCGTGATAGAAGTACCGGCCCAAGCCGATGCTGAACACGAGCATTCCGTACACCGAATGTTCCACGGACGCGGTGAACAGCGACTGCGTCCGCAGGTACCGCATGGCGAAGATCCACCCCCCGACCCCACTGGCCAGAACCGAGAACCAGGTGCCGAAGACGATGTGCACGTACCCGAACGCGGCCGCGCTGGCAGCAACCATACCGAGGCCGTCTCCGAAAACCGGTGCATAGCGGTGAAAAAGGAAGGACCGGAAGATCAATTCCTGCGGGTACACGCTGAGCGCGGGATACAGCGTCAGCACCGCGAGCCACACCAGTGGATTTCGCCGCGGCAGATCGAACAGATCCTCCCGCCGCAGCGCCGCGACGCCGGCCGCGAGTCCGAGCGCGCTGACACCGGCCGAGGCGGCCATGGACCGCGCCTGCGGTCGCAGCGCCTCCGCGCGCCACAGCGAGTTCCGGTCGAACCCCCGCGACCGCCGCAGATACAGCGCCGCCCCCGACCCCAGGACGAGCAGGGCCGGAATCGGCGACTTCCCCCGCGCGACGGCGTTGTACGCCGTCGTCCCACCGAAGAACAGGGCCGCGTACTCCGCGGCCAGATATGCCCGCCGCAACGATCCGATCCGCATCTCCCCACAGTATTGGCGTATCCCGCTCGAGCGACCGCCCAACAGCCCCGGCCCACAACGACTTCACCCACATTTCACCGACTTCGCACTCGATCCGTGTGCGACGAACGGGAAACGTGGGTGAGGTCGGCGTGCCCGCGGCGGGCTCGGCGCGGTGGGGGGCGGATCAGCCGCGGACGCCGCTCAGTGCAGCGCGCGGCACTGAGCGATGAACACGGCCAGTTCGTCCACGCGATCGGTGCGGGCGTCCACCGCGCGGTCGATGACCTTGAGCAGGTGTTCGTAGGCGGCGGTGTGGTCGTAGTCCGCGACATCGGCGATGCGCAGGGCCCAGCGCCAATAGCCGCGCAGGGTGTCGGACAGGGGCATGCGGAAATTGGCGATCACGTCGCGGATGGGTTCCACGGCGGCGTCACCGTAGGTGCGCAGGTAGCGGGTGGTGACGTCGGCCATGAAGCTGAAATGCCGGGCCTCGTCCCGCGCCAGGCGGGACAGAACGGCCGTGAGCACGGGATCCTCCACCACGTCCCGTAATTGGTGGTAGTACATCTGGGTCGCCTTCTCCTGCACCAGGGCGTAGGCGAAGAACTGGACCGGATGGTCGTAGGGGAGATCGAAGGGTTTGTGGCCCTCGATCGCCAATTCGTCACGGAGAGTTCCGCGTTCGGTGATGCCGGACTCGCACTGGTAGCGGGCCAGCGCGCGGGCGTGGGTGTCCTCCTCCAGGGCCCAGCGGACCGTGAAGTGGTACAGCTCGCGATTGTGGGCGAAGGTGGGCAGGTCGACCGAGCCGTCCACCGGGAACGACCGGTGGTAGACGTCGAAATAGCCGGGTAGGTGATCCTCGATGAAGGTCACGAACTGCACGGCGGAGCGCTGGCCCTCGGTGAGGCGGTTCGCGTCGGCGGCGGACCAGTCGAAGGCGGTCTCCACATCCCAGCCGCGCGCGACGGGCGAGGCGGCCAGGAACCCGTCGACGGCCGCGGTCAGCTCGTCGACGGGCAGCAGGGTGGTGGTGTCGATCCTCATGACGGCTCGCTACCGCGCCTTGCGGCAGGTCAGGCCGTAATGCTTGGTGGTGTAGCCCCATCCGGCATTGGCGACCTCGAGGTAGTGCCGCAGCTTGGCGGCCAGACCGGGCTGGTGGGCGTCGATCTTCTCGGCTGCGGCGTCCACGTTCTCGATCCAGGCCTCGATGGTGCGGTGGTAGTCCTGGGTGAGATCGTCCACCGCGACGATGGAGAAACCGGCGTCCTCGGCGGCGGTCAGCAGATCCGACAGCGGCCGCAGATCACCCCAGCCGAAGATGTCGGAGCGCACGAACTCGGTGCCCGCGCGCTCGTCGAAGGCCTTGCGGGCTGCGGCATTACGGAAGCAGCTCTCCGAGACGTAGAGGCTGCCACCGCGCCGCAGCACCGTGCGGGCCCGGCGGAACACCTCGTCCAGATCGGGCATGTGCACGATCGAGCCGAGCATGGTGACCGCGTCCACGCTGCGCGCGGGCAGGTCCATCTCCTCGAAATGCCCGACCCGGGTGCTGACCAGGGCGGCCACCCCGCGCTCCTGCGCCTGCTCCGCGATGTACTCGTGCTGACGCGGTGCGGGACTCACGCCCAGAGCGTGGCAGCCGTACTCCTGGGCCATGAACAGGATCAGCGATCCCCAGCCGCAGCCGATGTCCAGCAGCTGCTCGCCACCGGTCAGGCCGAGGCGCCCGGCCACGAACCGCAGCTTGTTGCGCTGCGCCAGTTCCAGTGTGTCGCTGTCGCTCTGGTAACGACCGGCGCTGTACTTGCGCTGCGGATCCAGGAACTGCCCGAAGATGTCCGGATCGAGATCGTAGTGCTGATTGGTATCGGCGGTGACGGTCATGCCGCTTCCCGCAGGGCCTTGTCCACCACGGTGGCGACCTCGGCGAGGGTGGAGGTGCCGAACACGTCCTCGTCCTCGAGCTCGATGTCGAAGGTGCGCTCGATGCGCGCGATCATGCGCAGCACCCGCACCGAATCCACGCCGGCCATGGCGCGCAGATCGGCGTCCGGGCGCAGCTCCGCCTCCGGGAGACCGGTTTCGGCCGCGGCGATCTCGGTCACGGTGCGCAGGATGTCGCTGGTCATGTCAGAACTCCATTCGAGGAAGGGGCGGACGCGGTGGTGATGGCGTCGGACAGCAGGGCGACCTCGTCGTCGTCCAGGGAGAGTTGATGGCGTACGTCGGCCAGGGCGAAGGGCTGATAGGTCGCCGTCGAGGAGACGCAGACCGCGCCCTCGCCGTCGAAGATGTCGGCCGATGCCTGGATGAGCCCGGTACCGCCGTGGGAAAGGCTTGCGACACAGAGGTATTCGGCATCAACGAGCAGCGGGGTCAGGAAGCGGGTGCGCTGTGAGACGGTGAAGGCGGGGGTGCGGCGGGCCAGCACGATCAGATTGCCCATCACCTCGTCGCAGATCACGCCGGTCAGGCCGCCGTGCACCACGCCGGGATAGGACTCGAAGGACCGGCTCAGCCGGAAGCTGGCCTGCAGGCCGTCCGGATGCGGGGTGAAGCTCAGCCCCAGCCCGGACGCGTTGTGCGGGGAGCAGCCGAAGCAGTGGTAGTCGGGCACCACCGACCAGGGGACGTCCACGATCAGGCGATCACGTCGGCCAGGGCGCGGCGCACCTTGGCGTTGCTGGACAGATCCAGGCCGGTCATGCTCGCGAAGGTGCGCCGCACCTTGTCGTGCAGCACCTCCAATTCGCCGGTGGCGGCGACCTGTTCGAGGAACAGCTCGAAGCCGGTGTCGATGGTCTCGTGATCGCCCATCTCGGCGATACCGGCCTTGAAGGTGCTGACCGGATGCTTGATCTTGGCTTCGGAGCTGTACACGTACAGGGTCTCGAGCACCGAGGACAGTTCCTCCGGGTGACGAACCAGGCGCTCGGTGGCGTAGTGGATGAACTCGCGCGCGTGACCGGCCTCGTCGCGACTCGCGTTGAGCAGCAACGTTTTCAGCACCGGCTCCTGCACCCATGCCGACACCGCGCGATACACGTGGTTCACGGTCAGCTCGGAGATGATGTTGGTCGCGAGGGTGGCCGAGGGGGTGGTGCCGGGCGCGTACGGCTCGCGCATGGCGTCCACGGCCTTGTCCTGCACATCCTGGCCGATGGCGCGCAGCCAGGTGCGGAAGGCGTAGTGGTGCTGAACTTCCTGGTAACCCCACACCACGGCGAAGGTGGAGAAGTCGTAGTCGTCGACGAATTCGCGCAGGAATCCGTCCACGGCGGCGATCACATTGGATTCACCCATGGCCGCGCTCTTGGCCAGGGTCACGTACTCCGGCCGCACCAGGGCCGGGTCGACGGCGTCGAAGTTCAGGTCGCTCAGATTCCAGTGCAGGCGTTCGTAGTGGCGGAAGACGTCGTAACTGTGCACGGGGGACTCCGGTTCGTGAGAGGCGAATACCGCTGGGCTTGTGTACTTCTCGAGCTACTGCTGGGCGATGAGGTCGCGGGCGGCCAGGCGCTGGAGCTTGCCGCTGCTGGTACGCGGGATGCTGCGCGGCGCGACCAGGTGCACCTGCACCGCGGCCAGGCCGAGTTCGGCGGCGATGCGCTCGCGGATGGTGCGCGAGAGCAGCTCGGCGTCCGCGCCGGTGAGCTCGGATTCGGCGATCAGCGCGATGTGGTCCTCGCCGTCGGGGTCGACCGCGGCGGTGCAGCGGCCCTTGTAGATGCCGTCGAGGTCGCGCACCACCGCTTCCACGTCCTGGGCGTAGTGGTTGACGCCGCGCACGGTGATCATGTCCTTGCAGCGGCCGGTCACGAAAAGCTCACCGGCACGCTGATATCCGAGATCGCCGGTGCGCAGCCAGCCGTCGACGAAGCGGTCGGCGACCGAGGCGGGATCGGTGCTGAGATAACCGTCGGTGACCGACGCGCCGCGGATCAGGATCTCCCCGACGCGCCCGTCCGGCAGGTCGGTCCCGCTCTCGAGGTCCACGATGCGCAGTTCGAGCCCCTGCACCGCCGCTCCCACCCCGGCGACGGCCCGCGCACCGGGATCGTGCGGCGAAACCGGTTGTGCGGCGGAGTCGTCGGCGAGCGCGGCGCGATCCACCCATTCGAAGACCGGTGCGCGGCCCAGCGGCGGGAACGCCACCGCCAGGGTGGCCTCGGCCATCCCGTAGACGCCGAACATGGTGGTGGGCGCGAAACCGGCCGGGGCGAAGCGCTCACCGAAGGCGGTGACCACCTCGCGCGAAATCGGTTCCGCGCCATTGAAGGCGATGCGCCAATTGCTCAGATCGTATTCCGCGACCTGCTCGGGTCCGATCGCGGCCAGCAGGGCCTCGTAGCCGAAGTTCGGCATGGCGGTGATGGTGGTCTTGCTCGCCGCGAATTCGCGCAGCCAGCGGGCCGGATCCTTGACGAAAGCCATCGGCGACCAGATGTGGGCGGGGATGCCGCGCAGAATCGCCGAGAGCGTGCCGAACAGGCCCATATCGTGGAACAGCGGAAGCCAGAAGCCGCCCTGATCGTCCAGGTCCAGCGCGATGCCGGTGCGGATCGCGGCCAGGCCGCTCAGTACCTGGCGGTGGGTCAGCAGGACACCCTTGGGCATCGCGGTACTGCCCGAGGTGAACTGCACGATCGCCAGGTCGTCGGTACGAGGCGCGGGCAATGCGCGGGCCAGGGCCTCGACCTCCTCGGCGGTGGCCTCGTCGGCTCCGCCGCCGGTCGACAGCGTTGCGGTGTCGAGGAACTCGACGTTCACGGTCCCGTGCAGCAGCGGCACCAGTTCACCGAAACGCGGGGACGCCAGGACCGTGCGCATGCCGGCCGTCGCGGTGATGGCGGCGAGCTGCTGCGGATAGCCGCCCGCTCGGCGCGCGCCGGCCGGGAGGGGCAGCGGGGCCGCCGCCGCACCGGCCGCGGTGATGGCGAACAGGCTCACCAGGAATTCGGGGGCGTTCGGGCACAGGATGCCCACCGGCTCACCGGGGCGCACCCCGCGCCGGACCAGTGCCGCCGCGGCGATCCGGGAGGCGCGCAGCATCTCCGCGTAGTCCATGGTCTCGGCGGTCGACCAGAAGGTTGCCGCCACCCGGGGATGGTCGGCCGCGATGTCCGCCAGCCGACTCGGCAGGGTGGCTCGTGAATCCGAGGAATTCATAAAGGCCACGACAACAAGTAATTGTGTCCGGATGTTGAACGCGGGGTTGATCGAACACGGTGATAAGCAGGCTCGATCAACCAATTACGTTGCACGATAACGGGATACCGTGATCAGGCGATAGGAAGCGGCGATAGCCGAGTTCGCCCAGGCCGGAACCGGTTCAGGATGGCGGCGGAATTGTTTCGCCGCCGACGCGGAATGTGACCGCCCCGCCGGCGGTATTCATTGCCGGCGGTATTCACACAGCCTTCAGGAGTTGCCGGTGAGTTCCGATCAAGCCGCCGTCTCGGAGGTGACCCCGGTGCAACTGGCGGTCGTCGAGAGTGTCGCGCCGCACCTGCGGCACAACCCGTACGACAGCTACGAGGTGCTGCGCGCGGCCGGGCCGTTCGTCCCCGGACCCCACGACACTCAACTGGTCACCGGTTACGCACAGGCCCAGGCGATCCTGCTGGATCCACACTGGAGTCACGCCGAGGAACCCGACCTGCTGCACGGCGACAGCGATGTCGAACTGCCCGGCTCGTTCCTCTGGATGGAGCCGCCGGACCACACCCGGCTGCGCGGACTGGTCGGCAAGGCGTTCACCGCGCGCACCGTCACCGGTCTGACCGAGCGCGCACACACGCTGGTCGAGGACCTGCTCACCCGCATCCTCGCCGCCGGTGAGGTGGATCTGCTCGAGGCCCTGGCCTATCCCTTGCCGCTCACCCTGATCTGCGAACTGCTGGGTGTGCCGCCCGAGGCGCACGAGCAGGTGCGGCTCATGTCCGCGGGCATCGCGCGCGGTCTCGATCCGGACCTGCTGCTGAGCCCGGATGAGTTGGCCGCGCGTACGACGGCCGTGCACGAATTCACCGCGTTCTTCGGTGATCTGGTGCGGCAGCGGCGCGAAGCCCCACGCGCGGACCTGATCTCGGCGCTGGTGCAGGCCGAGGAGGCCGGTGTGCGGCTCACCCACTCCGAGCTGATCGGCACCCTGCTTATCCTGGTGGTCGCCGGACACGAGACCACGGTCAACCTGATCGGCAACGGAGTGCTCGCGCTCATCCGCAACCCGGACCAGTTCGAGCGACTGCGCGCGGATCCCGAGCTGGCCGGGCCCGCGGTGGACGAGGTGCTGCGCTACGACGCGCCGGTGCACCTGACCACCCGCACCGCGCACGCCGAGATCACCGTCGCCGGAAGGACATTCGCGCCGGGCGACGCGGTCATCGTGATGATGGCCGCCGCCAACCGGGACCCCGCGGCGTTCGCGGACCCCGATCGCTTCGATATCGGCCGGTACACCCCGGGCCGCAAGACCGAACGGCATCTCTCGTTCGGGCTCGGGCTGCACTACTGCCTCGGCGCGCCGCTGGCACGCCTGGAGATGCGGGAGGTGTTGCACGCCATCGCATGTCGGGTGGGACGCCTGACCCTGCTGGAAGAACCGCCGTACCGGCCGAACGTGGTCGTGCGCGGCATGTCCGAACTGCGCGTCCGTGTGGAGGGTTTATGAGCACCGCTGTCCCCGAGATCACCTTCGATGCCTTCGAGCCGAGTGAGCGGGCCGATCCGTATCCGGCCTATCGGCGGGTACGTGATGCCGCCGCGCTGTTCCCCTACGAATTCGGGGATGTGCCGGTCACTCTCGTGACCCGCTACGAGGAATGTTCCACGGTGCTGACCAGCCCGGACTGGGGGCACGGCTACTCGGCCGGGATCAGCCCGTTCCGGGATGCCACCGCTGCCATCCCCGGCTCGTTCGTGCGCATGGACCCGCCCGAGCACGGCCGCTATCGCAAGATCGTCGCCAAGGCGTTCACCCCGCGCACGGTCGCGGAACTGGTTCCGGTCGCGGGCAAGGTCGTCGACGATCTCGTCGACGCCGCCGTCAGCCGCGGTGAGCTGGACGTGCTCGAGGATCTCGCGGTGCCGCTCGCGATCGCGATGATTCCGGTGCGACTGCTCGGCGCGGACCCCGCCGACGGGCCGCGATTTCGCGAGTGGCAGTTGGCGATCGCGCGCGGCAGCGATCCGGACAGCCTGCTCGACGAGGCCGCCGTGGCCGCGCGCGGCAAGGCGGCGGTGGAATGCATGGGCCACTTCGCCGAACTGATCGCGCGCAAGAAGCGCACGCCCACCCCGGATCTGCTGAGCCAACTGGTGTCCGTGAGCGAGGACGGTGAGGTCCTGACCGAGCCCGAGGTCATCGGCATGTCGCTGCTGACGCTGGTCGCGGGCATGGAGACCTCGATCAATCTGATCGGCAGCGGCATACTCGCGCTGCTGCGCAATCCCGACCAGCTGCGCATACTGCGCGAACACCCGGAACTGATCGGACCCGCGCTGGAGGAGATGCTGCGTTACGACGCGCCCACGCAGTTCACGATTCGGGTCGCGCTCACCGACACCGTGGTCGGCGGGCGGCAATTCCGGCGCGGGGACGGCGTCGTGGTGCTCACCGCCTCGGCCAGCCGCGACGACCGGGTCTTCGCCGACGCCGACGCGTTCGACGTGACCCGGTACGCCGGAAACCAGCCCGCGCGTAAGCATCTCGGCTTCAGCCTCGGCATCCACTACTGCGTCGGAGCGCCGCTGGCCCGGATCGAAGCCGAAGCTGCCATCGGCACCCTGCTCGCGCGCGCACCGGAACTGCGGCTGGCCACCGACGCCCTCGAGTACCGGCCGAGCCTGATCCATCGCGGTCTGGCCGCGCTGCCGGTGACGATGTGAGCCCGGCCGGGCGGGACGCGGTCGTCATCGGCGCGGGTTTCGCGGGACTGCTCGCGGCGCGCGTGCTGTCCGAATTCTGTGCGCGGGTAACGATTCTCGAGCGTGATGTGCTCCTGGACGGGGGAGTCCGGCGGGGCGTGCCGCAGGGCCGGCATCTGCACGGGCTGCTCGATCGCGGGCGCGCCATCCTGGAGGAGTTGTATCCGGGATACACCGAGGAACTGGTGCGGCAGGGGGCCACCACCGCCGAGGTGCTGGTCGGCACCCGCTGGTACGTCGGCGGTGCGCGGTTGACCCCGACGCCCACCGGTCTCACCTCCGTCATCGCGACCCGGCCGCTGCTGGAATCGGTGCTGCGGCAGCGAACCCTCGCGCTGCCGAATGTCGAACTGCGCGAAGGACTCACGGTATCGGGGCTGACCGGTGATCCGGATCGGGTATCGGGGGTGATCGTGGGCCGCGACGGCGAAGCCGCGACCATCCCCGCCGATCTGGTGGTCGATGCGAGCGGTCGCGGATCGCGAATCCGCGAGTGGCTCGGCGGGATCGGCGCGGAGCCGCCGCCGGAAGAAGAGCTCGAAGTGGACCTCGGATACGCCTCGCGGGTGTATCGGCATCGCGACGGACAGCTGGACGGGCAGTCCTCGGTGATCGTCTCGACCGGCAAGAACGGGCGCGGCGGCGGGGCGGTGCGGGTGGAGGGCAACCGCTGGCTCGTCACCCTGGCGGGCATGCTCGGTGACCATCCGCCCACCGACCCGGCCGGATTCCAGGAGTACGCGGGCACGCTCACCACGCCCGACATCCACGAGATCATCACCGGATCGCAGGCGCTCGATGACGCTGTGCCCTATCGGTTCCGGGCCGCGACGCGGCGGCGCTTCGATCGAATGCCGACGAGCCCGTCCGGCCTGCTGGTGCTGGGGGACGCGCAATGCGCGTTCAATCCGCTCTACGCCCAGGGGATGACCGTGGCGGCGCTCGAAGCGCTCGCGTTGCGGGCGTGTCTGGCCGGCGAGCCGTCCCCGAGCGAGTTGCCCGCTCGATTCCACACCGCCGCGGCCGAATCGGTGGAGCTGGCCTGGCGGCTCGCCGCCGAATCGGATCTGAGCAATCCCGGCGTGGCGGGTGAGCGCACCGTGCGCACCCGCCTGACGAACGCCTTCGTCGCGCGGGCGCATCGCGCGGCGCACCACGATCCCCGGGTCGCACGCACCTTCATGCGGGTCGCGCACCTGGTCGAAGCACCGGCCGCCCTGACCGATCCCGGGATCGTCGGCCGGATCGTGCTGCGCGGCACGGGCTTGTCCCTCACCTCGTCATCTCACCGTCGAACACAGGAGGACTGATATGGCTGCTCCGCACGTGGCCGCTTCACATACGGAAACCGTTGTCGACGAACAGAACCCGGCCGTTCTCGAGGCCATGGTCCAACTCTTCGGACCCGAGGGCCGGGCCGATCCCTACACCCCGGCGCGCGTGCTGCGCGAAGCCGGACCCGTGCATGTCACGCCGCTGGGCTTTCCGGTCCTGACCCGGTACGAGGACTGCGCGGCGGTGCTGTCCACCACCGCGTGGAGCCACGCGGAAGAGGCGGGGCTCATGCACCCGACCGTCTCGCCGGAGAACGCGGCCGATGAGCTGCCCACCTCGTTCCTGTGGATGGAGCCGCCGGACCACACCCGGCTGCGCAACCTGGTCACCAAGGGATTCACCCCGCGCATGGTGACCCGGCTGCGGCCGAGGATCGAGCAACTCACCGAGCAACTCGTCGACAAGGCCTTGGCGGCGGGGGAATTCGACCTGGTCGAGTTCATCGCCTATCCGCTGCCGCTGATCATCGCGTGCGAGCTCATCGGCGTGCCGCCCGAGGCGTACGGGCAGGTGCACCAGTGGTCGCTGGATCTGGCGCGCGGCTTCGACCACGATTACACGCTGCCGGAGGAGGCGCTGAAGGCCCGCAGCGCGGCCTCACGCGGGTTCATGACCTACTTCCGTGAATTGCTGAACGAGCGACGGGTGAACCCGACCGATGATCTGCTGAGCGTGCTCTCGCAGGTCGAGGACCGCGGTGATGTGCTGACCGAGCAGGAACTGCTCGCCACCTGCATCACCACCTTCGTCGCCGGGCACGAGACGACGGCCAATCTGATCGGCACCGGCATGCTGCGGCTGCTGCGCTCGCCCGATCAGATCGAGCTGCTGCGCGAGCGGCCGGACCTGCTCGGCGTCGCGCCCGACGAACTGCTGCGGCTCGAGCCGTCGGTGCAGATCACCACCCGGGCCGCCACCCGGCCGATCACGGTGGCGGGCCACGACTTCGACAAGGGCGACGGCGTGGTCATCCTGATCAACTCGGCCAATCACGACGAGGCCGTCTTCCCCGATCCGGACCGCACCGACCTCACCCGGTACTCCGATCCGAAGAATCCGGCCAAGAAGCACCTCGGGTTCAGCCTGGGAATCCACTACTGCCTCGGCGCGCCGCTGGCATTGCTCGAGATGGAGATCCTGCTGGACGTGATCACGCGCAAAGTCGGTGCGCTGGAGCTGCTTTCGGAGAATCCGCCGTTCAAGCCGAATGTCGTCATCCGCGGGCTGGAGTCGCTGCCGGTGTCGTTCAAGGGCAAGTAGAACCGGACCACCCCTCCCCGCGCGCCGCCTCAACCGGCGCCACCGAAGAGCGAGAGCCGGGATCCGCCAACGGGTCCCGGCTCTCGCGCGTGTGCGGGGGCATTGTCAAAGATTCTTTACATGATGTCTGTAATTCTTTACAGTGAGTGCATGCCCTACGAGGAGAAACGCACCTGGATCATGGGCGTCGCGGCCGTGGTCTCGTATCTCGTCTACCTGGTCGTGGTGCTGATTCGGGCTCAGGACGGCCCGCTGTCCGGGGTCGCGTACGTCCGGCCGCTGGTGTGGGCCGTCGGTGGTTCGATCGCGGTGTCGATCGTGGCGAGCATCGCGGTGTCGATCGGCTCGCGGGACGGTGATCGCAAGGATCAGCGCGATCTCGAGATCGACCGGATGGGGAACTGGGTCGGGCAGGCGTTCGTGGTGCTCGGCGCGGTGGCGGCGCTGGTACTGGCCATGATCGAGGCCGATCGGTTCTGGATCGCGAACGTGCTGTATCTGGGCTTCACGCTCTCGGCCGTGGTCGGCTCGGTCGCGAAGGTCATCGCCTACCGGCGGGGGTTCTGGCCGTGGTGAAGTCGACGAGGGTCACCAACAACATTCGCGCGCTGCGGTTTTCGCACGGCGAGATGACGCAGGCGGAACTCGCCGACCGCGTGGGCGTGACCCGGCAGACCGTCATCGCCATCGAACAGGGCAGGTACTCGCCGTCGCTGGAGATGGCGTTCCAGATCGCCAGGGTGTTCCGCGCGCCCTTGGACGAAGTCTTCGAATACCCGGAAGAAGAGTCGTGATGAAGGCCATTACCCAGGACGCGTACGGCACCACCGAGACGCTCTCGTACTCCGATGTGCCCATGCCCGTAGCCGGTTCGGGCGAGGTGGTGATCCGGATCAAGGCGGCCGGAGTGGATCCCAGCGCCTGGCATCTGATGACCGGGCTGCCGTTGGTCGGCAGGCTCGCACTCGGGCTGCGCCGGCCCAAGATCCGGATCCGGGGCTGGGATGCGGCGGGCGTCGTGGACTCGGTCGGCGCGGGGGTCACCCGATTCGCGCCCGGTGACGAGGTGTTCGGGACCGTGCCCGGATCGTTCGCCGAATTCGCCTGTGCGGCGCCGGATCGATTGCAGCACAAGCCCGTCGGTCTGACCTTCGAACAGGCGGCGGCGCTGCCCACCTCGGGGATGACGGCATTGGCCGGGCTGCGCGACGCCGGGCACATCCAGCCCGGGCAGCAGGTCCTGATCATCGGCGCGGGCGGGGGAGTGGGGCACCTCGCCGTGCAGATCGCCAGACACTTCGGCGCACACGTCACCGGGGTGTGCAGCGGATCCAAGACCGCCATGGTGCAGGCGCTCGGAGCCGATCGGGTCATCGACTACACCCGCGAAACCATCACCGGCAGCTACGATCTCATCCTCGACATGGCGGGCAACCGACCTCTCTCGGAAGTCCGAGCGCTGCTGACCCCGACCGGCACCCTGGTCCTGGGCGGCGGCGAGAACGGCGGCCGCTGGATGGGCGGCACCGACCGGTCCCTGCGCGCCACCGTGCTCTCACCCTTCACCCGACACCGTCTCCGGGCCCTGCTGGTCCTGCCCAAACCCGAAACCCTCACCGCCGTAGCCGAACTGGCCGCCTCGGGTGCTCTCGTTCCGACTCTCGACCGGACCTTCGCCCTGCCCGACACCCCCGCCGCCATCGACTACCTCGCCACCCACCACCCCGCGGGCAAGGTCGTGATCGCCGTCGCCTAGCCTCGCGCCCCCGGCGGCCGCCCCGCCGACCTGCTCGCCGCGACACCCCTGATCTCGCCGCGACAACCTTGCTACTGAGCCGCGACAACCCGTGCCGGTGAGCACAGCAGTGCGCCCCTCTGCCGACCAGGCAGAGGGGCGCACTCGCGTATTCCCGACGCGTCGGGTACTACAGCGGCATCGGCCCGGACGATCCGCTGGAAGCCCACGCCCATGCCCCGTTCACACGGGACAGGAGCAGGTTGACGACGTCGAGGGCGGTAGAACCCATGAAACTTCCTCACTGCAGATGGCTGTCGCAGCGCACCCTACCCACGCTCCGCCCCGCCCGAGCCCGTATCGCGCACCCCGCCCCGGCGCATTTGAGACACTCTTGTGTCACATTTCTCGGCCCACCCGTGCCCGCGCGAAGTGCCCGACCGCGCGGCCGGGTCCGTCGTGGTGGCTGTATCGCGTCCGGACCCGCGGACGAAGGAATCCCCCGTCCGAATTCCGGACGGGGGATTCCGTTGCTGCTCAGCCTGTTCGGCTGCGACGTTTACACGCTCTTGTTGAAGGCCTTCGCCTCGCGGCGGCGGCGGTGCAGGATCGGCTCGGTGTAGCCGTTGGGCTGCTTGGTGCCCTCGAGGACCAGTTCCTTGGCGGCCTGGAAGGCGATGGAGGCGTTGAAGTCCGGGGACATCGGGAAGTAGCTCGAGTCTCCGGCGTTCTGGCGGTCCACGACCGGGGCCATGCGCTCGAGCGAGGCGATGACCTCGGCCTCGGTGACGATGCCGTGGCGCAGCCAGTTGGCGACCTGCTGGCTCGAAATGCGCAGGGTGGCACGGTCTTCCATGAGGCCGACATCCTTGATGTCCGGCACCTTGGAGCAACCGACGCCCTGGTCGATCCAGCGGACCACGTAGCCCAGGATGCCCTGGGAGTTGTTGTCCAGCTCCTGCTGCTTCTCCTGCGCGGTCCACTCGGTGGACTGCGCGAGGGGGATCTCGAGGATCTCCTCGACGGTGGCCCGGGGGCCGCCCTTGGCGATCTCGGCCTGCCGCTTGAACACGTCCACCAGGTGATAGTGGGTGGCGTGCAGGGTGGCGGCGGTCGGCGAGGGCACCCATGCGGTGTTCGCGCCGGCCTTGGGGTGTCCGATCTTCTGGACCAGCATGTCGGCCATCAGATCGGGCATGGCCCACATGCCCTTGCCGATCTGGGCCTTACCGGGCAGACCCGCGGCGATGCCGGTGTCGACGTTCCAGTCCTCGTAGGACTTGATCCACTGCTGCGCCTTCATCTCGGCCTTGCGGACCATCGGCCCGGCCTCCATGGAGGTGTGGATCTCGTCGCCGGTGCGGTCCAGGAAGCCGGTGTTGATGAAGACCACGCGGTCCTTGGCGGCATGGATGGACGCCTTCAGGTTCACCGTGGTGCGGCGCTCCTCGTCCATGATGCCCACCTTGAGGGTGTTGGCGGGCAGGTCCACCACGCCCTCGACGGCGGCGAACAGGTCGTTGGTGAAGGCGACCTCGTCCGGGCCGTGCATCTTCGGCTTCACGATGTAGATCGAGCCGGTGCGGGTGTTCTTCAGCTTGGTGTCGCCGTTGAGGGCGTGCTTGGCGGCCAGCACGGTGATCAGGCCGTCCAGGATGCCCTCGGGGACCTCGTTGCCGTCCTTGTCCAGGATGGCGTCGGAGGTCATGAGGTGACCCACGTTGCGCACGAACAGCAGCGAGCGGCCGTGCAGCACCAGGTCTTCGCCGCCGACGGTCTTGTAGACCCGGTCCGCGTTCATGGTGCGGGTGAAAGTCTTGCCGCCCTTGGACACCGACTCCGACAGGTCGCCCTTCATCAGGCCGAGCCAGTTGTGGTAACACAGGACCTTGTCCTCGGCGTCCACGGCCGCGACCGAGTCCTCGAAGTCCATGATCGTGGTGACCGCGGACTCCAGGACCAGATCCTTGACACCGGCGGTGTCGGTGGAACCGATGGGGGATTCGGCGTCGATCTGGATCTCGATGTGCAGGCCGTTGTGCTTCAGCAGGATCGAGGTGGGGTTCTCGGGCTCGCCCAGGTAGCCCACGAGCGCATCGCCATCGGCCAGGCCGATATCGGTGCCGTCCTCGAGTCCGACGACGAGCTCGCCGTCCTCGATCGAGTACTTGGTGGAACCGATGTGCGAACCGGTGATCAGCGGCACGGCGTCATCGAGGAAATTGCGCGCCCACTCGATGACCTTGTCACCGCGGACCCGGTTGTAGCTCGAGCCCTTCTCCGCGCCGTTCTCCTCGGAGATGGCATCGGTGCCGTACAGGGCGTCGTACAGCGAGCCCCAGCGCGCGTTCGCCGCGTTGATGGCGAAGCGGGCGTTCATCACCGGCACGACCAGCTGCGGGCCGGCCTGGGTGGCGATTTCGGCGTCCACGTTCTCCGTGCCGATCTGGAAGTCGGCCGGTTCGGGACGCAGGTAGCCGATCTCGGACAGGAACTGCTTGTAGGCAGCCTTGTCGTAGCCGGCGCCGGGGTTGGCGCGGTGCCACTCGTCGATCTTGGCCTGGATGTCGTCGCGTTCTGCGAGCAGAGCACGGTTGCGGGGGGCGAGCTCGTTGATGACGGTCTCGGCACCCGACCAGAACGCGGCGGAGTCTACGCCGGTACCCGGAAGTGCCTCGTTCTCCACGAACTCGTGAAGAACGCGCGCGACCTGGAGTCCGCCGACCTGAATCCGCTCTGTCATCTACTGCCTCGTTTCGAGAAAGCCGGATAAAAAAGTACGCCCGTCATGTTACTCGCCGGTATGCGTCGATATTCCCGGGTACCGGTCTTTCGGGTTTCTCGGCGGGTCTTGATTGTATCGTCCGGTACATTTAATGTACTGGGTGGAACATTAAATCGGTTCCGTGGACGAAGGTGCGATACATGGGAAAGTCCTTGTCGGACAAGGTGGTTGTGGTCACCGGCGGTAGCCGGGGGCTCGGGCGCGAGATGTCGCTCGCCTTCGCCGAGGAGGGCGCGGACCTGGTGATCGCCAGTCGCAAGCTGGACTCGTGTGAGGAACTCGCCACACAGCTGAGGAAGAAACACGGTGGGCGCGCCCTTCCCGTCGCCTGCAATGTGGGGGACTGGGACCAGTGCGACGCCCTCGTCGAGGCGGCGTACGCCGAGTTCGGGCGGGTCGACGTCCTGGTCAACAACGCGGGCATGTCGCTGCTGTACCCGAGTCTGGAGCAGGTCTCCGAGGGCATGTTCGACAAGATCATCGCCACCAATCTCAAGGGGCCGTTCCGGCTCTCCGCGCTGATCGGGGCGCGCATGGCCGCCGCCGGGAGCGGATCGATCATCAACATCTCCTCGATCGAGGCCGCGCATCCCGAACCGCTGGCCGTGCCGTACGCGGCCGCCAAGGCGGGACTCGAGGCGCTCTCGGGCGGCCTGGCCCGGACCTACGGTCCCGCGGTGCGGGTCAACACCATCCGCTGCGGGGCGTTCGACACCGATATCGCCAAGGCCTGGCCACAGGAGATGCGGGACCATCTGGCCCGGCAGACCACGCTGGGGCGGATCGGGGTGCCCGCCGATATCGTCGGCGCGGCGGTGTTCTTCGCCTCGGACGCCTCGGCCTTCTGTACCGGGGCGACCCTCGCGCTGGACGGCGGATTCCGATGACGGCCGAGGTTCCGGCGCGGCGGCGCGGCCGCCCGCCCGCCTCCGAGGCCAGCCCGGGTGAGACCCGCGAGCGGATCCAGCAGGCCGCGCGGGAGCTGTTCGCGGAGAAGGGCTTCCACGCCACCAGCGTCTCGGAGATCGGCGATCGCGCCGGAATCCAGCGTGGCGCACTGTATTACCACATCGGATCCAAGGAGGAACTGCTCTTCCAGATCCGCCGCAACTACACCCAGCTCATCCTCGACGACGTCGCCCGCATCACCGACGCGGGCGGTGAACCGATCGCCATGCTGCGCAATCTGATCCGCAGCCACGTGCGGCTGATCGTCGAGCACCGGCACGACGTCACCATCGCCCTGCGCGATGCCGGCGCGCTCACCGGCGAACGCGCCGCGGACCTGCAGGAACTGCGCGACGGCATCCAGCGGCGCTGGCAGCGGGTGTTCGACGACGGGTACGCCGCCGGCGTACTGCGCACCAACGACCACGTGGTCACCCTCAGCACGGTGGCCATGCTCAATATGGTCAGCGCCTGGTACCACGCCGACGGCGAGTACGGGCCCGACCAGATCGCCGACGTTCTCACCGGCACCATCCTCGACGGTGTCGCCGCACCGACCGCACACCCCTCGAAAGCGACGAAAGGCTGATCATGGCGTGGGATTTCGATACCGATCCGGAGTACCAGAAGAAGCTGGACTGGGTCGCGGAGTTCGTCCGGAACGAAGTGGAGCCGCTGGATCTGCTCTACCCGAACCCGTACGACCGCGACAACCCGGAGATCCGGGCGCTCATGAAGCCGTTGCAGGCCAAGGTGAAAGAGCAGGAGCTGTGGGCCTGCCACCTCGGCCCGGAGCTCGGCGGCCCCGGCTACGGGCAGCTGAAACTGGCTCTGCTGAACGAGGTGCTGGGCACCTCGCTGTGGGCGCCGCTCGTATTCGGTTGTCAGGCGCCCGATTCCGGCAATGCCGAGATCCTCGCGCACTTCGGGACGCCGGAGCAGAAGGCGAAATACCTGCAGCCGCTGCTCGACGGTGAGATCGGGTCCTGCTACGTCATGACCGAACCCACCGGCGGCTCGGACCCGACCTCCTTCAAGACCCTGGCCGTGCGCGACGGCGACGACTGGGTCATCAACGGCGAGAAGTGGTTCAACTCCGCCGCCGAGCACGCGGCCTTCCACATCGTCATGGTGGTGACCGATCCGGAGGCCGAACCGCACAAGCGGCTCTCGATGTTCATCGTGCCGGCCGGGACGCCCGGACTCGAGATCGTCAAGAACTTCGCCGTGCCCGGATTCAGTGAGCACGAAGGACATCTGCGCTTCACCGATGTGCGGGTGCCCTCGGATCACCTGCTGGGCGCGGAGGGTTTGGGCTTCGTCGTCGCGCAGACCCGTCTGGGCGGTGGCCGCGTGCATCACGCCATGCGCACGGTTGCCCTGGTGCGCAAGGCATTCGACATGATGTGCGAGCGGGCGGTCTCGCGGCCCATGCGCAAGGGCGTGCTCGGCGGATTCCAGCTCACGCAGGAGAAGATCGCCGACAGCTGGATCGAGATGGAGCAGTTCCGGCTGCTGGTGCTGCGCACCGCGTGGCGCATCGACAAGGAGCAGGACTACCGCAAGGTCCGGCACGACATCGCCGCGATCAAGGTGGCGATGCCGAAGGTCATGCACGACATCGCCCAGCGCGCCATGCACCTGCACGGGGCCATCGGCGTGAGCACCGACCTGCCGTTCACCGACATGATGAACTACGCGCAGGTCATGGCGATCGCGGACGGGCCGACCGAGGTGCACAAGATCACCCTCGCCAAGGAGGTCCTCAAGACCTACGCGCCCGCGGATCCGGTGTACCCCAGCGGATATCGGCCGCTGCTGCGGGAGAAGGCGCGGGAACTGGTGGCGCAGCGGTTGGAGCACGCGGTCGGGAACCTGTAGGTCCCCACCGCGGCAGGGCACCGGGGACGACTCGGTCGGCGGTGCCCGACCGCGTGGGTGTTCGCGCGCGGCAACGATGGTCACGGGCTGAACGAGGTGTCCAGGGACGGCGCCTCGGCAGTCATGTCAGTCGAGCAGCCGTTGTTCCTTGGCGACAGCGACCGCGGCGGCGCGGGTCTCCACGCCGAGCTTGTCGTAGATGCGGCCGAGATGGGTCTTCACGGTGGCCTCGCTGATGTGCAGGGCTCGGGCGATCTCGCGATTGCCCGAGCCGCTTGCCAATTGGGCGAGGATGTCGCGTTCGCGCGCGGTGAGGGTGGGGCGCGGGTTCCGCAGGTGGGACATCATGCGATCGGCGACCACGGGCGACAGCGTCGTACGGCCCTGGGCCGCGGCGTGAATGGCGGCGAAAAGCTCCTCGGGGCGTTCGGCCTTGAGGAGGTATCCCGTCGCACCGGCGGCGATGGCGCGGGTGATGTCGGCGTCGGTGTCGTAGGTGGTGAGCACGAGCACGCGCGGAGCGTGGTCGGGCAGTGCGGTGATTCGGCGGGTGGCCTCGATGCCGTCCATCTCCGCACCCAGTTGCAGATCCATCAGGACCACGTCGGGACGCAGGCCCGCGGCCAGGGCCACCGCCTCCGCGCCGCCGGCGGCCTCACCGATCACCTCGATGCCCGGGGCGCTGGCCAGCAGGGCCAGCAGCCCGGCGCGAACGACGGCGTGATCGTCGCAGACCAGCAGGCGCACAGGGGGATCGGCCGGATTGCTGTCGGCCGGTTCGGAATTCATGAGGCCGGGATTTCGTGCGGCCGGGAACTCCGGGGCGAGGCCGCCAGGGGGATCGCGGCCGAGAGCACCGTGCCTTCTCCCGGCGTGGATTCGATGGTCAGCTCACCGCCCAGTTGCCGCAATCGCGCACGAATGGCGGGGATGCCGTGACCGCGATGCGCCGGAGGGCGGTGGGCGGGAACGAAACCTGTTCCGTCGTCGGCGATATCGAGGACGATGCGGTCGCCGAGGTAGGTGAGGGTGAGGGTCGCCGTGGTGGCGTGGGCGTGCTCGCGGACGTTGGCGAGCGCGCCCTGGGCGATACGCAGCAGCGTGGCCTCCACTCGGTCCGGCAGAGCGGGCGGCAGATCGTCGGAATGGAAACGGACGGTGAGGGATTCGTCGTTCTCGCGGTCGGCGAGCAACGCCAGGGCGGCATCGAGGGAACCACCGGCGGCCAGGTCGGCCGGGGTCAGGTCGTGCACGAAGCGTCTGGCCTCGGCGAGATTGTGTTCCGCGACGCTCTCGGCGGTTCGCACGTGGTCACGCGCCTGCTGGGGGCTCGAGTTCCAGACGCGATCGGCGGCCTGCAGCAGCATCTGCTGACTCGACAGTCCCTGGGCCAGCGTGTCGTGGATTTCCATCGCCAGGCGCTGGCGCTCCTCGAGCGTTCCGGCCAGGCGCTCGGCGGCGGCCAGTTCGGCGCGGGTCGCCCGCAGATCGTCGATGAGAGCTGCCTGCCGCTCGGTCTGCCGTCGCATCCCCACGAACAATGCCATGCTCAGCGCCGCGACCGCGGGCGGCGCGAGCAACAGATTCGGATCCGCCCAGCCCGCGAGTGTCAGTTGTGCGGCCACCACCAGCCCGGTCATCACCACGGCCAGCGGGATCACGATCTTCAGCGGCAGTAGGCGCAACCCGGTGTACAGCAGCGGCACCGCACACCACGCATAGCTCGGCGCGAGCAGCACCAGGACCGACCATGCGGCGATCAACAAGGCCAGCAGCAGCACCCGGCGGGACCGGCGCAGTTCGCTCGCGAGATACAGCACCGCCAGCGCCACCGAGAGCGCGATCACCCACACCATGTGCGGCGAATGCGGATGGCGGAGAAGGAATCTCATCGTGGACGCGGCCAGCAACACATAGAACGCGCTGTGCACGATGAGCGCGAGCTGCCGATCCTCGTCCCGATTCCGTGTGGGCACCTGCACCCCGCTCCCTTCCTCGGACCTGCTGACATGGGGAAACACCTTCATTCTCCCGTGCCCGGCCGCTCTCGGGGTCATCCGATCGGCTGACACGCCCGTCACCCGGATCGCTCGCCGCCCCCACCCGGTCGTCCGATGGCAAACCCCGCCCGGTCCACGAGTGTTGATGGCATGACCACGCAGACCACATCCCTCCGCACCCGCATCCTCCTCGGCACCGCCGCCACCGCAGTAGTCGCGGCCGGCGTCGCCGGTGTCGTCTCGGTCAACGCCGAAACCCCCGACCCGGCCGCCAAAGCCCCCGTCTCCGCCGATGTCAGGGACTCGAACCTGCAGCAGAGCACCCATCTGAGCATCGCGGCCGCCACGAAGGCCGCCCAAGCCGCCCTCGACGCGGCGGTCAAGGAAAACCAGCACGTCACCGTCGCCGTGGTGGACCGCAACGGCAACACCCTCGTCACCCTCCGAGGCGACGGCGCGGGCCCGCAGTCCTACGATTCCGCCCAGCAGAAGGCCTACACCGCCGTCTCCTGGAACGCCCCCACCTCGCAACTGACCAAGCGCCTCGACACCGCCCCGCGCCTGGCCGACATCCCCGGCACCCTCTTCCTCGCCGGCGCCACCCCCATCACCGCCAAGGGCGGAGCCCCCATAGCAGGAATCGGCGTAGCCGGCGCCCCCAGCGGCGATCAGGACGAATCCTTCGCCCAGGCCGGCGCCGCAGTACTCGCCAACTGACCGCTGCGCCTACACGGCCGGGCAACCCCGGCTCGGTGTTTCAGGCAGTTGGCTCGGGTTTGGGGTCCAGCCAGAGGGTTTCGGCGAGGGCGCAGAGGTCGCCGTCGGGGGTGGAGAGGGCTACGGCGACCGTGTGTTTGCGGCCCTCCCGGTGCAGGGGCCAGGCGTGGGCGATGTAGTCGGCGCCTGCCGGGAGGGGGCGCAATTGGGTGGCGGTGAGCGCTGCAGTGAAGGCGCCCAGGGTCATTCCCGAGCGGGCCCAGGCGGCGATGCCGCTGGGGCAATCCAGGGCAGCCCAGACCACCTCGGGTGGGAGGTTGCCGGACTCGTCCGCGAGAGACGGGGAAGGGGTCCAGGCGGCGGCGACCATTGGTCGATCGTGTAGGGCCCAGGGGAAGATTCGCAGGCCCCGGGGTGCGGCGACGCCGCAGCCGTAGCAGTCGGTCACCGTTCGCGAAGGCGAGGACAGGGCGGTTTCGGTGGCGGCCTTCGCCGCTGCCCAGGACGGTGCGGGGATCGGGTCCACGGTCAGTTCGGCGGGAGAGGCTTCGGCCAGCAGCGTGTGGTCCGTAGAGGTCAGGCGGACGTGACCGTCGGGAGTGGGAGCGGTCAGCAGGATCGGGGTCTCGACGGCGATCGTCCGGCGGAAATCCACGCGAATGGCCTTGTGGCCCTGGGCCGAGGGGTTCGCTCGGTCGGCGAGGAGACCCGCGACGTAGCCGCCGAAGGCGACGCCGGGGTAGCCGTGGATATGGGCGGGGATGGTGCGGGGGTAAGCCATGGTGCTGGTCGACCTCTCCCGATCGGGCGCTGGGTGCGTTCTCGACGATACCCAGCGCCGGATCGGGGGCTCCGGTGAGTTCGGGACGTCAGCGGTGTGACGTGCTCGGATCAGGAGAGCGGTTGGGCGTTGCGCTGGGCCAGCAGGAGGGTCATCAGGCCCGCCTCCTGGGTTTGGGTGGTGACCATGCCGCGCGCGGCCTCCATGACCGCGCCGGAATGGACGAGTTTCAGTAGGGCCTGGGCCATGTCCACGCCGCCCTGGTGGTGGCGCAGCATCAGTTGCAGGAACAGGGTTTCGGCGTCCGGGCCGCGGGCGGCGGCGAGGGCGTCGAGTTCGGCGAGAGTGGCCATCCCCGGCATGCTGCTGCCCGCGGCGGCTGTCGTGGTGGGCATGGACATGCCCGAATGATCCTGCGTGGCAGCGCTGTCCGCGCTGTGCATCCACGCCATGGGATGCCCGGACATGGGGGAGGCATCGGCGAGGCGGAGCCAGCCGAGCAGGGTGCCGATCTCCATGCGCTGAGTGTCGGCGATCTGCTGGGCGAGCGCGCGCACGCCCGGATCCACCCCGGAGTCCAGGCGCTGCACCATGATCAGCGCCTGTTGATGGTGTGCGGTCATGTCCTGCACGAAGCCGACCTCGGTCGGCGTGAGGACCGGCGGGGAGGATTCGTTCTCGGGAATCACCAGGGGCCGCAGCAGCATTCCGCCGGCCACGAGCGCGAGCGCCAGCACGCCGAGGAGTACGGCGCGGACCCGTCGGTCGCCCGTCACGATCCGACCACCGAGTGCTGATCAGCGGGTGGGGTGTACACGTCGTCGGCCAGCTGCAGCACCATGAAACCGTTGTCGTTGCAGGTGGTCCAGAGCTGATTGCCGTGCCACTCCGGCGGCGCGAAGCACCAGTCGGTCGACAGATCACCGAAGGCGACCATGCCGGTGCGGGCCGAAAGCGCCTGGGCGGGATCGAATTTGCCCTCGAGCATGGCGCGCGCCGCCGACGGGAACTGCATGACCGGAACGCCGATGATGGACGCCAGCGCATGCGGCGAGTTCCACAGCTCCAGATTGTGCCCGGTGCGCGCGGGCGGATTGAAGTACGCGATCTCCCTGGCGTGGAACGGATCCCGCACGTCGAACACGCGAATGCCGGACTCTTCCCAGCCGCAGGCCAGCGCGGTCGGATTGTCCGGGCGATCGGCCGCGCAGTAGTGCGCGTCGTAGGAGAACACCGAGCCGCCCATGGACGAGGCCATCGCCGAATCCTGGTTCTCCGGCAGGTTGATCTCCAGCTTGATCTTGGCGGCGACCGACGGGTTGGTGTCGTCGGAGACATCGATGAGCTTCACCCCGCCCGCGCCACCCTCGTCCACCGTGAACAGGAACGGCTTGCCGTCGTAGGTGACCGGAATGCTGTGCTGGGTGGCCCAGCCGTCCGTCCAGAACACCCGGCCGAGGTGTGCCACCTGCGGATTCGGATCGCGTCGCTGCACCGCGCTGATATCGAGGGTGGTGAACCCGCCCAGCGCCGAGAGATACATGCGATTGCCGTCGGGGCTGATCCCGAACCCGTGCGCCTCGATCCCGGTGAGCCCCTGCCAGATCACGTGCGGATTCGCCGGATCGGTGAGATCGACCGCGCTCACGAAGCCGGGCGCGATGCCCGAGGCCCAGTAGGTGCGCCCGTCGGGGGAGAAACCACCCTCGTGCGTCGTGATCGGCAGCGGCATCAGCAGATTCGTGCCCGACCCCGGGTTGAGCAGCCGTGGGTGCGCGCAATCGGAGATGTCGTACACCGACAGGAACCCCGCGCCGATGCCGACCGGAACCCCGGTGCCCACCAACAGCTTTCGCTCGGCATTGACCTTGAGCGACTCCCAGGTCCCGGCGAGCATGGCCGGTTCGGTGAGGGTCGCGGTCACGACCGGCGCGGCCGGATCCGACACGTCCAGCACCTGTACGCCCTGGGCCGGGCCCAGGATATTGCCGGGGAACATCGAGCCGGTGTACGAGCAGTTCTCGTAGGTGGCCGAGGTGATGCCCGCGCCCTTGCCGACATAGCCGCCGACGAAGGAGATATTGCAGCGGTACCCCTGCGCGCTGCGCCCGCTGTTGCGATCGGCGGCCGGGACATCGCCCTGCATACCGGTCTCCGGCAGCGAATCCGCGCCGCACTGCGCGCGTTCGGCCGAGGTCCGCCCCACATCGAAGAACTGCTGCACCGCCGAGCCGAGGTCGGAGGTCAGATCCGCCGACGCCCCTCCCATCGGCAATGCGGCGGCGCACAGGGCGACCGCCGACAACATGATCGCCGGCCTGGACCGTCGAATTCCCGAGAACCGCGGCATTGCGGCACCCCCCGTTCCCTGAGAGTCACATCCGTGACGAGCCGCACACCGCGGTGGCGACTGTGGTCACGGTTACGTTTCGGACGGTAGTACAGAAACTGACTGCTCGGTAGGGACCGATTCGGACAACTGTGGAACGTGACGCCCGGGGCCGATCCCGTTCGGTCACGGGGTGGGGGTGAGCCTCGGCGGCTGCCAGTGCCCGTCGAGCGCCTGATCCTTGGGCGCGTAGAGGCGCATGGAGAGCGAGAACCCGCCACTCGGCGGAATCGGCAACCAGTTCGCCCGGGGCACAGCCGAACCGGGATCATCGGACTGGAACACCAGATCGACCGAACCGTCGGGCCCGGCGACCACCGGCGTCTCGTGGCCGATCGAGTAGATGCCGAACTCGTTGGGCACCAGGAAGTTGTCCGCACCGTAGGCGCTGATCGACCAGAACGCGTCCTGCGGCGGGAGCTGTCCCGCGGGGAAACGCAATCGGTAGCGCGGCACCCGATCCGAGGCGGTGACGAACACCGTGGGATACAGCGCGTCCTTGGCGAGATTCGCGCCCAGTCCTTGCCAGGCGACGCTGGCGCGGGTCAGGTACTCGGTGCCGTAGGTGCCCACACCGGTGGAGAACTCCCAGCCGTTCTCGTTCTTCCACCCGGGATCGGTGTATGCCGGGATGCGCGCTCTGCCCTCGGCGACGGCCGCGTTCAGGACATCGGTGGGCAGCTTGGACGCATCGCCGCCGGGCGTGATGCCGATGGTCGCGAAGCGCTGCATGGTGGGCGCGTCGTCCAGGGTCGTGGGGTAGTCGGCGAGCAGGGCGCAGAGCCGGGAGAAGAAGGCCGGGCCGTCCATCGCGGCGACCTGCGCGGCCGGATCCGCGGCCGGATCGGCGGGCGCGCCACTGGAATCGCCGATACCGGCACCGTTCGCCCACCGGCTCAGCGGGACCAACCGCAATTGCTGCTGAATGGCCGTGACCGCCGGAATATCGGCCTCACCGTCGACCTGGATCCGGCCCAGCAGCCACGCGGTCGAGGTCGGCATCGCCAGTCGCGTCACGGTGTCCGGCAGGTTCCCCGACCAGCTCGGGCCGGTGATCGCGTAGGTGAACGGTGGCGAGGGCGGGCTCCCGTCCGAGCCGGGACGCACGCTGCTGGGGTCCTGGCGCACATTGGTCCACATGTCCAGCAGGGGCATCAGCCAGTAGCGCTCGCCCATGTCGGGCACCTGCAGGACCAGTGGCTCGGGCTTCAGGTCCAGCCAGGCCTGTGAGTACAGGGTGTCGCGGTTCATGCGCACGACCTGGCGATCGGCCGCGGTCGGCAGGGTGCTCGCGTGGAAGAACCGATTGGCCGGCGCGCCCGCCGCGCGCGTGGCGTCCATCAGGACCAGGGGATACCCGAACACGTATGCCTCGGTGGCGACGGACCGGGTGTCGGACGGCGGCGTGGTCGGCGCGCTCGACGGTGCGGAGGACGTGGTCGAGGATCTCCCGCACGCGGCTGCCAGACCGGCGATCGCCGCTGCTCCCAGCGTCAGGGCCGATCGGCGCGGAAAGGCAGGTCGGGACCCCGGAACTTCGCTCATCCGTGCTCCTCGATTCGCTACGACAAGGAACGTGCGGCCCTGGAAACGGGCATTTGCCAGAGCTTAGCCATGCGGGGAAGCGCTGAGCGTGAGACGACCGGATCCGGGTGATCACGGTTCGCTACGCACACCGGTGGGAGCACACACCACCCGGATTGCCGGATCAGTCGGGCGCCGGCAGGTCGCGGCAGATCCCGAGCAGCCGCTGCCGCAGCGCCTCGGCGCGGTCGGCGATCTCCGCTTGTCCGCGCACGTATTCCGCACGGCCCTGCGGTGTTTCGATCCGCACCGGCTCATAGCCCAGATCCGACAGATCGTAGGGGCTGGCCTTCATATCGAGTTCGCGTGCCGCGCAGGCGAGTTCGAAGCAGTCCAGCAGCAATTCCGAGTTCACCAGCGGGGCGAGCTTGAAACCCCACTTGTAGATGTCCATGTTCGCGTGCAGGCATCCGGGCTGTTCCCGCCGGAGCTGATCCTCGCGGGTCAGCGACTCGATATTGCGGGGGACCGCTTCGGGGGTGAAGAAGCGGAACGCGTCGAAATGCGTGCAGCGCAACTGCATCGACTCGACCACCGCATCGGTGCCCGCCGAGCCCAGGCGCAGCGGGACCTGCTGGTGCCGCACCTCGTCGGTCCGGTACACCATCGCCCATTCGTGCAGGCCGAAGCAGGACAGCTGGGCGGGCCGGGCCGCGGTCGCCGAGAGCAGGCGCGTGACGAACTCGACGGTGCCGCGCCGCTTTTCCAGGAACGCCGGATCGGCGGTCCAGCCGGTGACGGGGGAGTCGCCGGTCGGATCGCCGAGTGAAATCCGGTGGTAGCCACGAGCTTCGGAGTACTCCGGTGCGTCGGACAGCACCACCCCGAACCCCGGATGCCAGCGCTTCAACTGCGCGGGCTTGTGGCCGTAGTAGGTGAACAGGAAATCGATCACCGGGTGTTTCGAGCCGGCAGCCCGCCGCCGCAGATACGGCCCGACGAGGACGTCCACGCGATCGCGATGTGCCGCGGCGCGCGCACGCCACTCGGTCGCCGAAAGCACCGTGGGTGCCTCGGATACCGTGCGGACGGGCAGCTGGCTCATGCTCACTCCGCGAGCCGGTGGGTGGCGTCGCGGACGGTGCCGACGAACTCCTCCACCAGATCTTCCAGCGCGACGATGCCGACCGTATTGCCGCGACTGTCCACCACGCGTCCCAGATGGGAGTTGGTGCGGCGCAGCCGGGCCAGCGCCTCGAACAGGGTGGAACCCAGGCTCAGCGTCGGCAGCGGGCGGATATCGGTGCGCGGGATGGGCGTATTGGGTCCGGCCGCGTCATCGGCGACCAGATCCAGCACATCCTTGACGTGCAGGTAACCCACCAGGGAACCGTCGGCCGCGCGCACCGGGTAGCGGGAGTAGCCCGTCTCGGCGACCGCTGATTCGACATCTCCCAGGGTGGTGCCGTCACCGCGCAGCGGGACCGAGCGGGTCTTGGCCAACGGCACCATCACATCCGCGACGATGCGATCGCTCGAGCCGAGCGCCTGGGTGAGGCGGCGGTGCTCCTCCTCGTCCAGCAGTCCCTCCGAACGGGATTCACCGAACATCTCGGCCAGTTCGACCGAGGAGACGGTGGAATCGAGCTCGTCCTTGGGTTCGATCCGCAGCGCCCGCAGCGTGATGTTCGCGGCGAAGTTGTAGACCGCGATGAGCGGGCGCGCCAGGCGCAGCCACATCAGATGGATCGGAACCAGCAGCAGCGCGGAGCGTTCCGGCCCCGCCAGCGCGATGTTCTTCGGGATCATCTCCCCGAGCAGGATGTGCAGGATCACCACGATGGACAGCGCCAGTGCGAACGAGATCGGGTGCAGCAGCTGATCGGGCACGCCGAGCGCGCCGAACGGCCCCTCGAGCAGATGCGCGACCGCCGGTTCACCGACCCGGCCCAGCAGGATCGAGCAGATCGTGATGCCCAGCTGCGCCGCGGCCAGCATCATCGACAGGTTCTGCGCCGCCTCGATGACCGTGTTGGCGCTGCGCTTGCCCTGTGCCGCAAGGGCTTCGAGGCGATCGCGGCGCGCGGAGATGAGCGCGAACTCCGCGGCCACGAAGAACGCGTTGGCCAGCAGCAGGACCAGGGCCAGCAGCACGCCGTAGAAGTCACCCATGACTGCGCTCCCAGCTCGCGAGGGCTTCGGCGTCGATCGGGCGGATCAGGATCCGGTCGATCCGATGACCGTCCATGCGCTCCACCTTGGCGATCCAGCCGCCCCGGGTGTGCGGTTCGAGGGTGTGCGGGCCGTTGCCGGGCTCGGGCAGCAGCACCTCCTCACCCGTGGTCGGGATGCGGCCCAGGCGGGTGAGCACCAGACCGCCGAGGGTCTCGTATTCGCCTTCGGGGGCGTCGTATCCGGTGGTGCGGGAGACCTCGTCGATGCGCAGCAGACCGGAGCAGTTCCAGCCGCCGGAGGTGCGGCGCACGTCGAGTTCCTCCTCGTCGTGCTCGTCGCGCACATCGCCCAGGATCTCCTCGATGAGGTCCTCCATGGTGACGATGCCCGCGGTGCCGCCGTATTCGTCGACCACCAGGGTGACCTGCATGCCGTCCGCGCGTACGCGTTCGAGCACTTCGTCACCGTCCAGGCTCGCGGGCACGATCGGCACCGGCTGCGCGATGGTCTTGAGCGCGATGGTGCGGCGCTCGGAGACCGGATGCAGGAAGGCCTGTTTGATGTGCACCACGCCGAGTGTGTTGTCGAGATCGCCGTCGATCACCGGGAATCGGGAGAAGCCGGTCTCGCGGGCGGCGTCGATCAGGTCCGCGATGGTGCAATCCTGGTCCAGCGCCGTGATTTTCACGCGCGGGGTCATGAGTTCCTCCGCGGTGCGCTCACCGAACTGCAGCGAGCGATCCACCACCTGCGCGGTGCGCTGATCCAGGGCGCCGTGCAGGGCCGAGGTTCGCACCAGCGAACCCAGCTCCTGAGGCGAACGCGCCGAGCGCAGTTCCTCGGCGGGCTCGACTCCGAGGCGGCGCACCGCCCAGTTGGCGGTGCCGTTCAGGAAATTGATCAGCCAGCGGAAGACCATGGAGAACCAGATCATCGGCCCGGCGGTCCAGCGCGCGGTGGACAGCGGGGAGGCGATGGCGATGTTCTTGGGGACCAGTTCGCCGTAGATCATCGACAGCGAGGTCGCGATGATCAGCGCCAGGGCGAGCGAAACGCCGTGTACCACAGGCCCTTCCAGGCCGACAGCGCGAAACAGTGGTTCCAGCAGCCGAGCCAGGACGGGCTCGGCGATGTAGCCGGTGATCAGCGTGGTGATGGTGATACCCAGCTGCGCGCCGGACAACTGGAAGGACAGGGTCCGATGTGCCTGACGCACCTGCCGGGCGCGGCGGTCGCCGTCGCGGGCGTGCGCCTCCACGGTGGAGCGTTCCAGGGCGGTGAGGGAGAATTCCGCGGCCACGAACAACGCGGTACCGGCGGTCAGTGCGATGAAGCCGAGAAGGCTGAGAACGGTGAGCAGGGCCGACAAGGTCAGCACCACCCGGCCGTCTGAAGGGCTGGGGCCGATGGCCCCGAAAGATCGATGGCGCCGGGTTTGTCACCCGGCTCGGTAGAGGAGCCCTCCTGAACGGCGCCCTCGGACGCGGGTGACAACTGGTTCCTTTCGGTGGGGTGGTGTCGGCGGGATCCCGACAGCGCACATATTACCGGCTGACGCGCCGGGTTTCGCGTGACGGGTCCGCACATACGGGACCCGGCGGGCCGGGAGCCTGATGATCAGGATCGCGGCCCGCCGGGTGGGCTGCCGTGCCGGTGCTTACCAGCCCGAAGGCAGCGGGCGGCCCTCGGCGAAGCCCGCCGCGGACTGCACGCCCAGCACTGCCCGCTCGTGGAACTCGGCGATGCTGCGCGCACCCGCGTATGTGCAGGAGCTGCGCACACCGGAGGTGATGTGGTCGATCAGGTCCTCCACGCCCGGGCGCTCGGGATCCAGGCGCATGCGCGAGGAGGAGATGCCTTCCTCGAACAGCGCCTTGCGGGCGCGGTCGAACGCCGAATCGGTGGCGGTGCGGGCGGCGACGGCACGCTTGGAGGCCATGCCGAAGCTCTCCTTGTAGCGGTTGCCGTCGCGATCGATGCGCAGATCGCCAGGCGACTCGTAGGTGCCCGCGAACCAGGAACCGACCATGACGTTGGCCGCGCCGACCGCGAGGGCCAGGGCCACGTCACGGGGGTGGCGGACGCCGCCGTCGGCCCAGACGTGCTTGCCGAATTCGGCCGCGGCCGCGGCACATTCGGCCACGGCGGACAGCTGCGGGCGGCCGACGCCGGTCATCATGCGGGTGGTGCACATCGCGCCGGGGCCCACGCCGACCTTGACGATGTCCGCACCGGCCTCGATCAGATCGCGGGTACCGGCGGCGGAGACCACGTTGCCCGCGACCAGCGGCACGCCCAGATCCAGGGCGGCGACCGAGCGCAGCGCCTCGATCATCTTCTCCTGGTGGCCGTGCGCGGTGTCCATGACCAGCACGTCGGCGCCGGCGTCGACCAGGGCCTTGGCCTTGGCCGGGATATCGCCGTTGATGCCGACCGCGGCGGCGATGCGCAGCTGGCCCTTGGCGTCCACGGCGGGGGCGTAGATGCCGTTGCGGATGGCGCCGGTGCGGGTCATCACGCCCGCGAGGGTGCCGTCCGGGTTGAGCAGCACGGCCAGATCGCGGTGCCCGGCCTCGAGCAGGCCGAAGATCTCACGCGGGGAGGTGTCGGCCGGGGCGGTGACGAAATCGGTGTCGGCGACGGTGCTCAGGCGGGCGAAGCGGTCCACATCGGAGCAGGCGGCCTCGGTGACGACGCCGACCGGCTTGCCCTTGTCGACCACGACGACCGCGCCGTGTGCGCGCTTGTGCAGCAGCGCCAGCGCATCGGACACCGACTGCTCGGGGTCGAGCGTGACCGGGGTGTCGGCGGTGAGCGAGCGGCTCTTGACGAAGGCGATGGTCTCCGCGGCGGCCGCGATCGGAAGATCCTGCGGCAGCACCACGATGCCGCCGCGGCGTGCGACGGTCTCCGCCATGCGCTTGCCGGCGACGGCGGTCATGTTCGCCACGACCAGCGGGATGGTGGTGCCGGTGCCGTCACTGCTGGACAGGTCGACATCGAAACGCGAGGTCACATCCGTCCGGCTGGGGACGAGGAAGACATCGTCGTAGGTCAGGTCGTAGGGCGGGTTCTGCCCAGGAAGAAACTGCACGGTTAAGCCGCCTCATAGGTTTGACGTGGGATTTTCGTGGTGGCCATGCTACGGAGGCAGGTTTGTCGCACGAACTCGCCGAACAGTGCTCTCAACCTGATGTCACACATGCAGCGCACCAGTGTAGTCGGTTTCCGGAAGCGACAGCGCGATAGCCGGTCAGGGTGGGTGGGCCCGTCGGTGCTCGCCCCAGGTCGGCATGCCACAGGTTCGCCGACGTGATCGACACCACGGCGCGGGCCGGTCGCCGCGCCGTCGGTGCACCTCGAGCCGGGCCGCCACCACCGCGCGGCCCGACGACGTGGTCCGCGCCGGACGCCCCGGCTCAGCGCTACTCTGCCCCCGGCTCAGCGCCACTGCCCCGGCTCAGCGCGACGAGCTGTGGCGGGTGGAGCCGGGCTTGCCGCGCTTCTTGGTGTGCTTGCGGCTCTCGCCGCGGGCGGTGGGGCGGTGGGCGGTCTGGGTGGCGGCCTTCGGATCCTTCGGGGCGGCAGCGGGTTTCGCCGTGACGGGGAAGGGGTCGCCGAGGGCGCGGCCGGTGGGGCGGCGAGCGCCGGTGAGTTCGGCCAGCAGGGTGTCGCCGGAGCGGACCTCGACGTCGGTCATGGTGACCGAGGCGCGGCGGGCCAGCAGGGCGGCCTCCTCGCGGTCGTCGGGGGTGACGATGGTGACGACCGTGCCCGCGGCCCCGGCGCGCGCGGTGCGGCCCGCGCGGTGCAGGTAGTCCTTGGGGTCGGCGGGCGGGTCGACGTGCACCACGAGGGAGATGCCGTCGACGTGGATGCCGCGCGCGGCGATATCGGTGGCGACCAGGACCGGAGCGGTGCCGTCGGCGAAAGCCGCCAGGGTGCGGGCGCGGTGGTTCTGCGCCTTGCCGCCGTGCAGGCCGATCGCTGAGATCCCGGCCTCGCGCAGCCGCTTCACCAGCTTGTCCGCGCCGTACTGGGTGCGCACGAACAGCAGCGTGCGGCCGTCACGGGCGGCGATCTCCGCCACCACCATGCGCTTGTCGGAACGGCGCACGTGCAGGGCGTAGTGCGTGATCGCGGGGGAGTCGGCCAGGCGCCTGGAACCGGTGGGGGCTCCCTCACCCGAATTCGGGCTCTTCCCACCGGAAACCGAGGTTGCTCCGGCCGCCGCCGAGGCTGCCGTCGTGCCGGTCGACCCGGGTGCGTGCCCGGGAGTTGTTGTCGTCGAATCGGATTCGTCGATGTCGCGCGCATGGCTCGCGGTTCGTGGCGAATCGCTCGACTCGGTGCTCGCGGTGGTGCGGTCCACGGGGGCGCCGGTGGGGCCGACCGAGTGCTCGGCCGGGGTGCGCATGTAGCGCTCGACCACCGTGTCGATCATCTCGTCGAGGGTGGCGGAGAACAGGAGCTTCTGGGCCTCGGCGGGAACACGGTTCAGCACGGCGGTGAGCTGGGGCAGGAAGCCGAGTTCGGCCATGTGGTCGGCCTCGTCGACGGTGACCACGCGGACCTGGGACAGGTCGACGGCGCGGCGGCCGATCAGATCGGTGAGGCGGCCGGGGGTGGCGATGAGCAGGTCGACCCCGCGGGCGAGGCGCTCCTCCTGCTTCTTGATGGGCAGGCCGCCCACGACCGACGCCAGGCGAATGCCCTGGGAGAGCGCGGGCTCGTCCAGCGCGGCCTCGATCTGGATCGCCAGCTCGCGAGTGGGGGCCAGGATCAGACCGCGCGGAGTTCCCGGCGCGGCGGGCGCGCCGCGCAGGTTGACCAACATGGGCAATCCGAAGGCCAGGGTCTTGCCGGAACCGGTTGCGGCGCGGCCCAATACGTCGCGGCCCGCGAGGATATCGGGAATGACGGCGGTCTGGATCGGGAACGGCGATTCGATTCCATTGCGGCGCAAGGCCTGCACCAGGATCGGCGGCAGTCCGAGTTCGGCGAACGGTTGCGCTCCCGCCGCGCGTCGAGCCGGTGTCGCGTCCCGCTGCTCCGGCTCGGTGGCCCGCTGCTTCGGCTCAGGCACGGCTGATCAACCGGCTCAGCTCGGTCAGCCAGGGGATGGCCACGGCCATGGTCGGCACCACCAGAATCGCCAGCGCGGCCAGATAGGCGACCGAGGCGATCCGCAGATCCCCGATCGGCCCGGCGAGGCGCTGGATGCGGATCAGGGTGGTGGGTCCGCCCACCGCCATCGCGCCCTGCGGCGCGGTCGAATTGCAGCAGGCGACCAGCGCGCGCGCCAGCGGCGTCGGCCCGGTGACCTTCACCGCCGAATCGTCGGCGAGCAGTTCGATCAGCAATTTCACCGAATCCAGCGCGGATTTGGAGCGCACCACCCGGGGGAAGGCCTCGTGCGCGGCGGTGAATGCCTCGAGCACCAGATCGTGGCGGGCACGCAGGTGCGAGCGCTCATGACTGACGATTGCGGTCAGCTCCTCATCGGTGAGATTGGTGACGGTGCCCTGGCTCAGCACGACCCGGCGACGCAGGCCGGGCAGGCAGTAGGCGATGGGTTCGGTGGACGCCAGCACGCGAATGTCGGCGGAACTGCGTTGCACCGCACTCTGATCGAGCAGATCGACCAGCATGCGGTGGTGGGCGCGGCGGCGGCGGGTGTGGATCCCGACCCGCACCACGGACCAGATCAGGCGCGCTCCGATGAGCAGGGTGAGCGCGAAAACGGTGACCAGGGCCAGCCAGATCGGCAGGCCCAGAGCGTCGATCTCCTTGCTGGGCGTGGTGGTGGGCCGGCCGTCGGATCCGGGCACCAGCAGTCGGCTGGCGATGGCGAGTCCGGATCCGAACGCGGACAGCACCGCGGCCAGGGCGATGGCCTGCCAGAGCACCAGTGCCGCACGGGGACTGCGGTACGGCCAGGTAGCTCGGCTGAGCAGCGCCGGGGCCGGTCCCGCCAAAAATAGGGCAAGACCGGCGAAAACCGGCGCTGTCACGTCCATTTCCTCAGCTCACTGCGTTGTGGGGCCTGGGCCGAGGCTACTGCGTCAGGAGTTGGGTGACTCCTTGCGCGACGCCTCGTTCGCTTCGAGCTTAGCGAGTGCGTCGCGAAGAGCGGCAGCCTCATCGGCTCCGACCTGTTCCACGAAGTGCACGAGGGCAGCGCGGCGGCTCCCGACTTCGTCCGCCTGCTGCAGTGCGTCGAACATCAGACTCGCGACGAGTTCGTCGCGAGTGTGCACCGGCGCGTAGCGGTGGGCGCGATCGTCACGCTGTTGGAGCACGAGGTTCTTCTTCGCCAGGCGCTGCAAGACGGTCATCACCGTGGTGTACGCGAGTTCACGACGCTCGGCGAGGGCCTCGTGGACCTGCCTGACCGTTTGGGGTTCATCGGCCGACCACAACTGGTCCATGACCGCTTTCTCGAGTTCACCAAGACCTGCCATCCCCTAAGCTTACGGAGGCAACGACACGAATGCGTACTACAGGTCGTCGTAACCCGTCGGTAGCTGTGTGGGATTGGTCATAGCGACACAGCGTCAGTGCGTGCGGAGACACGGCGTCAGTGCACCGAGTCCCGGCAGTGACGGTCGCCGATGGGCACGATCATGGGTCGTCCGGACACCGGATCCTCGAGCACCTCGGCGCGGAGACCGAAGACCTCGCGCAGCAGCGCCGCGTCGATGATCTCACTCGGATCGCCCTGCGCCACGATGCGCCCCTCGCACATGACGATGAGTTGATCGCTGTAGCGGATGGCCAGGTTCAGATCGTGCAGCACCATCACGACCGTGCGGCCGTAGTCGTCGTGCAGGCGATCCACCAGATCGAGCACCTCGAGCGAATGCGCGAGATCCAGGTAGGTGGTCGGCTCGTCCAGCAGCAGGATGTCGGTGCCCTGCGCGAGAGCCATCGAGATCCAGGCCCGCTGGCGCTGACCGCCGGACAACTCGTCGAGCGTGCGGTCTGCCAGATCCGCGATGCCGGTCTGGCTCAGCGCCAGCGCCACCTCGGACTCGTCGTCGGCGGACCACTGACGCAGCCACGACTGATGCGGATGCCGCCCGCGCGCCACCAGATCCGCGACGGTCAGGCCCTCGGGCGCGATCGGGGTCTGCGGCAGCATGCCGACGATCCGCGCGATGTCCTTGGTCTTGAGCGAGGAGATGGCCTTGCCGTCCAGCACCACCCGGCCCGCCTTGGGGCGCAGCAGCCGGCCGAGGGAGCGCAGCAGGGTGGACTTGCCGCAGCCGTTGGGACCGATGACGGTGGTGATCACGCCGGGCCGGATGTCGACCGAGAGCCCGTCCACGATGACGCGATCGCCGTAGCCCAGGGTGATGTTCTCCGCGCCGAGGCGGTGCTCGGCGGCCGGAAGCTGGTGAGCCCCAGCCGAAGTGGCGGTGCCGTGCGCCGCGCCGGCGGTTCCTGCGGTCGCCTCGGCGGTGCCCGCTGCCGTGCGCACGGTGCCGTCCGCGGTATTCACGGTGCTGTTGGCTGTGTTCACAGTGTGGCCTTCCGGTTGGTGCGCACGAGCAGGACGAGCAGGAACGGTCCACCGACCGCGGCGGTGACCACGCCGACCGGCACGTCGATGGGAAACAGGGTGCGGGCCACCAGATCCGCGCCCACCACGGCGATCGCGCCGACCAGCGCCGAGGCGATGATCGGTTCACCGGGCGTGCGCAGCAGTCGACGCGCGATCTGCGGCGCCGCCAGTCCGACGAAACCGAGCGGGCCGACCGCCGCGGTCGCGAGCGCCGCCGCCGCGACCGCCGCCGCGATCAGAATCCCCTGCTGGGTCTGGATCCGCACGCCGAGCACGCGGGTGGTGTCGGTGCCGAACCGCAGCGCGGCCAGGGTGCGCGCCGAACCGGCGCACACGACGAGCGCGATCCCCAGGCCGACGGTGGCCGGGATCAGCGTGGACCAGTCCGCGGAATTGAGCGATCCGCTCAGCCACAACTGGGCGTGCGAGGCGTCGGTGAGGGTGGCGCGGGTCAGCAGCCAGCTCACCACCGACAGCAGCGCCGCGTTCACGCCGATGCCGATGAGTACCAGTCGAAATCCCATCACCCCGCCGTCTCCGGTGGTGGTCCGGCCCCAGGCGAGCAGATAGATCAGCACGGCCGTGAGCAGTCCGCCGATCAGGGCCGCGAACGAAACACCCAGTGCCGCAGCCGTACCGGTGCTCACCCCGCCCAGGCCCACCAGCATCGCGACCGCGCCGACGCTCGCCCCGGAGGTGATGCCGAGAATATCGGGGCTGGCCAGCGGATTGTGCAGGATCGACTGTGTCACCGCGCCTGCCAATCCCAGCGCCGCGCCGACCACCACGGCGGTGAGCACCCGCGGCAGCCTCGAATCCAGTATGACGAAACGCTGTGCGCGAGTGCCGCCTCCGCCGAGCACGTCCAGCACCCGGCCGAGCGGAATCCGGAATTCGCCGATCGCGATATCGAGGGCGAACAGGCCGAGCAGGATGGCGACGAGCGCGATCACGGTGAGCAGCGCGGTGATTCGCAGCACCACCGAGAACGCGCCGATCCGCACGGCGGGACGCGTGGCGGTAAGGCTCACAGGTTCACCAGCTTTCGGCGACGCACCAGCAGGATGAAGAAAGGCGCACCGAGTGCGGCGAGGGTGACTCCGGCCTGCAGTTCGCCGGGCCGGGCGATGAGCCGGCCGGCGGTGTCGGCCAGCAGCAGGACGATCGCGCCGAGCAGTCCGGAGTAGGGGACCAGCCAGCGATAGTCGGGGCCGGTGATCGCGCGCGCGAGATGCGGCACGATCAGGCCGAGAAAGGCGATCGGGCCGACGGCGGCGGTCGCCGCGCCCGCGAGCAGCACCACCGCGGCGAGGCCGAGGGCCCGGCTGCGGCCGAGGTTCACGCCCAGGCCGCGGGCCACATCGTCGCCGAGACCGAGCAGATTCAGGCCGGGCGTCGCGATCAGCGCGAGCCCCGCCCCGACGATCAGGAACGGCAGCACCTGCCGGAACACCGCCGCGTCGTGCCCGGCCACATCGCCGACCACCCAGAACCGATAGGTGTCCATGGCGGTGCTGTCGGTCAGGATCACCACATTGGTCATGGCCTGCAGGAACGCGGTCACCGCCGCACCGGCCAGCACCAGCGAGAGCGGACTGGCCTTGCCGCCGCCGATGGAGGAGATGCCGAAGACCACCAGGCCCGCGATCAACGCGCCCGCGAAGGCGAACCAGATGAACTGCGCGGGGCTGGTCAGGGCGAGCAGATGGATGCTCAGCGCGGCGAGGAAGGCCGCCCCCGCGTTGATGCCGAGCAGACCCGCATCGGCGAGTGGATTTCGGGTATATCCCTGGATCAGAGCTCCCGCCATACCCAGGGCCAGACCGGTGATGAGCGCGAGTCCGGTTCTGGGCAGCCGTAATTCGCGAACGATCTGCTCGGCGGTGCCCTCGGCGGGGCAGGTGAGCGGAAACCCGCCCGGACAGGTGATGGCGTCGAAGACAGTGTGCGGCGCGATGAATCGGGAGCCGAGGGCGATGCTCGCGAGAACCGCGAACAGCAGGAGCACTGCGAGGAGGAGCAGTCCGGACAGACGTCGCCGTCTGATGGTGACTACGGGCCGTCCGATGGTGACTACGGCGGGCACGGTGACGAACTACTCCTGACGCGATGATTGCTCGATTAAGTCTGGTAAGCCTAACCTATCTTTCGTTTCGGCCGTAAAAGTCGATGATTGAGGAGTTTCGATGCCCGAACCTGTAAGCGTGTGCCTGCCTCGTGACTCGAGGATCGCCTTCGGGCGTGCCTGTGCCCGGCTGCGCAGCCTGCAACCCGAACACCCGCGGGTCTATGCCGTGGCGCCCATGGCGGAACAGGGCAAACGCCGATGGTGGCGGCTGGCCGACGGTATCGGTGAGGGCCGCATCGAACTCATGTACCGGCGGCACGCCGCCGAGATGAGCAATGCCGGCATCGCCGCGGAAGTGGTGGCGACGGCGCTGATCCACGCGGTCATCGGCCGCGTGATGGCCATGGTGGTGTCCGAGGGCCGGGCCTGGGATCCGGGCCTGGAGAACCTGTGGGTGCACACCGACAACGACGGCGGCATCGACTGGGCGGGCTTGGCGGACACCACGATTCGCGTGGTCGACGGCGATCCGCTCGCTGGTGAGGCGGGCGTCGTGGCGCTGCCGTGTGAGCCCGCGATGTACGTGTGGCTGGCGCATCGGTGCGAGCCCGCGCTGCTGTTGATCCAGCAGGCGATGGGTCGCTGCTCCGGATTGAGCGCGCGGCGTTTCTGGGTGCTGGTCGCGGAGTCGATAGTCGGTGCGGCGACGTATGTTCCGGCGCTCTCGCGCACCTCCTCGGTGGAGGGCGCGCGGCGTGGGCAGGCGATGCTCGCGGCGCTCGAGGATCGTGGTCTGCCGGTGCGCAGGGCGTGCCGCTAGTGGGTCGCCCCGGTCGTCGCGAGGAATCGGTATGCGGAAAGACTTGCTTTGTTAGGTAAGGCTGACCTACACTCGGAATCGGCGTTAGGATCGAGAGCGAGTCACGGAGGGCTGCCGGAGACCCCCGATCCACTGCCGCGGCGGGTTCCCCTTCTCCAGGGGAGCCCGCCGCCTCGTTTTCCGGGTCCGTTCCGGGCCGATTTCGGGCCTGTGCCACTGTGAATGGCATGACCGACGACTTCTCCGCGATCAAGTCCATGGCGGACGTGACGCCCGAACTCATGACCAAGTTCAGCGAGGGCACCTTCTCGGACCTCATCGGCGTGAAGTTCACCGAACTCACCGCCGACCGGGTGACCGCGGAATGGGTTGTGACACCGCAACTCTTCCAGCCCGCGGGCATCGTGAACGGCGGTGTGTACTGCACGGTCATCGAGACCCTCGCCAGCATCGCGGGCAGCGCCTGGCTGGGTGAGCGCGGGACCGTCGTCGGGGTCAACAACAACACGGACTTCCTGCGGGCGGTGCGCGAGGGCGTGCTGCGCGGCGAGGCCACCCCGATCCATCGCGGGCGTTCGCAGCAGTTGTGGGTCGTGGTGATCACCGACGAGCAGGACCGCACGGTGGCGCGCGGTCAGGTCCGGCTGCAGAACCTGTATCCGCAGAACTGACAGCCGGATCCGGGCGCTGTATCCGCAGGCCACACGGCGAGGAAACATCCAGGTAATGCGGGGCGTGTCAAAATGACCGACGGCTCGTGCGCGAGCCGCCCGCCCCGCCACCTCGACCCCGCCACCTCCACGAGGAGCCCGAATGCGACTGTCGCCGCACGAGCAGGAACGCCTGCTGCTGAGTTACGCGGCCGAGCTGGCCCGGCGCCGGCAGGCGCGCGGACTCAAGCTGAACCATCCGGAGTCGATCGCGCTGATCGTCGATCACGTGCTCGAGGGCGCGCGCGACGGGCGCACCGTCGCGGAGCTGATGGCCTCGGGCCGCACCGTGCTCACCCGCGACGACGTCATGGACGGCATTGCGGAGATGATCCACGACGTGCAGGTCGAGGCCACGTTCCCGGACGGCACCAAGCTCGTCACCGTCCACCACCCGATCGGCTGAGCGGCATGGCGATCACCGACGGGACCTCGCGCTCGCGGCTCGTGCCGGGCGAATTCCTCTGTGCCGAGGGCACTATCGAGCTCAATCCGGGGGCGGACCGCATCGAGGTGGATGTGGTGAACACCGGTGACCGGCCGGTTCAGGTCGGCTCGCACGTGCACTTCCCGCAGGCCAACTCGGCCTTGGCGTTCGATCGCGAGGCCGCGCACGGCCGCCGCCTCGACATCCCCGCCGGGACCGCGGTGCGCTTCGAACCCGGTCTGGGGCAGCGGGTGTCACTGGTGCCGCTGGGCGGCACGCGTGAAGTGCACGGAATCAGCCTCACCCCTCCCGGAAAGCTGGATGCCTGATGGCCGAACTCTCTCGCGCCCGCTACGCCGAACTGTTCGGGCCGACCACCGGCGACCGAATCCGCCTGGCGGACACCGATCTGCTCATCGAGATCACCGAGGACCGTAGCGGCGGACCGGGATTCGCCGGCGACGAGGCGGTGTTCGGCGGCGGCAAGGTGCTGCGCGAATCCATGGGCCAGTCCCGGGCCACCCGCGCCGAGGGGACGCCGGACACGGTGATCACCGGCGTGGTGATCGTCGATCACTGGGGAATCATCAAGGCCGATATCGGGATTCGCGACGGGCGGATCAGCGCCATCGGCAAGGCAGGCAACCCGGACACCATGACCGGGGTGCATCCGGATCTGGTGGTCGGGGCCTCGACCGAGATCATCGCGGGCAACGGGCGCATCGTCACCGCGGGCGCGATCGACTGCCACGTGCACTTCATCTGCCCGCAGTTGCTCGAGGAGGCCATGGGCGGCGGCATCACCACGCTGGTCGGCGGTGGCACCGGTCCGGCCGAGGGCTCCAAGGCCACCACGGTCACGCCCGGCGCGTGGCACCTGGGACGGATGCTCGAGGCCACCGACGGCTGGCCGGTGAACGTGGTCCTGCTCGGCAAGGGCAATACCGTCCGGCCCGAGGCCATGTGGGAGCAATTGCGCGGCGGCGCGGCCGGTTTCAAGCTGCACGAGGACTGGGGCACCACGCCCGCGGCCATCGACGCCTGCCTGACCGTCGCCGACGCCGCGGGCGTCCAGGTCGCGCTGCACTCGGACACCTTGAACGAGGCCGGATTCGTGGAGGACACCCTCGCGGCGATCCGCGGGCGGGCGATCCACTCGTATCACACCGAGGGTGCGGGCGGCGGGCACGCGCCCGACATCATCACCGTCGCTTCGCATCTCAATGTGCTGCCCAGCTCCACCAATCCGACCCGGCCGCACACGATCAACACCCTCGACGAGCACCTCGACATGCTCATGGTCTGCCACCATCTGAGTCCGTCGATTCCGGAGGATCTGGCCTTCGCCGAGAGCCGGATCCGGCCCTCGACCATCGCGGCGGAGGATCTGCTGCACGATATGGGCGCGATCTCCATGATCGGCAGTGATTCTCAGGCCATGGGCCGCATCGGCGAGGTGGTCATGCGCACCTGGCAGACCGCGCACGTGATGAAGCGCCGTCGCGGCGCGCTGCCCGGAGACGGTGCGGCGGACAACAATCGCGTGCAGCGCTATGTCGCGAAGTACACGATCTGTCCGGCCGTCGCGCACGGTCTCGATCACGAGATCGGGTCGATCGAGGTGGGCAAGCTCGCGGATCTGGTGCTGTGGGAGCCCGCGTTCTTCGGTGTCCGCCCGCACGCGGTGCTCAAGGGCGGCGTGATCGCCTGGGCCGCGATGGGGGACGCGAACGCCTCCATCCCCACACCACAGCCGGTGCTGCCGCGCCCCATGTTCGGCGCCTCCCCGGTGGTCGCAGCGGGTGCGTCTTTGCATTTCGTGTCGGAACAGGCCATCGAGGACGGACTGGCCGATCGCCTGCGGGTGAATCGAAAACTGGTGCCGGTGGCCAATGTTCGCAGGCGCACCAAGGCCGATATGCCGCGCAACGAGGCGATGCCGCGCATCGAGGTGGATCCGGACACCTTCACCGTGCGCATCGACGGCGAGGTCTGGGCCGAGGAGCCCGCCACCGAACTGCCGATGGCGCAGCGCTACTTCCTGTTCTGAAGGCTCGCCCCGCCGAGTCACGGTCTGTCCGCCGGGCTCGGCGAGCGGGTGCGAATTCTCTCGCGCCGATCGTAATCCTGGGCGCGCGCTCGCGCCGGTGGCAGACTTCGACTCATGACCACATCCGACTGGGCCGAAGTGGATCGCTATCTCGTGGACACCCTGGTGGGTGACGGGGACTCGGAGACGTTGCGCGCCAACGCCGCCGGGGGCCTGCCCGCCATCGATGTCTCTCCGCCGCAGGGCAAGTTCCTGTACCTGATCGCCAAGACCGCGCGGGCGCGCCGGGTGCTGGAGTTCGGCACGCTCGGCGGCTACAGCACCACGTGGCTGGCGCGCGCCGTCGGCAAGGGCGGTCAGGTCGTGAGTTTCGAATACGAGCCCAAGCACGCCGAGGTGGCCCGCGCCAACCTCGATCGCGCCGGGGTCGGGGACCGGGTGGAGATTCGGGTGGGCGCGGCGCTGGACAGCCTGCCGATTCTCGCCGAGGAGAACCCGGAACCGTTCGATCTGGTGTTCATCGACGCGGACAAGGTCAACAACAGCAACTATGTGCGGTGGGCGCTGCGGCTGACCCGCCCGGGCTCGATCATCATCGTGGACAACGTGGTTCGCCAGGGCGGCATCGCCGATGCCGCGACCACCGACGCCAACTCCCGCGCCAGCCGCGACGTGATCGAGCTGCTCGCCGCCGAACCCCGCCTGGACGCCACCGTCCTGCAAACCGTCGGCGGCAAGGGCTGGGACGGCTTCGCCTACGCGGTGGTCCTCGGCGAGGACGACTGACAGTCGTTGCGGGGCTCGGCCGCCCGGACGGGTGGCCCGGCTCCGCTGTCACGGGCATCGGTAGTTCGCGCCTGTTCCGTCGTTTCACCGCGGGGTATGCCGTCGGATCCACGCCCGTCGAGGGTCTACGCGGGCGAATCGAGTCGGCGTGGTCACGACCCGGCCGACCCCGTGTTCGCGCCCGCAGCACAGAATGGGTCCATGTCGAAGCGCCGCGATTCTCGGTCAACCCCCCTGGACTGTCCCTGCGGGCTACCCGCGAGGTACCTCGACTGCTGTGGGCGACTGCATCGGGGTGAGGCGCAGGCGACCACGGCCGAGCAGTTGATGCGCTCGCGGTTCAGTGCGTTCGCGGTGCAGGACGAGGAGTATCTGCTGGCGAGCTGGGATCCGTCCACGCGCCCGGCGGAGGTGGATTTCGACCCGGGGCAGCGCTGGGATCGCCTGGAGATTCTCGGGTCGACCGGCGGCGGTGCGTTCCACATCGAGGGGACCGTCGAGTTCCGGGCGTTCTATCGCACCCGAGGCGCGGCGGGCGAGCTGCACGAGAACAGCCGCTTCCGCCGCGGCAACGGCGCGTGGATGTACCTGGACGGCGTGTTCGTGCGCTGAGCCGCCCGGGTGATGCCCAGCGCGATCTCAGCGCGGAAACGCCATGAGCCCCAGGGGCGCGCCGAAGGGGTCTGCGATGGCTCCGATCCGTGACGGGCCGGGCATGTCCTGCGGCGCGGACAGCACCGAGCCGCCCAATTGCACCGCGCGCTCGGCGATGGCGTCGGCATCGGCCACATGGATCGTCACGTTCCACATCGGTGCGGGATCGCCGGGCTCCGCGAAGTGCGCGCCGCCGAATTCGCGACTGCCCGGAACCGACAGGGCCTGATAGGGATTCACGGTGCCCTCGGTCACCCAGCCCGCGTTCTCGTGGTGCAGCCCCAGCACGCGCGCGTAGAACGCCATCGATTCCGCGGGGGCTTTCGGGCTGGCGTACTGGACCCAGATCGGATTGTTCAGCTCGCCGAAGCGCTCGGTGCCCGGTTCGGATATGGGCCGGATGATGCCGAAGGCCGCGCCGTCCGCGTCGGTGAGAATGGCGAACTCCAAGCGCCCGAACACATCCGTGGGTTCGATGAACACGGTGCCGCCCGCGTCCACGGCGGCCGCGGCGGTGGCCTTGGCGTCGGCAACGGTGAAGTAGGGCAACCAGATCGACGGTTTGGTGCCGCCGGCGGGGGTGTGTGCGGACACGATGCCCGCGACCTGCGCGCCGTCCTGACTCAGGATCGTGTAGTTCCCGGCCTCGGGGCCGGTGTCCTGCGCGCTCCAGCCGAACAGGGCGCTGTAGAACTCGGCGGCCGCCGGGATATCGGGGCTGGTGACGTCGAACCAGCTGGGGGTACCGAGGGCGAAATCGGAAGGCATGGTCATCTCCTCGTTCGGGTCCTTCGAGGCACGCGCGATCCACGCCGGACCGCCTCCGTGCAGTCGTGCAGACGAGACGGGTCGCGCGGATTCATCGGTCGTGCGGATTGCTCTCCGCGTGAGTCAGGCGCGCCGGGCCCGGGCTTCGAAGCCGTCGCAGAGTGCGGTCAGTCCCGTGTAGAGCAGGTGCTCGGGGTCGAGCAGATCACCGTCGCCGGTGCCGTGCAGATCGGCCAGGGCCGGGGGAGTCGGCCAGCGGGGTTCGCCCTCGAGCAGTGCGGTCAGCCCGGAGCATTCCTCGGGTTCGGTGTCGCGGGTGGAGAGCAGCCGGGCGCTGACCTGCTGCAGTGCCACGCCCGCGATGTAGCTCCACACCGAGAGCGACATGCGCGTGGCCTCGCGGGTGTCCACGCCGAGTTCGCCGGTGAATCCCTCCACCAGCCAGCTCAGCACGATCAGGCTGTGTTCGCCGAAGTTGTAGCGCGGTACCGCGAAGGTGAAAAGCACCCACGGATGTTCCTGGTACAGGCGCCAATCCACCTCGGCGGCGATGCGCGCGCGATCACGCCAGGTCCAGTTCTGCCCCTCGGGTGAGGGGTAGAGATTGCGGCGCGAGACCTCGTCGGTCATGGCGGCCAGCAGGGTGTCCTTGTTGGGTACGTGCCGGTACAGCGACATGGCGCCCGCGCCCATGCGCTCGGCGATGCGCCGCATGGACAGGGCTTCGATACCGGATTCGTCGGCCAGGGCGATGGCGGCGTCGACGATGGCGGCCCGGGTGAGCTTGGCCTCTGTCATCGGAGGAATTGTTTCCTTCTCTTTGCGGCTGTGCGTACACTGTACTCCGGTCGCGCGTACGGCGTACGCGCACACTGTCCCGTAAGCCTCGAAACCAGCCCGAAGGATAGGCGATGACTCGCACACTCGCGCATTCCGACGAGCAGACACCACGCCGGGCCTGGATCGGCCTGAGTGTGCTGCTGCTGCCGGTGCTGCTGGTGTCCATGGATATGTCGGTGCTCTATCTGGCCATGCCGACGCTCACCGAGCATCTGGACCCGTCCGCGACACAGCAGCTCTGGATTCTCGACATCTACGGATTCATGATCGCCGGGCTGCTCATCACCATGGGCAATCTGGGCGACCGGATCGGCCGCCGCAATATCCTGCTGGCCGGCGCGACGGTCTTCGGCATCGCCTCCATCGTGGCGGCGTTCGCGCCGAACGCCGCGGTGCTCATCGCCGCGCGAGCCCTCATGGGCGTCGGCGGCGCGACACTGCTGCCCTCCAGCCTGGCGCTGATCTCGACCATGTTCCCGGAGGCTCGCGCCCGGGCCACCGCGATCGGCGTGTGGACCGCGTTCTTCGCGGGCGGCTCCGCGGTCGGCCCGATCATCGGCGGCGTACTGCTGCACCACTTCTGGTGGGGTTCGGTGTTCCTGATCAACACCCCGGTGCTGCTGGTCCTGCTCGTGTTCGGGCCGCTGCTGCTGCCCGAGCACCGCTCCGCCGCGCTCGGTCCGCTGGATCTGCCCAGCGTGGTGCTCTCGATCGGTGGTCTGCTGCCGCTGGTGTACGCGGTCAAGCACTGTGCCGCAGAGGGATTCGACGCACCGGTCATCGGTATCGCCCTGGTGGGCGTGCTGCTGCTGACCGCGTTCGTGCGGCGGCAGGGTCGGCTGGCCGAGCCGCTGCTGGATCTGAGCCTGTTCAAGCGCGGCTTGTTCTCGGTGGCGATCGGCTCGAGCACCATCGGCATGCTGGCATTGGCCGGGATGAGCTACCTGACCAGCGTCTACCTGCAGTCGGTGACCGGGCGGGACGCACTGCAATCGGCGCTGCTGGGCATTCCGATGGCGCTGGTGGTGTTCGTCTGCGCGATGACCGGCGGGCGCGTGGGCAGGCGGCTCGGCACCAAGACCTCGTTCGTGCTGGCCCTGGCCATGGCCGCGGCGGGCAATGTCATGCTGCTCGGTGTCGGCGTCGACGGCGGAATCGGCTGGTACATAGCGGGTTCCGTGGTCGCGGGCGCGGGCTTCGGCATCATGTTCACGCTGGTGTCGGAGGTGGCGGTGGCCGCCGTGCCACCCGAGCGCGCGGGCTCGGCGGTCGGCATCTCCGAGACCAGCTTCGAGCTCGGCAACGGATTGGGCCTGGCCCTGCTGGGTTCGCTTGCGGCCCTGGTCTTCCGCAACGGCGGCGACTTCGGGGAGACGCTGGGGGAGACCCTGGCCGGCGCCGGTGGCGACACCGCGCTGATCCACTCGGCGCGCGAATCGTTCGTGAACGGCATGCATGTCGCCACCACCACCGGCGCGGTGCTGCTGGCCGGGATGGCCGTGCTGATCAGTTTCCGAAAACTGCGGTCATGATGTCGGCGGCGGCCTTGTTCATGGGCGTGATCACCTTCCGGTAGACCCATCGAACGGGGCGGGTCACCGTGGCGTCCCACACCGCCGCGATCATCACGAAAAGTGGTTGCAGGACAGTGTGATACAGGTAGCGGCAGGGCGTCACCACCAGGACGCGCACCACGGTGGTGGCGAACCGCCAGCCGAGGACCACCAGCGCGACCAGCGCGTACAGCAGCGGCCGCAGTATCCAGCGCCAGAACTGCCGTGCGGGCCACACGATCAGCCAGGTCCGAACGAAATCCGCGGTCCAGGCGACGGCGTCGATGATCGGACGCAGAATCCACCGCTCGATCCAGCGGCCGGCCGGTCGCAGCAAGCCGGTGTAAAGCCGTGCGCCGCACGGGCGTACCACGTGCTGCCAGACCCACAGCATCCGCCGCCCCAGCCAGCGCACGCCCTGCCACGCCCACAGCACGCCCTGCCATGCCCACAGCACGCCGTCCCAGCACCACAGCGCACCGCGCCACAGGAGCCGGGCGGGGCGCACGATCAGCCAGGCGTACAGGAAGGTGGCGATCCACACGGTGGCCTGACCCGCGGGCTTCAGGATCCACCGCCACAGCGCGTTCACGACCGCGGGCAGTGCCACGGTGAACATCCAGCTCAGCGCCGGGCGCAGCACTCGCCGCCACAGCCATTCCTCCACCGCGCGTTTCATCGGCCGCAGGAAGAAGTCGAGCAGGAACGCGCCCAGCGGGGTGAGAATCCAACCCCACAGGAACTGTTGCAGCAGCAGGCCCCACAGGTAGTTCTCGACGAACGCCCAGGCCGGGCGCACCACCCAGTACCAGATCAGTTCCAGCGCCGGGACCAGCACCCGATCGCGCACGAAGAACACCGTGGCCACGACGATCCGCACGGTGAGTTTGCAGCCCTCCCACAGCAGACGCGGCGGTACGAAGGTCACTAGCGCGATCGCGCGGGCGATCCAGCTCAGTATCGAAATATGCAGTGGTGTGCCGTATTCCGGTCCGCGCGCCCCGTGCTGCGGCGGCGTGTAGTTCCCCATGTACCCGAATCCTCCCCGATGACCTCCTTTATCCTTGCGCATGAAAGTGCCGACCGCCCTGGGTATTTCCACTCACTCGCCGTGCGGGCCCGTTATGCCCGATACAGTCGGATCGTGGGCGAGAATTCCGCGGTGAGCGCCGAGAATCCGGCCGAGTCGAACGGTCGTCCGTTCGCCGAACGGGTGGCGACGAGACTGTTCTATCCGACCTCGCGGCCGAGCGAGAAAGCGCTGCGCGACGCGGTGGGCGAACGCGTGGTGCTGGTGACCGGGGCGTCGCACGGCATCGGCAAGGTCGCGGCCCGGAAATTGGCCGCCGCCGGGGCGAGCGTGCTGCTGGTGGCGCGCACGCTGGAGGATCTGGAACAGGTGGCGGCCCAGATCCGCGAGGCGGGCGGCATCGCACACGTCTATCGCGCGGACCTCACCGATATGGACGCGGTCGAGAAATTGGGCACGACTCTGCTCGCGGAGCATCACCACATCGATGTGGTGATCAATAACGCGGGCAAGTCGATTCGCCGGTCGATCGACGAATCCTATGACCGCTTCCACGATTTCACCCGCACCATGGACATCAACTATCTGGGTCCGGTGCGGTTGCTGCTGACCCTGCTGCCGAGCATGCGCGAACGCGGACGCGGGCAGATCATCAATATCTCGACCTGGGGGCTGCGCATGCCGCCCGCGCCCCGCTGGGCCGCCTACGGCGCGTCCAAATCGGCGTTCGACACCTGGTTGCGCACCGTGGCAACGGAAATCGCGGTCGACGGGGTGACCACGACCTCCATCTACATGCCACTGGTGCACACCCGGATGAGCGCTCCCACCGACTTCAGCGGAGTACCGGGGCTGACCGCCGACGAGGCCGCCGACCTCATCTGCCACGCGGTCGTCGCCCGTCCGCGCGAGATCTCCCCGTGGTGGACCGGACCGGTGCAGGCCTGGACCGACCTGCGGCGCGGCGCGGCCCAGCGCTTCATGGAACGGGCCTTCCAGAAGCGGAAGTAGCCCGACCTCGTAGTGGGAACTGTGGTGGCGGCCGTGGCTGCTCCGGTGGCGAGGCAGGCACGCTATGGAACGAGCACGACTTTGCCTGTGGTGGCGCGGGTTTCGAGGCTGCGGTGCGCGGCACCGGCCTGCGCCAACGGGAATCGGTGCAGGTCGGGGCGGAGATGTCCGGCAGCGGCTTCGGCCAGAGCGCGGTCCTCGAGGGTGCGCAGGCCGCCCGCGCGCTGATACATGCCGGGGCCGAGCACGTTCTGCGAGGTGATGCCGCGGCCGGCCAGTTCCTCGGCGCTGATCTGTGCGGGACCGCCTCCGGACCACCCGTACACCAGATGTTGCCCGCCCTTCGCGAGCAGATCCAGTGCGGTGCGGGTGATTTCGCCGCCGACGCCGTCGAAGAGCAGGGTCGCGGGGCGGTCGCCGAATTCGGCGCGCACGCGGTCGGCCCAGTCCGCCCGGAGGTAGTCGACGGCCAGGTCCGCGCCGTTGCGCGCGACGAGATCGACCTTCTCCGGACCGCCCGCCAGGCCGATGACGGTGGCGCCCGCGTTCTTCAGGTACTGGACCAGCAGGGTGCCGATGCCGCCCGCCGCGGCGGTCACGACGGCGACGGAGTCCGCGTCCGATTCGGCGAACTGCACGATGCCCATGGTGGTGCGACCGGTGCCGATCATCGCGACGGCGGCGTCGGGGGAGAGCCCGGCCGGAATCTCGTGCAGCCGTTCGACTTCGGTGACGGCCAGTTCGGCGTATCCGCCCGGGACCTGGCCCAGATGGGCGACGACGGACCTGCCGAGCCAGCTCGGCTCCACATCCGGCCCGACTCGGTCCACGGTGCCCGCGACCTCCCGGCCGGGAGTCGTGGGCAGTTCGGGCAGCGGCGCAGGTCCACCGGCGACCCCGCTGCGCAGCGAGGCGTCGATGAAATGCACTCCCGAGGCCGCGACCGCGATCCGGACCTGTCCCGGCCCGGGCTCGGGATCCGCGACACTCTCGTAGCGCAGATTCTCGGCGGGACCGAATTCGTGAAGACGGATGGCATGCACGGCAACTCCTGAAGTAGAGATCGTTAGCACCGTCAGCTTGCAACCTCGACCCGGGTTCAGGTCAAGCGACCGAAAACGGGGTTGCCTAGGATCGAGCGATGCGCACCCCGGAATTCGGCCGATGAGCCTGGCCACCCTGCTCACCCTCGCCGACTCGCGGTTGCCGGTCGGTGGCCACGTGCATTCCGGTGGCGTGGAGGAGGCGGTGACCTCCGGCGTGTTGCGTGACGTGCCGACGGTCGAGCTGTACCTGCGTCGCCGGATCCGCACGACCGGTCTGGTCGCGGCGTCGCTGGCCGCCGCGGTGTGCGCGGGCACGCTGGATCCGGCCCGGGCGGAACTCGAGGCCGATGCGCGCACGCCCGCACCCGCGGCGCGGACGGCGTCCCGTGCGCAGGGGCGTGGTCTGCTGCGGCTCGCGAAACAGGTATGGCCGCAGTCGGAGTGGACGGTGCTCGGTGCGCGCCCGCATCTCTCGACGGTGTTCGGCGTGGTGGGAATCGCGGCGGGTGCCTCGCCCGAAGACATCGCCGGGGTCGTGGTCTACACCACCATGACCGGCGCCGCGACCGCCGCGCAGCGCCTGCTCGCGCTGGATCCCGCGGCGGTGGCGACCTGCACGATCCGCCTGGCCGACGTCTGCGATCGCACCGCCGCGCAGGCGGCGAAGGGGCTGGCCGCACTGTCCGATCCACTGCAGGATGTGCTGGCCGAACGGCATCCGCAGCGCGATATGCCGCTTTTCGCGTCCTGACACCCGCGCGTGGTGGTCGGGCCGTCGGGGCGATTCCCGGACACGGACCGGCCTGGCGGGCGCCGCGGCCGGGTAGGTAACACCGTTTTTACCTGGATCCGCCAGGATGGGCTGCATGCCACCTCATCTGATCGACGGAGAACCGCACGACCACAGCCATGACCGCCCCAAGCGGGAGCGGACGGTGGGGGAGGCGCTGCGGATCGGCGTCGGCGGACCGGTCGGTTCGGGCAAGACCGCTCTGGTGGCGGCGCTGTGCCGGCAGCTGCGCGACGAGCTGTCGCTGGCGGTGCTGACCAATGACATCTACACCACCGAGGACGCCGATTTCCTGCGTCGCAACGCGGTCCTGCCGGACGAGCGGATCACCGCCGTGCAGACCGGCGGCTGCCCGCACACCGCGATCCGCGACGACATCACCGCGAACCTGGACGCCATCGATGATCTGGTCGAGGCGAATCCGCCCCTGGATCTGATCCTGGTCGAGTCCGGCGGCGACAACCTCACCGCCACCTTCTCCTCGGGTCTGATCGACGCCCAGATCTTCGTGGTGGACGTGGCCGGCGGGGACAAGGTCCCGCGCAAGGGCGGCCCCGGCGTCACCTGGTCCGATCTGCTGGTCATCAACAAGACCGATCTGGCCCCCATGGTCGGCGCCGATCTGTCGGTCATGGACCGCGACTCCACCAAGGTCCGCGAAGGCCGCCCCTTCGTCTTCACCTCCCTGACCGAGGACCCGGCCGCCACTCCCGTCCTGACCTGGGTCCGTGAACAGCTGAAAGCCGCCGCCGACCACGACGCGACGGCCCACGTTGCCCACTGACTCGGTGACCGGGCACGCACTCGGTCCATCGACCGGGGCCCCGCGTGCGCACTGAACTGCGAATCACCGCCACCGCCGGGACGCTGCCGCACATCCACGCGGTCGGCGGCCTGGCGGCCCGGCACACCGGTGTCGACACGGTGCACCTGATCGGTACCGCCGCAACCCCTTTGGGCGGCGACACCCTCGACATCGTGGTCCGGGTCGGTCCGGGTGCGCGTCTGCTGATCCGTTCCGTGGCCGCCACGATCGCGCTGCCCGGGCGCGACACGCCGAAGTCCCTGGCACACTGGCACTTCGAGGTGGCCGAGGGCGGCGCACTGGATTTCGATCCGGAGCCGACGGTGGTCGCCGGTGGCGCGGAACACGAATCACGCACCACGGTCGAACTCGCACCCACCGCGACGCTGCGTCTGCGTGAACGCGTTCAGATCGGTCGCACGGGCGAGGACCACGGGTTCTGGACCGGTGAATTGCACGCCGACACAGCCGGTCTCCCGCTCCTGCGACATCGCCTGGATCTGGGCGCGGACGCCCCCACCGATGACCCCCTGACCCATCCCCGAGCCCTGGAGAGCGTCCTGACCTTCCCCGACGCCCGCCCGGCCGAGACCACGGGCCTGGACGCCGCCCTGCTGCCGTTGGCGCTCGGCGGCACCCTGTTCACGCGTACCGCGGCCATGCTGTACGTCTGAGCCGGGCGCGTGGAACTGGTGAAACGCAGCGCGGCGGGAACCGGACCTCACCCCCGGTTCCCGCCGCGCGTAGCAGTAGCAATGTGATTCTTTGTCGGCGTGTGTGAATCAGTTGCCGACGACTCGCGGTGGGGCGTTGAACGCGTTCACCGCGCCGACCGCGCCACCGACCAGTGCACCAGCCATGGCGGCGGGTACGGCGATCATCGCGGCGCCGGCAGCGGCGCCGACGACCGGACCGGCGACGAGGCCGACCGGGAAGAGCGGGAGGCCCATGACGAGGCCGACAGCCGCGCCGGCGAGAGCTCCGGTGGCCGCGAACGGCATCGAGGCGGACGCTCCGGCGACAGCTCCCATGGCAGCGGTGCCGACGGTCTGACCGGCGATGCGGTCGGAACGGCTGCGCTCCATGCCGATCGAGTCGAGGAAGGTGGCGATGTTCGCCTCGACCTGAGCGGAGTTGTCGTTGATCTGGATCGCTTGTTCGTTGTCGATCCAGTTCGGCGCGTCGACCGCCATATCGCCGAACCGGAACTTTCCGGGCGGCGGTGCGATCGGCGGCACGGCAGCCACGGGGATGGGTGCGTGCAGCACGCCCACCGGGGCCAGGTAACTCTTTTCCGGGGCCGAGCGAGACCACTGGATGGAGCTCTTGACGTCGTTCGGGATCTGCAGGCCCTCGTACGGCGCAACGTTCGGTGAGTCGGCAGCCGGCCAGGCCGGTGCGTCTTCGTGTGCGGTCACCGAATTCGGTTGCGCGGGTGCGGCATTGGCGACGCCGGATCCGACGATCGCCAAGACTAGCGGAACGGCGCCCGCCGCGACCACGTTACCCACCTTGGTGCGATGGGGATTGAGGGCCCTGTGCTTACCTGCAGCCATGCATGTCCTTTCTGTGAGAGCAACTTCGACGCCCGACATTCGGACCCGTCGGTCGCCTGGATTGGTGTCGGAGAAGATGTCCGAAAAGTGTTGCGGTAGCCCTTTATTAACTACTTGCAAGTCAATGAATAGAAAAAGGGCCGGAACCCCAAGTGAGGGATTCCGGCCCGGACAAAACGACAATCACTCGGTGATTGCTACCTCGGCCGCAGGTGCGACTTCGTCGACCGGCGCGGAATCCGACACCGGAGCGCCCTGGGTCGCCGGAGCCATGAAACCGTTGACCGCACCGACCGCGGCGCCGATTCCGGCGCCCAGGGTCGCGGCGGGCACCGCGACGAGGGTGACCCCCGCGGTGGCCCCGATGGTCGGGCCGAAGAACCAGCCGAACGGCGCGAACGGCGTACCCGCCAGCGCGCCGACGAAGCCGCCCATCAGCAGGGCGGCCCCTTCGACGGGCGCGGCCACACCGACGCCGACGGCCGCACCCACGGCCGCGGTGCCGACGGTCTCGGCCGCGATGTGGTCGGACCGGCTCGGCTCGAAGCCGGCCGAATCCAGGGTGCGAGCCAGCTCCGCCTCGGCGGAGGCGGACACCGCGTTGATCTCCGCGGCCTGTTCGGCCGGCAGCCACGGCGGAATGTCGACCTGGGTGTAGCCGAAGCGCAGCTTGCCCTCGGGGGCGGCGATCGGGGCGACGCCGGGGGCGGCGACCGGATCGGGTGCGTGCAGCTCGTCCATATCGACGGGTGCGAGCGCGGCGTTGGGGATGTCCCGGACACCGGTGAGGGAGTTGCGGCCCACCCGCGTCACCCCGGGGGCCGCGACCTCGCCGGGGTTCTCGGAGTCGGCGACCGTGCTCGCCTCGGCCGAGACCTCGGCGGTGTCGAGGTAGACGCGCGCGCCCTCGGCGATTGCCTGCGGCACCGGCACGGCGAACTGACCGAACGGGGTGTCGACCACCACGCCGGGCTGCGCGCCGCCGGTGGCGGGCTGATTGTCCACGACAGCCGACTGGCTGTCGTCGTTCGAAACCGGTTCCGCCGCAGCGGTTCCGGCACTGGCGAGCGCTGCCACGATCGGCAGCGCTCCCGCCATGGCCAGGGAGGAGATGCGCCGGCGGACCGGCGAAATCTGATCGGCCGGTTGGCGTTTGCCCATGAATGACCTTTCTCACGAATGTCGACAGATGCCGAACATTCGGATCCGGCTGGTGTGCCGGATTGGTCGGGTCATCCCCCGGTGACAGTCGGGGGTCAGACAGCCTTGGGTTCGGTTTCCGTCCCAGGCTTCACATTCGCCACGGATTTGCCATTGCCCGTAGGGTATTCGCCGCCGATCTGCTTGTGCAGCTCCAGCGCCTCGTCCGGATCGTCCAGTGCCTCGAGCGCGAGCCGGGCGAAGACCCACTGCTCGGTGGCGGCCATCTGACCGCGATGGCGGCCGAGGAAGGAGGTGAACCACTGCAGCACGGTGACGAACCGGCTGCGGAAACCGACCAGGTAGTACAGATGCAGTGCCAGCCACGCCAGCCAGGCGATGAACCCGCTGAACTCCAGCTTGCCGATCTGGCAGACCGCGTTGAACCGCGACACGGTGGCCATCGAGCCCTTGTCGAAGTACTTGAACGGCTTGCGATCGGCGGGCTTCTGACCGTGCTCGACCTCGGCCTTGATGGCCTTGGCCGCGTAGGTGCCGCCCTGGATCGCGCCCTGGGCCTGTCCGGGCACGCCCGGCACGGACATCAGGTCGCCGACCACGAAGACGTTCGGGTAGCCCTTGATGGTCAGGTCGGGTTCGACGACGACGCGTCCGGCGCGGTCGGTCTCGGTGCCCTCGGAGCCCGCGGCCAGGATCTTGCCGAGCTCGCTGGCCTGCACGCCCGCGGACCACACCTTGCAGGCGGATTCGATACGCCGCTCGGAGCCGTCCGGTTCCTTCACGGTCACGCCGCGCGCGTCGACATTGGTGACGATGGCGTTGAGCTGGATCTCCACGCCCATCTTCTCGAGCCGCTTGTGCGCCTTGCCGCCGAGTTTGGGGCCCATCGGCTTGAGCACCGCGTCCGCGCCCTCGATGAGGATGACCCGGGTGTCGCGGGTGTCGATGTTGCGGAAGGTGCCGTCCAGGGTGCGATCGGCGAGTTCCGCGATCTGCCCGGCCAATTCGACGCCGGTGGGGCCCGCGCCGACCACGCAGAAGGTCATGAACCGGTCGCGGGTCTCCTGATCCTTGGCCAGCTCGGCCTCCTCGAAGGAGCCCAGGATGCGGGCGCGTAGCTCGAGCGCGTCGTCGATGGTCTTCATGCCCGGCGCGTAGGTGGCGAAGTGGTCGTTGCCGAAGTAGGACTGCTGCGCACCGGCCGCGACGATGATGCTGTCGAACGGGGTGACGGTGTCCTGGTTGAGCAGGCGGGAGGTGACGGTGCCGTTCTTGACGTCGATGTCGTTGACGTCGCCCATGATGACCCGGACGTTGCGCTGCTTGCGCAGCACGATGCGGGTGGCGGGCGCGATCTCGCCGACGGACAGGATGCCGGTCGCGACCTGGTACAGCAGCGGCTGGAACAGGTGCGTGGAGGTCTTGGAGATGAGGGTGATGTCGACGTCGGCCTTGCGCAGGTGCTTGCATGCGAAGAGGCCACCGAACCCTGACCCGATCACCACAACGCGATGGCGTTGTTGCGTGGATTTATCGGCGTTCATCTAGTCCCTGCTCCTGCCAGACGGTGAAACTACGACACTTCACGCCCAACGGTAGTACGGCACGAGGCACGACGACCAATCAGGACCAAACGGAAACCGGCCGGTACGGCGTATTCAGAAAATACAACAGGTCGGTAGTTCAGCGTGGAAAGCCGTGGTCACGGTGGCAGGTCGGGTTCCCGGACGCGAATCCGGGAACCGCGGCCTCAGGGTCTCAGCGTCCGGAGAAGAGCAACTGCGCGACGTGCGTGGTGGTCTCGGAGCCGTCGGCGTAACCGCCGCCCACGCCCTGCTCGGTCATGATCGCGAGGGTGTAGCGCTCGTTCGGCCCGGCGAAGCCGACCGAGTTGACCACCCAGCCGCCCTGCTCGTCGGACCAGCCGTTCTTGAGGCCGGGCTGCATCGCGGCGCCCGCGCCCCACACACCCCAGTGCTGGTTGGTGTCGACCTTGCGCATGCGGTCCACCAGGTAGGCGCGATCGTCCGGATGCATCTTGGTCAGCACGTTGTCCATCAGCCGGTCCAGATCCGCCGGGGTGCACTGCTGGAAGCCCCAGTCCGGGAACAGCTTGACCTGCTCGATGGCGGTCACCGGCGGCAGCGGGACCAGTCCGGTCATGCCGTTGGCGCGGAAGGCGTTGTTGTAGGACATCCGATCCAGACCCGCGAACTTGTTCCACAGGATGTCGGCGGCATTGTCGTTGGAGGTTGCCAGCATGGACTCCATGAGTCCGCGGTCGCCGGGGTCCAGGGTGATGGCTCCGATGCGGGCGCGGTTCAGCAGATCCTCCGCGATCGCGAGCTTGATGGTGGAGGCGGTCCAGAACATGGTGTCCGCGTTGTCATTCCGGTAAATGCCACCGGAGACGCGATCGCGCACCACATAACCGGTCACGCCGGGTCTGGTGCGCAGATAGTTGTCGACCGAGGAGATTCGATTGCCGAAGTCGCAATCGAATCCGGCGACGCAGCCCTGCGCGAGCACCGGGAAGGCGCCGGCGGTGGGCACGAGTACCGGGGCGGCCGGAATGAACGCGGTGGCGGCGAGAACGCAAGCGGAAGCGGCCACGCGGGAGCGCCGGGCCTTGGGAGAACGCACGATGGGAAACAATAGACAGTGAGATGCCGGATTTGCACCTCTTGAGGTCAGGAACGTCGTGTGTTATCGAATCGACGCTGTCCCAGCGATTTTCGCCGATCGCCGGTGAGTCGCGCGAACGTCAGCGGAATACGGCGCGGAGTTCGTCCGCATCGCGACCGTTGAGGCGATAGCAATGCTCGAATGCCTCGGTGTGCCGATCCCTCGGCCAGGTGTGCAGGACGACGCCGCGGCCGTAGTGCCGCGAATGCACGAGCTCCCAGTGGTCTCCCACTCGGCGGACCGTGAACCCGCTCGTGGGCATCAGGGCAATCACCGACGCAGACATGAACCGAACCAGCCTTTCGTACCTCACCGCCGACCTCGCGAAATGCACTGTCGCATAGCACACTGCGATTGCGGGATGACGCGCCCTAGCTAATTTTCGGCGTGTGGCCGGTGTCACCCGGCGAGCCCGGGTACCGGGTGTTTGCATGTCGTTCGCCGACTGTATAAACACAGGTCGTGCACATTCATCGGGCCGAGCGTGCGGACACGCTCGCCGACGCGCTTGCCGAGCTCCTCGCGGAACCGCTCGGCGATCCCTTCACCGCCGAGGTGGTGGCCGTTCCGGCCAAGGGAATCGAGCGCTGGCTCAACCAGCGCATGGCCACCGTCCTGGGCGCGGGCGCGCACGCGGACGGGGTGTCGGCGAACATCGACTTCGCCGACCCGGCCGCGCTGGTGTCCGCCGTGCTCGCGCAGGCGAGCGGGATGACGGATTCCGCGCAGGATCCGTGGGCGCCGGAGCGACTGGTGTGGACGGTGCTGCCGGTGCTCGACGAGGTGCTGAGCGAACCGTGGTCCGCGGTGCTGGCCCGGCATCTGGGCAATGGGGATCCGAGCGGATACCGGGTGGGGCGGCGCTACGCGACCGCGGCGCGGATCGCTTCGTTGTTCGACAGCTACGGCGCGCAGCGCCCGGCCCTGATCACCGACTGGGCCGCGGGCCGCGACACCGACGGCGCGGGCGGGGAGCTGCCCGAGGATCTGCGCTGGCAGCCGCTGCTGTGGCGGCGGCTGCGCGCGGCCGTGGGGGTGGACAGTCCGGCCGAGCGGCTGGCGGCGGCGTGTGCGCGGCTGCGCGCGGAACCGTCGGTCGTCGCACTGCCGGAACGGATTTCGCTGTTCGGGGTGACGCGCTTGAGCACCGATCAGCTCGAGGTGCTCTCGGCGCTCTCGGCCGGGCGGCAGGTGCACCTGTGGCTGGCGCATCCGAGTCCGGCGCTGTGGACCAAGCTCGCGGACGCCGAGGTGATTCCGAATTCCGGTGTGCGGGTGCGGCATCCGCTGCTCGCGGCACTCGGACGCGATGTGCGGGAACTGCAGGAGCGACTCTCGGGCTACGACCACATCGACACCTACCATCCACGGCCGGACGAGAACGTCCGCCCGCGCGCGGCGCGCACGCTGCTCTCGGAACTGCAGGCCGCCATCCGGCAGGACCGCTGGTCGCTCATGCCCGAACCGGCGCTGGCCGACGGCACCGTGACCGTGCACGCCTGCCACGGGCCGTCCCGGCAGGTGGAGGTGCTGCGCGACGCGCTGCTCGGGGTGTTCTCGGCCGATCCGACGCTGCAACCGCGCGATGTCATCGTCATGTGCCCCGATGTGGAGAGCTACGCGCCGCTGGTGCGGGCGGCGTTCGGGCAGTGGTCCCTCGACGGCGCCGAGCCCGGGCATCCGGCGCACGGGTTGCGGGTGCGCCTGGCCGATCGCTCCCAGCGCGCGATCAATCCGCTGCTGGACGTGATCGGCACGCTGCTCGAGCTCGCCGACGGCCGGGTCACCGCCACCGAGGTGCTGGATCTGTGTGCGGCGGAACCGGTTCGGCTGCGCTGCGGCTTCGACGAGGACGATGTCGAGCGACTGCGCGAGTGGGCCGCGGAGACCGGGGCGCGCTGGGGGATCGGGCAGCGGCAGCGAGTCGCGTTCGGGCTCGGTGATTTCGCGCAGAACACCGTCAACGCGGCGGTGGATCGCATTCTGCTGGGTGTGGCGGCGGGCGAATCGAGTGAGGACTGGCTCGATCTGGTGCTGCCGCTGGACGATGTCGACTCCAACGACATCGATCTGGCGGGTCGATTCGCCGAATTCGTGGATCGGCTGGCGGTGTGCCTGCGGGATCTGCGGGGACCGACGCTCGAGGAGCCGGCCGGGACCGCGCGGCCGGCGTCCGAGTGGGCGGCGGTACTGGGGCGCGCGCTCGAACTGCTCACCGACGTGCCGATCACGCAGGGCTGGATCGGCGTGCAGGCGCGGCGCGAGCTGGCCTCCGCGCTCGAGCACTCCGGTCGAGTTCCGTTGCGGCTCAGCGATATCGCGGCGCTGCTGGCGGCACGGCTCTCGGGCAAGGCGTCCCGGGCGAACTTCCGCACCGGTGAGCTGACCGTGTGCACCATGGTGCCGATGCGGTCGGTGCCGCACCGGGTGGTGGTGCTGCTCGGGCTCGACGACGAGGTGTTCCCGCGCACCGGCGGCGTGGACGGCGATGATGTGCTGGCGCGGCACCGGCTGCCCGGGGATCGTGATTCGCGCAGCGAGGACCGCCAGCTGCTGCTGGACGCGATCATGGCCGCCGGTGAGCGACTCGTGCTGCTGCACACCGGATCCGATCCCGTCACCGGTGCGCACCGCCCGCCCGCCATACCGCTCGCGGAGCTGCTGGACACCGTGCGCGCGCACATCGGGGCGGACGCCATGGACGCGGTCGTGACCCGGCACCCGTTGCAGCCCTTCGATCGCCGCAACTTCCGGGCCGAGAAGCCGTTCAGCTTCGATCGGGTCGCGCTGGCGGGTGCGCTGGCCGCCGGCGCGGCTCCCACACCGCGCCCGGTCTTCCTGACCGCGCCGCTGCCCGCCCGCGAACGCGGGGATGTGGAGCTGGCGGATCTGGTGTCGTTCGTGGAGCATCCGGTCCGCGCGTTCCTGTGGCAGCGCTTGGGAATTCGCGTTCCCGAGGACGAGGAGGAGATCGCCGATCGGCTCCCCATCGAGCTCGACGGTCTCACCAAATGGGGGATGGGCGAGCGCATGCTCAACGCCCGCCTCACCGGTGCGGACCCCGACGTGCTGCGCGCCGCCGAATGGCGACGAGGCGGGCTGCCGCCCTTCGCGCTGGGCGCGGCCGTGCTGGAGGAGGTCGAGAGCACCGTCGACCGGCTGGTGCGGGTGGCGCAGCCGCTGCACGAGATTCCTTCCCGCACAGTAGATGTCGCCATCGATCTCGGTGATGGCCGCCGCCTCACCGGCACCGTCCCCGACGTCCACGACGACGCCCTGCTGCGCACCACCTACTCGCGTCTGGCTCCGAAGCATCGGATGGCCGCGTGGGTGCGCCTGCTCGCGCTGGCGGCCACCGGCGATCACCAGAGCTGGCGCGCGATCACCATCGGGCGCGGCCGGATGAGCCGTCCCGCATGGCGATCCACGCTCACCGCGCCCAATGCGCCCGCCGCGCGCGCCCTGCTGCGCGATCTGGTCGCGGTGCGCGATCTGGGCCTGGACGAGCCGCTTCCCATCACACCCGCGGCCTCGGCCACCTACGCCGAACGGCGCTGCCAGGGCTCCACTCCCGAGGACGCGCTGCTGGCCGCCGAACAGGAATTCGACGGCGGCAAGGACGGTCCCGGCCGCTACGGCGAACACACCGATCGCTACCTGCGCTACATCCTGGGCCCCGCTCCGCGCTTCCATCAGCTCACCGAAGCCGCCGCCGACCCGGTCGCGGGACGCGAATCCGAACCCACCCGCTTCGGCGACCTGGCGCGCCGCCTCTGGAACCCGTTGCTCACCAACGAGAATCAAGGCCAGCCGTGAACCCCCGGCGCAGTACCGCCACGTCCCGCACCGATCTCGGGAGTCCCGAATGACCGACGACCTGTTCTCGATCACCGACCCCGACATCGCCCCGCACCCCACCCCGACCCGCCCTCGCCGCTCGGACACACCCAAGTCCCAGAAGCCACCCAAGTCGCCGAAGCCCCGCACGCCCCCCACCCCCGCACCGGAAGCCGAACTCTTCACCGTCACCGAGGATCTCACCCTGGAGATCCCCGAACTTCTCACCGATGATCCGGATCCCGCGACCACGCCCGCGACGCCGGATCGGCCCGCGGAGGAAGCCGCGGAGGAGCCTGATGTCGATACCGACGTTGACTCCGATGCCGATGCCGATGCCGATGGCGGTGCTGAGGCTGGTGCCGACACGGACATCGGCATCGACGCCGGTGGCGATGCGACGGTGGAGCTTCCGGACGTCCCGCTCGATATCGCCGCGTCCGATACTCGGCACGTCGGTGCCGAAACCGATCGCGATACCGACCCCGTCGCGGACGCGGACGGGTCGGATGTCGACGCCCGTTCGCATCCGCCGGTCGAAGCGGAACCTGATATGGCCGAGCGGATCTCGGCGGATGTGGGCTCCGACAGCGGGACGACGGCTGTTGTCACGGACCTGTTCGGAATGACGGCGGTCGCCCCGGGGTCGGATGCGCGCGGGCAGGTGCCGCGGGAGGTGTGGGACGAGGGGTTCGGCGGGGAGCGGGGGCGGGAACCGCGCGGGGATCTGGATCTGTTCGGGGTCGAAGGCGCTGGAGTGAGCGAGGTGGTGACGCCGGACAGCGGGGACGGTTTCCAGCTGACCGGGGTGCTGCCCAGCGGGACGACCGTGCTCGAGGCCAGTGCGGGGACCGGCAAGACGTATGCGATCGTGGGGCTCGCGGTGCGGTTCGTGGCCGAGGCCGGGGTGAACATCTCGGAGTTGCTGCTGGTGACCTTCAGCCGGGCCGCGACGCAGGAGTTGCGCGAGCGCACGCGCGATCGGTTCGTGGGGGCCGCGGCGGCGCTGGCGGATCCGGAGCGGGCGCGCGCCGAGGGCGATGAGCTGATCCGGCATCTGGCGCAGGCGAATCCGAGTGAGGTGGCGGCGCGGCGCGAGCGGCTGCTGGCGGCGCTGTCGGACTTCGACGCGGGGACCATCGCGACCACGCACAGCTTCTGCCAGCGGATGCTGGACGAGCTCGGTCTGGCGGGGGAGCAGGACCCGGGAGTGCGGCTGGTCGAGGGCATCGAGGATGTGGTGTCCACGGTGGCCGACGATCTGTTCCTGAGCCGGTACGCGCGCACGGCGGCCCCGTTCGGATCGGCGGACGCCGCGCGCCTGGCCGCGGCGGCGGTGGGGGACCGGCACGCGATGCTGGTGCCCGAGGCCGAGGGCGAGGACGATCCGGCGGCGGAGCGAGTCGCGTTCGCGGACGCGGCGCGCACGGAAACCGCTCGGCGCAAACGGCTCTCGGGCCTGCGCGACTTCGACGACCTGCTGGTGCTGCTGCACGAGGTGCTCGCTGATCCCGAACACGGACCGCAGGCGTGCGCGCGGATCCGATCGCGCTTCCGGGTCGCGCTGGTGGACGAGTTCCAGGACACCGATCCGCTGCAGTGGGACATTCTGCGCCGCGCGTTCCACGGGCACACCACGCTGGTGCTGGTCGGGGATCCCAAACAGGCCATCTACGCCTTCCGCGGTGCCGAGGTGCTCAGCTACCTCGACGCTGTCGCGCACGCGAACGCTCGCCGCGAGCTGACCACCAATCGGCGCAGCGACGCCGGACTGCTGGCCGCGCTCGAGCATCTGCACGGTGGAGCGGCGCTGGGGCACAAGGAGATCACCGTGCACCGGGTGGCGCCGACCCGCGCGTTCTCCCGCCTGTCGGGCCCGCCGGAGCGAGTGGTTCCCCTGCGGCTGAGGTGTTTTCCGCGCACCGGCGCGGGACCGCTGAACAAGTCCGGGTTCCCGACGGTCGGGCGGCAGCGCGAACGCGTCGCCACCGATGTGGCCGCCGATATCGTCGGACTGCTCGAATCCGGCGTGCGCATCGATTCGGGCACGCCGCACGAGCGTCCGATCGGACCCGGCGATATCGCCGTGCTGGTGCGAAATCGGGTTCAGCTGGACATGATTCGCAAGGAACTCGAGCTCGCCGGTGTCGCCTCCGTGCTCGCCGGTGGTGCGAGCGTGTTCGGCACGCCCGCCGCCGCGGAATGGTTGTGGGTGCTGCACGCGCTGGAACAGCCGCATCGCGCCGACCGGGTGCGGTTGGCGGCGGGCAGCGCTCTGCTGGGTATCGACGCCGTCGAGATCGATGCGGGCGGAGCGGATCTGGTCGGCCGCCTCAGCGCCGAGCTGCGTGATTCGGCCCGCCTGTTCGCCCGCGCCGGATTCGCGGCCGTCTTCGAGAAGATGAGCGCCGAAACGAAATTGGCCCCGCGCCTACTGGCGCTGGAGGGCGGCGAACGCCGTCTCACCGACCTGCGCCACATCGCCCAGCTGCTCGACGACGCCGCTCTCAAGGAGGGCCTGGGACTGACCGCGCTGACCCGCTGGCTGGCCGACCGCGTGCGTGATCCGGCCTCGGGCAGCGTCGCGGGCCGCAGCCGCCGCCTGGATCGCGATGCCGCGGCCGTGCAGATCGCCACCGTGCACGCCAGTAAGGGCCTCGAATTCCCGGTCGTCTACCTGCCTTTCGCGTGGGACGCCGCGAAACTGCGCAACCCCCCGACCCAGCTGTTCCACGACGAGCAGGGCCGCCGCGTGCTGGATGTCGGAGGCCCGGACGCTCCCGGCTACAGCACCCGGCGTCTGCGTGCGGAGGCCGAGGAGCAGGCCGAGGAACTGCGCCTGCTGTACGTGGCCCTGACCCGGGCCGGAGCGCAGGTCGTCGCCTGGTGGGCGCCGTGCTTCGACACCCAGACCGCGCCGCTGCACCGCATGATCATGGGCCGGGAACCCGGCAGTCCCGCGGTCGCGGACAAGGTGCCGGTGCCCTCTGATCCGGTGGTCCTGGAACGGGTTTCGGCGTGGGCGGCCTCCGCCGAACTCGATGTGATCGCGATCGAGCCGATCCGTGACTCCACCCGGGCGCGCCTGCACCGCGACGACACCGCCGCCGTCGCCGGAGAGCTGGCCGTGGCGCACTTCGATCGCGCCCTCGATCAAGCCTGGCGGCGCACCTCGTACTCGGCGCTCACCGCGGGCGCGCACGACGCCGTGCCGGCCGGTGAACCGCCCGACGGCGGCGGCGTTGCCGACGAACCCACCGTGCCGACCGTGCTCGCCGAGGACCCGTCCGCCTTCGAAGGCGCGGCCCCGTCGCTCATGAACACGCTGCCCTACGGCGCGGAATTCGGCACCCTCGTGCACGAGGTCCTGGAATACGTCGACACCGACGCCCCCGACCTGGCCGCCGAGATCCACGCCCGCACCACCCACGCCGTGGCCGAGCAGATGTTCGACGCCGACCCCGATGTGCTGGCCGCGGCCCTGCTCGCGGTGATGCACACCCCGATCGGATTCGGCACTCTCGCAGAGGTTTCCGCCCGCGATCGCCTCAGCGAACTCGACTTCGAACTCCCGCTGGCGGGCGGTGACACCCCGGCCGACATCCGGGTCACGGTCCCGCGCATCGCGGATCTGCTGCGCCGTCACCTCCCGGCCGACGACGTCTTCGCCCCCTACGCCGAGCAGCTCGCCCATCTCGACGACACTCCGCTGCGCGGCTTCCTCACCGGCAGCATCGACGCCGTACTGCGCACGGCGGGACCACGTTTCGTGGTGGTCGACTACAAGACCAACCGCCTGGGCACCGGCGACCTGACTGTCGCGCACTACACCCACGCCCGCATGGCCGCGGAGATGATGCGCTCGCACTATCCCCTGCAGGCCATCCTGTATTCGGTTGCGCTGCACCGCTACCTGCGCTGGCGCCTCCCGGACTACGACCCCGCCCGCCACCTCGGCGGCATCCGCTACCTGTTCGTCCGGGGCATGATCGGACCGCACACCCCCGACGGCGCGGGCGTCTTCGACTGGACCCCACCCCCGGGGCTGGTCACCGATCTGTCCCTGCTGCTGGCCGGAGACCCGGCCGGCACCGAAGAACCGGCGGGCCGATGAGCCTCCGCCTCCTGTGTTCCGGCGATCGATCGCATCGCCGCGCCGCGTCGCGACCCGGCGCGCGGCGCAGCACCTCGGGTCCGCGCCCCTCGTGCGGCACGATCCCGGGGATGACCCCCGGGCGGTATCGGAAAGAGACGGGCGGGCGATGACGTCGATTCAGTTGGCGCAGCGTGGAACCGGGCTGCTGCAGGTGTTCAATGCCGCCGGGGTGCTGGCCGCGGCGGATGTGCACGTGGCGCTGCGGCTCGGGCGGCTGGGCCGCGAGCAATCCGAGGCGGCGCTGTTCGCGACCGCGCTGGCCGTGCGCGCGGTGCGGTCCGGCTCGGTGTGCCTCGAGGTCCGTCGGATGCACGAGATCGGCGTGGACGCCGAAGGGACGGAAGAGTCCTCGATCGATCCCGCGACCCTGCCGTGGCCCGATGTGGAGGCGGTGATCGCGGCACTGCGGGTGAGCCCGCTGGTCTGCGGCAGCCCGGCGGGGCCGCTGCGGCCGTTGCGACTGGTCGATCCGGTGGGGTCCGACGCGGGTCCGCTGCTGTACCTGGATCGGTACTACCGCCAGGAGGAGACCATCCGCGCGGCGCTCACCGAGCGCGGGGCCTCGCATCCGATGGTGGACGCGGGATTGATTCGGCGCGAACTGGATCGGTTGTTCCCGGACCGGGTGGCGGCGGGGGAACCGCCGGACCGGCAGCGTCTGGCCGCGGCGCTGGCGGCTACCCAGTGGACGACCGTCATCGCGGGCGGTCCGGGTACCGGCAAGACGCACACCATCGCCCGCGTGCTGGCGTTGCTGGTCGCGCATCAGGACGCGGTCCCGGGCGCGCCCGCCCTGCGCATCGCTCTCGCCGCACCCACCGGTAAAGCCGCTGCGCGCCTGCAGGAGTCGGTGCGTGAGCAGGCGGGGGACATCGGACTGCCCGATCTCACCGCCGCGACCCTGCACCGGCTGCTCGGCTGGCAGCGTGGCGGCGCGGGCCGCTTCCGGCACAACGAGTTCAACCGCCTGCCCTACGACGTGATCGTGGTGGACGAGACCTCGATGGTGTCGCTGACCATGATGAGTCGCCTGCTGCCCGCCGTCCGGCCCGACGCCCGCCTGGTGCTGGTGGGCGATCCCGATCAGCTGGCCTCGGTGGACGCCGGCGCGGTGCTCGCGGATCTGGTGGCGGGACCGGTACTGGGGCAGGAGAATCCGGCCCTGGCACAGGTACTGGGCGCGGAACTGGGTGCGAGCGCGGCCCATCCGGACGGCCTCTCCACCCGCGAGCGAGATCGCCTGCGCGGCGGCATAGTCCGGCTCACGCGCGGCCGCCGATTCGGCGGGCGGATCGCGGAGCTGGCCGTGGCCATCCGGGCCGGCGATGCCGACACCGCCCTGGACCTGCTGGCCGCGGGCGGCGATGACCTGTCCCTGCACACCCCCGACGACATCGCCGAGGTCCGTGCGGACGTGCTGCGCGCATCCCGCGCCGCCACCGAGGCGGCCATCGCGGGCGACGCCATCGGCGCACTCACCGCCCTGGAATCGCACCGCCTCCTGTGCGCGCACCGTCAGGGCCCCTACGGCGTCGAGCGCTGGGACCGGCTGGCGGGCGGCTGGGTCGCGGCGGCGGGCATCAACTCCGAGTCCGGGACCGGACACTGGTATCCGGGCCAGCCCCTGCTGGTCACCGCCAACGACCACGAGGCGCGAATCTACAACGGCGACACCGGCGTCATCGTCCGCGCACCCGACGGCACGCTGCGCGCGGCGCTGCAGCGCGGTACCGAGCCCTACCTGGTGCACCCGACGCAGTTCCCCGGCGTGACCACCGTCTACGCCATGACCATTCACCGCAGTCAGGGCAGTCAGTACGACGACGTCTCGGTGGTGCTGCCGGGCGCCGAGTCCACCCTGCTCACCCGAGAACTGCTGTACACGGCCATCACCCGCGCCCGCAGGCACGTGCGCGTGCTGGGCACCGAGGAGTCCATCCGGGCCGCGATCGGCCGTCGTGTGCTGCGCGCGAGCGGCTTACGGGCGTAGCGGCCGTCCGGACCGGACGGAGTCGAGCGGTTGCGCCCAGCGTGACCAGGTCGATCGGGAACGGGTCTGCCGCAGCCCCTCGGCCCCGGCGGGCGAGCACGGCGGGGCGGCGCGAGAATTCTTCTCGCCAACCGGTGTCGCCCGTCACACGGCGGGCCGCGCAGTGGATACGCTGAGGTTTCACCCGGCCGTGCGCCGGTTTCCGTGCGAATCGAAGGGGTATCGATGAGCAGTGCACCCGAACACGTCGACGTGCTCATAATCGGGGCCGGATTGTCCGGCATCGACGCCGCCTACCACCTGCAGCGTGCCTTCCCGTCGCGCACCTACGCGATCCTGGAGATGCGCGAGGCGATCGGCGGCACCTGGGACCTGTTCCGCTACCCGGGGATTCGCTCGGATTCGGATATGTTCACCCTCGGTTACCGGCATCGCCCCTGGCTGGGCGACAAGGCCATCGCCGACGGTGACTCCATCCTGCGATACGTGCGGGACACCGCCGCGGACAACGGCATCGACAAGCACATCCGCTACCGGCACAAGGTGATTCGCGCCGAGTGGTCCTCGGCCGGCAACCGCTGGACGGTGACCTCCGAGCACGACGGCGACTCGGTGGTGATCACCGCGGGCTTCCTTTTCTCCTGTTCCGGCTACTACCGATACGACCAGGGCTACACGCCGGAATTCGCGGGCACGGAACGGTTCTCGGGACCGATCGTGCATCCGCAGCACTGGCCCGAACACCTGGACGTGGAAGGCAAGCGGGTCGTGATCGTGGGTTCCGGGGCCACCGCCGTGACTCTGGGCCCGGCCCTGGTCGAGCAGGGCGCGCAGGTCACCATGCTGCAGCGCTCCCCGTCGTACATCATCTCCATGCCCGCCCGCGACGCCTTCGCGGACCGGGTGCGCCGCTTCCTGCCCGCAAAGGCCGCGTACGCGCTGGCCCGCGCCAAGAACGTCGGGTTCAGCACCGTGATGTATCAGGTGTCGCAACGCTATCCGAAGCGGATGCGCGCCTGGATCCACGGCCTGCAGGAGCGCTGGCTGCCCGAGGGCTACGACATCGACACCCATTTCAACCCCCGCTACGACCCGTGGGATCAGCGACTGTGCCTGGTGCCCAACGGGGATCTGTTCCGCGCCATCCGCCACGGCAAACTCGAGATGGCCACCGATCGCATCGAGACCTTCACCGAGACGGGACTGCGCCTCGAGTCCGGCGCCGACCTGGATGCCGATGTCGTCATCACCGCAACGGGTTTGAACCTGGTCGTCTTCGGCGGGATCGACCTGGTCGTGGACGGGCGCGAGCTGAAACTCCCGGAACTGATGGCCTACAAGGCCATGATGCTCTCGGACGTCCCCAACTTCGCCTTCGTGATCGGCTACACCAACGCCTCCTGGACGCTGAAGGCAGATCTGGTGTGCGAGTACGTGGTTCGCCTGCTGGCACACATGGACGCGCACGGTTACGCCAAGGCGACGCCGGTCCGGGATCCCTCGGTCGGCACCGCGCCGTTCCTGGACTTCGAGCCCGGGTACGTGCTCCGGGTCATCGACTCGCTCCCCAAACAGGGCGATCGAGCCCCGTGGAAGCTGCACATGAACTACCTGCGCGACCTGCCGAAGATGCGCTACGGCCGGATCACCGATCCCGCCATGCGCTTCGAGCGCGCCACCCACGGTGCGGGTGTACGCGAATAGCCGGGGAGAGAAGGACTTCGGGTCGATTCGAGCGAGACGCTCGCCTACCGCTCGCCGCCGGTCTCGCCCGACCCGAACAGTCCCGGGATCTCGAGCGCGTGCTCGACATCGCCGCGCTGCCCCAGCATGGCCAGCACCCCGCGAATCATGGTGAGCCGCGCCGCGGCGATGGTCTCGGCGTCGGGTTCCCCGTGCGGCGCGCCCGCCGAGATGCGGAAGACCACGTATTCGCAGACCTGCAGCGCGGTGTCCAGATCCAGATCGCTGGGCGCGGGACGACCGAGCACCGCGAACTTGTCCCGCACGAGCGCGCGGATGTCATCCAGCGCCTGCTCCCGATAGGTCGAGACCGGTGAGCCCGGATCGTGCAGTTCGGCGAACAGCGGCGCCAGCATCGGCCCGTGCCCGCCTGCCCAGTACAGGTACGCCTCGATCATGTTGATGCCCAGTTCGACGGGTACCTCGGTCCGCGCCAAGGCGGATCGGATGCCGCCGACCAGGTCGTCGTTGGAGACCGCGAGCACCGCGTGCAGCGGTTCGGTCGCATTGGCGAAATAACGATAGAACGTCGGCCGCGCCAACCCCGCGGTCTCGATGATCCGCGCGACACTCAATCCGCGCGATCCGTGCGAGGCGAACACCTCGGCCGTGGCCAGCACGATCCGCGCCCGCACCTGATCGGCCTGCTTCTCCGTCTGCGGGGGCCGCCCGCGCCGCGCGGTGGTGCCGGTCGGCGGCGTGGTGGCGCTTGCCGAGTTCACGGGTGCCGGTGTCATGGGTGTGAGCTCGGCGTAAGGCTTGACATGAGATGCGTCACGACCATTAATCTAACACTAGTGTTCGCGTAACACTGGTGTTCAGTGAATAGCGGGCAACGGCCCGCACGACCTACCGAGAGGGCGCCCGATGACGACTGCCCCGCAGCTCTCCGCTGCCGACGCACTGCCGCTCGACCTGATCGAGCGGCTGCTCGGCCTCGCCGTGGCGGGAGGTGCGCCCTCGGTGGAGGTGTTCGCCCCGGCCACCGGGCGCAAGATCGCGGACCTGCCGCAGTCCTCGGTAGGCGATATCGAGACCGCCTTCGCCACCGCGCGGAGCGCGCAGCAGAAGTGGGCCGGGGTGCCCGTCGGCGAACGCGCCGCGCTGCTGCGCCGCGTTCACGACATGGTGCTGGCCGAGCAGGACGCGATTCTCGACATCATCCAGACCGAGACCGGCAAATCCCGCGTGCACGCCTTCGACGAGGTCTCCGATGTCGCGGTGAATGCCCGCTACTACGCGAGCGAGGGCAAGCGGCTGCTCGCGCACCGCAAGCCGCGCGGCGTCATGCCGGTGCTGACCCAGGTCGAGGTCCGCAACCGGCCCAAGGGCGTGGTCGCGGTCATCTCGCCGTGGAACTATCCGCTCGCGCTCGGCGCCTCCGACGCGCTGCCCGCGCTGCTCGCGGGCAACGCCGTGATCGGCCGCCCCGACAACCAGACCGCGCTCACCCTGCTGTGGGCCATCGACATCGCCGAGCGCGCGGGCCTGCCCAAGGGCCTGTGGCAGGCGGTGCTGGGCCGGGGCGCGGTCGTCGGCACCGAGGTCATCGCCCGCGCCGATTTCGTCGACTACACCGGCTCGAGCGCCACCGGCCGCACCATCGCCCAGCAGGCGGGGGAGCGGTTGATCGGCTACTCGCTGGAGCTGGGCGGCAAGAACCCGCTGCTGGTGCTTGCCGACGCCGACGTGTCGGCCGCCGCCAAGATCGCGGTGCGCGCCTGCTTCGCCTCGGCCGGACAACTGTGCGAGTCGATCGAGCGAATCTATGTGCACGCCAACGTCTATGACCAGTTCGTCGCCGATTTCGTCGAGAACACCGGCAAACTCACGCTCGGCAAGGACCTCGACTTCTCCTACGAGATCGGCTCGCTGACCTTCCCGCGCCAGATCGACACCGTCAGCAAGCATGTCGACGACGCCGTCGCCAAGGGCGCGCGGGTGCTCGCGGGCGGCAAGGCCCGCCCGGACCTCGGCCCGTACTTCTACGAACCGACGATTCTGGCCGATGTGCGCGAGGGCATGACCGTGTTCCGTGAGGAGACCTTCGGACCGGTCGTCTCGGTGTACCGCGTCGAGACCGACGAGGACGCCGTGACCCAGGCCAACGACACCGCCTACGGCCTCAATGCCAGTGTGTGGGGCCGCGATACGAACCGCGCGCGTGAGATCGCCGCTCGGATCGATGCCGGATCGGTGAACGTCAACGAGGGCTTCATCGCGGCGTGGGGCTCGGTGGCCGCGCCCTCGGGCGGGCTCGGCATCTCCGGCACCGGTCGCCGGCACGGTCCCGAAGGGCTGCTCAAGTACATCGACACCCAGACCATCGCGGTGCAGCGGGTGCTGCCCATCGCGCCGCTGCCGGGCATGTCGGAACAGCTGTGGGCCAAGACCATGACGCTCTACCTGGGCGTGATGAAGACGTTGCGGCAGAAGTGATTCGCGAACTCACCGAGACAGGGGTACAGAGGGTATGAAGACGGCAGCGGGCACGAAGGTTCTCGTCACCGGCGCGGCCATGGGGCTGGGCAAGTCGTTCGCGCAGCGCGCGGTGGCCGAACGCGCCGCTGACGTCGTGCTGTGGGACATCAACGAGGAAGCGCTGAAGGAGACCGCCGCCGAACTGGCCGCGCAGGGCTCGAGCCGCGTCCACCACTACGTGGTCGACGTGTCCGATCGGGACGCCATCGCCGAGGCCGGTGCGGCGGTGCGCGCCGAGGTCGGCGATATCGACGTGCTGATCAACAACGCGGGCATCGTGCGCGGCAACGGGTACTTCTGGGAGACCACGAACAAGGTCGACATCGACAAGACGATGGCGATCAATTCCCTTGCGCCCATGTACGTCACGCTGGAGTTCCTGCCCGCCATGGTCAGCGGCAAGCGGGAATCGCGGGTCATGACGATCGCCTCGTCCGCGGGTCTGGTCTCCAATCCGCGCATGAGCGTCTACGCGGCGTCCAAGTGGGCGGCGCTGGGCTGGTCGGACTCGGTGCGCTTGGAGCTCGAGCAGTCCGGCAACGATCACGTCAAGTTCACCACCGTGTGTCCGACGTACATCAACACCGGAATGTTCGACGGCGCCAAGGGCTTCCTATTCACTCCGATCCTGGAGCCGGACCACGTGGTGGACACCTCCTGGAACGAGATGAAGAAGGGCGCGGCCCTGGTGGTCATGCCGTGGACCTCGCGCCTCAACCGCGCCATCACCGGCCTGCTGCCCCTGAAGGTGCGCGACTTCTACCTCAACTCGGTCGGCGTCTACCACTCGATGGACGAATTCAAGGGCCGCAAGTAGGCATTCGGCTCGTCAGGGCTCGTGCGGAGATATCCGGGCGGGCCCTGACGCATTGTCAGCCGATACTCATGTCCGCCAGTGAGTGGATGACGGTGACGCCCTCGTGCGACGTGCCCGAGGCGGCTCGGTCCAGCCAGAAGGCATGCAGGCCCGCGTCTCTCGCGCCGAGCCCGTCCACGTCGTGGCGGTCGCCGACGTAAGCGACCCGATCGGGCGGTAGCCCGAGCATGTCGCAGCCTGCCAGGAAGATGCCGGGATCGGGCTTGGCCGAGCCGAATTCGTCGGAGCACAGGATCGCCTCCCCGAAGTGGGCGGCCAGGCCCACCGAGCGCAGCTTGCCGATCTGATGCGCGCGTGAGGAATTGGAGACCACCCCCAGCGCCGCGCGCCCGGTCAATGCCGTGAGCGCCGGCGGCACGTCGGGGAACACCAGCCAGGCGATGTCCCGCAACGCCACGTAGCGTGCGAACCAGGCCGCCGGATCGTCCACCGCCACACCGATATGCGCCAGGAATCGCGCGGTGCGGGCCTGCTGCTGCCCGGGGAAGGTCAGCTCACCCGCGAGGAAGCGCGGGTACTCCTGCTCCTCGATCTCACGCCAGAGCGCCACCGCGGTGTCGGGCGACTCGAAATGCCCGAGCAGGTCCTCGGCCGCGAGATGGCGCAGCAGTCCCGCGCGGGCGGTCGACGAGTAGTCGACGAGGGTGTCGTCGACGTCGAACAGGATGCCGCGAATCGTCATGGGCGCGTACCGATCACGACGGTCGCGCCGAGTTCGTCGTCCGAGGCGATCCGGGCGTGCAGGCCGTGTGCGCGCATGATGTCGGCCGCGGTCGCCGCCTGCTCCTCGCTCTCCTCGACGAGCAGATGTCCACCGGGAGCGAGCCATTCGCCCGCGACGGCGGCAATGCGACGCAGCACATCGAGACCGTCCGAGCCGCCGTCGAGGGCGACCCGGGGTTCGTGATCGCGCGCCTCCGGTGGCATCCACGAGATCTCGGACGACGGCACATAGGGCGTATTCGCCAGCAGAAGGTCCACGCGCCCACGCAAGTCGGCGGGAATCGGGTCGAACAGATCGCCGCGGAACACCGGCGCGCGCAGCGCGGCGAGATTCCCGCGCGCACACTCCACCGCGGCGGGTTCGATATCGGAGGCCGTGAGTTCGACCCGAATCCCGTCCGCAGCAAGCTCGGTGGCCAGCGACAATCCCAATGCCCCACAGCCGCAACACATATCGAGCACAGTGATGGCCGTGCCGAATGGCGCCCCGTCGTTCGCCCCGTCGTTCGCCTCGCCTTGCGGACTGCCCGGTGCATCGACCGAGATCGGTCCGGTATCCCGCGAGTCGACCGCGGCGCCGGTCCACTCCGCATCGGTGACGCGGATCCCGGAACCCGCGGCGTCGAAGCCCGGGCCCGCGGAACCGACAGCGGCGTCGTGCGCCGCGTGGTCCGGGCCGATCGCGGGTGGAGCGGAGCTGCCGACTGCGTCCTCGCCCGCCGCGCCGGTACAGCGGATGTGGCGGCGGGCCAAGGCTGTTGCCTGATCTACCAGGAAGCCGGTGCGCTGTCTGGGGACGAAGACATTCGGGGCGACGGCGACGCGCAGGCCGCGAAATTCCGCCCAGCCCAGCAGGTGCTCGAGCGGGAAGCCCGCGATGCGACGGGCGACGAGCGATTCGAGCTGTTCGGGGTCGGACGTGGCCGCGAGCAGCAGCTCGGCCTCCTCCTCCGCGAAGACACATCCGGCTGCCCGGAGCCGAGTGACCAGGGTGTCGCTGTCGGGGAAGAGCACCCGATCATTGTGCACGCCCCGGCATCCGCCCAGGTGAGGCGGGGGCCGGGGCATGCATCGGGGTCGAGCGTGTACGGCCGGGGCGGAGGACGTCCGGCCGGGCCGAGCGTGCACACCCAGGGCCGAGCGTGCATACCTAGCGCTGAGCGTGCACTGCATGCGTGAGCGTGTATCGCCGGTGCGGAGCGTGTACCGCCGGAACCGAACCGGATTGCTACGGGCGAAAGGCGGAGTTAACGCGCGACCGGAAGCAACAGCGTGCGGGTCGCATCGATGTAGATACCACGCTGGCTGCTGCGCGCCGGCGGCGGCAATTGCGAGACCAGCTGCTCGAGCGATGTCGTGGCGCCCACGACCGGCAGGCCCGCGACGATGAAGTCGGCCACGGCCCGGCGGATGTGATTGGGCGAGGTGACCACGATGACGCTGGTCGCGCCCGCGTCACGCAGCATGCTCGTGCTGTTGAGCGCGTTCGCCACGGTGGATCCGGCGCGATGCTCGGTCAGCACCCGGCTCGCCGGAATGCCGTGGCCGACCAGCCAGCCCTCCATGGCCGCCGCCTCGGTGATCCCGTTCTGCGGATTGCCGCCGGACACCACGATCGGGGACATCGGCGAGGCGATCGCCTGCAGCCAGGCCGCCTGGAGGCGATTGATCAGTTCCGGGCGCATGCTGCCGTCGGGCAGCAGGCCGTAGCCGCACACCGCGATACCGGTCTGCGGTCCGGCGATCGCGGGAATCGGATTGGGCAGGGTGCCGACCGCTGCGCCGACGGCCCGGAACACGTTGCGGGTGCCGTCGGCCAGACGCGGATCCAGCGCCGTGAGCCGATTCAGCGCGACCTCGCGGGTCAGGATGTCCCCGGCATAGTCCGACCAGATCGCCTGCAGGGACAGCGCCTGCGCGTCATCGGGGGACTCGTTGAGCAATTGCCGCAGGTCCGCGAGCCCGGCGGCCTCGTCACCGTCGACGAAATTCTCCTGCGCGGAGTTGTACAGCGGTCCGGCGTCCGCGTGCGCGGCACCGGGAGAGAACAGGGTGAGGGCGGCAGCGGTCGCCGCGAGAAGGGTGGGTAAACGCCTGGCGATCTGCACTGCTGTCGACCTTTCGGAGAGGGTCACGCATGCTTTGCTGGCTAACTCGTTCGTCCGTAGCTGGCTAGTGGCTCGGTCCGAATGTGGACACGATACGACTGCACACCGCGCTTAGCGGTGATTTGCCGCTGTGATTTTGCGGGTTCGAGAAGGGTTGCTGCCGGGAATGCGGGCGGAGTTGCGTCGCGTGCAGGTGGTTCGGGCGGGGAAGTTAAGGTGTGAATCCGTGGATACGACTTCGCTCATCGGCAAGGAACTCGCCGCCGCCATCAACACCGACACCAAGGCGCGTGCCGCCGCACTCGCCGCGCAGGGTGCACCCGCGCGCCTCGTGCTGGTGATCGCCAACGATGATCCGGCCAGCGCCTGGTACGTGAAGTCGCTCAATCGCGCCGCCGAACGCAATGGAATCGTCTGCGAGAACGTCGATCTCGGGGTGGACGCCACCGCCGAGGAGATTCGCGCCAAGCTGAGCGAACTCTCGGCCGATCCCACCGCCGACGCCATCATGCTGCAGACGCCGCTGCCCAAGGGCGTGGGCCTGGACGACGTGAGCCTCGCGATCGCCGCCGCCAAGGACGTGGACGGCGTCAGTCCGCTCTCACTCGGTCTACTCGCCTCCGGCCTGCCGGGCTTCCCGCCCGCCACCTCCGAGGCGGTGGTGGAACTGGCCAAGTTCCACGACATTCCGCTCGAGGGTCGGCATGTCGCGGTCGTGGGCCGCTCGAACGTGGTCGGTAAGCCGCTGGCTCAGCTGCTGCTGGCCGAGAACGCCACCGTCACCGTCGCGCACTCGCGCACCACGGATCTGCCCGCCATCACCTCCGCCGCGGACGTGGTGGTCGCTGCCGTCGGTCGCGCCGGTCTGATCACCGCCGAGCATGTGCGAGAGGGTGCGGTCGTCATCGACGTCGGCACCAACGAGGACGACAACGGCGGGATCACCGGCGATGTGAACGCCGACTCGGTGACCGGGCGGGCCGCCGCCCTGAGCCCCGTCCCCGGTGGTGTCGGCCCGGTCACCACGGCGCTGCTCATGCGCCACGTCGTGCAGGCCGCCGAGTCCGGCCGCTGACCCGAAATCACCACGCGGCGCCGGGGTTTCGAGTGAACCCCGGCGCCGCGTGGTGAGATGCTGCCGGTCCGAAGCCGCGCAGGCGTGGGGACCGCTGGTGATCAGCGCTTACCAGTGAATGTTCACCGGATCGCCGATGCCGACATTGTCGTAGTACCACTCCGCGTCGCCGGGCGCGAGGTTGATGCACCCGTGGCTGACGTTCGAATTGCCTTGTGAGTCGACGGACCACGGGGCGGAGTGCACGTAAACGCCTCCCGAGGTGAGCCTTTCGGCGAATTCACCCTGGATCAGGTAGCCCTGCGGGCTGCTGAGCGGGATGCCGATGGTCCGGGAATCGAACGTCACGGTCCGCTCCTTCGACATCACCGGGAACGTGCCCGTTGGGGTTTCCCAGCCGGGCTTGCCCATCGAGGCGGGCATGGTCCGCACCGGGACGCCGCCCATGAAGACGGTGAAGGTGTAGTTCGACATGTCCGCGTCGGCGGTCACGCCGCCGTTGGTGTCGAATTGGGTGTGCAGGCGTCCCACCGACACCGTGATAGGCGAAGAGGTGGGCAGGTAGCCGGCCGGCGTCCACGTGACCTGCCGATCGTCCACCCAGGAGAAGTGCCCAGCCAGTGAGGCGTCGGCTCGGACGTCGACCGCTCGCTCGGCGCGAGCCCGATCGGCCACCGGTTCGGCGAAGTGCACGGTGACCGGTGCGGCGATACCCACTACTTGGCCCGGCCCCGGCGTAATCGCCTGCACCGCCGGGAGTTCGGTTGTCACGAGCACCGCACCCGCGGCTCCGGACCCTGTCGCGGTGGCAGCCGCGAGCACGGTGGCGACGAACAGATAGCGAATCGCTTTCCGCATGGTGTCCAATCCCTTCGCAGGGGGTGTGGTTCAGGGGCCTCAGCCTATGACCAGATGATCAGTCCCATCCGGAAATGTTCCCGCTTCGTGACCTAGCGGTCGGCGTGGAGCCTTCGAAAAAACCCGACGACCGGGTAGGGGATATGTGCCCTGACCTGCTTCGGTCGTTGTCCGATTAGGGACCCCGACCTCCCCGTTCTCTGAATGAGACAAATCACTTTCTCCGCGCAGCCCGATGCCCCCGGCGACCGCCCCCGGCTCGCGCGGTGTTGCTCGATCGGTGAGGAGCGCGTCGCGGACAACGCGACGAAACAGCGCTATGCCGGGTACTCGCCGATGCCGCAGGTGCCGACCCTCAGGACGAGCTGCTGCGTTCGAGCGGCCCACGCGTTGTCCGGGCGTATCCGACTCGGGCGAGATGCCTGCCCCCACGCGGAGATTCGGCGGGGTTGGTGCGGTCTGCTCCGGCCTTCGGAATGCGTCTGGCGGTTCACATATGGGCGTGCTCGACCACCGCACGGCTGGAGCGGTGTCGCTGCCTTGCCGGGTCTGTTCCGCGCGAAATGCGCACCGCCGAAACGACTCCGGGCCCCGTTCCGACTGGAACGGGGCCCGGGGAATCTGCTCGTGCGCTCAGCGCGTGATGGCCGCCACCACGTCCGCGTGCAGGGCGTCGGCGCGGGCGATGACCTCGTCGATCTGGGTGAAGACCGGGGCGAACTCGGACTCCGATCCGGTGCCGAGCGAGGCGACGTTGATGGCGATGTTCAGCTGCGAACTCGCGGCGGCGGCCCGCGCGCAATCGGCGGCCGCGCCGATATCGGTCACCACGTTCGGGTTGCCGATGGGCAGGAGTTCGGTTGCGAGGGAGACGATTTCGTCGGCCTCGGCGACCACGGCGGCCGGGACCCGGGCCGCGCCCAGCAGGGCTCCGGTGATGGCCTCGGTGCGCGCGGCCTGCTGCTCGTCGGTGTCCTTGGGCAGTTTGTAGGCGCTGCCGACCGCGGTGAACGCGGCGGCGTCGGCGTCGGCCAGGGCCAGCGCGCGATTGCGGGAGTCGTCGGCGGCCTGGATGATGCGGTCGATCACCGGGCGGTTCTCGGCGTCCTTGGCGCGGGTGGTGTACCGCGCGACCATCGAGACCAGCGCCGCACCCTGCGCGGCGTGCAGCGCGGCGACGGCCCCGCCGCCCGGCGCGGGCACCTTGGCGGCCAGCTCATCGAGGTACCCCTGCAGTGTCGAGTCGCCGAAACTGGTGAAGTCCTGCGCGGCGTCCTGGGTCGACCCAGCCTGAGTCATGAGTGATGGCCTCTCTCGAGAGTGCGTGGGAGTGCGGGGAATCGGAATGTCCGCGCATCACGCTACCGCCACCTCACCTGCGCACCCCGCCTGCCCCGTCGTCCGCGCACTCTCCTGCGACACACCGCGCAGCCCACTGCTTTGCCCGACGTGAGCCATCACTCGATCCGGCGTGCACCTCTGCCGTGGCCGACGCGACCCGTCGCCCCGCCCGTCCCAGGTCCCGACGCGACCCGCCGATTCGCGGCCGCCGTGCGAACCCCGATTCACAATCGGTAAGGTCCCGGTCATGCGTATCGGACTGTCGATCAATTACACCGACGGCTTCAAGGAAATAGCCGCGGAGGTGGCCGACCTCGAGCGGGCCGGCCTCGACATCGTTTTCGTCCCGGAGGCGTATTCGTACGACGCGGTGAGCGCGCTCGGCTACCTGGCGGCCAAGACCGAGCGGGTGCAGCTGGCCTCGGGCATCATGCAGCTCTACACCCGCACGCCCACGCTGACGGCCATGACCGCCGCGGGGCTGGACTACGTCTCGGACGGCCGGTTCATCCTGGGGCTGGGAGCGTCGGGCCCGCAGGTGATCGAGGGCTTCCACGGCGTGCCGTACGACGCCCCGATCGGCCGTACCCGTGAGGCGCTGGAGATCTGCCGCAAGGTGTGGCGGCGCGAGCGCCTGGAATACCAGGGCAAGTACTACACGATCCCGCTGCCCGAGGGGCAGGGCACCGGACTGGGCAAGCCGCTCAAGCTGATCAATCATCCGATCCGCGAACGCATTCCGGTGCTGCTGGCCGCGCTGGGCCCGAAGAACGTGGAGCTGGCGGCCGAGCTCGCCGAGGGCTGGCAGCCGATCTTCTTCCTGCCGGAGAAGGCCGACGACATCTGGGGCGAGTCGGTGAAAGCCGGTCTGGCCAAGCGTGATCCGGCTCTGGGCGACCTCGAGGTGTTCGCCGGCCCGGCCCTGGCCATCGGCGACAATGTCGAGCCGCTGCGCGAATTCGTGAAGCCGCACCTGGCGCTGTACATCGGCGGCATGGGCGCCAAGGGCAAGAACTTCTATCACACCCTCGCCACCAAGTACGGCTACGGCGCCGAGGCCGACCGCATCCAGGAGCTGTTCCTGGCGGGCAAGAAGGACGAGGCCGCCAAGGTGGTTCCGGACGATCTGGTCCGCGACGTGTGCCTGATCGGTTCCGAGAGCTTCGTCAAGGAGCGGGTCGCCGCCTTCGCCGAGGCCGGCGTCACCGCGCTGAACGTGGTTCCGCTGGCGGGCACCGCCGCCGAGCGCGTCAAGCTGATCGAGCAGCTGCGCGGCATCTGCGACTGACGCCGCCGCCCCGGTCCGGCACCGCCGGGCCGGGGCCCGTGCGCCGAATTCCGGGGCGGCTCAGCCGAATTACCTCGGCCGAATTACCTCAGCCGCGCGGGAAGGACGCCAGCGCCTCGTCCAGCGTCGTGTGCATGGAGAACACCTGATCGAGACTGGTCACCTTCAACTGGCGGCTGGTGGCCGGACCGTCGGCGACGATCGCGATCTTGGTGTCGCCCGCGCGCTGGTGCGCGCCGACCAGCACCGCCATTCCCGCCGAGGCGAGGAAACTGACGGCGATCAGATCGATGACGAGGGCCTTGGGCTTGCCGCCCAGGGTCGCGTCGATGGCGGTCTCCAGGGCGGAGGCGGTCGCGAGGTCTACATCGCCGGTCACGGTGAGCACCGTGGCCTCATCGCGCTCGGTGACCGAGGTGGTCATCGTGTCGGCGGAGGGGTAGCTTTCTCCGGAAGTATTGGTCACGTTGGTCAAATCTGCCATGATCCGTCCGTTCGTGCTGCATCGTCGGCGATATCGGTACCGGTTCGGTGGGTCACATGCGTCCGGCCGCGGAGAACGATACGGCGGGGAGCTTCACCGACATGCGGACGCGGGTGCCCGGGCCGGTGTTGTCGATATCGAGTTGTTCGGTCAGCGCGCGCATCATGGCGATGCCGCGACCGCGATGACCGGGGTCCGCGGGCAGCGGCCGCCACTCACCACCGTCGCACACTTCGATGGTGAGCCAGTCGATCCCGCATTCGGCGGTGAGCAGGACCTGGCCGGAACTGCCGTCCAGATACGCGTGCTCGATGCTGTTGCTGCACGCCTCGTTCGCGGCCGCCACCAGATCGATCGCGGTGTCGTGCGGTACCGACGCGGAGGCCAGCCAGTCGCGCAGTGCGCGCCGCAGACCGGCCAGTTGGGCCGGTTGGGCGGGGACGTCCAGGCGCAGGGCCCCGGGCGGCTGCCGATAGACCACCATGGCGACATCGTCGTCGTAGCCACCCTCGGGCCGCAAGCGCGAGAGCACCGAATCGGCGACTTCGCGCGGCAATTGCCCGGCGGCCCCGGTCAATTCGTCGCCCAGTTCCACGAAGCGCTCGGCGATGTCCACCCCGCGCTGCTCGACCAGACCGTCGGTGAACAGCACCAGGGTGGATCCGGGGGCCAGCGCGGTGGTCGCCTCGGGCCGGCGCGGCGGGTCGAAGGTCGCCAGCGGCACCGCCCGGCCGCCTTCGAGAAGCCTTCCGTGCGTGCCGGGTTCGGCCAGCACCGGCGGCATGTGCCCGGCGTTGGAGTAGCGAATCAGTCCGCGTTCGGGATCCAGGATCGCCGCGCACACCGTGGTGCACATGGCCCCGGGAATGCGCCCGGCGACGGTGTCGAGCTCGGCGAGCAACTGGGCCGGACCCGCTCCGCGCAGCAGCAGTGCCCGTGCGGCGGTGCGCAATTGGCCCATGACCACGGCGGCGGACAAGCCACGGCCGACGCAGTCGCCGACCACGACGCCGATGGTGCCGCCCTCGAGCCGGACCACGTCGTACCAGTCGCCGCCGATCTCCAGTGGTGGCAGCGCGGGTTCGTAGTGCACCGAGAATCCCGGCGGCAGTTCGATCGGGCCGAGCATGGCGCGCTGCAGCGTGAGCGAGGTCGAGCGCGCCTGATCGAAGTTCCGCGCGCGCTGCACCGCCAGGCTCAGATGACCGACCAGCAGCGAGAACAGCGCCCAGTCCCCGGGCGTGATCGCGCGCGGTGCGGCGAAACGCAGCCACAGCGCCGAATCTCCGGCCTCGCCGAGCGGGGCCACGATGCCCTCGGAGCTGTCCGCGCCCTCCGGGATCGCGAACATGGTGCGTCCGGGCCGTAGTCGCGCGCGATCCAGCAGCGCGCGGGCACGAGCGTCGAGCACCTGTCGTGATTCGCCGCCGGGAGCGGCCTCCGGGCCCCGCTGCGGCATCGCGCCGCTGCTCTGCGCGGCGCCGTTGAGGGCGTGCACCGGCAGATTGTCCTCGGAGACATAGAGTTCCGGGCCGGTGTGCCGATTGGGCCACACCGAGACCACCGCGGACTCGGCTCCGACCGCCCGGCGCAGCTCCTCGAGTCCGACGGTCAGTACCTCGACCACGCTGGTGCCCGAGCCGACGGCAGTGGCGAGCCGGGACACGGCCTGATCCCGCGCCTGCGCGTCATGTTCGGCGGTCACGTCGCGAATGGTGCCGACGAAGATGCGCTCGCCGTTCTCCGGCTTCACCAGCGAGCTGGTGCTCACCGCCAGCCACAGTCCGCGCCCGTCGCGATGGGTGATCGGCATGACGAAACGTGCTGCGTCGGTGGCCAGTTCCGGATAGCGCGGCGCGTCCGGACTGGTCCACGGATGAGGGAGCGCATAGGGCACGCCGTCGGGGCCGTAGCCGGTGAGCGCGCCGAACGCCGAATTCACCTCGACCAGGGTGCCCTGGGCGTCGACCACGAAGAAGCCGTCCTGCAGCGATTCGACCAGTGCGGTGCGGAAGGCGTCACGGCCCTCGAGATCGTCTGCGCGGGAACGTTCCTGCTCGTAGCGGCGGTTCCCGTCCAGGAAGCCGCGGGTGGCCACATCGAGGGCGGCCATGGTCTGCAGCAGGAATTCCAGGGCTGCCTCGTTGCGGTCGGCGCCGTCCGGAATCGGTAGCAGCCCATCGCGTTCCAGCAGCCGGTAGTGGTGCTCGGTGAGGTCGAGGATGCTCACGCCCTCCACCAGCGCCCGGCGTCCCAGCTCGTAGCCCTCGGCGAGGGTGTTCTGATTCGGCGCGCGCAGGTGCAGCCGCAGCGCCGCGGCGTACGCGTCGCGGAAGGCGGCCAGCACGGCGCTCATGCCGGCTTGCCCGTCGGGCCGGGGGAGGAGCTCACACCGCTGTGCGGGGTGCTCGTCGCACCGTGCAGGGTGCTGCTGACGGTGTGGGTGGCGCTGGTGACGCCGTGCGCCAGAGTCGAGTGCGAGGAGTGCCCGCGATGCCTGGCTGCCAGCACGAGCGCGTCGTCGGTGTCCTTGGCGTATTTGGCGAGGATGTCGGCGGTGATCTCCGAAGTCGGTTTGGCCAAGTCGATTCCGTCCGAGAAATCGCTGGTGATGCCGTCCGTCGACATGAGCAGCAGATCACCCGGCCGGACCGGGACGACCTGTGACTGCAGGTTCGGCGGGAGCAGATAGCCGACGATGCCGCCGGTCAGCAACGCGGTCGCGCGCACGGCCGGTTTGCCGGGAGCCGCTGCGACGATACGGGATTCGACATTGCCGACTCCGAGCCAGTGCAGGCGCTCGCCGGTGTCGAACAGCGCCAGCGACACCGCCGCGCCGCGGGTGTCGGACATGGCGCGATGGCACAGCACGATCAGTACATCGAGGGGTTCGGCGCGATTCTCCGAAAGTACCTGTGCCGCACGGTCGGAGGCGTCCGCGGCGGCCGAGCCGTGCCCGAGGCCGTCCAGGACGGCGAAGAGCACCGAGCCGCCGCCCGCGTCGAGAATGACCGAACGGTCGCCCGATACCCGCTGACCGGGTAGCGCGCGTCCGGCGACGGCCCATTCGACCGCCCCGATGTACCCGTCCTCACGCATCCCGGGGCACCCACTTCCACATTTCCACGAGGGTTCCCTGTCCCGGCCCGGACGTGATGAGCATGCCGTCCATGAGTCGCCGCGCGCCCGGAAGGCCAAGTCCCAGACCACGTCCGGTGGAGAAGCCGTCCACCATGGCTCGTTCGATATCCAGGATTCCGGGGCCCTGATCCTGGGCCTGGACCACCATCGAGCGGCGGCCCTCGCGGTCCTGCACGGTGAGGCGGACCTCGCCGCTGCCGGCATAGCTGGTGATGTTGCGCGCCACCTCGGAGATGGCCGTGGCGATCATGGTGCGATCGGAGAGCGAGAACCCGAGTTTGCTAGCCAACTCCAGCCCCGCTTGCCGAGCGGTCACGATGTCGTTGGACACCTTCACCGCGATCACCACGTTCTCAGCGGCCACGATCGCTACCGTCTCGTTGCCGGCGAGGGACTTGCCGGTTGAGCCAGGCCAGCCCTTCCTCGAGATCGAGGGCGGTGTGCATGTCTTCGAAGGTGAGACCGAGTTGGACCATGGCGAAGGCGACCTCGGGCTGTAAGCCCACGATGACCGTCTCCGCACCGCGCAGCTTGGTCATATGCGCGATGGTACGCAGCGATCTGGCCGCGAACGAGTCCATTACGTCGATCGCGGTGAGGTCGACGATGATGCCCTGAGCTCTGTACTTGCTGACGTATTTCATCAGATCGTCTTGCAAGCGTTCGGTATCCGCGTCGGTCAGTGCGGACTGCACCGACGCGATGAGGTATGTGCCCTGCTTCAGAATGGGTACCGGCATCGGCCCGACCCGGGTTACCGTCCGCCGTCGCGGTCGCCGCGCTCGGCGGGAACGCGGGACACTTCGTAACCGAGCAGCCGCTCCGCCTCTTCGATCCCACCCTGGAGGTCGCCGACGGCGTTCATCTTGGACAGGTCCAGACCGATGGTGACCAGCGTGAGCGCGATCTCCGAGGACAGACCGGTGATGATGACGTTCGCACCCATCAGACCCGAGGCATCCACCGTCTGCACCAGGTGATTGGCGACGGTGGAGTCGATCGCGGGCACACCGGTGATATCGATGACCACGACCTTGGCGCGATTGGCGCGGATCGCGCGCAGCAACTGCTCGGTGAGCTGGCGTGCGCGCTGAGAGTCCAGCACACCGATGATCGGCAGAATCAGCAGCTGCTCACGCACCTGCAACACCGGCGTGGAGAGCTCGCGAATCGCCTCCTGCTGCTGGCGGATCACGCGTTCACGTTCCTGCACGAAGGAGACGCCCACGGTGTTGGCGATCCGGTTCGCGGCCGGTTCGTACGCGTCGAGCACCTGGTTCAGCAATTCGAAATTGGTCTGGTACTTCTCGAACAGCGAGCGCGCCAGCACATCTCGAAGCAGCAGCACGATGCCGAGGACCTCGTCGGTCTCGACGCCTCGGGGAATGATGCGTTCGGACAGGTCGCGCGCATAGGCCTGCAGCGCTTCGACGCTACCGGTCTCGAGCACCTCGACGTAGTTGTCGAAGATCGACGTGGCTTCGGAGAAGATCTCTTCCGGGGTCATCGCGGTGAGCAGCTGGGCATCGGTGATCCGACGCGCCCACTCCTCGCGCAGTTCGGTGCGGTTCTGCCGCAGGTGTTCGACCAACTGCGGGAGCAGATTGTCGACGGAACCCGCGGGCAGCGAGTCTGTCTGAAGGCCGATGGACACGTCGGACATGAAAACTCCTGCCCCTTTCGCTAAGGCCAGGTCGGATGCTCACTGACTCGGTTGGTAGCCAACCGTGCGCTCGGTGCCGACCGCCGTCGGAAGCCGGTGCCGAGCCTAGTCTTACCCAGTACCCGATGTATGCCAAACCAAACACCGGTGAGCGCGGAATTACGTCAAGAGTTGCGCTCGTCACGCGTGGCCGGTCTTCGATGATGGGCCAGCAGAGTGTCGTAGATGTCGGCCAGCGCATCGAGCTGGCGACGGTCCAGCACATCGATCATGTTGCGCCGGACACTGTCCACGTGTGCCGGTGCGGCGCTGTCCAGCACGTGCTCGCCCTTGGGGGTGAGCACCGCGGCGGTGCGGCGCGCATCGTCCGGAATCGATTCTCGCGCAACGAGGCCCCGCTTCTCCATCCGCGTGATCTGATGCGACAGTCGGCTCTGCGACCACTCCAGCACCCCCGCGAGTTCGGCGAAACTGCGCCGGTGGTCGGGCGCGTCGGCGAGGCGGGCGAGCACCGTGTACTCCACGTAGGTCAGATTGGCTTCGCGTAGGGAGTCCCGTCCGACCGCCGCGGCGATGAGGTCGCGGGTGAACACGTATCCGAGCCACGCGCGCATCTCGACATCGTCGAGCCAACGGGTTTCGGTCACAGTCGCACTCCCGGGTTCCGATGCCATGCTAGATCCTCCCCACGACCGACAAGCACATCATGGAACAGGTAACACCGCCCGAGTTGAAGGTGCAACCTGTGCCGATTCACACAACTCCCTCGCCGATTCGCACACGCTTATCCCTTGCCCTCGGCCTCCTCACCTGTACCGGGGGCTGCTCCGGGCCCGGAAGCCGCCCGCCATCGTGCTGCCCGTGACGATGGTGCGGCCTGCTTAGGCTTGCCTTCCCCGAGGCGGTTCGGGGGTGGTGGATAAAGTCGGTGGGCTTGAATCAATGGCTGACAAGCCCCCAGCCCTGCTCGAGGAGTGCGAACCGTGACCGCGCCTGACTTCCTGTACTCGGATCTGCTGCCGATCGGTGCGGACAAGGACACCCCGTATCGGCTGCTCACCACCGAGGGCGTCAGTACGTTCGAGGCCGGTGGGCGCACCTTCCTGCAGGTGGAGCCCGAGGTGCTGCGGATGCTGACCGCGGAGGCGATGCACGACATCAGCCACTACCTGCGGCCCGCGCACCTGGCGCAGCTTCGCAAGATCATCGATGATCCCGAGTCCAGCGGCAACGACCGGTTCGTGGCGCTGGATCTGCTCAAGAACGTGAACATCTCCGCGGGCGGCATCCTGCCGATGTGCCAGGACACCGGCACCGCCATCGTGATGGGCAAGAAGTCCGAGGGCGTGCTCACCGGCGCGGACGACGCGGAGTGGATCTCGCGCGGCGTGTTCGACGCCTACACCAAGTTGAACCTGCGGTACTCGCAACTCGCACCGATCACCATGTGGGACGAGAAGAACACCGGATCGAATCTGCCCGCGCAGGTCGAGTTGTACTCCACCGCGGGGGATCCGGCGCAGCCGTCCTACAAGTTCCTGTACATGGCCAAGGGTGGCGGTTCGGCGAACAAGTCGTTCCTGTATCAGGAGACCAAGGCCATCCTGAACCCCGACCGGATGCTCACCTTCCTGGACGAGAAGATCCGCTCGCTGGGCACCGCGGCCTGCCCGCCGTACCACCTCGCGGTCGTGATCGGCGGCACCAGCGCCGAATTCGCGCTCAAGACAGCCAAGTACGCCTCGGCGCACTACCTGGACAACATGCCGACCGAGGGCTCGCTCTCCGCGCACGGCTTCCGGGATCTGGAGCTCGAGGAAGAGGTCTTCAAGCTGACCCAGTCCTTCGGGATCGGCGCGCAGTTCGGCGGCAAGTACTTCTGCCACGACGTGCGCGTCATCCGCCTGCCGCGGCACGGGGCCTCGCTGCCGGTCGCCATCGCGGTGTCCTGCTCGGCGGACCGCCAGGCGCTGGCCAAGATCACCCCCGAGGGCGTGTTCCTCGAGCAGCTCGAACGTGAACCGGCGCAGTACCTTCCGGAGCAGACCGATTCGATCCTCGGCGGCGACGTGGTGCGGATCGACCTGAACCGGCCGATGTCCGAGATCCGCGACGAACTCTCCAAATACCCGGTGAAGACCCGGCTTTCGCTGTCCGGTCCGCTGGTGGTGGCGCGTGACATCGCGCACGCGAAGATCAAGGACCGGCTCGACGCGGGCGAGCCCATGCCGCAGTACATGCGCGATATGGCCGTCTACTACGCCGGTCCGGCCAAGACCCCGGACGGGTACGCCTCGGGCTCCTTCGGCCCGACCACCGCCGGGCGCATGGACTCCTACGTCGATCAGTTCCAGGCCGCGGGTGGCTCGCACATCATGCTCGCCAAGGGCAATCGCTCCGCGCAGGTCACCAAGGCGTGCAAGGAGCACGGCGGGTTCTATCTCGGCTCGATCGGCGGCCCCGCCGCGCGACTGGCGCTGGACTGCATCAAATCCGTCGAGGTCCTGGAATACCCTGAGCTCGGCATGGAAGCGGTGTGGAAGATCGAGGTCGAGGACTTCCCGGCCTTCATCGTCGTCGACGACAAGGGCAACGACTTCTTCGCCGAAACGTCCAAGCCGATCGCGCTGCGCGTGCGGGAACGGTCCAAAGAGCGGGTCTGATTCGAGAGGCGAGTTGATGCGGGCGAGTTCCACCGTCGAACGTTCGATGCGAGAGGTTCTCGCGGACCGGACGGGTACGACTGCTTGCCCGGCATTGCCGCCCGGAACGGTTGGGAGACGCAGACTTTCGGTGTCCGCCGTTCGGGCGGTGCGGGGTCGCGGCTTCCGATCCGTTGACCATGACCGCGATGATGACCGCGGTTCCGCGCTGTCGAGGATCGCACGGGGTTCCGCCGTGCTCGCGGCGCTGACTGTCGCGGGGATCGCGATCTCGCCGGGCATCGCGCCGCCCGTCGCCCACGCGGCTCCGGTGCGGCAGGATTCACCGCACCCCGTCCCGTGGCCGGATGCGGTGGCGTACGCCCTGCGACAGGGTGTGCCGGATCCGGGCGCGGTGGAGTTCGTTGCGGGGCAACGGGGATCGCTGGATCCGGGTGCCGTGGATTTCGATGCCTGGCGACGGGGGTCATCGGGCGCGGGTGTCGTGGAGTCCGGTGCCGGGCAGCAGGGATCGCCGGGCGCGGATGTCGTGGAGTCCGATGTCTCGGCGTCGGGTGATGTGGTGCCAGGCGCGGTCGCCTGGGGTGCCAAGCTCGCCGCCGGGGCTCCGAATCCGCTTGCAGCCGAGTGGGATTCGCAGTCGGCCGGATTCGAGCCGCGCGTCGCCTGGCCGGTGGCCGCCGCCGGCTCGCCGGTCGCGAGCGAGACCGATGGTCTGGATCCGGTGCTGGCGCTGGCGTATCGGGTCGCCTCGGACCAGGCGCACGCGCAGGGCGTCGAGTTGTGGATCGTGTCCGGGTACCGGACTCCCGCCGAGCAGGAACAGCTCTGGGAGGAGGGGATCGCCACCTACGGCAGCCCCGAGGCCGCGCGCCGCTGGGTGCTCCCGCCGGGGGAGTCCACCCACGTGACCGGCCAGGCCATCGATGTCGGCCCGCGCGCGGGCGCGCAGTGGTTGGAGGACAACGGAAACCGCTGGGGCCTGTGCCGCACCTACGACAACGAGTGGTGGCACTTCGAAATCGCCACCGTGCCCGGATTCGCCTGCCCGCCGAGACTGCCCGACGCCGGCATGCGCTGAGTCCAGCAGCTCCGCCGTTGACGAGTGTGCTCGGCCGCGCATCCACCGCCCGTCCACGATCCTCTGCCCGTATCGGAGGAATGTGTGGTCACGCCCAGGGCGAGCAGCCCGGCTGTCGTCGAGTGCGCGTGGCCGGAAAGCGAAGCCGCGCTTGCTGTCCGAGATCGAGCCGATCAACCGAGAGTCCGGTAGCGCCACGGTGCGCGCTGCCGCAAGATCAGTCCGATGAGTCGAGCCGTCAACGCCGCAGTGCCGCGGTGCGAACGGTTGGAGTCACCCGAGTCAGGAGACGAATTGATGCGTGCTGTGGGCTGTGACGGTTCGACCGCCGCCGACGAGGCGACGATTCGGCCCGCCGAGACGCGGCAGGTCACCGAGGTCACACCGCCTGCCGCGACCGTGAGCGCCCTCGACGCGGATGAGGCGAGGGTTCAGCTTGCCGAGTTGCGGCAGATGGGCGGGTTTGCATCGTCTGCTGTGACGGTGAGCGTTCTCGACACGGACGAGGCGACGATTCGGCCAGTCGAGGGGCGGCAGGTCGGCGAGGTCACACCATCCGCCGCGACGGCGAGCGCCCTCGATACGGATGAGGCGAGGATTCAGCTAGCCGAGTTGCGGCAGGTCGGCGGGTTTGCACCTTCGGCTGCGACGGTGAGCGTTCTCGATTCGGAGCGGGGGAGTGCGGGGGATCCCAGGGAGACCGGTATGGCGAAGGAGGCCGTGGCGACGGCTCCGGTGCGGGGAATGCGGCGGGTGGCAGCGGTGGCGCTGCTTGCCAGCACGGGGCTGGTCGGCAGCGCGCTCGCGGGGTCGCCCGCGTTCGCCGCGCCTCGAACCGGTTCTGTGACAAGCCCTTCGGTGGGCCGGGTGACGGCCGATCCGCAGGGATGGCGGGTCGACGACCCTGCGGTTCCCCCCGGCGCCGAGGCAGCCGGACCGCCGCTGCTGATCGCGGTAAACGGGGAGGGCCCGATACCCTCCGCCACGGCGATCTCCTCGGGCACCGAAGGGCTGAATCCTCGACTGGCGGAAGCTTTCTCGCAGGCGTCCGCCCAGGCCGAGGCGGAGGGCGTGGAGCTGTGGATCACCTCCGGCTACCGCTCACCCGGCGAGCAGGAGTCCATGTGGGAGGACGGCGTCGCCACCTACGGCAGCCCCGAGGCCGCCCGCCGCTGGGTCCTGCCACCCGGCGAGTCCACCCACGTGACCGGCCAGGCCATCGACGTCGGCCCCCGTTCCGGCGCGCAGTGGTTGGAGGACAACGGAAACCGCTGGGGTCTGTGCCGCACGTTCGAGAACGAATGGTGGCACTTCGAACACGTCACCTCCGCTGGAGGAGGCTGCCCCGCCCGCCTCTCCGACGCGAGTGAACGCTGACCACTCACCAGGTCGAGTTCGGGGATCACCAGGTCGAGTTCGGGGAACCGGCCTAGGCCTCCATCAACTGCCCCTGTCGGTCAGTTTTCTGACTATCGGGTGGCCGAAATGGAGCTCTAGGCCGGATCGGTATGCGATCGCTAGCCACCACCGAAATGCACCACTTCCCGCTACCCGGGCGTATCGGGTAAGTCAGCTCTACCCTCGTCGAACGTCATACGCCCTGACCGGACCCAATCTGGCGACGGCTCCGCGAACCCCGTCTGGGCTCGGGGCACTCCACGATCGGGCTCTCACACGCCCGGCGGTACGAATGCTGGACGTCCAGCGCAATAGACCTCGAATCAGGTTGGTACAGGGCAGAATCGGGGGATGTCCGATCTCGCGCTGACCCAGGAGAGGCGAGCGGAACTCGCCGCGCTGCTAGGTGATGAGCGGCGGTTACGCGCTGATTTTCCGCGTGTCGCCGACTACCTCGACACTGCTCCCATGCTGTCGGGCACCGGCGACCAGGCGGCGGATTCGGCGTTCGACCTGAGGCTCGTGCACTACCTGACCGGCGGCGAGTCTCCTACGGGGAATCCCTACTGGGACATCGTGAGTCCCTCGGTGAGCGATCACGAGGGCCGCCGCGTCGCGAACGGCGGAAAGCCCACCGGCAGTGCCCGACTCGGGTACGCGCAGACGATTCTCCAGGCGGCCTACGCCTACGCGATTCCGTCGCCGCAGACCATCGCCTGGGTGAACGAGTTCAGCAACGGGCTTCCGATCGTGGAACTCGGTGCGGGACGAGGCTATTGGGCGGCGCAGCTGACCAACTACGGAACGATCGTCGATGCCTACGATTCGGAACCGCCGGGAACCTCCGACAACATGTCCTTCCCGGACGCCGCCGGGCAACGCGATGTCTGGCACGAGATCCACGATCTGAACCAGTACGAGGCGCGAAACGCACACCGGGACGAGTTCGCCCTGCTGCTGTGCTGGCCGCCGGGATGGGGCAACTCCATGGCCTCCGCGGCCCTCGCCGAGTTCACCCGGCGCGGTGGCAACCGGTTGATCTTCGTCGGCGAGCCCCGAGGAGGTAAGACCGGCGATGACGCATTCTTCGAACAGCTCGAGTCGAACTGGGGCCTGGAATCCCAGGATTCCCAGTTCGTTTCGTGGTGGAACCTGAAGGACGTCGCGCAGGGCTGGGTCCGGCGATAGTTCCCCGTCATCAGCCGTCGATCGCGGTCGCCCGAGTTCAGGGCAGGTCGAACTCGCCCTGCCCGATCGCACCCATGAACACATCCCACTGCGCAGGTTCGAAACAGAGCACCGGGCTCGCATCGCCCAACTTCGAGTCGCGCACGCCGATACGGCCTTCGCTCGCGTGTGCTGCCTCCACGCAGTCCCCGCCTGAACTGCTGTGGCTGGACTTGAACCAATCGGCTTCGGACAGTTTCACTCGCCGTACTCCTTGGCTATCGACAGCACGAGCTGCCTCGTTTGCTCTTGGTTCAACGCTACCCGGCTGATCTGGGCAAAGGCGGTGCGATAGCGCATGACTTCGGTTTCTCTCTCCAGGTAGAGATCACCGGCGTATCCCTCCACGAAGACCACTGGTGGCTCGACCATTCCGGTCTGTGGAAGTTTCGGGAACTCCAGCAGGACAAAGGAACCGACGATCGACCCCATCTGAGCTGGAGCATCGAACGGCACGACCCGCAGGGATACGTTGGGCCGCTCGGCCATGGTCGCCAGATGCTTTAGTTGGTCGTGCATAACGGCAGAGCCACCGACCTGCTCCCGAAGCACATACTCCGAAAGAACGACGTCGACGCTGAAATTCGGGTTGTCGAGTCGAGACTGGCGGCGGACGGCGATCTCGACCCGCCTCTCGACCTGATCGGTCGGCATGTCCGGGTACTCGGCCCAGGCGATGGCGCGTCGATATTCCGCGCTTTGAAGCAGTCCGGGCAGCACGGCAACGCGCCACACCGCGAGACTGCGCGCGGCGTCCTCCAGCCCGACATAGTGATCGAAGCGAGGGTTCATTTCATCGGCGAGGGCGCGCCACCAGTTCTTCTGCGCTTGCGCGAGTTCCTGGGCGAGCCCGATCATCACGCGTCGATCGTCGTCGCCGACGTTGTACGCGTTGGCCAGGGCGTTGATCCATATCTGCGGCACTTTGGATTTGACGCCGTCCTCCACTCGCCCGAGGGTCTGCTGGGAGGTCTCGAGTAGCTGGGCGGCGGCATAGACGGTGTATCCGGCTTGCTTCCTGTGGTGGGCCAGGAGGCGACCGAGTGCGCGACTTGCGAGCGTGGATCCAGCCATGTGCTTTACCTCGCTATCGAAAGGGGCGAATTTTGGAAGTACCCAGTCTGGAAGTGTGATGGTTTTCGGGCGATCACCGCAGGGGGGAACCTCCAACCACGTCCCCTTCAGTGTCTACTCGTAGCTACCCCGATGTACGGAAATCGCAACAGCCCGAACAGATTACGCAGAGTGCGCGTAGTCCGATTCGGACCGAAAGGACGCGGCGGATCTATCGGACGTCGGGGCATCCACACGTGGCGTTCCGCAGCGGAGGTGACCGGAAAATGCTCGACTTACCACCGATCGATCACAGCTCAGTTTCACGAGAGACGATGACCATCGCTCGCGCGCATCGAATCATGCAGGAGCACAAGCGATGTCCGGTCTCGGTCTGTCAGGCGAAGGCTCAGGCTCGGGGTGCGTTGGTCGAGGCGGGGCGCATGGTCCTCGCGGGGGCGGCGTCGGCGCCGAAGCATCGGGCGCCGTCGGGATCGCGTGGGGGGCTCTCGTGAGCGGGCGGATGATTCCGCGCCTGCCTGTTCGGGGGCATGAGATGCCGACGGATCCAGTATTGGATCTGGACGTCGCTCTGGCACTGATCAAGGAGCATGCGGAGTGCAGTTCGCGGACCTGTGAGGCCAAGCAGTACCTCACGGCATGCGTGCTGTGGCTGGGTGCGAAGTCCGGGTGCGATATCGAGCCGGTCGGTGAGTGAGCGGGGCTGCGTCCCGCCGGTGTGGCAATCGCGTTGTGCCGCTGAGGTTCCGGGGGTGTGGTGGTGGGACGGGTTGAACGGGTGTCCAGCGCACGCGGTGCGACGCGCCTCGCCGACAGACCTGTATGTCGGATGATTGTTCCCCTGGATGCGCGGGTCGTTGGCATACTGTGTAGCCGGTGCGCCCGAGGGTGCGCGGCCGATGAGCGGGAACTGGTCAGATCGTTGATCACGTCCCGGAATCGATGCCTGTGCGAGTGTGCGCCGAGATCCGACCGGACACCCCGTTGTCCGCTGATTCACCGCTGTGCGCACGCGCCGGGTTCGGCAAGCTTGGTCTCGGCACATTTCTAGCTACGGAGGCTTGGTGGGTAGGCAAGGCAGGCAGCAGGGTTCGATCCACGGAACCATGGGGGCTCAGCGCCCGCCGGTCCGGATCATCCGACCCGTGCGCCCCACCCGCACGACCCGCGACGCCGTGTTCTCCACCGGCTGGTTGCTGATGGAACTCCCCACCGCAGTCCTGCTCGCCGTCTTCGTCGGCACCGGCTGGCTCGGCTACGCCCAACCCGCCGGCGGCCCCTCCCAGCCCCGCCCGGCAGTCGTGGTCCCCGTGGACCAGCCCGACCCCCACTGACCCACCGGAGCCCGCGATAGCTCCGGCCGTGCCGCGGGATCACAGTTGCCACGGCCCGGCCCGCTGTGCACTCGCGTCCTGCGCGACAGCACTCGCCACGGCCCGCGATGGCATCCGGCCCGATCACCGCCTGAGACGACGACTCTCGGCTCCGATCGGGCCCGAATCGCACTGCACCGCTGTGGATCGCACCAGTCGATTCCATCGCGGGTCCGTTGAGATCGGATCGCCGGACCGCGTGCACCATGATCCGCTGCGTGCCGCACCGTGGTCGTTCCGGCGGGAGTGGTCCGGTAATCGCCCGTTTCGCCCGACGGAAGTGATCAGAGGTCGATGGTCTCACGCGTTGAGCCGGAGGCTGTTCGTGATGTGGGATCGGTGTCGGAATTCGCCTGTTCGCTGGCCAGTGCAGTGCAGTGCAGTGCGGGGCGGGGCGGGGCGGTGCAGTGCGGGGCGGTGCAGTGCGGGGCGGGGCGGTGCGCGTCGCGAAGTGGAGAGGTCGCTGCGGGCCTTCGTATCCGCCGTGGGCGAGTTCGTATGCGGCGGGGGTGGTTCGGGTGCCGATTCGCGGAATTCGATGACTGTGGAAGCGCTCCGGCCTGCGATGAGATGAGTCGCGTTCCGGGCAAATGGGATTCACTGCCTGAATCGGGCGGCACAGCCGCGGCCGAGGCGGATGATGCCGTCCGGGTGGTCCGCCGTGCCGTGGACGGACCCACCCGGATGACGGGAATCCTGCTGTGCGCGTGACGCGGTCGGAGTGGACCTGCTCGGCGAGCGAGGTGTCACAGCTGTCCGCTCGTCGAACAAGGTGTCGTGTCCGCCCTGCTTGGCGTATGAGGAGCCGCTTCCGCCAAGCTCAGCGAGCGAGATGCCGTGTCAGCCCTGCTCGGCGACGAGGGCCGCGTCCACCTCGCTGTGCGTGTGAAATGCCACGCCCGTCCCATTGTGACGTGTGGGATGCCACGCCCCGTCCCGCTGTGCGGGCGAGGTGTCGCGTCCGATCCGCTGGGGCGTGGGGGGAGGCGTCTCATCCGGCCCCGATGGGCGGGGGCGAAGGTTGCGGCCGATGCGGTGTGCGTGCGAGAAGCTCGCGCGCACACCGCGCTGTCAGTGCGTGCGAATCCGCGAGCGCCCCGTGGACGCGTGAGCTTCGTTGCGCGCGTGCAGGGGTCGCCCCCTACCGACCTCATCTACTCCGGGAACGCGCCGACCGCCCGCGGGTACGCATGCCTGCGGGCGGTGTCGGCGTGATCGCCGGGAGTGACTGGGAAATCAGTCGTCTCGGGTCGATCAGTCGTCGTAGTCGGTGGCGGTGCTGCCGTTGCGCGAGCGGGAGGCGGCGCGGGCGCGGCGGCGGGCGGCCTGCAGTTCGGCGAGTTCCTGCTCGAGGGTCTCGGCGATCCGGAACTGGCCGGTGTCGTAGACGTTGAGCGGGGGCACCGGGTCGGTCGCATCCGAGAGCGGGGACTTGTCGTCCTCGGGCGCGGGGCGGGTCTTGCCGGTGGCGGAGGTGCGGCGTTCCTTCTCCGCGGGTTTGGCTGTCTCGGTGGTGTTTCGGGGCTTCGCGTCGGCGGGATCGCTCTCGACGACGGTGTGCTCCTTCTCGGCGGGCTTGTCCGCCTCGGGCGCGGCGGACAGGGCTGGGGTCGGCGTCGGCACCTGCTGCGCTGCAGAAGGGCCCCGGTTAGGGAAAGTGACCACCGTCGGCATGCTGCGTCGCAGTTGTTCGGCCGGGTCCGGCAGATCGCGGATCTGGTCGGTCGCGCGGACGATGGCGAGGCCGTAGCGCGAGGCGGCGGCATTGTGGATCAGCAGCGCGACGCCGATCATCACCGGCGCGATGGCGTGCACCGAGACGTCGTACCAGCTACCCGCTTTCAGGTACGGATACGTGTTCAGGGTGACCGTCAGGCCCAGCAGCGCCATCTCGGCGAGCACGACCTGGCGGGCGCTGTCGAGCACACCCCATTCGGCGACCTTGTTGGTGCCGATCATGATGATCACGAGGCAGACGCTGATCATGCCTTCGAGCAGGTAGCTGAACCAGTACAGCGGATCGCTCGGGCCACCCGGCGCGATGTTGTGCTGGACATTGACCGCGGACCAGAGCATTCCGGCCGCGACGACACCGGCTAGCGCACGCAGCGACCAGGCGCGGTGTTTGTACAGCGACGCCAGTTTGGCGTGCGGGCTGGATTCTCGCCGCTGGGCGGCGATCGCCTTGCGAGCGAGCAGCAAGTCGCGAATGTCTGCCTTCTCAATCTCTTCGGAGGTCTGGCGGGCGCGGTCGGCGGTGGAGGCGAACGCCTCGGCCTGTTTCCAGCGCTGGGCGCGTTCCTGCTCGCGAATGCGCTCGGCTAGGTCGCGCTCGGCGTGCAGCTCGGGTTCCGACAGCGCTTCGGTGAGTGCGGGATCGAACTGGTACGCCAGCCGACCTCGGGCTTTTTCGACGCGCCGCGCCAGCTGAGAGACCTCGTCCTCATGCGGATTTTCGATAGTCACATGGACTCCCGTCCAAGGAGCTTCGATGGCTGACAGGTGATCTCGATAGGGATCGGCACGGTAGACATTTCTAGTCGATAGAAGGCCATCGGCGAAACTGTTGATTTGCCGATGGTCCAATCCCTACGGCGCGCCGCCCTGCGACACGCCCAATTTCCTGCCCCGCAACATGTTTACGACGTCAGCTCCAGCTCCGCGTCCAGGGGGATTGCACCTTCGAGGCCGTGCGGCAATCGGCGTCGATCCGGCGAACCGAGCGCGGCGGTGAGATCGGAGCCGTCGTGCTCGGCCAGCAACTCGTCGGTATCCCACACGAGCAGCGTTGCGCTGACCGTGTTCTCGGCCGCCGAATGCGCCAGATCGTAGTGCGCGCACGCCGGGACGTGCGCGTACGTGATCCAGAGGTCGTATCCGGTCATGAACAGGTCCAGGTCGAATTGGACACTGAGCCCGAGCAGTTCGCTCTTGCCGTTGTCGTCGACACCGGCGAACGCCTCGTCCAGCGCCAGCAGTCGCGGCGCCTGCGGATCGGCCGAATCGAGCATCACATGCGCGGCGGCGAAGAGTGGCAAATGCAGCGAAACCGACTGTTCGCCTCCCGAGAGCGCGCTGTGCCGGGCCACCGTGAGCCGATCCTCGGTGCCGTCGGCGGTGATGATCGAGAACGAGAAGACCCGCCAGGTCCGGTAGTCAAGGGTGGTTGCCAGGATCTCGGGGTACGAGCGCTCCGGATGCGCGGCGCGGGCGGTGCGGATCTCGGCCGCGAAATGCGCTCGAATGGAGGACAAATCCTCCGGGGTGAGCTCGGTGGTGTCGCGGTCCAGCAGCTTGCACACCGCGCGCGCGGGCTCGGACAGCGTGTCCGCCAGCACCCAGTGCACCCCGATGGTGTTGCCCGAGGACATCCGCCGCTGCTTCATCTCCGCGCCCATCCGGGAGATCAGATCGCGCGCGTCGCTGGTGCGTTCGTGGATCTGCTGGGCGAGGCCGGTCAGCAGCGCGTCCTCGAGGATGCGGCGCTCGGCATCGGTGAGCAGCAGCTCCTGATCGCTGCGCGCCCCGCTGATCCGCTCGGCGAAATCGGCCAGCGCCGAGAGCCCGTGATCGTCGTGCACCTGCACCACGGTGAGCCCGTCCGCGGCGTCCCAGTGCAGCCGGTAGTCCTGGCGCGCGGCGGTCAGCGCGGCGTCGAACTCCTGCAGGGCGGTGGTGACCGCGCTGCGGGTGCTCTTGCGCGCCGCCTCGCCCGCGCGCACCGAAGCCGTTGCGGCGGCCAGGTTCTCGAAGAGCTCGGCCACCTCCTCGGGCAGCACCTTCGATTCCTGCTCGGGATCGGTGTTCTCGATCCGGTACAGCAGCTGCTCGGCGGTGGACCATGCCGCATCGCTGCTGGGCCAGCGACTCTGCGCCGGGGCGCCGAGCAGGCTCAGCAGATCCGGGCGCGCGTACGGCGCCAGATGCCGCACGTCCGCCAGCAATTCGGTGAGCGCGGTGCCCAGGGCGCTGTGCGCGGCCCGGTGCGCGCCCTCGGCGGCGCCGACCGCCTCGATGGCCTCGTGCGCGGCCTTGCGCGCCGCCTTCTGCTCGGCGCGCGCGGCATCGATGCGTTCGCGCGCCAGCTCGAGCTCACGGTCGATATCGGCGGCGCCGGCACCCAGCGCCTCGCGCAGCGTCTCGAGTTTGCGCAACTGCTCGTCGTAGCCGCTGCGCGCGGCCTCGGCCTCCTCGGCGAACGCCTCGGCGAGGTCCTTGGCCTCGAGCAGGCGGTCGCTGCTCTCACGGGAACGTTCGTGCTCGCGCTGATGATCCCCGCGCAGGCGCAGCAGGGCGGTGCCCGCGTTCTCGAAATGCCGGACGGACGCGGCCAACGCGTCCAGTTCGGCCGGATCACGCGGGGCCCGATGCTCGGCGGCGATCGCGCGGACCTTCTTGTCGGCGGCGGTGTACTCGCTCACCGCCTGATCCAGATCCCGCTCGGCCTGCGCCGCGGCCTCGGAGCGAGAACGCAGCATGCCCGCCGCCTCCGAGACCGCCCGCAGCGCCGAGGTGACGGCCGTCGTGCGCGGAAGCGCCTTGGCCGCCGCCGAAATCCGGCCCAGCTCGTCGTTGGCGGCGTGTTCATCGGCCGTGGCACCCTCGGCCTCGGTTTCGGCCGTCTCGATCGCAGCGGTCAGCTCAGCCAGTCGCAACTCGCGCCGGCGGGCGCGGGCGGTGGTGCCGATGAACTCGGCGTCACCCTTGCAGTGCCTGCCGATTTGCACACCCTGCCGAAAACGGCCGTCGGTGGCGATGGTGAGCCGGCCGTCGACGCCGACGGCCGAGGTGTCCGCGCCGGATGCCTTGCGGCCCTTGCCGCCTGCCGCGAGATCGGCGGCCGTGGTGGCGGCCAGCGACCCGGCCGCGGCATGCGCGGCTGCCACGCGGGCGGAACCCAGTGCCGCGGACGCGCCTTCGGCACGCGTGCCCGCCTCGTGCAGCGCGATCGAGGCGAGGACATCGGCGACCACTTGCCGGGGCGCTGTCAGCGTCCGCGAATCCTCCTCGACGACGAGCACATCGGCGAGTGTGCGCCCGGTGGGGCGGTCCGTCGCGGGCAGTGGCACCAGGAACTGGTCCGAATCGTGGTCGGGCAGTTCACCGTCCGCGCAGACCCAGGCGTCGAGCAGGTTCGCGGCCTGCAGTGCGGCCTCGATCCCGGCCGCCGCCTCGGGAGTGACCGAATCCGCGAACCGCACCAGCCGCCACAGGGGAGCGCCCGGCCGATCGGTGCGGGCATCGGTGCGATGCGCGAAAGCCGCCGGCGCGTCATCACGTTCGGCGGCCACCCGCTCCCGTTCGGCACGCAATTCGCCGGCGCGCGCCGTGGCCTGAGACGCCCGCGTGCGCGCCTCCTGCCTCCGGGTCCGGATCTCATCGGTGAGCGGCTCGGTGCGATCGGCCAGAACTTCCGCGGGGGTGGCGAGGGGAGCGCCTTCGCCGGTGCCCTCACCACGTGTGCCGGGACCGTCGGTCGATGCCGCGGAGTCGTCCGGTCCCGCGCCGGTGGCAGCGGACGGATCGGCTTTCGCACCGGCGGAGGCTTTTCCGGCCGACGCGCCGCGCCCACGGCCCTCGGCGTCGAGGCCGCGCCCACGGCCCTTTACGGGTGCGAGGTCGGTGCGCGCCAGGTGCTCGGTGCCCGCTTCGGCAAGCGCGTCGTCGAGTGCTTCGAACAATCCGTCCCGGATGGGGGAGTAGACCTCGCGGTGCGAGTCCCACCAATCACGCAGGGAGATGGCGGTTTCCGAGCGCGCCAGGGTGACCAGCGCCTCGGCCTGGGCCAGTTCGGCGGCGGCGGATTCGCGCAGTTCGATGGCGCGCTGCCCGGCGCGTTCGGCGCGGGCGCGTTCGGTGGTGGCGGCATCGACCAGGGTCAGGGCACGCCGGACGGCGCGCACGTCGGCATCGCGCTCCTCGGCGTGACTGCGAACCGTGACGGTGAGGTGGTCCGCGCGAGCCTGCTCCGGCAACGCGGTCCAGGCGATGCCGGCTTCCTCCGCGGCGGTGCGCAATTCGTCCTCGCCGCGGGCCAGGGCGGAGGCGGCGGTGGCGACGGCGGCCTGGGCGCGCTCGGATTCCTCACCGCGCTGATCGACGGTCTGGTGCGCCTTGAGCGCCTTGTCGCGATGCACCGCGGCCGAGGTCTCGAGGCGGCGCACGGCGTCGGCGAGATCGTCGAGTTGCTGCTTGCCCTCGTAGGCGCTCGAGCGCTGCAGCGTCTCGCGGTCGGACAGGGCCTGCTCGTAGGAGCGGTCGGCGTCCTCGGCACGGGTCTCCACGGCGGCGCGATCGGCGTCGCGGCGCTTGCGCAGCGCGGCGGCCGCGTGCAGGGCGGTCCCGGCGTGGGTGACCGCGTCCAGCCGGGATCGGACCTGATCGACATCGGTTTTCGCCTGCACGGCAAGGTATTTGCGATAGACCCCGACGAACGCGCGGGTGGCGGAGTCGGCCTGCACGAGGCCCTCGAGGGTGCGCCCGACCGCCTCCATATCGCTGAAGGAGCGGGCCGCGTCCAGGATCATCTGCTCATCCAGCGGCCGCAGACCGTCGGTCAGCGCCTGGGAGAGTCCGCGCGGATCGAGGTTCTTGGCCAGCTGCGGGCGGCGCAGCGTCAGAATCAGATTGATCAGCTGGTCGTAGCGCTGCTGCCCGAGCCCGAACATGCGCGCGTCGATGGCGGCGCGGTACTCCACCGGCCGGTCCACGATGGCGTCCGAGCCGATCTGCTCGGCCAGCTGCTTGCGCGTGAGCGGCCGATCGTCCGGCCCGAGCAGCGAGAAGTCCACGCCCACACGGCCGTCCGCGACGAAGTACCAGCGCGTCACCTTGTCCGCCGAGCGGGTGGCGCGCATGCCGATGCCGACCGTCACCGTCTCCGGTTCGTCCCAGGTGCCGCGCGCGAACTCCATCCACACGTACGAGTACGCCGATTCCTGCTTGCGGTACAGCAGATTCGACTTCATGGTGCGCTCTTCACCGGCGAACGGATTGAGCCGGCGCGGCTCGATGCGCCCGTCCAGCACGAACGGGAACAGCACCTCGAGCGCCTTGGTCTTGCCCGAGCCGTTGGGTCCGCGCAATACCAGTCGCCCGTCGGCGAAGCAGAATTCCTGATCGCGGTAGTCCCACAGGTTGACGATGCCCGCGCGGGTGGGGACGAAGCGGACTCCACCGTGAATGAGGTCGGCCATCAGTTCCCGGATCCCTTCTCTATCGAGGCGGTGGCGCCCGCTGTCACGGGTTCCTCGCCGACTTGCGTGGGGGAGATGAACAATTCGGTTTCCGCGCGGGTGCGAATGGTGACGATCGCGCCCCGGTACCGGGCCAGCGCCGGGAGCACGAGCAGGCCGCCCTCGATCGGTTCGACCAGTCGCAACCGTTCCAGCAGTCCGACCGCCTCGGCGGTCAGACCGGGCACGTCGGCTTGCCACTGGGCGGCGAAGGTGGCCCCGTATCTCCCGGCGAGCATCTGCACGGTGTCGCGGATCCAGAAGGAGTGCACGAACGGATACTCGGGAATCTCCGGTTCCGGCTCGTCCGCATCGGAGTCCTCGGGCACACCGAAGGACTCCGCGAGCTCGGCCAGCGGCGCGAAGACGGTGGTGGCGGGGATCGCGGAATCGAGCTGCCGCACCAGATCGGTGAGCGGCCGGTCCGGGCGGGGGCGGTGCTCGATCGGAGTGTCCAGATCCAGCACCAGATCGGCTATCTCGCCCGCCAGCAGCAGCGCCACCTGGGCGAGTGTGCCGGTGCCCGGGAAACGCACATCGGACAGGCGGCCGGAACTGTCGATCAGCGCGACGCCCTCGGCGCGGCGCTCGGCCTTGAGCCCGGTGGTGTACTCGACCTCGCGCACCAGCTTCTCCTGCGCGAGCAGCGTGCGCTCGGTCTCGTCGAGTTCGTCGGCGTACACGACCGGCTTCTCCACCAGTGCGCGGCGTACCTTGCGCGCGGCGGAAACGCTTGCGGGGGAACGGGTATCGCCACCCGCCTCCTCGCCGAGCAGGCCGGTCACGGTGTTGAGGTGCTGTAGTGCGCGGGGCGGGCGGAACAGCGCGAACACCACCGCGCGGTCGATGTCGTAGAGCGCCTCACCCGCTTCGGGATCCGAGGCCCAGCCGCCCGCGTCGCCGTCGGCGAGGGTGACCGCACCGCGCGCGGCCAGCCAGCCGACCGCGTCCACGAAGGCGTCCCGGTCTCCCGCGCGGTCGGGCGCGAGCTCCAGCCCGTCCACCCGCTCGGTGTAGGAGGCCACCTGATCGGCCAGTTCGGACAGCGTGATCTGGTCCCCGGCGCGGCCCAGCGCCGCGAGACCCAGCGCGAGATAGGCGTATCGCCGTCGATCGAACAACCGGTCGCCGGTGGTGCGCGCGGGCTGCCCGGCATCGAGCCGGTCGATCACCGGGAACAGTCGCGCCGTGGTCTCGGTGACCTCGAGCCGGTACCCGAACAGTTCGCCGAGATCCTCGCGCAGTTCGGTCGCCCAGCGCCGAATCAACGGCAGCGCAATACGATCCGGGTAGCTGCGAGTCACCAGATGATTGGCGAGCATGACCCGCGCGGCGCGCTGATAGGAGTCCAATGCCAGCGAGTCGATGGAGCGTGCGTGCATCAGACCGGATCCTTCCCGCCGTCGAGCGGCTGCGCCTCGGACCGTTTCGCCTGTGCCGCTTTGATTTTGCGGCTGGTGGCGGTTTCGCGGACTTCGAGTCGCCGATTGTTGAGATGCAGCAGCCCGCCCGCGGTGCGCACCGCCGTGGACCCCTCGTGGTGCGAAACCGTCAGTGTCACACCGCTGTCCGAACCGGTGCTGCTCACCCGGCCGCTGATCGGGACCCATGCGGTGGAGGCCGCGTCCAGCAGGCGCAGCAGGACCTCGGTCTCACGTTCGTCCAGTTCGCGCTCGTGCACGTTCGCCGCCGCCAGCGATTGCGCCGCCTCCGCGCGCGCCCGCTGGGCTTCGAGCTGGGTCTGGCGCAGTCGCCGGATACTCGCGTCGTTGCGCTGCAAGCGCGCGGGCGCACCGGCGGCCGGGGGGCGTCCGGTCTCGGCCAGGGTGCGCGCGATCTCGAGAGGCGGTGCCTCCCACCAGGATCGGATGGCCGGGATGATATCCGCGTCCGGATGCTGCATGGCCAGATGCCGCGGCCGCCCCAGTCCGAAGACCGCGTCGTACAGCGCGTGCGCGGCGTCGGCGCTCGGGGTGGCGGTGAACCATCCGGCCAGATGGCGCAGCGCCGATTCCCGGCTCACCCCGCCCTTGCGGGTCTCGGTGACCCGGCGCAGCAGCGACAGCACCGCGGCGATGGCGCTCATGGTGGCCTCGCGCAGCCGCTCGCATTCGGTCAGGCCGCCCTCGCCGCCGCCGGGCACGAACCAGGACCGCAGGCCCTGCCAGCGCGCCCGCCAATCGGCTTCGCGCGCAGCGTGATCCAGCAGCACCCGCTCGTCGACCCGGGCCGCGCGATCGATCAGCTCGTCGACGCCGGTCGCCTCGACCTCGAGAATGGCGGTGGCCAGCCGGGGCGCGAATCGGGCCAGGTCCATGGAGAACTCGCGCATGTGCGCCAGCAGCGCGTCCTTGTGCGCGAGGAAGGCTTCGGGTGTGGCCTCGGTGGTGCGCACCAGATCGCCCAGTGTCAGATAGAAGTGCGCCGCGCGCTCGGCCATCTCCGAGAGCGCTCGGTCCAGCCGGTTCAGCACGCGATACACGCGTGAGGCGTCGCCGCTGCGGTTCGCCTCGGCGAGAGTGTTCAGATCGCTCAGCAGTTCCGGCAGCACCAGGCGCGAGAGCGCGGCCTCGTCGAGTCGCGCCTCGAGCACATCGGCGACCGCGCGATAGGCCTGAAAGCCCGCCTGGGAGAACTGATACACGAAGTGCCGGTTCCGGTACTCCGCGAGCGTGGCCGCGCGGGTTCCGTCGTAACTGCGCTCGAGCACGCCCCACTGATGCAGCTGCTCGAGCAGCGGTCCGACCTCGGTGGCGGTCAACCGCGCGGCGCCCGGGCAACGATCGAGCGTGTCAGCGACGTCGGAGGCGTGCAGCAACACCACGTAGGCGGCGCGAGCGGTGTCGAAGGCGCGCAGCACCCACAGGTAATCCCCGCGTTTCTCGGCGGTGGCGAAGGAGAACAACCGCAGCCGATCAGCGTGCGGGATCTCCTCGACACCGACCCCCTCGGGGCCGGGTAGCAATCCGTCAGCGGACTCGGTCACGGACAGAGGTTAATACCGCCCACCGACCGTCCCGACATTGCGCTCCGCGTCGGCGCGCCCCAACATGACGCTTGGTCCGTTTCGCCCGGAACCGCCCGGGCATGTCGTTTCCCGGGGTGCTAGCGAGTGTCCAGCTAGCGGGATATGGTCGTTCCGGTAACAGTGGGATTCACATTCTCGACAGACCGGACGGTCGATAGTCAGTCTTTCTCGGGTCGGGGTAGGAGCTGCTGTGCGTCGTCGTATCGGAAATGCAGTGCTGGCCGGCTGCTGTGCCGCGCTGGTCATGGGTGTGCCCGCGGTGGCACAGGCGAGTCCCGATGATCCGATCATCGCCTCGGGCCGCCTGGCAGGTCAGGCGACCGCGCCCGACGGATCGAAGATCGTCGGCACCACCGTGGTCGATGATCGGCACCTGAACCTGCAGGTGTACTCGGCCGCGATGGACAAGAACGTCCTGGTGGAGGTGCAGCGCCCGGCCGACGCCTCGCAGCCGCGCCCGACGCTGTATCTGCTCAACGGAGCGGACGGCGGCGAGGGCACCGCGAACTGGGACACGAAAGCGCCCGAGTCGCTGGAGTTCCTGGCGAGCAAGGACGTCAATGTGGTCCAGGCCATCGGCGGCGCGTGGAGCTATTACGCCGACTGGCGCGCGCCGGATCCGGTGCGCGGGGTGAACAAGTGGAAGACCTTCTTCACCGAGGAACTCCCGCCGCTGATCGACGCCGGGCTCGGCACCAACGGCATCAACGCCATCGCGGGCCTGTCCACCTCGGGCACCACGGTCCTGAACCTGCCCATCGCCAAGCCCGGTCTCTATCGTGCGGCCGCGGCCTACAGCGGCTGCGCGCAGACCAGTGACCCCGTCGGGCACACCTTCGCGAGCCTGGTGGTCGAGCTCTACGGTGGCGGCAACCTCGACAATATGTACGGTCCGCCCGACAATCCGCTCTGGGTCGAGAACGATCCGTACGTCAACGCGGAGAAACTGCGCGGGATGGACCTGTACATCTCCAGCGGTTCCGGACTCCCCGGCCAGTACGACACTCTCGACGGGCAGTACGCGCTCCCGGGCGTGGGCGGGCTGGTCAACCAGGTCACCATCGGCGGCGTGATCGAGGCGGCGACCAACTACTGCAGCCACAACCTCGCGAACAAGCTGACTTCCCTGGGCATCCCGGCCACCTACGATTTCCCGGCGACCGGCACCCACTCCTGGGGCTACTGGCACGACGAGCTCACCCGCTCCTGGAGTGTTCTCGCCCGCGGGCTCGACCTTCCCGCCTGAGCCGACCCGGTCCGTCGCGTGCGGTCGCGTCGTGACACCGCGCGGGCGGACTCGGCGGTGCTCGACCCGCACAGCGGTCAGCCGAGTGAAGGCGCGCGCACCTATGGAGCCTGTGCCTTGCCTCGTGCGTGATACCTCCGCGACCGGCGGGATGGACTGGCGTGTCCGCTACGGATGGACGTACGGCCGTGCCCGGTTGCTGAAAAGTCACTCTCTGGGTTGATCTTTCCCCCCATATTCGCCTTCAGCAGCTGATTTCAAACTTAGAGCGCATTAGCGTGATGCTTGCTGTTGATCGGAAATGAAGGGTGGACGGGATATGACTTCATCGCGGATCGCGGTGCCGCAGAGCGAGTTGCCGATTCCCGCGCTGCCTCGGGTGCTCGCGCTCGACGCGGCGCGGGGAATCGCCGTGCTGGGGATGTTCGCCGTGCACGTGGGCCCGCGGCCGGAAGCGGGGGGCGCCGACTGGCTTTCGGTGTTCGACGGGCGGTCCGCCGCGCTCTTCGCGGTGCTCGCGGGTGTTTCGCTGGCACTGATGTCCGGCGGTGCGACACCCCATACCGGTCGTGCGGCCCGGCGGGACCTGGTGCGCATCGGATCGCGGGCGGTGCTCATCGCACTGCTCGGTCTCGCGCTGGCGCAACTGCAGTCCGGTATCGGGATCATGATCATCCTCACCTACTACGGCCTGTACTTCCTGCTGGCGTTGCCGGTGCTGCGGCTCGGCGCCCGCGCGTTGACGGTGCTGGCCGCCGGCTGGGCGGTCGCGGGGCCGATCGCGTCGTTCCTGATCCGGCAGCACATGCAGCAGAACAGCTTCGGCGGACATCCGTCCTTCGCCCAGCTCGACTCCTGGTCCGGCGCCTGGGAGGCGGTGCAGATGCTGGTGGTCACCGGCGCGTACCCGGCACTGACCTGGATGCCGTTCGTCCTCGCCGGAATGGCATTGGGGCGCTGGGGAATTCGAGAACTGCGTCCCCTGTGGGTGATCGGAACGGGCGGCGCGCTGGCGGTCGCGGGTTACGGCGGCTCCTGGGTGCTGCAGCATCCGATGGGCGGACGCGCGCACCTGACGGATTTGCTCACCGCGATCATGAGCGAGGCCGGGCTGACCGATTTCGATCCCGCCTCGATGATCGACGCGGTCGGCCTGGGCACGGTCGGCACCAACAGCTGGTGGTGGCTGACCGTCTGCACCCCGCACTCGGGGACGCCGTTCGAGGTGCTCGGCGCGACCGGGGTCGCGTTCCTGGTGATCGGCGTGCTGCTGGCGGTGACCCCGAGCGCGCGAACTGCGTTGCATCCGTTGATCTGCGCCGGTTCCTGCGCGCTGAGCCTCTACATCCTGCAGGCGGTCGCCGTGGCCGTGCTGGTGCCGCTTCCCGATGAGGACGCGGTGTCGCTGCCCACCGGTATCCACGGCCCGTCGTGGCAGCTGCTGGCATTGCTGGCGATCGGGTCGCTGGTGCTGGCGACGTTGTGGCGGGCGGTGTTTCGTCGCGGTCCCGCCGAGTGGCTGCTGCATCGGGTCACGATGGGGATCACCGATGTGCTGGCGCCGAAGCGGGTCGAGGCCGCGCAGGTGTGAGGCATGACGCGCCCGCCCGCTCCTGGTACGTTCTCGCCCAGGGATCGGGGCTCGCCGTTCGACCGGTCCTTCGTCTCCGGTCAGCCGGTGTGGGATCGGGCCGGTCGTTCGGCCTGACCCGGGCCGCGGATCCGGCGCGCGAGAGCGGCGTCGGTAACCCGGGCGCCCTGGTTGTCGGCGGATCGGGCGGTTGTGAATTCAGTGCTGGTGAACAGGGCGGTTGTGAAGCGTCGGACTCGAAATGCCCTGGTGGCCGGATGGATTGCCGCATGGTCGACGCTGACGCCGGTGCTCGCGCACGCCGACGCCCTGTCCGACCGCGCCCCGTCCGCGGAACTGCTGGGTGATCCGGTCTCGCCGGACGGATCCAGAATCGTGAGCGCGGAGCGGATCGACGAGCGGAAGCTGACCCTGCGGGTCTACTCGGCCGCGATGGACAGACCCATCCGGGTCGACGTGCAGCGTCCCGCCGACCGGTCGCGGCCGCACCCGACGCTGTACCTGATCAACGGTGTCGACGGGGGTGAGGGGACGGCGAACTGGGAGCACAAGGCGCCCGAGGTGCTCGACTTCCTCGCCGACCGCGACGTCAACGTGGTGCAGCCGATCGGCGGGGCGTGGACGTACTACACCGATTGGCGCGCACCGGATCCCGTGCGCGGCGTGAACAAGTGGACGACCTTCTTCACCCAGGAGCTGCCTCCGCTGATCGACACGGCGCTGGGCACCGATGGAGTCAACGCGCTGGCGGGGCTGTCCGTCTCGGGCACAACGGTATTGAATCTGCCGATCGCCGCACCCGGACTCTTCCGCGCGGTCGCGGCCTACAGCGGCTGCGCACAGATCAGCGATCCGATCGGCCGTCAGTTCGTGCAGATGGTGGTCGAACAGTCCGGCGGCGGCGATCTCGACAATATGTACGGCCCGCCCGGCGATCCGCTGTGGACCCGGAACGATCCGTACGTGAACGCCGAGGGATTGCGCGGCCTGGACCTCTACATCTCCAGTGGCACCGGACTTCCCGGCCCGCACGACGTGCTCGACGGTCCCTACGCGCTGCCCGGCGTCGGCGGACTGGCGAATCAGCTCATCGTCGGCGGCGTGATCGAGGCCGCCACCAACTACTGCAGCCACAATCTCGCCGACCGGCTCGACAGCCTGAACATCCCGGCCACCTACCACTTTCCGCCGACCGGCACCCACTCCTGGGGTTACTGGCACGACGAACTCTCGCTCAGCTGGCCGGTACTGGCCCGCGGCCTCGGCCTCCCCGAGTGAGCCCGGCCGGTCTCGTGCTCAGCCGGCCGTTTCGGCCGCCACCGCCGAACGCTCCACTGTCATCAGGCTTTCGGTGTGGTGCTCGGCGTAGTACGCCTTCGCGCCCCCGTTGATGCCGAAGAGCTTCTTGCTCCAGAGCAGCCAGATCACCGCGGCCAGGTTGATCGCCAGCGCGCCGATCCGGATCACGGTCACCTTCTCGGTGAGCTCGTAGATCTCGATGGGCAGGAACAGGCTGGTCGCGATGACCGCGAAGTATTCGCCCCAGCGTTCGACCAGCCAGAGGCCGATGCCCTCGATGATCTGGACGGCCGCGTAGGCGAAGATCGCGATGGCCACCCAGCGAAGTGTGGTGGGGGAGAAGGTGAATGCCTGGTCGATCCAGTGCACGATCTTGGAATGGTCCGGATCCCAGCCGACCTGATCCGCGAGCTGGCGCAGCAGCGGCAACTCCTTGTCCCACGCCTGCTTCCATTCGTGCTGGCGGCCACGGAGTTTGAGCACGCCGACGCCGAGCAGGATCAGCACCAGAGCGCGCAGCACCCGCTCGGCCGCCAGCAGCCGCATGATGATCCGGTCGCGCAGCAGATGCCCGCGCGGGACCTCGGGGGCGTCGTCGGCGGGCCCGCTGCGCCGGGGCTCGCCGGGCGCGAAGTTACCGCAGCGCAGGCAGCGCCATGCCTCCCCGGCGGGAGTGCTGACGTGCAGGCGAGCCGCGAGCTCCGGCTCGTCGGGGGCGTAGGTCTCGTGACCTCGAATCGCACAGGTCCACAGACTGAAGTCCATGGGCTGGAGCGTAATCGTAGATCGTTCAGCCTGCCGCCAGGGCGCGCAGCTGGTCCAGATAGCTGCGGGTGCGGGGATCGCCGGGGAATCGCTCGATCATTTCCCGCGCCGTTTCGCCCGCGATCCACATGAGCGAGGGCAGCGACCGGCGTTTGCCCGCGAAGGCGCGGATGCCCTCGTCGACCGCGAGCTCCAGATTACGATCGCGGACCGCCACCACCGCGAGGGTGAGGTGGGCCTCGGAGACGCGCATGGGTTTGCGGATCGAACCGTCCGGTCGGGTCGCGGCCAGGATGACCTGGCGCGCATAGTCTTCCGCCAGTCGATCGTCACCCGCGACACGGCAGCAGTCCATGGCATAGAAGTCGAATTTGCCGGGATCGACCACGAAGTGATTATCCAGATTAGACGGATGATCCAGATTGTCCAGAATCGAACGGCCCTGGGCGAGCGCGATTTCCACCTGCTTGCGATCACCGATGCGGGCCCACGCCTTGGCCCGCTGCGCCGCCAGTTGCACACCGACGCCGAGGCGTTCGGTGCTGCGCCTGGCCGCCTCCGAGGTCTCGATCGCGCCCCGGTAGTTCGCCTGGGTCAAGGCGAACCACGACGCCATTTCCGCACCCCAGCCGATGATTTCGGCATGCTCGGCCTCCTGTCCCAGCGACAGCGCCGCCCGGCGGGTGGCCTCGGCCGCGGTGCGCCAGCCCAGGTCGTAGTCCACGCAGCCGACCAGCAGCGCCACCCAGCCGGCCAGCACCAGCACCTCGCGATGCTGTGCGAGCGTGAGTCTTCCGTCCAGCAGCGAGGTGATCCGCCGCAGCCAGGCCGTGCCCTCGGTGTGCAGTTCATGGGGATCGGCGCACGGATACTCCGAACACAACCGATCCGCGGTGATGCGAATCGCGTCCAGCGTTGCCGAGGAGACATCCGACATCCGAAGGCGGCCGATGAATTCGAGAGTGTCCATCCCTGTGGCGGAGAGCATCTCGTCATCGCGATTGGGGCGGACCTTCGGAAAGAAGGCGGCCGTGACGGTGTCGAATGCCGCCGCGATAATCGGGGCGTAGAAGTCGTCAGGTCTGGACTCCCCGGATTCCCAGCGACGCCAGTTGCGCAACAAGGTGCTGTCCGTCGGCAGATTGTGCGTGGATTTGGTCCGCATCGCACGAACAGCGTCCGCCTGTGACCACCCCCGTGCATCGCGTTCGGCGCGCATTCGGACAGCCCAGACGGGTCGATCGTCACATGCGGACACGCTCTGTAGTATCTCACCAGTTAACGCCGGATGGACCCGGATAGGGCACGCAGATGTCAGTGGGTTGACATCTGCAATTGCATCTTCAAGAACGTCATGCTGTTTACGGGCACACTTTCAACACAGCGATCCCAATCCAACGGAGGTTCGGGTGGAAGCGTTGATCTATGGTTACGTGCGTGACGATCTCGCGGACGGTCGTAGCGAAGAGCTGGAAACCGCCATGTGCGGCTTGGCTCAGTCGGCCGGTATGTGTTTCGCCGCAACGTTCCATGAATCGACTCCGGGCGACGGCACCGCGTTTGCGGAGCTGACCGCCGAACTCAAGCGTGCCGACGCACACTATGTAGTGGTGCCGTCACTCGATCACCTTGCCGGCCAGACGATTCCGCGAGACATATTGATCGCGAAACTGGCTCACGAGGCGGAAGCCGAGGTCTTGGCCGTGGACTGAACCTCGCGCGAGCGTCATGAGTCGCGCGGCCGCGACCCCGGCCGTCAGCGAGGCCACGAGGGCGATCAGCCGGTGCTCGCCGAACAGCGGATACACCTGCCAGTGCAGCAAATACGCGAAAAGTGAACTGTCGGCCAGTGCCGCCGCCAGGCCGGCCACCGGTGCGAGCACCCGCACCGAGGGCAGCCAGATCAGCAGCAGCAGGCCGCCGATGATGAGTCGCTCGCGATCCGTCTCACCGAAATAGCCTGGCACGGTCAGCAATACGACGCCGCTGAGCACGGTGCGCTGCACGGGTGTCGAGGCTTTCGCGGCGACCCAGCCCAGGGCGAAGAACCAGCACGCCAGGGGAGAGAACGGAATGTCGCGCGGGACATAGAGATCGAAGGACCAGTAGCGGAACACGAGCAGCACCGCGAGTACGCCGAGCGCGAAACCGAAGGGTGCGCGGCGTTCGGCGCGATCCGCTACCGGTAGGCGCAACAGCAGTGCCCCCGCGAGCATGAAATACACCACGACCTCCACGAACCAGAGGTGTCCGGCGGTCGGGCTGTCCCGCGGCCCGAGAATCTTGTTGAGCAGCAACACGTTCTGCCACCCGTAGTAGTCGCTGAAGGCGAGCGTGATCGCCACCCACAGCGCGGTCGGCGCGGCGATGAACGCCGCCGTGCGCAGCGTCTTGTGCAGCCGCTGCGAGGCGGGAGCGGCGGTCACCGAGAAGCGGGCGAAGTTGAACCCGGCCACCGCCAGCAACACGTGGGCCCCGCCCCACAGGACGAAAAGTCCGATATGGGAGCCGAGTACGCCGATGATGCCGAGCGCTCGCAGCAGCGTCGAGGTGTCGAGCGAACGCCCGATGCGTCGACGCCCGCGCGGGAGTGCCTGCAGTTCCGCGACGGTCATGGTCTGCCAGTTGGCGGGCAGCTGTCCGAGCGTGCGATCGAGTTTCACCGACAGCGCCACATAGGTCAGCGAGTCGCCGCCCAGATCGGCGAAGGTGCTGTGCGGCCCCACCTGTGCGGGGGACAGGGCGAGGGCGTCGGCGAAGAGCGTGCGGATATCGGCGCGAGGTGCGCTGTGCGCGCCCGGAAGTCGCCGAATAGCCGGATAGTCCGGTTTGCCGCTGGGCAGTCGCGGAATCTCGTCGACCACGCACACGCGAATCGCGGAGGCGGGCAATCCCGACAATTGCGCCGCGAGCCGGGTCACCGCCGCCCGGTCCCGGCTCTGCACCGCGAGCACCAGCGTCTCGGCGTCATCGGTGCCGCAGGCCGGAAAACCGGCGGCGGCCAACCCGGATTCGATGCGCTGCAGATCGATTCGCAGGCCGAAGATCTTGGCGAACCGCGATCGGCGGCCGATCACCCGATACAACCCGTCCTCGGTCAGACACGCCAGATCCCCGGTGCGCAACGCCGAGAGTTCGGGACCGAGCGCGAGTTCGGCCGGGGATTCGGCGTATCCCATCATCACGTTCGGGCCGTGATAGACGAGTTCGGTGCCGCCCTCCTCGACCGGCTCGAGGGTGAAAGAGCCTCCGGGAATCGGAATTCCGATGCAGTCCGGATGCGTGGCCGCCCACTGCGGCGGCAGATACGCCATCCGCGCGGTGGCCTCGGTCTGGCCGTACATGACGAAGAATTCCCGGCCGTTGCGCGCGGCCAGTTCGGCGTGCCGGCGAACGCGTTCGGGGGCGAGTTTGCCGCCGGCCTGGGTCACATAGCGCAGGTGCGGCAGCGACATTCGCTCGAAGCCGACTCGATCGAGCAGATCGAAGGTATAGGGAACAGCGGCGAAGGATGTCGCGCGATGACATCGGAACTCGTCCCAGAACTCCGATTCCACCACCGAGCGGCTCGTCAGCAGCAGACTCGCGCCGCGCAGCAGATGACTGTGCACGACCGAGAGTCCGTAGCAATAGAACAGCGGGAGCGTGGTGGCGGCGCGATCATCGCCGGTGATATCGAGATAGCGCGCAATGGCTTCGGCGTTCGAGCGCAGATTCGCGTGCGAGAGCCGCACCAGCTTCGGTGATCCGGTCGAACCCGAGGTGCTCAGCAGCAGCGCCAGGTCCGGATGCAGGGTGTGTGCCGCCCCGGTCCGCCGCAGCCGCGGTTCCGGGATCGGCCCGGCACCCGATTCGATGACGATATCGGGGTCGTGCACGCGCAGCATCTCCTCGGTGATCGACGCGCTCAGCAGCACGGCGCATCCAGCCTCGAGCGCGCCGAGATAGGCGACGAGGGAACCGATATCGTTGCGCGCGGCCAGCGCGACGAGCTTGCGCAGCGGTGGTCGTGAATCGGTAGCCGATAAGTCGCCGGAGGTGCCGCAGGTCGAAAACCGTTCGGTGGTCAGACGGTTCGCGTAGTCGGCCACGAGCGCCGCCAGCTGCGCATATGTGAGATGTTCAGCCTCGCCGCCGACTACCGCCGGACGTTCGCCGAATCCACTGAGGTGCGCGACGATCCGTGGCGAGGTCATTCAAAAAAGTGTAGCCAAGGCTAACTCTGAACATCGCAACCCCGCCCCGGTGAATCGCCGGTGAACGCCTACAGGCCGAAGCCGCCGCGCCCGCGTCGCCGCAGGTACTTCTCGAATTCCGCGGCGATGGCATCGCCGTCGATCTTGGCCATGGCCTCCACGTCCACGTCCGCGTCGCCGCGCTCCTCGAGCGAGCGCACGTACTCCGCGATCTCCTCGTCACCCTCGGTCATCTCGTTGACCGTGACTTCCCATTCCTCGGCCTGCTCCGGCAGTCCACCGAGCGGCACCTCGACATCGAGCACGTCCTCGACCCGGTGCAGCAGTGCGATGACCGCCTTGGGGTTCGGCGGCTGGGAGACGTAGTGCGGCACCGCGGCCCAGAAGGAAATGGCCGGCACGCCCGCGCGCACGCAGGCGTCCTGCAGCACGCCGGTGATGCCGGTCGGGCCCTCGTAGCGCGTCTGTTCCAGGTTGAAACGCTCGGCCGCCTGCTTGCTGTAGGCAGTGCCCGTGACCGGAACCGGCCGGGTGTGCGGGGTGTCGGCGAGCAGTGCGCCCAGGATCACCACGGTGGTCACCTCGAGCTGTTCGACGAATTCGAGCAGGTCGTTGCAGAAGCTGCGCCACCGCATGTTCGGTTCGACGCCGCGCAGCAGCACCACATCGCGCTCGCTGCCGGGCGGTGAGCACACCGACAGCATGGTCGAGGGCCAGGCGATCTCGCGGGTCACCCCATCCACCTGACGGACTGTGGGCCGATTCACCTGATAGTCGTAGTAGTCCTCGGAATCGAGTTCTGCCAGCGGTTGCGCGTCCCAGATCAGTTCCAGATGCTCGACCGCTCCACTGGCGGCATCGGCGGCATCGTTCCAGCCTTCGAAGGCGGCCACGAGGATCGGATCTCGCAGCGCGGGCATGTCCGATTCGGGTGTCACCGGGGGTTCACTGGCGTTCACCCGGTCAGCCTACGGTGTGCCGATCGATGACGCGCCAGCGACGCGCAACGCGCGAGACGCGGCCGCGCGCAACGGACCGAAGGCCGGATTGTCCGGGCCTCCTACTACTCTTGAGTACATGTCTGTGTCCCCCCGCGCCGAGTTCGACACCACCCTACTCGACACGCTCAAGCGGCGTGTCGTCATCGGCGACGGTGCGATGGGCACCATGTTGCAGGCCGCGGATTTAACCCTGGACGACTTTCTCGGCCTCGAGGGCTGCAACGAAATCCTCAATGAAACCCGTCCTGACGTGCTGAAATACATTCACCGCGCGTACTTCGAGGCCGGTGCGGACGCGGTCGAGACCAACACCTTCGGCTGCAACCTGCCGAACCTCGCCGATTACGACATTTCGGACAGGATTAGGGATCTCTCCGAGCGTGGCACCCGGCTGGCCCGTGAGGTCGCCGACGAGATGGGCCCCTCCGCCGACGGCACACCCCGCTACGTCCTGGGCTCGATGGGCCCCGGCACCAAACTCCCCACCCTCGGCCACGCGCCCTACGCCTCGCTGCGTGACGCCTACACCGAGGCCGCGCTCGGCATGCTCGACGGCGGCGCGGACGCCATCCTCATCGAGACCTGCCAGGACCTGCTGCAGGTGAAGTCCGCCATCACCGGAAGCCACCGGGCCATGGCCCGCGCGGGCCGCCGGATCCCGATCATCACGCACGTGACGATGGAGACCACCGGCACCATGTTGGTCGGTTCCGAGATCGGCGCGGCCCTGACCGCGCTCGAGAAGCTCGGCATCGACATGATCGGATTGAACTGCGCCACCGGCCCGGACGAGATGAGCGAGCACCTGCGCCATCTGTCCAAGCACGCGCAGCTGCCGGTGTCGGTGATGCCGAACGCCGGTCTGCCGGTGCTCGGGGCCAACGGCGCCGAATATCCGCTCACCCCCGAGGAATTGGCGATCGCCATGCGCCAGTTCGTCTCCGAGTTCGGGCTGGCGCTGGTCGGCGGTTGCTGCGGCACCACCCCGGAGCACATCCGCCAGGTCGCCGAGGCGGTGCGCGAGGTCACTCCGCACGCGCGCGCCCCCAAGCACGAGCCGAGCGTGTCCTCGATCTACTCCTCGGTCCCGTTCGAGCAGGACGCCTCGATCATGATGATCGGCGAGCGCACGAACGCCAACGGCTCCAAGGCATTCCGCGAGGCCATGCTGGCGCAGGACTGGCAGAAGTGCCTGGACATCGCCAAGGACCAGATCCGTGACGGCGCGCACATGCTGGACCTGTGCGTGGACTACGTGGGCCGCGACGGCGCGGTCGACATGAACGAGCTGGCCTCGCGCCTGGCGACGGCCTCCACGCTGCCGATCATGCTCGACTCCACCGAAACCCCGGTGCTGCAGGCCGGTTTGGAGCATCTGGGCGGCCGCTGCGCGGTCAACTCGGTGAACTTCGAGGACGGCGACGGTCCGGAGTCGCGGTATCAGCAGACCATGGCGCTGGTCGCCGAGCACGGTGCGGCCGTGGTGGCGCTGACCATCGACGAGCAGGGTCAGGCCCGCACCGCCGAGCACAAGGTGCAGATCGCCGAGCGGCTCATCGCCGACATCACCGGCACCTGGGGACTCGATGAGAGCGACATCATCATCGACACCCTCACCTTCACCCTGGGCACCGGCCAGGAGGAATCCCGGCGCGACGGCATCGAAACCATCGAGGCCATCCGGTTGCTCAAGCAGAAGCATCCGAATGTGCAGACCACGCTGGGTCTTTCGAACATTTCGTTCGGTTTGAGCCCGGCGACGCGGCAGGTGCTGAACTCGGTGTTCATGCACGAATGCGTCGAGGCCGGTCTGGATTCGGCCATCGTGCACGCCTCCAAGATCCTTCCCATGGCCCGCATTCCCGAAGAACAGCGTCAGGCCGCGCTGGATCTGGTCTATGACCGCCGCAGCGAGGGCTACGACCCGTTGCAGAAGCTGATGGCGCTGTTCGAGGGCGTCTCGATGTCCTCGTCCAAGGCCTCGCGTGCCGAGGAGCTGGCGGCCATGCCGCTGTTCGAACGGCTGGCCCGCCGCATCGTGGACGGCGAGCGCAACGGACTCGAGGCCGACCTCGACGAGGCCATGAAAGAGGTTCCGCCGCTCAAGATCATCAACGAGACGCTGCTCTCGGGCATGAAGACGGTCGGTGAGCTGTTCGGCTCCGGGCAGATGCAGCTGCCGTTCGTGCTGCAGTCCGCGGAGGTCATGAAGACCGCTGTGGCGCACCTGGAACCGCACATGGAGGCCACCGACGACTCCGGCAAGGGCCGCATCGTGCTGGCGACGGTCAAGGGCGACGTGCACGACATCGGCAAGAACCTGGTGGACATCATCCTGTCCAACAACGGATACGAGGTCGTGAACATCGGCATCAAGCAGCCGATCGCGAACATCCTCGACGCCGCCACGGACAAGAAGGCCGACGTGATCGGCATGTCCGGACTGCTGGTCAAGTCGACCGTGGTCATGAAGGAAAACCTGCAGGAGATGAACACCCGCGGTGTCGCCGAGCAGTTCCCGGTGCTCCTGGGCGGCGCGGCGCTGACCCGCGGCTACGTGGAGAACGATCTCACCGAGGTCTACCAGGGCGATGTGCATTACGCGCGTGACGCTTTCGAGGGCCTGCGTCTGATGGACGAGATCATGACCCGCAAGCGTGGCGGCGGCCTGGACCCGGACAGCCCCGAGGCGATCGCCGAGCGCGAGAAGGCCGCCGAGCGCAGGGCCCGGCACGAGCGCTCCAAGCGAATCGCGGAGGAGCGCAAGGCCAAAGAGGTTCCGGTCGTGGTGCCCGAGCGCTCGGACGTGGCAGCGGATCTGCCGGTGCCCGCGCCGCCGTTCTGGGGCACCCGCGTGGTCAAGGGCCTGTCGGTGAACGAGTACTCGGGGCTGCTGGACGAGCGCGCCCTGTTCCTGGGCCAGTGGGGCCTGCGCGGTCAGCGTGGCGGCGAAGGGCCCTCGTACGAGGAGCTGGTGGAGACCGAAGGCCGTCCGCGGCTGCGGTATTGGCTCGATCGGCTGATCGCCGAGGGTGTGCTGCAGCACGCCGCGCTGGTGTACGGCTACTTCCCGGCCGTCTCCGAGGGCGACGATGTGATTGTTCTCACCGAGCCGAAACCCGATGCGCCCGAACGCTATCGGTTCACCTTCCCGCGTCAGCAACGCGATCGGTTCCTGTGCATCTCGGACTTCATCCGCTCGCGGGCGGAGGCGACCGAGCGCGGACAGGTGGACGTGCTGCCCTTCCAACTGGTCACCATGGGGCAGCCCATCGCCGATTTCGCCAACGAGCTGTTCGCGGCGGACAACTACCGCGACTACCTCGAGGTGCACGGCATCGGCGTGCAGCTGACCGAGGCGCTGGCCGAGTTCTGGCACCGCCGAATCCGCGAAGAACTTGTGCTGGAAGGCCATTCCGTCGCCGATCAGGATCCTTCTGATGTGCAGGATTACTTCAAACTCGGCTACCGTGGCGCACGGTACTCGTTCGGCTACGGCGCCTGCCCCGACCTCGAGGATCGCGCGAAACTCGTCGACCTGCTGGAGGCACACCGAATCGGAGTAGAGCTGTCGGAGGAGTTGCAGCTGCATCCCGAGCAGTCGACGGATGCGTTCGTTCTGCTGCATCCTGAGGCGAAGTACTTCAACGCCTAATATTTTCAAGAGGTTTCCGGGCTTTCGCGCAGAGTTGCAGGGTCGGCTCGGCGCGAAAGTCAGCAGGAGGGGTACAACCACATGAGCTCAGACCGGTTGATTGCGGGGCGGTACCGGCTGACGGATCCGATCGGCACCGGTGCGATGGGAGTCGTGTGGCGGGCGACCGACGTACGCCTGCGCAGGACCGTGGCGGTCAAGCAGTTGCTGCTGGGTCCGGGTCTGACCCGGTCCCAGGCGATCGAGGCGAAGATGCGGGCCATGCGCGAGGGGCGCATCGCGGCGCGACTGCATCATCCCAACGCCGTCACCGTGTTCGACGTCGCCGAAGAGGACGGCCAGCCCTGGCTGGTCATGGAATACGTGAACGCGCCCAGTCTGGCGGCGATCATGCGGGAGAAGGGCAACCTCTCACCGACCGAGGTCGCCCGGATCGGGGCCAAGGTGGCCGAGGCGCTGGCCGCGGCGCACAAGGCCGGCATCGTGCACCGAGATGTCAAGCCCGCCAACATTCTCGTGGCCGACGACGGCACGGTGAAGATCACCGACTTCGGCATCTCCCGCGCGATCGGCGACGTGACGGTCACCTCCACCGGCTTCCTGGCCGGGACGCCCGCCTACCTCGCACCCGAGGTGGCGCGCGGTGAGAACCCCGAATCGCCGTCCGACGTATTCGCGCTGGGCTCAACGCTTTACGCGGCCGTCGAGGGCATGCCGCCGTTCGGCGAGGGCGACAACCCGCTGGCCGTGCTGCACTCGGTGGCACGCGCCCAGGTGCCCGAACCCACCCACGCCGCGGCCCTCGGCCCGGTGCTGATGGACCTGCTCGCCGCCGACGCCGGTGACCGGCCCACCATGGAGCAGGCCGCCGAGCGACTACACGCCGTCGCCGAAGGCCGTGCCACCGCGCCCATTCAAGCCACCCGGGTGCTGCCGACGGTGAACGAGACTGCGGCCGTGGCGGCTTCGGACGCGACCACCGTGCTGCCGAACTCGCAGAACGGAACCGGGACCGGCAACGCCACCGACGCCACCGTCCACATCGATATGGCCGAGAAGGCGAACACTCCCGCCGCCGCGCCGCCGCCCAAGAGGCCGATGGTCCCGTTCGCCGCCGAATCCGGTGGGGTGGACGGCAATCGGCGTCAGATGGCCCTGGTGGGCGCGGGGATCGTCGCGGTCCTGGTGATCGCGAGCATCGTGGCCTTCGCCCTCAGCCGCAACAGCGGCGATCAGGGCCCGGTGGCCGGCGGCACGAGCAGCGTCTCGGCCCCGGCCGGGCCGCCCGCGACCGAGACCTCGCAGGACCCGAGCGATCCCGGCCAGGCCGTGCAGCAGCCGCCCCGGACCTCCGAGGGGCAGACCACGCAACCCCCGTCCAGCAGCACCGCGCCGTCGTCCTCGGCTCCGCCTTCGACCACCTCGGGAAAGCCGTCCGCGACCACCACGCCGCCTCCGACGACGACCACCCCGGCGGGCCCGCCCTCGGCGGCATCGGTGGCCTCGTTCATCCAGGGGTACTACGGCATGCTCCCGGGCAACGTGAACGGTGCGTGGTCGATGCTCTCGCCCGGCTATCAGTCCTCCACCGGCGGGTTCAACTCGTTCGCCAGCTTCTGGGGCGGCATCTCCTCGGTGCGTGCGGGCGCGGTCACCTCGACCGGCGAGAACCGTGCCGTGGTGAGCCTCACGTACACGATGAAGAACGGCCAGACCTCCAGCGAGAGCCGCTGGATCCAGGTGGACTCCACCGGCGGACGTCTGCAGATCGCGGCGTCGGGCGTATAGGGCGTCGGGCGTGTAGGGCATCCGGCCTGGGCGGATACGCTGTGAGGCGGTCGGTGGCCGATGGGCCGTGGTGCGGATGAAGGAGTTGTTGGCCGGTGACTCGGTTGGACGCGGTGCTGTGGGATATGGACGGCACGCTGCTCGACTCGGAGAAGTTGTGGGATCTCGCGATTCGCGAACTGGCCGGGGAGCTGGGACGCGAGATGACCGAGGAGATTCGGCACGCGCTGATCGGGGCGTCGGGGCCGAACGCACTGCGAATCCTGTTCGACGGATTGGGCCTCGAGCCGACCCCGGACGCGCTGACCGACGCGGGGGAGTGGATCGAGCGGCGGGTGAGCGATCTGTTCCACGGTCCCGTCCCGTGGCGTCCGGGCGCGCAGGAGGCGCTGGCCGCGGTGCGCGCCGCCGGGATCCCGATGGCGCTGGTCACCAATACGAAGCGGTCGCTGACCGAGTACGGGCTGAACACGCTGGGGCGGGAGAACTTCCACGCCTCCGTGTGCGCCGACGAGGTTCCCGAGGGCAAGCCCGCGCCGGATCTGTATCTGCGCGCGGCGCAGTTGCTCGGGGTGCTGCCGGAACACACTGTGGCCATCGAGGATTCGCCGACGGGCGCGCTGTCGGCCGAGGCCGCGGGTTGTGCGGTGCTGGTGATTCCGTGTGAGATCGCGGTGCCGGAGCGGCCCGGTCGCACCTTCCGTGACAGTCTCGTCGGACTCACCACCACCGAGTTGCAGGGGTTGATTCTGGAGCGCAGCGCGGCTTCCTGATCGGGGACGCGTGTTCGGACATCCGTGTGCCGGACCCGGCGGTGTTCGGGAGCGTCGGCCGGGACGGTCGAGGGCGTGCGTGCTGACCGAGACCCGCCGTGAACGGCGGTGAGCCGATTCGGACGCATTCAGAAGTGTGCCGACCTGCGGACCCGCTCGACACCGGGGTCTGGACCGTGTGCCCGGTAACAGTCTCACGATGCGCCGTGTCGAACCGGCGCGCGGCGTGCGGTCGCCCGTAGTGTCGGGCGGGCCGACGGAAAGGGACTGACCAGGATGTTCGAGCGCGCACTGCAGAAGTCGACCGAACTGGTGCTCCGTGCCGGGACCGGAATCCAGACACCACTGGCCACGAAATATGTCGAACGGCTGGTGCGCAAGCATCCCTCCCGCTCACCCGAGGACATCGCGCAGGGACTGGAATCGCGATACCTGCTCCTGGTCACCGCCAGCGGCACCATCGCGGGGCTCAGCGCCGCGGTCCCCGGCGTGGGAACGCTGGTCGGGCTCGGGGCCAGCGCCCTGGACTCGGTGTTCTTCCTCGAGGCGTCCGCGCTGTACGCCATGTCGGTGGGCACCGTGCACGGCATGGGTTCGCTGCCGATCAAGCAGCGCCGGACCCTGGTGGCCGGTGTCGTGCTCGGCGAGAGCGGCGCGGAACTGCTGGGCAAGGGCGCGAGTCAGTCCGCGAAGGACTGGGCCACCGCGGTCGCGGACAAGCTTCCGGTCGTGCGGTCGATCGACAATGCGATGGCCAAGCGCTTCATCGTGCAGTTCATCGTCAAACGCGGCGTGCTCATGTTCGGTAAGTCCCTGCCCGCGGGCATCGGCGCGGTGATCGGCGCGGTCGGCAACCGGGCACTGGGCAAGTCCGTCATCGCGAACGCACACCGGGCCTTCGGTCCGGCCCCCGCGGCATGGCCGGCGGCGGCGGAGACGGTCAAGATCTAGCGTCTCGTCGCTGCGCCGAGAACGTCTGCGCCACTGGGTCGCAGCGCCCCTGCGTCCCAGACGCGAGCGGATGGTTCGCCGGCGCTCATCCGGGCATGTCGCGTCCGCCGCGGCTGCCGCGCGTGAGAGTCCACCGGATCAGCCACCAGTTGCAGCCGGTTGCGCGTGTACGTCCACCGGATCAGCGATCGATCTGCACAGAACGTACACAATTGAGCCGGAGTGCCCGCCTACGGTGAGGCGATGCGGTGGAAAACGATCTCGGCGTGGTGCGCCGTCGTGCCGGGTGCGGTGTGGACGCTGGTGCGGCTCACGGGGTTCGACACCTGGTATCCGATGGCCCAGTTGATCGCGTTCACCCCGTACGTCGCAGCGCTTTCCGTGCTGCCGGTGGTGGTGACCGTCGCACTCCGGCAGCGCTACGCGGCCCTCGTGGCGGCGGTGATCGCCGGCGCGCTGGCGAGCTGTGTGCTACCCCGCTGGTTCGCCGACAGCGACCCCCTGCACGGCGCGAAAGGTCCTGAGCTGCGCGTCATGTCGGTGAACGTGCGCCTGGGCGGTGGTGACGTGGAGCAGGTCGCGAAACTCGCCGAGCACGCGGATGTCGTTGCGCTCCAAGAGCTCACGCCCGAGTTCGCCGCGAGATTCGCACCGTACTTCCCGTACCACGTGATCGACGCCGCCCCCGGCGCGGGCGGCTCCGGCCTGTTCTCCCGATTTCCCCTGCGCGACACCGGAGTACGCCGAAACCCCTGGGGCTTCACCCAATCCAATGCCGAACTCACCGACTTCGGCGTCCGCATAGAGTCCGTCCACCCCGCCTCCCCCTACAGCCGCGAAGCCACCGCCCCCTGGCGCGAAAGCTATGACCGCCAGCAGCCCGCCACCCCCGACGGCCCTCCCCGAATCCTGCTGGGCGACTTCAACGCCACCCTCGACCACTCGGTGCTGCGCACCCTCCTCGATTCCGGTTACCGCGACGCCGCCTCGGTCCTGGGCAAGGGCCTCACCGGCACCTGGGGTCCCTACGACGGCGACCCCATCCCACCCGTCACCCTCGATCACATCCTGGCGGACCCTCGCATAGGGATCCGCTCCCTCTCCGTCCTGGATGCTCCCGCGACCGACCACCGCCCGCTGCTCGCCACCCTGGTCCTGCCCGCCACCACCTGAGGGCGCCGACGCTCGCCTGCCCTCGGCCGGATGCGACGGGACGGAGTCGTTTCCCATTCGTCCAAGCCGATCGCGGCTCGGTCGTTTAACCTGCGCATATGGGTGACGCGCGGGAGATGTTGCGGGAGTTGTGCATGGCTATGCCGGGGGCGGTGGAGAAGCTGAGTCATGGGGAGCCGACGTGGTTCGCGGGTGGGAAGAAGGTGTTCGTGATGTTCGCGGACCATCATCACGACGAGCGGGTGGGGTTCTGGTGCGCCGCGCCCGCGGGGGTGCAGGAGGAGTTGGTGGGGGCGGAGCCGGAGCGGTTCTATCGGCCGCCGTATGTGGGGCATCGGGGGTGGTTGGGGGTGTATCTGGACGTGGAGGTGGACTGGGCCGAGGTGGGGGAGATCGTGGAGGAGGCGTACCGGATGGTGGCGACCGCACGGCTCGTCGCGGAGCTGGACGCGCTGCGAACGGACACCGGCGAGCGGTAGGCGGGAACACGATCACCCCGGACGGGCGACGAGTCGCGCACGAGTGCCGCCCAGTGCTTCGGTGCGAGGACTGTCGCGCTCGGGCGAATCGGTGATCGCGCTCACCGGAGCGGTCGATAGTGCTCGTCGAGAACGGGAACCGGGTCCAGGTCGGTGAGATCGTGGCCGGCGTTGCAGTGGTCGGTGAGGTCCTTGCCGTCGCGAGCTTGCAGGATGCGGATGTCCGGCACGTGGGGGTGCAGGGTGGCGGCGACTCGGGCGGCGTGGCGATATCCGGGGCCGTCGCGGTCGGCGATTATCCGGATGCGGCGGGCGGTCCGGAGCCAGGCGGCGTGGTCGCGGTGCCAGTTGGTGGCGCCGCCGGAATTGCAGGTGGCGGTGAGACCGGCACGGGTGGCGGTCAGGACGTCGGCTTCGCCCTCGCAGATGTAGACGGCCTGACCCGCGCGCAGGGCGGTGAGAAGTTCCGGGAGACGGAACGGCAGGCGTGGGAAACCTCCTGGGACCCAGCCTCTTTCGGTATACCGCTCCTGCCAGAAGGATTTGGCGTAGCCGTGCTCGTGCAGGGTGTGGATGCGGTTGATCCGGCCCGCGGGGCGGCCGGAGGGGTCGCGGTAGATGTACGAGGTGATGTGCTCGGGTCGCGCCAATCGGCGGCCGAGGTCGCGTTTCCGGCTGCGCGGCGCCAGACCCGCCGCCGCGAGCGCCTGATCGACGAGTGTGCGTTCGGTCGGCGCTGGTTCGTGCTGTGCGCTGCCGGAAGGCCATCCCGGATTCGCCGTGGGCACAGGCGACGGCGGCCTTGTCGACGGCGCGGCCGGTGACCCGATCGCGTACCGGGAGTGCGAGGGTGACTCGTGTTCGGCCGACGGTCGTGGCTCGGCCGCGCGGCCGGACGACCCTGGTGAATCTGCCGGACGTCCGTATCCGGCGGTGCCCGGGTGGTCGAACAGGTCGCGCACGTGCAGGCCGAGGCGGTGCAGCACGTCCTCGTCCGAGCATCCGGCGAAACACTTGACCACGGTGCGGCGCTTGCCGTGGTTGTAGACGACGCCCAGTGAGGGTCGATGGCTGCGGCCGTCCGCCTCGTGGACCGGGCACAGGTAGGTGATCCACTCCCTGCCGTGCCTGCCCGGGCCGCACACGCGGTTCAGGGCGCCGGTGATGGTGTCGAAGGAGTCGTTGGTTCTCATGCGGTCCTCCCACTACCGGTGTACCCGGCCCGCGAAGCCCGTCACACAGCATGAAAAGTACTGTTACGCAGGTGAAACGGTGACCGGTAGGACGTGCTGACGACTGTTCGTGCACGCCGGCGGGGCGAATGTGTGGTTGCGGGAGAAAACCAGGTCCGGCCTGCGCGTTTCGGTATCGGTCTCTCGCGAAACGGGTTCCGGCGAACGCGGGACGCCCGCGTGTCGGAATCGGCTCCGACGCGGTGCATCCCGGCGAGCGATCGGGGTTGTCGGCGACCGAAGATCGGAGGCGGGCCGCGGAGTCGTGATCATCGGCCGGTGGCCGGGCGCACGGTTCGATCGGCGGCGCCCCGCGTGCCCGGTGTGATCGCACGGGTGCGCCGTTCTCCGGCGCAGGGTCGTCGTCCTCACACTATTCGCATGTGTGCGTTCGCATTTCACCGACAACGGAGTCCTGCATCCCGGCCGTGTCGTTTCGCGTGAAGGCCTGCCGGGCCCGCTAATTCTCGACAAACCCCCGCGACCGGTCGGTCTGTGAACGGCTTCGAAGCTGCGAGCCGGGTGAACGCGTTGTCCAGCAGCGAGATCTGCGGACACACCACCCGCCGTCGACGTCGATCGCCCGGATCCGGCTCTCGTCGAGGACGCGGCGTCGGCTATCCGCGAGCATCCATCGCGCCGGGACGGTTGTCCGATCTTATTTGCCCTGGACCTGGCGGCCGATTATCACATGAAAAAGCCTGCCGCACAGGAAAAGTGAGTATCCACAATCGCGTTGCATCTCGGGCGTGTCGCGGCCGGCGCGGCAAGAATGGTCGTCATGGTTACGGCAGGGGGTCGGATAAACGCGTGCGAAGCGGGCGACGAGGGCATGGGCGACACGCTGGACGCCGTGGATGTCACGCGATATCCGCTCGACACACCGGGTAGTGAGAAATGGGCGGCGACGGTGCGCGCGGCACGCGCGGAACTGGCCGCGGACGGCTGCTGCGTACTGCGCGGCTTCCTCCGGCCCGAGCGCCTGGAGACACTGCGCGCCGAGGGCGAGGCATTGGCCCCCCACGCGTACTACCGCGTGGAACGGGTCAACGCCTACAACATCCCGCTCGACACCGAGCTGCCCGAGGATCATCCCGGGCGTATCGTGCTCGAGCGCGGGAACGCCTTCGTGGCAAGGGATCTCATCCCCGTCGACGCGCTCGTGCAGCAGCTCTACACCGAACCGCGCTTCCAGCGATTCATCGCGGACTGCTTCGATCTGACCGAACTGCACGAGTTCACCGATCCACTGGCGGGCCTGTGCCTGAACGTCGTCGCGCCCGGAATGTCGCACCCGTGGCATTTCGACACCAACGAGTTCACCGTCAGCATGGTCACCCAGCAGGCCGAGTCCGGTGGCGTGTTCGAGTACTGCCCGAACATCCGCTCCCGCACCACCGAGAACTTCCCGGATGTGAACGCGGTGCTCACCGGCGACGGCGACCATCTGATCCGGCGGCTCGAGCTACGCCCCGGCGATCTGCAACTGTTCCAGGGCCGCTTCTCGCTGCATCGGGTCTCGCCGGTCGGCGGTGCGTCCCAACGCCATACGGCGATCTTCGCCTACACCGAAACTCCGGGCGTCATCGGCAGTGTCGAACGCACCAGGCAATTGTTCGGCAGGGTCCTGCCGGACCATCTAGCCGCGGGTGCCATCCGCGGTGATCGTTTGCTCGACTGAGAGGACATCGCGTGCCGGCTTCGTTGCGCACCACAGTGTTGGACACCACCGGGAAGGCCTCGTTCGACGATATCTACGAACGGCCCGATCCACGCGAGTACTACGCCCGTATGTCCGAATTGGACTATCGGATACCGGAATTGGCGAAACCGCACTTCCAGCAGCTCATCGAAGACCATCACGCCGCCACCGGCATCGCGGCCCCCACCGTGCTCGACATCGGCTGCTCGTACGGGGTGAACGCGGCACTGCTGCGCCTGGACGTCGGCATGAAGGACCTGGTCGCGAGCTACGGCACGCAGAGCACCGCCGAACTCGTCGCCCGCGATCGGGAGGTCCTGGCCGAGGGCGATCTGCTGCCGAACGTGCGCTTCCTGGGCATGGACGCCTCCGGGCCGGCCCTGAAGTACGCCCAGGACGCCGGTTTCCTGCACGGCATCGTGCACGCGGATCTGGAGAGCGCCGATCCCACCGAGGAGCAGCGCGCCCTGCTCGCGAGTGCGGACCTGGTCATCTCCACCGGCTGCGTCGGCTATGTGACCGATGCCACCCTGCTGCGCGTGGCCCGGGCGCACGGTGGAAAACTGCCGTGGATGGCGCATTTCGTGCTGCGCATGTTTTCGTTCGAACCCATAGCCGCTCAGCTCGCGACGCTCGGTTATCGCACCGAACTCGCACCCGGTGTTTTCCAGCAGCGCCGCTTCGCCTCCGACGATGAACAGTCGGGGGTGTTGAATACGTTGGAGGCCAACGGAATAGACACCGAAGGCCTGGAATCCGACGGCTGGCTGTATGCCCAGCTCTACCTGTCCCGCCCGTCCCCGACCCTATCGATCGAACAGGACATGCATTGAGCGAACGGACCTTCGCCCACGACGAGCAGCTGCCGAGAGTGCCGCTGCCCACCCTGGAGGAGAGCTGCACCCGGTTCCTGCACTGGAGCGCACCGCTGCTGAGCACCGACGAGTACGCCGCGACCGCGGCCACCGTCGAGGATCTGCTGCGCCCCGACAGCCCGGCCCGCACCCTGCACGCCGATCTGGAACGCTTCGACGCCGAACCGGGCGTCGGCAGCTGGCTGGATGAATTCTGGCCCTCGCGCTACCTGGGCCGTCGCGACCGAATCGCGTTGAACGCCAACTTCTTCTTCCTGTTCCGCGATGACACGGCGCTGGCCGGCTCGACCACCGCGGATCAGTCGGAGCGCGCGGCGGCGCTGGTCTCGGCCGCGGTGAACTACAAGCTGCGCCTCGACGCCGAGGAAATCCCGCCGGTCGCCCCGCGTGGGCAGCAGCTGAACATGGCGCAGAACAAGTTCCTGTTCTCCGAGACGCGCATTCCGGGCATTCCTCAGGACACCGTGCGGGTGCCGTATTCGCCGGAATGGCCGGGCCACTCGCAGGCGCGGCACATCCTGGTGTTCTACCGCGGCAACATGTTCCGCATGGACGCCATCGGTCCCGACGGCGTGCCGTACACCCCGGAGGATCTCGCGGCCGGACTGCGCGGGGTCATGAAGACCGGTGCGCGCCGGGCGGCGACCAGCGCCTCGGCCGGTCACCTCACCACCCTGGCCCGGGTGGAGTGGGCGCCGGTGCGCGAGGGCTTGCTCGCCGCCAACGCCGCCGCCTTCGAGACCATCGAGACCGCGCTGTTCTGCGTCTGCCTGGAGGATTTCGCGCCTCGCGACACCCTGCACGCGTGCGATCAACTGCTGCACGGCGACAGCGGCAACCGCTGGTTCGACAAGGCGGTGTCGTTCGTCGTGTTCGCCGACGGGCAGGCCGGGATCAATGTCGAGCACTGCGGACTCGACGGCACCACCATCCTGTCCTTCGTGGACGCGCTGCTGGAGTCGCCGGTGTCCGCGCATGCCGAGCAGTCCGGCGCCCAGCCCCAGGGCCTGCCCGGCACCGAGCCGATCGAATTCGTGCTCGACGCCGAGCAGAAGACGGTCGTGGCCACCGCCGCCGCGGCCTTCGCGCAGTTCGCCGCCGACACCGCCACCAGCACGGTGTCGTTCGACTTCGGCACCAAGCGGGCCAAGAGCTTCGGCATGTCCCCGGACGCGTTCGCGCAGTTGAGCTATCAGCTCGCGCATCAGCGCAGCAAGGGGCTGATCGGGGCGACCTACGAGTCCATCGCGACCCGGCAGTACCGCAACGGCCGCACCGAGGCCATGCGCGTGGTCACCCCCGAGGTGCTCGAATTCGTGGCGGCCATGCAGGATCCGTCCGTCGACGCGGACGGCAAGCGGGCCGCCATGCGCACCGCCGCCGAGGCGCACGTGCGTCGCGCACAGGAATGTCAGCGCGGCGAGGCCCCGGAACAGCACCTGTGGGAACTGCAGATGATCCAGGGCAGGCGCGGTGAGGAACTGGGCGCGACCGAGCCGATGGCGTTCTTCGACAGCCCGGGCTGGCGCATCACCCGCGACGATTTCCTGAGCACCAGCTCCGCGCCGTCGGTGAACATCCAGTACTTCGGTTTCGGATCCACCAGCCCCACCTGCATCGGCATCGCGTACGTGCTGCTGCCGGACCGCTGGAATCTGTACCTGGCCACCCCGAGATCGGTTGCGCAGCAAATGCACGGCTTCGCGGACAATCTGCGCCAGGTCGTCGCGGAACTGGCCGAACTGCTCACGGTGTGATCGGGAACATGAACATGTAGTGCGCACTATGACCGGGATGCCGCTGCGCCCCACCACGATCCGTATTCCTCGGTACGCTGAACACCGTGATTACGCTTCGGAAGGAAGACGGCGCAGCGGATCTCGCCGGTATCAGCAAGATGAGTGTCGGTGTGAGCTGGGACCCGTCGGCCGGTACCAGCGGGGGCCTGCTCGGCATCGCACGTCGTAAGAAGGGCGTCGACCTGGATCTGGTCGCCGTGCTCATGCAGGGCGCGGAGCCGGTGCGCTTCGCGGGCCTGGACTCTCTCGACCCGCTGGGCAACGGCTCGGTCGTGCACTCGGGTGACGAGCAGACCGGTGCGGCCTCCGGCGACGACGAGACCGTGCACGTCACGTTCTCCTCGGTGCCCACCCCCATCACCTCGATCATCTTCGTGGCCGCCGCGTTCAAGAAGGGCAGCTCCTTCGAACGCGCCAACAATGTGTCGTTCAAGATCTACGACGCCACCGGTGGCAACAGCCAGCAGGTCGCCGATATCTGGCCGTCGCTGCTGGGTGCGGAGAACGCCAACGCCATCGCGCGCGCCATCCGCGCCGGGGACGTCTGGCAGCTCGAGGTGCTCGATCGCAAGGGCAAGGTGAAGCAGGGCGATATGCAGGCCCTGCTGCGCTTCGCCATGGGCTGATCCCGGGCAAGACCCGCACGTCACGGCGATGTCCGCACGCCCGGTCCCGGTGATACGCACCGCACGGACCGGGCGCTTTGCGCCACGTGTGCCGCGATCTGCGAGAATGGCTCACCGTGAAATCTTTCGAAGCCCTGTTCGCCGAGCTGCAGGATCGTGCCGTCAACCGTCCGGAGGGATCCGGCACCGTCGCCGCCCTGGACGCCGGTGTGCATGCGCAGGGCAAGAAGGTGCTCGAGGAGGCCGGTGAGGTCTGGCTGGCCGCCGAGCACGAGAGCGACGACTCCCTTTCCGAGGAGATCTCCCAGCTGTTGTATTGGGTGCAGGTTTTGATGGTGGGCCGCGGACTGCGGCTCGAGGACGTCTACCGACATCTGTGAAGCGCCGATTCGCCGTACACGCCGTACGGCCGACCTCCACGCGACCACAGTCCTCACGTCCCCAGAACCGTCCCGAAAGGACCCCCTATGCTTCGCGTCGCCGTCCCCAATAAGGGCTCACTCTCCGAAGCCGCCGTCGCGATCCTGGCCGAGGCCGGCTACCGCGGGCGCAAGGATGCCCGCGACCTGAGCGTGCTCGACCCGGCCAACCAGGTCGAATTCTTCTTCCTGCGCCCCAAGGACATCGCCATCTACGTCGGCTCCGGTGAGCTGGATCTCGGCATCACCGGTCGCGACCTCGCATTGGATTCCGGTGCGCCCGTGCAGGAACGCCTGCCGCTCGGCTTCGGCCGCTCCAGCTTCCGCTACGCCGCGCCCGCCGGGCAGGAGTGGAAGGTCGAGGATCTCTACGACAAGCGCATCGCCACCTCGTACCCGAATCTGGTGCTGGCCGACCTCTCCAGCCGCGGCATCGAGGCCGAGGTCATCCGTCTCGACGGCGCGGTCGAGATCTCGATCCAGCTCGGCGTGGCCGACGCCATCGCCGATGTGGTCGGTTCCGGCCGCACCCTGCGCCAGCACAACCTGGTCGCCTTCGGTGAGTCGCTGTGCGACTCGGAGGGCGTGCTGATCGAGGCGAAGAACGCGGATCAGAGCAACAAGGCCCGTAACCAGTTGGTCGCCCGCATCCAGGGCGTGGTGTTCGCTCAGCAGTACCTGATGCTGGATTACGACTGCCCCAAGTCCCTGCTGGACGCGGCCGTCGCGATCACTCCGGGCCTGGAGTCGCCGACGGTCTCCCCGCTGACCGATCCGGACTGGGTCGCGGTGCGCGCTCTGGTTCCGCGCACCCGCGGCAACGAACTCATGGACGCGCTCGCCGATCTCGGCGCCAAGGCCATTCTGGCCACGGACATTCGTAGCTGCCGCGCATTCTGATCGCGCGCTGAAGAATTACTCGCGCCCGCCACGGAATCCGCGGCGGGCGCGATCTCTTTCCCCGTGTTATCGTTCGACAACTTTTCGTCGAGTGCCATGGCTTGAAACGTTCTGTGTGCGAACGAAATTCAACTGGGGGTGGACAATTGCAGGTGTCGCCGGACGAATTGCGGGCAGCCGCCGCGACAGTGGACGGTATTGCCGACGCGGTCAGCAAATCGCCCGTGTACGACAGTGAATCGATCCTCTACTCCACCGTCGGCGTCCTGCGCGCGGGTGCGGCGACGGCCGCCGCCGTGCACACCGCCGACCCGGCGATGAAGCAGGCGATCGCCGTGGTGACGGGCCGCTATCAAGAGATCTCGCACCTGCTGCGGACCTCGGCCACGCAGTATCACGACACCGATCTGGACAGCGCCGCGCGTCTGGACGCCCTCGGGGATCTGAACGCGGGAGTACTGCCCCGGTGACGGTCCCGACTCCGGCTCAGACGGTCATGATCGCCCTGGACCTGGCCGAGATCGCCACCCGGGCGGACACCATCGCCACCACCCTCACCACCGCCGCCGACGATCTGCGACGGTGCGTCGATGACCTGCACTGGTCCGGGGAAGGCCGCGTCGGCGCCGAGCACCGGACCACCGAGGAACGCCGCCAGATGCGCACCCTCGCCGCCGCGTTCGGCGAACTGGCCGCCGGGTGCCGGACCGGGCAGGAAGCCATGGCTCCGGCCCTGAGCAAGTTGAAGTCGGGCCTGGCCTGGTTGCGCGACAACAGTTTCGCCGTCGCCGAGGATTGGACGGTCAGCGATACGTTCAATTACACCGCGGCGCACGACGAGACGAACGATCAGCGTATTCGTCGGCAGCTCGCGGATCTGCAGTCCTCGCGCGCCAACGAGGCCGCCAATCAGACGGTGGCGCTGCGACAGACGGCGATCGACTTCGGCCGCGCCGACGATGCCTGCGCCCAGGCCGTGCGCAAGGCGGTCGCCGATATCGGCACGCTCGCACCCGATTCCGCCGGCCTGGGCCCTCGCGTGGCGGACCGGGACCTCGCGGACTTCCGCGGCGGCGATGCCACACCCGAGCAGATCGCCCGGCTCCGGGCCGCCACCCAGCTGACCGATGAGCAACTCGCGGACCTGCGCGGTGGACGGCCGGTCGAGTTGACCCAGGGGCGATTCGACTACCTCCGGGAACTCATGCGCGATCTCGACGGGTCGAGCATCGAGTCGATCGCGCAGCTGGGGGACGCGCTTCCCACCGAGGATCAGCGCACGGTGCGCGCCGGAATCGCCGATGCGCTGCAGCTCATGTCGAACCCCCTGATCGGGACCGGCGGCGGTGCGGACTCAGCGCGCGTCGCGGATCGGGGCGGCATGGACCAAGTGCCCGAACAGGTTCGGACGCTGCTGACCGAGAAGCCTTTCGGGACCGGGAATTCCACGCCGCGCGCGGGTGTGTCCGGCGGGGTCATCACCGTGCCGCGGCTGAACGACTTCACCACGTTCACCGATCTGCTCGGCCGCGGGAACTCGGCGCTGGGACAGGGCACCGACATCGATCGCGGTCTGCTCAAACAGGCCGCCGAGATCGCCGGTGGTCACGAGCGCACCCGGATCGGCTCGAATCCCTTCTCCGACAACCCGACTCCCACCGAACTCGCCGATCGCCTGCTGGCGCGGGCCGGTGGCGATATCGCGGCGGTGCACGACTTCCGGACCGGACAGGGCATGGGTGTGACCGTCACACCCGGTGGCGTCTACAACGCCGAATCGCATTACGGCAGCGTGCTCGATCACGACTGGCAGGAGTACGACAGCGGCATCACGAAACTCGTGGCCGCGGTCGGCGCACCGGCCTGAGCACCGACCGACCGACAGCACGATCGGAGGACTCGATGAGTTTCCTGGACCTGCCGCCGGAGATCCGCGCCGCGCTGCTGCGACCCGAGGGCGCCGGAAAACCCGGCCCGCCGGTGATTTCCGGCCCGCCCGGGCAACCCGACCCCGCCGACGTGGCCGCGATGATCTTCGTGGACGTCGAGGAACTCGGGCCGAGCGGATCACGGGTGGCCGCCACGGAATGGGATGCGCGGGTGATGGACTTCACCGACGTGGAGGAGCTCGATTCGATCGGCGGGCGGGCGCGCATCGTCGATCCGCACTAGGGCCTCCGCCACCCCGGGCGTCAGGGTTCGCGCGGGCTCTGTTCGGGTAGCTGCGCCGGGAAAGGCGGTGGGGTGCCGCCGAATTCGGGGCACAGGGGTTTGTACTCGCAGTAGCCGCACAGCCAGCTGCGGCTGGGCGGGAAATCGCCGGTGCGCGCGGCGGTGTCGATCGCGGTCCACAGCGCCGAGACGATGCGTTCGAAGCGGGCGAGCTCCTCGGCGTCGGGTTCGTAGGAGAGCACCTGGCCGTCGGTCAGGTACATCAGCCGCAGTTCGGCCGGGGGCGCGCCGAGGGTGCGCATCAGGACCAGGGCGTAGAACTTGAGCTGGAACAGGGCGCGATTCTCGCGCTCGGGGCTGGGGGCCCGGCCGGTCTTGTAGTCGATGACGTGCAGCGCGCCGTCGGGGGAGCGGTCGATGCGGTCCACGATGCCGCGCAGCGGAGTGCCGTCGGCCAGTTCGGTTTCGACGAAGGTCTCACACGAGTCGGGTTCGAAGGCGCTGGGATCCTCGAGCCGGAAATACACCTGCAGCAGGTCGTTCGCCTCGCCGAGGAAGCCGTCCAGCTCCTCGCTGGTGATCAGCTCGACGGTCTCGGGCCGGGACTCGAGCACGGCGGTCCAGGACGGGGCGATCAGGGCGGCGGCATGGGCGAGATCCCGCTCACGCGCCGGCAGCGCGAACAGTGCCTCGAGGACCGCGTGCACGAGCGTGCCGCGCACCGCGGCGCGGGAGGGCGCCTCGGGGATCTTGTCGATGGCGCGTAAGCGGTACTTCAGCGGGCACTGTTTGAAATCCATTGCTCGGGAAGGTGATAGCGCAAGCCTGCGCGGTGTGTCACCCGCGGAGTCCGGGGTAGTGATCGCGGGTACCGACATACCTGGCAGGCTAAACCCAGGCACCGACACGGTGCGCACGAAATCCGCACAGCAATGTACGAGCGACGCTGTGCCCAGTGACAGGAGATTCATGACGGCCAGACGGACCGGGCCTTTCCAGATCGGCGACCGGGTACAGCTGACCGATGCCAAGGGCCGCAAGTTCACGGTCATCCTGGAAGAGGGCAAGGAGTTCCACACCCACGCCGGGCAGATCGAGCACAACGACCTGATCGGCGCCGACGAGGGCAGCGTGGTGAACTCCGCCAAGAACACCCCCTATCTGGCGCTGCGCCCGCTGCTGACCGACTACGTGCTGTCCATGCCGCGCGGTGCGGCGGTCATCTACCCCAAGGACGCCGCCCAGATCGTGCACGAGGGCGACATGTTCCCCGGTGCGCGCGTGCTGGAGGCCGGCGCCGGTTCGGGCGCGCTGACCTGCTCGCTGCTGCGCGCGGTCGGCCCGCAGGGCAAGGTCATCTCCTGGGAGATCCGCGAGGATCACGCCGAGCACGCGGTGCGCAATGTCGAGCGGTTCTTCGGCGAACGGCCGGACAACTGGGAACTGACCCTGGGCGATGTGGCCGACTATTCCGGCGAGCAGGTCGACCGCGTCGTGCTGGACATGCTCAAGCCGTGGGACGCCCTCGAGACCGTCTCCAAGTTCCTGATCCCCGGTGGCGTGCTGCTGGTCTACGTGGCCACCACCACCCAGCTCTCGGAGGTCGTGGAACACCTGCGCCGCCAGGAATGCTGGACCGAACCCCACGCCTGGGAATCGATCGTCCGCCCCTGGCACGTCGTGGGCCTGGCCGTCCGCCCCGAACACCGCATGCAGGGCCACACCGCCTTCCTGGTCAGCGCCCGCCGCCTCGCCGAAGGCGTCGTGGCCCCCAAGCCGCAGCGCCGCGCCGGCAAGGGGTAATTCGGCCCGCGCGCCCGCGCGGTCACGCTCGTGAACAGTCGTGAGCCCTCGCCACAGATGTGGCGAGGGCTCACGACATCTCGGTGCCGGAGGGGCATTTCGCGGGTGTGTACCGGCCTGATGCGCTGCCGGGGTCATCCGCGCAAAAGTCTTGGGGTGCAGGTGAAGTCGTAAGCGGCGAGCCGAGTGTGCGGTTACTCGCGGCGGGCGGAGCGGCGCTGTGCTCCGGACCCTCAGTTGCGAATGAGCAGTACCGCACCCGCCAGCACCAGCGCCAGCGCGATGGCTGCCGCGCCGTAGGTCAGGCGGTGGGTGCGCAGGGCCGGGATGAAGCGGTCGGCGGCGATCCGGCCGGGACCCGTGAGGGCCAGCGCCGCCGCGGCGGCGGTGAGCAGCAATTCGTACTCGACGCCCTTCGGGGCGAAGAAGCCTCCGCCCCACTTCACGGCGAGAGCGTTGAGCAGGGTGCCGACCAGGGCCGCGGCCGCGAGCGGGGTGAACAGACCGATCGCCAGCGCCAGACCGCCGAAGGTCTCGGTCAGGCCGGCGACGGTGGCCATGGTCTTGCCCGCCGGGTAGCCGCTGGCGGTGAAGAAGGCGGCGGTGCCGTCGAGACCGCCGCCGTTGAACCAGCCGAAGAGTTTCTGCGCGCCGTGTGCGGCCATGGTGAGGCCGACGGCCACTCGCAGTAGCAACAGGCCGAGGTCGTACGTCAGCGTGGACGCGGGGGCGTCGCTACGCACCGCGGGAGTCGTCTGGGTGGTGATCATGGCGAAGCCTTTCGGGGAGCGGGTCACGCGGGGATGGTCGGGATCGAGCGATCAGCCGAACTGGATCGAGCGGCGCGACAGGCCGAGCCAGTAGCCGTCGATGACGGTGCGCTGGCGGTCCAGGTCCGCTTCGCCCGCGCCGAGGCTGACGAACAGGGGTGCGAAGTGCTCGGTGCGCGGATGGGCGAGATGTGCTGCGGGAGCCTTGTTCTCGAAGTCCAGGAGGGCGTCGAGGTCGTTCTCGGCGAGTGCTTCGCGGCCCCAGGCGTCGAATTCGGCCATGAAGCCGTGGGCGTGCTCGTCGTCGGCAGTGAGGGCGCGCAGGTTGTGGGTGAAGAAGCCGCTGCCGACGATCAGCACGCCCTCCTCGCGCAGCGGGGCGAGCGTGCGGCCGATCTCGAGCAGCCGGGTGGGGTCCAGGGTCGGCATCGAGAGTTGCAGCACGGGCACGTCCGCGTCGGGGTACATCTCCTTGAGGGGGACGTAGGCGCCGTGATCCAGACCACGGTCCGGCACCTCGGCGACGCCGGATCCGAGCAGCGCGCGGACCTTCGCGGCGAGCGCGGGCGCACCGGGCGCGGCATAGCGGACGCGGTAGTACTTCTCGGGGAATCCGCCGAAGTCGTAGGTCAGTGGCACCGTCGTGGTCGCGCCGAAGGCGATGGGCGCGGCCTCCCAGTGCGCGGAGATGATCAGAATGGCTGTGGGGCGCGGCAATTCGCTCGACCAGGCGGCGAGCTCCGCGGGCCAGCGGGCATGGTCGGCCAGTGGCGGTGCGCCGTGTGACAGGTACAGCACCGGCATGGTTGCGGGCATGTCGTCCTCCCTCCAGGGTTGTTCAAATTTGAACTCGACACGACGATAGCTCATTGTTCAAATTTGAACAACCTCGGTAGGCTGAACCCCGTGACCGATGCGACATGGCTGAACCAGCGGGAAATGCGGGTCTGGGAGGGATTCCTGGCCGCAGGCGCGCTGGTGGGCAGGGAAATCGAGCAGCACCTCAAGCGGGAGGGGCTCTCGCACACCCAGTACGAGGTCCTGGTCCGGCTCGCCGCGGAACCGGACAGCCGGGTGCGGATGACCGAACTCGCGGACGCGCTCTACACCTCGAAAAGCGGTCTCAGCTACCAGATCACGCAATTGGAGAAGGCCGGGCTGGTGCGCCGGGAAACGGTGCCCGGTGATGTGCGCGGGGTGATAGCGGTGCTCACCGACGCGGGCCGTCGCCGGTTGGAGCAGATCGCGCCGGGTCATGTCGAGACCGTGCGCCGCGTCCTGGTCGACGTCTTGACGCCCGCGCAGCAGACGGCCATCGCCGAGGGGCTCGGCGAGGTCGTGACACGGCTGGTCTGATCGCGCCCGGTGTGATCAGAGGCGGCGCGAGCACGAATCGGGCCGGGGCGAACTCCGGTCGGCGGTCACCGCTGCTCCGGCCGGGCGATGTGGCCCAGCTGTCCGGCGTGACACCGAAACATGCTGGGCCCCAACTTCATCCGCCGCTAGCAGGGCGCCTTGCCCATGGACAGGATCGTGCACGCGGTGCCCTCGGACAGCTGCCAGCCCGCCGCCGTGTGCTCCCACGTCATCGGGATGCCGGGAATGGTGCCGTGCGGGGAGACGATCGCCACCGACGCGTTCGCGGTGTCACCGCCGGCCTGCACGCCCGAGACCTCGAAGCCGATCTTGCCGTAGTTGGCCAGACCCTGATTCATCTTGTCGATATTGCCGGTGCGGCGGTCGCCGCCGACCATGAGCTGCTGCTTGTCCGCCGTCGGGACGCCGGGATCGGTGAAGCGATCGAGGGTCGACTGCAGTTCGGCGTTCGTGGGCGCGGGGGTGTCGGCGGCGGCCACTGCGGACGCCGAGCCGAGTGCGACGGCCACGCCCACGGCGGCCAGGGTGATGCGGACGGATCGAGCGAACATGAACGGGCGAGCCTTTCGGGAAAGCTTTCGAGACGTCGTTCGAGATATCTTTCGAGACGTTTTTCGAGACACTGAGATTTGAATTACGGCTGGCAAGCGGCGCGCGCCATGCCCAGGATGGTGCACGCGCCCGCGTCGGACAGCTTCCAGCTGCCGTCGGTGTAGGCGAAGGTCATCGGCACATCGGGCATGGTGCCGTGCGGCGAGGTGACCCCGACCTTGGCGTCGGCCTTGGTGCCCTCGGTCTTGATCTCGCCGACCTGGAACCCGACCTGGTAGTTGGCCAGGCCCTGGTTCATCGTCTCGATATTCGAGATTCGCTTGTCACCGTCGACGACCAGTTTCGCCTTGTCCGCGGCGGGCTTCGCCGGGTCCGCGAACGCTGTGAGCAGGCCCTGAAGGGTGTCCGCGGTGGGTGCGGGGGCGGCCGCGGCCGCGGAGGTGCTCGCCGCGGAGGTGGTCGAGGATTCCGTGGAGGTCTTGTCGTCCGAGCCGCAGCCCGCCAGAGTGGCGGTAACGGCGAGGGCCGCCGCGGCGGTAGCCACGGAAACACGCAGCGTTCGCGAAACGTTGTGTATACCAGGAGTACGACCCGTGGGAAGGAGCATTCGACGGCACCCTTTCGGCTCTGGCGGCGAGTTGACTCGCCGGTAATAGGTTAGGGCAGGCTAACATGTCCGACCGGCTCGTCGGCCGCAGCCTAGATGTGATCACGACGAAACCATGTCGGAAAGCGAGAACGGTTATCGCCCGGTAGCGTTGATAGACCGGGACTGGGAGGAGCAGCATCATGAGCCCCATAGAACATTCGGATTCGGCAGCCTGGAGGGAACTCGAGGCGGTACGTGCCGAGGCGGCTGCACTCCGGAGGCAACTCGCCGACTCGCCCGATCACTCACGGGAATTGGAAGCGCGCGTCGATTCGCTGACAATTCGCAATACCAAACTCATGGACACCCTCAAGGAAGCGCGGCAGCAACTCGTCGCTCTCCGTGAGGAAGTCGATCGGCTCGGGCAACCCCCGAGCGGTTACGGCGTCCTGATCGGCGTGTACGAGGATCAGACGGTCGACGTTTTCACCTCAGGACGCAAGATGCGCTTGACGTGCTCACCGAATATCGACACCACCGGACTCACCTACGGTCAAACCGTGCGTCTCAACGAAGCACTGACCGTGGTCGAAGCCGGCCGGTTCGATCAGATCGGTGAAATCGGCACGCTGCGCGAGATTCTCGACGATGGACGTCGTGCTCTGGTTGTCGGTCATGCCGACGAGGAGCGCGTGGTCTGGCTGGCCGGCCCCCTGGCAGCCCTCGTCGATGTGGATGACCTCGAGGATCCGGATCGGCCGATTCGCAAACTGCGGCCGGGCGATTCGCTACTCGTGGACACCAAGGCGGGCTTCGCGTTCGAGCGCGTTCCCAAGGCCGAGGTCGAAGACCTCGTGCTGGAGGAAGTGCCGGACGTGGACTACGAGGACATCGGCGGTCTGACTCGTCAGATCGAGCAGATCCGCGATGCGGTGGAACTTCCGTTCCTGCACAAGGATCTGTTCCGCGAATACGCGCTGCGGCCCCCCAAGGGCGTGCTGCTCTACGGTCCCCCCGGATGCGGTAAAACGCTGATCGCCAAGGCCGTTGCCAACTCTCTGGCGAAGAAGATCGCCGAGTCGCGTGGCGAGGACGCGAAGGAAGCCAAGTCCTTCTTCCTCAATATCAAGGGTCCCGAGCTGCTGAACAAGTTCGTGGGCGAGACCGAGCGTCACATTCGGATCATCTTCCAGCGGGCCCGCGAGAAGGCGTCCGAGGGTACTCCGGTGATCGTGTTCTTCGACGAGATGGACTCGATCTTCCGCACCCGTGGTTCGGGTGTCTCCTCCGACGTGGAGACCACCGTTGTGCCGCAGTTGCTTTCGGAGATCGACGGTGTCGAGGGCCTGGAGAACGTCATCGTCATCGGCGCCTCCAACCGCGAGGACATGATCGACCCGGCCATCCTGCGGCCCGGCCGCCTGGACGTGAAGATCAAGATCGAGCGACCGGATGCCGAAGCGGCACAGGACATCTTCTCCAAGTACCTGATGGATTCGCTGCCCCTGCACGCGGACGACGTGGCCGAGTTCGACGGCGACCGCGCCAAGTGCGTGCAAGCAACCATCGAGCGCGTGGTCGAGCGCATGTACGCCGAGAGCGACGACAACCGCTTCCTGGAGGTCACCTACGCCAACGGTGACAAGGAAGTCCTGTACTTCAAGGACTTCAACTCCGGCGCCATGATCCAGAACATCGTGGACCGGGCCAAGAAGTACGCGATCAAGTCGGTGCTCGACACCGGCACCCCGGGTCTGCGGATCCAGCATCTGTTCGATTCGATCGTGGACGAGTTCTCCGAGAACGAGGACCTGCCCAACACCACGAATCCCGATGACTGGGCACGCATCTCGGGCAAGAAGGGCGAGCGGATCGTGTACATCCGCACGCTGGTGACGGGCAAGAACGCCTCCGCCAGCCGCGCCATCGACACCGAATCGAACACCGGCCAGTACCTGTGAGCCGGTAGGTCCGAGACGGCAAGAGCCGCCCTTCCTTTCGGAAGGGCGGCTCTTCGCTTGTCCGAGATGCCTTGCGGGACCGCCCGAACCGGATCAGCCGATGCCGGGCAGGTATCCCGGGTAGACCCAGTTGCTCGCGCCGCCACCGGGCGCGGACGATCCGGTGAACGACGGGAAATTGAACGGCAGCGCCACCAGCTTGTGCGGGTTGCCGTCCCGATCGGCCTGGAAGCAGCTCATCGCCACCCCGTGGAAGCTGCTGCACACCACGCGGGTGCTGTTGCCGTACGGCGAGGTGAGCCGCCCGCGTGCGTCGAGCGGATTCCAGTAGGCCGGGTCGGTCGGGGTCAGGAAGGTCGCCTCGGAGACCTGGATGGCGCTGTTGGGCTCCTGCACCGGCCATTCGTCGGCTGCGGCGACGCCGCCGCCCAGGGCCAGCGCGGAGCCTGCCGCCGCGGCGGTGGCCGCGAGCCGGGAAACGCGTCGAGAGATCGTGTTCATACGCACTCCATCGTTCTGCACTCGTACACGGTGCTCGGTATGGGTCTGCGATCAACCGGGGATCGCTACGGTCGAACGGAACGATGCCGTCGAGCCTCGCACGGCATCGATGAGAGCATCGGTCCGCACCCCGAAGGTCGTTACGCCGAGCAACGGTATCGCTCGTCTCGCCGAGGTTTGCCCGAGCGGGGTCGTTTCCCTGATCGGCTCGCGCGCCCGGTCGGCTCAGCCCTGCTCGGCGGTGACGGAGCTCAGCACGATGTCGGTGGCCGGAGCGCCGTCGCCGGACCCGTCGCGGGTGCCGCCGGAGGCGATGTTCGTCAGCACGTCGAGGCCGGAGGTGACGTGGCCGAAGGGGGTGTAGTTCGGGGGGAGCTTGGTGTCGGCGTAGACCAGGAAGAATTGGCTGCCGTTGGTGTTCGGGCCGGAGTTGGCCATGGCGATCGTGCCGGCGGGATAGGTTGCGCCCGCGAGGTTCTCGTCGGGGAACTTGTAGCCCGGGCCACCGGTGCCCTTGGCGGTGGGATCGCCGCACTGCAGCACGAAGATGCCCGAGGTGGTGAGGCGGTGGCAGCGGGTCTGGTCGAAGTACTGCTCGCCCGCGAGGAAGGTGAACGAGTTGACCGTGCGCGGCGCGCGAGCGGCGTCGAGCGCGATGGTGACCGCTCCGCAGTTGGTCTCCAGGTTCGCGGTGTAGGCGGCGCCCTGATCGATGGTCAGACCCGGCTCGGCGGGCCACTGCTTGCCGTTCGGCTGCCCCTGCGTGACCGACATGCAGCCGGGGGCCTCCGCGCGCAGCGGGCTCGGCGCGGCGACGGCCGCGCCGGTCGCGGACGCGAGCATCGCGACCCCGGCCGCCACCGAGGCCGCGCGCCGCAGCGCGGTGCGCCCCGCGGGAATCCGGGACCGGTGTGCTCGCTGGGTCGGCTGCTGGACGTTCGTGACGCTGTTCACCGGTGAAGGCCTCCGTGTTCGGGTCGGTCGGTTCGATGTGCCGCGCATACTGCCACGTCCGGTGGTGGCGGTCCGGCGAACGTGGGGATTATCCGGAAAGGTCCCGAATGCCCCGGCAGCCCGCTCGAGCGCTTCGGGCTCGTTACCCGATACGCCGGAATTCGAAACTCGTGAGGCTCCGGCAGAGTCGACGCGCGTGGTCTGCCGGAGCGGTGAATTGCGCGGTGGGGAGCGGGTGGAGGTCAGGCGCGGCGGATGCGGCGGTAGGACGGGGCGGCGTTCGCGGCGGTGGCGAGATGGCCTGCGACCTCGCTGATCTCGGCGTCGTGCAGGGCGGCCACGGTGAGCCGGAGATGATCGGTGTGCGGGTGGTCGGTGACCTCGAACGGTCCGCCGGGGGCCGGCTTGATCCCGGCGGCGGCCAGGGAGATCATGGCGGCGTTCTCGTCGGCGACGGGAAGCCACAGGTTGATGCCGTCGCGGCGGGGGATGCGAATATCGTGGCGGGCCAGCGCTTTTCGCAGGGCTTCGGCACGAGCGCGGTAGGTGGTGCGGGCGGTTGCCACGGTGCTGCGGGCGGTGTCGTCGTCGAGCATGTGCAGAATGACACGCTGGAGCAGTCGGCTCGACCAGCCGGGGCCCAGCATGCGGCGTTCGATCACCGGGTCGAGGTAGCGGGCCGGGCCGCCGACCACCGCCAGTCGCAGGTCCGCGCCATGGGATTTCGAGTACGAGCGAATGTGCACGGTGTGCGCGGGCCGACGTCCGCCGAGAGATCGCAAGGGAGAGTAGGCGATTCCGTCGGAGTGGTCGTCCTCGATGACGAGCAGTTCCGAATCCGCCAGTACCTCGGCCAGTTCCCGCACCCGCTGCGCGGACAGGGATGCGCCGGTGGGGTTCTGGGCTCGGGGCTGCAGCAGCAGCGCGGTCGGAGAGTGCTTCGCCAGCGCCGCGGCCAGTTCGCCGGGTAGTAGCCCGGACTCGTCCATGCCGACCGGAACCGGTCGCGCCCCGATCCGCGAGAGCAGATCCAGGAACGGCGGGAAGCACGGATTCTCGACCAGCACCGCGTCACCCAACCGGACGTGGGCGGCGAACAATCGATCCACCGCGTCCAGCGCCCCGTCCAGCACGGTGAAGCGTTCGGCGCGCAGCGGCCAGTCGATCCGCGCCACGGCCTCGAGCTCCGGGAGCATGGCATCGCCCAGATAGGTCGCCGAGAGGTCGTCGATCGCGCCGTCCTCGGCCAGCACCCGCAGCGCCGCGGTCAGGTCCGGCAGCAGATCGGGATCGGGAACACCGCGCGAGAGATCGATCCGGAAGCCGGAGTCCGACTGCGAGTGCAGGCGCTGATAGCGGCCGGACGCGGCGGGCCGGATCGGTTGGGTGGCCGTGCCGACGAAGGTGCCCG
>NZ_BDBU01000011.1 GCF_001613145.1 Nocardia jejuensis NBRC 103114
GGTCGCCCGCCCCGGCCCGGTCCGACGTAGCCGGCGGCTCCGGGTGCGGCCGTCGCGCGAGGCGCCACCGCACGGGTGCCGACCGCACCGAGAGCGGCCACACCGACGAGGGTGCCGGTGGTGGCGGTCAAACCCGAACCGCCGCTGCCGACGATCGCCACCGCGGGGGTGACCAGGCGCATCAGCGCGGGCAGTACGAACGCCACACTGCACAGCAGCACGATCGCGACGAGCATGCGCTGGGCCTGATCGGCATCGGGAAGCCCGGCGTTGGAGGTCAGATCGTCCACGTGCCCGGCGGTGGTGAACGCGATCATGTAGACGATGGCGGCCACCGGTTTCCAGAGCATGAAGGCGATGATCCAGCCCAGCAGCTTCGGATAGGACTGTTTGCCGATCCCGGTGCCCGATGCCGCGGCGGCCAAGGGCAGCACGCCCGCCGCCACCACGAGCAGGCCCTGTCGCACGATCGCCAGCACGATCTGCGCCAGCGCGCCGAGCAGACCCACGATCGCGATGATCAGCACCAAACCCGGCGAAAACGCTTGCAGCTTCGAGGTTTTCACCATCAGCTCGGCGAGGTTGCGGGCATTGCCGTCGGTGGAGTCGTTGATGATCCACTCGGAGAACTTGTCCGAGGCCTGGGTACCGGCCACGACCACCGCGCCCAGCATCCAGGAGCTGAAGATGACGCGCGCGAACATTCGGAAGGATTCGACGCTCTCACTGACCGCCGCGCCGCGTCTGGCTTCGGCCAATCTCATACCCGACAGGATCACCGACACCATCAAGAGCAATATCTGGGCCTGATAGGTGTAGTCGTTGATCTTCGTGAAGAGCGTTCCGGCGTCGCTGACCCGTTCGTTGGGCACCTTCATCCAGAAGGTGAGCGCCAGGATGAGCGCCTCGCCCAGACCGTTCATCAGCGAGTCGACCACCTTGCCGAAGGTGGAGTCCCACGCCTTGTCTCGGACGGTGACCGCCGCGTCGCCGGGGTGGGTGGCGACATTGCCGGCCTTGCACGCCGCGGAGGCGGCGTCGCCCAGGGAGATGCCCGGCACACCGAGGCCGTCGAGCGAGTCGTGCAATTCGTTGCACGCCTGGTCGAAACCGTAGGTCTGTCCGTACGCGACCGTAGGAGTCGCGATCATGACAGTGAACACGACCGCGAATATCGTGACGATACGCCTCAGCAGCATGGGGCCCACCTCTCTTTCACCATCGAGTCCATCCCGCTAGGGAATCCACGTACTCGGTTTGCGCGGAACTCGACGTCGACGGCTTGAGCCGCCAGTCCCCGGCGTCCCACACCATGATCAGCCGTACCGCAGCCCAGAGCTGGCGGCCGTCGACGAGCGGACCCCGTGCGGCCAAGCGCACGATCGCCATGTCGTCGGCGTAGTTCTCGACCTGGAAGCCGTCGGGCGCCACCAGGTATCTGGTCACTTTCTCCGGCTGCTGTTTGGGCAGCCGCTGATCCGCGAGCGCCTGGTCGTATGCGGTGACCTGTTGCGCGGATACCCGCACCTGCCGCACGTACAGCTCGCGGTCGGCGGGACGGGCGTTGAGCCGGTAGGTGATCTGCGCCGCCGCCAGCACCGCACCCTGGGGTGTGTGCGAATAGCCCACGGCCAGACCGTCTTCCAGGCGCGCCGGTCCATCGGAGGAGGAGAAGGGTACGGAGGCCCCGTACACCCGCTGCCAGCCGTGCGGATCGACGGTGCCCTCGGGGGCGGCGGTCAGCCAGTCCTGGTCCGAGGGTTTGTGTTGCTTCCCGGGATTCTGCGGAAGCGGTTGCCCCGCAGTGTTGTTGGGGACGTCGACTCGACGCCCGAACAGATCCACCTCGGGCGCGGCGAAGCCCGTCGCACCCGTAGTCGAGGACGTCGGCGACGCGCTGTCGCCCTGCGGACTCGGCGGGGGCGAATCGCGGTTGAAATACACCACGGCTCCCGCGATGACGATCAACGCCACGACCGCTGCCGAGGCGATGACGCCGAACGAGACGCGGTCGCGCTCCGGCGACTCCTTCTCGCTCATTTCGGCGCCTCCAAAGGTTTTGTATCACTGGACAATTCCGTCGCCCACGGGCCTATGCCGGGAGCAGCGCGAGCGCGATACCACTGGCGGAACTCGCCATGATCGCGCCCAGCAGGCTCATCACCACTCCGTGAGTGGCGTCGTTGGCGGCCAGATCATCGCGGAACGCGTACCAGAGTCTGCCGGCGGACAGGATCATCCAGGCCAGGCAGAACAGCAGGACACACCACAGCAGCCAGTCGATGAGCTGCATGATCGGCCGGAGGACTTCCGCCGGCATCTGCTTATAGGCCAGTACGGCCATCGCGTCGGCGGCGGACATCAGGTGATCACTGCGTTCATGATGGTGCCCGCGCTGGTGGCGATGATGCCACCGATCATTGCTCCCGCCACCATCTTCGGCGACTCCAAACCGCCTCCTGACCATTTCTCCCAGGCGAAGCGACCACCCGCGTAGGTGATGCCCATGACCCCGGACAGCAGAACGAACCAAGTGAAATAGCGGACTAGTTTCAGTAGCTTCTCCGACGCGGGCGGCGCCTCGGGGGTCGGATTGCCGACCTGGGCGAGGATCTGGCTGTACGCGTCATGCACGGCGAGGATCATGCTCATTGTCTGTCCTTTTCCAAAACCGAACTGCTGGTACCAGTCTCGCCGGTCGGCGGGTGCAGTACCCGCCCGGCTAAGACTACTCCCTCCGTTGAGGGTTCCCACCTCCCCGGAATCGGGGAAGACGTTCGCGCACAAGCTATTCCAGTCATGATCACGATCGGTCCTCCGAGGCGCGCGACTCGGGGCCGGGACCGTCCAGGGCGTCCTGAACGGCTGCGACGATGCCGGCGCCCAGCTCCCGGACATCCGCCGTGATCTCTTCCAGCGGATCGGATTTGCGTCTGCGCTGCTGCGGCGGAATCGCGTCGCCCGGCGACCACACCGGCAGCTGATCGGGCTCGACCAGGGTCCAGTCCTCGTGCCACGGCACCTGCCACACCTGACCGGCGAGCGAGCCGACCACGTCGCGATAGCGTCGGATCTCGACGGGGATGCGCCCGGGGCGCGCGGCGACGGTCACCAGGCCCAGCACCTCACACGGACCCGCGAGACCGGCGTGATGCTGGCGCAGCAGGTCGTGGGCGCGGGTCAGTCCGGAGATGGTTTCGCGGGCGACCAGCACGACGAACGGGGACTCCCGGTCGAACCCACCCGGCCAGCGGCGATAGGAATCCGCGGCGGGGGCGAGAACGTGTGCGAGAGTACTGGCACCGGCGCCGCCGTGAACGCCGAGCAGCCACACCAGTGGTGCTCGACCTCCGCCGGGTACGGGTCGGTCCCAGATCGGTGCTCGGCGGGTCTCCGGCGGTGGCACCACACCGGCCGCCATGGCGGTCTCGGAGGAGGATCGGGGTTCCTTCATGGCTGCGGTCATGATGCCACCCCAGCAAGCAGGCGGCGATACGCGCGGCGTGTTTCCGCCGTCAGGTTGCTGTGCCGCACAAGCTCTCCCCGTGCCAGGTGCGGGTCGTATGGAATCTCACGAATGTCGTGGACCCATCCGTCGAGATGCTCCCGCAAATGATCAGCGATTCGAGAATCGCTGCCGGGCAACTGATGTGAGATGACCACTGTGGTGTCCCCGACAATGCCACCCCCCTGACCGTCCCCCTGTCCGCCGAACTGATCATCCAGCCATTCCAGGGTCACGCGCAACCGGTTGGCCGCATCCGCACGGGCCGGAATCGCCAGCACCAGTGCGATATCCGCGTCTTCCAGCAGGGGACGCAGGTGGCGGCCGGCGATCGGGCTGCCACCGTCGTAGACCGGGGTGTATCCGGCGTCGTCGATCGCCCGCGCCACGGTCAGATAGGTCGCCCGACGGCGCAGGGGGGCCGGATCGCGCCACAGCAGGCCGATTCCGGAGGTCGCGCGCGAGAGGCACTCCTTGAGCGGCGCGGCCTCGTCGTCCCCGCGGCCGTACAGCCACGATTGCAGGCTGACGGGGCTCAGATGCTCGTCTGCGCCGCGCAGGGCGAGGTCGCTACCGGCGAAGGTGGCGTCCACCGCCACAGCCTGTGCGCCGGCCGTACCGAGCTCTCCGGCGATACCCAGTGCGGTCGTGGTGGTGCCGGCGCCACCGCAACCGCCCACCACGAGAATGGGACGAGGTGCGGGACCTTCGTCACCGGAGTCGCCGCGACGCTTGCGCAGTCGCACGACCGGAGCCTTGGAACGCGCGGCACGGCCCGACGATTCGCCCTCTTCGGGCACCTCGTCGAGCCAGCGGCTCCAGTCCTGATCCATTTTTCTCAGCTCTCCTCTTACCCGGCCCGGATACCCGTGGCAGGAATATGGTCGCCGATCACAGCGGTGGCCGTCATTTCGTTGTACGCCGCCAGGCGCACGCTCGGACCGGAACCGGCGTCCTCCCAGAGTGTGCCGATGGATTGCGAAGTGCCACTGTGGGAGTTGAGCACATACAGAGCAACTCCCCCCGCAGCAGCCAGCAACAAGATGGCAACAATCAGGAACACGAGAGCGAAAACCCTTCGGCGCCTGAACAGATCAGGGGTGGGCGGGGCGGGGACGGCATCGGGCCGCGCGGCAGCCGGGTCGGCATCCTCGGACCGGGTCCGCGCGGGACGCTCGGAACCCTGCTCGCCCTCCGCGGGGAACTCCACCACGGTGGACTCGCGGTACCTGAGTTTCGGTGCGTACGAGGCGGACTCGCGATCGGTCACCCAATCGGACCAGGAACCGTCGAAGTGACTGCGCCGCAAGACCGATTCCGGTACGGGCGGAATGTCCATCTCCGGTTCGTCTTCGCGGATGTAGTGCGGGAATCGGGCGTGGCCGTCCTCGTCACCGAAAACCGTCTCGCCGTCGACGGGCGCGGATGCCGCTGCTCCGGTCGAGGGCTCGAGCGCTGGATACCAGCGCGCCACTCTTTTGTACGACTTCAACATTCCAGCGGCACCCGTTGTCTCGGGCACGTCGCTCGGCATCGTCGGACCCTCTCGGCGGTGGTGGCGGTGATTTTCGGTGTGCGATAGAGCAGCCCGTCCAGCACCGCGCCGCCGGGTGCGTCGCGTCTGACGGTCCCGAACGGAAATTCTCTCGCATATATGGGATTCCGACGACCCGACGCGCCGTGGACGTTCCTGAGAAACCGCGCGTGCGCGCGATAGCAGCCTGTCAAGCGGCCTGGGCACACCACGCCGGGGGGTGCTTTTCCTCACTGCCGGAGCAGAATCTACATTAACAAGATCTAGCTCTCTGGAGGTTTTGTGAAAACAGCAGATATCGCCGCAGTCGTCACCGGCGGCGCGTCGGGTCTCGGCTTGGCCACCGTGCGGGAACTGCACGCGGCCGGAGTGAAGGTCGCCATCCTCGATCTTCCCTCGTCGGACGGCAAATCCATCGCCGAGGAACTCGGTGAGCGCGTGGTCTTCTCCCCCGGTGACGTCACCAGCGAGGCGGACGTGACCGCTGCGCTGGATGCCGCGTCAGCCCTGGGCACACTGCGAATCGCGGTGAACTGCGCGGGAATTGGCAATGCGATCAAGACGGTGAGCAAGAAGGGGGCGTTCCCTCTCGAGAGCTTCTCCAAGATCATCAACGTTAACCTGATCGGAACGTTCAACGTCATCCGCCTGGCCGCGGAACGCATCTCGGCCGCCGAGGACGCGGACGGCGAGCGCGGCGTCATCGTGAACACCGCGTCGGTCGCGGCGTACGACGGTCAGATCGGCCAGGCCGCCTACTCCGCGTCCAAGGGCGGCATCGTCGGCATGACGCTGCCCATCGCGCGCGATTTGGCGTCGTACAAGATTCGCGTGGTGACGATCGCCCCCGGTCTGTTCCACACGCCCCTGTTCGCCACCCTGCCCGATTCGGCCATCGAGGCGCTGGGCGCACAGGTTCCGCACCCCTCACGCCTGGGCGACCCCGCCGAGTACGCCAGTCTGGTCCGCCACATCGTGGAGAACCCCATGCTGAACGGCGAGACCATCCGTCTCGACGGCGCGATCCGCATGGCGCCGCGCTAGGTACCACCACGGAGTCGGCCGCGGCACTCACCCGGCCGATTCCACCGTGCGCCGCAACGTGTTTCGCGATCGGCTACGGACCCTCGACCCGCGTCGGAATACCGCCGCGATGAACTCCGGACACGACCACGAGCCACGCGTGGGCGACAGTGCGGCCCGGCGGCAGGTCCGATGTGCGGAGGGATCCGCTCAGCGGCGTGCGGGTCGGAATTCGAGCACCGAATCGTCTCCGCGGACCCGACTCTAGCGGCGAGGCAGCCGATGCCGCTGGACGGTCATCCAGTAATTTGCCTCTGATGAGCATCGACCAGACCGCGCTCCGCACGGAGATCCGCATCCAGCATGCCGACCTGGAGAGCTGGCTGGGCACCGATGGGGCAGCAGCGGACACCGTCGAGCGGTTCCTGGCGCAGCTGCACCCCGAGTTCTCGATGGTGGCCCTCGACGGGGCGGTGGTGCCGCGGCCGTTGCTCGCCGAAGGACTGCGGGCCGCGGGGCACGCGTCGCCCGGCCTGCGCATCGACATCATCGATATCGAGATTCTGCACCTGTCGGCCGAGTGCGCGGTGGTGCGGTTCGAAGAGGTGCATCAGCACCCCGAAGGTCCTTCCGCGCGACTGACCACCGCGCTACTGGTACCCGCTCCACACGCCCGCAACGGCCTGCTCTGGCGCTCGGTTCACGAGACCGCCTCGGCGACCTGACGTTTCGAGGTCGCCCCTCCGATCCGAGAACGACAGCGCCCGACCCGCTCCGTGGAGCGAGGCCGGGCGCGTCGGTACTCGTGCGAGAGGATCAGCCGAAATGGCACACGTAGTGCAGGGTTTCGACGACCTCGATATCGAAGCTGCTGTCCCCGGGGACCGAGAACGACTCACCGCCACGGTAGGTGACGGTCTCCTGCGCACCTGCCAGGGTGACCTTGCACTCGCCCTCGACCAGCTCCATGATCTCGGGCGCGCCCGTGGTGAACGTCAGCGCGGCCGGGAGGATGACGCCGACGGACTTCTTCGTGCCGTCCGCCAACTCGATGTTGTGGCTCACGCACTTACCGTCGAAGTACACATTGGCCTTCGTGGTGACGGTGACGTTCTCGAACGCGGTCATGAATTCTCCTCGCAGTGTGGGACCCGGGACAGCCTACTGGGACCTGACCGGACCACCTGCGGGGCTCTCGGGTTGCGCGGTTCCGACCCGGCCCGCGAGGCCAGGATGCCGGCACGGCGCCCGTACAGGGCGATGGTTCGGCTCCGACCGCCGACCATCGAGCCTCGACCTGGGCGGACCCGTCACCGTTGCAGAATGGCGGTATGACGACGAGATCAGGGAGAACAGCGAGCGCTCACGCGGACCAGCGGACCGAGCCGAGCGAGAGCGGCGTACGGAAGTTCACGATCGATCATGACGGGGTGCGGACTCCGGTGTCGCGGGGCGGGCGCGGGCGGCCGCTGGTGATGTGTCCGGGACTGGCGTCGACGCAGGCCGATCTGCGGGAATTGCTCGGGTTGTTGCGGCGGGACCATGAGGTGGTCGGTTTCGATCTGCGGGGGCACGGGAAAGCGACTGCCGGCGAACGGTATTCGTTCGAGGGCTTCCTGAGTGATCTGAATGCGGTGATGGCGGGTGTCTCGTTCGCCGAACCGCCTGTGCTCGTGGGATATTCACTGGGAGCGGACCTGGTGGTGCACTACGCGTCCGAAAACCCCGGCGCGTTCAGCGAACTCGTGCTGATCGACGGGGCCGATCCGGTGCCGGAGCCGTTCCTCGGCGAGGCGGACCTGCCCGAGTTCCGGGCGATGTTCCAGGACCCCGCGATACAGGAGGCGCGGGAGCAGACCCTCGGCACCGAACATCAGGTGCTGCTCACCGGAGCGGACCTCCTGGACCTGAACATCGAGGTGGACCTCGTTCGATCCCGAATCCTGCAGCGCTACGGCATGATCGACCAGCCGATCACCATGATCATGTCGACCGCGATGGCGGGCACCGACCCGGACGAGCGAACCGCCTGGCGAAATCGGAACTGGCAGGCCGGAATCGACCGCCTCCGCACCGAACACCCCGACATCTCCGCGACCTGGATCGAGGCGGACCACACACTCGTGTTCACCCACGCCCCGCAACTCGCCGACATCATCCGGCAGGCGACCGCCGACCCGCGTTGATCGGTATGTATGGGGCGAGGTCGGGACGAAAGCGGTGCCGGGGCGAAAGATATCGCTCCGGCACCGGGATTCGTCAGGCTGCGGAGGTCACGCGGTAGACGTCGTAGACGCCTTCCACGTTGCGCACCACGTTGAGCAGGTGGCCCAGGTGTTTCGGGTCGCCCATCTCGAAGGTGAACTTGGAGATGGCCACTCGATCGCCGCTGGTGGTCACGGCGGCGGAGAGGATGTTGACCTTCTCGTCGGCGAGCACCTTCGTGACGTCCGAGAGCAGGCGGGTGCGGTCCAGGGCCTCGATCTGGATGGCGACCAGGAAGACCGAGGACGGGGACGGCGCCCACTTCACCTCGATGATGCGCTCGGGCTCCGATTGCAGCGAGTCCGCGTTGGTGCAGTCGGTGCGGTGCACGCTGACCGCCCCGCCACGGGTCACGAAGCCCATGATCTCGTCACCCGGCACCGGGGTGCAGCACTTGGCGAGCTTGGAGACCGTGCCGGACGCGCCCGGAATCTCCACACCCGCGTCGCCGGTGGTGCGCTGGCGCGTCGGGACGGTGGAGGGGGTGGAGCGCTCGGCGAGCTCGTTCTCGACATCGCTGACGCCACCGAGCTGCGCCATGAGCCGCTGCACCACGTGATGCGCGGACACCTGGCTCTCACCGACCGCGGCGTACAGCGCCGAGATATCGGTGTAGTGCAACTCGTGCGCGAGCGAGGTCATCGCATCGACGCTCATCAGCCGCTGCAGCGGCAGGCCCGACCGGCGGACCTCCTTGCTGATCGCGTCCTTGCCCGCCTCGAGGGCCTCCTCGCGACGCTCCTTGGCGAACCACTGCCGAATCTTGGCCTTGGCCCGCGGAGACACCACGAAGTTGGCCCAGTCCCGGCTCGGGCCGGCGTTCTGGGCCTTGGAGGTGAAGATCTCGACGACCTCACCGTTCTCCAGCTGCCGTTCCAGCGCGACGAGGCGCCCGTTGACGCGCGCGCCGATGCACCGGTGCCCGACCTCGGTGTGCACCGCGTACGCGAAGTCCACCGGGGTCGACTTCTGCGGCAGCGTGATCACGTCACCCTTGGGGGTGAACACGAAGATCTCCGGCGACTTGAGATCGAAGCGCAGCGACTCGAGGAACTCGGCCGGGTCCGCGGCTTCACGCTGCCAATCGAGCAGCTGTCGCATCCACGCCATGTCATCGACCTCGGTCGAATCGGTGGAGTGCTTGCCCTTGGTCTCCTTGTACCGCCAGTGCGCGGCGATGCCGAACTCGGCGGTGCGGTGCATGTCCTGGGTACGGATCTGCACCTCGAGCGGCTTGCCGTCCGGCCCGACCACGGTCGTGTGCAGCGACTGATAGACCCCGTAGCGCGGCTGCGCGATGTAGTCCTTGAACCGCCCCGCCATCGGCTGCCACAGCGAATGCACGACACCCACGGCCGCATAGCAGTCCCGCACCTCTTCGCACAGGATGCGGATGCCGACCAGGTCATGGATGTCGTCGAAGTCCTTGCCCTTGACGATCATCTTCTGATAGATCGACCAGTAGTGCTTGGGTCTGCCTTCGACGATCGCGTTGATCCGGCTCGCGGCGAGCGTATTGACGATCTCCGCGCGCACCTTGGCCAGGTAGGTGTCCCGCGAGGGCGCGCGATCGGCCACCAGTCGCACGATCTCGTCGTACTTCTTGGCGTGCAGGATCGCGAACGCGAGGTCCTCGAGCTCCCACTTGACCGTGGCCATACCGAGCCGGTGCGCCAGCGGCGCGATCACCTCGAGGGTTTCGCGTGCCTTCTTGGCCTGCTTCTCCGGCGGCAGGAAGCGCATGGTGCGCATGTTGTGCAGCCGGTCCGCGACCTTGATCACCAGCACGCGCGGATCGCGCGCCATGGCGATGATCATCTTGCGGATGGTCTCGGCCTCGGCGGCGGCGCCCAGATTGACCTTGTCCAGCTTGGTGACGCCGTCGACCAGATGCGCGACCTCGGACCCGAAGTCGTTGGTCAGTTCCTCGAGCGAGTACCCGGTGTCCTCCACCGTGTCGTGCAGCAGCGCCGCCACCAGGGTGGTGGTGTCCATGCCGAGCTCGGCGAGAATGTTCGCGACCGCCAGCGGATGGGTGATGTACGGGTCACCGGACTTGCGGAACTGATGCGAGTGCTTCTCGTCCGCGACGTCGAAAGCCCGTTGCAGCAGAGCGAGATTCGCCTTCGGATACAACTCGCGATGCACGGTGGCCAACGGCTCGAGCACCGGTTTCACCGCGGCGATACCGCGCTGACCGGTCATGCGCCTCGCCAGCCGGGCACGCACCCGGCGAGAGGCGGAGGTGGGCACGGCGGCGGGAGCATTACGTGGCGCGGCACCGGGCTGCGCCGAAGCAGCAGGAGTCGCAGGCGTGCCGTCGTCGGATTGCTCGGCGTTCGCCTTCTCCAGATGCTGTGTCATTCCACCACCTATCCCGGCCTCGATTCGGGGGACCTCATCGGACCGTTCAACCACCCAGACCACCTACTTTAGTCCTGGATTCGTTTCGAGACCGGGACGCCGAATCCCGCCCATCGGGAGCGGTCCGGAGGTTGTGAACGATACCGCCTCCCACGCCCCGCTCGTGGAGGCATTGCGTCCCGATTGCTCGATACGCGGCGTCCCCATCGTTCCGATGCGCATCGGGCACTCCGGGGTGCTACTCCCCCAGCCTGTCCACCAGTCCCTCCGGAGTCAATTCGAGGCGGCGCGTGACGCCGATCTCGTCCAGGAACCGCGGGTCGTGGCTCACCACGATCAGCGCGCCCTGGAAGCTCGCGAGCGCCTCGGTCAGATGCTCGAGGCTGGGCAGATCCAGATTGTTGGTCGGCTCGTCCAGCAGCAGGAGCCTCGGAGCCGGATCGGCCAGCAGCAGCATCGCCAGCGCGGCGCGCAACCGCTCACCGCCCGAGAGCGCACCGGCGAGCACGTCGGCCTCACCGCCACGGAACAGGAAGCGCGCCAGCCTGGCTCGGATCTGCTCGGGCGCGGCGTGCGGCGCGGTGGCCGCGACGTTCTCGAACACCGACAGCGACTCGTCGAAGATGTCCAGTCGCTGCGGCAGCAGTTTCCACGGCACCTTCGGCGACTCGGCCCGGATCCGGTGCAGGAGAGTCGTTTTCCCGATGCCGTTGCGGCCGGTCAGCGCGATGCGTTCGGGGCCGGTGACTTTCAGGGTCACCCTCGGACCGCACGCCAGCTCCACCTCCCGCAGATCGATCACCTCCTGCCCGGGATAGAGCCGGGTATCGGGCAGATCGACCCGGATCTCCCGGTCGTCACGCACTTTCTCCTGTGCCTGCGTCAGCTGTTCCTGCGCCTCCTGCAACTTGCCGATGTGGTTGTTGCGCAGCTTGCCGGCCGAGACCTCGGCGGCGCGTTTGCGATTGCCCATGACGATCTTGGGCTCGCGTTTGGTGTCCCACATCTTCTGCCCGTAGCGCCGGCGGCGGTCGAGTTTGATGCGGGTCTCCACCAGCTCCCGTGACTGCTTGCGCACATCGCTGCGCGCATCGCGCACGAGGGCGCGGGCGGCCTCCTGTTCGGCCTCGATCATGCGCTCGTACTCGGCGAAATTGCCGCCGAACAACCGGATTCCGCCCTGCCTCAGCTCGGCGACGGAATCGACCAGCGCCAGCAGGCCACGATCGTGGCTGACCGTCAGCACGGTGCCGGAGAACTGACCCACCACCTCGTACAGACGCGTGCGCGCCACCTCGTCCAGGTTGTTGGTCGGCTCGTCCAGCAGCAGCACCTCGGGCTCGCGCAGCAGTTCGGCCACCAGACCCAGCAGCACCGTCTCGCCACCGGAGAGCGTGTCCACGCGACGGTCGAGCTGGGCGACATCCCCGGCGACATAGTGCAATCCGAGCCGCCCGAGCAACGCCACCGCCCGCTCCTCGATGTCCCAGGCGGCGCCGACCGACTCGAAGTCGCTCTCGCCGCCGTCACCGGACTCGATGCGATGCAGTGCTTTTCGGATCTCGGCGATGCCGAGCACCTCGTCCACCCGCTGCCCGGCGGCCAGCCCCAGATCCTGGCGCAGACAGCCGAGCCGGCCCGGGACCGAGATCGAGCCGCGCTGGGGACGCAGTTCGCCGGTGAGCAACCTCAGCAGCGTGGACTTACCCGCGCCGTTGTTGCCGACCAGGCCGATATGACCGGGTCCGAGCTGGGTATCGAGGCCGTCGAAGACGGGGGTGCCGTCCGGCCACGCGAAGGTGAGATCGGACAGGGAAACGACAGAGGATGACATGCGGACTCCCGGGTGGGTAAGCGCGAAGAATCGCGGCGCGCGAATGCGGGCCACACAGCGGTTACCTCAGAGAATCAACGCATGGACTCCGATCGGGAGGGAATGGAACGTAAGCCACGGTAGCGAAGAGCGAAGTGCGCGTGCAACCCCATTCGTGCGTGAGCCGGATCTCGGCACCGGCGTGCGCCTGGTCCCCTCAGCCCCCGATCCGGCGCGCCTTCATGCCGTTGAGCAGGGGCGTCTCGGTCACCGCGCCGTTGGGCTCCGCGTACAGCATGCGCCCGCTGCCGAGATAGATCCCGACCGTCGCGGGGCCGCGCGGGCCGAAGTTGCCGAACACCAGATCACCGGCGGCGGCCTTCAGCAGCGGCACCTCGGTGCCGATCTCCCACTGCTGCTCCGCGGTGCCGGGCAGGGTGATGGTGCCACCACTCGCGGAGAACACCGCCGCGGCGGTGAATCCCGGCTCGTCGAAGCCGCCGTTGCTGGGCCCCTGGGTGCCACCGCCGCCGAAAGCGTAACGGGTGCCAAGCCATTCGTGCCCGGCCGAGGCGATCTGCGGCCCGAGATCGGCCGCCGCGTCCGGCACGAACCGGCCGCCACTGCCCATACTCCGGAAACCCGCTTCGGCGGCCAGGATTCGCGCGACGTACGGCCGGGTCTCGCTGAAGTGCCCCGGCACCTGGTTCGGCATGCCGCCCGAGGCCAGCACCGCGCCCTCACCCGCGTTGTAGGCCGCGATGGTGAGCGAGGTGAGATCGCCCTGCACCTTGCCCTGCTCCATCCAGCCCTTGACGGTCTGGGCGATCGCGCACATATAGCGACCCTGGCCCATGATGGCGTCGCCGTCGTCCCAGGTGCTGGCGGTGCCGTTGCCGTCCGCGTCGATGACGTACGGCTGTCCGTCCGGCGCGAGCGACCTCGCGGTACTGGGCAGGAACTGCGCCAGGCCCTGCGCTCCGGCGGGTGAGGTGAGGCCGCGCTGGAAGCCGGATTCGGCCTGCCCCTGCGCCGCCAGCAGCGAGGCGCTGATCTCGGGGCACAGCGATCCGGCCCGCCGGTACCAGATCTCGAGTTCGGCCGGGACCTTCCCGGAGGCGAGATTGCCTCCGGCGGTGCCGAATCCGTTCTCACAGTTCGGGACGGTCGCGGTCGGCAGGCTCGCGCCCGAGAGCCACGCCATCGGATCGACCTGGTGCCCACCGGTGAGCCGGCCGCCGGGCACCAGCTCGAAATGCAGGTGCGCGCCGGAGGATTCGCCGTTGGACCCGACATCGGCGATGTGCTGACCCATGGTGACCACATCGCCCGTGCGCACGAAGATGCCGTTGTCGTACATGTGCCCGTAGACGGTCGAGTAGCGCCGCCCGCTCTCGTCGAGCGAATCGATCACCACCCAGTCCCCGAATCCGGAGGCCGGACCCGAGGCGACCACCAGCCCGTCGGACGCGGCGTAGATGGGCGTGCCCGCGGACGCGGCCATGTCCACGCCCAGGTGCGCGCCGCCACGCGAGCCGAAGGTGTCCGAGATGGTGAACGTTCCTGCCGCGAGCGGGTATTGGCGACGTCCCGCACCGCTGAGCCGACCGGCCTCGTTCACCGCGCCGGGCATGGCGGCCAGCGACACGCTCGGGGAGATCACCGGCACGGTGGTGGTCGCGGCGGCGGCCTTGATGGTGACCTGCACCCGGTCCATGTGATTGCGAGCCGCGTCGCCGCGATCGTCCATCGGGTTCCACGAAATGCCCGAGGCCGCACCGGGAGTCCAGGTGCGCTGCTTCCAGATCACGTAATCCACCCTGAACGCGGCGGCGTTCTCCTGCAGGAAAGCCACGATCGAATCGCCCTTGGCCTGATCCGCGCCGACGATGAATTCCACCGCGCGGCCCTCCCGATGATCGGGGTAGGAGTCGTCGGCGACCAGCCCGCGCATGTCCATCATGCCGAACCGCGCGACCGTGCAGCGCAGCACCCGCAGCGCACCGTCCTGCAGACCCGCCTCGGCGGCCGAACCCGTTGCGGGGCAATTGGGTTCGGTGAGCGCGGCGGTCGCGGTCGGCACGACCGGGGTGCCCGCCCCGCAGGTGGTTTCGGAGGCGGGCAGGATGATGACGAGCACCAGGGTCACCAGGCACAGGGCCGCGCCGACAGCGGCGCCGATGATGACTTTGGGCCTCACGCCCGAACGCTCCCGGCCGCCGTGGTTGTCACCCGGACATCATGCCATGTCCGACACCCGCTTTCACGGACCGGCGAGCCTGTTTCAACCGGTGAACGCTGGGAAATTCCCGGACATGAGTTACGAATACAGAACATATCGAGGCCAGGGTCTGGCCGCTCGCTTGGTGAGCGGTGTCGGCGCCCTGTTCGCCATCATCGAAATCGTCTACATCCTGATGCTCACCCTCGGCGCCGATCAGTCGAACCGATTCTTCACTCTGATCAAGTCGTGGGCCGAGCCGCTGGCCCTGTTCTTCCCGGGTCTTTTCCACACCGGCAACGGCAATCTCGACATCGTCGTGAACTACGGTCTCGCGGCCCTGTTCTGGTTGGTCGTCACCGGTCTGATCGCCCGGGTGCTGACACGCTGACCCGGGGTGAGGACACGCTGCGACACGACGGCGGGACACGCACGGCGCCGTTTCCGGGCCCCGCACAACGGGCATTCCTCACCGCATGCCGTACGTCGCCCGCAATGAGGCCACCGCCGCACGCATCCTAGGTGCGGTCGGTGCGCTGTTCGCTCTTGTCGAGGGTCTCTACATCCTGATGCAGGTGTTGAACGCCGACCCCGCCAACAAGTTCTTCGTCTTCGTGAAGTCCTGGGCCGAACCGCTGGCCCTGTTCTTCCCCGGGCTGTTCCACACGGGCAGCATCAACCTGGACATCATCCTGAATTATGGCCTGGCGGCCATCTTCTGGCTGATCGTCAGTGGTTTCGTCGCCCGTGCGGTAGCACGCTGACGCGGGGAGGACTCAGAGCTTCACCACGGAGACGAGCGGATAGTCACCCTGGCGGTCCCGGCCGCCCAGGAAACCCAGCTCCAGCACCACGGCCGCGGCGATCACCTCGGCGCCCGCGGCGTGGAACAGTTCGGCCGCGGCCGCGAGAGTGCCACCGGTGGCGAGCACGTCATCGAGCAGCAGCACGCGCCTGCCCTTCAGATCGATGCCGTCCGCGGGGATCTCCAGTGCGGCGGAACCGTATTCGAGGGTGTACTCGCGGCTGATCACGGGCGGCGGCAGCTTGCCCGCCTTGCGCACCGCCACCACGCCGGTGCCGAGCACCGCGGCCACGCCCGCGCCCAGCAGGAAGCCGCGCGCGTCCACGCCCGCGACCAGGTCCGCGTCCGGCGCGCAGGCGGCGAAGCAGTCCAGCACCGTGCGGAAGCCCTCGGCATCCGCGAAGACCGGCGTCAGATCGGCGAAACGGACTCCCGGAGTCGGGAAGTCATCGTGCCACCGCGTGAGTCTCTCGACCGCTTCGGCGGCCCGGGCGGTGCGTCCACCCGTGACCTCTTCCGACTCCACCATCTCGTGCTTGCTCATTCCACCCACTCCTCATCACCTCGCCGACCGCGGCATCACCGCGTCAGCACCCAGCGATCCATGTTCCAGCCCGCACCGGCCTTGGTGGGACTGGGGATCCCGTTCTCCATGCCGTCGCCGAACGCGATGGTGCGCGGACCGGCGAACAGCGGGATGGACGGCATCTCGCTCCAGAGCAGGTTTTCCTGCTCGGTCAAGAGGTTCAACACGGTCGTCGAGTTGTCCTCCGCCGCAAGCTGATCCGAGATCGCATCGTAGCGGCCGTTCCCGAATCTATTGAAATTCAGGCCCTGACCTGTGCGCAACGCCGCAATCGCGTCGGTAGCTGTCAACGAACCGGACGGTCCGGGGAAAGCCGCGGAGCCGCCGAGGACGGCGTCGACCTTGCCCTCGCCCAGCTGCGTCGGAACGAAATCCGGTGTGCCCGCGTCCACGACCGTGATGCCCGAGGCCTTGCACGCGTCGGCGATCATGGTGACCGTTTGGGCGCGCCGTTCGTCCGGCTTCACATAGCCGATACGCACCGTCTGGTTCTGCAGGCCGGATCCGGCGGCCGCCTGCACCGCGCTCGCGTCACCGCCCTTGTACTTGTCCGCCGCACCGGTCACCGCCGGGTAGTACAGCGAATCCTGTTGCAAGGTACGCGAATTCAATGGACCCGAACCCAGACCGGACTTCTGCGTGAATCCCGGATGCCCGAGCTTGTCGAACAGCGACTGCCGGGGGACGCACAGCGCGAAGGCCCGGCGCGCCTCCACCGACGCGAACACGCCGCCGGTGTTCAACACCAACTGCTCCACTCCGCGCCCGGGCAGGTTCGCCGAGGAGAACCCGTCCAGACTCACCTCGCCGAGGGATCCCGCGCCCACGTCGAGCACGCCGATCGCCTTGGAGGAGACCTTCGACTTCAGGTCGGAGTTCTTGCCCCACACCACGATCCGGGGCGTCTTGGCGGGATTGCCCCACCACTTCTCGTTCTTGACCAGGACGAGGCCGTCCTTGTCGTCGAACGACTCGATCCGATACGGGCCCGCGGCCGGCAGCGCGGTCAGATCCAGCTTGCCGGGCACGAGCTTCCAGCCGTTGTTCCAGAAGTCCGCTATCCGGTCCACCACGCCCGCGTCGCCGCTCTGCAGCGGGGTGACCACCGTCGGCACCTTCACCGCGTTGGCGATCACGTGCGCGGGCATCAGCTCGGTGGCGTTGAACAGCGTCTTCCACGCCGTGTAGTGCCGGCCCGGGCGGAAGACCACGGTCGCGTCCTTGGAACCGGGCTGGCAGTCCACCCGCTCGATATCGCTGTAGCCCGCGGTGCTCGCGGCGTCGAACTGCGGCGCCGGACCACCGGGAGCGGGCTTGGTGAACCGGCCGCTGCGCGCGGCCCAGGCCAGCACCAGATCATCGCAGGAGGTCGGACTGCCGTCGGAGTAGACGCCGTCCGGATTCAGCCGGTACTGGATGGTCTGCGCCTCGCCCGGCACCTCCTTGGCGGTACCGGTATCGGTGTCCGCCACCGGCTGCCCGTCGGGACCGGTGTAGAAGAACCCGGGCAGCACCCGCGCGAACACCGCCGCCGCACCGCTGTTCGCGCCGAGCGTGCTGCCGCCGTTGTAGCTCGCGACCACCGCGTCCACGCCGTAGCCGATGGAGGGCACCTGATTCTTGCCCGCACAGCCCGCCAGCGCGGCGGCGGTCAGCACACCCGCGGTGGCCACCACCAGTCCGCGGCGCGCGTTTCCGCCGTGACGGGCGCGCCCCGATCCCTGGGACCCGGGGGTCCGGCGGGACGCTTCTGCATTGCCATCGATCGATTCGATTTGTTGCCGCCTCACCGTCCGAGACCCCCGTATCCCTCAGTGCCTTCTCTTGTGTCGTTTCCCGCTCGGGCGACTACCGGGGCGCGGCGCGCCGCCCCCGTCCCGCGTACGCGGACCGGCGTTGTCCCGGTTCGCGCTGAATCCGTTTGCCGCACCGACGCTTTCACGGTCGACGGCCGAGGCCCGGCCCGCCCGCTGCGCCCCTGCCGCGCCCGCACGCCCGGAGGAGATACCGGCCCGCTTGGCCTTGACCCGGCGGGTGTGCTCGGCGACCGGCCCGAAGCGCTCCTTGATCGACACCAGCAGCGGCACCGCGAAGAAGATCGAGGAGTACGCGCCGACGATCATGCCGACCAGCTGTACCAGCGCCAGATCCTTGAGCGTGCCCACGCCCAGCAGCCACACCGCGATCACCAGCATGCCGATGATGGGCAGGATGCCGATGATGGTCGTGTTGATCGAACGCATCAGCGTCTGGTTGGCGGCGAGGTTCGCCTTCTCGGCATAGGTGTGCTTGTTCAGATGCAGTACCCCGCGCGTGTTCTCCTCGACCTTGTCGAAGACGACCACGTTGTCGTAGAGCACGTACCCCAGAATCGTGAGCAGGCCGATGACCGCCGCGGGCGTCACCTCGAAACCGACGAGCGAATAGATGCCCGCGGTGACGATCAGGTTGAAGAACAGCGACCCGATGGCCGCGATCGACATATCGCGTTCGAATCGAATCGCGATGTAGACCATGGTCGCCGCGACGAACACCGCCAGCGCGAGCAGCGCCTTGTGGGTGATCTGGCCACCCCAGGTCTCGCTGATCTCCGCCACGCTGATCGCGTTGCGGTTCACCTGCCCGCTGGAATCCTTCGGCTGGAACTTGTCGAACAGCGCCGTCTGCAACTTCTCGGACTGCTCGTCGTCCAGCGTGTCCGACCGGATCTGAATGGTCGCGGCCGAACCCGAACCGACCTTCTGCACGGTCACCGGATCATGGCCGAGCGTCGTGCGGTAGACCTCCTCGACGGTCGAGGTGGTGACATTGCCGGTCTCGGGCAACTGGATCCGCGAGCCACCCGCGAAGTCGATGCCCAGGGTGAAACCGCGGATCGCGATGCTCAGCACGGCGATCGCCACGAACAGCGCGGCCAGGCCGTAGTAGAGCTTGCGACGCCCGACGATCTCGAAACCACCTGTGCCGGTGTACAACCGGTCGAACAGACTGTGCTTCTCGACCTTGGTGTCCGACTCGAAGTCGAGTTCGGAATCGGTGTCGATGACGGGGCTGCTGGAATCGCGCATGATCACGCCTCCTTCACCAGGACGCCGGCGGAAGCCTTGCGTTCGCGGGCAATCTGAGCAACGGCGCCGAGCCCGTTCACCGACGGCTTGGCCCAGAACGGCGAGCGCGAGGCCAGCATCATGAGCGGCGAGGTGACCAGGTACAGCACGATGACGTCGAGGATGGTGGTCAAGCCGAGCGTGAACGCGAAGCCCTTCACCTGACCGGCGGCGAGCATGTACAGCACGCCCGAGGCGATCAAGCTGACCGTCTTGCCCGAGAGGTTGGTGCGCTGTGCGCGCGACCAGCCGCGCGGGACGGCCGAGCGGAAACTGCGACCCTCACGCATTTCGTCCTTGATGCGTTCGAAGAACACCACGAACGAGTCGGCGGTCATACCGATACCGATGATCAGACCGGCGATACCGGCCAGATCGAGGGTGAATCCGATCGACCTGCCCAGCAGCACGATCAGCGCGTACACTGCGGCGCCGGCGGCCAGCAGCGAGAAGCCCGCCAGGAAGCCGAGCATGCGGTAGTAGAGCAGGCAGTACAGCAGCACCGCGACCAGACCGATCGCACCCGCGATCAGGCCCGCGCGCAGCGAGGACAGACCCAGCGTCGCGGACACCGTCTCGGCCTCGGAGGTCTGGAACGACAGCGGCAGCGAACCGTACTTCAGGGTGTTCGCGAGCTCCTTGGAGGTGGTGCCGTTGAAGCTGCCCGAGATCTGCGTGCTGCCGCCGTACTGGCCGCCGGACTCCACGCGCGGCGCGCTCACGACCTTCGAATCGAGCACGAAGGCGAGCTGCTTCTGCAGGTACTGGGTGGTCAACTTGCCCCAGGTGTCCGCGCCACCGGACTTGAAGTCCACGTTCACGACCCAGCGCGAGGCCTTCGGATCCAGCTGCGCGGAGGCGTTGCTGATCTCCTGGCCGTCCAGGGCGCTCTTGTCGAGCAGGTACACCGCGGTGCCGTCGGAGGAGCAGGCCACCAGCGGCAGGTTCGGATCGTCGTTGCCCTGCAACGGATCCGGCTTGGCGCAGTCCATGGTGAGCATGGCGGTCTGCTGAACGGTCTGATCGGTGCTCTGGCGCAACGCCTTCGCGGCCGCGATCTCCTGCGCCTGCGCCTGAGCCGAGGCCGGCTGCTTGGCCGGAGTACTCGGCGGCACCTCGGGCGTGGTCGGCGCCTGCGCCGGGAACACCCGGTTCTGTGCGGCCGGAGCCTCGCTCGTGGTCGGCGCGGCGGATTCGGCGCTCGGCGCGGCGGATTCGGGTGCGGACGCCGGGGGCACCGTCGGCTGCTGCCCGGCAGGGGCTTGCTGCCCGGCAGGTGCCTGCTGCTGTCCGACGGGCTTACCGTTCTGCACCTGCGGTGCGATGGTCTGCACCACCGGGCGGACGTACAGCTTGGCGGTGGTCGCGAGCGACTTCGCCTGTGCGCCGTCCTCACCCGGGACCGTGATCACCAGGTTCTCGCCCTCGATCACGACCTCGGAACCCGAGACGCCCAGTCCGTTGACGCGCTTCTCGATGATGTCCTGTGCCTGGCGCAGGCTGTCCTGGCTCGGCTTGCCGCCGTCGACGGTGCGGGCGGTCAGCGTGACACGCGTGCCGCCCTGCAGATCGATGCCGAGTTTGGCAGACGCGGACTTGTCTCCGGTGAAGAAGATCAGGCCGAACATCACGGCCACCAGTGCGGCGTAGACGCCGAGCAGGCGCAGTGGGTGCGCCGTTCCCTGGGAAGGTGGCACAGTACTTATCTCCTAGGAGGAATCGGGGTGTGGAACGAGCTGGCACACACCGCAGCGCCACCGGCCACCCGGATTCGGGCGGCCGATGGCGCTGGGAATGTCAGTCCTTGGTGAGACGCGGGGCGTCCTCGTGTGCTGCGGCATCGATCGGCGCCGCCGATGCGGCCTCGATCGGCGCGGCCGATGTGGCCTCGATCGGCGCCGCGATCTCACCGGGCGCGGCCTCGATGTTCTCGGGCTCGGCGTCCTCGATGTCCTCGACGGTGTCGGCGTCGTCCTTGCGCACCTCGAGGATCGACTTGCGCTTCCAGGTGGTGACGACGTCCTCCGCGATCTCCAGATCGAGGGTGTCCTCGTCGAGCTCGACCACGGTGCCGTAGATGCCCGAGGTCATGACCACCCGGTCGCCGACCTTCACGCCGTCCTGCATTTCCGTGACCTCCGCCATCGCGCGCTTCTGGCGGCGAACACCGAGGAACATGGGGATGAGCAGAGCAACCAGCAGAAGCGGCAGCAGAAGGTCCATCGTCGAAGTCAGCCCTTAGTCAGTGGTCGAATGGATGCGTTTCCCCGACAGTCTGCCAGCAATACCTGAGACAGGGCGCGCCGACCTGAGTTTGATTGCCTCCGCTTCGCTGGTTCGACGCGTAACTCCGATCAGACCGACGCCGACCCGTAGGTGTAGTCGTCGAGCGGGAAGCTCACCGCCTCGCGATGGGCGTTGACGGTGCTGGTCGGGCGCAGCAGGGCGGCCTCGCCGTGCTGGTTGTAGTAGTAGCTGCGCGCGGTGGAGCACTGGCCGCTGTAGAACACCGAGGAGTCCAGCTTGTCGGTGACGCGATCCAGGAACTCGGTGTTGGCGTGCTCGGTGACCTCGAAGGTCTTCTCACCACGACGGAACATCTCACCGAACAACCGGCCCATGTGCTTCATCTGGGCTTCGATGGTGGTGAAGTAGGACAGGCCGCTGTAGGAGTACGGGCTGTTGAGGCTGATGAAGTTCGGGAACTTCGGCACCGTGATGCCCTCGTAGGCCTGGAAGCGGTTGTCACGCCAGAACTTTCCGAGGTTGACCCCGTCGCGGCCGATGATCTCGATCGCCGGGAAGTTCACGTCCCACAGATTGAAACCGGTGGCCAGGATCAGGGTGTCGATCTCGGTCTTGTGGCCGTCGGCGGTGACGATGCCGTCCGGTTCGATGTGATCGATCGAGTTGGTCTCGAGTCGCACGTGCTCCTCGTTGAACGTCTTGAAGTAGAGGTTCGAGAAGGTCGGGCGCTTGCAGCCGAAGTCGTAGTCCGGAGTCAGCTTCCTGCGGGTTTCCTTGTCCTTCACCGAGGTCCGCAGGTGCGCCTTGGCCAGCAGGGCGGCGGCCTTGTTCAGCGGCTTGGCCTGCTTGAAGTGCAGCACGCCGACCACCATGAGCGCCTCGAGCATGGTGGTGTTGACCATGCGGGCGGCCTTCTGCGTCGCCGGGACGCGCTCGAAGAGCGTCTGCACCGGCTTCGGGATGGCGGTGTCGACCTTGGGCACGACCCAGATCGGGGTGCGCTGGAAGACGGTCAGCGCGTCGGCCTTCTTGGCGACCTCGGGGATCAACTGCACGGCGGTCGCGCCGGTGCCGATGATGGCGGCCTTGCGGCCGGTCAGGTCGAAGTCGTTGTCCCACGCGGTGGTGTGGATGATCTTGCCCGCGAAGGTGTCGATACCGGGGAACGGCGGGGTGTAGGGCTGGGACAGGAAGCCGGTGGCCGCGAGAATGTAACGCGCGGTGAGGGATTCGCCGTTCTCGATCGAGACCACCCAGTGCTGCTGTTCCTCGTCCCAGCGCGCGCCGCCGACGACCGTATCGAAGCGCATGCGCCGGCGCAGGTCGTACTTGTCCGCGACGTGCTCGGCGTACTTCTTGAGCTCGGTGCCCGGCGCGAACAGTCGGGTCCAGTGCGGGTTGGGCTCGAAAGAGTACGAGTAGGTGACCGAGGCGATGTCCACCGCCAGGCCCGGATAGTGATTCACGTGCCAGGTGCCGCCGAGGTCGTTCTCACGCTCGAGGATCACGAAATTGCTCAAGCCGAGCCGGTCCAGCTGAATACCGGCACCCATGCCGCCGAATCCCGCACCGACCACGATGGCGTCGTACTGAGGTGCCACGCCGAACCTCCCTGTGACTCATTTGTCATAGAATGACATCTCATTCCGTTTGTGAACACCGTATCATCGGGGGCGTGACGAAGCCATCCTCTCGTATCGAACGGCGCAAGGCCGAGCTCCGCCAAGAGATCATCGATACCTCGTTCGTGCTGTTCGCCGAGCGGGGCTACCACGCCACCGGCATCGCGGACATAGCCTCCGAGCTGGGGATCGGGCACGGCACGTTCTACCGGTACTTCGCCAACAAGCGCGACATCATCGATCACGTGATCGACGATCTGGCGGCCAGGATCATCGATACGCTCGGGACCGACAACGCGCCCGATGCCGCGGCGACCCTGCAGGAATACCGGGCCCAGGTCGATCGGATCGGCGGTGCGCTGAACCAAATCTTCCTTCAGGACCGGCGCGTGGCGCAGATGCTGCTGTTCCAGGCCACCGGTATCGACACCGAGCTGACCATGCGCCTGTACGGGCTCCTGGACACCGCCGACGCGCTCACCGCGGGCTACCTCGAGCACGGCGTGGAACTGGGCTACCTGCGCGCGGACCTGGACACCAGGAATACCGCGCGCGCGGTCACCGGCATGATTCTGGCCGCGATAGTGCACGGCCTGCGAGATCCCGACGAGAACGCCGTCGAGGACCTCAGCCAGGCGATTCGCCGACTGCTCATCGACGGCGTTCGCAAGGACTGAACCGAGCGCCCGGATTCGACTGGGGCGGCAGCAATTCGGACATGACACCATTGGCACAATGGCCCCCGTGACCCCAGAGGACGTCCGCCGCGCGCGCTTCGGTTTCGCAGCGCCGGGCCGCGAGGCCTACCACCGTGGCCAGGTCGATGCCTTCTGCGCGCGCATCGCCGATTCGCTGATCGGACGCGACAATCTCACCGCAGCGGACATCCGGATGGCCGAATTCGACACCCCCGTCCCGGGCAATCACGGCTACGACTGCGAACAGGTCGACGAGTTCCTCGACCAGATCTGCGTCGACCTGGAGTTCCTGCGCCGCGGCTCGCACCGCATCCCCTCGGGCCGCGAACAGGACCCGCTCACCCACGAAGCCGTCCTGCGCATCCAATTCTCCGCTCCCCCACTGGGTTTCACCGGCTACGTCGCCGACGAGGTGGGCGCGTTCCTGGACCGCCTCGCCGCCACCCTCGCCCACGACGGCCCCAACGGCCTCACCCCCGACGAAGTCCGCGACACCGTCTTCCCCACCGCCACCGGCGCCACCGCCGCCTACCACAAGCCCGAGGTGGACGCTTTCCTGGACCTGGTGGCCCACCAGCTCAAGGCCTCCCGCTGACGCGGACGGCCGCGGGCCGCGCGAGCACATCTCTCGCGGCGCGCGGCCGTGCGACCCGGGAGCACCGACTCAGCCCTGGGGCTTGACACCCTTTGCCGGATCGATGAATTCGTTGGTCACCAGATCCTTGGCGGACAAGCCGTCCGGGACCTGCTGACCACGAGTGCGCAGCAGCGGCACGACCTGGGCGATGGCGCGATCCACCCGCTCGGTGTCGAAATTGCCCAGCGTGCTGTCGGGTCCGTTGCCGACGATCTTCTCCGCGAGTTGCACCTTCACCGAGTCGGTATTGCCCGCCGCGGTGATCGGCGGGCCGTCGGGAATGGTCTGGGAGATCTTCAGCAACGCCTGGTTCGTCGGTTCGGGATCGGTCACATAGTCGATCTCGGCCTGCTGCAGCATCGGCACCAGCTTCTTCAGACAGGGGCTGAGCTCGGCGAGCTGCCCGCTGCGCACCGACCAGGCGTGCGGATAGATCTCGTACCCGGCCTGCTGGACCAGCAGATGACCGGTGGCCTTCTGCCAGCCCTTCACGTCGTGCTCCCAGCGGTACGGCTCATTGGAGACGTAACCCTGCTGCATGACCCGGCCCTTCTCGGCCACGAAGCGGCTGGGCGTGCCGTCGAAGGAGGCGTCGGCCTGTTCCTTGCGCACGTCACCGTGGGCGATCAGGTAGTCCATATAGATCTTGCCCTCGGAGTAGACGACAGGGGCGCCGGAGGCGGCCACGTCCTTCCACGAATCGATCCGATAGGTCGCCGGATCCCACATGAGGATCTGCGGATTGATGTCGAGAGAGGCGAACACGCCGGTCAGCGGGAACTTGGCGGCGGCCTGCACCTGCTCGTCGGTGGGCACCAGTCCGAGGGTGATGCCGGTGTCCTGATACATCTGCGCCGGAACCGGCTGCCCGCCCAGGAACGGGCCGCCCAGGCGCACCTCGACGTTGACGCCGGTATCGCCGAGCGGGCCGACGTACGCGCCCTTCTTGGCATCGACCGTGCCGTTGGGGCCGACGAGCTGATAGGCGGCGGCGCGCTCGGGGGTCGCGTACCAATCGGTTTGGATGACGACGGTGGCGGGACAGACGCCGGCGAGTTCACCCTGTCCGGTGGGCTTGGGTGCTGAATCGCCGCCGCCACAGGCGGTCAACAGGGTGCTGCCCAGCAGAGCGGCAGCGAGCAGGACACGTTTCTTCACGGGCTTTCCTTGGATCTCGGTGTGCGAAAACTGTTGCGGAGCAAAGGTTCAGGTGTGGTTTCCGTGCGCTCGATCGACGCGGCCGGCCAGGAAGTCGAAGACCCAGAACAGGATCAGACCGACCAGTGAGGACAGCAGCAGAGCGGTGATGAGTTCCTCGGTGGCCAGGCGCTGGCGGTAGACGTCGATCATGCGGCCGATTCCGGGATCGCCCTGGCGAAAGAAGAAGTCGGCCACGATGGATCCGATGATGGCCATCCCGCCGGAGATCTTGAATCCCGAGATCATCGCCGGAAGCGCGGCGGGCAGTTGCAATTTGAGCAATCGCTGCCGGCGCGACGCCCCGTGCAGGGTGAACAGGTCGTGCTCGGCGGCCTTCACAGATTTCACTCCGAGCAGAGTGTTGGTGATGACCGGGAACAGCGACACCATCACGCATACGATGACCCGGCTGCCGAACTCGTAACCGAACCAGAATCCGAACAGCGGCACCACCGCCAGCACCGGAATGGTCTGCAGGACCACGGCATACGGATACAGCGAGTACTCCGCCCACCGCGCCTGACTCATGATCACCGCGAACCCGACGCCGAGCACGATCGCCAGCGCCAGGCCGGTCAGCGCGATCTGCACCGTGGAGCCCAGTGCGGACAGGATTTCCGCGCGAGTGCTCGCCTCCAGCAGGCCCTTTCGGAACACGTCCTCCGGCGGCGGCAGCAGGAACCGCGAGTCCGGGGCGATCACGAGGTGACTCGCGACGCTCCAGGCCGCCATCACCAGCAGGAACACCAGCACCGGGGCGACGACTCGAATCGGAGCGATCGCGAACGGCCACAGTGTCTTCCGGCGGGACGGCACCCCATCGACGGTCGCCTCGGGCTCGATTCGCGAGGCGGGCACGGATGTCGGCTCCGGCATCGATTCGCCCTTCGGTCGGGTGTGCAGATCCGCCGGCGACGCCCCGGCCGATGTCGGCGGCTGCGCGTGCCGGTTCGTGAACGCGTGGGTGTCGGCGACAGTCATGCGGCCCTCCCCGCGGCCGGGGCGTGCGCGCGTTCGGCGTCGTGCAGCGCGGCCGACACGGTGGCGGCGATCTCGCCGAATTCGGGGGTGTAGCGCAGTTCCGGGGTGCGCGGGAAGTCCAGGGGGACCGCGATATCCGCGGCCACCCGGCCCGGACGACCGGTCATGACGACGACCCGCGTGGACATGAAGACCGCCTCGGCGACCGAGTGGGTGACGAAGACGCCGGTGAAGGCGGAGCGGCGATACAGGCCACCGACCACCTCGTTGAGACGCTGGCGGGTGATCTCGTCGAGCGCGCCGAAGGGTTCGTCGAACAGGAACACCTCCGGTGCGCCGGTCAGCGCGCGGGCGATGGAGGCGCGCATCCGCATTCCGCCGGAAAGCTGTGCGGGCTTGTGGTTTTCGAATCCCGTCAGGCCGACCAGCTCGATGGCTTCGCGGGCGGCGGCCCGGCGCGCGGCCCTGTCCACCCCCGCGAGTTCGGCGGGCAGTTCCACATTGCGCAGCACCGACCGCCAGGGCAGCAGGGTGGCCTCCTGGAAGACGTAGCCCAGGGTGGCGGCCGCGACGTCCACCGCGCCCGCCGTGGGTTGTTCGAATCCGGAGGCCAGGCGCAGCAGGGTGGATTTGCCGCAGCCGGACGGACCGACCACGGAGACGAATTCGTGTGGGCGGATGGCGATGTCGATGCCGTCGAGCGCGTGTGTGCCGTTCTCGAAGACCAGGGAGACGTTCCGGAACGCGAGGGCCGGGCCGTATACGTTGCCGTCGTGGGCGGCAGCGGGGATATCGGCCCGGCCGTCGCCGGTATGGGCTTGTGAAGCGGTGGGGCTCATGCTTCACAGTTCTATCGGGAGCTCATTTCCGCATGCGGTCCGAACGATTACACGCCTGTTTCGTATACGATCAGTGTGCGACGAGCTGACCATCGCGCGCCACGACACGCCCACGCTTGACCACGAGCGTGCGCACGGGCACCGAAACGACGGCGGCAGCCGGGGTTTCGGCGTCCACCACGAACAGGTCGGCGGCCGAGCCCGCGGTGAGGCCGTAGTCGGTCAGACCCAGTACCTCCGCACCGCCGTAGGTGCCCGCACGCAGCGCCAGCTCGATCTCCGGATCGGCGACCAGGCGGTCCCGGAAGGCGACGGTCATGATGCGCCGCAGCATGTCTCCGTCACCGTACGGGGTCCACAGATCGCGTATGCCGTCGTTGCCCAGTGCCAGCGCCGCACCCGCGGCACGCATGGTGCGCAGCGGCACCACCGGTGCGTCACCGACCGCGCAGGTCACCATGGACACCCCGGCCTCGGCGAGGTCCGCGGCGATCCGCCGCTGCTCGTCCGGAGCGAGTTCGCCCATAGCGTAGGCGTGACTGATGGTCACCCGGCCCGCGAGTCCGGTGGCGCGGGTGCGTTCGATGATCAGGTCGTACTGCCACGCGCCGAGCGCGCCGCGATCGTGCAGGTGGATATCGATCCGCGCGCCGTACTTCTCGGCGAGCCCGAAGATCAGGTCGAGCTGACCGGTCGGGTCGCCGTCGAAACCCGCCGGATCCAGGCCGCCGATCGCCGCCACACCGTCGGCGAGGGCGGCTTCCAGGAGTGCGCCCGTACCGGGCCGGTTCATCAGGCCGCCCTGCGGAAAGGCCACCAGCTGCACGTCCACCCGATCGGCGTAGCGCTCGGCGGCCGCGCGCACCGCCTCGACGCCACGCAATCCGACCTCGGGGTCGATGTCGATATGACTGCGCACATGTGCGGTGCCGCCGGAGATCATGGCGCCCAACAGGTTCGCGGCATACTCGGCGCTGGGCAGGCCGAGTTCGTCACGACGACCCTCACCGTTGTCGATGCGCCCCCGCAGGGTGAGCCCGCCGGTATTGGGCACCCACGGTCCGCCGTACATGGTCTTGTCCAGGTGGCAGTGCGCGTCCACCAGGCCGGGTAGCACCAGCGCACCCGCGAGATCGATCGTGGTGTGAGCGGGGGCGGTGAGGCCCGGGCCGATCTCGGTGATCGTGCCGCCGGTGATCAGGATGTCGGCGGTCCCGAGGGGACTGCCGGGCGTCCAGGGGCGTCCGCCGCGCAGCAGCAGGTCGTTCATCGATACATCCTTCGTTCGGGAATCAGTGGAAGGGTTGGGCGATCAGGCCAGCAGCATCGCGGTGCCCGCACCCGCGCCGAAGAGAATGACCACCGCACGGAAGGCATCGGGCTGCAGCCGATCAGCGAGCTTCGCACCGGCGATGCCACCCACCAGGCAGGCGGGCGCCAAGACCGCGACGGCTCCCCAGTGCACCGGCCCGAACAGTGCCACGGCGATCATGGCGGTCGTCGAGACGGTCAGCGTGAGAACGCTTTTCAGCCCGTTGAGCATGGTGATCGAGGCGTCGATTCCCAGGGCCAGGGCGGTCAGCAACACGATGCCCATACCGCCGTTGAAGTACGCGCCGTAGACCGCACCGAGAAAAACGCCCGCGAACAACAGCAACCGGGAATCACCCTCGCCCCGACGCGCGGACAGTTTTCTGGACAGGAAGGGCTGCGCGGCGAAAAGCGCCGTGGCCGAGAGCACGAGGTACGGCACCAGGGCGGCGAACACCGTGGGCGGTGCGGCCAGCAGGGCGATGACGCCACCGCCCGCTCCGGCCACACCGGTCACGACCAGCGCCGGCAGCAGCGCCCGATGCTCGTCGAGTCGCTTGCGCAGGGCGGCCGCACCGCCCAGGTAGCCCGGCCACACCGACACCGAATTGGTGACCGTGGCCGCGACCGGCGGCAACCCCGTGGCCAGCAGCGCGGGGAACGAGAGCAGGCTGCCGCCGCCGGCGATGGCGTTGCACACACCAGCCCCGAAACCGGCGACGAGCAGCAGTAGTAGATGCGCGGGATCCATGAAATCCTTTCGGACAGAATGTGCAGCGCATCGTATACAAAACGACCCCACCGGGCGAGCCGAACGCAGTCGGGTCGCTTCCGTGCACCCGGGTTGCCGAGAACTGCAGTAGATTTGCGACATACCATCCGGCGGGGCCACGATGGATCGTATGCAACCCCCCTTGTTCCACCGAGTCGACAGGTGAGGCCGTTGTGAGCAGCACCGTCCGCCGCATGACACCGCAGCAGCTGTGCCGTGCCATTCGCGACGACATCGTCCGCGGGGTTTTCGCACCCGGTCAGCGCCTCACCGAGGAGGCCCTGGCCGAGAGTTACGGCGTCTCTCGCGTTCCGGTGCGCGAGGCGCTGCGCATCCTCGAGGCCGAGGGTTTCGCCTCGTCACGGCCGTACGCGGGAGTGTTCGTCGCCGAACTCACCGAGGAGGAGGCGGCCGATCTGCTCGAGATCCGCGCTCGACTGGAACCGCTGTGCGCCTCCCGCGCCGCGGTGCGGCGCACTCCCGAACAACTGGGCCGACTCAAGGAACTCACCGCACTGGGACAGGATGCCGTGCGCGAGGGCCGCCTCGACGAGTTGACCCGCCTCAACAGCCGATTCCACGAAGTGCTGGCCGAAGCGTCGGGCAGCACCCTGCTGCGTCAGCTGATCACGCAGCTGAGCTGGAAGATCGCCTGGGTGTACGCGGTGGAACTGCCGCGCCGCGCCGGTGATTCCTGGGACGAGCACGAACAGATCTGCGCCGCACTGCAAGCCGGTGATCCCGAACTCGCCGCGCGCCTGGTCACCGAGCACATCGCGCACGCGACCTATGCCTACCGCCAGCATCGACAGCCCGAAACCGCTGCGCGCCAAGACACTTCGTAACACCACCGAAGCACGCATCACCCCTGACGGAAACACTCCGGTCGTATACAACCAGTGTCACTATCTGCTCCGGGAGGACGTTCATGGCCGATCTGGTGTTGCGCGCGGCACGCATCGACGACGATATCGACCCGGTCGACATCGCCGTCACCGATGGGCTCATCAGCGAGATCGGCCCCGGACTCGCGACCACGGCGCCGGAGGACATCGACTGCGCGGGACGGGTCGTCATTCCCGGCCTGATCGAATCCCATGTCCACCTGGACAAGGCCTTTCTCGATGCCGAACGCCCCGCGACCGACGGCACGCTCGCCGGGGCGATCGCGATCACCGCCGAGCTCAAGCGCGGCTTCACCGTCGAATCGATCAAGGATCGTGCGCGGCGGGTGCTGGACCTGGCAATCATGAACGGCACCACAGTCATTCGCGCCCATCCCGACGTCGACCCGATCGTCGGGCTGCGCGGAGTGCACGCCGTCGCCGAACTGCGCGAGGAATACCGCGGCATGATCGACATCCAGATCGTCGCGTTCCCGCAGGAGGGAATCCTGCGGGCCCCGGGCACTCTCGCGCTCCTGCGCGAGGCCCTGCGCGCGGGGGCCGACGTGATGGGCGGCTGCACCTATAACGAGCGCTCGGTGCCCGACTGCCGCCGGCACATCGACCTCGTCTTCGAACTGGCCGCCGAATTCGAGGTGCCCGTGGACATGCACGCCGACTTCGCCGATGATGCCTCCGATCCGCGCTTCGCCATGGCCGACTACATCGCCGAGGCCACCACGCGCGCCGGGTTCGGCGGCCGAGTCACCCTGGGCCACATGACCTCCCTGGCCGGGCGAACACGCGAGGACCGGACCGCGACCCTCGCGCGCCTGTCCGCGGCCGGGGTCGCGGTGGTCCCGCTGCCCGCCACCGACATGCATCTGGGCGGTCGCGCCGACACCACCAACGCCCGGCGGGGCATCGCGCCGATCCGCGAGCTCTGGGCGGCGGGAATCACCACCGCCTACTCCTCCAACAACATTCGCAATGCCTTCACCCCCTACGGCAACGCGGATCTCTTGGACATCGGATTGTTCCTGGCTCAGACCTCGCACCTCGCCGGTCCCGCCGACCTGACCAGGGTGCTGGCCATGGCGACCACCGAGGCGTCCCGGGTGATCGGCATCGCCGACAGCTACGGACTGCGGGTGGGCGCCCGCGCGGACCTGGTGGTCCTGTCCGCCACCCGAGTGGCCCAGGCCCTGCTGGACCGCCCGGATCGCTGCTATGTGATCAAATCCGGCCGAATGGTCGCCCGCACCACCAGCACCCGGCAACTGCTCCCCGCCGCGCACGCTGTGCACTGATCCCGTCGCAGAGTCGTTCGCCGGGTCCGCAACGAGGCACGACGTGGGGTGACTGGTTCTCGTGGTCGCGTGTGCCGGGCCGGACCCCGGCCGAGGTGACCCTCGGTCAGAGCGCCTGCGAGGTCAGGATTTCCGAGGCCTCACCAGCGCGGTCGATGAGGGAGCGGTCCGTGCCGGGCGCACCCAGGAAGCACAGGCCCACGGGGATACCGTCGATTCGGCGGACGGGGACGGTGATCGCGGGCAGCCCCGCGATCGAGGCCGGGCAGGTGAGCTGCAGGGTGCGGGCCCGGCCGGTTTCCAGTGCGGCAGCCGGGGTGTCGCGCGGGGGCGGGAGGGTCGCGGTGGTCGGGAGTACGAGGATTCGCTCGGTGAGAGCCGCGCGGAGCTGAGCCGAGGCGACAGCCAGCACGGCGCGCGCGGCCTGGGTCTCGGCGGCGGTGATGGTGGAGGCGTAGGAGAAGCGCTGGGCCACTTCGGGTTCCAGAGCACCCGGGTGGGCGGTGATCCAGGCGCCGTGATTCGCCCACGCTTCGCGCGCCTGGACCGCGCGGAAGGCTTGGGACCAATGCTCGATATCCGCGGCCAGATCGATCGGGGCGGCGTTCAGCCGGCGTGCGGCCGAGAGTGCCGCCTGTGCCAGTGCGGGGTGAGCGAGTGCGCACAGGGCCGGATCCACCACCAGTTGCGCCCGCGCGGTCGGTTCGGGCTGTGGCATCAGGCATTCCGCGACTGACGCGAGCGTGTGCGGGTCGCGGGTGAGCCAGCCGACGGCGTCGAAGGACTGTGCCAGCGGCAACAGGCCCTGCGGGCCGAGGCGTCCGCGAGTGGCGCGAATCCCCCACAACCCCTGGTACGCGCCGGGCACTCGGATCGATCCGGCGGTGTCGGTCCCGAGTCCGACGTGGACCTGGCCGGCGGCCACGGCGACGGCCGATCCGCTCGACGACCCGCCCGGAACACGCTCGGGCGCGGCCGGATTCACCGGCATGCCGTATCGGCCGTTGCTTCCGGTGATGCTGTAGGCGAACTCGTCCGTCTGAGTGATACCGGTGATGTCGGCGCCGTTGTCCAGCAGGGCCGCGACCACGGCCGAGTGAGCGATCTGCGGCTGCGCCGGGTAGTCGCGAACGCCCGCGCCGATCGCGAATCCGGCCACGGCGTACAGGTCCTTCACCGCGACGGTGCAGCCGGTCAGTACGCCCGGCCGGGTGGCGGCGACCAGTGGTGTACCGACCGCGCGCCACACCGTGTCGTCGATGGCAGCCGAATGCGCTGTGTCACAGGCACTATCGCTGCCGTGGTGAACCGCCGCCGACTCGCCGATGTCGGCTGTCCCGCACGCGCACCGCACGTTCATCGGTCGCTCCCGCCGTCGGTGCTCACTACAGCCGCTCGAGCACACGCCGGGCGAAATCACTCGCGGATCGGTGCGTGAAGTCGACGGCTCGGATCTCCCCGTGCACGCCGCGCACCTGATCTACCGCCTGCGAGATGGTGAAATCGCTTGCGGCGCTGAGATACAGATACGCCTGCCGCGGGTCGGCGTCGAACAGGGTGACCACCAGTTCGACGGCATTGCGCACACAGACTTCGAGAGCGCGGTTCAGATCCTCGTCCAGACCGGTGGGGATGAGCAGTCCGTGCCCGGCGGCGAACGGCCCGACCGAACGCCCGAGACCGGCGTTCACCTGTGCGGCGGGAATGACATCGACGGTCAGGCGGGCCCGCAGCGGCGCTTCCAGAGCGGTCAGCGCGACCTCGCCGTTGCCCTGGGCGAAATGGGGATCGCCGATGTAGAAGTGCGCGTCGGGGACCTGCACGGGAAGGAACAGAGTCGCGCCGGGGGTCAATCGCCGGATATCGATATTGCCGCCGTGGTGCCCGGGCGGCACCGAGGACAGCTGCGAGTCGGTATCGGTTGCGACACCGATGATTCCGAGGAACGGGTCCAGCGGGAACGAGGCCTCGTGTGGGTGATCCCGGTGGATCGGCATGGTGCCGAACCACTGTCCGTCGCGCGATCGGACCCGGCAGAACTGACCGTAGTCGCCGTCGAATCCGAGCCGGTGCGCGAGCACCCCTTTCGCGTGCCGGGTGGAGACGACACCGTACGGTGCGCGCATGGTCAGCTCGTCGATGCGCACGGCCAGCAGATCGCCGGGCATCGCGCCCGAGACCGCGATCGGCCCGGTCACGATGTGCGGACCGGCCAGGGCGTCGCGCTTGCGGGTGGCGGTCACCTCGATGGCGTCCTCGAGTACCTGACCGGCCTCGACGCCGTGGTCGCCGAAATAGGCGACCGGATCCGAGCCCTGATCCTCCAGAATGCCCTCGTGGCTGACGGTGTCGATCACGACCGTGTCTCCGGGCGTGATGACGGCGATCGGCGCGTCTCCGGTCCGGGGCAACCGCCCCCACAACACCGCCGACGGCTCGATCGGGATGTAGGTCGCGTCCGCGCCGACTCCCACTCCCCGCTGCAGCACCGGAAACGCCGGGGCGTCCTCCCGCACGATCGACCTCACGCTCACACCTCTCCCACACCGACCCCGCAGTGGTCGGACCATCCGATGTGCTGACCATAGGACAGGCCGACACCCGGCCGCAGCCTGGGAAATCGAACGTAACTCGCCTTTTACGAACCCGAAATAGCCTGCATACGAACCGATTTAGAGTTGAGTCGATGACGACCCCGATTCCTCCGCTTCGCCGGCGATCGCGCAGCATCAGTGTGGAGGTCGCGGCACACCTGGAAGGCATGATCATCAGCGGCGCACTGCGCGCCGGGGATCGCCTGCCCTCCGAACGGGAACTGGCCGCGAACCTGAACATCTCGCGGTCGTCCCTGCGCCAAGCCATGTTCGAGCTCGAATCCAAGAACCTCATCGAACGTCGTCAAGGCCGCGGGAGCACGGTGGCCGACCTGCCCCGCGGCTCGGCCGAACTGCACTGCGGCCTGGGCGATCTCGACATCGAACTCACCCATGCCACCGAACTGCGAGACCTCGTCGAGCCACGCATAGCCCACCTGGCAGCGCTACGCGCGCTCGAATCCAATCTGCTGGCCCTGGATTCGGTGCTGGCCCGCTCGCACGACACCCTCGCCCCCGAGGAATCCCTGCGCCTGGACGTCGAATTCCACGCCGTCCTGGCCCACGCCGCCCAGAATCCCCTCCTGGTCACGCTCTGCACCATGACCACCGACTGGACCCACCGCACCCGCACCCTCTCGCACCGCACCCGCCAGGGCCGCCGCACCTCCCTCGAAGGCCACCACCGCATCTACGACGCGGTGGCCCGCCGCGACGGCCCCGCGGCGTCCGCCGCCATGGAACGGCATCTCCGCGAAGTCCGCGACCTCAGCCTCCCCCGGCCGCGATCGAGTCCGACGCCCATCCGCTGAATCCTCGCAGGCCCCGTTTCACCGTCCGCGCATCGGCGGATAGACCCGAGGTCCCGCACGCGTGAAGGGCTGTGGTAGTTCGGAGTTCGATCGCCGGGGCGCGGAGGGTACGGCCACCTGTGCGCGGACCGCGCCGACGGTAGTCAGTCGTGCAGATCCGGGATGGGTTCGCGGGAACGGACATCGATCGAGCCGAAGACCAGATCGGCGGGCGGGACCAAGCCGAGGTGTTCCCACGCCGCGGCCGTCGCGACCCGGCCGCGCGGGGTGCGCGCGACCAAACCCGCTCGTACCAGGAAGGGTTCGCAGACCTCCTCGACGGTGGCGGACTCCTCGCCCACCGCGACGGCGAGGGTGGACACGCCGACCGGGCCGCCGTTGAAGCTGCGGATCAGGGCACTCAGCACGGCCCGGTCGAGCCGGTCCAGGCCCAGGGCGTCGACGTCGTACACCGCGAGCGCGGCGTGCGCGATCTCGAGGGTGACGATGCCGTCGGCCTTGACCTCGGCGTAGTCCCGCACGCGCCGCAGCAGGCGGTTGGCGATACGCGGCGTGCCCCGGGACCGACCGGCGATCTGCGCGGCGGCGTCCTCGTCGAGCGGGACGCCGAGAATGCGGGCCGAGCGCTGCAGAATGCGTTGCAGCTCATCGGGTTCGTAGAAATCCATATGACCGGTGAAGCCGAAGCGGTCGCGCAGCGGGCCGGTGAGGGCGCCGGAGCGGGTGGTCGCGCCGACCAGCGTGAACGGGGCGATGTCCAGGGGAATGGAGGTCGCGCCCGGCCCCTTGCCGACCACCACGTCGACCCGGAAATCCTCCATCGCCAGGTACAGCATCTCCTCGGCGGGCCGTGCCATGCGGTGGATCTCGTCGATGAACAGGACATCGCCCTCGACCAGATTGCTGAGCATGGCGGCCAGGTCACCGGCACGCTCGAGCGCCGGGCCGGAGGTAAGCCGCAGCGCGCTGCCGAGCTCACCGGCGATGATCATGGCCATGCTGGTCTTGCCCAGACCCGGTGGGCCCGAGAGCAATACGTGATCGGGAGTGCCGCCGCGCAGTGTCGCGCCGCGCAGCACCAGGGCCAGCTGTTCACGCACTCGCGGCTGACCGATGAAGTCCTCCAGGGACTTCGGGCGCAGGCTCGCCTCGATCTCCCCGTCGGAGGGCAGATAGCCCGCGGTGACCGCGGACTGATCGTCGAGCGCACCGGGCAGCGCGTCCTCGGACGGGAAATCCTCGGGCATGAAGTCGTCGTCGATCATGATCGCCTATCGATTCTTGCTCAGCAGTCCCAGCGCGGTGCGCAGCGCCTGCGAGGTGTTCGCGTCGGCCCAATCCGCCAGTACCGCATCGACCGCGGGCTCGGCCTGCTTGACCGGGAATCCGAGTCCGACCAGCGCCTCGATCACCTGCTCGCGAATCGGCGTGACCATCGGCGCGGGGCCCGATCCGGGCGGACCCGATTGCACCGGAACCAGATCCACCTTGTCGCGCAGCTCCACCACCATGCGCTCGGCGCCCCGCTTGCCGATGCCCGGGACCCGGGTCAGCGCGGCCACATTGCCCTCGGCCAGCGCCTTGCGCAATGCCTCGGGCTCGAGTACCGCCAGGACCGCCATGGCCAGTTTCGGGCCGACGCCCGACACCGACAGCAGCAGGGCGAACAGGTCGCGCGCCTCGGTGTCCGAGAACCCGAACAGGGTCATCGAATCCTCACGCACGATCATGGTGGTCAGGAGGCGGGCATCCTCGCCGCGAGTGAGCGCGCCCAGGGTGGCAGGGGTGGCATTGAGCCGATAACCGACTCCGGCCGCCTCCAGCACCACATGGTCGAGCCCGATCTCGAGCACCTCGCCGCGTACCGACGCGATCACCGCGTTACCGCCTTCCGTTGCTGGGCAAGCCTTTCCTCGTACATGCGCCGCTGAGCCGCCGCCAGGGCCTCGGCCTTCGCTATGCGGTCGATCATCGGCGCTCGCCAACAATGGCAGATGGCCAGGGCGAGCGCGTCGGCGGCATCGGCGGGTTTGGGCGCGACGGCGAGTCCGAGAATCTTGGTGACCATGGCGGTCACCTGCGCTTTATCGGCCGAACCATTGCCTGTGACAGCGGCTTTCACCTGGCTCGGAGTGTGGAAGTGCACGGGGATCCCCCGCCGGGCCGCGGCCAGCGCGATCACACCGCCGGCCTGCGCGGTGGCCATGGCCGTGCGCACATTGTGCTGGGAGAACACGCGCTCGATGGCGACGGCGTCCGGCTTGTGCCGGTCCATCCACAACTCGGCGGCGTCCGCGACTCCCATCAGCCGCTGCGCCAGATCCATGTCCGGCGGGGTGCGCACCACGTCGACGGCGAGGGCGGTCACCCTACGGCCCGAACCGCTTTCGACCATGCTGATGCCGCACCGTGTGAGCCCGGGGTCGACACCCATCACCCGCACCCGCAACCCCTCTCACCGAAGACGAACAACTGTTCGAGAGTCTAACGGAACACCGGCCCGCCACCGGCCAACTTCCCCCGGCATGTCCCGTCGCACGCGATGTCCGGAAAAGCGAAGGCCGCCTCCGAGATCGGGGGCGGCCTTCGCTTTCGCCGGTCACCGGGACCGGATGCCTCGCTCGACTAGTCGGCGTCGAGTTCGGCCAGCACCTCGTCGGAGATGTCGATATTGGTGAAGACGTTCTGCACGTCGTCGCTGTCCTCGAGGGCGTCGATCAGCTTGAACACCTTGCGGGCGGTCTCGGCGTCGGCCTGCACCGACATCGAGGGCTGGAAACCCGATTCGGCGGAGTCGTAGTCGATTCCGGCCGCCTGCAGCGCCTTTCGGACCTCGATGAGGTCGGTCGGCTCGGAGATGACCTCGAAGGTATCGCCCAGATCGCTGACCTCTTCGGCGCCGGCGTCCAGCACCGCCATCAGCACGTCGTCCTCGGAGAGACCGTTCTTCTCCAGGGTGACGATGCCCTTGCGGTGGAACAGGTACGACACCGACCCCGGATCGGCCATATTGCCGCCGTTGCGGGTCATGGCCACCCGGACCTCGCCCGCGGCGCGGTTGCGGTTGTCGGTGAGGCACTCGATCAGCACCGCCACGCCGTTGGGGCCGTAGCCCTCGTACATGATGGTCTGCCAGTCGGCGCCGCCCGCCTCCTCACCGCCGCCGCGTTTGCGCGCACGCTCGATATTGTCGTTCGGGACCGACGACTTCTTCGCCTTCTGGATGGCGTCGTACAGCGTCGGGTTGCCGTCCGGGTCACTACCACCGGTGCGGGCCGCCACCTCGATGTTCTTGATCAACTTGGCGAAGAGCTTGCCGCGCTTCGCGTCGATACCGGCCTTCTTGTGCTTGGTGGTGGCCCATTTGGAGTGGCCGCTCATTCCCTACTTCCTCGTTTCAGGGGGTTGGGTTCATCTCAGGGCAACGTACCCGCCCGGGGACGGACAACTGCCCCAGTTTACTGCGGTCGGTTCCTGGTCGATCTTCACAGTACGAGCGAGCCCGCGCGATCGCGCCCATCGTTCGGAACCGCGTGATCGCGCCCGTCGGTCAGACCCCGGCGCGCGGGCGCACCACGGTGTCGACGAACAGTTCGTGCACGCGCAGATCGCCGGTCACCTCGGGATGGAAGGAGGTAGCCAGCACATTGCCTTGGCGCACGGCGACGATCCGCCCGGCCGCCGGACCCGAGGGCACCCGCGCCAGCACCTCGACATCGTCACCGGCGTGTTCCACCCACGGGGCGCGAATGAACACCGCGCGCACCGGGCCGTCCTCGATACCGGCGAAGTCCAGATCGGTCTCGAACGAATCCACCTGACGGCCGAAGGCATTACGCCGGACCGTCATATCGATGCCGTGCAGGGCCTGCATATCCGGGCGGGTGTCGAGCACCTGCGACGCGAGCAGGATCATGCCCGCGCACGATCCGTACGCGGGCATGCCCTCGCGCAGTCGCGCGCGCACCGGCTCGAGCAGTTCGAAGACCTCCAGCAGTTTGCTGATGGTGGTGGATTCACCGCCGGGCAACACCAGCGCGTCGACCGCGGCGAGTTCGGACTCGCGCCGCACGGGCACCGCTTCGGCCCCGCACGCCGTCAAAGCATGCAGGTGTTCGCGCACGTCTCCCTGCAGGGCCAGCACCCCGATCGTCGGTTTCACGCCGTCGAGCATACGTTTCGCCCGGTCTGTGGCCCGGCTCACCCAGCCCGGAGCGACCGAACGGGATCGGCGAACCCGCGCTGAGGGCGCCCGGCGATGTTCGGACTCGTTCCGGGCAGCGGGCCGATCGTCGATGTCACGCTGCGGCGCGGGCGCCCGGCGGGTCGGACATCGCGGAGCTTGCGGCCATGACCGCGGACCTGTTCGGTCGGGTACGGCGGGTGGCGCTCGGCACAGCGGGTGTCAGGGTTCCGTCAGGATCGGTGTCGGAGCGGTCGTTTCGGCGCACACTCCGCGTTGTGACTGATGTGCTTGCGCAAACCTCGCCCGAGCCGAGTGAGGATGTCGATGCGCCCTCGCCGCGACGCGGGCTGACCGTATCGACCGGGCTGGCCGGGCTCTCCCTCGATGCCATGGCCTCGGTGTCGTACGGGCCCGAGGCCATCGTGCTGGTGCTGGCCGCCGCCGGAGCCGCGGGACTGGGCTTCACGCTGCCGGTGACACTGGCGATCGTGGTGCTGCTGGCCGTGCTCATCGCGTCCTATCGGCAGGTCATCGCCGCGTTCCCGAACGGCGGTGGGGCGTACGCGGTCGCGAGGGAACGGCTCGGGCACCGCACCAGCCTGTTCGCCGCCGCCTCGCTGATCGTGGACTACGTGCTGAACGTGGCGGTCTCGATCGCGGCGGGCGTGGCCGCGCTGACCTCCGCCTTCGGGCAGGCCCATCGGTACACGGTGTGGATCTGCCTGGCGGTGCTCGTCGGGGTGACGGTGCTGAACCTCTACGGCATTCGCGAGAGCGCGCGGGCTTTCATGGCACCCACGGTCGTGTTCGTGCTCGGGATCTTCGCGGTGATCGTCGGCGGACTGCTGCGCTCGGAACCGGCGAGCGTCGCGACCGGCGCGGCGGTGGGGACCGATGCGCGCACCATCGGAGTCCTGTTGCTGCTCAAGGCATTCTCCAGCGGCTGCGCGGCGCTGACCGGAGTCGAGGCGATCGCCAACGCGGTCCCGAGTTTCGCGAAGCCACGCGTGCGGCGGGCCCAGCGCGCCGAGGTCGCGCTGGGCGTGCTGCTGGGGCTCATGCTGATCGGGCTGGCGACGCTGATCGAGAAGTTCCAGGTGCACCCCATCGAGGGCACCACCGTGCTCTCGCAATTGACCCAGGCCTCACTGGGACACGGAATCGGCTACTACACAGTGCAATTCGCGACGGTCGTCCTGCTCGCGCTGGCGGCCAACACCTCCTACGGCGGACTCCCGACCCTGACCAAGATCCTGGCCGACGACAACTGCCTCCCGCACCGATTCGCGGTGCGCTCACCGCGACAGGTGTACCGCTTCGGCGTACTGGCACTGGGCATTTCGGCGGCCGTACTGCTCGCGGCCTCGAAGGGCGATATGAACGCTCTGGTCCCGCTGTTCGCGATCGGAGTGTTCGTCGGATTCACCATCGCTCAGGTCGGCATGGTCCGGCACTGGATGCTCACCCGGACTCCCGGCAGGCGATGGCGGCTGGCGCTCAACGGGTTCGGCGCGGTGCTGACCTTCGTGGCCGCGATCGTCACCACCGCGATGAAGTTCACCGAGGGCGCCTGGGTGATCGTGCTGGTGCTGCCCGTGCTGGTGTGGGCGATGGAGCGGATCCGCACGACCTATCACCGCATCGACGACCGCAAGGGCGTGGGATGCGTGCCCGCGACGCCGCGACCCTCCGACACCGCCATCATCGTGCCGGTCTCGGAGGTGTCCGAACTCAGCCGGGAGGCGCTCTCGGCCGCGATGTCCCTGGGCCGCGACGTCACCGCCGTGCACGTGTGCTTGGCCGGGGAGAACATCGGCCTGTTCACCAAGGAGTGGGAGGTATGGCATCCGGACGTGCGGCTGCTGCTGCTCGAGGACGGCGACACGACCGTCGGCGGGCCGATCGCCCGCTACGTCCGCGACCACTTCCCCGATCGTCGCAAGGTCGTCGTGATCGCCGAGATCGAACCGCCCGCGGGCTGGCATCACGTGCTGCCCAGCCATCGCAGCGACGAACTCGAGCGGATCCTGCGCCGGATGCCCGATACGGTCGTGTGCCATCTGCGCGTGCAGACCGCTTGAGCGCGCGTGCACCGAGGCCGGACCAGTCGGACCGCGCCCCCTCGATCGCCGGATCATCCGCACCGGCGACCCTCCGCGTGCGCACTCGCCGCCGCCGAATACGTTGCGGCGAGCCTCAGTTCGTTCCCTCGGGATGCGAGCCGGACTGCTTGTCGCGGAAGTTGCGGATCAGGCCCTCCTGCACCACGACCGCGACCAGTTCGCCCTGCTGGTTCCAGATGCGGCCGCCGGTCAGGGCGCGGCCGAAACCGGCCGAGGGCGACTGCTGGTCGTAGAGCAGCCAGTCGTCGGCGCGGAAGGGTCGCAGGAACCACATGGCGTGATCCAGCGACGCGTTCTGGGTGGGATCGTCGGGGTGCGGGACCTTGGAGGAGCCCAGCAGGGTCATATCGCTCATATAGGCCAGGGTGCACACGTGGAACAGCGGATCGTCCGACAGGGCGTGGCGATACTGGAACCACACCTGCTGCTGGGCGGCCAGGCCGCCGCGGCGATCCACCTGCTCCTGCGGGATGGTGCGAATATCCCAGTGCTCCCACTCGCGCATCGCCCACAGCCGCTCGGGGCTCATCGAGGTGCGCGCGTCCGGAAGGTCGTGCGGCGGTGGCACTGTCGGCATCCGATCCTGATGCTCGGGTCCCTCGTCCCCGACGTGGAACGACGCCGACATGGTGAAGATGGCCTCACCGTTCTGCACGCCCGTCACCCGCCGCGTGCAGAACGAACGCCCGTCCCGGATGCGGTCGACCAGGTAGACGGTCGGCTCGACCGGATTGCCCGGGCGCAGGAAGTATCCGTGCAGCGAATGCACCTGATATCCCGACGCCACCGTGCGCACCGCCGACACCAGCGCCTGCCCGGCGACCTGACCGCCGAACGTGCGCGGCAGCTGGGTCTTCGTGGACGCGCCACGGAAGATGTCGCGCTCGATCTGCTCGATCTCGAGTGCCTCTTCGATCGTCGCCATGCATCGTTCCCTTCCGGATTGTCCGGCTCAGGCTAACAACCGGACACCGGCGGCACCGGCGCGACCTGCCGCAACGCCGTGCGTGTCCCCCGCACCGCGCCGGTCCCGCAGGATCGATCATGATGGTCCGGTGCCCGATTTCACCGCGATCACCCCCGACGGCCTGATCGGCCTGATCGCCGAGCGGGCCGCCGAGCTGCCGGGCCACGCGGTGATCGCCGTGGACGGGGCCGACGCGGCCCACCCCGTGACGTTCGCCCGGGCCGTCACCGAGCGCCTGCGCGCCGGCGGCCGCCCCTCGGACGTGGTCGACCTGCACGATTTCGTCCGCCCCGCCTCGGTCCGCCTGGAATACGATCGCGCGGGCGAATTCACCTATCGCACCGCATGGTTCGACTATCCGGCCCTGTCCCGCGAAGTCCTCGAATCACTCCGGCAACACGGCCGCTGGCTCCCGGCCCTGTGGAACGAGGACACCGATCGCTCCGCCCGCGCCCGAATCCGCACCGCCGCACCCGATACCGTGCTGCTGGTCGCCGGACCCATGCTGCTGGGCCGCGCGCTGCCCTTCGATCTGACCCTGGCCCTGCGCATGTCGGACCCGGCACTGCGACGGCATACCAAGCCCGAGCAGGGTTTCACCGTGGACGGCCTGCGCGAACACCAGCGCGAACACAGCGAGGACCCCGACATACTGGTCGCCTGGGATCACCCGACCCGCCCGGCGGTGCGGATCCGGGCGCCGCACAGCGCCCGAGACTGAGCAGCCGGAACGCCCTGCGCCGCAGCCTGGACGTGCCCGCTGATCGACCGGAAGCGGTGCGTCGCCGATACTCACGGCTGCCCGCCCCGGGACCGCGCTGCACGGCGTCGACATCTACCGGCGGTGGCGCGCGTCGAAGGTCTCGGTGGGGAAATCATCAGGGGGAAAGCGGCTCTCGACCGAACTGCCGCGGCTGTGCCAGTAGCGGCTCGCGTACTGGCCCCGGATGCGGCTCAGATCCGGTTCGTCGATATCGGTGAAGCCGACCTGCAGCAGCATCAGCATGGTCACCATACCGACCGCGATGATGAGCGGGGTCAGCAGTTGGTCGGCCTGCGCGCCCGAGGGTGCGCGCATGTGCTCGGCGACGTGGGCGTGCATGGCGTACATCCCGGTGTAGTGCATGCCGCACACCGCGATTCCCATGATCAGGGCCGCGCCGACGGTGGCCGCGATACCGCGCACGTGCAGGGCGAACCACAGCGCGGCGGTCGCCGCGACGATCGCGATCCCCAGCGAGAGCAGCACGATCCAGGGGTCGTAGCGCACCGCCACATCGGTTTTCATGGCGTACATGCCGGCGTAGTGCATCGCACCGACGCCGAGTCCGGTGATCGCCCCGCCGATGATGAGCGCGAAGGCCTCCGCGTGCCGGTGCACCACGATCGAGAGCCCCAGCCACACCACTCCCATGGCGATGACGGCGCTCAGCACCGTGATCGGCACGTCGTAGCGGATGGTCGCGTCGTGCACCGAAAAGCCCAGCATCGCAATGAAATGCATGACCCAGATACCGGTGCCGCCCAGCGCGACCGCACCGATGGCGACCCAGCCGCGATGGGAGTCCCGCCCGGATCGGCTGCGCGCCCGCACCATGCAGCGCAATGCCAGCAACGAGCCGATGACGGACATGAGATAGGCGAGTGCCGGGGTGAGCCAGCCATACGTGAACTGGTCTATTTCCAGCATGCGGGCTCCTTGCCAGAGCGTTCGATTCTACTGTCGCACCGGATGACTGAGCCGAAGATAATCGTCGAAACACCAGGTAGTAAATTTGCCGCAGCACAATCCCGATTAAGAAAGAAAGTGTGCTGGACAGTATGCGCGCTGGTAGCGGAAGTAGCACCGCGCCTTCGCCTTCCGGCGCCGCGCCGTCTGCCGCCCTTGACATCTAGCACCCGATCAGCAACCCGACTAGGGTCCAAAGACTCTGCGGCGCACGGAAAAAGCATCGGCTGAAGATTCAGCCGGAACGACCACGACCGGGTCCAGCCGCACTCGGACCTTTCGTCCGGATTAGCATGCGCGGGGTGAGAGTAGAGGGGCCGACATCCAGAAGTGCGGTGCGCCGGGCGAGGGCCGAGGACATCCCCGAGGTGTCGCGGGTGCTCGCGTGGGCGTTCGTCGACGATCCGATGATGAACTGGCTGCACCCGCAGGGCGGCACCTCGATGGTGACCCGATCGCGCCTGTCGTTCGAACTCGGGGCCCGGTACGCCCATCACGCGGGCGAGGGGGTCGATATCGCGCTGGACCGATCCGGGCGCATCGCCGGGTGCGCGGTATGGCTGGCGATGCATCGCCGGCCGGTACCGCCGACCTCGGTGCTGGCCACCCGGGTGGCGCTGTGGCGGATCTACGGCAGGCGCACCGCCCGCGCGACGAACTCCGCCGCACTGATCTGGAAATCGCAAGCGCTGGAACCGCATTGGCACCTCAATACGCTCGGCGTCGCGGCGACCGCGCGTGGGCGCGGTCACGCGCACGATCTCATGGAGGCCGGGCTCGAACGCTCCCGCTCCATGCGACTGCCCGCGCACCTCGAGTCGTCCCGGTACGAGAACGTCGCGTTCTATCAGCGCTACGGCTTCGAGGTGACCGGCACCGTGGACATCCCCGACAACGGGCCGCGCGTGTGGCTCATGCGCTACGAACCCTGAGGCGCCGCACCGTCATGGAACGAGAGAACCGCCGGACGGTCGGGTAGACCATCCGGCGGTTCGGTGTCGCTGATCGCGCGAGGCGATTACCAGCCGCGCTCGGCGAGGCGGTGCGGCTGCGGGATCTCCTCGACATTGATGCCGACCATGGCCTCGCCCAGGCCACGCGAGACCTTGGCCAGCACGTCCGGATCGTCGAAGAAGGTGGTGGCCTTGACGATGGCCGCGGCGCGCTGTGCCGGGTTGCCGGACTTGAAGATGCCCGAGCCGACGAACACGCCCTCGGCGCCCAGCTGCATCATCATGGCGGCGTCGGCCGGGGTGGCGATGCCACCGGCGGTGAACATGACCACCGGCAGCTTGCCGGTCTCGGCGACCTCGCGAACCAGCTCGTACGGGGCCTGCAGCTCCTTGGCGGCGACGAAGAGCTCGTCCGGCGCGAGCGAGCTCAGCCGACGGATCTCGCCGCGAATGGTGCGCATGTGGGTGGTGGCGTTGGAGACGTCACCGGTGCCGGCCTCACCCTTGGAGCGGATCATGGCCGCGCCCTCGGTGATGCGGCGCAGGGCCTCGCCCAGGTTGGTGGCGCCACAGACGAAGGGAATGGTGAAGTTCCACTTGTCGATGTGGTTGGCGTAGTCGGCCGGGGTCAGCACCTCGGACTCGTCGATGTAGTCCACGCCCAGGGACTGCAGGATCTGCGCCTCGACGAAGTGGCCGATGCGGGCCTTGGCCATGACGGGAATGGAGACGGCGCTGATGATGCCGTCGATCATGTCCGGGTCGGACATGCGGGACACGCCGCCCTGGGCGCGAATGTCGGCGGGCACGCGCTCGAGGGCCATGACGGCGACGGCGCCGGCATCCTCGGCGATCTTGGCCTGTTCGGCGTTGACGACGTCCATGATCACACCGCCCTTCAGCATCTCGGCCATCCCGCGCTTCACGCGGGCGGTACCGATGGTCGGGGTGGTGTCGGGCGTGGTCACGGCAAACTCCTGTGTCATCTGGGCCAATCGGGATCATCCGGATTCGAACATCCTGATTCTAGGCGTCGGGAGCAGGCCACTTGATAGCCAGTCCGACACGACTGGACTGCCCGTCATCCTGAGAATGACGGGCGTCACAGGTGGTGCCTTCACTGCATGCCGGGACGGGCTACCCCGTCGTTACTCCCAGCGGTTGCAGCACGAACATCGTTGCCCAGTATTCGGCCGCGGACGGGCCGAGGTACGGCGTCAGGAAGTCGTAGAGCAGGTAGGACACGAGAGAATTTCACCTCCACACGTGATTCACCGCTTCCTTTGTTGCGCGGCGAACCTGGCCCGGACCCTAGCCGAGAATGTGCCCGATTTCACGTGCTGCGCGAAAAGCGTTCTCGGCCAGTCGTTCTCCCGTCACAGAGACGACCGACCGGTCCGCGTAGCTGATCTTGTGTTGGTCGTCGCAGGTCAGCGGGTGCGATGTGAGTGCTCGTTCAGGCGGAACTCCATGGAGACCGGAATGACCGCCACCTCCAGGGCCTGCCGCAGCCGGGCCACGCCCTCGCCCAGAATGCGGCGGCGCAGCGCGGTGATGTCGGTGCCGGGGTGGGCGGTGACGATCAGATGGAGTTCGGGCGCGCGTTCGGGTCCGGACAGATTCGCCGCGACCGCGCGAATCTCGGTGTAGGACTCCAGATCCGCGGCCAGCGCGTCGGCCGCGACGGACGAGCTCAGGGTGGTGCCGCCGGCCGCGCCGGGCACGGTCAGATCCCAAGTCACCGGGCGCGGGAGGCGGTGCAGCTGCGCGGCGATCCAGCGCAGGCACAGCAGGCCGATCACGATCGCGCCGATCACCAGCGCGACCAGCACCCAGCGGGGCGGGGCCGAGGTGTCCGGCATCAGCGAATCGTCGGGGTCCACCCAGCTCAGATGGCCCCCGTAGGCGGCGACCGCGTAGCCGCCGGCCGCGAGCAGCAGCAGTCCGATCATGGCCAGCAGCGCCCGGTTCATCCGGGCGGGACGATCGAGAGATCTGGTCATCGTGTCGTGCCTCCCCTGCGAGCCGCCCGCAGGCGGGTGCGAACCTCCATGCGAGCCGGGCGAATTCGATCGAGCGTGGCCGACACCGCCTGCTGCACGGCATCGGCCGGTGACGACGGGGTACCCGATTCCGCCGCGGACCCCACCCCGGCCACGGCATCCGCGGTGATCGGAACACCCGGGACCGACACCGATTCGGGTCCGGCCGCACCCGGCACCGTCGAGGGGGCCGGGTCGGGCACCGTCGGCCCCGCCGCGTCGGACAATGCCGTGCCTGTCGTATCGGGTTGCACCGAACCGGTGGCGCCGGAGGCCGAAGGGATCGGCGGCACCGGCGCGAGCGGACCCGGGGACACCGCGGCCGAGACGCGGATCTTCCTGCCGCCCAGCCGTACTCGGGCCGAATCGATGCCGCGCACGGATTCGGTGTCGCCGCGCACCTCCGAGCACAGGCTGCGGCGGGTGATACCGGCGGGGTTGCCGTCGATGTCCTCGAGCGGCAGCACCACGGGGCGGCCCGGCACCAGGGCCACGACGAGCAGGGCCACGCCCGCGGCGGCGGTGAGCACACCGACGGCGAGAACGCCCGTGTTGCCCCACTGGGTGTGCTGCAGGCGGTCGGCGAGGCTGTCGTAGGAGACGAGTTCCTTGTCGCCGGTGAGCTTCTGGATGAGCGAGACGGTCGCGATCAGGCACAGCGCGAGGAAGGCCAGTGCGACCAGGACTGCGGGCACGACCCGGCGCGGCTTACGGATCATCGCACCCTCCGGGCCGGGGATCCGGTTGTCACCGGCGGGGCGTCGGTGAGCAGCGCCGCCACCGTGATGTCGACCTCGGTCACCGCCACACCCGCCAATTCGCGGGTGCGGTCGATGAGGTGACCGCGGCACGCCTCGGCGATTCGCGACACCGGGAGCGGATAGCGAATGGGCAGCGAAACCCGCAGGGTGGCCGTGTCACCGGTGACGGTGGCCTGCACGGTGGCCCCGGATTCCACGCCGTCGACCTCGAGCGCGGCGCGCGCGGCCATGCGCCGTACGGCGCGCTCGCTGACCGTCGTACGACCCGGGGGTTCCTCCGTCATAGCGCCCGGAGGCGCCTCCGCCATAGCGCCCGGAGGCGCCTCGGCCATAGAGCCCGGAGGCTCCGCGGCGACCGCGGCCGTCATCGCCGACCCCGGTCACGGGTGGACCGGATCATGCCGGACAGGTCCATATCGCCGTCCAGCCAGCGGCCCACCAGCAGACCGAGGGCGGCGAAGACCAGCACGATGGCGAAGGCGGACAGGCCGCCGAACGCGGCGGCGAATCCGAGTGCGATACCGAAGGCGAGACAGATCGATGTGGCGTTCATACGACTTCCTCAGCTCGGCGGGCGGCTACTGGACGCGGGTACCGGCGGGTTCGTCCTCGTCGTCGCCGATGTAGACGTCGTTGACGTTGATATTGACCTCGACGACCTCGAGCCCGGTCATCTGCTCGATCGCGGCGATCACATTGCGGCGGATGGCCTTGGCCAGTTCGGCGATCGCGACGCCGTATTCGACGACGATCTCGAGATCGACGGCGGCCTGCTTCTCGCCCACCTCGACCGAAACACCCTGTCCCACACTGGCGGACGCGCCCGGAATCCGGTCTCTTATCGCGCCGAACGCACGAGCCGCGCCGCCGCCGAGATCGTGCACGCCGCGCACATTGCGGGCGGCCAGTCCGGCGATCTTCTGCACCACGAGTTCGGAGATGGTGGTGGTGCCCTGCTCGCTGTTCAGTTCACCGGTGCCCTCGCCGTCCGTCTTCGAGGCGGGGGCGGTGGGCTTGGTGATCGGCTTGTCAGCTGCGGTGGTGGTCATGAGATTTCTCCTGATTCCCTTGCGGTGGAACACGATCCTGCGATGGTGGACAACGGGGACGGCACAGGTCAGGTCATGTCGGCCTCCTCGAAAGCCGACGCGTCGAGACCGGTCACGACCATCCGGATCCTGGCTCCGGACCAGCGTGTCCCCGCGAGCACCGGGGCGACCGCCTCGTTCAGCCGATCCAGCAGCGCGCGCAGCGGCAATTCGCTTGCCACGACCCGGAATTCGACGAGGTCCGAAGCCAGACCGATGGCGGTGGACCGCCCCGGCCAGGGCACCCAGGCGCTGTCCTTGATCGACGAGGCCGGGCGCAGGCCCGGCAGGCCCGCCACCACCTCGGCCAGCGTGTCGACCATCTCCCCCGACGACTTCACCGCTCCTGTGCCTTTCGCTGCCGCACCGGCCCGGGACTTCACCCCGGCCGTGGGTTTCGCCGAGCCCCCGGACGACGCGACCCGCGCGGGCTTCGCAGTGTTCCCCGGCTTCTCTGTGTTGCCTGGCTTCGCGGTGGTCCCGGACTTCGCGGTGGTCCCGGGCTTCGCTGTGGTCCCGGGCTTCGCTGTGGTCCCGGGCTTCGCGGTAGTCCCGGGCTTCGCTGTGGTCCCGGACTTCGCTGCGTTCCCGGACTTCACGGCATCCGCGGTCTTCGCCGCACCCCCGGACCTGTCGATCTCCGCGAGTTTCTCGGGCGACGCCGCATCCGCGGGCCGCACTGTCTCTCCGGGCTTCATCGCGCCTCCGGTTCGATATCCACGATCGTCACCGACACCTCGCCGACTGTGACGCCGGTCTGTTCGCGCACGACCCGCACCACGGCGTGTTGCACGGCGGTCCCGACGACTCCGACATGGCGTTCGGGACCGATCGACACATCGACGTGCACGCCAAGCCCGCCGTCCGGATCGCGACGAACCCGGGCGCCGTGCACCGAGGCGGCCTCGAATCCGGTCCACAGTTGCCTTCCGGCCCGGGTGAGTTCGCCGACCAGTCCGCGCAGGCCCACCTCGACCCGGGACACGCCGGGCACCGCCGCGGCCGCGTGCACGGCGACGGCCGCGACCACCTCGTCCGCGACGATGAGTTCGGACCTGGACTTTCGCGCGGTCATCGGACTCCGTCCTGATAGACGTCCACGATGGAGATGTCCAGGCGCCCGACCAGCAGCGCGGCCCGCGCGGACGCCGCCGCGGTGACCCGTTCGCGCACCAGCGGCACGAGCCCCTGCACACCCTGACTGTCGACCCGCACCGCGATGGTCATCGAAATATGAACGACGGTTTCCCCGTCCGGCCCGACGCCGACCTTGCGCAGTCGGCACCGCCGGGCCCGCACTCCATCCACGCTGTCGGCGGCGAACCGCAGCACCACCGCGACGGCCTGCTCGCTCACCCCGACCGCACCCGCGTGCGGGGTGGCCAGGCTCAGGGTCGCCCCGCGCCGCACCTCCGAGCGCACCGCGAACATGATGCGGCCGAACAGGTCCGGGGGCGCCGGATCGGGTTCGTCGATCAACTCCTGGGTCACCGCGCGCAGCGCGAACAGGCTTTCCCGGGCGGTGCGGCAGTGGGTGCAGCTCGCCTCGTGCGCGTCGGCCGAACCGTTCTGCACCGCCTCCAACCGGTCCCAGACTCGTTCGAGGCCGCGCCCGCAGGGCAGTTCGTAGTCCTGTTCGGTCTCTGTCACCGCCACGGTTTCATCACCTCTGCCAGTTGCGCTCGGGCCCGCGCGATCCGACCGCGAACAGCGGTGGGGTTCGTGCCGACGATCTCGCCGATCTCCTCGTAGGAGCGGCCGTGTACCTCGCGCAGCAGCCAGCAGGCGCGCTGTTCGGGGGTCAGTTCCTGCAGTGCCGCGGTCAGGGCCTCGAGCTGGCTGTTGACCTGGGCGGCATGTTCGGGTCGGGTGTCGGTGCGCGGGGATTCGGTGCTGTCGGGGTCGACGTCGGCCGGGATCTGGCGCGCCCGCAACACGTTCAGGCAGCGGTTGGTGGTCATGCGATAGAGCCACCCCGCGAAAGCGTTGTCGTCCTGGAGTTGGCCGATTCGCCGCCAGGCGGTCAGGAACGCCTCCTGCACGATGTCCTCGGCTTCGCTGCGGTCCGCCACCATGCGTGAGGCCAGGCGGAACATCGCGCCCTGATAGCGCAGGACTAGCTGCTCGTATGCCCGGACGTCTCCGTCCCGCACGCGATCGACCAGGGTGGCATCATCCAGCTCCACCGAAGCTGCCCCATCGGACACTTTCACAACACCTCCTCACCGCTACACACTGCAAGACATCGGTCAGCGGGAATCGTCACGAAGAAGTATGCGTGATCGTTGTCTCACAAATAGCTGAGTGACGATTAGGCTTGCCGGTGCGTCTGAAACAGGCACGACCACGATCGCCCCATCGATACGGAGGTTCGGATGTCTCTCAACGACAAGATCGACAACAAGGCCCAGGAACTCGGCGGCAAGGCCAAGGAGGCGGCCGGCAATGTGACGGGTGACGAGGACATGCGCGCCGAGGGCAAGGCCGATCAGATCGAAGCCGGCTTCGAGAAGGCCGTCGACGAGGTGAAGGACACCGTCAACGGAGCCGTGCAGGCCGTCAAGGACAAATTCGGCAAGAAGTAGCCGTCGGCATCAACGCGACATGTCCCGGTGCCACCTGTTCGGTGGTACCGGGACATTCGCGGTTCAAGGGTCTTCGACCGGCGACGCCCGGCGGTACGGCCCGGCGGCGGTGAGGTCAGACCAGCGGGTAGACGTACCGGCTCGTCGGGATCAGATCCAGATCCAGGTGCGCGCCGAACGACACGACGCTCTCCATCATTCGTGTGACCCGGCGCTGCAACTCCGCGTCGTCGCCGCCACTGCCGTAGAAGGCGTGCGGGCTGGTCATGGCGGCCATCGGGAAGAGCTCCTCGACCAGGGCATCGACCCGCTTGCCACCGGTGATCGGCTCACGCACGGTGTTCTGCACGTAGCCGAAGGTGTCCTGGGTTTCGATGGCGACCGTGGTGTGCAGGTCGTGCCAGCGATGCAGCCATTCCTCCCGGGTCAGATCCGCCGGAATACGCAGCAGCGCGATATTGGCCAGCGCCTCGGTGCGCACCCCGCTCGCCACCGGAGGCGGCACGATGGGCGTGCGCTCGTCCACGATCCAGCCGTCGATCTCGTCGGTGATCGGCGTCAGCGCGTCGGTGACGGAGGCGTGATCGCCCTCGGTCCGGACGCTGAGGATGGCCGCGATCGGCTCGTCATAGGTGGTATGGCGCATCTGCGAGGCCGCGACGTGCGCATCGCGCACGTTCACCTGCAGCTCGGTCGCTCCGATATCTGCCAGCCGCTGCCGCAGTTCGGCCCCGTGCAGTCGCTCGTCCAGACCATCGCCCCAGAGGGCGTACATCAGCTTCATACCCGAAGTCCTTGCCGCAGATCGTCATTGATCGGCTCACCGTAGCGTCAAGATCGCGCACCGACACCGATTCCACCGGGACTGTCCCGCCCACTGGACGAACGACCATCCAGGACCGGGAGATTCGGGCACCCGGCGCCGGGTGCGAGAACCTCAGCGAATCGAGCGGACCTCGGGGTCGGTGCCGGACTCGACGGCCTTGATCGCCTCGGGCAGCAGCTGGTCGAGGTGATACGGGTAGACCGTCTCGCCGGACTGATCCAGTTCGACGATATCGGCGGGCGTGCACCATTTGTCGCCGGTGATGGATCGGCGTTCGACGAAGGTGAGGTTCGCGGGCTTCGGCGCGAAATTGTCCACGCGCAGGACGAAGAACAGTTCCTCGGAGCGAATGAGCTCGCCGTTGAAGGGGAACACCGCCACGCGCCGCCACAGCGGTCCGCACAGCTGCGCGGGATCGACCGTGTGGCCGGTCTCCTCGTGCAGTTCGCGCACCGCGGCATCGCGCAGCGCTTCGCCCGGATCCACGCCGCCGCCGATGGTGAACCAGAATTCGACGTCGGGGACCTTCGGGTCGTGCCCGCGCAGCAGCAGCACGCGATCGTCCCGATCCAGCAGCACGATCCGGGCCGAGGTGCGCACGGTGTCGACCTCCAGACCCGTGGAGGCCGCGGGCGTCACCCGTTCGGAGATCTCGAAGTAGGTCGGCAGCGGCGCGGTGCCGCCGAGGTGCAGCACCCGCACCGCACGCCGGGTCCGCAGGGCGAGGGTGTCGCGGACGGCGTCGTTGTGGAAGCGCCGGGCGATCAGCACCCGGGCCTCGGCATCGGCCAGCTCGGCGACCAGCTGCGGCGGCAGTGCGGAGATCTCGACCGCGGAAAGCGCTGCGGCGAGCTGATTCTCGACCGTTTCGCGATCCTGCCAGTCCGCGCGTTCCGCGCGATCGGCCAGGGTGATCAGACGGCGGGACTGACCGACCTGCTCGGGGGCGGTGTGCAGCCGGGCCAGCAGTGCCGCGATCGTGCGGGCCACCACCGCGCGGCGCGCCAGGGCCGCGTCCAGCGCGAGCCGGGCCTGATCACTGCGCACGTGCAGGCGGTCCAGGCGATTGGCCGTGGTGTACGCCCACACGCCGAGCGTGATGATCAGCGCGGCGACGAGCGCGAGAACCAGAATGGTGGTCGCGGAGAAGGTGATCATCCGGCGGTCCTGACCGGAACGCCGCCGACGGTGACGGTTTCGTACACGCGCAGGATCTGCTCGGCCACCACCGGCCAGTCGTACTCTCCGACAACCTGATTGGCCGTGCGGACGAATTCCTCGCGGCGCTCGGTGTCCTCGAGCATGCCCGCGAGGGCCTCGCCCAGCCGCTCGGAATCCCCCACCGGGACCAGCATTCCGGCGGTGCCGTCGCGCAGCACGCGCCGGAAGGCGTCCAGATCGCTTGCCACCACCGCGGTTCCGGCGGCCATCGCTTCCACGAGCACGATGCCGAAGCTCTCCCCGCCGATGTTCGGTGCGCAGTACACGTCGGCGCTGCGCATGGCCGAGGCCTTCTCCGCATCGGTGACCTGGCCGAGAAAGCGCAGGTGCCCGGCATTCTCGCCCGCCTCACGGCGAAGGCGGTCCTCGTCGCCGCGGCCCACGATGAGCACCTCGACGTCCGGATGACGGCGCACCAGCTCCGGCAGCGCACCCAGCAGCACGTCCATGCCCTTGCGCGGTTCGTCGAAGCGGCCCAGGAACAGCACCGACCTGCCGGGGCGCGGATATCCCCGCAGCAGTGGGGCATGCGCGAAGGCGGGCACGTCCACACCGTTGGGAATCTCGACCGCGTCGCCGCCGAGCGCCTCGACCTGCCAGCGCCGGGCCAGTTCGCTCACCGCGATCCGCCCGCTGATCTTCTCGTGATAGGGGCGCAGCACACCCTGAAAAGTACTGAGCACCAAGGACTTCGTGGTGGACGTGTGGAAGGTCGCCACGATCGGGCCCTCCGCGATCTTCAACGCCAGCATCGACAGGCTCGGCGCGTTCGGCTCGTGGATGTGCAGCACGTCGAAATCGTTGTCCGCGATCCAGCGCCGGATCCGGGTATAGGCGGTGGGGCCGAAGGACAGTCGCGCCACCGAACCGTTGTAGGGGATCGCCACCGCCTTGCCCGCGGAGACCACGAAGTCCGGCAGCGGGGTGTCCTCGGCGGCGGGGGCGAGCACGCTCACCCGGTGCCCGCGTTCGATCAGCACCTGCGCGAGCTCCACGACATGCGACTGCACGCCGCCCGGAACATCGAACGAATACGGGCAGACCATGCCGATTCTCATAGCGTGCCGTCTCCCCCGCGCCCCTGCGAACCGATGTCTGTCACCGGATCCCCGTACCCCAGTGCTCGCTGCGCCGCGGCGATCCGCTCCAACCGCGCCGGCGAGAGGTCACTTTCCCACATGGGCTGCAGCATGTGCCAGTCCGCGGGATGCGCGGCGATGTTGGCGGCGAACCGATCCGCCAGCGCCTGGGTGGCGGGCTGCACGCCGACCGAGACGTCGATGTCCTCGTACACCTGCATGCCCCAGCGTTCGCGGCCCTGCTCGTCGACCTCGAACCAGCAGTGCACGGGCATCAGCGCCGCGCCCGAGTCGATGGCCAGCTTGATCGGACCGGCGGGCAACCAGGTCCGCTCGCCGAACATGGTGACCGGCACGCCCTTACCGGTGATGTCGCGCTCCCCCATCAGACACACGACCTTGTTCTGCCGCAACCGTTCCGCGAGCAGACCGAAGGGCGGCTGCTCACCGCCGGTCAGCGGGAACACCTCGAAGCCCAGGCTCTCGCGGAACTCCACGAAGCGCTCGAAGAGCGATTCGGGCTCGAGCCGCTCGGCGACCGTGGAGAAGGTGCCGTGATGCTGCACCAGAAACGTCCCGGCCATATCCCAGTTGCCCGAGTGCGGCAGCACGAACACCGCGCCGTTCCCGCGTTCGAGCACCGTGTCCAGATGTTCGATGCCGTTGACCCACAGCTGCTTTCCCAGCGCCACGTGATCCATGGTCGGCAGCCGGAACGCTTCGCGCCAGTAGCGGGCGTACGAGCGGATGCTCGCGCGGATCAGTTCGTCGGGCACCTGCTCGGGTGTCGTACCCAGCACTCGGGAGAGGTTGCGGCGCAACTGATTCGGCTTACCCCGGCGGGACGCGCGATTCATCCTGCGGGCCGCGACGTCCGCTCCCGCGTCGAACAGTCGCCGGGCCGCGCCCTCGGGCAGTGTGCGCACGAGCGCCCACCCTGCCGCGTAGGCCTTGTCGGTCATCGCGGATCTGAAGTCGGTACTCACCGCTGCGGTTCCTCCGGAGCCTTCGCCACGGGGGCGATGATGTCGCGCGCGCCGGGTGAACTGCGCACGGCCAGCACACGCTGGAACACGGTGATGGTGCTCAATACCGCCAGCACGTAGATGGCCACGTACACCGCGTAGGTGAGCCATTCGATCTCGAAATAGCCGCCGATGCCGGTGAAACCGGCGCCGACGAGCCCGATGACCAGCCGGTCGGGTCGTTCGATGATGCCGCCGTCCGCCGACAGGCCGCTGGCTTCCGCGCGCGCCTTGGCGTACGAGATGACCTGCGAGGTCACCAGCACCACCAGCGTCGCGGCGAACAGATGCCCCGAATGCGCGTGGTAGACCGCCCACCAGGCCAGACCGCCGAAGATCGCGCCGTCCGCGACCCGGTCGCAGGTGGCGTCCAGCACCGCACCGTATTTCGTGCCGCCGCCGCGCGCGCGGGCCATCGCGCCGTCCAGCATGTCGAACATGACGAAGAGCCAGATCACCATCGTTCCCCAGAACAGGTGATCGGTGGGGAACAGCGTCACCGCCGCGGCGATCGAGGCGGTGGTGCCGATGAGCGTCATCGCGTTCGGGGTGAGCCCCGTGCTCACCAGTGCTTTGCCCAGTGGCGCAGTCGCTTTGGCGAACGTCTCGCGACCGAAGAAGCTCAGCACGCTAGTCGCTTTCCTTCCATGATTTGCGGGGCACCCGCACCCGGTCGGCTACGGCGAGCCGGGCTGCGCAAGTGTGGCTCACCTACGCCTCCTTCCATGCCCCCGCCAGCAGAGCTCGGGTTTCCCGCAGCAGCTGCGGCATCACCTTCACCCCACCGACCACGGTGATGAAGTTCGCGTCCCCGCTCCAGCGGGGCACGATGTGCTGATGCAGATGGTCGGCGAGCGAACCGCCCGCCACGCCACCGAGATTGAGGCCGACATTGAAGCCCTCGGGCCGCGAGACCTGCTTCATCACCCGGATGGCCTGCTGGGTGAAGGCCATCAGCTCGGTGCTCTCCTCGAGCGTGAGGTCCTCCAGGTTCGCGACGCGGCGGTAGGGCACCACCATCATGTGGCCGGGGTTGTACGGGTACAGGTTCAGCACCGCGTACACCCACTGCCCGCGCGCGAGCACCAGCCCGTCCTCGTCCGACATCTGCGGGATGTCGGTGAAGGGATGGCCGGTCTTCTTCGGCGCATCCTCCTGCGGCACTTCACGATCGGCCGTCGCCCCGACGATGTAGGACATCCGGTAGGGGGTCCAGAGCCGCTGCAGGCGATCGGGTTCCCCCGCGCCGCAATCGATGATCTGCCCGGCCGAATCCTGTTGCCCGGCAGTCTCTTCGGCAATACCCCCCGGCCCCTGACCACTCATGCTGCATCTCCTTGGCATGCGTGGAGGCCCTCCGTGGTTACACAAGCTGCCGCCTCCGGCCCCTGACCACTCATGCCGTGGCCGATCGGATCTCGAAGCCCTCGGCGGTGGGCGAGGTGTTCTCGCGCCGCGCGACCCAGTCCCGGACGGTGGCGATGGCGTCGGCCACCGGCACGCCGTTGACCTGGGTGCCGTCCCGGAACCGGAAGCTCACCGCGTTCGCCTCCACATCGCGCGCACCGGCCAGCAGCATGAACGGGATCTTCTGCGCGGTCTGGTTGAAGATCTTCTTCTGCATGCGGTCGTCGCTGCGATCCACCTCGGCGCGGATGTCGTGCGAGAGCAGTTCCTCGATCACCGCGTCCAGATGCGGGGCGAAGTCCGCCGCGACCGGGATGCCGACCACCTGCACCGGCGCGAGCCAGGCCGGGAACGCACCCGCGTAGTGCTCGGTCAGCACACCGAAGAAGCGCTCGATGGAACCGAACAGCGCGCGGTGGATCATGACCGGGCGATGCTTCTGACCATCGGAGCCGGTGTACTCGAGCTCGAAGCGTTCGGGCAGGTTGAAGTCCAGCTGGATGGTGGACATCTGCCAGGTGCGACCCAGCGCGTCCTTGGCCTGCACGGAGATCTTGGGTCCGTAGAAGGCCGCGCCGCCCGGATCGGGCACCAGGTCCAGACCGGAGTCGGTGGCCACCTTGCGCAGGGTTTCGGTGGCCTCCTCCCACAGCTCGTCCGATCCGACGAACTTCTTCGGATCCTTGGTCGAGAGTTCGAGGTAGAAATCGTCCAGGCCGTAGTCGCGCAGCAGGCTGAGCACGAATTGCAGGGTGCTGGTCAGCTCCGCGTGCATCTGCTCCTTGGTGCAGTAGATGTGCGCGTCGTCCTGGGTCATGCCGCGCACACGGGTCAAACCGTGTACGACACCGGACTTCTCGTAGCGGTACACCGAACCGAACTCGAACATGCGCAGCGGCAGTTCCCGGTAGGACCGGCCGCGCGAACGGAAGATCAGGTTGTGCATCGGGCAGTTCATCGGCTTGACGTAGTAGTCCTGGCCGGGCTTGCGGACCGTGCCGTCCTCGTTGAGTTCGGCGTCCAGGTGCATGGCCGGGAACATGCCCTCGCGGTACCAGTCCAGGTGGCCCGAGACCTCGAAGAGGTGGCCCTTGGTGATGTGCGGGGTGTTGACGAACTCGTACCCCGCGGCCACGTGGCGACGGCGCGAGTAGTCCTCGAGCTCCTTGCGGATGATGCCGCCCTTGGGGTGGAACACCGGCAGGCCCGAGCCCAGCTCGTCCGGGAAGGAGAACAGGTCCAGCTCGAGACCGAGCTTGCGGTGATCGCGCTTCTCGGCCTCTTCCAGCAGACGCAGGTATTCGTCCTGTGCCTCCTGCGATTCCCACGCGGTGCCGTAGATGCGCTGCAGATCCTCGCGGCTCTGATCACCGCGCCAGTAGGCGGCGGAGCTGCGGGTCAGCTTGAAGGCGGGAATGTACTTGGTGGTCGGGATGTGCGGGCCGCGACACAGGTCGCCCCACAGGGTCTCGCCGCTGCGCGGGTCCAGGTTGTCGTAGATGGTCAGCTCGTTCGGTTGCAGGTCGCTGCCGCCGACCTCCATGATCTCCGGATCGTCGATACCCGACTTGTCGGTGATCAGCTCCAGCTTGAACGGCTCCTTGGCCAGTTCGACCCGGGCCTCCTCGACGTCGACCACGCGACGCGAAAAGCGCTGCGCGCCTTTGACGATCTTCTTCATCCGGGATTCGAGCTTGGTCAGATCCTCGGGAGTGAAGGGGCGCTGCACCTGGAAGTCGTAGTAGAAGCCGTCCTTGATGAAGGGGCCGATGCCCAGCTTCGCCTCGGGGAACTCCTGCTGCACGGCCTGGGCCAGCACGTGGGCGGCCGAGTGCCGGATCACGCTGCGGCCGTCCTCGGAGTCGGCGGTGACCGCCTCGACCTCGACGTCGACCTCGGGGATCCAGGACAGGTCCTTGAGGTTGCCCTCACCGTCGCGCACGACGATGACGGCTTCGGGACCCTTGTTCGGCAGTTCTGCCTCGCGCACCGCGGCCCCGGCCGTAGTCCCGGCCGGCACCCGGACGAGGGCGGCTGGGGTCCTTGCGGCTGAGGTGGTCACGGCTGTGCGCTCCTTGGCAATCTGGCGGCGGACCGCTCGGTCCGGCCGTTCGTGTCGGGCAGTGCTGGGGTGGACGCGCGGGGAGAGGTCCCCGCGATCACAGCCGGTCACGCTCGCCATACTTCGCGAAACGCTTTGCTCCGGCGCGCACCATGCTATCGGCATGGGGGTGGCCGCGTGCCGATGGACCGGCCCCGCCGCGCCGCCGTCGGGGGCGACCCTCCGGACCTGCCCCCGCCGACTCGGTTCTACCTCGGGTTATGCGGAAATCGCCCAGATCGCGGCACGCGAGACCAGCGGGCTGGCGCGGCCGGAATCGACGCGCACCGTGCGGCCGATCCGGTCAGCCCCGCGTCGCCAGCTCGTACAGCAACTTCTCCCGCTGCGCCGCAGGCCGTTTCGGGCAGCTCGTGCACATCTCCGATCCGGGCACCTCGAACACCAGGCAGCAGGAGATCCGGCGCACGAACGTCCGCGACCCGATATCGCTGAATCGCGGAACCGGCAGTCGCCCGGCGACCTCGTGCGCCAGCCGCGCGGCCGCGTCCTGATCTCCGGCGTCCAGCGCCCGGTTCCCGATGGCGTCCGCGACGATCGCCCACAGCGACGGCACGCTCGCCCCCGACACCTGTGCGACCACCGGAATCACCCGTGAGAGCGAGACCCGCAGCCGATGCCCGATCGAGCATCCGTGCTCGTCCGGCGCAGCGCCGCAGCACGAATCGGCCCCCGGTCCCGCACCCGCGCCGGGCGTGCTCGGCCGCTCGCCCGCGCCCGCCCACTCGCCCACCGTGACGTCGGCGGCGATATCCCCGAGGATCGAACCGGCCATCTCGAGATCGTCGAACTCGCCGATCCCCGGAACGGGAAACACCCTCTCGATCCCGCCGTCGGGCCGAATCTCGCACGCGATGTGCTCGAGCGCGGGATCCATGGCCGCACTGCCGGTCGCGAACGCCTCGACGATCGGCGCGATCAGCGACGACGCCGCCATGCACCACCACAGCGTCCCCGACACCCGTGCGTCCCCGGTGCCCCAGGAGATCCCCATCTCCGAGATCCGGTCCTCGAGCCATCGCGGGTCCAGCAGCTCGGTGCCCGGCACCGCTGCCCTCGACACAGGGGGCTGCGCAACCATTTCCATCCGACTCCGATCCAGCCGCCGATACCCGGGGCTATACCTCCACGATGTCACGATCTTCGCCACAGCGCGCCACTGCCTCGGCTCGCCGCCGCTCTCCCGCCCCGCGCACGCGGACATCAGATTAGGCGGCGCCGAACCAGACGTACCGCAGGCGCGCCCGGAATCGGCCGGACCACCGGAGGGCGGCAGGACGCCTCCGCCAACAGGCAAGCAGCGCAGAAGATTTCACTTCGAGACCAACGCCTCGCAGATCGAGTCCATCCCGCGGCGGACCCCGACATTCCGCGGATCGGGCGACCCGGTCCACCACTCACCCGAGCGTGGTCGGCGACATCGCGAACAGCGCGGCGTTCGACACCTGGGCCCGCACAGAACACCCGGCCCGGCACACGCGAACGTGCAGGCGCTCGCGAGGAGGCGCCTGCACGTTCGAGTCACTCGGCGGTGAGTCCGGTGGTGTCTTCCGATCGGACGGGGCCGGGATGCGCGGAGTCGGCTCCGCGCACCCCGGGCCGGTCAGTTGAGGACGGTCGCCAAGGCCGATAGGTCGGCGTCGGCGATCTCGGAAATGCCCTCGGCGGTCACCTCGATGACGCGCGCGGTGCCGATGTCGAAGAACAGACCCGACACGCTGATCCCGCGGCGCCGCACCGCATCCCGAACCACCGGATGCGCGCGCAGGGTGCCCAGCTGGACGGCGATATTGACCATGCTGAGCTGGTCGGTGACGCCGAACCCGGCGGCCGCGGCGGCCTGGGCGACCGGATGATGCCCGAGCGTGAAACGCTCGAGGCTGGGCCGGCCGTGTGCGAGCCACGCGCCCAGTCCCGCTCCCGTGGGCGCACCCGCCAGCAGGGCTTTCATTGCGCCGCACGAGGAATGGCCGCAGACCACCACGTGATCGACCGCCAGCTCCTCGATCGCGAACGCCAGCGCGGCCTCGATGGAACTGTCACGTCCGTTGGCGGGGACCAGGTTTCCGACATTGCGCACCGTGAACAGATCACCGGGTCCGGTATTGGTGATCACGTTCGGCACGATGCGCGAATCGGCGCACGTGATGAACAGCGAGTGCGGATTCTGCCCGTCTCGCAGCTCGTCCAGATGCGGGCGAACCACGTGGGCGTTGCGGCGATGGTAGGTCGCCACGCCCTGGGTGACCGGGTTGCGGCTCTCCCCGTCCTGACCGGGACTCTCGCCGTCCTGCTCGGGGCGAAGCACCTCGTCCAGCAGGCCGCGAGCCCGCCCGCGCACCGGCGGACCGGTCAGCGAGTCGGCCATCGAGGCGGTGCCGAGTTCCACGAACTCGACTGTGCCGCCCGTGCTTTCGTGCTGACGCGCCCAGTCGTGAATGGCCTCGTAGGCGGCGTGGTCCAGGAAGTCCACGCTCATCTCGATCAGCGCGGTGACGCCCTCGGGCACCTTGGCCAGCTCCGAGGACAGCTTGGGCAGCGCCAGGAAGGTGCAGGTGCCGTCGATGCTGACCAGCCAGCGATCGGTACCGACCGGGGCGGCCGACACCGCGACGCGCACCACGCGCCACAGCAGCAGCGCGAAGGCCAGCAGCAGACCGATCAGCACGCCCTCGAGCAGGTTCAGGAACACCACGCCGAGCACCGTGACCGTGTACACCGCGATATCGCCGGTGCGGCGGGCGAGCCGGATGTGCGCCAGCTTCACCAGCTGGATGCCGATCACGATCAGCAGACCGGCGAGCGCGGACTTGGGAATCTGCTCCACCACGGCCACCAGGGCCACGGCGAACACCAGCAGCCAGATTCCGTGCAGGAACGCCGACGCGCGAGAGCGCGCCCCCGCTTGCACATTGGTGGCGCTGCGCACGATGACGCCGGTGACCGGCAGACCGCCGAGCAGGCCGGAGGTCATATTGGCCGCGCCCTGTGCGACGAGTTCGCGATCGAAATCGGTGCGCGGGCCGGTGTGCATCTTGTCGACGGCGACCGCCGAGAGCAGGCTCTCGACGCTGGCGATCAGTGCGATGGTGAGCACGGCCAGTGCGACCGCTCCCCAGTTTCCGCTGGGCATCTGCGGGAGACCGATCGCGTCGAACAGCGAGCCGCTCAACACGATTCGCTCCGGATTGCCGGGCAGCACGAGTGAGAGCACGGTGCCGATGACGACCGCGACCAGCGGCCCGGGCAGCATCTTGAACCTGCCGGGCACGTACTTCCAGCTCAGCATGATGGCGATCACGACCAAGCCGATGGCGAAGTCGTCGCCGTGCAGGCTCAGCAATTCGCTGGGCAGCTGCACGAGATTCTGGAACGCACTGCTGCGCGATGCTCCCCCGAGCAGGACGTGCAGCTGTTGCAGGGCGATGGTGATACCGATGCCGGCCAGCATCGCGTGCACGACCACGGGTGCGATGGCCAGGGCCGCGCGGGCGATTCGACTCAGACCGAACAGGATCTGCAGAATGCCGGCGGCGACGGTGATGAAACAGGCTGTCTTCCAGCCGAACTGGTTGATCGTCTCGGCGACGACCACGGTCAGGCCGGCTGCGGGACCGCTGACCTGTAGCGGCGAACCGCCGATCAGGCCCACCACGACGCCGCCCACGACGGCGGCGATGAGTCCCGCGGCGATCGGGGCGCCGGAGGCGACCGCGATGCCGAGGGACAGTGGTAGTGCGACCAGGAAGACCACAATGGATGCGGGCAGATCATGGCGCAGCACGGTGTTGAGCCGGCCGCTGGGTCTGCCTGGCGGTGAATCGGTGTCGATCGACATGGCGCTCCTTCTCCGAAGCGATCTCGCTCCGCAAGAGACATGTGCTGAGGGGCATCGAATACTGCTGTGGACGGCGTTGGCCACAGACTCACCGGACGAGCTGTCGCAAGATTAGAAGTAAAGACTTAGCAAAGCCTGAGAAAACTTGCGCCACAATCTGAAACGGGCGCGAACCCTTCGCAGGATTCGCGCCCGTGACCGGAATATCACGCAGGTTGTGCTGCTACAGGCCGTCCGACGTCGTCGATCTCGGCGATGCCGTCGACGGTGACCTCCACCACTCTGGCGGTGGAGATGTCGAAGAACAGACCCGAGAGCACCACTCCGCGCTCGATGACCCCGCGGCGCACCACCGGATGCGCGTAGAGCGTCTCCAACTGCACGGCCACGTTCACCATGCCCAACTGATCCACCGGCCGGTAGCCGGCAGCGGCCGCCGCCAGCGCCACCGGATGCCCGAGCCGGTACCGCAGCAGACTCGGCTGCGCGTGCGCCAGCCAATGATCCAGATTCGACCCGGTCACCGCCTCGGAGTGCAGCGCCTCCATCGCACCGCAGCCCGAATGCCCGCACACCACGACCGAGCGCACGTCGAGTTTGTCCAGGGCATAGATGAGCGCGGCCTCCATCGAGGAATCCTGCCCGTCCGTCGGAATCAGATTGCCGACATTGCGCACCGTGAACAGATCACCGGGACCGCTGTTGGTGATGACGTTCGGCACGATGCGCGAATCGGCGCAGGTGACGAACAGCGAATCCGGCTCCTGGCTGTCGCGCAGCACCCCCAGATGCGGTCGCACCACATGCGCGTGACTGCGGTGGTAGGCGGCCACTCCCGCCACGATCGGATCCACATCGGCGCCGGTGCGCCGCCACGGTCCCAGCACCTCGTTGAGCATGTGCCGCGAATGTCCGCGCGCGGGCGGCCCGTCGCCGGTGCCGGCCATGCGCACCGTGCCCATCTCGACGAAGTCGACCGTGCCGCCGGCGAGCCGATGCTCGTTCACCCACTCCTGGATCGCGTCGTGCGCGGCGTGATCGAGGAAGTCGACGGTCATCTCGACCGTCACCGCCGCACCCGCGGGCACCTTGGCCAGTTCTGCCGACAGCTTCGGCAGCGCCAGGAAGGTGAACGTGCCGTCCACACTCACCCGCCACCGCCCGGGCTCGATCGCCTCCGACACGACCGAGACCTTCACCACCCGCCACAGCAGCAGCGCGAACGCGAGCGCGAGTCCGACGAGCATGCCCAGCAACAGGTTCCAGAACACCACCACGATGATGGTCGCGGCGTACACCACCAGGTCACCGGTGCGCCGGGCCCGCCGCACGTGCGCGAGCTTGATGAGCTGGATGCCGACCACGATGAGCAGCCCCGCGAGCGCCGCCTTGGGAATCTGGCGCACCACCCCGACCAGCGCCACCGAGAACAGCAGGATCCACAGCCCGTGCATCATGGTCGAGGCCTTGGTCTGCGCGCCCGCCTTCACATTGGTGATGCTGCGGACGATCACCGCCGCGATCGGCAGGCCGCCGATCATTCCGGACACCATATTGGCCGTGCCCTGCCCGATCAGTTCGCGATCCAGGTCGCTCTTGCGACCCGAGCTCTGACCCGGTCGCATCCGGTCGACCGCGACCGCCGAGAGCAGGGTTTCCACGCTCGCGATCAGGGCGATGGTCATCGCAGTCAGGGCGACGGTGGCCCAGCCGCCGTGCGGCACCTGCGGCAGGCGGATCTCGTCCAGCAGCGAGCCGTCCAACACGATGTGCTCCACCCGGGTGGGCAGCACCATTGCCAGCAGAGTCGCCACGAGGACCGCGACCAGCGGCGCGGGCACTCGCTTGATCGCCGCGGGCACATGCCGCCAGCCGATCAGGATGGCGATCACCACGACGCCCAGAGTCAGGTCCCCCACGTGGGCGACGCGCAACTGATGCGGCAGTCCGGCGATGCTCTCCCAGGAACTGCTGAGCGAGTCGCCGCCCAGCAGCACGTGGATCTGCTGCAGGCCGATCACCACGCCGATGCCCGCGAGCATCGCGTGCACCACGACCGGCGCGATCGCGAGGGCGCCGCGCGCGATCTTGCTGAGCCCGAACAGGATTTGCAGCATCCCGGCCAGCACGGTGATGAAACAGGTGGCCGCCCAGCCGAATTGGTTGATCGATTCGGCGACGATCACGGTCAGGCTGGCGGTCGGGCCGCTGACCTGCAAGCTGGAGCCGCCCAGCGCCCCGGCGACCACGCCGCCCACGATCACGGCGATGAGTCCGGCGGCGACCGGTGCGCCCACGGCGACGGCGATGCCGATGGACAGCGGCAGGGAAACCAGGAACACCACCACGGAGGCGGGTAGATCGCGTCGGATCAGGTCCGCACTGTGCCATTTCCCGGTTCCGGGAAGCGACGTCCGTGGAAGCTGTTCGGTGACGGTGGACATATTTCTCCTTCGCCGGCACGGCGGGGCCGTCCGGTTCATCGGTCAACATGTACTGGCATCGAGAGCGAGCGGCGGGCGTGGCTGTGACAGCACGACGCTATGAAGATCAAGATCTCGGGGAACGCGGTAATCGTAAAGACGATGCAAAGGATCCGGAAAGGGTTTGCGGCGATTGAGACGAACCCTTATCGAACTGTGATCTAGGCCACTCGACTAGAACGATACCCAGGCAGAACAGCGGGCCGGGTGGTCGACCACCCGGCCCGCTCGTCCGTATTCGTCAGTGTTCATCCGTCGCTGAAGTGTTCGTCGTGGAATCAGTCCGCGGCGGGGTCCGCCGCCGCTTCCGAGCCCGTTCCGGATTCCGGTCCCAGCACGACCGCTTCCCACCAGTCGTGCAGCGGGCTGGGGTCCGGCCAGACCGCGACGACGTCACCGGAGTCGTGCCGCGGTCCACCCGTCCGATTGGCCATCACGTCACCGCACCGTCCGACGACGACCACGGCCGGAGCGGAGGGCGTCCTTGAGCTTCTCCCCCGCGCCTCTGACATCGGACGCCAACTGCCGGCGACGGCCTTCGCCGGCCATCCGCCGGTCTCCGATCGCCTCGCCGAACGCTTGACGCGCGCGGCCGCTCAGTTTGTCGATTTTGTTCCTGACCTTGCTGCTACCACTCATGGGCAAACCTCTTGTCGGATCAGCCGACTCCGGGAGCCGAAGACGGCTTCATCAGGGCAATAACCCTTTTCGGTGTTTTCAAACCGGTCGGCCGCTCATCGAAAAACGACCACCACCCCTGCACCCTACCGAGTATTCGGTTCGAAATACTCAGCCCCGCAAAATAATTCGAGTTCGACGACATGCGCGCGACGCGCCGTTACAGCAGTTTCACGAGTGACGGATGGGGTTACCCGTCCACGGCACAAGGAACCAGCACGCTGTAAGGAGTGTCGTTCGATGACGCACTACTACGGAATTTCGGAATCCGCGCACACCACCACCCCGCCGACCGTGCTCGACGGGGTCACCTGGCCGGGTTTGTCCCTGCTCCTGCTGGGCGTTCTCACCCTCGCCTGGACCCTCACCGGAACGGACTCCGATGACTGGACAATCGCCGGGGCGTCCGCGACGGCCGTCGCGCTGATCTCCGGTTTCGTCTGGATCACCATCGAGCACAACCGATTTCATACGGAGGAACAATCCGGGTCGTAATCGAACGGTCCGCGACGGCGATGGTCACACTCGACGATTGCCGGAACATTACCCAATTCGCTTCGCAAATCTCCGATTCCGATAAATCGCTCAGGCTACCAGTGCCGGCTTCAACCTCACTCCGAATTCCAGTGGTTCGCTCAGTGGGACGGATTCGCCCGTTCGACTTGCGAAGAGTTCAGGTTGTCTTTACCCTCCTGGCACAGTAAAGAAATAGGAAAGAATTGAACTGAGAGACGGGGATGCCATTCGGGCATCGTGTGGAAACCACCTGGCCGCTCGTGTGCTGTAAAGGGTGATCAATGGTGGATCCGACCATGAAGTTCATCGGGGCCGCCGAGTTGCAGCCACCGTCCTTCGGTCTGCTGCTGCGCAAGCTGCGCGAGGACCGGCGGGTTTCGCGAGAGCGGCTGGCGTTCAATGCCGGAGTGAGCGCCAGCTACGTGACCCATCTGGAGAAGGGCGACCGCGGTCACCCCACGCGCGAGGTCGTCGACGCCCTGGTGCGCTACCTGAGCCGGGTCACCCCGGTCTCTCCCGCCGAACAGCGGCATCTGCTGGACCTGGCCGGACTGAGCTCGGAGGAGTTCCCGACCGTCGAGCAATTGCGCGGCGCGCTCACACCCGACATGCTGCGCGCGCTCGCCATCCACGAACCGCGCATGGCCGCCTACATCGACACCCGATGGAATGTGCTGGCGTGCAATGACAGCTATGCCCGGGCGTTCCCGGGCTTGCGCGAGGATGTGAATATCCTGCGCTGGTTCTTGAACAATGAACTCTCCAGACGCGTCATCGTCGAGTGGGAGCACGAACTGCGGCTCACCGTCGAATGGCTGCGCAGTCTCATCGCATCCAGTGGCGCCACCGAGTGGTCGACCGAACTGCTGGAGGATCTGGGACGGCATCGGTTGTTCCGCGAGATCTGGGACGAGGGCGCGGTGGCCTACGGGCGCGATCGCGCGATCATGCACCTGCGCGACCCGGACACCGGGGCGCCGTGCCCGATCATGGTCCAGCTCTTCCGGGTTCAGAACACCGCCTATCCGGATCAGATCCAGGTCTTCATCGGCCTGCCGACCCAGCCGGTTTCGCTGCCGCCGAATTGATCTCCGCAGGTCGGCGGGTATGGCCGACAGCATCACTCCGACCTGCCATAAGCTGCACGAATGGTCGACGGTGAGGCGACACCCCAGGCATTGGGCACAGCCCCGTGGGGGTCACGGCTGCTCGGGCCCGCCGATGAGGGCGCGATATCGCGCCGGGTCCGGATCCAGCTGCTGCTGACGGTGCCGATGCTGGCCTCGAACATCACCGGCATCATCGTCGCGATCGTGCTGATCGGCTTCGTGCTGCCCGGACCGCCGTTGTTCCTGGGCAGCCTCGCACTGCTGAATTTCGTCGCCGGGCCGATCTGCGTGGCGGTCGCGCTGGGTGCCGGCTTCGGCTGGGGAACCGTATGGGGTGTACGGACCCTGCGCTGGGCCATCGATTCCGATCGCATCCCGACCGAAGCCGAACAACGCGCAGCCACCGCGGTGCCCCGGCGGCTGACCTGGCAGCAGGCCGTGCTGTGGTTCGGCGCGATGGCCGTACTGACCCCGCTCTACGGGCTCATGGATCCCGGATATGTGCCCAAGTTCGTGCTCGGCATCGGGTTCAGCGCGATCGTGGTGTGCGCCAACAGCTATCTGATCGCGGAGTTCGCGTTGCGTGCGGTCACCGCCCGCGTGCTGGACGCCGCGCCGACGCGGCGGTTGCGCGGACTCGGCGTACTGGGCCGGTCGGTCCTGGTGTGGATGGTCGGGTCCGGCACCCCGGTGACGCTGCTCATGGTGGTGGCGGTGCTGGCGCTGTCCGGGGACGAGGTCAGCACCGAACGGCTCGCGGTCTGCGTGCTCTCGCTCGGCGGCGCGACGCTGATCTTCGGCGGCGGTCTGATGGTGCAGACCCTGGCCGCGACGGTCGCGCCGATCCGCAGCGTGCGCCGGGCACTGCGACGCGTCGAGGACGGCGACCTGAATGTCGCGGTCACGGTGTACGACGGCACCGAATTGGGCGAGTTGCAAAGCGGTTTCAACCGGATGGCGCACGGACTGCGCGAACGCGAACGGATCCGGGACCTGTTCGGCCGCCATGTCGGGGACGACGTCGCCGAGGCCGCGCTCACCCGCACTCAGTCACTGGGCGGTCAGGAGTGCGACGCGGCGGCGATCTTCGTCGACATCATCGGTTCCACCACCATGACCGCGACCCGACCCGCCGACGAGATCGTCGCGATCCTGAACGGTTTCTTCGGCATCGTCGTGGACGAGGTCGAGCGATACGGAGGGCTGCTCAACAAGTTCGAGGGCGATGCGGCCCTCGCGGTATTCGGCACGCCCGGCAGTTGCCGGACGCCGCGGGTGCGGCGCTCGCGGCCACGCGGGCCATTCGACGCCGGTTGTCCACCGAGGCAACCGAATTCGACGCCGGAATCGGCATCGCGGCGGGTCGAGTGGTGGCCGGCAATGTCGGCGCGCATCAGCGCTACGAATTCACCGTCATCGGTGACGCGGTGAACGAGGCGGCGCGCCTGTGCGAGCTGGCCAAGTACGACGACGCTCGCGTGCTGGCGTCCGGCAGCGCGGTCGACGCGGCCGATCTCACCGAGCAGAAGCATTGGGAGCTGGGCGAATCGGTGACGCTGCGGGGGCGGATCGCACCCACCCAGCTGGCTCGTCCGCGCAACTGAGCGATCAGTTCGGGGAGGTGGTGCGGCCGTCGGAGATGCGCCGGACCTCGTAGCCGAGCAGGCGTTCGGCCGACTCCATGCCACCCTGGAGGTCGCCGACGGCGTTCATCTTGGACAGGTCCAAACCGATGGTGACCAGCGTGAGCGCGATCTCCGAGGACAGACCGGTGATGATGACGTTCGCACCCATCAGACCCGAGGCATCCACCGTCTGCACCAGGTGATTGGCGACGGTGGAGTCGATCGCGGGCACACCGGTGATATCGATGACCACGACCTTGGCGCGATTGGCGCGGATCGCGCGCAGCAACTGCTCGGTGAGCTGGCGTGCGCGCTGAGAGTCCAGCACACCGATGATCGGCAGAATCAGCAGCTGCTCACGCACCTGCAACACCGGCGTGGAGAGCTCGCGAATCGCCTCCTGCTGCTGGCGGATCACGCGTTCACGTTCCTCCACGAAGGAGACGCCCACGGTGTTGGCGATCCGGTTCGCGGCCGGTTCGTACGCGTCGAGCACCCTTTTGAGCAGGTCGAAGTCGGATTGGTACTTCTCGAAGAGACTGCGGGCGAGGACATCTCGCAGCAGCAGCACGATGCCGAGGACCTCGTCGGTCTCCACGCCTCGGGGAATGATGCGCTCGGACAGATTCCGGCCGTAGTTCTGCAATGCCTCGACCGATCCGGTCTCGAGCACCGCGACGTAATTGTCGTAGAGCGAGGTGGCCTCGGAGAAGATCTCGTCCGGCGACATGGCCGTGAGCAGTTCGGCGTCGGTGATCCGCCGCGCCCACTCCTCGCGCAGCATGGTCCGATTCCGCCGTAGGTGTGCGACGAGTTCCGTCAGCAAGCCGTCCCGGGTCGTCGCGCCCGAGATCACCTCGTGTTGCCACACTCTTTCCGACAGATCCGACATGCTTTGTCTCCCCGCGGGTTCGATACCGGGATTGCGGACTCGGTGCGACCGCCGGATGGCGGTCGCGACACCGACGCACACCGTCGTGCGGAATCGGCCCCGGGTGCGCGGCAGCGCTTCCAGCCTACGTCCGCACTCCCAGCCCGCGAGCAAGTCGCCCGCTATCGGGACCGCAAAGATGCTAAGCGGCAACCCACCCCGAACTGAAGCGATTCCGAGAAATCTGACCGAATTGACCGATTACCTCACCCTGGAAGCCAATTCGACCCGACTCACACCCTCGCCCCGGCCCGACGGCTGATCCTGCCCTGCCCACCTCCGCCCGGATCCAGCGGCCCGCCCCGAGAACGTCGCACAGTTCATTCGCCGCCGTGGACAGCCTGATGGACTCGATCCCGCGCCGCCTCCCCGCCGGATGCGCCCGCGCGACCCGGCACGATCAGCGCCGCGACCACCGAGCCGACGGCCAGCAGCGCCGCGCCCAGGCAGAGCGCGGTGGTATAGCCGTGGGCCAGCGAGGCCGGATCGGTGGCGCCGCCGATCGTGCGGGTCGCCACAGTGACCAGTACGGCCAGGCCGAGGCAGCCGCCCAATTGCCGGGCGCTGTTGAGGATTCCGGAGGCCAGGCCGGAGCGGTCGGGTTCGATCCCGGTCACCGCGGCCATGCCCATGGCCACCATGGCGGCGCCGATGCCGAGACTGCCCACCAGTGACGGACCGAGCAAGCCGCCCAGGTAGGTGGTGGAGGTGTCGGCCTGTCCGAACCAGAGCAGTCCGGCCGCGCCGACCAGACCGCCCACCAGCAACACCGGCCGGGTACCGGTCCGGAGTATGACCGCCATCGCGACGCGCAGCCCGACCACCACGCCCACGCAGAAGGGCAGGAAGGCCACTCCGGTGCGCGTCGGGCTGTAATCCAGTACTCGCTGCAGGAATTGGGCGACGAAGTAGAAGCTCGCGAGTTGTCCGCTGACCAGCAAGAATCCGAAAACCGTTGCACCGATGAGGGATCGGCGGCGCAGCAGGTCCAGCGGCACCAGTGGTTCGGACACCCGGGTCTCGACCACGGCGAACAGCGCCAGCGCCACGAGTCCGGCGGCGAACCAGGCCAGCACGGGCGGCGATCCCCAGGCGTCGCGGTCGGTCGCGATGACGCCGAGCACCAGCGCGCTCACCCCGAAGGTCACCAGGATCGCACCGATGGCATCCACGCGCCCGGGCCGCGTCACCACATTGCTCACCCCGCGCAGCACCGCGATCACCGCACCCGCGACGAACACCAGGTTCACCCACATCACCCAGCGCCAGCCGAGGTGATCGGTGAGCAGGCCACTGAGCACGACACCCACCGCGCCACCGGCCGCACCCGCGCCGCCCCACACCGCCATGGCGCGGGCGCGCTGGGTCCCCTCGGGGAATTCGGAGGTGGCCAGGGCCAGGGACATGGGCGCGAGCACCGCGGCCGCGATCCCCTGCCCGGCCCGGCCGATCAGCAGTTCCCAGCCCTGCTGCGCGGCGCCGCCCCAGGCGCTGAACAGCGCGAAGACCGCCAATCCGCCCAGCAGCAGCGTGCGGCGTCCGGTCAGATCGGCGAGCCGTCCGCCCAGCAGCATGAGTCCTGCGAACGGGAGCATGAAGGCGTTGATCACCCAGCTCAGACCGCTGGGCCCGAAGCCGAAGGCCGAATCGATCTCCGGCAGCGCCACATTGACGATCGACAGGTCGAGAGAAACGAGGAACATCACCAGGAACACGACGGCGAGCGTCGCTTTCCGATTGGTTCCGGGTTGAGTCGCCATGGCGGCCTCCTTAATAAAATAACGCGTATTTTAATAAGAGTTAGCACACCCTTACCAAGCTGTCGAGAGGGTCGATCCGCAGAATGGAGCCCATGCCAGCCGACCCCACCCGCCGGCGCGGCCGCCCGGTCCGACTGAACCGCGACACCGTGGTCGAGACCGCCATGCACCTGATCAGCACATCCGGTCAGGCCGACTTCAGCATGCGCGGGCTCGCCGACGAACTGGGCGTGAGCACCGCCGCCCTCTACCACCACTTCCCCACCAAGGCGGCGCTTTTCATCGCGGTGCTCAGCGCCCGCGCCGGACAGCTCGAGCGGCCCGACCTCCCCGCCGACCCTCGCGATCGGCTGGTCGCGATCATCGACTACCTCATCGACACGCTGCACCGAATACCCTGGGTCATCGAGCTTCTCGTGGCGGGCGAATCATTCGGCCGCGCGGCCATGTGGATCCTCGACGAATTCGTTTCCACGGCAAACGAATTGGGGATGTCCGACGAGTACGCGGGCTACATGTACAACGTCACGTGGCGATTCGTCCTGGGCGAGTTGATGATGCGGCGGGCGGAGGACGAGCGCGCGAGCGCCGCGGCCGCGGGCGCTGCCCGCCCGCGCTGGACCGACCAGGCGACCGAGCACCTGACCGAGTTCCCCGCTGTCCTGCGCATGCTGCCGCGCTGGGCCGATGTCCGCGCCGACTACCGCACCTCGACGGCCCTCGAGAATCTGATCGACGGATTGCTCGCGGGCGCACCGAAACCCGCCTGAGCACCGCACCACCGCGATATCCGGCCGCCCCGGACGCGGTGCGCGCCGCGCGCGCTCAGAGCGGATCGGGCTCGTGCGGTCCGTAGACGAGCGGTTCGAAAGCCGTTGTCCCCGAGTCCTGCGGTGGGGTGGGGTGGCGTCGAACCCATAGACCCCCCAGCAGCACCAGCACAGTGACGATCACGATATGCGCCGCCAGGAGCACCAGGAACGGCAGCACGAATCCCTCGTCCGTGACCGCGCCCCGATCGGACACGCAGTAGAGCGTGTAGTTGGTCGAGGTCCCCTCCGAATCGTGGAAGGTGTCCGACACCACCATCGGTTCGGTGTACGGCGGCGAACAGAAAAGGGGCGCGGTGAGTTTCGCCTCGCCCGGCCAGATCGCCACGGGGACGACGATGCTGAACAGGCCGACGCTCACACCGGCGGATGCGGCGGTGAGCAGAAGTTTCGTCATGGCTCAGGCCTGCTGTATCCGCAGGAACGCACCGGTGCGATCGAATTCGGCGATCATCTCGGTACGGGGCGAGGACACGTTGGCGACCATCCGGATCTCGCGTCCGAACCGGCTCACCACGATCACCGTGACCTGACCGTCGGGCAGTTCGCTGCGCGCGAGCGCGGTGTCCACGATCTCCGTCAGACGCGAGAGGCCCGTCACCTCACCGGTGGTGAATCCTTCACCGTCGAGATCGTCGAACGCCGACACTCGCACGGGCTCGGCCGTGCCGAGCGCACCGAGGGTGAAGCAATAGTCATCGAGCCGGCGCGCGCCGGGTTCACCGCGTACTCGCAGCCGCACCGCCGCCTGCCGGGCGGTCGTATCCGGATGCGCGGCGAAGAACCGCGTCACCTGGTCGGGTTGATCGGACAGCACCAGCCGGAAGCCCGTCGAGTTCGGCGCGGTGAGCAGAATGACGTTCGCCTGCACCTCACCGGTCCCCAGCCGCTCGCGCAGGGCCGCGAGAGCCGAGTCCGCCAGCGCGCCATCCAATCCCCCGCCGCGCCCCCGCAACTCGTGCTCGAAATCGGCCCGGTCCACCGCCCCGATACATCCACTCGTCATCACGACGAGCAGGCCCAGCGCGGCGGCTCGCAACCACCCGTGACGACGCATACCCGAATGCTAAACGCTTACCGGTCGAATGCCGCGTCAGTCGCGTTCGGGACCGAGGGAGATGCCGCGGCTGGCGAGCCACGGCAGGGGGTCGACCTTGTCGGAGCCGTTGAGCCACACTTCGAAATGGCAGTGCGGCCCGGTGGAGAAGCCGCGATTGCCGACGGTGGCGATCTGATCACCGGCCATGACCCGCTGGCCCACCGAGACGGTGGCGGTGTCGACATGACCGTAGACGGTGATGGTGCCGTCGTCGTGTTGCAGACGCACCCACATGCCGAATCCGGAGGCGGGGCCCGCGCTGATCACCTTGCCGTCTTCGACGGCGTAGATGGGTGTTCCGATCGGCGCGGCCACATCCACGCCCAGATGTTCCACTCCCCACCGGGCTCCGAAACCGGAGGTGAAGGTGCCCGAGGCGAATTTCATGAACAGTGGCCGCAGTCCGGAGGTCGCCCGCTGAGCGTCGTCCTCGGCGAAGTGTTCGCCGTTGGCCAGGATGTCCTGGTAGTTGGCCAGGTCCTCCACCGGAGCGGCCTCGAGGATCTCGGGGAAATGCGCGTCGGTCCCGCCCGGGTGCGTATCGGTTCCGCCGGCGTGATCATCGGTGGAGGTGAGACTGGCGGCCGAGAGCGCGACGGCTTCCTGTGCGGCGGTGTCGGTCACGTCCTTGCCGTGTGCGGACAGGTCCTGCATTCCGGCCTGCATCGCCGAGACCGCGGCACCCATGGCGACCGCCGCGACGACGATTCGCCCGCGCAGTGCGGGAAGGGTGGAGGGCCGCCGATGCGCGCCGTCGCGCCCGCGCGGCACCCTGCGCGGAACCGCGTACTCCTGCCGGTCGTGGTTCTGCCGGCCATACTCCCGCAGACCGTCGTCCTGTCGGCCGTACTCCCGCGGGCGGTAATCCTGCAGGCCGTAATCCTGCCGACCATAGTCCCGCTGGTCGTGATCTCGCAGGCCGTAATCCTGCCGACCATAGTCCCGCTGGTCGTGATCTCGCAGGCCGTAATCCTGCCGACCATAGCCCTGCTGGTCGTATTCTTGCTGGTCGTATTCTCGCTGGTCGTATTCCTGGAATCCATCGCCCTGCAACAGACCTGCACCCTCCTACGCGCCGTCGGCAGGGCATCAACCTGCCACGGGTGCGAGACCATACCACCCGAAGCTGTGAGTCCAGCCGACCAGCGAATACGCGCTATCCGGACCTTCGGCACCAACCGGTCCGAATCCGGCGGCGAGGGTGCGTCCACCGAAACCGTTGCCGATCAACCGGATCGGCAACGGCGCCCAGAACCCCACGGCCCTCAGCCCAGGCGCCGCACCGCCGAGACCGCCTTGCGCGCGGCGACCAGCACCGGATCCCACACGGGCGAGAAGGGCGGAGCGTAGCCGAGATCGAGGGCGGTCATCTGCTCCACCGTCATGCGCGCGGTCAGGGCGACGGCCGCGATATCGATGCGCTTGCCCGCTCCCTCGCGCCCGACGATCTGCACGCCCAGCAGTCGCCCGGTCCGGCGTTCAGCGATCATCTTCACCGTCATGAGCGCCGCACCCGGGAAATAGCCCGAGCGACTGGTGGATTCGATGATCACCGTCACGAACTGCAGGCCGACGGCGGCGGCGTCCTTCTCCCGCAGTCCGGTGCGGGCGACCTCGAGATCACAGACCTTGCTCACCGCCGTGCCCACCACCCCGGGGAACGTGGCGTACTCCCCGCCGATGCCGGAACCGATGATCTGCCCGTGCTTGTTGGCGTGCGTACCGAGCGGGATGTGCCGCTGCACACCCGAGACCAGGTCCAGCACCTCCACGCAATCGCCTCCGGCCCAGATGTTCTCGTGCCCGTGCACCCGCATGGCCAGATCGGTGAGCAGGCCCCCGCTCGCGCCCAGCGGCAGTCCGGCCGCGCGGGCCAGATCGGTGGCGGGCCGCACGCCGATGCCGAGCACCACCACGTCGGCCGCGAATTCGGCGTCGGCGGTGGCGACGGCGCGGACGCGGCCCGCCTCGTCGGTGTGGATGGCGGTCACCTCGGCATCGCACACGACCCGGATTCCCATGTCCTCCATGGCCTTCTGGATCAGCACGCCCATATCGGGATCGAGCGTGGCCATGGGCTCGGCGCTGCGATTGATCAGGGTGACCTCGTATCCGCGGTGAATGAACGCCTCGGCCATCTCCACCCCGATATAGCCCGCGCCGACCACGACCGCCCGGCGGCCCGGGCTCGATTCGAGGGTGTCGATCAGCGCCTGTCCGTCGTCCAGGGTCTGCACCCCGTGCACGCCGGGGGCGTCGATTCCGGCCAGTGGCGGGCGGATCGGGGTGGCGCCGGTGGCGATCACGAGTTTGTCGTATCCGGTCCAGGTTTCGGCCCCGGACTCGAGATCCCGGCTGCGCACCCGCCGTCCCTCGATGTCGAGCTCGAGCACCTCTGTGCGCATTCGCAGATCGATATCGCGGGCGCGGTGCTCATCGGGGGTGCGCGCGATCAGCGAGTCGCGGTCCTGGACCTCGCCGCCGACCCAGTACGGGATCCCGCACGCGGAGTACGAGGCGAAGTGTCCCCGTTCGAACACCACGATCTCGAGCTCCTCGGGTGTGCGGAGCCTGCGCGCCTGCGACGCCGCCGACATTCCGGTCGCGTCCCCACCGATGACCACCAAGCGTTCGCTCATGCCCGCTACGTTACGAGACGCCGGACTCCAGGCGAGTGTGCACGGCCCGTGATCGCCGGGCGAGCAGGAACGCGAGGGCCGCGACCACCGCACCGCCGAGCCCGATCGTCGCGCCCAGCGTGTTCATCGCGTTGAGCCCATCGGTCGAGGCCGTCGCCGCGATTTTGACCAGTACCGGTGCCGCCGAGGCGAATTCGTGTGGCATGGAGTCCACCACCGCCGTTCCCGCGCCCGAGCCGACCGCCTCCACGAGATCGGCGTGCACGCCGGCGGGCACGCTTGCGGCGGGCAACGCGGCGAGTTGATCACCGGCGCCTGCCCTCGCGGCGTGGCTGAACATCGCCCCGAGCCCGGCCACGCCCACGGCCATGCCGACCTGGCGCAGCGTGCCGAAGGTGGCACTGGACATTCCGGCGTCCTGATCCGAGGCGAAGGTCAGCGCGGCGGCCTGCCCGACGCCGCTGATGGCGCCGACCCCCAGTCCGGCGATGATCATGCCCGGCACGAAATAGGTCCAGGATTCATCCGGATCGAAATCGTTCATCAACCACATGCCCAACCCGACGAGCCCGAGCAGCAGCGGCAGCGAGACCGAGAACGGCACCCGGTTGAACACCACCATCGCCAACGGCGCGGCCACCAGCGCCGCGACGCTGACCGGCAGCAGTCGCAGGCCCATCTGCAACGGCGTGTATCCGAGCGTATTGACCAGGTACAGCGCCAGATAGTTGGCCGCGGCCATCATGGTCGCCATATGAGCGACCGACACCACCGCGGTCCCGGTGAATCCGGGCGTGCGCACCATCGACATGTCCAGCAGCGGATGCGCGCTGCGCGACTGCCACACCAGGAAGCAGGCCAGCAGCACCAGCGCCGCGCAGGCGAGCCCGAGCACCGTCGCGGAGGTCCAGCCCATCGCGTTGCCACGGGTCAGCGCGAACACGCCGCTTACCAATCCGGCTGTGAGCAGCACCGATCCGAGCCAGTCGGTCCGGCGGCCCGATGCCCGTGTCGTCTCGGGCATGAGGGCGAGCGCGGCGATCACGATCACGACCCCGATCGGCACATTCACATAGAAGATGGAACGCCACCCGAAGCTGGTCACCAGCGCCCCGCCGAGCACCGGCCCGGCGACCGTCGCGCCCGCCATCACCGCCCCGTACACCCCGATCGCGCGGGCCCGGGCGGCGCGCTGCGGGAACGCCGCGGCCAGCAGCGGCAGCGCCGTGGCGAACAGCATGGCGGCCCCCACGCCCTGCACCGCCCGCAGGATATCGAGTTGCAGGATCGTTCCCGACAGTCCCAGCGCCAGCGAGGCGAGTGTGAACACCGCCATGCCGGTCACGAAGATCCGCCTGCGCCCGAACCGATCTCCCGCCGAGGCGAAGCTCAGCAGCAGTCCCGCGAGCGGCAACGCGTAGGCATCGACGACCCATTGCAGTTCGTCGATGGAGGCGTCGAAATCATTGCGGATATCGGCGAATGCCGCCGAGACGATGGTCGCGTCGAGCATGAGCATGAAGATGGCCGCGCAGACCAGGAACAGTACCCACCCGGCGCGCGTGCGCCCGGGTCTCGCGTCGGCATCGGGTGATGTGTCCCGTGTGGTGATCGTAGACATCGTCTCTCACTCCCTGGCCTCGTTGCGGCAGCATTCGACTGCACCACAACACTTTTCGATGGATGAACCGCACCGCGAACAGTGCGGTGTCCACGCTATGGCCGGGAGGGCGTGACGGAAACAAGCTATAGAGACAGTTCATATCGTGAAACTGACACACACTCCTTCGCACACGCGAACAGCCCGCAGCGGCTGCGAGAGCTGCTGCGGGCTGGGGGAGCCGTACGCGGGGCTGGATCAGCTCTGCGCGGGCTTGCCCGGGCGGTAGAACCAGTCCTCGAGGCTGAAGTCCTCGCGAATCTTCTTCTGGTCCACCAGGAACTGCTTGGTTCCGGTCAGCAGGCCGACGCCCTGTGCGGAGAACAGATCCTCGGCGATGTACTCCGGCCGCGCGGTGGCCCGGACCACCGCCTCCGGCGCCTTGGACTGGGAGACTTCGTAATTCACGTACTCGTCCCAATGCTGCAGGGCGTACTTGTTGGCCTCGATCAGGATGGTCTGCCAGGCGGGCCCGAAATCCTTGTGGGTGTCCAGGAAGTCCTGGCTGCTGACCGCCGCGCTGGTTCCCGCCACGGCGGGATGGTTGTACCGGACCGAATCGACGAGGTGGAATCCCTTGGCCAGGAATGCCTGCAGTGAGGCCGACGGGTTCACATCCGGCAGCGCGACCGCCGCCACGTCACCACCGTTGAGCGGCGCTTCGGCGTCGGTGGCGAGCAGGTGCACCAGCTCGGCCTTGATGCCCTCCGCCTGCAGCGCGCCCTGCAGATAGCGGTCGATGTACGACCCCGACTGCACCCCGATCTTCTTGCCCGCCAAGTCTTTCAGCGTGCGGACGGCCGGATCCTTGGCCACGACGCCCGCGTTGTAGTTGACCGAGACGATGCCCAGCAGCCGGGTCTTCAGCCCGCTGCCGCGCGCGACCAACGCGGGGGTGTCCCCGTAACCGGCCACGTCGAGCCGCCCGCCGACGAGAGCCTGGTTCAGGTCCGGGCCGTTGGGGAAGCTGTAGACCTCGATATTGTCCACACCCAGCGGCTTCAGCGCGGGCAGCAACGCACCGCGCTGGTGAGCGAAGCCGAGCGTCCCGGTCAGGACGTTGCCGCTGCCGATGGTGCCGATGCGGAGGGTCTTGATCTCGGTCCGGGTGGCCGAGTTGTCACCGCCGGATCCACAGCCGGACAGGACCAGCGCCAGTGCGGCCACGACGGCGGGGACGAGACGTTTCAGGTTGCGCATGAAGATCTTTCGTGAATCTCAGAGTTCCGACAGCCGCGGCGGCGGTGCGCCGTGCGGCAGGCGCGGGCCGACCGCGACGAGGCTGCCCGGGCGACGGCCCTGCCCCCAGCCCAATTCCTTGCGGTAGCGCCCGATGTGGTCCTCGGGAATCGAGGCGGGATCCGCGAGCGGGGTCACGTCGGGTGCCACGTACAGGGCGTCGGTCGGGCAGTAGGCCTCGCACATGAAGCAGGTCTGGCAGTCCGATTGCCGTGCGATGAGCGGGATTCCGCTCTCGGTGCGATCGAAGACATTGGTGGGGCACACATCGACACATTTGTCGCAGCCGATGCAGTCGGCCGCGCGCACGAGTTCGATCATCAGGCCACCGCCGCACTCGCGCCGACGGTCGCCGGCCGACCCGACACGGCCTCGGAGTTCGCGGTCCACACCCGGTCCAGCCCGCCGGACAGGATGTGATGGTGCTGCGCCGGATCCAGTTCGGGATGATCGGCGCGCTTGCTCATTCCGCGAGTCTCGGTGCGGGACAGCGTCGATCGGTACATCAACCTGCCCACGGCGGTGATCGCGGCGGCCTGTCGAGCGCGCACCCGCTCCTCCCCGGTGCCGCCCGAGAGCCCGCGCGAGGCGCGCTCCCACAGCGAATCCAGTTCCGCCAGTGCGGGGGTGATGCGATCACCGTGCCGCATCAGGTTCTTCTCGAACGGGATCAGCTCCTGCTGCGCGGCCGCGACGACCTCGTCCGCACTCACCGATTCCGCGGTGTCCGGATGCAATCCGACCCGGCCGGCGCCGTGCAGCGCGGCGTGATCGGCGCGCTGCGAGGCGCGCGCGAACGCGGCCGCGCCCTGACCCGCCCAGCTGCCCGAGGACATGGCCCAGGCCGAATTGTGGCTGCCGCCACCGGTGAAGCCGCCGCAGATGCGCTCGCGGGTGGCGGCATCGCCCGCCGCGAACAACCCGGGAACCGTGGTGGCGCAGTGGTCGTCGACGATATCGATGCCGCCGGTGCCGCGCACGGTGCCCTCGGCGAGCAGATCCACCTCGAAACGATCGGTGAACGGGTCGATGCCGCGCCGGTCGAACTGCAGGAAGAAGTTCGGCTGCCCCAGCCGCATCTGCGCCTGCACCCCGGCGTCGGCGCGATCCAGCTGTGCGAACACTTTCTCCGACAGCAGAGTTCGCGCGATCACCGAGCGCCCCTTGGTCGAGCCCGCACCCTCGACCACGCGGCCGTCCTCGTGGAAGAAGGTGGCGTAGCCGTAGTAGGCGGTCTTGGTGATGGTCGAGCCCTTGGGCACGATCGCGTACGCATTGGAGAACTCCATACCGGAGAACCGCGCACCCACCTCGGCGGCCATGAGCGCGCCGTCGCCGGTGTCGACATTGGTGCCCAGCGCCCGGGACAGGAACGCGCACCCGCCGCTGGCCAGCACCACCGCGCCGGCCGCGATCCGGTAGTCCCGGTCGGCCTGGCGCTGATAGCCCGCCGCACCGCGCACGACTCCGTCGGAATCGACCAGAAGTTCCAGTGCCGGTGAGTGATCCAGGATGGTGACGCCCACGCGCTTGACCCAGGCGCGCATGCGCCGCATGTACTCCGGGCCCTGCACGCCGGTGCGCAGTTGCTCACCGCTGTGCTCGTCCACCGGGAACGGGTAGCGCCCCTCGACCGCGAGGCGGTTCATATTGGCGTAGGTCTGGTCCAGGACCCGGTCCATCCAATAGTGGTCCGCGAGATGCCCGCCGAGGGTTTCGCGGCTGGCCTTGGCATTGGCGCGGGCGGTCGCCTCGGGGGCGACGTACCAGACGCCGGTGCCCGAAGGCGCTGTAGCGCCGCTGGTTCCGCAGTAACCCTTGTCCACCAGCGTCACCTCGGCGCCGGACTCGCGGGCATGGATGGCTGCCCAGCAGGCGGCCGGTCCGCCGCCGATCACCAGGACATCGGTACTCGAGTGCCAGGTTTCATTCATGGTCGGCTCCTGTCGGTGCTTCGGGATCGACGCCGAGGGCCAGCAGCACCCGGCGGCGGAGAGCGGAGAAGTGGGGGTCGACCACCGAGCGCGGACGCGCCACGGAGATGTCGAAGGATTCGGCGATGTGCCCGTCGCGCAGCACGAGTGCGCGATCGGCCAGCAGCAGCGCCTCCTCCACGTCGTGGGTGACCAGCAGGACCGCCTGGCGGTGCTGGGTCCACAACCGCGCGACCAGGGCCTGGGCCTTGATCCGGGTCAGCGCATCGAGGGCGCCGAAAGGTTCGTCCAGCAGCAGCAGTTCGGGATTGCGGACCAGCGCGCGGGCCAGTGCGACGCGCTGCGCCTCGCCACCGGAGAGAGTGGCGGGCCAGACGTCGGCGCGGGCCGCGAGCCCGACCTCGGTCAGCGCGGCGAGCGCCTGCGCCCTGGTGGCACGGTTCACTCCGAGAACGACGTTGCGCCACACCGACATCCATGGGATCAGCCGGTGCTCCTGGAACACGATGGCCTTGCTCGCGGGGGCCTCGAACACCCCGGTGAAACCACGGTCGAGTCCGCCGAGCCCGCGCAGCAGGGTGCTCTTGCCGGATCCGCTCGCGCCCAGCAGGGCCACGAACTCACCGGGCGCGATGTCCAGATCGACTCCGTCCAGGACCGTGCGACCCGCGAAAACCCTTCGCGCACCGCGGATCCGGACGGCTGTCTGTAGTGCTGTGCTCATCTACGCTCCTTCGAATCCGGTGCGCCAGGACAGGAATCGGCGCTCGAGCGCCCGGACGAACAGATCGGTGAGCAGTCCCAGCACCGCGTAGATCACCAGCACCAGGAAGATCTGATCGGTGCGCAGGAATTCCTTGGCGTCGTTCATCAGGAAGCCCAGACCCACGGTGGTGGTCTGCATCTCGGCCACCACGAGGGTCAGCCAGCCGAGTCCGAGCGCCTGGCGCAGTCCGACCAGGATCTGCGGCAGCGCCCCCGGCAGGATGATCTTCGCCGTGAGCTGGAAACGGTTGAGGCCCAACGATTGCGCGGCTTCCACCAGCCGGGTGTCCACGCCGCGAATGCCCGCCAGCACGTTCAGGTAGATCGGGAAGATCGGCGCGACGATGATGAGCGCGATCTTGAACGGATCCCCGATACCGAACCAGATGATGAACACCGGCACCAGCGCCAGGGTCGGCAGCATGCGCAGCGCCTGCAGCGGTCCGTTCACCAGATCTTCCGCGATCCGGAACAGGCCCGCCGCCGCCCCCAGCACCAGTCCGATCGTGATCCCGATCGAGAGCCCGACCGCCACCCGCCGGGAGGACGCGGCCAGGTGCTGCCACAGCTCCCCCGACGCGATGAGCTCACGCCCGGCCTCGATCACCTCCGTGGGCGCGGGTGTGGTGACACCCAGCCAATCGCGTGCCCCCAGCTGCCACAGCAGCAGGACCAGCACCAGGCCGGACGACTTCCTGGCCAGGCTGACCACTCGTCGTGCCGCCGACCGCCAGGCAGGTGCGGCGGGCAGGTCGGCGGACGACTCGGCCGGGGCTGCCGGTCGCAGGTCGGGGGTGGCTACCGCCACGAATCCAGGCGGGTCCAATTGCACTGTCATCGGACACGTTCCTCACAAGAGAGTAGGTGTCCGGAACGGTAAGGTGCTCAACCCTTTCCATCGAACGGTTGGGATCAGACCGATTCTGAAGGAGCCGATTTTTCCACGATGTGGAAAATCACTTGCCGAATCGACCCCGGGTCAGGTCCGCTTCGAGCGGATCATCCTGCGCCAGAGCGAACGATGCTCCGCCGAGAGCGACAGCTCGAGGTCGGCGCTCGCGGGTTCGTCCTCGTCCGGCTCGGGTGCCGGTGACGGTGCCAGTGCCGGAGCCGGTGACGAATCGGCGGACACCTCCGCATCGAGGGGCATTTCCGAGTCGGGCTCCAACTCCCCGACGGACTCCAGATCCCCGACGAACAGTGTCTCCTCCCCCAATGGCGGAAACGCCTCGGGCCGGGCGCGCACCGATTCGCGCAGGATCGCCGTGTCGGCGGCGGCTCCGAATACGGTGGGCGCGGTGCGCTCCGGCGGAGACTCGCGCACCACCGTGAGCTCCGGTCCGGGTGTGGCCACCGCGGCGGGCCGCGCATCGGTTACCGCGGCAGGCCGCGCATCGGCTACCGCGGCAGGCCGCCCTTCGACTCCTGCGGCAGGCCGCGCATCGGCTACTGCGGCAGGCCGCGAGTCGGCTACCGCAGCAGACCGCGCTTCCCCGGCCGCGGCAGACCGCGCACTCGACATCAGCGGCACCGTCGGCGCCGCCGGTGACACCGTCTCAGCCTGCGCGGCCGGTTGATCTCGCGGTGGCACCCGCTGCGGCATCGGCGTGGTCGGCGGATCCTGTGCGATCGCGCCCACCACCGGCAGTGCGGTGTCGCGCCGCAGGAAGGCCGGGCGCGCATCGGATTCCGGTGGGTCGAAATACCGGTGGAAGGTCGGGGTGAGGCTCGCCGAGAGCGGCGGATTGACCCAGGACCAGTCCGTCGGGCAGGTCCGCCCGGCGGCGTGCTCGCGATCGACGTGGTCCACGAACTGCCGCGCGACCGTGTGGTGATCGACCAGGTGCACGCGGGACTGCCGGTAGCTGTGCAGGATCGCGCGGCTCAGTTCGATCAGCGACTGATCCCGCCACAGCGTGCGGTCGCTGCTGCAGTCCAGGTTCATCCGATCCGCGATGGCCGGGAGCATGTCGTAGCGATCGGTGTCGCCGAGATTGCGGCCGATTTCCGAGGACACGTACCACCCGTTGAACGGCGCGCACGGATAGGTGATCCCGCCGATCTCCAGATCCATGTTCGATACCGCCGGTACCGCATGCCATTTCAGGCCGAGCTCGGCGAACCAGGAGAATTCGGGATGCGATATCGGCACTTCCATGACGAGCTCGGGCGGCACCAGAAAATACCGAATGGTGTCGTCCGGGGTGTGAATCATGAGCGGCAGCACGTCGAACGGTCCGCCGGTCGCGCTCCACCCGAGATCCATCGCCAATTCGGTCAATTCGAGATTCGCCGGATCTCCGACGATTCCGCCACGCGTGCGATAACCGGCATAACGGATGAGCTGCGAATTCAGGATTCGGAAGGCGCGGCCGTCCGCATCGGCGGGCGGCCCGATGGTGATCATCGAGCGCACCGCGCCACCATTGGTCGCGCGCTCGAGATGTTCCCAGCACGCTTGCGCGATTCCCGCGGCGGTGGTCTTGGTCCGCGCATCGAGGACATCCAGGGCGCGCCAGTGTTTGCGGCCGACACACCGATCGTGATTGCGCCACGCTAGCCTCGCACCGATTCCGAGCTCTTCGAGGCTGTGCTGATAGGTCCCCTCGCCGGCCAGTTCGTGCAGTGCCGCCATGCCGCGATCGGGCGGTAGATGTCCCAATTCGGGCTGCGCGAAGAACCTTCCGCACTCGCGCAGCTGGTCGGTGCGAGACCTGGACGGCACCGCGCGACTCATCGGGCAGCGGGGCGTAATATCTTGCAGGAGAACATCATCGGCCGTTTCGATACTCTGCGTACGTGCGGCCGCGGGAGAAATCGTCATGGAGCGTGTGCTTTCGTGGCGTCGATTCAGTTGTAGCCCGGTCTCGTGAAGCAGGTCTAGCTCAATCTCTATCCACCGACCAATATATGACGAATTCACCCGCAGTTTGCCCGATTTGGACGACATCCCAGTTCACACCCGTCGACACGCCACCCGAGCGACCGGTACGTACCCACTTCCCGCCACGAACCCCGAGGGCCGAAAGTCAGTCCGGCACATCCCAGAACGCCAATTCATGCCGCATACCGGACATAAAGAACCGTTCGGCACGATCTGGATCGACACCCGATTCGTCGAGCATCACCGCGACCCGTCGAGTCGATGCCGCGAACCCCGGATCCGAATACGTCTGCACCCATCGCCGATAGCGAGGTTCCCGCGGAAGATCCCGCGCCAGTAGCGATCCGAGCGTGCTGTACCCCCACATACACGGATACAACGCCGCCAGTCCATCGCCGTACGACTCCGCCGACTCCAACAGGAACTCCGTATACGCCCGGCACGGACCACCTTTCACCGCACCCGCCAGATCAACCCCGAACTCCCCCGCCAACCCCCGATGCAACGACAACTCCTCGTGAAACGTCGCATGAGCCAAATCCACCAGATCGCCCACATGCTCCGCCGGCGCCTGCCACGCCAATCGCGAGAACACCCGCACGTAATCGAGCAGGAACAGATAGTCCTGCTCCAGCCATGACCGAAATACCTCCTCCGCGAGATCCCCCCGCCCGATCCCCACCACCAGAGGGTGCCTCGACTGCTCCTGCACCAAGGGCAGACCCAACTCTTGCAAACGCGCGGCCAGACTCATCCCCCGAGTCAATCAGGTGAGACGATCCCGAGCTCCACGCACCTGGCGCGGGCACTCGAGCACCCCGCACCGGCGGACATCCGCGGCGTCACCGAAAGGTGAGTGAACCGTGTTCGAGCGGTGCGGGTGTTGCCGCGGGCCACGGCGTCGCGCCGGTTAGCGTCGTCGCATGGACTCCCTGGTCGAGCGGATAACCAGCATCGCCCCGGTCTGGATGCACGTCGTCGTCGGGGCACTGGTCTTCGCCGAGGAATCGATGATCTTCGGCCTGCTGGTGCCCGGCGACACCGCCGCCCTGCTGGCCGGGGTCGTCGCCGGGCAATGGCACGCGGGTCTGCCGATGACCTTGGTCCTGGTCATCGTGGCCGCGATCGCCGGGGCCAGCGTCGGCTACGGCTTCGGCCGCCACTACGGGACCAGGATGCTGCGGTGGGCGATGTTCGACCGGTACCGCGACAAACTCGACCGGACCGGGCAGTTCCTCGAACGCCACGGCAACTGGGCCATCGTGTTCGGCCGGTTCAGCACCTTCTTCCGGACGATGCTGCCGCACCTGGTCGGCATGTCGCCCATCTCCTACGGCCGCTTCCTGATCGTCACCACCGTGGGCGCCATCCTGTGGGGATCGACCCTGGTGACCGCGGGATACTTTGCGGGGCAATCGATTACGGCCTTGGCCCGGCAAGTCGACTCCGTGCTGGCGATCATCGTCCCGGTGGTGGCCCTGGCCGCGTTCGGTTATTGGAAATGGCGGCAGCGCCGCTCGGCCGCCCTGCCGCCGCCTGCCACGCCGTGAGCCGCGATCGGCCGAAGCGGCCCGGTCACAACGACCCTGAACTGCCGGAATTCGCGCCGCTGTTCCCGTTGCATCCCGTGGGATCGGGAGCGGGCGGCCGTCCGCCGCCGGAGGCGGGCAGGACGGTCACCGTGGCGGAGGTGCTCTTGCCGCCCATCGTCGCAGTGATGACGTGCGTACCGGCGACCTGCGGCGCCCAGCCGACGCTGGTCCCCACCGACGGTTTGCCCGAGGATCCGTACGACGACCAGCCCGGCACCCAGCGACCCGCGAAGCAGGTCCCGTTGTCGGTGAACACGATCTGCTGTCCGAGCAGCTGGTCTTCGGGCCAGTAGTCCACGCTGTACCACTTCCCCACCGTGTAGGTCGGGTCGGGCGATCCCGTGTGCACCTGGATCTCGAGCGCTGCGGACGCCGACGGCGCCGTCATCACCATCACCGCCGAGGTTGCCATCAAAGCCTGTGCGCCCCAGGCAATTCGACGCCCCGACTTACCGCGTGCACTCATCTTCCACTCCTGTTCGACAGCCCCGAAACGGCCGAGTCGGCGAACTCTAACGCCGACAAGCAGTGAAATGCGGAAGTTTCATAAAGCCGCGATGCCCGCAATTATCGGGGCTGGACCCGGGAAACAAGCGCCTCGCCCACTACTACCGGGTTCCGATATCCACGACTTCGGTACCCCTGACAGGGGCACCAAAGTGACTGAGAACAAACAATTTTCGATGATACGGTCCGGGCGTCGGTCCAGCTCGCCGACGCACCCGCGACGTCGATCACCAGGTGCGCCCCGGCTTCACGAAACGAGATCCCCCATGCTGCACACCCTCCGCACGCGCCGCGCCCTGGCCGCGCTCGCTCTTCTCACACCTCTCGGCGCGATGCTCACCGCCACTGCGCCCGCGCAGGCCGGGGCCACGACGTGGACCGTCACCAACTCCAATGCCGACGGCGCCTTCACGGCGGTGTCGGGGCAGGTCACCGTCAAGAACAAGGCCGGGACGACGCTGTTCACCTGCGCGAGTCTGACTTCGACGGGCAAGCTGGTCCCGGGCACCCGGACCGGTTCCGCTCTGGGCAGCATCGATACCACCGCGGCCACCACCTGCACCGGGCCCGAGGGCACGGTGTGGAACGCCACCGGCGTCATGATGGGCGACTCCGCTCTGGTCGGCAACAGCTACAACGCCGCGACCGGAACCAGCTCGATCACCAACGGCCCCAACAGCACATCGGTCAATATCGCCTTCACCAGCAGAGACACCGCGCACCAGTGCGCGTTCTTCACTCGCTCGACCGCGATGACCTACACCAACTCCACCGCCACGCTGAAGACCACCACGGCGGTGGTCAAGGTCGCCACCGCGAGCGGTTCCCCGACGTGTCAGGGACTGCTCACCCAGGGCGAGACGATCACCTTCGCCACCGAGTACGCCCTGAGCCCGGCCGTCAAGATCACCGCGTCCACGAACTGACCGGGCTGCTGCAACAGCCCTCCTGAGGCGCTGCCCCGTGAAGAAAAAGGGCCGGGCATCCGTTCGGATGCCCGGCCCTTTTCGGATGCGCGGTGTCAGAGACCCATGCCCTGGGCCAGCAGCGGCCAGGAGTCGTGCAGGGCCTGCTCCCAGTACGGCCAGTAGTGCGTGCCGACCGGGTTGAACTGGTAGGTGGCAGGAATCGAGAGGCCGTCGAGACGGCTCTTGAGGTTCGAGGTGCACCCGTTGACGGCGGCCTCGATGATCATGCCGAGGGCGAGGTTCATGCCGCCGGTGACGCCGGGCGCGCTGCCCAGGTAGTACTGCACGTCGTCCATGCCCGGGATGCCGCTGCCGCTGGAGACGTAGAGCAGCGTGCCGCGCAGCTTCTCGGCGTTGATCACCGGGTCGTTGGCGGCCCACAGCGGGCTGTCGTCGGGACCGTACATATTGGCGACCTTGCCGCCGGCCCAGGTCTCGGTGGCGAGCTTGACGAACTGCTTGCCCGCCGGATCCGCGATCTGCGCGCAACCGCTGTAGGCGGCGACGGACTTCCACAGTCCGGGCTTGGCCTCGGCCAGCTGCAGCACCGAGGTGCCGGAGGTGGACAGACCGGTCAGCGCGTTGAGACCGGTGGAGTGCAGCGACTCGTCCAGCAGCGGCGGAAGCTCCTCGGTGAAGAAGGTCTTCCACTTGTTGACGCCGAGGTTCGGGTCGGGGTTGATCCAGTCGGTGTAGTAGCTCCCGAGACCACCGATGGGCTGGATGACATTGACCGGCTTGTCGGCCAGCCATTCCAGCGCCTTGGTGCGGGCCTTCCAATTGGCGGTGCCCTCACCGCCGTCGAGGCCGTTGAGCATGTACAGGTTCGGAGCGGGCTGGGATTCGTCGGCCGGACGCTGCACGTCGACCGTGATCTCCTTCTCCATCGCCGCCGAGTACACCTTCAGATGCCAGGTGCGTCCGTCCTTGGAGATCGAGGTGATCGCCGAGGGTTTGTCCGGAGCGGCGGAGGAGGTACCACCGGGCAACGCCAGGAACATGGCGGCGGTGAGCGCGACAGCGGTGGTACGCAGGGCGAAGACGTTACGTAGTGCGGTGAGCTTCATCGAAACAGTCGGTTCCAGTCCACGGGCCGCCGTGGGCCTCGTCATCGTCGAAATGGTTGTGCGGCGGTCCATCGACCGCCCTGTCCTCCACGCTAGTCTGATCTTGGGGCAAATTCGTTACTCGACAGTCTCATTCACCGGTATTCCGGGCCCTCGTTCGCCTAGCGTGAGCGCAGTTGATGTCGAGAGGGGTCTTGATGCGAGCCGGGATGCTGACCGCTGCGGAACTCGTGCAGCAGGTGGACGCGGGAACGATCGACACGGTCCTGGTCGCGATGACCGATATGCAGGGCCGACTGCAGGGCAAGCGATGCTCCGCGAGATATTTCGTGCAGGAGGTCCTCGAGCACGCGACCGAGGCCTGCGACTACCTGCTGGCGGTGGACGTCGAGATGACGACCGTGGACGGCTACGAGATGTCCTCCTGGGATACCGGCTACGGCGATTTCGTGCTGAAACCCGATCTCGACACGCTGCGGCTGGTGCCGTGGCTGCCGGGCACCGCGCTGGTGCTGTGCGATGTGGAGCGGGTGGATCCGCACGGAACACCCGTGACCGCCTCCCCGCGACAGATCCTGCGCGGCCAGCTCGACCGCCTGGCCGAGCTCGGCCTGCACGCCTACGCCGGTACCGAACTCGAATTCCTGGTCTTCGACGACAGCTACGAATCGGCCTTTCGCGGCGGCTACCGCGAGCTGACCCCCGCCAACCAGTACAACGTCGACTATTCGATGCTCGGCACCGCCCGCGTCGAACCGCTGCTGCGCCGCATCCGCAACGAGATGTCCGGTGCGGGAATGTATGTCGAGTCGGCCAAGGGCGAGTGCAACCCCGGCCAGCACGAGATCGCGTTCCGCTACGACGAAGCGCTGATCACCTGCGACAACCACAGCATCTACAAGACCGGCGCCAAGGAGATCGCCGCCCAGGAGGGGCGCGCACTGACCTTCATGGCGAAATACAATGAGCGCGAGGGCAATTCGTGCCACATCCACCTGAGCCTGCGCAATGACGCGGGCGAGCCGGTCTTCCCCGGCGACGCGGCGGACGGCGGATCGCCCCTGATGCGGCACTTCCTGGCCGGACAGCTCGCCTGCCTGCGCGAGTTCACCTACCTGCTCGCCCCGAACATCAACTCCTACAAGCGCTTCCAGGCGGGCAGTTTCGCACCGACCGCGGTGGCGTGGGGGCGCGACAATCGCACCTGCGCGCTGCGCGTGGTCGGGCACGGTCCGGCGCTGAGGTTCGAGAACCGGGTTCCCGGCGGCGATGTGAATCCGTATCTGGCGGTGGCCGCCACCATCGCGGCCGGATTGCACGGCGTGCAGCAGGAGCTCGAGTTGGAACCCGAATTCCAGGGCAACGCCTACCTGTCCGATCGTCCCCGGGTGCCGCGCACGCTCCGTGACGCGGCGCAGCTGTTCGGCGAGAGCACGATCGCGCGGCAGGCGTTCGGGCAGGACGTGGTCGCGCACTACCGCAACGCGGCGCGGGTGGAGATCGACGCCTACGATGCCGCCGTGACCGATTGGGAGCGGATGCGTGGCTTCGAACGACTCTGAGCACGCCCGGCGCCCCCTGATCGGCCTGCCCACCTACTCCGAACCCACCCGGTTCGGCGTCTGGGATGTCGAGAGCGCGGTCCTGCCGCGCGGCTACGTCGACATGACCGACGCGGCCGGCGGTATCCCGGTCCTGTTGCCGCCCACCGGAACCGCGCGCCCGGAACTCCTCGAGCGCCTGGACGGCCTGGTCCTGACCGGCGGCGCGGACATCGACCCCGCCCGCTACGGGGCCGAGCGCGACCCCGCCACCGGCGGCACCCGGCCCGATCGGGACGAGTTCGAATTCGGCCTGTTCGCGCTCGCCCGCGACGCGGGCATGCCGGTGCTGGCGGTGTGCCGCGGCCTGCAACTGGTGAACGTCGCCCTGGGCGGCACGCTGCTGCAGCATCTTCCGGACGTGCTCGGCCACACCGAGCACGCGCACACCCCCGGCGCGTTCGGCGTCACCACCGTCCGCACGACGCCCGGCAGCCGGGTGGCCGAGATCGCCGGGGCGCGAATACACGCGCACTGCCACCATCATCAGGCGATCGACACACTCGCACCCGGTCTGCTCGCCACCGCGCACGCGCAGGACGGCACCGTCGAGGCGGTGGAGACCGGCTCCGGCCCGTTCCTGCTCGGCGTGCAATGGCATCCGGAGGCGAACGCCACCGATCACGGGCTGATGCGCGCACTGGTCGAGCAGGCGGCACTATACGGGGAAGCACGGACGGCGACAGCGGAAAGGAAGCGTGACAGGTGACAACCACCCAGGTGATCAACCCCGCGACCGAACAGGTCGTGGCCACCGTGTCGCAGGCCGACGAGGCCGCGACCGACGCCGCCATCGCGCGGGCGCAGCGGGCGGCACCGGGCTGGCGCGATCTCGCACCGGGCGACCGGGCGCGCCTGCTGCGGCGGTTCGCCGAGGCGGTGGACGCCGATCTGGAGAACCTGGCGCAGCTCGAGGTGCGCAATGCCGGGCACACCATCGGCAATGCCCGCTGGGAGGCGGGCAACGTCCGTGATGTGCTGCACTACAGCGCCGGACTGCCGGAGCGGCTGCTGGGCAGTCAGATTCCGGTCGCCGGGGGTGTGAACATCACCTTCTGCGAGCCGCTCGGGGTGGTCGGCATCATCGTGCCGTGGAACTTCCCGATGCCGATCGCGGCCTGGGGTTTCGGCCCGGCCCTCGCGGCCGGGAACACCGTGGTGCTCAAACCCGCCGACCTCACCCCGCTGACCGCGATCCGTCTGGGTGAACTGGCATTGCGGGCGGGGTTGCCCGAGAACGTCTTTCAGGTGATCCCGGGCCGTGGCTCGGTGGTCGGCGCGCGCTTCGTCACCCATCCCGGCGTGCGCAAGGTGGTGTTCACCGGCTCCACCGAGGTCGGCAAGGGCATCATGGCCGGGTGCGCCGAGCAGGTGAAGCGGGTGACGCTCGAGCTGGGCGGCAAGAGCGCCAATATCGTGTTCGCCGACGCGGATATCGAGAAGGCCGCGGCCACCGCCCCCTACGGCGTGTTCGACAATGCCGGGCAGGACTGCTGCGCACGTTCCCGGATCCTGGTGCAGCGCAGCGTGTTCGACCGCTTCCTGGAGTTGCTGGAACCGGCCGTGCAGGGGGTGAAGGTCGGAGATCCCGCCGACGAGGGAACCGAGATGGGCCCGCTCATCTCCGCCGCGCACCGTGAACGGGTCGCCGCCTACGTGGAGCCCTCCACCAAGGTGGCCTTCACCGGCTCCCGCCCCGAGGGTCCCGGCTTCTGGTATCCGCCGACGGTCGTGCTGCCCTCGGGCCCCGCGGATCGGGTGCTCGTCGAGGAGGTGTTCGGCCCGGTCGTGGCGGTGCTGCCGTTCGAGGACGAGGCCGATGCCCTGCGCATCGCGAACGACACCGAGTTCGGTCTGTCGGGCTCCGTCTGGACCTCGAACGTGGGTCGCGCGCTGCGGGTGGCCCGCGGCGTGGAGGCCGGGAACCTGTCGGTGAATTCGCACTCCTCCGTGCGGTATTGGACGCCGTTCGGCGGATACAAACAGTCCGGCCTCGGCCGCGAACTCGGGCCCGACGCCGCCCGCGCCTTCACCGAGACCAAGAACGTCTTCATCGCCACCGATCAATGACCGAACCATCAGATCGAAGGAGATATGTTGCAGCGCTTACAGGATCGAGTAGCGGTCGTCACCGGTGGCGGCAGCGGCATCGGCCTCGCCACCGTGCGGCGCTTCGCGCAGGAGGGCGCGAAGGTCGTCGTCGCCGATATCGACCCCGCCTCCGGTGAGGCCGCGGCCACCGAGGTCGGCGGCCTGTACGTCAAGGTGGACGTCACCGACGAGGCACAGGTCCGCGCGATGTTCCAGACGGCCGTGGACACCTACGGCGGGCTCGACATCGCGTTCAACAACGCGGGAATCTCACCGCCGGACGATGATTCGATCCTCACCACCGGGATCGACGCCTGGCGGCGGGTGCAGGAGGTCAACCTGACCTCGGTGTATCTGTGCAGCAAGTACGCCATCGAGCACATGCTCGTGCGCGGCAAGGGCTCGGTGATCAACACCGCGTCGTTCGTGGCGGTCATGGGCGCGGCGACCTCGCAGATCTCCTACACCGCCTCCAAGGGCGGCGTGCTGGCGATGAGCCGCGAACTCGGCGTGCAGTTCGCGCGCGAGGGCATCCGGGTCAACGCGCTGTGCCCCGGCCCGGTGAACACTCCCCTGCTGCGGGAACTGTTCGCCAAGGATCCCGAGCGCGCCGCGCGCCGCCTGGTGCACATTCCCACCGGCCGGTTCGCCGAGCCGGAGGAAATCGCCGCTGCCGTGGCGTTTCTCGCCAGCGACGATTCCTCCTTCATCACCGCCTCGCAGTTCCTGGTCGACGGTGGCATCTCCGGCGCCTACGTGACTCCGCTCTAGGGACTGCTCAGGACCCGGCCACGGGGGCTTGTTCGGCCTCCGGTGGTTCGGCCACGGTCCGCTTCGGCCCGGTGAACCAGCGCCGGGCCGAGGCGAACCACCAGACGGCGATCGCGCCCACCACACCGACGAGGGTGATCGGGGCGTAATTGACCGTGTTCCAGCTGAATTCGTCGTTCCACGGATAGCCGCGATCATCGGTCGGCAGGATGAACAGCAGGCTGATGAACACGATCCACAGCAGCGCGATGATCCCGATCGGACGATACGAACGGCCCAATTGCCAAGGGCCGGTGCGGAATCGACTGCCGTGCAGCTGCCGCAGCAGGATCGGAATGCCGTAGGCGATGTACAGCCCGATCGTCGCCACCGAGGTCGCCGCAGCATACGCGGTCGGGGCATTGGCCTCGGGCACCAGCATCGACGGAATCAGCAGCACGAACGCGAAGACCGAGATGAACAGCACCGCGTTCACCGGCACCTTGCGCGGGGAAAGCTTCGACCACAGCGCCGATCCCGGCACCGCGCCGTCCCGCGAGAACGCGAAGAGCATGCGCGAGGCGGACGTGACCGAGGCGTATCCGCAGAACAGCTGGGCGACCGCGGCGATGATCAGCAGCAGTCCGGACCAGAACGAGTTCAGCGAGTTCTCCAGGATGTAGATCACCGGATAGCCGCTGTTCTTGGTCGGGTCCAGGGCATCGTCCAGATTCGGAATCGCGAAGGTGACCGCCATGATCAGCAGATATCCGGCGATGGCCGAGGCGATGATCGTATTGATGATGCCCTTGGCCGCGGTGCGCGAGGCGTCGTGCGTCTCCTCGGACATGTGCGCCGAGGCGTCGTACCCGGTGAACGTGTACTGCGCGTGCAACAGGCCGAGCAGGAAGCTGAACGCCACGCCACCGAATCCGACCGCGCTGTTGTCGACGGTCTCGGTGAACACGAATCCGACGCTCTGATGGTGCTCGGCGCCGATTCCCAGCACCAGCACGAACAGCGCCACACCGCCCACGTGCCACCACGCGGAAATATTGTTGATGACCGCCGAGAGATGCGGGCCGATCGCGTTCAGGACCGCGTGCAGAATCAGAATGGCGGCGAAGACGAAGAAGATCGCGGTGCGATCGGTGCCGATATCGAGGCCGATGACGTTCAGCACCACGGTGGTGAAGATCGCCGCGCCGTAGTCGATCGCGGCGGTGACCGCGATCTGCCCGATCAGGTTGAACCAGCCGGTGAACCAGCCCCAGATCGGTCCGCCCAGCTCCGCGGCCCACCAGTACAGGCCACCGGAAGTCGGGTAGGCCGAGGCCAATTCGGCCATCGCGAGTCCGACGAAGAGCACCATGATCGAGACCAGCGGCCAGCCCCACGCCATGGTGATCGGCCCGCCGTTGGCCAGACCGATGCCGTAGCTGGCCAGACCGCCGGTCAGGATGGAGACGATGGTGAAACTGATGGCGAAGTTGGAGAATCCGGACCACGATCGGGCCAGTTCCTGTTTATAGCCGAGCTCCGCGAGCCGGCGTTCATCATCGGATCGATCCTGGATTTCGCTCATACTTGCTCCCGCGTGTAAACGCCGCCCTCACACGGCGTTTGCCAGAAGATCAGTGTGAGGTAAACCAAGGTCAACCGCAGCGCAACCCGGCAAATCCGACCGGTCGGCGCGCGTGTCGACCTCGACGCCCGCGAAAGCGAGCCTCAGCCGACGTGCCAGCTGAAGTGGTAGCCGGTATTGAAATTGGCGTCGATCGTCTCGCGGATATAGCGCGCCGATTCGACGATGACCTGACCGTCGGTCTTGGTGCCGATCAGGATTCCGAGGAAATCACCGTCGCCCGCGGTCGGCCGGAATACGACTCCGCCGGAATCGCCTCTGGCGCTGGGGAAGTCGGCCACCAGATAGTTGGTCGCCGATTTGGTGATGGCTCCGCAGACGGTCCCGGAGGCATAGCCGGTGTGGCACACCGACTCACCGACTCGATACGCCGATTCCGCCGAATCGATTCCGGCCCGGACCGTCAGCTTCCCGGTGAGCCGGATGAGCGCGAATCCGAGATTGTCGGTATTGGTGTCGTCGCCGAAGGTCTCGGCGAAGAAACCGATCTTGTCGCCCCGATCATCGGAGACATAGGCGTTGGGTTCCGCGCAGTGCGCGGCGGTCACGGCGTATTTCTGGCCACCGATCTCGCCGGTCGCGCCGACCGTGCAAATTCGATTTCCGGCCTGAATCGTCATTCCCGGGTAGACCAGGATCTGCCGCGCGTTCGCCGTGCTCGGGGACGCGGCCATGAAGGTCACCGCGATCACCGCCGCACCGAGAATCGTCGATGCCTTGGCACGGTAGAACTGATCGAGCACAACTTCCCCCGGTGGATCCGCGAGGCGGCCGAATACGCCGCCGCCGGGCACGGTATCACGGGCGCTGGATCACCACGGTTGATCGACCCTTCGAGGTGGGGAGCGGTGGGTCTGGGACATGCCGAGAGCCTGGGCGACGGGGCTCAGATCGTATGCGGTTTCAGCGTGTTCGGTCTCGTCGATGCCCTCGAGTTCGGCGGTTTCCCCGACACGGAAACCGATGATCAGGTCGATGAGTTTGGCCAGCAGATAGGTGGCGGCGAAGGAGTAGACCAGGACCGCGCCCGCGGCGATCGCCTGGCGTTGCACCTGGGTCCAGCCGCCGCCGTAGAGCAGTCCGTCACCGCCGGCGGGATTCACCGCGGCGTCAGCGAAGACTCCGACCAGCAGGGTGCCCACCAGGCCGCCGAACAGGTGCACGCCGACCACGTCGAGCGAATCGTCGAGTCCGAAGAAGAACTTCATCCCGACCGCCAGGGCGCACACGATTCCCGCCGCGATACCGATGGCCAGGGCGCCGATGGTGTCCACGAACCCGCACGCCGGGGTGATCGCGACCAGTCCGGCGACCGCGCCCGAGGCCGCGCCCAGGGTGGTGGGTTTCCCGTCGCGCAGCTGCTCCACCACGATCCAGGCCAGCAGCGCCGCCCCGGTGGCGACGGTGGTGTTGGTGAAGGCCAGTGCCGCGAGATCGTTTGCGGCCAAAGCCGATCCGGCATTGAAGCCGTACCAGCCGAACCACAGCAGTGCCGCGCCCAACAACGTGAAGGGCACATTGTGCGGCCGCGGAATGCTCTTGGGCCAGCCCAGGCGCTGGCGCAGCACCAGCGCCATCGCGAGCCCGGCCGCACCGGCGTTGATGTGCACCGCGGTGCCGCCCGCGAAGTCGAATGCCTTCAGGTTGTTCACGATCCAGCCGCCGACCTCCGCCGAGACGCCGTCCGCATCGGTTCCGGTGAAGCCGGTGGCGTGGAAAACCCAGTGCGCCACCGGGAAATACACCACCGAGCACCAGCCGACCGCGAAAAGCAGCCACGGCCAGAATCTCGTGCGCTCCGCGATGGAGCCCGAGATCAGGGCCGTGGTGATGACGGCGAACATGAGCTGGAACATGGCGAACGCCATCGTCGGAATCTGATGGCCCGCGGGTCCGGCCATGGTGCCGTGCGTATCGCGCAACAGCACATGCGAGGTGTCGCCGATCAGACCGTGGAAGGCGTCGTCACCGAAGGCTTCGCTGTAGCCGTAGAGCACCCACAGTGTGCTCACCACGCCCAGCATCACGAAGTTCATCATCAGCATGTTCAGCACGCTCTTCGCACCGACCATGCCGCCGTAGAAGAAGGCCAGCCCCGGCGTCATCAACATCACCAGGGCGGCGGCGGCGAGCACCCACGCCGTATCTCCCGAATTCACTGTCGTACCTCTATCTCGCACGGTGTCGCGTGAAGCATCGAGAGAGGCTGTTTCGCCGGCGATTTCACCGTGTTTCGACTGGATGAATTCGATTTCAATCTGGAAGTGATCATTGCCAGATATCGTCGAGGTGGCAGCGTTGCCGACGGAGGGAGCCCGGGGTCATGAGCGACCGTCCCGCCTTCGGCGACTACGAGAACTACCAACGCTATTGGACCCACCTGCTCCGAGAAGCCCTGGGCCCCAACCCCACCGCCTACACCACCCCCTCCCCACCCACCGTCACCGAACCCCACCGATAGTCCACAGACCCGCCAGAACCGCCACTCCTCCCCGCCCCACTCCCGCCCGTCAGACCACCACCAACCCCGGAATCACCTCGGCGCGACACCAATCAGGCTCACTCACGTATCAGCCTGCCTGCCACGCCGTTTCAGGGCCGCGCGGATGAGCGCTCGCGCCGCCTCGCCGGTCACGGATTGACCGGCGAGGATATCGAAAGCTCGCAGGTACAACGTAATTTCGCGGGGCTGAGTGATAGTCAGTTTGGCGGTCGAGCCTTCTTCGGCGACCAGTCGCCTGTCGTACACGACGAAGTTGTTGAACAGCACTCGTGCTTCAGCGGTCAATGGGACGATGCCGAGGGTGACTCGGGGCAGGCTTCCGGCTGTCAGCAGGCGGTCGAGCTGACCGATCATCACTCGATCGTCACCCACGGTCGTGTAGAGGGCCGCTTCTCCGATGAGGAAGTGGAATCGTTTGTCCCGCTTGTACAGGGCCTGCTGGCGCTCCATCCGTGCAGCGACCGCCTGATCGATGTCACCGGGAAGTTGATAGAACTCACCGACCCGTCGCAGAATCGCCTCGGCGTATTCCGGGGTCTGCAACAGTCCCGTCACTATCACCGGCTGATAGTTGCGCACGGCCTGAGCCGCAGCCTCGATCTTCTTGATCCGCTGCTGCCCGGACGTGAGACTGGAGCCGAGTAACCGCTTCCACTCGATATACGCCGAATCGACCGCGTGCAGAGTCGCCAACAGGTCATCGAGCTGATTCTCCGCATTCGAGTGCCTGCAGTACGCACGGACTACCGCGTCCGAGGCGTGCAGTTTCCCGAACTCGTACTTGGACACTTTGGACTCGTGCCAACCTTCGAGGCGAGCAAGCTCTCGGCCGGATATGCCTGCACGCCTGCGGATCTCCCGAAGGCGCTTGCCGAGAGCCTGCCGCGCTTGCTGGACCGAGTCGGTCACCGCGAAGATATCGTTCGCTCGTACTCCAGCAAGGGGATCGCCTGAGGCCAGAGGTGATCCCGTACGCCCCGGCAGTAATCCACGATCCGGGTGTCCATCGTGACCGCAACGCCACCGACCGATCGGCCGTCTCGATCCGAGAGAGTGAACGCGACACGTCGATCGTCCAGCAACCAGAAATCATCCGATGGAACGTCCCCGGCAAGGTGCCGGGGAAGGTACCGAATAGCCTCGCCGGCTTCGGCATTCAACGCCGCCAACGACAACAGCCATCGGTGGTAATCGGTGTGAGGCTCGGTGATGACGCGAACACGGCTCACCGTCACCTCATGTCGACCGAGGTCCGAGACCAGTTCGGCCCAGTCGCTGAACCACGCTCTGAGGTCGAAGGGCTCGTTGTTCAAGAACCGCTGGAAGGGCTCGGATTCGCCCGGCACACCGTAGGAATCGCGGACTTCCAGCCGGAAGACCTCGTGTCGACACTCTCGCAGTAGGTCACGAGTCTGCCGGAACTCCACCGAAATATGTCCTCTCTCCTCTGGGCACCTCGACCGCCACCTCGTAGCTTTCCAGGGTCAGTTGATCCAGGGTCGCGACGTCGACGATCGGCGTGCCGACGAGTGTGAATGTCCCCCTGCCGGTGTCAGTGAGCGGTACCCCGAGATACGTACGGGGCTCGGCGAATCCAGTGAGCAGGTGTGGGATCTCGACCTCGTTCGGGTTGTCGGTCCTCCACCCTTGAACGATGAAGGTGTCCCCGTCGGTGGCAAAGAGCGACGGGCAATCATCCTTGCCGGATCCGCCTTTGCCGAGCAGTCGCAAACGCATGGTCATGCCTCCTGTTGAGGGATATGCCAACTCTTGCCGAACACTATTCAGGGTGACAGAACCGCATCTCAGCTGCCAGCAGTAGAAACAATTTTGGAAAGTATTGGCACACAGGTGGGTGTGCCGCCGCGACGTTCGTAACTTCGATGCCAGGCGCTCGGAGGAGGTATGGCTTCTCCGGCCCGACCCGTCAGCACAGGAGGCGAGATGTCGAGGCGCACACGGCTCGCAGAGTTCCCGGGCGGACTGTTGGAATTCGAGGACTACTACGACCAGTCAGACTCTCCAGGGGTCCACCTGGAGCAGCCCCCACCTTGCCCGCGAGCCCGCGACTACACCAAGGAAGACATGATGCGTTGGAAGCCAGCGTGTTTGGGTTATCTCCGGATCGACATATCCGGCTCCGAGATACTGCGCGATCAGAGCCGGATACGCGCGCTCGCCGATCGACTCGGCTACGATTTCGCCGATTTCGTCCTGTATGACCCGAGATTCGGCCGGCCGCCCTTGGCTCGACTGAAAGCCCAAGCCACTCGCCTGGCCGCAGAAGCCGTCATCGTCCCGGGAGCAGAACACTTCGCCGGTGGTCGGGTACCGGAGTCGCTGGTGAGGCAACTCGATGTGATCACCGTGAACCCTGAAGAGACGTATGCCCGATACGCGATACCTCGGGATACGGACGCACCGCCCGCGACCGCAGGGGAAAGCTGACCAGTGCGAGAGGGCGGCGGGCCGAGTTCCCGGCTTCGACCTCACACCTTGCGCAGGCGGGTGATGGCTTCCTGGAGGGTGGGGTCTTGTTTGCAGTAGGCGAAGCGGATGAGGGTGTTCCAGTGGGGGCGGTCGGCCAGGGCGGAGACGGGGATGGCGGAGACGCCCAGGTGGGTGGGGGAATCGTGACAGAAGGCGGCGGCGTCGGTGGTGATGTCGGCGCAGAGGAAGTAGCCGCCCTGGCTGCGTTTGACGTCGAACCCGCAGTCGCGCAGGGCATTCGAGAAGTAGAGGTATTTGCGGTGCAGGGCGGTGCGGTTGGCGGCTGTCCACGCCTGCTCGTGCTCGAGGGCGTAGGCGATGGCGGGCTGGAAGGGCGCCGGGGGGACGAAGCTGAGGTATTGGCGGGCGGCGTGGACGGCGCCGATGAGGTGGGGTGGGCCCAGGGCCCAGCCGATGCGCCAACCGGTGACGTTGAAGGTCTTGGCGGCGCCGGAGACGACGATCGTGCGCTCGCGCATGCCGGGCAGGGAGGCGATCGAGAGGTGGCGGGCCGGGTCGAAGACCAGATGCTCGTACACCTCGTCACTCAGAACCAGAATTTCTCTCGCACAGGCCAATTCGGCCATCGCGGCGAGGACTTCGCGGGGGAACACGGTCCCCGTCGGATTGTGCGGCGAGTTGACCACCAGCAGTCGCGTACGCGGGGTGATCGCGCGGCGGAGTTCGTCGAGGTCGAGAGTGAATCCCGCGCCGTCGGGAATCATGGCCACGGTGCGGCGCACCGCCCCGGCCAACGCGATCGCGGCGGTGTAGGAGTCGTAGAACGGCTCGATGACGACCACCTCGTCGCCCGGCTCCACCAGAGCCAGGACGGCGGCGGTGAGCGCCTCGGTCGCGCCGGCGGTGACCACGACCTCCGACTCGGGGTCGTAACAATCGCCGGTGCGTGGCGCGCGATCCGCCACGATCGCCGACCGCAACGACGGCAGACCGGTCGACGGCGAATACTGGTTCATCCCACCGGATATCGCGTCGCGCGCCACCTCGAGCATGGCCGCGGGCCCCTCGTAGTCCGGAAAGCCCTGACCGAGATCGATCGCCCCGTGCACCAGCGCCAGTCGCGACGCCTCCCCGAAAAGCGAGGAGGTGTGCGGCCGGAGCCGCCGCACGAGAGCGTCACTCGTCTCGGCGGGCACGGATATCGTTCTCTCGGTGGGCAATCGGTTCACTCCGGGATGGGCGGCGAGGGCGGGAAGGTAACGGGCAGGGCGGTCAGCGCACGGTGGAAAGGCCCTGGGCGCCAGGTCAATCCGTTCACCGGGACCGCCAGCTTCATCTCCGGTAGCGCGTCCAGCAGGTGATCGACCGATTCCTGCGCGATGAGATACGCGATCGCGTTGGCCGGGCAGGCGTGCGGCCCGGTGCCGAAGGCGAGGTGCGAGCGGTTTCCGGCCAACTGCCCGGAGCGGATATCGGGATCGGTATTGCACGCGGCCATGCTGATCAGCACCGGCTGATGCGCCGGCAACCAGCAGTCCTCCAGGAAGATGGTCTGCCGCGGAAAACTGATGCAGAAGTTGGCCATCGGCGGATCGTCGAACAACACCTCGTCCAGCGCTTCGCGAGTGGACAGACTCCCGCCCAGCACGCTCCCGCCGAACCGATCATCGGCGAGCATGAGCAGCAGCGTGTTGACGATCAGATTCTGTTGCGGCTCGATGCCCGCGCCGTACAGGGTCGCCAGCTGGTGCAGCATCTCGACATCGGTGAGTCCGGCCGGATGCGCCAGCATGCGCGTGGTGACGTCGTCCCCGGGATGCGTGCGCTTGTACTGGGCCAGGCCCAGCAGCGCCTCGGCGAGCATCGCGTTGCCGCGCTCGGCGTCCACACCCTCGAAAATGGCGGCCATTCCCTGCGCCGCCTGTCCGGCGAGTTCGGCGGGACAGCCGAGCAGATGGTTCAGCACATTGAAGGCGAGCGGAAAAGCGTAGTCCCGCACCAGATCCGCCGATCCGGACCCGCAGATCGAATTGATCAGCGGTATCGCGGTGCGTTCGACCGTGGTCTGCAGTGCGTATTGGTCGACTCCCACCAGACCCGCGATATTGCTCTGCCGATAGCGCGCGTGCTCGGTTCCGGAATTGCGCAGCGCATTCGGCCGCCACTCCATCATCGGCAGCACCGGGCAATCGGAGGCCACGCCTTCCTGCCACACCCGGGGATCGGCCGGGAATCGATCCGGATCGTTGAAAATGCGCACCGCCGTGCGATATCCGATCACCAGCGTGGCCGGCACACCCGGCGCCAGGTCGACCGGCGCGAGCGACCCGAATTTCTCGCGCATCTCCCGGTAGGCCCGATGCGGGTCCGCGGCGAATTCCGGCGTGTACATGGGCACGCGCGGCCCGGAATCGAACGGTGCGGTCTGGCTGGTACGAGCGGACACTGACTCTGACATCCGATGAACTCCCCGCGGTGAACAACTCCCACACACCGCCACAGAACACCGCACATCCCGGACGCGGAACGACGGCCACCCTACAGAGATGTGCAGTCCTGTGCGCACCTATTGCGCGGACGGTGTCTTTTCGAGGCGGACCGGCACGGTATTGCGGGGAACCGGCGCGTCGAATTGGTCATTCGTCCGGGAAAGCGGGAATCGGTACAACCACACCGCCGCCGCCGCGAACAACGCGAGCGTCAGCCAGATATACGCGTTGTGATCGACCAGGGACCACGGCGCCCGGTTCGGGAAATCGAAGACGCTGCCGTAGTGCAGCCCGACCAGATCGAACACCCCGCCGGAGGCGACCAGGAACGCGAGCAGCAATCCCGCCACCGTCACCACCGAGCGACGGCGGATCGCCAGATCGGCCAGGCAGATCAGCAGCGCCGCCAGCCACACCCAGTGATGCACCCAGCTGTACGGCGAGACGACCGTGCTGGTCAGCCCGCACAGCGCCACAGCGGGCAGCTCACGCCCGGTCGCGGACAACCGCCGGGCCAGCAGCAGGCATACCGCGGTGATCGCCGCGGCGGCCGCCAGCCACAGCAATTGACTGACCGCACCCGAGCCGACGGAGCGCGCGATCATGCCTCGCAGCGATTCGTTCTGCGGATTCTCCGGCACCCCCACCCGCGCCGGATCGGCGAACGCGCCGCTCCAGAAGGTCAGCGAATCCTTCGGCAGCACGGCCAGACCCATCACCATGGTGACCACCAGCGCCCCGATCGCGGTGCGCGCGGCCCGGAATCGGCGCGTCACCAGCAGATAGAGCACGAAGAACACCGGAGTCAGCTTGATGCCCGCCGCGATTCCGGTCAGCACACCCTTGAACCGCGACGAATCTGGCAGCGCCATATCGATCAGCACGAGCAGCAGCAACAGCAGATTGACCTGACCGAAGGCCATCGTCTCGCGCACCGGTTCGCACACCAGCAGCAGTGCGGCGATCGCCGGTCCCAGCACCAGCGTGCGCCGATCGCGCCGGTAGCCCAGGACCGAGAGCGCCGCCCAGGCCGATCCGGTCAGCAGCGCGAAATTGCCCAGCGCGCCGACCCAGGTGAACGCGGTGCCGTGAATCGCCGCCAGCGGCACGAACAGCACCGCCGCGAAGGGCGTGTACACGAACTCCCAGACCCCACGCGTCGAACCGCGCAGCGGGGTGTCGTACACCGAGACGCCGTGAGCCACCCGGTCCGCCGCGATCTGATAGACGCCCAGGTCGACCATGTGCAGCATCGCGCGCGGCCCGGCCAGCACCTGCCCGAGGTAGTACCAGCCCGCCAGCGCCCCCAGCAGCGAGACGCCCCAGACCACCGCCGACGGAATCGTGCGCCCCTGTGGCGGAACCTGTTTCGTCCCCGCCACCTGCTCGACCGTCGACACCGCCATGCTCACCTCGCGAATTCCGGCTTCTCGATTGCCCGAACCACCGTAGTGACCGCAGCCGAGGATCGCCAGGCGAGGCGAATCGGGAGGCCGCCCGCCGAGCCCGGATCGAGCGATCACGACTAGCCCATCCGATGATCGTGAGCAAGATCCGGGAGCGAATCTGCTGCCTTGTCGCTGGATCGGGGGCCGCACGCAGGGCTGATACGGCGAATTATTATGAAAGCCCCCTCGACAAAACCCCCGCCTTCGCACCGTACGGTGATATTTTTCATGGTGGGGGCCGACAAGAAATACAGTACTTCGCGCATCGAGGAGATGGCGTGTTCAGGGTTGTGAAAAATTCCGCCGCGAGGATTTGCGGGGTAATTCTGGGAATGGCCGCGGGCGTGTTCGGAGTGAGTACCGCTCACGCCGACGACGGTTCCGGTCCGGCGGTGGTCGGTTCCGGTCCGGCAGTGGTCGGCGATACGGCGTATTTCGCGCTGGGCGAGTGGAACTGCTCCATCGATGCGGGCGGCACGGTGGGCTGCGATCTCCCGATCCCGGCGTCCTTCATGGCGGTGTTGTACGCCGGAATGTCGGTGCCGTTCCCGAATGTTCCCGCCATCGTCATCGATTCGTCCGCGTGGCCCGCACATCCCCAGTGGAACTCGAACGGCAGTCATACGCTGCCCGGCGGAAACCCTGCCCTGCAACCGGTCTCACGCGTGAATTATCACGACCCGCAATACTCCGTCACCCATGCCGGGGCCACCTGCCAGATCACCTTCAACGGCACGGCGGTGTGCACTTCCATGGGGCATGGGTTCAGTCAATGGGGACCAGAGCCGCACGGCTACTGATCCCCATGAATCACCTGTTATCGGTACCAGACGCCGGAATCCCAGTCGCCGTAGTCCCAGACGTTGAAATCGTAGCGATTGTGCGCCCCTCCGAAGAGGTAACCCCACCAGCCTGCGGAGGTATCGCAGATCTGGTCGTCATGGTTGCACACGGTCAACACCGGGAAGCCACCGAACCAATCATCGACTCCCGCAAGCGGATAGCCGATGATGCCACTGCCCGGGGTCGAAGCCAGGCCACCCCAGCCGGGCCCCGCGACACGCTTGGGATCCGCCAGCAGAATGGCATTGGCATTGTCGGCATCCTGATGCGCGGTGACCCACGCGTGCAGGATGCCCGCACCCTCACTGTGCCCGATCAGTCGAATGTGGTCACCGGGACACTGGTCGCGATGCGACCAGAACAGCCGGTTGAGTTCGTTCAACCCCGACATCGGGTCGAGGGAGTTGTATCCCATGGGCTGATCCACGAAGGCGACGAAAACCGATGAACTGTTATCGCCTAGTCCGCCGATACCGATGGCCCAGTCGCCAGTACAGACATCAGCGTGAGCCTTCGGACTTGTCGCGTATGTAATGGAGAGGAGGGCGGCCAGCAGTAATGCGGCGAAGAGCGCCGTTGCTCTACGCATGGTCGTACTTTCTTGCTGTGGTGTAACTCCGGGGCGTGCCCGGCTGAGCTCGGTGTACCCAGGAATTGCTGGCGTTCTTGATTTCTGGCGAAACAGTTACAACGGCCGTCATTTCCTACGCCGGAACGCAATGTCCGAGACCGGCTTCCGAAATCGGTCTTCAGCTGCCCGGACAACTCCGCGCCCACCCTCCGCGGCGACGCTCGCGAAACCCGCTGGCCCCGCGCGCGACTCGTATAACCGAACATTCGCGCCGCCTCGCACGCGGGGGTTGTCGCGATCGGTGTCCGACCCCGCCTGCATGATGGTCAGATGTTCCCCACCGAGCAGCTGGCACAGGCAGACCGTCGTCCCGCCCTGATCGACACGCCGCTGGGCATCGTCGGGTTCGCCGTCGCACTCGGCGGCGAGACGCTACCGGCCGGACCGGATTCGGTGTGGGTGCTGCCCAGCGGCGCGCGCCTGCATCGATGGCAGCACCGCGGCGCCACGGTCGATCTGCTGATCGGCAATATTCACGTACCCGCCTGGGACGGCGGCGCGCCGGTCACCACCTGGGCCGCGATCTGGCAGGTGACGGCCCGGGCAGCCGTCCCCGGTCTGAGATTCTCGGCCGAGATGACCGATCTGCCCGCCGGTGCGTCCGGCGGCGCCGACCCCGGCGAATGCCTGGCCGCAGTCAGCGTGGAGAACGATCACTTCGCGGTGTCGATCGGCGGACCGGACTCCGAGCTGCTGGCCCTGCAGGCCGCGGACGGCCGCCTGCTGCCCGGGGACTGGGCCGATGTGCTGCCGCCCTACGAGAACGACTCCTCCGAATACGGTGTGCGCTACGGGGATCCGGCGAGCATCGCCTGGCAGCTGCCGGCGCTGGCGGCGGGCGAGGCGGTCCGCGTGTGCATCGCGACCGCATGGTGCCCCCGTGACGACGAGCGCCCCGCGGCCTGGTTCGGGGTGGATCTGCCCCTCGATACCGCCTATCTCGCGCTCACCGCCGATCCGACCGACGCACTGCCCGATTGATCCGATTCCCGTACAGGACGATCGGCGATCGGTACAGTTCCCGTCACGTCGCGCACTCGGACACTCGGACGGCCGCGATCGGAGAGCGCGACACCTCGACGATCGACCTGAGGATGAGCCTTGCCGAACCATCGTGTGTCTTCCGGTTCCCTATCCGTCGCAGATCTACTCGGCGAGACCGATACGCGCAATCGCGGCGCGACCGATACCCACCGTCGCGGCGCGACCGATACCCGTTGTCCCACCGGTCATCGCGCCGACTCCCCCGCTACCGGCAGCTTCCGGGCGCTCGCCGGTATCGCGATGGCCGCCGGCGCACTGCTGACCACCGGCGCGCATCTGACGCCCGCGCTCGCCACCGCGGCGCCGATCGGCCCGGCCGAGGATCTCGCCCCCGAAGCCGAACCCGATACCGCCCCAGTGCAACTCGCGCCTCCGGTGGCGCCGGTCAGTACGCCCTTCGGCCTCGTCGGCCTTCCGGCGGAGATCGCGGCGCCGCTCGCGCAGGCCGAGCAGTTCATCAAAGATGTTCAGCAGCAAGCCGCGGGCCTGCAGCAGCAGGCGGTCGATCTGCAGCAGCAGGCGATCGAGGCCCTGCCCGCGATTCCCGAGGCGGCGAAACCCGCTGACACGACGGTGCTTCCGGTGTCCGCCGGGCAGATCAGCTCCGGATTCGGTAGTCGCTGGGGCGAATTCCACTACGGGGTGGACATCGCCGACGCGCTGGGCACTCCGATTCACTCCGCCATGAGCGGCACGGTCCTCGAGGCGGGTCCCGCGTCCGGCTTCGGCCAGTGGGTCCGCGTGCAGCAGGAGGACGGGACCATCGCGGTCTACGGCCACGTCAACGACATGTACGTCCAGGCGGGTCAGCACGTCGAGGCGGGCGACGTGATCGCCTCGGTGGGCAATCGCGGCCAGTCCACCGGCCCGCATCTGCATCTGGAGATCTGGGACGTGAACGGCAAGAAGGTCGATCCCGTCGCCTGGCTGGCGGGCAAAGGAATTCTCACGGAACAGCATTGGGGCGCGGACTGACTCGTCGGTCCCGTGGACACGCACTGACGCGTCGGCCCCGGACACGCACTGGCATTTCGACCCCGGACACGGACCGGCCCCCGGTGCGCTGTGCGGCGCCTCGGGGGCCGAATCGCCCGGCGTTCCCACGACATCGTCCGCGGAGGAGTGGCGGCGTCATCGCTGTGCCGGTGATCGAATCACGACTCGATCAGGTCATCGTCGTGCTCAGTGTTTGAAGGCGTCCTTGACCTTTTCCCCCGCGTCCTTCACGTCGGACTTGGCCTGATCGGCCTTGCCCTCGTTCTCGGTGCTGTGGTCGCCGGTAACCTGGCCCAGTTTTTCCTTCGCCTTACCGGCGAGGTCCTCGACCTTGTTCTTGGCCTTGTCAGTGGCACTCATACGAATGTTCCTCTCTCGGCCGGTCACACCGTGGTGGTGCGACCTGTTTGCGGCCTACCCGGCTCCCGGGCACACAAACACCGGGGCGCGGAGATAGAGATCCAGATCACTCGTCGGTGCGACTCAGCTTGGCGTTGAGTTCGAGGGCATCCTGCAGTTGATCCTCGAGGATGATGATGCGGCAGGCGGCATCGAGCGCCGTGCCCTGGTCGATCAGCTCGCGCACGCGTCCCGCGATCCGCAGTTGATAGCGTGAGTAGCGGCGATGGCCGCCCTCGGATCGTTGGGGGGTGAGCAGTTTCGCCTCATCGAGGCTGCGCAGAAAGGCGGGGGTGGTACCCAGCATCTCCGCCGCACGCCCCATCGTGTAGGCCGGATAGTCATCGTCGTCGAACCTGGCGTTGGCGCTCCCGGGACCTGAAGTCATGTGTGCCCTTCGTCGTACCTCATACTCGACGAGTATGTTTCCTGCACTCCTGGTGAAGAATACATGATGACAGACATGGCAGGATATCTATACTCGATGCTGTAGATTTCCTGACCGATGCGTGGTACAAATCTACGCGGGCATCGATGCGGCGCGGGTTTCCCGCGCCGTGCCGGTGCCGACTCCGTCGGCCGTACAGACCACGCGCGACCACGGAGCCTGTGAGTGACGTGGAGGGCACCAATGAACAACGAAGGCGATTCGGAAATCCTCGAGGTTCAATCTCGGATTGTGCACTCGATTCCGGTCGTCGCCGCCAGCGGCGAGATCGACATCGTATCGGCTCCTCTGCTGAAGTCCGCCCTGGACGAGGCAGTACAGGCCGATCCCTCGATGCTCATCGTGGATCTGTCGGGGATCACCTTCCTCGGGTCGGTGGGGCTCAGCGTCCTGATCGCCCTGCGGGAGTCGACCACGATCGAATTGCAGATCGTGGTCTCCCAGCAGGCACGCCGCCCGATCGAGGTGACCGGAATGGCTGAGTTCTTCACCCTGACCGAATCCCTCGAAGACGCCCTACCGCAGATCTGATCCAGATCGATCGGACGAGCACCGGGAATCCACGGAACCGACGGCCCAGCCGCCACCCCCACGGGTTCCCGGTGCTCGCCGTGCGTACGGGCCCGGTTCAACGCCGCCCTCGCGATCGCGGTGATGCCGCGTTCGCCGGATCAGCGATTACAAATCAGCCAATTCGGGCAAACAAACAGCAATAGCCACCGTGAATGGCAGAAGATTCGAGGACACCCCACGCAGCACCGGCCCACCACCTCAGGAGCCACCCATGACCGTCCCGGCAAAGCCGTCCCTGATATCCCGCATCTCGCGCAATCAGTGGCTGGCCATCATCCTCATCGTGCTGGCCATCGCCTTCATCGCCGAGAACCGGCACAGGGTCGACATCGAATTCCTGCTCCTCACGATCAGCTCGCCGATGTGGCTGGTGCTGCTGGTCACCTTCGCGGTCGGCTGGCTCGCGGGATTTCTGATTCGCCGATCCCGCAACTGACCCAGCGCTTCCACAGCGGCAGGGACTGCCTCCGAAACATCACGGAGACAGCCCCTTTCGCGGGACCGCGTGGAACTCAGCGGCTCAGCACCACGGTGGAACCGTGGCCGAACAGCCCCTTGTTGGCGGTGATGCCGACCCGGGCGTCCTCGACCTGCCGACCGGTGGCGCGGCCCTGCAGCTGCCAGGTGATCTCACAGACCTGCGCGATGGCCTGGGCGGGGACCGCCTCGCCGAAGCAGGCCAGGCCGCCGCTGGGGTTGACCGGAATGCGGCCGCCGAGCGTGGTCTCGCCCTCGCGCAGCAACTTCTCCGCTTCACCGCGCCCGCAGAAGCCGAGGTGCTCGTACCAGTCGAGCTCGAGCGATGTGGCCAGGTCGTAGACCTCGGCGACGTTCACGTCCTCGGGGCTGATGCCGGACTGCTCGTAGACCGCGTCGCCGATGGAGTCCATGAACGAGCGTGCCGGAGCCGGAACCACCACGGAGGAGTCGGTGGCGATGTTCGGCATCTCCATGACCGTGTTGGGGTAGGTCGGGGTGATGCTCGCGACGCCCTTGATGCACACCGCGGGGGCGTTGAGGCCCAGCTCGCGCGCCTTGGCCTCGCTCATCAGCACCAGCGCCGCGCCGCCGTCGGAGGTGGCGCAGATGTCCAGCAGATGCAGTGGATCCGAGACGACCGGCGAGGCGAGCACATCCGCCTCGCTGACCTCCTTGCGGAAGCGAGCGCGCGGATTGGCCAGACCGTGGCGCGCGTTCTTGACCTTCACCGCGGCGAAGTCCTCGACGGTCGCGCCGTAGACATCCATGCGCCGGCGCGCGCTGAACGCGAAGTAGGTCGGGTTGGTCGCACCCAGCAGCCGGAATCGCAGCCAGTCCGGATCATTGGGCCGGTCACCGGCATTGGGGGCCAGGAAGCCCTTCGGGGTGGTGTCCGCGCCCACGACCAGCGCGATATCGCAGAGCCCGGCCATGATTCGCGCGCGGGCCACGTCGATGGCCATCGCGCCCGAGGCACAGGCCCCGTACGCGGTCGCCAGCTGCGCGCCGGTCCAGCCCAGCGCCTGCGCGATCGAGGAGCCCGCGACATAGCCCGCGTAGCCACTGCGCACGGTCTCCCCGGCTGCGACGAATTGCACGTCACGCCAAGCGATTCCGGCATCGGCGAGAGCCTCCACGGCAGCTTCCACGCCGTACTCGACGAACGAGCGGCCCCACTTGCCCCATGGCGTCATACCGACGCCGGCAACGATTACCTCGCTCATTTCGCCACTCCTACCGGACGCCACTTCCACATCGTGTACTCGTGGTCGTCATCGCTGAACAGCGTGTCCACCACCAGTTCCACCCGGTTTCCGACCCGCAGGTCCTCGACCGTCACACCGTCGACGGCCGCACCGAGCACCACCAGACCGCTGTCGTCGACCTCGACCGCGATCAGCGCGAACGGCTCATAGGGATCGGTGGTGGGCACGAACGGCGGCGGCGGCTGATACCGCAGATCCGTGTAGCTCCACACCGTGCCGCCCGGGCCGAGCCGGGTCTCCGCGAAATCGTTCGCCCCGCAGTCGGGATTCGGGCACCGGTAGCTCGCCGCCGGGAACGCGACCGTGCCGCACGCCTGGCATCGGCTGCCGAGCAGGGCCGGACCGCCCTCCTCGGTGAACCAGCCCTCGGCGCCCAACGCCGGTTTTCTCGTTCTCATCCCATATCCTCCAGGCTTCTCCGTCGGCTCGCTCCGAGCCCACTTTAAGCGCCCACGCTTATCCGACGGATTCGCGGCGATACTACGTGAATCCCCGTGAGACGGAAATGCTTTGGTCCGACCAGTGGGACGGCCGGCGAACCCGCGCGGATCAGGTCCGGGACTCGAGCCGCCGCACCAGTGCGATCAGCCCGGCGCGCAGGGCCTGCGGGTCCTCGGAGTCCGCGCCGATGACCATGCGGGCCACCTGCGGCACCGAGAACCACCAGGCCGCCAGCGCCGCCACCGCGTACAGCAGATAGCCCGGCGACACCTCTCCCGGAAGCGCCCCCGCGCGTTGGGCGGCGCCGAGCGCGGCCACCTTCTCGGCGTAGTGCGCGGCGCGCGCGGATTCGGCGGAGAGCGTGTGCTCCGGGGGCTGCAATCCCTCCCAGTGCAGCAGGCGCAGGAACTGCGGGTGGGTGAGATGGAAGTCGAACACGTGCCCGGCGTACTCGGCCAGCTCGCCGGCCTTGTCGGGCGAGAGCGGGCTGGCGGCGGCGAGCTGCTCGAGCTGGTCGGTCAGGACGGCCTCGAACAGGCCGCGCTTATCGCCGAAGTACTGGTAGATGCGTTCCTTGTTGACACCCGCCCGGGTGGCGATGGCCGCGACCCGGCCCGCGTCGGGTCCGCGTTCGGCGAACTCGTGCACCGCCGCTTCCAGCAGCCGCCGCTTGGTGCCCTCGGTATCCCATGCCATGTGGCCCATCCAACCATTTCCAACCCCACGGTTGCGGATGCGCACCCACTCGTGCGAAACTCCAACCCTACGGTTGCAACCACACGGTTGGAGTTTTGAGGAGGCGGCACGATGCCAGATCTGCGTTCACGCACGGTCACCCACGGACGGAACATGGCCGGAGCCCGCGCGCTCATGCGGGCCAGCGGCGTGCCCTCCGCCGATATCGGGCGCAAGCCGGTCATCGCCATCGCGAACAGCTTCACCGAGTTCGTTCCCGGCCACACCCACCTGCAACCGGTCGGCCGGATGGTCTCCGAGGCGGTGCGCGAGGCCGGCGGAATCGCGCGCGAGTTCAACACCATCGCCGTCGACGACGGAATCGCCATGGGGCACAGCGGAATGCTGTACTCGCTGCCCTCGCGCGACCTGATCGCGGATTCGATCGAGTACATGGTCAACGCGCACTGCGCCGACGCCCTGGTGTGTATCTCCAACTGCGACAAGATCACTCCCGGCATGCTCATGGCCGCCATGCGCCTGAACATTCCGACGGTGTTCGTCTCGGGCGGCCCGATGGAGGGCGGCACCGCGGTGCTGGTGGACGGCACGGTGCGCGCCCGGCTCGATCTCATCGTCACTATGGCCGAGGCCGTCTCCCCCGACGTCTCGGACGAGGACCTGACCCGCATCGAGGAGAACGCCTGTCCCACCTGCGGTTCCTGCGCGGGCATGTTCACCGCCAACTCGATGAACTGCCTCACCGAGGCACTGGGCCTGGCCCTGCCGGGCAACGGAACCACCCTGGCCACCCACACCGCGCGGGCGGAGCTGTACCGCGCGGCCGGGCATTCGATCATGGACCTGACCCGGCGCTACTACGACCGGGACGACGCGTCGGTGCTGCCCCGGAACATCGCCTCACACAACGCGTTCGACAATGCCATCGCCCTGGATCTGGCCATGGGCGGCTCCACCAACACCGTGCTGCACCTGCTGGCCGCGGCCCGAGAGGCCGGACTCGACTACACGCTCACCGATATCGAGAAGATGTCGCCGCAGATCCC
>NZ_BDBU01000012.1 GCF_001613145.1 Nocardia jejuensis NBRC 103114
AAGGTCGCCCCGAACGGCCCCTATCTGATCGAGGACGTGCATCGAGCGGGCGGCGTTCCCGCCATCCTCGGTGAGCTGTACCGCGCCGGACTGCTGCACCGCGATGTGCACGCGGTGCACTCGGACTCACTCGATGCCTGGCTGGCCGACTGGGACGTGCGCGGCGGCAAGGCAACCGACCAGGCCCTGGACCTGTTCCACGCAGCACCCGGCGGGAAGCGGTCGGCCACGGCGTTCTCCCAGTCCGAACGCTGGCACGAACTCGACCTCGACGCCGCCGAGGGCTGCATTCACGATGTGGCGCACGCGCATTCGCACGAGGGCGGCCTCGCGGTGCTGCGCGGCAATCTCTCTCCCGACGGCGCGGTCGTGAAGTCCGCCGGTGTCGCCGAGCACATGCACACCTTCACCGGCCCCGCCGTGGTGGTCGAATCGCAGGAGGAGGCGGTCGAGTTCATCCTGTCCGGGCGGATCTCGCCCGGCGATGTGCTGGTCATCCGGTACGAGGGCCCGCGCGGCGGACCGGGAATGCAGGAAATGCTCTATCCCACTTCGTATCTGAAGGGTCTCGGCCTGGCGGACAAGTGCGCCCTGATCACCGACGGCCGATTCTCCGGCGGCTCCTCGGGCTGCTCCATCGGCCACATCTCCCCCGAGGCCGCGGCCGGTGGCCCGATCGCCCTGGTGCGCGACGGCGACACGGTCACCATCGACATCCCCACCCGGACACTGACCCTGCACGTCGAGGATGCCGAACTCGACACGCGCCGCACCGCGTTGGAGGCGGCGCACGGCTATCGGCCCGCCACGCGCCGACGCGAGGTGTCCCTCGCCCTGCGCACCTACGCGCTGCTCGCCACCTCGGCGGACAAAGGCGCGGTCCGCGACGCCACGAAGCTCCCGGCGTGACGGTCTTGGCCGCGCGCGGCGTGACGGGCGCGTCCGCTCAGGGCACGAAATCCACGTCCGCTCAGGGCTTGCGGCCCACGGCGCAGTAGCACGACACCTTCGCGTCGTAGGCGGGTGAGATCTCGGTGGTCTCGATCAAACCCCAGCGGTGCGGCGGCACCACGCCCGGCTCGACGAGGTCCAGCCGCGTGAACCACGAGGCGACCTCGTCGCGGGTGCGGACCTGAGCCGGAAGCCGTCGGACGCGATAGACGTCCTGCGCGGCGACCACCTGCTCGGGGGCGAAATCGGCTGTGATGGTACAGATTGCGAGGTAGGAGCCGGGCGCGAGCGCGTCCAGGAACGTCGCCACGATCTCGGCGATATCGGCCTCGACGAAATGCAGCAGCGCGATCATGCTCACACCGACCGGCCGGCTCAGATCGATGATCCCGGTCAGCTCCGGATCGCTGAGAATGCCCTTCGGATCGGTGACGTCACCGTGGATGTAGGTCGTCGCCCCCAGTGCGCCGCCCGTCATCAGCGCACGGGCATGCGCCAACACCAGCGGATCGTTGTCGACATAGACCACGTGGGCATCCGGTGTGGCCTCCTGCGCTATCTGATGCAGATTGGGCTCGGTGGGAATTCCGGTGCCGATATCGAGGAACTGGCGGATCCCGGCCTCGGCCATGAATCGGGTACTGCGATGCATGAACTGCCGATTCACCCGCGCCGCGGTACGAATATCCGGCCACGCCACCAGGATTTCCTCGGCGGCGACCCGGTCGACCTCGTAATTGTCCTTGCCCCCGAGGAAGTAGTCGTAGATGCGCGAGGTGTGTGGCTGGTCCAGTGGTATAGCTCCGTCCATCCGATCTCACCGCTTCATTTCGACTGACCGACCGAAACCCTGTCCGCCCAGGCTAGTACGTACATCCCCCAGACCGCGGGGTTTCACTCGCAAGCCCTCGACGGACGCGCCTGCACAGTGTACGAAATCTCGCTGACCACAGTGAATCCGGCCGGTGCCGAGCACCGCGGACGCTCACACGCTGTCCGTTTCGGCGCACCTGGCGAAGATCGGGTCGTGCGAGGACACTGAGGTTGTGGGCGTCGTATCGACATCTTGTCGGCGTCGTATCGGCGAATTCGTATTCAGGAGAACCTGCGATGGCAACAAACGGCCCCTTCGGCTTCGATCCGGAAGATCTCGAGCGTGCGATGCGGGAGGCGGGAATCGATGTGCGCGATCTGCTCGCCAAGGCCGGTGAGTACATCGATCGCTCCAGCGCGAACCCGCTGGCGGCCTTGTTCGGCCAGTTCGTGCAGCCCGAACGTCCCCGCGCCGCCAAGCCCGAACGCGAGACCACCGGGGAGACCGGCAGCGGAGTCTGGGTGATCTACACCCTCGACGAGGACGGCGGGGCGAGGGTCGATCAGGTCTTCCCGAACGAGCTCGAAGCCCTGCGCGCACACCGCGACAACACCGACGGGAGCCGGCGCGTGCGCTTCCTGCCCTACGGCGTCCCCGCGAGCGTGCTGGATACCCCCGCGCCCGAGTGACACTCATCTGATCAGCGAGAACGCCCGGTGTTCGCCGGACCGCCCCGAAAGTGTTTGTCCGGTCGGTACTCTCGTTGTGATGGGACACCGTGTGCTGTTCACGCTGGCTTGTACCGTTCTGACCGCGTGGTGCGCGATCACCACGCCCAACACCGCCACCGCCGATCCCGGGCCACCGCCGGTGGGTGGCAATTTCCTCTGGGGTGTGTCCGGCTCCGGATATCAGAGTGAAGGCTTTGCCCCGGACAGCAATTGGAGCCGCTACGCCGGCTCCGGGCGGGCGGAGAACTACCGCAATTCCGTCGACTTCCTGCATCGATACGATGAGGACATCCAGAACGCGGCGAACCTCGGCGTGGGTGTTTTCCGGGTCAGCGTGGAATGGGCACGGGTACAACCCAATCCGGGCGAATGGGATTTCTCGTTCTACGACAGCATGATCGCGCGGATTCGCGCGGCCGGAATGCGGCCGATGATCACCCTGGACCACTGGGTGTTTCCGGGCTGGGAGGTCGATCGCGGCGGCTGGCGCAATCCGGGCATGGTCGATGACTGGCTGAACAACGCCCGTGCGGTGGTGGATCGCTACGCCTCCGCCGATCCGATGTGGGTCACCTTCAACGAGCCGCTCGCCTATGTGGGACAGGAACAACGGATCGGCGGAATCGGCGCGGGCGATACCGGGGCGATGCTCGATCGCATGGTCGCCGCGCACCGCGCCATCTACGACCACATCCACGCCCGCCAGGGCGGCGCGATGGTCACCAGCAATATCGCCTTCTCCGCGATCGGCCAGGATCAGGCCGACGCGTCCTTCGTCGACCGGATCGCGGACAAGCTGGACTACATCGGAATCGACTACTACTACGGCGGATCGCTGAGCAAACCGCCGAATCTGGCCGCGCTGCTGACCAATCAACCCTCGAGCCTCATCCTCGAGCCCGAAGGCATCTACTACGCGCTGCGCAAATACGCGGGCAAGTTCCCGGGCCGCCCCCTCTACATCGTGGAGAACGGCATGCCCCTGGACAACGGCTCCCCCACCACCGACGGCATGACCCGCGTCGACGACCTCCGCGACACCGCCTACTGGATCCAGCGCGCCAAGGCCGACGGCATGAACGTGATCGGCTACAACTACTGGAGCATCACCGACAACTACGAATGGGGCAGCTACTCACCACGTTTCGGCCTGTACACGGTCGATGTCACCACCGACCCCGGCCTCTACCGACGCCCCACCGACGCCGTCGGCGCCTACCGCGACATCATCGGCTCCGGCGGCGTGCCCGGCGGTTACCTCCCCACCCGCGCCCCCGCCCTCTGCTCCATCCAGGACCTCCCCTCCAGCTGCTTCAACCCCGTCAGCGCCCCGGGCCGCTGACCCGCGCCACTCGATGCGAGCTCGCGCGGGCAGGCCCGAATCCCCACTCCGCGAGCACCTTTCGGTCAGGCGGTCGGGAGCACCGCGCGAGTCAGGGTGGCGCGCACGTTCGCGTCCAGTTCGGCGACGGCGTCGTCGCGGCCTGCCAGGTGGTGCATGAGGGCCTGCAGGAAGAGACCGTCGAAGGCGGTGTAGGCCATCGAGGAGCTGATGGCGGGCGGGAGTCCGCACAGCTCGGCGTAGGTGGTGACGACTCGCCAGATCATCTGCTCGCGGCGTTCGTCGATCTCGAGCACGTCGGCGCGGAAGGTCTCCTCGAACAGGCTCTGATTGCGCAGGTCGTACCAGAGCCGATGCATGAGGGCGTCCGCGCACAGGGTCGTGGTCATCGCCTCGGCGAAGCCCCCGCGCAGCCCCTCGGCGGTGGTGGCGGTCTCGACCACCTCGTCGTAGCGAGTGACACACGCGGCCTCGTACTGGCGCACGGACTCGGTGAGCAGGTCGACCTTGTCGCGGAAGTAGTAGTGCAGAACGCCGTGCGAGAACTCGGAGTTCTGCGCGATCTCACGCAGACTCGTTCGGGCATAACCGAGCTCGGCGAGCGTCTGCAATGTGGAGGACGCCAGCTGCGCACGACGCTCGGCGTACTTGTCCACCTGCCGTCGCGAAACCTTGCCCTGGTTGCGCTCCGTCACTTCGGCCACGGCGCTGTTCCTGTCGGGGTCATGACCCGCGTGGTGCGAGTTCCCGCCGAGTCTAGCCCGCCGCGAGGCGCTCGGCCCGTTCACCCTTGACGACTGTCCAGAAATCTTGACAGTCGTCAAGAAAAGTCTTGACGACTGTCAAGTAATCGCTAGGCTATGAGCTGCATCACAACGATTCGCCGATCGGCGCGAACGGCGGCCCGACCGCCGCGATTCAGCTCGCCGCGGTTCATTTCTCAGAGGAGATCACCCATGGGTGTGCATGACCTGACCGGAAGAAACGCACTGGTGACAGGGGGTGCGCAGGGCCTGGGAGCACAGATGGCGGCCGCGCTGGCCCAGGCGGGGGCGGGCGTGGTGATCGCGGATATCGACGAGGAGGCCGGGCGCGCGACCGCCGATGCGATCGAACGATCCGGAGCACGCGCGGCTTTCGTCGCACTCGATGTCACCGAGGACGCCGGGTGGGAATCGGCGGTCGCGGTCACCATCGCCGAACTCGGCGGATTCGACCTCCTGGTCAACAACGCGGGGGTCGAGATCACCGAACTGCTGACCGACATCAGCCAGGACCGGGTTCGGGCCATGCTCGACATCAACCTGCTCGGCCCGGCTCTGGGCATCAAACATGCCTTCCGCGCCATGCGCCCCGGCGGCCCCGCGGGCACCGGCGGGACCATCGTCAATATCTCCTCGGTCGCGGCCACCATCGCGTTCCCCGGTATCGCCATGTACTCGGCGACCAAATCCGGCGTGGACCGCCTGACCCGGGTCGCGGCCATGGAATCGGGCAAACTCGGCTACGGCGTGCGTGTCAACTGCGTCTACCCCGGCCTGGTCGGCAACCGCATGGGCCTGGCCCTGGCGAACGACGTGGTGGAACTCGGGCTGTTCCCGGACACCGACGAGGCCGTGGGCGCGGTGGTCGGGCAGACCCCGCTCGGGCGGCTCGCCACCGGCGAGGAGATCGCCGCCGCGGTGGTCTTCCTCGCTTCCGACGCGGCGGGATTCATCACCGGCGCGGGACTGCCGGTCGACGGCGGAATGGGAATGTGATCACCATGGCAACCACGAAACCCGTTGTCGTATACGGCGCCTCCGGCTACACGGGGCGATTGATCTGCGAGTACCTGCGCGAGTACAACATCCCGTTCGTCGCGGCCGGGCGCGACAAGGTCCGCACCCAGGAGGCGATAGACCGCATACCCGGCATCGACACCATCGAGCACGAGGTCGTCGAGGTCGCCCACGAGGTCGAGTCGCTGACCGAATTGTTCACCGGCGCACAGGTTGTCCTCAACACCGTCGGCCCGTTCTCCGAATACGGCCACGAGGTGGTCCAGGCGTGCATCCGCGCCGGCACGCACTATCTCGACACCACCGGCGAGCAGGACTGGCTGATCGAGTGCGACGAAAAGTACAGCGCGGCAATGGCCGAACGCGGATCGGTGCTGAGCCCCGGCCTCGCGCACATGTACACCACCGGCGAGATCGCGGCCAATATCTGCCTCGAGACACCGGGTCTGGACACCCTGGACATCCTGGTGTTCTGGAAGGGTTTCCCGACCGTCGCCTCGACCAAGACAATCCTGGTCAACGCCGCACTCTCCGATGCCTTCTATCTGGAACAGAACCGCTACGTCGAGTGGCCCGCGGACGCGGGGCTCTACGACGTCACCGTTCCGGGCCAGCACGAGACCGGCCTGGCCCTGCCGTGGGGCGGCACCTCCCATCCGGTGTGGTTCCGCAAGGACCCGCGCGTCGCGAACGTGAAAGCACTCGGCGGGGTCTTCGATCGCCAACTGATGCAGGGTGTTCCGCTGATCGTGCAATCGGTGCTCGCGCAGGTCGAGGGCCTCTCGGACGCGGACAAGTACAAGCTGCTGCACGATACGGCGGAGTCGGTGCGCAGCGAGATGCCGCCCCGGGAGAACCCCCGGATCAATACCTCGCTCGATTCGGTCCACGCCTCGGGGCCGCTCGGGCGCGCGCACTGCGTGATCCACGGCAACTGCAACTACAAGCAGACCGGCGTGCTGCAGGCGTACGCGGCATTCTCGCTGCTGCAGCAGGCTCCGCGCCGCGTGGGTTTCGCCTCGGGCTGTCAGGCGTTCGGGCATCGCGAATTGCTCGGTGTGCTGCGCAGTTTCGGGCTCGTCATGGAGCCCGTCGTCACCGTCTACCGCTGATCACCCCCGGGCCCCCGCAGGCCGGGGGCCCGGTCCACCCCGCTCGTGAGGTTTCGATATGAGGATGACGCCGTGCGCCTGACCGATTTTCTCGACAAGGGCGCCTCCCTCGGCCCGCTGTCACCGTGCTTGTCCTCCGGCGGTGACACACTGAGTTACCTTGCCGTACAGCAACTGTCGTGGCGGATCGCCGCGGCGCTGGCGAACTCGGGAGTGAACCCCGGCGACAAGGTCGCGATCTTGTCCGGCAACGATCCCGTCGCCTTCTCCTGCGTCTTCGGCATCGCACGGGCGGGGGCGGTCTGGTGTCCGGTCAATCCGCGCAACGAAGCCGCCGAAAACCGCGACCTACTCGCGCTTTTCGACTGCTCCTGTCTGATCGTGCAGGCGGGATTCGCCGATCTGGTCGCGAAGATCCTGCCCGACCTACCGGCTCTCACCACCGTGATCTGCCTCGACGGGCAGCTCCCCGGCGCGGTGCCGTTCCAGGAGTGGCTCGGCGATACGCCCGCCGAACCGTGGCAGGCCGAACCGCTCGACGACATCGTCATGATCGTGGGCACCGGCGGCACCACCGGTCGCCCCAAGGGCGTGCAGCTGACCGGCCACAATATCGAGACGATGACCGCGCTCACCCTGATGAGCTACCCGTTCGAGGGCCACCCCCGCTACCTGGCGTTCGCTCCGCTGACCCACGCGGCGGGTGTGCTCTGTTTTCCGATCCTCGCGCTCGGCGGCGAGATCGTCGTCATGCGCGCACCCGAGATCCCGCACATGCTGCGGCTCGTCGAACAGCGGCGGATCACTCACACCTTCCTGCCCCCGACCCTGATCTACATGCTGCTCGATCATCCGGACCTGCCCTCGACGAATCTCGGCTCCCTGCAATGCCTGTGGTACGGGGCGGCGCCGATGTCGGTCACCCGGCTCGAGCAGGCGATCGACCGCATCGGCCCGGTCATGGGCCAGCTGTTCGGCCAGACCGAAGCGCCGATGATGATCTCGACCCTCGCGCCCCGGGACCATTTCCGCCCCGACGGCACCGTGGCGCGCGAACGCCTGTCCTCGGCGGGTCGCCCCACTCCCCTTGTGCACGTGGCGATCACGGACGACGACGGGACACCGCTCGGCACGGGCGAACGCGGTGAGATCGTCGTGCGCGGACCCTTGGTCATGGCCGGTTACTACAAGAACCCCGCGGCCACGGCCGACGCGTCCCGCGGCGGCTGGCATCGCACCGGCGATATCGGCTACCTCGACGCGGACAACTACCTCTTCATCGTCGACCGAGCCAAGGACATGATCATCACCGGTGGCTTCAACGTCTACTCCGCCGAAGTGGAGCAGGCGCTGATGACCCACCCCGCCGTCCGCGACTGCGCGGTCCTGGGCCTGCCCGACCCGAAATGGGGCGAGCGCGTCACCGCCGTGCTGGAACTGCACCCCGGTCGGACCGTCACCGGGCCGGAGATCCGCGCCTTCGTGCACGAGCTCATCGGCGGGGTGAAAACCCCGAAACAGGTGGAGATCTGGCCTGATCTACCCCGATCCAAGCTGGGAAAGGTTCTCAAGACCGAGATCAAACCCATTCTGCTGCAACAGTGAACGCCCTCGAAGGCCATCGAGGCAGAGCGCACCGGCACGCACGCTCGTACGAGGTCGGTCCTCACGCGGTGGTGCCGTCCCACACCGCATGGGCTCCCGCGTCCCCGACGCGATAGGTCTGGAACACCGCCGCGGCCCCGGCCGCCAGCGCGATGACCGCGATCAGCACCACCACCGCCCGGCCGAACGGCGTCCCCCGGGTCTCGCGCACCTGCGCCACCGCCAGCAGCACGGCCGGAACCAGCAGCGGAGCCACGAAGTACAGCATCTGCTCGCCGAGGTCGGCGTGGTGATCGATGGCCGGTGAGGAGCCCAGCCGGTGCTGCAACCACTCACCCGCGTTCACGGTCAACGGCGTCAGTGCCACGACCAGGACCGTGAGTCCGACGGCCGGCCAGACCCACCGCCGGCGCGCGAGCGGCCACACCGCGCACGCGATGAGCAGCACCGCGGTCAGTGGCACGAGCACGACGATGGCGTGCACCAGCAGTATGTGTGCGGGCAATCCGCTGAGTGTCGACATTCGACTCCTCGATTCGACGATCCGGTTGATGTTCAATGCACGAACGAGCCCGCCTCCGGGTTCGGTCCCGAGGCGTGCGCGTTCGCGCAGCTCACCGCCCGGCGATGCCGAAAACGGTCGCGGTGTAACCCGGTCCGCTATCTACTGGGAGACGTGAAGACACGTCGTTGGTGGAGTCGGGGAGCGTCGATTCATGGTGCATCGGACAGCGTCCGATCGCTCGCGCGCGGACGAGGGTGGAAGCTCGGGCCCGAGCCGAGAGCTGCGGCTGGTGTCCGGTGACGGGTATTCCGGATGGGAAGCGCTCTATCGGGACAATGTCACCTGGGTGTACGCGCTGATGTTCGGGAAGGTCGGCAACCGGCCCGACGCCGAGGATCTGACGGCCGAGGTGTTCACCGTGGCGCTCAAACCGCTGCGGATCTCGGCCACCGTGCCGGAGGTGCGCGCATATCTGCGCGCGACCGCGCGCACCGTGCTCGCCGGACACTGGCGCACCCGCATGGGCCGTGAGATCACCGTCATCGACGACGATTTCGCGGACGACCCACCGGAGGAGACCACCGACGGGCGAGCCGAACTGCGGGCGCGCGCGGTGCTCGACCAGCTGCCCGGCAATTATCGGCGAATACTGGAACTGCGCTTCCTGCAGGGCATGTCCGTGCGGGATTCGGCGCAGGACCTCGGGGTCAGCGTGGCCAATGCGAAGGTCCTGCAGCACCGGGCGCTGCAGATGGCGGCGAAGCTGAGCGAGGGAGGTGCGCGGTGAGCGAGCGGGAGACCCGGCACTTCGTCGAGGAACTGCTGGCGGGCCGCCGGCCTCGGGCGTTCCGGCCGGACGAGGCCGATGCCGAGGAGATGCGTGCGGCCATCGATCTGCGGGCCGCCAGGCTCGGCAGTGACGCGCCCAGCGAGGACTTCCTCAGCGGGCTGCACCAGCGACTCGCCGCGAGCATGTCCGAGGACGCGGACGAGCCGCACACCCGGGGCGCCGGGCGCCGCACCGTCCTGATCGGAACCGCCACCGCGGCGGCAGCGGCGACCGTCGCGATCGCCGTGGATCGGACCATCACTACCGATACCCAGCCCGAAAACCCTGCGGCACAATCGACTTTGACACCCAACGACGGTTCGTGGCAGGCGATCGCGACCAGTGCCGACCTTCCCGAGGGCGTCACCATCGCCTTCGATCTCGGTACGGTGAGCGGATTCGTGCGGCGGGACAAGGGCATTCCCACGGCCGTGTCGGGCGTGTGCACCCACCAGGGCTGCAAATTGTGGCTGGACGCGCCCGCGGATCGGCTGCGCTGCCCGTGCCATTCGACGTCCTTCTCCGTCAGCGGCGTCGTGCTGACACATCAGCTGCCCATCTCCCCCGCACCCCTGCCCACCCTGCGGGTCCGTGAAAACAACGGCGCCATAGAGGTTTTCGCACCACCCGTGTAACCCGTGCCCCTATCTAGAGATGACCGGCCGCAGCGGCGGCCGGACACATCCCCCGGATGGAGGCCCGTACACATGAGACCCATTCACATCTCGCGCGCGACGGCATGCGCCGCCGCCGCGGCAGCACTGCTGTCGGTGAGCGCGTGCGGCAGTGGCGGTGACGCGCCGGACAATGCCACACCCACCATCGTCTTCGCGTCCGGCACCGACACACCCGGCATGGTCCCGGGCGGAACATCCATGCCCGACATGCCCGACATGCCCGGGATGACCGGCATGACCGCCCCGGCGAGCACCGCCGCGTCCGTCCCGACCGGCCCGAACGACGTCATCATCACCAACTTCGCCTTCGCCCCGGCCACCCTGACCGTCACAGCCGGAACCACGGTGACCTGGACCAATCGTGACGAGGAGCCGCACAACGTCTCCCCGGCCGCCGGTGGGTTCACCTCACCGAACCTGGGCACGGGCGCGACCTACACATTCACCTTCACCACGGCGGGCAGCTTCACCTACGTGTGCTCCATCCACCCGTTCATGCACGGCACCGTGGTGGTGACGGCATGAGCGGGGACATGGACCCGCGCGATCCGCAGGCCATGACGCGCCGGCAGCTCATGCGGCACAGCGCCTGGTTCGGCGCGGCGGTGGGATTCGCGGTGGCAGGCGGTGAGGTGCTCTCGCACGTGGCGGGTACCGCATCGGCCGCGCCGGAGCGCCCCACCCTGCGATTCGCTCAGATCAGCGACAGCCACATCGGATTCACCGGCGCGGCGAACACCGACGTCACCGGCACTTTCACCGAGGCCGTCGACCAGGTGAACTCGCTCGGATACACCCCGGACTTCGTCATTCACACCGGCGACCTGACCCACCTGGCCACCCCGGAACAGTTCGATCAGGTCAAGCAGATGATGGGCGGGCTGCGCACCCCGCACGTGTTCACCGTTCCGGGAGAACATGATTCGAGCGACGATGCCGGACAGCGTTACCGCTCGGCATTCGGCAGGGGCACCCGCGGCGACGGCTGGTACAGCTTCGACATCGCCGGCGTGCATGTGATCGGGTTGGTCAACACCCTGAATCTGCAAGCCCTGGGCCACCTGGGTCAGGATCAGCTGGAGTTCGTCCGCAAGGATGTCGCCGGATTGTCCAGTGACACACCGATCATCGTGTTCAGCCACATCCCGCTGTTCGCCATGTATCCCCAATGGGGCTGGGGCACGGACGATGCCACCGAGGCGCTGAGCTACCTGCGCCGCTTCTCCTCGGTGACCTGCCTGAACGGCCATGTGCATCAGCTGTTCACCAAGACCGAAGGCAATATCACCTTCTACAGCGGCACCACCACGGCCTATCCGCTGCCCGCGCCCGGCGGCGCCCCCGTGCCCGCGCCGCTCACCCTGCCCGCGGGCAAACTCCATGCGGCACTGGGTATTCGGGAGGTGTCCTATCAGCGCGGGCAGCGGCAACTCGCGATCAAGGAGCAGCCGCTGCGCTGAGGATCCCTCAGACCCGCACCGGGACCGAGCTGTCGCGCCCCTCACGGCTGCCGCGATAGGCCCAGCGGCGAACCGCCGCCAGAGCCCCCGGCAGCAGCGCCACGCTCGACGGCAGATTGCGCACCGGGTCGAAATAGCTCGGGGCCTCGGCATCGGCCTGTTCGGTGAGGGTCAGGTGCGCCAGCGTCCGCTCGGGTCCGGACAGGGGTTTCGCCGTCAGCACGAACCCGGTCGGGCGCTCGTGCACCGCATCGCCGAAATCGGCGACATCCGCCGATTCCGGCTGCGGGGCTTCGGGTTTCGCCGCCAACCAGAGCGCCGGTCCGTCATCGAAGCTGTAGGGCATGATGCTGCCGTAGTGCGCCGTTTCCCATCCCAGAGCGGGCAGAATCAGCAATTGTCCCAGTGCACCCGTCCCGGAGGTGGCCAGCGCCAGATCCCACGGCAGACCCTCACGGTCCTGCACCCGGATCGCGAGCCCCAGGACGTCCGGCAGGCTTCCCGGCAGGCCGACCCCCTTCGAGATCCGCACCACCACATCGCGTTTGGCATCCCCGAGTATCCGCTCGTACTGCGCGTCGACCGCGCGGAGCTCACCGGTCAGCACCAGCCCGTCCGGGTGGAACACCCGTCCGTGCCGCAGCCGCGCCGCCACCTCGAAGATTCCGGAAACACTACTGTCGAGCAAGCCCACGATGACCTCCTACAGGATTTTCATCTCTCGCTGGAGGCACTACCCTCGACATCCGGATCGAATCGGGCGCCGTGCGAATCCACACTCCGCCATTGCTCGTGATAGACGTACTGGAGGCGGCCGGCCGCATCGACCCCGACGGCCTGGATGTGACCGTTCGGATAGGGACAGATCCACACCTTCTCCCAGGCGGGCGGAATCACCAGTCCCCGAATACGTTTGAGCACCTGCTTGTCGATGATCCGCTCACCCGTCGAGGTCGTGTAGCTGAACCCGCGCCCCCGTTTGAATCGCTGGAATCCACCGCTGTTGGGAGTGCTGTGCCGTAGTCGCATTCGATTCCCTTCGCCCGGAACGGGATCGTGCGGCGTATCCACACCGGAGGATCCCGTCGGACTCCGGCCGGATGCCGACGTGCGGGTGGTACCCCGCACATCGGTGGGGAAACGTGGGCTCCCGCTCGATGCACCGGACCTCAACGACTGCGGCGGATACCCCTGCGTTGCAGGCTGGAACGGACCGATGCGTGGGAGGCGCCGAGGGTCTCGGCGATTCGGCCGATCGGCTCGCCGTCGCGGTAGCGCTGGACGGCGTGAGCGATCTCGGCGTCGTCGAGTTGGCGACCGGGGTGCACACGGGAGTTCGGGATACGGATGACCGCGGTTCCCACCCCCAGCCCGGCGGGTGCCTGTGCGTCCGTGGTGGGACGCAATGAGCGAACCTCCGCGCGCAGGGACGTCAGCTCGCCGAGAATCGCTGTGTAGGAGGCCGTTTCGTCGGCGGCCTCCTGTTCGTGGCGCTCGCGGTTCTCGTCCTCGCGCACGTCATCGGCCGCGGTGACCATGACGGCCAGGAACAGATTCAGCACGACGAAGGTGGACAGCAGGATGTAGCCGAGGAAGAAGACCCAGGCGAACGGCTTCTCCTGCATCACCGTGCGTGCGATATCCGGCCACGCCTCGCCGGTCATGATCTGGAACAGCGTCCACATGGACGTGCCGAGACTGCCGAAGTACTCCGGGGTCACCGCGCCGAACAGCTTGGTCGCCATGACCGCCGCCACGTACAGCACCAGGGCCAGCAGACCGAGGATCGATCCCATACCCGGCATTGCCGCGAGCAGATTCGTGACCACCTTGCGCATGCTCGGCGTGGCCGATACGAGCCGCAGCGCCCGCAGAATACGGAACGCGCGCAGCACCGACAGGCCGCCGGAGGAGGGCAGCAGCGCCACGCCGACGACCGCGAAATCGAAGCAGTTCCACGGGTCTCGGAAGTAGGCGAGCCGATAGGCGTACAGCTTCAGCAACATTTCGACGACGAAGATCATCAATGCCGCGGTGTCCACGAAGGAGATCACTCCGCCCGCTGCCGACATCAGCGAGTCGGACGTTTCCGCACCGAGCGACAGAGCGTTGAGAAGAATTATTGCGATGATGAATTTCTGAAATCTGGGTGAGTCCACCAGGTTTCGTACACGTTCGCGCTGCAAAACAGAAATCCTCCTGATTCGGCACCATGCGATCATCGACACTGGCTTATCGAGCGGAGCGAGACTATCTGCGTATCGGCCGGATTCTACGATGCCGCGCCATCGGCCCCGACACCCGTGTGGATACTCGCCGGCAACCCTGCGAACCGGGCGGAAAACCAGCATCGGGCATGAAAAAGCCCCGGTCCGAAGAACTTTCGTCCTTCGGACCGGGGCGCGCGATCGTGCGTCAGGATGCCTGTGGCGCCGAAGCGTCCGGTCTCACCGACAGCACCCGCTCGCGACGAGTACTCACCAAGTGCGTCGGGCCGCCGATGGCGACAGCGGAGCGGTACGCCACGCGCCTGCTCAGCTGCCGTTCGGCGATCCGCTCCACCAGCAGCGGGATGAACTCCCGAACTCGGTGGTCCTCGAACTCGCGATGAATACCGCGCACTTCCTCCCCGACGACTCGCTCGGTGAGTCCCGCGAACTTCCCTGCCAGCCGCGCCACGAGCTCACTGATCTGGCGCTCCTCCTCGGATGCCGTCATGGCCTGATCTCGCCTCCGTATACAGTTGCGCCGGCACCCCGCCCTACGCGGATGCCCGGCCACATGGACTACGCTCCGGGAGCCCGACGCGACTCCCGAAATCACCTCTCGAGTCTTACGGTAATCGTCGGTGGTTTCCGCATCGAATCTCTTTCTGGCACAGTTTGTCCGGGGTACGGCACCACAGGTCCTCGGCGACGACGAATGCAAGCGGCGAATGAAATTGCACTTGCAAAAGCAGCGTTCCCGGCACGCCGCACGCACCGCTATCCCGTAGCGGGTTCCGCGAAATCCGCCACATGATCGGCCGCCCATCGAGCGAACGACACCGCCGGTCGGCCGAGGATCTCCGGCACCGAACCCGTTGGCGCGACCGGCTGTTCGACCATCCCGCCGAGTACGTTCTCGACGTACCATGCCGCCCTGTCGCCCATCGCCGGACGCAGAGCCTCCACGGCCTCGGCATCCGACACCTCGATGAACGGGATCTCACGCCCGAGCGCGACACCGAGCAGCCGCACGAGTTCGGCACGCGTCAAGATCTCCGGTCCGGCGAGGCTGAGCGACGTGCCGAGGTGCTCCTCCGAGAGCAATGCCGTCGCGGCCACGGCGGCGATGTCGTCCATCGCGATCGGCGCGCTGGCGATCCTCGGATACGGTTCGCGCACCGCGCCGTTCACACGGATCTGCCGCGCCCACATCATCGAGTTCTCCATGAAGTCACCCGGCCACAGATGCGTCCACCCCAGCCCACACGCCTCCACGGATTCGGCGACTCTCCCCCACCACCCCTGCGGCTCTCCGGACAGATCCACCACCCGCTCGACCCCCGCCGCACGCGCCAGCGCGAGCACATCGACCACGGTGTCCGGAGCCGGAGCCAGATACATCCGATCCACACCCTCGAACGCCGCCGCGAGACCGTCGAGCTTCCGTAGGTACCCGGACGCCACCTCCACCCCGTCCGGAAGCGCGGCCCGCACCGGATCGTTCGTCAACGCCCGCACCCGACCGGCCCCCATTCCCAGCAACCGGTCGACCACCTTGCGCCCGATATTCCCCGTCGCACCCGTCACCAGTATCGTCATTCCGTTCCTCCCGCTCGGCTCCGATTCCTCCAGTGTGCTTCGGGCACAACACCAATGGGGTGGCACTGACCAGTGGGAATACTCACTGCCGCCGCACTGGACCACACCGGAGCGGAAGCATCCAAGGACTCGCTCCGCACCTGATCGGGATCAGCCGCCACGACCGGTCTCTTCGACCTTGTCCGAGTGTTGCGGCCGAGAAGGCGGTGAAACCGCGCCGGTCTTCTCTACCCTGGGCGTGCAGACCGAATGGGTTCTGAGCGCATCACGAAGAGCGAGAAAGGTGTTCGATGTCCGAACCGGCCAACACCGAGCCGTCAGCAGACAAGATCGACGCTACCGAGGGCGCCGTCCTTCGTCCCGACCGGCTTTCTCCGGAAGACGTTCCGACCGAGTACTACCGGATCGTGGACCTCGACTGAGCCACGTGACCCCGCTCGATCCGCACCGGACCGAGCGGGGTCGCGGTCCTCTTCCACCAGCAGTTCGACGCATCCTCCACCCCCCCTTGCGGGTCTCGATGTCGTCCGGCCCTTGACTTTCCCATCAGGAAAGTGGAGTCTTACTTTCCGAGCAGGAAAGTGAGGACACCATGGACAACGTTGCTCCGGACCAGGCACGAGCGGCACTGGACGCGGTCGAGCAGGCCCGTCGGCGAGTGGCCGAGGAAGTCGGGCTACCTCGCGCGTATTGGTGGGGCATGGCCGCCGGATGGGTGATTCTCGGCGTGATCGGTGACCTCGGGCCGCAGTGGCTCGTCATCGCCGCGACGCTGATCTTCGGCGCTGGGCACTCCTTCGTCGCCTCTCGGCTACTGGACGGGCGTCACCGCACCGATCAGGTTCGGGTGAGCGCGGCCGTGGCCGGACGCCGGACCCCGATCGTGGTGGTGGGCATGCTGCTCGCACTCGTCGTGCTGACCATCGGCGTGGCGATGGCCCTGGACGCGGACGGCGACCGCAGTCCCGGAATCTGGGCGGCCGTGCTGGTGGCGTCGATCATCGGCTTCGGCGGTCCGGAAATCCTTCGCGTTCTTCGGCGTTGGGTCCACGCGTGACGAAGGCCCGGTTCGACGAACTCATCCACCCGAGCACCCGCCTGTCGTTGGTCGCGACGCTCGCGGCCGCCGACTGGGCCGAGTTCGCATTCCTCAAAGATCGCGTGGGCCTGTCGGATTCGGCTCTGTCGAAACAGCTCGCCACCCTCGAGGACGCCGGCTATGTCCTCACCGATCGCCGGCTGGACGGCAACCGCCGCAAGGTTCGCGCCCGGCTGACCGAGCGTGGGCGTGATGCCTTCACCGGCCATGTCGCCGCCCTGCAGGACATCGTCGCAGCCGCGACACCCGTGGACCCGGCCACCCGGTCGTGAATCGACACCCCTTGCGGCACAACGTGATCCGCCGCACACCACTGTCCACCGAGAAAGGAAGCACGACATGGGACTCTTCCGCAAGACCAAGCGAGACCCCGAACCCCCGGCCGAGCAGCCCGCGACCACGCAGCCCCAGCCGGACCAGGAGGCCAAACGCCGCCGTCGGCGTCGCCTGCTGGGTGGCGCGTACACGGGAGGCTGGAGCGGAAGCTGACCGCGCGAGAATGCGCCGGTCCTCTCACCTGGAAGGTTCGGCGCTCGCACGCGGAGCTCGCGAGCTCGGGCCGACCTCGATGCCCACCACGCACGTGTCATCGTCGGTATCGGCGTCACTGCCGTACAACAGACCGTCGAGCCGATCGTCCAGGCTGCCGCGGAATCCGGCCGACAGGGCCAGGAGCCGCTTCACGCACAGGTCCAGATCCTGGTCGCGGCGCTCGACCAGACCGTCCGTGTAGAACAGCAGGGTGTCGCCCGGCTCGAGCTGGACCTCGCTCTCCTCGTAGGTCGCGTCGGTCATGACACCGAGCATCACACCGTCGAGTTCGTCGAGGTTCCACGCCTCTCCGGCACGGATCTGCACCGGCGGCAGGTGGCCCGCGCGGGCCCAGCGCAGGATGCGCGTGCGGGGATCGTAGAGGCCGCAGACCGCGGTGGCCAGGATGCGGTCGGTCAGATGCCGGGCGACCAGATTCAGCCAGGTCAGCATTTGACCCGGCCCGGCTCCGGTCGCGGCCAGACCGCGTAAAGCGTTGCGCAGCACGACCATACCGGTCGCCGCGGCGATACCGTGCCCGGCCATGTCGCCGACCGACACCAGGATGTTCTTCGACGGCAGCACGAGCGTGTCGTACCAGTCGCCGCCGACCATGTGATCCTGTTCGGCGGGCTGGTACCGCACGGCCATGCGCAGCCCGAAGGTGTCGATGGCCGGCTGCGCGTCGGGCATGATCGCCTGCTGGAGCTGACGCGCGAGGCGGCTCTGCTCGGCGGCGTGCTCCTCGGTGTGCGTGAGCTGATCGCGGGTGGCCGACAGGGCGATCTCGGTCCAGTGCTGCGCCGAAATATCCTGGTAGGCACCGCGTACCGCGTACAGGTAGTCCGAGGAGTCCAGGACCGGCTCGGCGATCACCCGCACGTGCCGGGTCACGCCGTCCGACCGGAGCAGGCGGAACGCCGCCGATGCGGGGCGGTGATAGTGCAGCACCGTGCGCAGGAACCGTTCCGCGGCTTCACTGTCCGCGTCGTGGACGCGATCGGGTAGCTGGGTGAGCGGAACCGGATCATCGCCCGGAACCAGGCCGTAGAGCGCGAAAAGCTCCTCGCTCCACGTGATTTCACCGGTGACCACGATCTCCTCGAAGCCGCCGACCCGGCCGAGGCGCTGCGCGTGCTGCAGGAGCGAGGCGAGGCGGGCCGAATGGTCCTCCAGGCGCCACACCATCAACACCGCGTCACCGTATCGGGTGATGCTCAGTGCCACCGCGATACTCAGCGGAACCCGATCGATCAACTCGGTGAGGGTGAGTCGATCGGTGCGGTACGTCTCGCCGGTGGCGAACGCGTGCTCGATGCGCTCGAAGAGCCGCCCCTCGGACGCGACCATCGGATAGGACTCGAGCAGCAGCGTCCCGTTGAGCAGACCGCGAGGGCGGCCGATCGGATCGACGAAACACGAGTTGACGTGGTGGATCCGGAAGTCGGCCAGCGCACCGTGGGCATCGAGATGCGGGAGCAGCACCAGTGCCGGATCGAACATCCCGTCGGCGAGGCGCACCAGATCGATGACGTCGGCCCGGTCCGAAGGCCGCACGGCCGCCAGATCGGATTCGAGCGTATGCGCGCACAACTCGGCCAGCGCCTCCAGCTGCCGGCGCACCCGCATCGGCTGCTGCGCGAGCGGATTCGGCCAGCACACTTCCAGGACACCCAGGAGCTTGCCGCCGACCCCCACCGGAATCGCCGCGCGGGCGCCCTGCCGTCCGCCGATCGAGGGCAGCGGCGAGGACTCCAGATCCTCGATCCACACCGTGGTGCGCTCCACCAGCGCCCGCCGCGCCGGTGTGGCCAGCCCCGGGGGGACGTAGTGCCACAGTTCGGCCTCGTACCGATCGATACCGGCGAAACCCACCAGGGTCAGCGACGCGTCGTTGCTCGCGACCCAGATCGCGATCGCCGTGACCCCCAACGGCGCGACGGCATGTTCGAGAATCGAATCCGCCACCCGCTGGGTATCGCCGCCCGCCGCGAGCAGCCCGCTCTCCGCGGTGCGCAGGCGCACGGCCACGCTCGTGTGATCCGGTGCGGCCGTGCGCTGCAGGAACTGCCCGATCGCCGTGCTGACCCGGTCCTGGGCGGCCTGATCGACCAGGTCCGCGGCCAGTTCGAGCGGGCTGATTCCGGCTTGACGAGAAAGACTTTCGAGTTGCTGCGCCGCCTGCGCGGGCCCACATCGCAACCGTTCGATCAACACGCCCTTGGCCATCTCGATCAGGGCGCGGCCGTCGGCGGTGGCGTGGGCCTGAAGAATTTCGGTGCGCAGGCGTTCCACGGTCGCCGCGAGGCGGGTGACGATGGGGTAGGCATCGGACCGATCGGGGGACGGCGTCTCGGCTCCGGCGCTCCGGGCGTCCGCATCCGTCATCGCACGCCCAGCCAGTGCCGGATGCGGGTCAGCAGTTCCTCCGCATCCACCGGTTTGGTGACGTAGTCGTTGGCGCCCGAGGCCAGACTCTTGTCCCGATCTCCCAGCATGGCCTTGGCGGTCACGGCGATGATCGGCAGATCCCGATAGTGCGGCATCTCGCGGATGGTCGCGGTCGCGGTGTAGCCGTCCATCTCCGGCATCATCACGTCCATCAGGATCAGGTCCGTCTCGGTGTGCGCCAGGAGCTTGTCGATCCCCTCGCGGCCGTTCTCCGCGTGCAGGATCCGCATTCCGTGCAGTTCGAGAATGCTACTGAGGGCGAACAGGTTTCGCGCATCGTCGTCGACTATCAGAACGGTGCGACCGGCGAGTTCGCCGAGCGGGGGCGGTGGTGCGAGGACGGGCCCCTCCTCGTGGCGCACCAGCGGCACCACATCACCCGGCGCTTGCGCGGTGATGTGCAGTGCGATGCGTTCACGCAGTTCGTCCAGGCTCGAGAGCAATTCGAGTGGCTGCCGGTCGATCCGCTGCTGAAGTTGACGCTCCTGCTCCGCATCGAGCCGGCGGTTGTGCGCCAGCACCGGCACACCGCGCAGCGCCGGGTCCCGGTGCATCGTTTCCAGGAAGGTCAGCGCCGCATTGTCGGGAATATCCAGCTCGAGCACCACGCAGTGGAAGGCCTCGGCGGCCAGGGCCACGGTCGCCTCGGCGACACCCGTCGCGCCGACGACCTGGACCGGCCCACGCGGGTCGTTGCTGTCCGCGAGATCGGCCACCGCGCTCTGCGCGACCAGCGACAGCAGTCCCTGCGCGCGTTCCTCCACCACCAGCAATCGGCGCTGCGACGCCGGAGCCGCGGTGAGCGCCGCCAGTTCCGGGCGATCGGCCTGCTCCACGGCTTCGAGCTCGAGATGTGCCAAATCCTGGAAGTCCGGGCGCGCGATCGGGAGATACAGCGTGAACGTACTACCTTGTCCGAGTGCGCTTTCCGCGATGATCGCACCACCGAGCAGGTAGGCGATCTCGCGGCTGATCGACAATCCCAGACCGGTGCCGCCGTACTTGCGGCTGGTCGTGCCGTCGGCCTGCTGGAAGGCACCGAAGATCGATTCGAGCTGATGCTCGGCGATGCCGATCCCGGTGTCCACCACCCGGAACGCGAGCGCCGAGCCGTGCCTGCGCATGGCGGTGGGCAGCTCGCCGGTGTGCGCCGTATCGATACTCAGCTCGACGGAACCGTTTTCGGTGAACTTCACCGCATTGGACACCAGGTTGCCCAGCACCTGCCGCAGACGCGAATCGTCGGTGAGCACATCGAGCGGCAGGCCGGGCGCGGTGGTGACGCGGAATCCGAGACTCTTCTGCGTGGTCATCGGCCGGAAGGTCGACTCGACGTAGTCCAGCAGCTTGCGCAGCGGCACCCGCTCGGGCGAGATATCCATCTTGCCCGCCTCGACCTTGGACAGATCGAGGATGTCGTTGATCAGCTGCAGCAGATCCGAACCCGCCGAATGGATGATGCCCGCGTACTCGACCTGCTTGGGGGTGAGATTCCGAGTCGGGTTCTGCGCCAGCAACTGAGCCAGGATCAGCAGACTGTTCAGGGGCGTGCGCAGCTCGTGGCTCATATTGGCCAGGAACTCCGACTTGTACTTCGAGGCGAGCGCGAGCTGCTGAGCGCGGGTCTCGAGTTCCTGTCGCGCCTGCTCGATCTCGAGGTTCTTGGCCTCGATATCGCGGTTCTGCATGGCCAGCAGCGCGGCCTTGTCCTCCATCTCGGCGTTGTTGCGTTGCAATTCCTCTTGGCGCACTTGCAGTTCCGCCGAGCGCACCTGCAATTCCGTTGTCAGACGCTGTGATTCGACGAGCAGATCGTCGGTGCGCGCGTTGGCGATGATGGTGTTGACGTTGACGCCGACCGTCTCCATCAGCTGATCGAGGAAATCGCGATGAATGCGGGTGAAGCGGTGCAGCGAGGCCAGCTCGATCACCCCGAGCACCTGGTCCTCCACTCCGATCGGCAGCACCAGCAGACTGGTCGGCGCGGTCTGCCCGAGGCCGGAGGAAATGGTGACGTAATCCCCGGGCACGTCCTCGACGGCGATGGTGCGGCGACTGCGCGCGGCCTGACCGACCAGGGACTGGCCGAACACGAAACGTGTTGCGCTGCCGGGCTCCTCGGGGCTGCCGTAGGAACCGATCAATCTCAGCTCCGGGCGCTCGGCGGCCTCGTCGGCCAGGTAGAAGGCGCCGAATTGCGCCGACACCAGCGGCGCGAGCTCGTCCATGATCAGCTCGGCGACCACGTTGAGATCGCGCTGGCCCTGCATCAGCCCCGAGATCCGGGCGAGGTTGGTCTTGAGCCAGTCCTGATCCTGATTGGCCTCGGTGGTCTCGCGCAGCGACTCCACCATCGAGTTGATGTTGTCCTTGAGTTCGGCGACCTCGCCGGAGGCCTCGACGGTGATCGAGCGGGTCAGATCACCCTCGGCGACCGCGCTGGTGACCTCGGCGATGGCCCGCACCTGGCGGGTCAGGTTGCCCGCGAGCTCGTTCACGTTCTCGGTCAAGCGTTTCCACGTGCCCGACACGCCCTCGACCTCTGCTTGGCCACCGAGGCGGCCCTGCGAGCCGACCTCGCGGGCCACACGCGTGACCTCCGCGGCGAACGCGGAGAGCTGATCGACCATCGTGTTGATCGTGGTCTTGAGCTCGAGGATCTCACCGCGGGCGTCCACGTCGATCTTGCGCGTCAGATCGCCCTGCGCGACCGCGGTGGTCACCTGGGCGATATTGCGCACCTGATTGGTCAGGTTGTTGGCCATCGAATTGACGTTGTCGGTCAGGTCTTTCCAGGTGCCGGCCACGTTCGGCACCCGTGCCTGACCGCCGAGCATGCCCTCGGTGCCGACCTCGCGGGCCACACGCGTGACCTCGTCCGCGAACGCCGAGAGCGTGTCGACCATCGTATTGATCACCCCGGCCAAGGCGGCGACCTCGCCCTTGGCCTCGACGGTGATCTTCTGGCTGAGGTCACCGCGCGCGACCGCGGTGGCTACCTGCGCGATCGAACGCACCTGACTGGTCAGGTTCGAGGCCATCACGTTGACGTTGTCGGTCAGGTCCTTCCAGGTGCCCGACGCGCCGCGCACGGTGGCCTGACCACCGAGATTGCCCTCGGTGCCGACCTCGCGGGCCACCCGCGTGACCTCGTCCGCGAAGGAGGACAACTGGTCGACCATCGTATTGATGGTCTCCTTGAGCTCGAGGATCTCCCCGCGCGCGTCGACCCGGATCTTCTGCGTCAGATCACCGCCCGCGACCGCGGTGGTCACCTGCGCGATCGAGCGCACCTGGGCGGTCAGATTGTCGGCCATGACGTTGACCGACTCGGTGAGGTCCTTCCAGGTGCCGGACACACCCTTCACGTCGGCCTGGCCGCCGAGTCGTCCGTCGGTGCCGACCTCGCGGGCAACGCGGGTGACCTCGTCCGCGAACGCCGAGAGCTGATCGACCATCGTGTTGATCGTGCTCTTGAGCTCGAAGATCTCCCCGCGCGCGTCGACCCGGATCTTCTGCGTCAGATCACCGCCCGCGACCGCGGTGGCGACCTGCGCGATCGACCGCACCTGGGCAGTGAGGTTTCCGGCCATGAAGTTCACCGAGTCGGTCAGGTCGCGCCAGGTGCCCGAGACGCCCTTCACATCCGCCTGGCCGCCGAGGATGCCCTCGGTGCCGACCTCGCGCGAGACGCGCGTGACCTCGTCGGCGAAGGACGAGAGCTGTCCGACCATCGTGTTGATGGTGTTCTTGAGTTCGAGGATCTCCCCGCGCGCGCCGACGGTGATCTTCTGGCTCAGATCACCGCGCGCGACCGCGGTGGTCACCTGCGCGATATTGCGCACCTGCGCGGTGAGGTTGCCTGCCATGAAGTTCACCGAATCGGTGAGATCGCGCCACACGCCGCCGACGCCGGGCACCTCGGCCTGCCCGCCCAGCTGGCCTTCCGAGCCCACCTCGCGCGCGACGCGGGTGACCTCGTCCGCGAACGAGGAGAGCTGATCGACCATCGTGTTGACGGTGTTCTTCAGTTCCAGGATCTCACCGCGGGCATCGACGTCGATCTTCTGCGACAGGTCGCCCTGGGCGACGGCGGTGGCGACCTGCGCGATATCGCGCACCTGGCTGGTCAGGTTGCCGGCCATGGCGTTCACCGAATCGGTGAGGTCCTTCCAGGTGCCCGAGACACCCGGCACCTCGGCTTGACCGCCGAGGCGTCCGTCGGTGCCGACCTCGCGCGCGACGCGGGTGACCTCGGAGGTGAACAGCGACAGCTGATCCACCATGCCGTTGAAGACCGTCGCGATCTCACCGAGCAGCCCGTCGGTGTCGGTCGGCAGGCGCGTGCCGAAATCACCGTCACGCACCGCGGTGAGACCGGCCAGCAGTTGGCGCAACTCCACCTGATCCGGAGCCGCCGCGGCCTCCTTCGCCGTGGATCGGGCCGATCCTGCCGCGTCCTTCATAGCTAGCCTCGTTCTGGTCGATGGAAACGGACAGAAGGACCATCCGATCGGACGTGTCGCGATCCGCACAATCCCTGCTCGAGGAGACCTTTTCGGCTGCCGCGCACTCGTCTTGCGCATGACTCTACGGTCCGCGGAGGCCATCCGTGAATCCATTGGCGCACAGGTGAACAGACCGGTGCGGAACGTTCTGAGCGGTCTGCGATCGACCGGCTCGATACGGTCAGAAAGCGCCCTGGGGCTCGTACGGGAGTTCACTCCAGACGCATTTGCCGACCGGGCCCGGCTCTGTTCCCCATCGACGGCTCAGAGCCGCCACCAGGATCATCCCCCGGCCGCCGAGCGCCTTGCCGCGATGCGGGTCCAGGACCGGTAGCTCCGGACTGAGGTCTTCGAACGCGATCCGAATCGCGTTTCCCGCACGGGTGATCGTCACCCGGAACGCGGTGCGCGCGTGCACCACGGCGTTGGCGGCCAGTTCGGTCACGACCAGCGCGGCATCGTCGATGATCTCCGGGCGCTGACGCCAGCGCCGGAGTTGATCGGTGACCACCCGGCGCACTCCGGTCGCGGAGGACGGCACCGGAAGGAAGACCTCGACTCGCGCGTCTTCGTCTTCCGGTTGTGCCGCACTGTCTTTCGAACCCTGGCCGAGAGCCACGACCCGAGAGTGGCAGGCGCACACCCGTTGCAGTGACACCAGGCCTTCGGGATCGGCGATCAGGTGCCGCGGATAGGCGCAGTAGAGCGAGAGCTGCTCGCTGCGGGACAGTGCGTCCCACAGGGTCTCGAACTCGATCGCGGTGGCGGCGTCGTGTTCGGCCCAGAGGTGGGCCGTCACTTCGCCGTACACGCGCACCGGCCGATTCTCCGCGCCCGCCGGGGTGATCGTCTCGCCGACGACCTCGGCGACGCGCTCGGCGTTCACGTGGCCGTCGACGACCATCCCCGCCACCGCCTCGGTCACCTCCAGCGCGCGATAGCACCCGCTCGCCTGCAACGACGGTAGATCCAGACCGGACTCGACCAGCCGCTGCGCGAACAGTTCTCGGTGTGACGCGGACGCGATCACGACCACCGCCACCCCGGCCCGCAGCCCCTCGGCCAAGAACTCCTGGGCACTCTCGAGCATCTCGTGCTCGGCATCGTAGATGTTCACGATGTGCTCGCGTGGATCATCCTCGAGCGCAACCACACTCATGCGACGACCTTACTCCCCTCCGGAACGACCCTATTTCCTTTCCGAACGATCGCCGCCCTGCCATCCGAACTCGCAGTCCGACCCTCCTGGGTGCGGCGTCACCGACCGGTGCCTGTCTTTCAGGGCATACCCAGCAAGCCACTGGCTATGCGGCCGGTGGCACAAATCGGATCCCACCCGGGCGAGATGACCGCGAACGAGGGCGTCCGAGGTGCTCACAAGCGCTTTCACCGTAGTGCGACAACGCCGTTTCAGACCGTACGGCTCGGGTAGTTCCCCTGAGCTGAACAACCAGGGAGGTCTGCACACATGTCCGACTCGACGGACCCGACTCCCAGCGACGAAGCCGTGCGTGCGGCCGACGCCGGACACAACGACGACATCGCGCAGCCGCACACCGGCGAGGAAGGCGAAGCCCTCGTGCGCGCCGAAGCCGATGCGGCCCGGGCCAGTACACAAGACCACCCGCTCGGCAAACCCGGCCGCCGCTTCAACTGGCGCTCGCCCTTCATGATCGGCATGACCGGGGCCGCCGGCGTCGCGGTCACCTACGGCTCGATCCAGATGGTGCTTGCCGCAAGCGAAGTCCTCGTCCTGATCGTCGTCGCGCTGTTCCTGGCCATCGGCATGGAACCGGCGGTGTCGTGGCTGGCCCGGCACCGGTTTCCGCGCTGGGCCGCGGTCACGGCCGTATTCCTGATCGCCTTCGGATTGTTCGCCGGGTTTCTCGCCGCCGCCATCCCGCCGCTGGCCACTCAGGGCGGAGCGCTGGTCCACAATGCGCCCGATTACGTCAGCCATCTGTCCGACCGCTACCCGGTGATCGCGAACCTCGATGCGCGATTCCACCTGCAGGACAAGCTCAAAGAGTCGCTCGGGGCCAACTCCTCCGGGCTCGTGGACGGTGTCGTGGACGCCGGGCGGACCGTATTCAGCGTGCTGAGCAGCACCGTGATAGTCATCGTGCTCACGGCCTATTTCATGGCGAATTTCACGCAGGTCCGCGCGACGATCTATCGACTGTTCCCCAGTTCGCGCCGCCCCCGGGCGATTCTGATCGGCGACGAGATCTTCGCCAAGGTCGGCGGTTACATCCTCGGCAACCTGCTCATCTCGCTGATCACGGCGGTCGTGTCGTTCATCTGGCTCGAGGCGTTCAAGGTTCCGTACCCACTGCTGCTCGCCGTGCTGGTCGCCATCCTGGATCTGATCCCGGTCGTCGGGTCCACGCTCGCGGGCGTGATCGTCGCGTTGGTGGCGCTCACGGTCTCGGTGCCGGTCACGATCGCGACCGTCGTGTTCTTCATCGTGCTGCGGCTGGTCGAGGACTATCTGCTCGTACCCCGGATCATCGGCCGGACCGTGGAGGTTCCGGCGGTCCTGACGGTGGTGTCGGTCCTGCTCGGTGGTGCGCTGCTGGGCATCGTCGGTGCGCTCCTGGCGATTCCGGTCTGCGCCGCGGCGCTGCTGATCATCCGTGAAACCGTGCTGCCCTCGCTCGATGAGCGCTGAACGGTAACCGCGGACCGAAGTCCACACCGGGAGATGGATACCGGACAACGGTTTTCGTCGAGGTGTTTCACCGCTGCCGCGATGGGCAATTCCCCACTCAACACCCCTTTGTGAGGTGCCTCACTGAAAGGGCCGACATGCCAATCGAACTCGCTTCGTCACACTCGCACGCCGACCGCGGTCACGACCGGAACCGCGCCGAGATCGCGGCGTTCATCGCCGACCTCGTCCGTGCCGGAATCCGGCCCGCCGAACACTTCGCGCCCGATGCCTCCGGTCGCGCGCACTCGGTGTCGCTGGTCGGCTGGAGCGTGCAGGGCTGCCGCGGAACCAGGCGAGGCTGCGGTCCCGACTGCACCACCGTGGTCACCACCGGCGGCCGGATCGCCGCCACCCACGACCAGCCCAGCCGCCTGCGCTGGCGCCGCACCCGCCCCACCTACCTCGACCTCCAGGACCCCCGAAACCTCCAGGCGCTCCTGGCCCTGGGCCGCTCGGTCCTGCTCCCCCGCGCGATGTCGGCATAACCGCCCGGCCCTCGACGATTCCCGCACGCCGGCCGTCCTCCCACGGCCGGACCTCGGAGTCGATGACCGAGCGACAGCTGTGCGCTTGCGGACGGTCGCGGCGTGTTACGGCTGCGCGGAATCGGGTAGTGCCCACCCGCAGTGCGGTACTGCGCTCGAATGACGCCGTTCGGACGACCGAACACCCGGAATCGGCTCGCTCTTGTGATGAACTGGCTGATTCGGTCGGTGTGGAGCGTCACGAGAGCGCGAGCTGACCGCGGCGCACGAGGTTCGGCACAACCGATTGGGAGGCGGCGGGATGCGTTTCGTGGTGTTCGGAGCGACGGGTTACATCGGCGGGCGATTGGTGCCCGAGCTGCTCGCGGCGGGTCACGAGGTGCGGGTGGTCGTGCGCAGCCCCGAGAAGTTGGCCGATGTTCCCTGGGCCGAGTCCGTGGAGGTGATGCGGGGCGATGTCACCGACGAGGACAGTGTCCGGCGCGCGCTGCAGGGGCAGGAGGGGCTGTACTACCTCGTGCATTCGCTGAACCGCGCGGACTTCCCGGTGGTCGACGCGACCGCCGCGCGGAACGTGGCCCGCGCCGCCCGCGAGGCCGGAATCGGGCGCATCATCTACCTCGGCGGGATCGTGCCCGACAGCCCACATCTGTCCGCGCACTTGGCATCTCGGGCCGAGGTGGGCCGGATCCTGCTGGACTCGGGCGTGCCCACGGCCGTCCTGCAGGCCGCGGTGATCATCGGCTCCGGATCGGCGAGTTTCGAGATGCTGCGCTACCTGACCGAGCGCCTCCCGGCCATGATCACCCCGCAGTGGGTGCACAACCGCGTCCAGCCGATCGCGGTCCGCGATGTGCTGCACTATCTGGTGCACGCGGCCGAGCTGCCCGCGGATGTCAGTCGCAGCTTCGACATCGGCGGCCCGGAAGTGCTGACCTATCGGGAGATGATGCGCCGCTACGCGATCGTGGCCGGGCTGCCGCGTCGCGTCGTGGTCGCCGTACCCGTGTTGACGCCGTGGTTGTCGGCACAGTGGGTCAACCTCGTCACCCCGGTCCCGCGCAGCATCGCGGTGCCGTTGATCGAATCGCTGATTCACGAGGTCGTCTGCCACGAGGAAGACATCCGCGGCTATATCCCCGACCCCGAACAGGGTCGTACCCCCTACGAACGGTCCCTGGAACTTGCCCTGGCCCGCATCCGCCGGGCCGACGTGCCCACCCGATGGTCCGATGCTCGCACCCCGACCGCGCCGTCGGACCCCCTGCCGACCGACCCGGACTGGTCCGGCGGCACGATCTACGAGGACTCCCGCGAGCACCCGACCTCCGCCGATCCCGCCGCCCTGTGGGATGTCATCGAATCGATCGGCGGAGAGCGGGGCTGGTATTCGTTCCCGCTGGCGTGGTCGGTGCGCGGCTGGGCCGATCGGCTGGTGGGCGGCGTCGGACTGCGGCGGGGCCGACGCGATCCCCGCCGCCTGCGAGTCGGTGAGGCACTGGACTGGTGGCGAGTCGAATACATCGACCGCCCAAAGGTTTTGCGCCTGCGCGCGGAGATGAAACTCCCCGGCCTGGCCTGGCTCGAACTCGGAGTGGGCCGCGACGAGGAGGGCGGCACCCTCTACCGGCAACGCGCGATCTTCATCCCGCACGGCCTGGCCGGGCAGCTGTATTGGAAATCGATCGCGCCCTTCCACGGCGTCGTGTTCGGCGGCATGGTCCGCAACATCACCGAAAGCGCCGAACGCGCGAAGGACGAAACCGAGATCACCGAGATCACAGAACCCGAATAGTTCCCCAGCACCCCTTGCCCGCACTACCCGACACCCACTGGGTCATGAGCTCGAACGGCACGTCCCCCGCCGGCTGCGGTCCGACCTCCACCCGAGCATGCGGATTGAAGTACGTGCTCGGCAGGAACACCCGGATCTGCAACGAGGGGATCCGGAACTCGGACCGGTCGTTGAACTGCCAGGTGGTATCGATATCGACAGTGAACGGAGTGTTCGCCGGCACGCTGACCTCGGTCGTGGAGCAGTAGCCGTTGTGAAACCCGAGCTGCACGTTCGGTATCGGATCCGCGGCCGCGGGCACCGCACCGATCACCGCCAGCACCAGCACCGCCGGCATCGTCGCAGGTAAAGCTCCGAGCACACCAGGCCGAATGCCCCTCATGGTCGATCCTTCCGTGCCGGTCGACAGAACGTTGCCATGACGATACCGCCGGGTCCGTGGCGAACCCCGCGCGCGGGCGAGGCCGGGTGGCCGGAGCTGACCTGCGCGGTTCCTACCGGAAGGGCACGATGTCCGCGAGTCGGCCATCGCGGACCTTGTTCACCCATTCCGGATCGGCCAGCAGCGCACGTCCGACAGCGACGAGGTCGAACTCACCGCGTTCGAATTGCTCGCGCAGCACCCGGAAGCGCTGGGACTGGGTCTCGTCGATCTGCCCGCCCTGGAAGACGCTGTCCACGCCCACCGACCCCACGGTGATCACGGGCAGTCCGGTGATCTTCTTGGTCCAGCCCGCCAGGCCGAGATCCTCCGCGTGATCGGTGAATTCGGGCTCCCAGTGCCGGCGCGTCGAGGTGTGGAAGATGTCCACTCCGGCCTCGACCAGCGGGATCAGCAGCTCTTCGAGTTCACCGGGGGTCTCGGCGATGCGGGCGGTGTAGTCGACGCCCTTCCACTGCGAGTAGCGGTAGATGATCGGGAAGTCGGGACCGACCGCCTCCCGCACCGCCGCGACCACGCGCGCGGGGAAGGCGGCGCGGGCGCGGAGTGTGCCGCCGTGGCTGTCGTCGCGGTGATTGGTTGTGGCCCAGAAGAATTGGTCGAGCAGATAGCCGTGCGCGCCGTGCAATTCCAGGCCGTCGAAGCCCGACTCCCGGGCCAGGATCGCCGATTCCACATACGAGGCGAGAAGCGCGTCCAGGTCGTCGTTCGTCAACGCCCGGCCCACCCGCTTTCCGGTGTGGTCGACACCCGACGGGCTCACCGACAGCGCGTCCGGCTCGAAGCGCGGGCTCTCGCCGCGATCCACGCCGGTATGCCACAGCTGCGGCACGATGGCCGAGCCTTCGGCATGGACCGCATCGACCACCGCCCGCCAGCCCTGCGCCGATTGCGCACCGTAGAAGCGCGGCACCTTCGGCAGCGGTCCGGCGGCCGGTCCACGCACGTACGTGCCCTCGGTGATGATCAGCCCCGCGCCACCGGCGGCATGCGCCCGGTAATACTCGGCGTTCTCCGCGTTCGGAACTCCGTCGGGCGATTTCACCCGGGTCATGGGAGCCATCGCGAACCTGTTCCGTACCCGCAATCCTCCCGCCTGGAACTCGGTGAAGAGCTCATCGAGCTGGATCGAGGGGTCGCCGACCGCTCCCTGTGACATGCGCGTTCCTTCCGTCCTGCGACGTGATGCCGAATACCCGCAATGACAACCGCACGGCGGCGGCGGTCATTCCACCGGTTCCGGCACACCGCGCGGTATCGCCACCTAGGCCGCCGGTCGGCCACAGTCGTTCCCCCGCAACGCAATCGAGCTGTTCCGCGGACGCGCCCACCCGGGCGCTGCTTGCGTTCGAACGCGCGGGAATGTAACTTCTGCCACATTAGACATGGACGTCTAAGATTCGGGAGGGAACGGGAACAATGGTCGATGCACGCACGCGGTGGTCCGCACTCGCGGGGAGTCTCCTACTCGGCGCGGCGGCGGTGGCCACCGCTGTTCCGGCCGCGGCCGAATCGTTCTCGGGCCCCGTCCAACCGGCCGCGCCGTTCCTGAGCACGCCCCAACTCCCGGAATTCGACGCCTTCTACCGGCCACCGGCCGAGGTGATCGCGGCCCGACAACCCGGCGAGATCATCGCCGCCCGCGAAGTGCGCGTCGCGACCTTCTCGGCCATTCCGGTCAACGTGGACGCCTGGCAGGTGTCCTACCGATCCGACGACAGCTACGACCAGCCCATCGCCGCCGTGGCGACCGTGCTCAAACCCCGCGATCAAGTGCCGCGCGGTGCGCGCAACCTGCTCTCGTTCCAGATGGCCGAGGATTCCACCGGCCAGTACTGCGCGTCCTCGTATTCCGTTCAGCAGTGGTCGATTCCGGGGCTGCTCAGCGGCCAGGCCGTCGCGTCGATCTCGTTCATGGAAACGCAGGTCGCCCTCCAACAGGGCTGGGCCGTGGTGATTCCCGACCATCAGGGCCCCAACGCGGCCTTCGCGCACGGACCACTGGCCGGGCGGATCACCCTCGACGGCATCCGTGCCGCGGAGAACTTCGATCAGCTCGGATTGGACGGCGCCGCAACGAAAGTCGGCATGATGGGCTATTCGGGTGGTTCGGTCCCGACCATGCACGCGGCCGAGCTCGCGCGCACCTACGCCCCCGAATTGAACATCGTGGGCGCGGCCTCCGGCGGCACCGACGCCGATCTCGGCGCCCTGGTGAATCTGGCGAACAACAACGCGGCCTCGGGCCTGATCCTGGCCGGCATCATCGGTCTCGCTCACGAGGAACCCGAGTTCGACGCCTTCCTGCACCGGGTCGGCACTCCCCTCGCCCAGGGGCTGCTGGCCGCGAAGGACCGCATGTGCGTCACCTATCAGGCCTTGACGCTGCCGTTCATGAACATCAAGGGCCTGCTCGACACCCCCGGTGATCCGATGGACGCGCCGGAGGCCCGCTACGTGCTCGACCGCACCCGCATGGGCAAATCCACCCCGACCATGCCGGTCTACCTCTATCAGGCGAATATGGACTGGCTCGTCCCGGTCGGGCCGGTCAATGCCCTCTACGGCACCTATTGCCAGGATCCCGACGCCCGAATCACCTACACCCGGGACAACCTGAGCGAACACCTCAGCCTGGAGGCGATCGCCCTGCCCAGCGTCATGCTGTGGATGCGCGACCGGTTCGCCGGGGTCCCGGCATCGAACGGCTGCACCCTGAACGACGTCGGGTCCATGACGCTGGATCAGCGGACCTGGTCCGAATGGGTGTCGATAGTGGGAGAGACCGTCGCGGGCCTGTTCGGAAAACCGCTCGGCGTGAAATAATCGCGCGTCGCCGGGGTCTCGCGAGATGACCGGTTCGGCCCGACGGCCCGGCGGTCGCGCGGATCGTGCCCGATACTGTGAGGCCATGGCGACGAGAACCTATGCCGGCCAAGCCGTGCCCGACCGGCGGGTCCAGCGGCGTCAGCAGTTTCTCGACGCGGGCGTGGAGGTATTCGGCACCTCCGGGTACGCCTCGAGCTCGATCACCGTCGTCTGCAAGTCCGCGGGCTTGGCACGGGCGCAGTACTACGAGCATTTCTCCAATCGCGAGGAACTGCTGCTCGCCGTCTACGACATGATCCAGACCGACGCCCGCGACGCGGTGGCCTCGGCGCTGCGCGAACACGCCGACGCCCCGGCCGCCACCCGCGTGGCCGTCGCGGTCACCGCGTACGCGCGATCACTGGGCAGCGACCCGCGCCGCGCGGCGATCTCGTTCGTCGAGATCATCGGCGTCAGCCCCCATGTGGAGCAGCACCGCATCGACCAGCGCACGGTCTGGGCGGAGTTCTTCGAAACGGAGCTGCGCAGGCTCGTCGGCCCGGATTTCCAACCGCCCGGCGGATATCCGGCTGCCGCAACAGGATTCATCGGCGCTCTGATCGCACTGGTGCATCAATGGAGCACCACCGACCCACGCCCGCCGCTGAACGACGTCACCGAAGTCCTCACCAGGTTCCTGCTCGGCCTGATCTCCTGACCCGAGATCCCTTCGCCGCGGCGGTCGCGACCGCCTTCCGGTCGCGCCTGGTCCGAAATCGCTGTGCCGCTCCCGATTCCGACGCCTGGGCCGAGCCGGTGAATATCGGTGACACCGCGAATAAGGGACACGGACGGTTTCGAGTAGCCCGTCCCGACGGGACGGACGTACCAGGACTAGCGTTATTCGGATGGCAAGCAAGGACATCGTGGTGACGCTGGGCGAGGACGACTGGCGCACGCTGAGCGAGGCCGCCGACGCCGCCAACATGGGCGTCGAAGCCTACGTGTCCTGGTGCGCGCGAATCTTCGCCTCGCAGGCCCGGCCCGGCGGCAGCAAGCGGACCGAGAACCTCCCACGCCTGCCCGCCGAACGCCGCACCCCCGAGGCCGATGACGAGTCCGATTCGGCCGCCTGGGCGGAGACCTTCTCCCAGCGGTTGTCACACCGGGCCGACCGCACCTCCGAAGGCTGAACTCCGTTCGCCGCTACCGAAGACCGGACAACTGTCCGTCCCAGACAATTACCAAGATTTACCCGACGTGACCTGGCCAATAGGTAGCGAACACCCGCATTCCGAACCTTCGTACATCTACAACCTGTGGCGCGAGCCACAATTGTGCTCTAGAGTGTCTGAGACGCCAAGTCGAGCAAATCGTGCGCTACCGCACCCAGCGGAGGCAGTCCCGAACCCAGCTCGACCGCACGACACAACGAGGACCCGATGGACGAGCACATCCCACTTTGCCGGCACGACGAATGTCACCTGCGCATCTGCTCCGGCCCACTCGTCCTGGACTTCCGCGCCACGGTGACTCAGGCTCGCAACTTCATTGCCGCACTGCGGAAGTGGCCATCGGCGATCCTGGCCACCATCGACGACGACCTCTCGAACGACCTACCCCTGTTCCCGTGCTCGAGCCTGTGGGACTGACACCGGGGCGATAGTTGGTCGGGCCACGGCCCCGCTGCCGAGTCGGTGCCAGGCCCGTGACGATGTACGGCCCTTTCCCACAGCTCGGCCACGGCGAGCAGGCCCACTGATAGCGATCCGGTACATATCTGTGGCAAATTCCGTGGGATACCGAGATCTGATGGGATTGTTGGAGGTATGGACTCCGATGCCGTCGCGGCGATCAGCCGGCTGAAGTTCCGATACCTGCGCGCCCTGGACACCAAGGCGTGGGAGGAGTTCGCCGACACCATGATCCCGGAGGCCACCGCCACCTACAGCGAGTACCTGCAGTTCGAGTCCCGGGACGCGTTCCTGGCCTTCATGCGCAACACCCTGGGACCGCACGTCATCACCGAACACCGCTGTGACCACCCCGAGATCGATATCGACGGGCCGCGCGCGAAGGGCACCTGGTACCTGGCCGATACCGTTCTGATCCCCGGTCACAACATGCTGCTGCGGGGCGCGGCCTTCTACACCGACGAGTACGTGCTGTGCGACGACGGCAAATGGCGGATCGCGCACACCGGGTACGAGCGCACCTACGAGGTGGTGCTCTCACTCTCGGACCTACCGAGCCTGCGCCTGACCTCGAGCCGCTGGGGTTTGATCGCGCGCGATCCCGCCGACGCCCCGCGCACAGATCCCGAAGCCTCCGGGACGATGGGCTGAACCCGCCTAATCCCGCAAAAACCGCACCGAGGTCGTGCCCTCGTCGGTCACCCCCACCCGGCAGCGCACGTGATAGACCTCGGCGATCAGTTCCTCGGTGAGCACCTGCGCGGGCGCTCCGGTCGCCACCACGCGCCCCTGATCCAGCACCACCAGCACATCACAGAACATGGCCGCCAGATTCAGATCGTGCAGCGCCAGCACCGCGGTAACCGGCAGCGTACGAACCAGCGTCAAGATCTCGAGCTGATGCGCGATATCGAGATGATTGGTCGGCTCGTCCAGCAGCAGCTCCTGCGGCTCCTGCGCCAGCGCGCCGGCGATCAGCGATCGCTGTCGTTCGCCACCGGAGAGCGTGTGCCACCGCTGAGTTGCCTTGTGCGCCAGGCCCGCCGCGTCCAGCGCCCGGCCGATCGCCGCGGAATCGGCGGCCGCGTCACCGCCGAACACCCCACGGTAGGGGATGCGACCCAGGCTCACCACGTCGAAGACCGTGAGGTCGAGGTCGGTGTCGGCGTGCTGACCGACCAGCGCGATGCGGCGCGCGAGACGTCTGCGCGCGATCGTGTGAATGTCGTTGTCGCCGAGAAGAACCCGTCCGGAGTCCGGGCGGTCGAGACCGGCCATCAGCCGCAGCAGCGAGGACTTTCCCGAACCGTTCGGTCCCAGCAGTCCGACGGTGTCACCGGGTTTCGGATCCAGGGTCACACCGTCGAGCACCAGCCGACCGGACCGCGTCCACGAGAGGTCGAGTGCGCGCAGTGTCATGCCGGCTGCTTCCGGCGGCGCGCCAGCAGAATGGCGAACGCGGGTACGCCCAGCAGCGCGGTGACCACTCCGACCGGGACCTCCCTGGCGCCGAAGGCGCTGCGCGCAACGGTATCGGCCCAGACCATGAAGACCGCGCCGATCAGGACCGTCACCGGCAGCAGCCGGGTATGCCTGGGCCCCACCAGGAATCGCGCGACGTGCGGCAGCACCAGGCCGACGAATCCGATCGCTCCGGCCGCGCTCACCAATGCCGCGGTGATCAGGGCGGTCACCAGTAGCAGCAGGATCCGGGTGCGGCCGACCGCGACTCCGAGCGTGGCGGCGGCGTCGGGGCCGAAGGCGAACGCGTCCAATGTCGAGGCGTACCAGAGGCAGATCAGGCAACCGATGCCGAACACGCTCGCTCCGATCGCGACATCGGTCCAGGTGGCGCCCGCAAGCGAACCCAGCAGCCAGAACAGCACACCGCGCGTCTGCTCGGCATCCGCGGACCACAGGACGATCAGCGAGGTCAGCGCCGAGAACAGTTGCGTACACGCCACACCGGCGAGGATCACCCGATCCGGGGTGCCGCCCGCGCCGTAGGCCAGCGCGAGCATCAGCGCGAACGAGAGCACCGCGCCGAGGAACGCGCCGCCCGACAGCGACAGCACTCCGGCGCCCACTCCGAGCACCGCCACCGATACCGCACCGGTGGAGGCGCCGGAGGACACACCGAGCACGAACGGATCCGCCAGCGGATTGCGCAGCAGCGATTGCAGGATCGCCCCGCACAGCGACAGCCCGGCACCGCAGATCGCCGCCAGCAGGGCGCGAGGCAGGCGCAGCTGCCACACGATGCCGTCGGCCAGGCGACCGGCCGAGGATCGACCGAGACCCAGGTGCTGCCCGATCACGCTGTAGACCTCGCCCAGCGACAGGTTCGCCGGACCGATCGAGATCGTGACAGCGATCGAAAAGCACAGCAGCACAGCGCTGCACAGGCAGATCACGACCGCACGGCGTGAGCGCGTCAACGCGCCGAGGCCAGTCCGGTCGCCAGCTTCTCGATGGCGTCGATCTCGCGGATGCCAGGATCGAGTTCCGATCCGGTCATGACGACATAGCGCTTGTCGCGCACCGCCCGCATCTGGTTGGTCGCCGGATTCGATTCCAGGAACTGGATTTTCGTGGTGAGCGCGTCTCCGTCGATGCGCTTGCGGCTCAGGTCGGCCAGCACCAGGACATCGGGGTCACTCGCGACCACCGCCTCCCAGCTGATCTCGGGCCAGTCTTCACGCTGACCGGCGAAGACATTGCGCGCGCCGACCTGTGTGGCGTACATGCCCGGGGCAGAACAGCATCCGGCCAGGTACGGGGTCTTGATACCCGAGAACCAGAAGGCCACGGTCGGCGCGGAACCCGTGGCGGGCGTCTCGGCGGTCGCGGCCCGCACCCGGCCTCGCAGCCGGTCGACCAGCTGCGCGCCGCGATCCTGGACGTCGAAGATCCGCGCCAGGTCGGTGATCTCCTGGAACAGCGCGTCGACCTCCAGCGGTGCTGTGCGCGTGACGGTTTCACCCTCGACCCGCGCGCCGGTGCATACCGACGGGGACTGGTAGGTCGCGATGCCCAGCTGGGCGAAGCGGCTGCGCTCGGCGACGACGGCGGGGGTGAAGGTGTGCGCGCTGGCCGAGGTCACGATATCGGGCCGGGTACCGAGCACCGCTTCCAGCGACGGGTCGTTGTCCGCCAGCCGGGGCACCTTGGCATTGTCGGCCGCGAGATTCGGCAGCACCGGGTCGAACCACGTCGAGGTGCCGACCATGCGATCGGCCAGACCCAGCGACAGCAGGATCTCGGTGGAGGCTTGATACAGCGAGACCGCCCGGGTGGGCGCCCGATCGAAGGTGACCTCGACGCCACAGTTGTCGAGCGTGAGGGGGTAGCTGGTGCGGCCCGGGCGATCCGATGCGCCCGCGTCGGCGGCGTTCGCGTCCTCGGCCGAGTTTCCGCAGGCGGCGAGCCCGGCGACCAGGCAAGTGACCAAGCCCAGCGCCGACAGCACCCGAATCGATCGTATCGTTTTCGCGGCGGACAGCGGAACAGACGTGGCCATGGGACTCTCCTGGACCCTCGAGGGGATTGCGCGTCCCCGATCGTGTGGTGGTGCGCGAGGGTCCGAGTGTCTGACTCACACCGTCCGGGGTCGGACGAGGCTCACAGTGGCGCGACCGTTCTGGATTCTCACCAGATTCCTCGAATCTTCGCGGATCACACGATACGAAGGCCGGAACGCACGGCGATCACCGGTCCCCGGGTGGGGGCGGTGACTACGGGAGAACTCATCCTCGGCGTGCGGTGCCGACGACCAGGGGCACGATGGTCGGCATCCAGGTCGGCATGCGCGTGTGCTCGATGTCCTCGATGTGGAAATCGGTGGTGCCGAGCAGGGATTCGAAATCGCGGTTGGCATGGCAGCCGTCGGCGAGGCGACGTTGCATCGGGGTGAGCAGGTCCTGGAAGGTGGCGCGGACCCCGGTGCCACGAACATGCTCGTGGAACAGGAACACTCCCCCGGGCCGCAGGACGCGATGCACCTCGCTCAGGGCCTGGGCCGGGTCGCGCACCGAGCAGAACACCAGGGACGCGGTGACGGTGTCGAAGCTGGCGTCGGGGAAGTCGAGGTGGTGGGCGTCGCCGTCGACGATCGTGACGGGGGCGGCGGGGGTGTCGGTTCGCGCCGCCAGCCGCGCGCGCAGTGCGGGATTCGGTTCCAGGAGAACAAGCTCGTCCAGTTCATCGGGATAGTGCGGGACGGAAAGGCCGTTGCCGGCGCCGATTTCGAGGGTGCGGCCGTGTGCGAGGGCAAGCTGGGCGCCGCGCACGTCGGCCTGTCCGGCCCGCTCCACGCGGGCCATGAAGGACGGATACCAGCTGGCGAAGAAGCGTTCGCCGAAGGTTACGGTGGTCATGGTCGTCGAGTCTGACGCGTGAGGCACGGGCGCGTCGTGGCCGATTCCGGCCATGTTCGATGGCCCGAACGGGTGATGCGCGAACGGTGCTCCGTGCGATTTGCTCATGGGGAAAGGTCACGAACGGCACGTGAGAGGTGGCACCATGTTGCGCGTCGAGGATCAGGTCGTCCGCCATGTGAGGACCGGCGGCGGTGACGTCGCGTATTCGATGGTCGGCAGCGGTCCCGCGCTGCTGATCGGCGGGTGGTGGTGCGGCCATCTGACCCTCAACTGGGAAGATCCGCTGTTCCGGGCGTATCTGTCGCGGTTGGCGGAGCGGTTCACGGTCATTCGGTACGACCAGCCCGGCAGCGGTATGTCCGGCGCCGCCGGGTCCGCGCTGGATCTGGACGGTGAGATCGCGGTGACCGCCGACATCCTCGACGGGCTCGGCGTGGAGCGGGTCGCGGTCCTCGGCGCGTCCTCGGGAGGCGCGGTCGCCGCCGGACTCGCGGCGCGGCTACCCGACCGGGTGCATCGGCTCGTGCTCTACGGCGCGTTCGCCCGGGGGTCGGATATCGCGCCCGAGAGTGCGCGCCGCGCCATGGTGAACGCCATCTCCACGCACTGGGGGCTCGGATCGCGGGTGCTCGCGGATGTCTTCGTCCCCGGCGCGACCAATGCCGAACGCGAACGATTCGCCCAGTTCCAGCGCTTGTCCGCGACCGGCGAGCAAGCCGCGAGGTCACTGGCCGCGACCTACGACCTGGACGCCACCGAATACCTTGCGGCCGTGACCGTTCCGACAACGGTGCTGCATCGCAAGAACGATCGAGCGGTCCCCTTCCCCCTCGGCGTCGACGTGGCTCGCCGCGTCCGGCGATCGACCTTCGTCGAACTGCACGGCGAAGACCACTTCCCGTGGCGCGGTGACGCGAGCGCCGTTGCCGACGCGACCCTGCGCGCTCTCGGGCACCCGATCCGATCCCGTCCCGTACCACCGGGTCCCGACGCGGTGACCGACCGCGAGCGGGAGATCCTGCGCCTGGTCGCGGAGGGCCTGACCGACATACAGATCGGTGAGCGCCTCACCCTGAGCCCGCATACCGTCCACCGCCATGTGGCCAATGCCCGCACCAAACTCGGCGTCCGGTCCCGCGCCGCCGCCGCGGACGCCATGCGCGCGGACCGCGCACAGTGATTCGGCGACCTGCCGAGTAGCGAGGGGCAGTCGCGAGATCGTTTGCGCGCCAACGCACATTCGGGCGCGCACCGCCCGATGCCCGGCGTGCCCACGACCCGAGGGCAGCGAACAGGTCCAACTATCGGCACCATGAACTCATGAACGATCAAGGAGCACCCGTGCTCTACGCCATCGTGACCGGATCCCCGGCCGCTCGTGACGTCGGCACGCTCGTGGATCTCGCGCACGCCGACGGCTGGGACGTATGCGTCATCGCATCGCCGTATGGAACGCGCTTCATCGATGTCGAGGCCCTCGCCGCCCACACCGGCCATCCGGTGCGAAGCGAGTACAAGGACCCGGGCACCCCCGACGTCCTGCCACCCGCGGACGCCATGATCGTCGCCCCGCTCACCGGCAATTCGCTGGCCAAATGGGCCGCGGGCATTTCCGACACCCTCCCCCTGGGCTTACTGGTGGAAGCGGTCGGCAAGAAGATCCCCGTCATCGCGGTCCCCTACTCCAACCAAGCCCAACTCGGTTTCCCCGCCCTGCAGGAGGCGATCCACAAACTGTCCACCTGGGGCGTCACCATGCTCGTCGGCGACGAGGTGAACAAGCCACACGCCCCGGGAACAGGAGCGAACCACCTCGCCCGGTTCCCTTGGGAATCCGCGTGGCGGGCGGTCTCGGAACATCCCTGGCGCACAGTGGATCCGGCCTGACACTGCTCGCCGCCGCGTGTCCGAGTCCCGCCCGGTCTCTGCGGATGTGAGGTCAGGCGGGCACGACGCCTACCCGCTGGGCGAGTCGGCCCAGCTCGCCGGTGGTCAGGTCGCGTTGGGCGGTGCGCATCATATGGCCGACCAGTTCCTGCACCATGACCATGTTGCGCACGTGCTGCGGAGCGGTGTGCTCGGCACGCAGTAGCGCGTACATCGACTCGCGATACATCTTCTTTGCCGCGTGTGCACGACCCACTTCGACGAAATACTGTGCCCGCCGACCATTATTGGGCAGGTCCTGTGGGGTGAGTTGCGGAGCCAGGGCAAGGACCTGCCCCGGTTCGTGTCGCTCCATCGCCGCCGACATGCGCCACAGCGTCACATTCGCCCGGCCGAAACTCTGGTTGCGCGCAACGGAATTCAAGCGCACACCTTCGACCGAGGTAAGCCGATCGGCCTGTTCGGCTGCCTCGATCAGATGCGATTCGGAGTCGCCGCCGAGGGTCGCGGCCACCATCGATGCCTGCAGATGCAGCATCCCGTAGGTTTCGATCTCGCCGATTGTGCTGATCTCGGGCGCGATCCGCTCCGCGGTGTCCATCGTCGTCGCCAGCGCCGCAGGCAAAGCACCCGGGCGAGCCAGCATGATCTGCCCCTGGCTGAACGCCGCCGCCGCGAGCAGCGCCGGCTTCCCGACCTGCACGGCGGCCCGCTGTGCTTCCTGCGCGGCGGTCCACGCCAGTGCGTGATAGCCGCGAGCTCGCAGGGCCGATGCCACACCGTATGCGATGGAACCGAACACGTCCCACGCTCGATCGGCCCGGTCGGTACCTTCGGCATCACGCACATGCCGGTACCCGTCGGTGAGCATCGGCACCAGCATCGGACCGAGTGCCGCGTAATCGCAGTCGTCCCGAAGTGTGGTCGCCGTGTGCATGAGAACGACCAGACCCTCGAGCGTCTGTGGCGTCCGGACGTCGGTGACGTTGCCCCGAGACCACAGCACGGTTTCGATCTCGGGAACGACCCGATGGAATCCAGCCGTGGCGATATCGAATTTTTCCTGTTCGTGGCCGGTGAGATCGGCGGAGCTCACACCGAGCGCGGCCGCCAGCGCCAGCAGCATGCGTCGCGAATCCACTGGGCGCTCGCCGTTTTCGTATTTGGCGACCGCACCTCGCGAGATTCCGGCCAGGTCTGCGAGTACCTGTTGGGAGATGCCTCGCCGCTTACGGATCACGCGTACCCGCCGGCCGACGTAGCGGCCGTCCTCACCCTCGCTGTCGCTCATGTGGGTTCCCTCTGACAGTGACCTCGATGCCTGATCGTACCCACTGTCCCGCTGCGGGACAGTTTCCGAGGTGACTGCCGTCACAGTTCATGAGGTCGGCCGACGCGGCCGACGTCCTCGCCGTCGAGACTCCACGGCGATGGAGCCGTTCACATCGACAACAGACGATTGGACCATCATGAGGAAGCGGGCGATCGGCTATCTGAGGCATGACCTGTCCGGCATCCACCAGAACGCGGATGAGATCGCAATCCGAAGTCTCGCCGCGCGATTGGGCTACGACCTGTGCAAGACAGTGGTGTTCGGTCCCGAGACCGACCGCCGCACTCTGCGCTTGCACACCGTCGTCTCACGGGTTCGCGCCCAGGCGATCGTGGTGCCCAGCATCCGCCATTTCGACGCCGATGACGTACCCGAAATGATCATGCGAGCCGTAACGGTGATCGCGGTGGACACCGGGCACACACACGAACGAACCTGCGCCACCGACCCGAATCGCGACCGACGATGACGCGCCCACGACCACCGCGCCCCAACCCCGGCCGCGAGGGCGGACCGCTGGGTTTCCTTCACAGCGAGCGCGGCATCGAACCGATCGGTGATGATGGTTTTCCCCTCGAGCGAAGCGCTGGGGAACCCGGCAGTGTGGAACCGATGTCTGCGCGGGAGCCGGGTCTCACCGGTGAGGTTGGGTGAGTGCGGCGCGGGCGGCTGCCCATTTCGCTGTGGCGCAACCGATTTCGGTGGTGGGCGGCTCGTCGTAGAGCCATTCGCGGGCGATTCGGTGCCAGTTGTTCGTGGCGCGCAGTTGGCCCAGGGCGGTGAAGGTGAACAGGTCGGCGCGGCGGGAGAAGATGTGTTCGGGGGGTAGGAGCTGTTTTCGCAGGCCTCTGAATTCGGCGGAGCGGGGGCTGACCGCGAGCACCAGTGCGCCCGTGGCGAGTTCGGGCGTGATGGTGATCTCCTCGTCGAGCAGGTGCCATCCGGTGGCGGCCCAGATGTATTCCAGGCACTCCTGCGGGGTCACGTCCGCATCCGGATCGATGATGCCGCGCGTCACCCACTGCTCGTAGACATCCTGGCCGCGCTGTTCGGCGGCGGCCCGCAGGGCGGTGCGTTCGAAATCCACGTGGGCGGGGTCCATGCGGTGGTAGAGCCCGAAATCGACGAAGGCCAGCCGGCCGTCCTGCGCCAGCAGGATATTGCCGGGATGGGGATCTCCGCAGAATTCGTAGTCGGTGAACAGCGAGGTGATGTAGAAGCGGTAGATGATCTCACCGTAATGGGCTCGGTCCGCCTCGGGCAGGCCGCGAAGGTGTTCGAAAGGACGCCCCTCGACGAATTCGGTGACCAGTACGTTCTGTCCGCAGAGTTCGTCGATGCTGTCCGGCACGGTGATGAACGGGTGATCGCGATAGCGGGCGGCGACGCGATGCTGCGTGCGGGCTTCGCGCGGGTAATCGAGTTCGGCGCTGATATTGCGGGCGATCTCACCGAGAACATCCGCGTCGGCCGCGCTGGGAAGCGCCGATTTCCACAGTTTGCTGAAGAATTCGAGATTGCGCAGATCCGCCTGCACAGCCTGATCCACCCCGGGATATTTCACCTTCACCGCGACCGAGCGACCGTCGCGCAGCCGGGCCCGGTAAACCTGACCGATCGAGGCCGCCGCCACCGGCGTCTCCTCGAAGTCCGCGAAAATCCGCGACAGCGGACCGAGATCGTCCTCGATGACCGCGCGCATGGCGGCGAACGACACCTGCGGAGCACTGTCACGGAGTTCGGCCAGTTTGACCCGGAACAGTTCGCGATGGGACTCCGGGACCAGATCGACATCCAGGACCGAGAGCATCTGCCCGATCTTCATCGCCCCGCCCTTCATTCCCCCCAGCACCGTCACCAGCTGCTGGGCGGCCTGCAGGGCGGACCGCTCGGCGAGAATCCGCCGGGCCTGTTCGGGTTGTCCGATCATCGCGACACGGGTGCCGACGCCACGGACGGCTTGCCCGGCGGCCAGACGGCCCAGGCGAGTTCCCCGCGTCAGTCGCCCTGTGGGGACCCGGCCAGCCATCATGCGCACCTCCATGGGCCCGTACACCGCGAATGCGCGATCACCAGGCTTGTGGCGCAATAACTTACAGGATCTCGAAACGATCTTCGCGGCTTTGAAAATGAGCAATACTCATCATCACCGTAGAAAAGAAAGGGGGTTGTGATGCCGCCGAAGAACGCTCGCCCGCGCCGGCGTCCGATCCAGCAGCGATCGAGGGAGACCAGAGAGCACATTCTCGACACCGCCGCGCGTTTGTTCGGCGAACGCGGAATCGCCGATACCTCGACCAATCGCATCGCCGCCGAGGCGGAGGTGAGCATCGGCACCGTCTATCGGTACTTCGCCGATCGTGCCGTCATGGTCGACGAATTGCTCAAGCGCCTGCTCGACCGCATCGAACAGCGCTTCACCCAGTGGCTCTCGGCGCTTCCCCAACAGCAGTCGACGCAACCGAACCTGCTGCAGGCTCGGGTCGTCATAGAAATGCTCGAGGTGTTCACCCAAGAGCTGGTCACGAACGCGAAACTGGTGCGTGCGCTGGTCGGTGGCGTGCAGTTCTACAACAGCGGTCTGCCGGAATTCGAGCCGCGTCTGCGCATGCTGGTCAAAGTCCTGCTGATTCAGATCCTCGGTCCCGGCAACGACCACAAATACGACGTGATGGCGTTCGTGCTCGTGAACACCGGTTTCGCCGGAGTGCTGCGCGCCACCGCCCTCGAGGTGGACGCCGACGAGCGCACCGAGATCGTCACGATGACGGGCGAGATGATCGCCGCCTGGATCATGGTCGAGGTCGAACAATTGACCACGGGCACGGCACCTTCGGCCGTGCAGAAATGACGCGAAGCCCACCGGGGCAGGGATCCCCGGTGGGCGCGCCCGCAGGCTGCGGATCACCGTGCGATGACGAGCACGGGTCCAGCGGCACGAGGCACTGTGACTGCCTGCGATGTGTACCGAGCGGGGCCGGGGTGCGTGGCGACCACACGCGCGGTACACGACTGTGGACGGTTACAGCCCGCCGCCGCCGCCGACGAGCGGAGGATTGAAGGTGCACTGCAACGGCACGCTGTGCGCCGGGTCCAGCGCACGCAGCGCGATCGACAGCGCACGCGGTGAGTACATCATCGTCAGGTGGTCGGACAGATCCTGGTCGCAGCCGTCCTGCAGCGTGATGTTCTCGACCTGCGCGCCCGGGCCCGCCTTCAGGAAGGTCAGCTCGTAGGGGTTGGTGATCTCGTCGTAGCGGGTGCCGACGATGGTGTAGTCGATACCGGGGACGGTGTCACCGCCGGCGTTGAGCTTGTTCACGAAATCCGACCCGATGGTCTGCTGAATTCCCGCGTGGCCCACGAAGATCTCGACGAAACCCAGCACGTCGATGCCCGCGTTGTTGACCGCGCGCCCCAGCGCGCCGATGCCGTCGAGCGAGGTGCCGTGATGGGTGGCCCCGAACGTGATCAGGTGCTGCACCTTGCCCGCGCCGCCCTCGAACTTGGTGTACCAGTTCGCCATCGCCCCGCCCTGGGAGTGCGCGACGATATCGACCTTCGGCGCCCCGGTCGCGGCCGTGACCCGATCGACGAAGGCGGACAGTTGTTTCGCCGAATCCTGGATGTAGCCGGTGCCCATCACACCGGGCAGCACCGACCCCAGGCCGCCGCCCTCGATCAGGTTGGAGCGGCCGTAGTTGAAGGTGAAGGTGCAGTAGCCCGCGTCCTTGATCGGCTGGCCCATGTAGGCGTAGCCGTTGTAGGCGTTCATCCAGGTGCCGTGGATCAGCAGCACCGGACGCGGATGTTCGGCGGTCGGTTTGCAGTTCCAGTCGTTCGCCCCGGGTGGGTTGGCGTCGGGGTGCGCGAGGCCGTAGCCGAAGGCCGCCAGCCAGGACGTCATCGATGGACCGTAAACCGTTGTGTCGGAAGAATATCCACCCGACGATCCCGAACTGGAACCCGACCCGCCGAGGCAATCACCCGACCCGTTGCCCGATCCGGCGCCGCTGCCGGAGGTGCAGGCGGATCCGGAATCGGCGACCGGCTTTGCCTTCAGCCCCGCGCTGATGTAGTCGGCGAGTTGCTGTTCGGTGGGCGCTTGCTGTTCGGCGGGCGCCGGATCCGGGGCCGCGGTGGCAGACGTTCCGGCGAACCCGACAGCCAGCAGCGAGACCCCCGACAGAATCGCCGACCGTAGCGCCCGGGGGCGGGTACTTCGTTTCATGTTATGCCTTCCTGCAGCACGAAATTCCTTCGAGTTCCCTTGCCGCGCAGTGATCGAGCAGCGTGGAAACCTCGCCCAAAGTAGGCCGGAGGACATGGCGGCCAGTAGTGGGTTCCACGGGATCTGGGCGGTTCACCAAATCGGTCGAAGGAATTCATGAAGCGACACAGCACGATTCATTTTCGTCATTCGGCCGATGACCACAATCACGGGCATTCGTTCTGGTGATTTCCCCAATATCGCAACCGATTTCGAATATTCACGCTCGGTGGACAGATCATCGAAATGTGCCCGGCGGTCCCGCCGGGCACATCGCATGGGCATTCTGGAGTTCCGTTGCGCGAGTTCGCATTCCCCCCACGTTCCACATCGCTTCGCAGGGCTGCCGCCATGGCCTTCCTCGCCCTGGGCGTCGTCACGGCGGCGGCACGGCCCGCTCACGCCGACCTGCCGCCCGCACACGGTCCGGATACCGCGATAGTCATACTCGGCTACGGCCTGGAACCCGACGGCGGCATGCGCCCGGAACTCGTCGAGCGCCTCGACGCGGGATATGCCGCAGCCCTGATGTCGACGGCCTCACCGGTCATCGTCACCGGGGGCAATCCCCAGGCCGGCGTCACCGAGGCTCGGGCCATGGCCGACTGGCTGATCACCCGGGGACTCCCACCCGACCGAGTCCATCTGGAGGCCGCGGCCCGAACCACCGTCGAGAACGCCGAATACTCCGCCGAGGTCATGGACGAGATCGGCAGTCACGACGCCGTCCTGATCACCTCGGCCGACCATCTCCCCAGAGCGCTGGCCACATTCGTCGCGGCTGGAATATCGGTCATCGGCACCTACACCCCCGACGAACTGTTCGACCTGCTGCGAGTCCTGAGCCCGAAACCCTAGCCCCGCAGCGCATCCGAACAATGGCGATGCGCACCTCCCTCGACCGAGAGAGGTGTGCCTACCCGCGTTCGGTGAAGGTCCGGGCGATCAGCGCCGAACGCAGTTGCCAGAGACCGGAATTGGCGGCGGGGTCGAAGCCGGTGAGTTGGCGAACCCGCTTGATCCGGTAGTCGACCGTATTGGTGTGGATGTGCATCAGATGCGCGGTGCGCTGGCGGTTGAGGTTGTTGCCGATGTGGCAGCGCAGGGTCTGCAGGAGTTCGGGATGATCGTCCAGCGGATCCAGTAGCGCGCCGAGGGTTTCCCGGCCGAGGCCGGGACGGGTGAGCTGGTATTCCAGCGCCATATCGGCGAAACGGTAGAGGCGCGCCTCGCATTGCAGACGCTGGACCATGTCGAGGAGTTCGTGGGCCCGGTCCGCCGCCGCGGGGATGTCATCGGGGGTGCTGGTGACCACCGTGGCGGTGACCGGGACGTGAGCGGCCGCGGAGAGCTGGTCGAGCAGCTCGTCCAGGTCGGCCTCCGAGCACGCGGTGGTGGGAATCAGGACGGTGCCGCCGTCCACGCTCAGCAGTGCCAGCGCACCGCCGCCGCAGCGAGTCGCCAATTCGGCCTGCACGCGACGGAGTTTGCGCCGGGCGACGACCTCGCCGTCGAGCTTGGGATGGAGTTCATCGGCATGGCGCGGAATATCCAGGGCCAGAACGGAATACTCGACGGCCACCTCGATTCCGCATTCGCGGGCCATGGTGGAGGTGGAATAGCCACCCAGCAGCGCGGAGGTGAGCGTGTGCACCGCATTGTGGTGTTCGGCCACCACCGCCTTGTGCTCGCGCACATAGGCGTGGGCGACCGTGACGCTGATGGCGTCCAGCAATTCCACCACCCGTTTCACGCCGTCCATCATATTGACGTGGTCCTGAGCCGAAGAGTTCGCGGAGACCAGGTCCAATCCGTATTTGAAGCCTTCGTGGATCGAATGCAGGATCGTGTCGATAGGAACGCCCTCCCGCGCCCACCCGGCAGCGGTTTCCGCGAGCCGGCCGATCTTGACCGGAATATCCTTGCCGTCGAGCAGGCCGACCGCCAATTCCAGGCAGGCCCGGGTGACGGATGTGACATCTCCGGAAAGAAATTCTCCGGGCAGAGTTCCACACGGAACGACATTGTCGATGAAATGACCCACCAGCTGCTCGGATACTGTCCGCACATCCTGTAGCGGGTTCGACATCGGTTTTCCCGATACCGTAAGGCCCGTTCGAAGTGCTCCTTCGGTGGTCATCGCCTGCTCCCTTCCGTTGTGATCTACTGCAGATCAACGGTGGCGATCGAACTCTAAAGTGATCGGATGCTCACCTTCTACTCCCCTTAGACTCGAATCCCGCATGATCGGCAATTATTGCCCTGACCTGCACCCGAGGCACAGTTGGGCGATTGTCCTGATCGGTTCGACGGCCCACTTTCGGTAACAACGCTCAGCTTTCCCCGGAGACCCGGGCACCTCCCGACGTCGGCACCGAGCGGCACGGGTCGTGATCACCCGCCGTGGGACGACGGCGTGCCGGAAGTTGCCGCCCGGCGCGATGCGTGGCGCGTCACAAACGAAATCGCCGAAGCCTGTGCACTGCCCGGACATCCGCGATCGGCTCATCGAATTCCATTGTCGCGTAACTACTATCGGCCGCAGTCGGCACCGCGCAGCGGCATTCCCATCGCGCATCACCGGGCAATTCCGCCGCCGTCCACACGGGATGAACGGCGTTCTCGGGTGCCTTACGCCTCGGGAGGAAAGACATGCCGGATATCGTTGTCATCGCTATCGGCTGCCGTTGTGCCGCCGCATTCGTGACCCTGTACGCCGCCGTAGCCATCACCATGACCCTCACGGGCACGCCCGCGCTCGCCACCGCGCGAGCACGGGCACGACGATGACCCTCGAGCGCGCCGCCCGACCACCACGGTCCGGAACCTTCACCGGCGCACCGGCTTTCGCTCGTCTGGCCGTCTCTTGCGTGGCATTGCTGTCGGGAACGCTGCTGGCCGTGCGGCTCGGGCGGTACGACTTCAACGGGGATGAGCTGTATTTCATCGCGGCCGGCCGTCGCCCCGCGTTCGGCTACGCCGATCAGGGCCCACTGGTGCCGCTGCTGGCCGCCGCGGCGGACCTGCTTGATCCGGGTTCCACAGTCCTGCTGCGACTTCCGGCGGTGCTCGCGACCGTCGCGGCCGTCGTATTGAGCGCGGTCCTGGCCCGGGAGTTCGGCGGCGGGAGCGATGCGCAGGTACTGGCCGCGCTGGCGTACGCGGCCACCCCCGCGGCGGTGCTGCAGTCGGCCTTGCTCACCACCTATGCGCTCGACGCGACCCTCACCGCGATGGTGAGCTGGCTGTTCATCCGCTGGGTTCGGGTGCGACGGGACCGGCTGCTGGTCCTCGCCGGGGCTGTCGCGGCCCTCGATCTACAGGTGAAATGGCTGATGCCGGTGACATGGATGGGTCTGGCCGCGGGCGTGGCGCTGTTCGGGCCGCGCGAGATGCTGCGCCGACCGGCATGGTGGCTGGGCACCGGGCTGCTGGTGGCCTCGGCCGTGCCGACCCTGTGGTGGCAGCGCGCACACGGCTGGCCGCAACTGACCATGGGTTCGGTGGTGCGCCAGGAACAACTCGCCACCAGCGACGGGATCATCGGCATGCCGTGGCAGATCATTCTGGTCACCGGGCCGCTGGGGGCGCTGCTGCTGGTCGGCATGTGGGCCGGGCTGCGATGGGAAGGGCTGCGGCCCTATCGCTTTCTGGTGCCGATCGTTCTGGCCGGACTGCTCGCGATCGTCCTGGCCGGGCTGCGACCCTACTTCGTGGTCGGCGCGCTACCGGGGCTCTTCGCCGCCGGCACCACCTACCTGGCCCAGCGAGGACTCGGGCGCGGGTTGCGCGGGATCGGGCATGCTCTCATCGCGTCGGCGGTCGCGATCACCGTCGTGGCCGTGGTCGCGCTTCCGCTGCCTCAGCGGCGACTGACGCCCACCGACGCGTATGCGCAGATCGATTGGCGTACCAGACTGTTCGGCCCCTCGGGCTGGCAGGAGCTGGCGGACGGCGTCGAGGACGCGTATCGCGGGATACCGCCTGAGCAATACGCGGGCCTGGTCCTCATCACCCAGAACTACTGGCAGGCAGCGGGACTCGACGTGATCGGATCCGACGACCTGCCGCCGGTGTACAGCCCCAATCGCGGCTACGGATACTTCCCGGCGCCGCCGGACTCCGCCACCACCGTCCTGTACGTCGGCATCGACGAACCCCGTTCCGGACTCGGCGCGGACTTCGCGGACACCACCCTGCTCGCACGCATCGATCGGCCGCTCGGCTTCCCCGGCGTGGATCGCGGTGTGAGCGTGTGGATCTGCCGAGACCCGCTCGAACCGTGGTCCGCGGCGTGGCCCACGATGCGGACCTTGCGCATGGTCTCCGGTACGAGCCGCTGACGGCATCGACGAACGGGCCGACGGCGGCGGTTCACTCGCCCGGAGCCGCGGTTCACTCACCCGGAGCTGCGGCTCATTCACCCAGAGCCGCGGCGAAGGTCGGCCAGGAGTTGTGCAGATCCTGCTGCCAGTAGCCCCAGGAGTGGGTGCCCGTGGGACGCAGATCGAAGACCGCGGGAATATCCAACTGCTGCAGACGATCTCGCAGTTGCCGCGTGCACGCGCCGGTGATCGCGTCCAGGATGCCGCCCACGACGAGCTGATCCACCAGCTTCACCGGGCTGCCGTTCACCCCGGGCCCGGTCAGGGTGTCGAGCGGGCCCGGCTCACCGGTGCCGGTGGACACGTAGATCGCGGTGCCACGCAATTCGTCCGCGCGCAGGAAGGGATCGTTGGCGGCCCAGGCCGGACTCTCGGGCGGGCCCCACAGATTCGACGGATTGCCCCGCCGCGAGGCCACGATGGCGTTCACCATGAGCCGGCCCGCGGTGTCGCTGGTGCGCACGCAACCGCTGTACGAACCGATCGCGCGGTACAGGCCGGGTGCGCTCAGCGCCACGCGGAACACCGCCGAGCTGGCCATCGACAGTCCCGCCAGCGCGTTGGCTCCGGTGCCGCCGAACGCGGAGTCGATGATCGGCGGCAGTTCCTGGGTGAGGAAGGTGGTCCAGCGCTGCCTGCCCAGAACCGGATCGTCGGCCTGCCAGTCCGCGTAGAAGCTGCCCGCGCCGCCGATCGGTATCACGACGGTGACCTGCTTGTCCGCGAAGAATCGCTCGACGTCGGTCTTGGTCAGCCAATTGCTGCCATCGCTCCACAGGCCCGTGTCGGTGCCGCCGTCCACTCCGTTGAGCAGGTAGAGGGTCGGCGCGGGGCGGGAACTGTCTTGCGCGGGAAGCACTTCCACCGGAACGGTGCGAGCCATGGCGGGTGAGTGAACGGTCAGGTCGAGAACGCGTCCGGGCCCCGGTGAGGCGGCCACCAGATGCGCGCCGTCGGATGCGGGCGTGGCGGCGGCCATGGCTCGTGCCGCGATGGGGGTGGTCGTTCCGGCCGGTGGGTCGGCCCTCGCCGATCCGCTCGTGCCGAGCAGCAGAGCGATGAGCAACAGCACCGACGCGCGAATCATGGCGAGCAACGTAGGCCCCGGCATTGCCGCCCGGCGTCCCGATCGCGAGTTTTCGTGCATCTCTTCAGAATTCCGATGCCCCCGCTGGTAATCACCACAAACTCCCCGGCATCCCCGCTACCGGCCCGAAAGCGCTGCTACCGTCGATCTTCGGAGTTCGACGACGCCTCCCTGCCCGGGTACAGGGCCGTCCCGACCCGAAACTGGGTACTTTTCGTAGAACGGCCGGGAAAAATTGGTCACCGAAATCTTCGAGACGACAGTCGATCTGCCGGTCGCACCGGAGGTCATCCGGAGTCTGCTCATCGATCCGCAACTCTTTCCGAGGATCTTCCCCGGCGTCGGGGCGTGCGAACAGCAGGAGACCCTCCTCGAGGGCACGACCTGGCTGATCCGCATCGGCACGCCCGAGCTGGGAGTGCACACGCGCCGGGCGTCGTTCGGCGCCGATCGGCACGGCGGACTGCAATTGCGCTGCGCCGAAACCGGAGCTCTGGTGAGCGTGCGGGTGCGCAGGCTCGACGAGCTGACTCGCCTCACCATCACGTTCCTCTCCGCCGGGCGCATTCATCCCGCCGTCGCCACGCTGTCCAACGCCGACGTGATCGCCTGGGTCGAGGCCGGACTCGGCCGGATGGTCGAACTGATCTCCGGTGCGAGCACCTCGACCGTGGTCAACGGTGAGAATCGCCCACTGCGACAGCGCGCCCACGTGGCCGGGCAGATCGTCTCGACCGGTGTGGTGCGACCACTTCGACCGTTGCGCGCCATGAAACAGATCGGCGGCCTGGCGAAATGGGGATTCAACCTGGCGGGCGGCTACGCCGCGGCATCGGCCTACGCTCCCGACCGCGTGGCCGTGGTGGACGATCGCGGCTCCCGGACCTTCCGGGAGATGCACGAGCGCAGCCGCGCGCTGGCGGGCGCCATGGCCGCGCGCGGGCTCGGTCCCGGCGACGCGGTAGGGCTGCTGGCGCGCAATCACGCCGAGATGATCGAAACCATGGTCGCCGCGGGCAAACTCGGCGTCGATGTCTTCCTGCTCAATGCCGGACTGTCCGGTCGCGTCATCGAGGACATCGTGCAGCGGCATCGGCTCACCTCGCTGTTCGTCGATGAGGAGCTCGAGCCACTGGTGCAGCACCTGCACACCGACATCGACCGCTATCGGACCGATTCGTCGGATGGGGAGATGACGACAGGCTCGCTGATCGCCCAGGAGCACAACAGTTTCCGGGCTTCCTCCCGTCGCGGACGTCTGATCGTGCTCACCTCCGGCACCAGCGGCACCCCGAAGGGCGCGCGCCGCCCGCACCCGCGCGGTTTCGCCACCGTCGCGGCCCTGCTCTCCAGAATCCCGTTGCGCATGAACGAAACCATGCTCATCCCCGCCCCGCTGTTCCACACCTGGGGACTGGCGGCGCTGCAGCTGAGCACGGCGCTGCGAGCGACCGTCGTGCTGTCGAGCCGATTCGACGCCGAAGACTGCCTGCGCCAGATCGCCGAGCATCGCGCGAGCACCCTGATCGTCGTGCCCACCATGGTGCAGCGCATCCTCGATCTCCCCTTGGAGGTGCGCAACCGATACGACACCTCGAGCCTGCGCATCGTGGCCAGTTGTGGTGCGCCACTGGCAGGTATCACCGTCCTGCGTTTCATGGACGCCTTCGGTGACGTCCTGTACAACACCTATGGCTCCACCGAGGTCTCGTGGGCGACCATCGCCACCCCCGAGGACCTGCGCATCTCCCCCACCACCGCCGGTCGCCCGCCGCTGGGGACCCGAATCGCCGTGCTGGACAAGGCCCGTCGCCCTGTCGCCATCGGCGCGGTCGGTCGGATCTACGTAGGCAACCACATGCTCTTCGACGGTTACGTCAACTGCCCGCCGCCCGATGAATCCCACGGGCTGCTCGATACCGGCGACCTCGGCTACCTCGATGTCACCGGCCGTCTGTTCATCGCGGGGCGGGACGACGAGATGATCATCTCCGGCGGCGAGAACGTCTTTCCCCGTCCGGTGGAGGAGGCACTCTCCCACCTCCCCCAGATCAGCGAGGTCGCCGTGGTGGGCGTCCCCGATCCCGATTTCGGACAACGCTTGGCCGCCTACATCGTTCAGCGTGAGGGCTCGGATCTGGACCCCCACATGATCCGCACCTACATCCGCCATCGCCTGAGCCGCTTCAGTGTTCCCCGCGACATATTCTTCCTCCCCACCCTGCCGCGCGGCGAGACCGGAAAGGTCCTCAAACGACTGCTCACCCCCGCCTCCCCGGCCCACTGACTCGATCCGCGAGTCACCGCGTCGAATGCACGACATCCTCGTGTTCCGCGGGCGAGTGGCGGTCGCCGGTGCGCAGGGGCGCACCGACGCGGTGCATGTGCCGCAGCGCTTCGCCATACGAGCGGATCAGTCCGGTCTCGTGGTACGGCACGCCGATGTCGGCGCAGTAGTCGCGGACGATCGGTTGTGCGCGACGCAGATTCGGGGTCGGCATACTCGGGAACAGATGGTGTTCGATCTGATAGTTGAGTCCGCCGAGGGCCAGGTCGATCACCGCGCCACCTCGTACGTTGCGTGAGGTCAGCACCTGCCGGCGCAGGAAGTCGGGGCGGTCGTCGCCGGTGAGGGTCGGCATGCCCTTGTGGTTCGGGGCGAAGATGCAGCCCATGTACAGCCCGAACAACGCCTGGTGGACCGCGAGGAACGCGAACGCCTTGTCGGCCGGCAGGACCGCGAACACCGCGCCCAGATAGGCGGCGAAGTGGCCGACGAGCAGTGCGCCCTCCAGCGCACGGTGTTTGATCGCGCGATTGCTCAGCGCACGCACCCCGGCGATGTGCAGGTTCACGCCCTCGAGCAGCAGCAGGGGGAAGAACAGGAACGCCTGCGCCCTCCCGATGAGCCGGGGCAGACCGCGACTGGCCCGCGCCTGCCGCTGCGACCAGACCAGAATGTCCGGCGCCACATCGGGATCGAGTTCCTCGTGGTTCGGATTGGCGTGATGGCGAGTGTGCTTGTCCTGCCACCACCCGTACCCCAGCCCGATACCGGCCGAGCCGACCACTCGGCCCACGATCTCGGTCGGCCTGCGCAACCGGAAGACCTGGCGGTGCGCGACATCGTGCATGACGAGCGCGACCTGTGCGAACGTCACGGCCATGAAGGCGGCGACCAGCAGCGTCCACCAGGAGTCGCCGACCAGGACGAACGCCGCCCACCCCGCGGCGAACGCACCACCGACCAGGCTGAGCCGGACCGCGTAGTAGACGGGACGCCGATCCAGCAGTCCCGCCTCGGAGATCCGGCGCAACAGTCGCGCGTAATCACCGCCGTCGCCGCCGCGCCGCGATGACCGTGGAGATGACGGGGAGCCCAAAGCCGATGTCGTCATAGATCTTCCTGAGAGCCGAGTCGGTGATGTCACCCGTGGGTCGTCGATGCCGATCGGGCATCGGAACCAGCGGCCGTCGCACGGTACGTCCGAGACGTCGTGACAGTTCGATTCACCGAAGCTATCCGCGGAATTCTCACCCCGTGTAATCCCCTGGTATGGCAGGGAATAGGACTCCGGGGTGATAAGGCAGCCCTCTCACCGTCACTCGTCGACCGTCTCCCGCGTATCGTGTGGGAATGCCCGGTCCCGGCCGACGGCTCGCCGTGCGGAGAACGATCACCGCCGTGGGCGCGGTACCGGATGGGAGCAGGTGGCAGCGATGCGGGACATCGTCGAACATCGCCATGGGGCGAACGACATTCGGCTGGTGACCGCGTCGTTCCGGACGCACACCTTCGTGCCCCACGCACACAGCGAATATGCCGTCGCGGTGGTCGAGCGCGGGGTGGAGGCGGTGCGGTATCGCGGCGCCACCGAGCACGCACCGGTCGGAAGTCTGCTGCTGCTCGATGCCGAGACCATGCACGCGGGCCGGCCGGGAGCCGCCCAGGGGTGGGACTATCGGGTGTTCTACATCCCGCCGGAGGTACTGCGGGAACTCGCGGGTTACCGTCCCTCGTTCCCGGTGCCGACCCCGCATGATCCGGGGCTGGCCGCTCGGCTGATCCGGCTCCATCGCAGTCTCGAACTCGAAACCCTTGCCACACAAGGACAATTCGAACTGGTGTTGACCGAACTCCTCATCCGCCACACCCGTCGCGCCATCCCCGCACCACCACCGCTGCTCGTGCGGAAGGTGCAGCGCCACCTGGCGCAGGACCTGCGACGCACCCCGACCCTGGACGAACTGGCGATCGTCGCGGGGCTGCCACGATTCCAGCTGCTGCGGGCATTTCGCCGCGACACCGGCGTCACCCCGCACGGATATCTGCTGCAGCTACGACTGCGATACGTCCAGCAACTGTTGAACGCCGGGCACTCCATCGCCCATGCCGCCGCCGAAAGCGGCTTCTACGACCAGGCACATCTGCATCGCCACTTCCGCCGCATGTTCGCGGGGACTCCGGGGCAGTTCGCGCGCAAGAACGTACAAGACCGGGACGACCGACGTCTCTAGCGTCTACGACGTGGATGAACACACCAGCCCCGAATTCGCTCGCAGCGCCCTGCTCACCATCGATCTGCAACGGGACTTCGTGGCCGATGTCGCCGGTACCCGTGAGGTGCTGCCCGCGGCGCGGCGCCTGGTCGATGCGTTCCGCGCCGCGGGTCGACCGATCGTGCACGTGGTGCGGCTGTACCTGCCCGATGGCAGCAACGCCGAGCGATGCCGACGCACCGTGCGCGACAAGGCGACGGCCTACTCACCGGGATCCCAACTGGCCGAGGAGCTTTCGACCTCCGGCACGCTGGATCCGGCACTGCTCCTCACCGGGCGCGCACAACAGATCGGCCCCGCGGAACACATCCTCTACAAACCGCGCTGGAGTGCGTTCTTCGACACCGCGCTGTCCGATCACCTCACCGAACGCGCGGTCAGCACCGTGGTCGTCACCGGCTGCAACTATCCCAACTGCCCGCGCGCCACATTGGTCGAGGCGACCGCACACGACCTGCGCGTCGTCGCGGCGCGTGACGCGATCTCCGGATGGACCCGGGACGCGGACCACGAGATGCCGGGCATGGGAATCTCCTGCCTGAGCACCGAGGAGGTCGCCGCCGCCATGACGCCCGAATGACGCCGCGACACAGCGCACCCCGGGCAGGTTCGAGGCATCGGGAACCGACATTCAGAGTTGGACCCACACCGACTTCGTCTTCAGGTAGCCCTCGATACCTTCCTTGCCGAATTCGTGGCCCCAGCCGGACTGCTTGTAGCCGCCGAAGGGTACGCCGTGATCGAAGACCAATTGGCAGTTCAGCGAGACGGTTCCGGCCTCGAGGCGTCGTGCGAGGTTGTGGGCGCGGCTCAGATCGGTGGTCCAGGCCGTCGCGGCGAGTCCGTAGGTCGTATCGTTGGCCATCGCCACGGCTTCGTCGTCGTCATCGAACGGCAGGACGGTGACCACGGGACCGAAGATCTCTTCTCGATAGAGCCTGCTGGTGGCCGGATCGACCCCGGCCAGCACGGTGGGGTGGACGAAATAGCCGACGCGGTCGAGCCGGTGACCACCGGTGACCACCTCGACGCCGTCCTTCTTGCCCTCGTCGATGTATCCCATGACGCGAGTGAGCTGCTTCTGGCTGATCAGCGGGCCGATCATGGCGCCCTCCTCCTTCGGCCCGCCCAGCTTCAGATTGTTCGCGACGTTCGCGATACCCTCGACGACCCGCTCATAGACGCCGCGCTGAACGAAGATGCGCGAACCGCAGACACAGCCTTGGCCCGAGTGCACGAAGATGCCCATCGACGCCATCATGATGGCCATGTTCAGATCGGCGTCGTCGTAGATCAGGACCGGCGACTTGCCGCCGAGTTCGAGCATGACCTTCTTGAGGTTGCCCGCCGAGGCCTGCACGATCATCTTGCCGACCTCGGTCGATCCGGTGAAGGCGATCTTCTCGACATCGGGATGGGCGGTCAGCGCGGCGCCGGCGGTGTGGCCGTATCCGGTCACCAGGTTCACCACACCTTCGGGGACACCCGCTTCGCGAATGAGCCGGTCCAGCAGCAATGCCGAAAGCGGCGTCTCCTCAGCGGGTTTGACGATGCTGCTGCATCCGGCCGCGAGGGCGGGCGCGATCTTGGCGCACGCGTTGAAGATCGGTCCGTTCCACGGAAAGATAAGGCCGACAACGCCATAGGGCTCTTTGAGCGTGTAGGCGTGCATCTCCGCGAAAGCACCCGAGACCCCGCCCTGCATCTGCACCTCGTGCGCGGTGCCGTTGAGCTTGGTGCACCAGCCCGCGTAATAGCGGAAGAATTCCGCGCAGGTGGGCACGATCATCTTGGCCTGTGCCAGCGGCATACCGGTGTTGAGCGAGTCGAGTTCCGCCAGCTCGTCGAGGTGCTGGTCCATCAGGTCGGCGATGCGCCACATGATCTTCGCGCGCTCGCGCCCGGGCAGGCCGTTCCATACCCCGGATCGGAAGGCGGCCTTCGCACGAGCCACAGCCTCGTCCACCGCGTCTCGACCGCAGTCGGTGAACTCGCCGATCTGTTCTTCGGTCACCGGATCGATGATCGGGACGACATCACCAGTACCGGGGCGCTCGCGTAGTTCGTCCAGTATCGACTGCACCGTCATCGTGAATTCCTTCCTCGTTGCCGAGGCGACCGGTGTGCGCGGAGCTTGCCGCGCACACCCGTAGAGCGAATGTTAATCACATGATTAACATCGCGATCGCGACAAGGTCAATAGGCTCACCTGCGGGTCTGATCCAGCAAACTACCCGTGAATACGGATTCGGCAGCCTTCGCTCGCCCGCGAGCACACCCCTATCCCCGCCCGGGCCGAACCCTCCGTCGTAGCGATCGAGGAACCCCGCACGGGTTGCCCGCAAATCGACAGCAGCGGGTCCGGCAACTCGGCCGAGACTCCGGCCGCGCGGGCATCGAGCACAGCGGGCGCCCTCGACGCCGCACTCCGCAACGTTTCGGATTCGACCGAATTCTCGACCCATCCGCGACCCTCGCGGTGCCGAACCAATTCGCGATAACGGACCAGGAGGAATCCTCTACGACTGCCATTGCGCGCCGGCACGGAAGGAGCAGTGACAGGCGTCGGTTCGACATGCCCTGTGCCCTGCCGCGCGGCGCGGGACCCGAGCGCATGCGACGCGCCTAACCCGCACTGGTGTAAGCGCTTTCGAGGTTCCGGGTTGTAGCATTCACGAGCCGACCGGCGTGATGACGGAGATGCTCGACGTATCGCCGACGCTCTGGTCGCCGAGTCCCGGGTACGCGGACTCCGAGCGCCGCTCGGCCGATCGATCCGATCCTGCCGAGGTGTCCTGCGCACGGAGTGGTTCCGCACCGCTGCCGGACGTCTTTCCGCATGCCCGAAATCGTTCGTCCAGTGTGGCTGAAGCTGACTTGGGAGGTCGAAGGTCGATGAACAACGAACGAGATTCGGGGCGTGCGGCGACCCTGGCGGACATCCTCGTGCGCCGCGCCGCCGAGCAACCGGGGCACATCGCCTACACGTTCCTCGACGCTCGCGGGAACCGCGACGTCGAGGACTACGCACTCCTGCTGGACCGTGTCATCGACGTGGCGAGCCGAGTGCGGGAAATCAGCCAGCCGGGCGATCGCGTCCTGCTGCTGTGCCCACCGGGCCTCGACATGGTGCACGCCTTCCTGGCCTGCCTGCTGACTCGACGCGTCGCGGTACCACTGTTCGTGCCTACCTCGCAACGACATTCCGACACCGTGGCCGCGATCGCGCACGACAGCGGCGCCGTGGCCGTCATCGCGCCCCAGTCCGCCGCACCGGTTGCCCGGGACTTGCTCGGTTGGCCGGACGAGAAGATCATCGACAGCGCGGCGACCGGAGACGGCGGTTCCCTGCAACTACTGGACACCCCGCTCCCCTCGGCCGACGATATCGCGCACCTGCAGTACACCTCGGGTTCCACCGGAAACCCGAAAGGCGTTGTGGTGCGCCATCGCAATCTCGTGCACAACCTCGAGTGCCTGCGGATCGCCCTCGGGCACACCGAGCGGACCTCGGCCGTCCACTGGCTGCCGCCGTCGCACGACATGGGCCTGATCATGGGAATTCTCTCCCCGCCCTTCGTCGGATATCCCGTGACGCTCATGGCGCCGATGACGTTCCTGCGGAATCCGATCGTCTGGTTGCGTGCGATATCGGAGAACGCGAACACCACCGCGGGCGGGCCGAATCTGGCATACGGCCTGTGCGCCGAGCGGGTCTCGACCGCCGATGCCGAACAGCTCGATCTGTCGCAATGGAATATCGCGTTCGTCGGCGCCGAACCGGTCAATCCCGTTGTCCTGGATACCTTTGCCGACAAATTCGCCGCGAGCGGATTCCGTCGGGAAAGTTTCTTCCCCGGCTACGGACTCGCCGAGGCCACCCTGTATGTCAGCGGCGGACCCGTCGGCGCCGGGGTGCGCACGAGTTCCTTCGCGAGCGAGGAACTGGAGAAGGGCTTCGTCACGGAGCAGGCGAACGGCCGCGAACTGGTCGATTACGGGCCGGTGCGGGCGGGTACCGCGGCGATCGTCGATCCCGAGACGCTGCGACGATCGGAGCCGGGGCGGGTCGGTGAGATCTGGTTGTCCGGAGGCAGTGTCGCCTCGGGCTATTGGAACAAGCCCGAGGAGAGCGAGCGAACGGTCTCGGCGGAAATCGCGGACGAGAGCGGAACCCCCTACCTGCGCACCGGCGATCTCGGATTCACCGTCGACGGGCATCTGTTCATCTGCGGGCGCCTCAAAGAAGTCATGATCATCAACGGGCGCAATCTGTTCCCCCAGGATATCGAGTGGAGCATCGAATCCACCCATCCGAACCTGCGCCGTGGCGGCTGTGCCGCGCTGTCGGTCGACATAGACGGCGAAGAACGGTTGATCGTCGTTCAGGAACTCGACGACGACTGCACCGAAGACACTGCGGCCCTGGAAGGTTCGATCAAATCCGTCATCAGCCGGGAGCACGCCGTATCGCTGCATCGAGTGATATTCGTGGGCAAGGGCAAAGTGCTGAAGACAACCAGCGGCAAGATCCGCCGATCGCACCTCCGTGACTTGTACGCCAACGAATTCGAATCGAGGGCAATATGAGCGAACCGCAGGACGACTCGGAAATCACCGAGTTCTTCATGGAATGGGCGAGAGGGCGGCTGGGGCTCGATTCGGTCGACCCACGCACCCCGCTCACGGCACTCGGGCTCGATTCGGTCAGGGCCGCCGAGCTGTTGACGATCCTCGAGGACCGATTCGGCATCGAGGTATCGGCCGAGGACATCTACGGCGGCCTGTGCGTCGCCGACCTGGTCGAGGCGGTCGCCCGGCATCGCGAACCCGGCGCCGACCTCCCCGGCAGGGCCGCCGCGCCGAGCACGCCGTCGCACCGGATCGGCGGCGGCATCGAGTTCGGCCTGTTCTTCTTCGCCAGCGACGCCCAGCACAGCGAGTCCCAGCGCTATCAGCTGCTGCTCGACAGCGCGCGCTTCGCCGACACCCACGGCTTCAGCTCGATCTGGTTGCCCGAGCGCCACTTCCACAAGTTCGGCGGGCTGTACCCGAATCCGGCCGTCCTCGCGGCGGCACTGGCGACGATCACGCAGCGGGTGCGGATCAGAGCGGGCAGCGTGGTTCTGCCGCTGCACAATCCGGTGCGAGTCGCCGAGGACTGGTCGGTGGTCGACAATCTCTCCGACGGCCGGGTGGACGTCGCGTTCGCCACGGGGTGGAACCCCGACGATTTCGTCCTGGCGCAGCACAATTACGAGGCCAGGGTCGAGGTCATGCGATCCGGAATGCAGAGTGTTCAGCAGCTGTGGCGCGGCGAGTCCATCTCGCTGCCGAACGGGGTGGGCGAATCGCGTTCGGTACAGATTTTCCCCACCCCGATCCAGCCGGACCTGGTCACCTGGGTGACCTGCAGCGGCGGTATCGAACGCTTCGAGATGGCGGGCGAGCTCGGCGCGAATGTGCTGACCGCCCTGCTGTTTCAGACCGTGGACGAGCTGGCGGACAAGATCACCGCCTATCGCAAGGCGCGCGCCCGCCACGGCCACGGCGCGGAGGCCGGACGAGTCACGGTCATGCTGCACACCTTCGTCGGAGACGACGACACCTCGGTGCGCCGGACGGTGCACGAGCCGTTCAAGAGCTACCTCGCCGATTCGGTCGACCTGTGGCGCCGAGGCGCCGAGTCTCTCGACGAATTGGACGAGAGGTCACGAAACAAGGTGCTGGACTTCGCCTTCGAACGGTACTACCGCAGCAGCGGACTGTTCGGCACCCCCGATTCCGCGCTCTCGATGGTCGAGAGCCTGCACCGCGCGGGCGCTGACGAGATCGCCTGCCTGATCGACTTCGGAGTGGCCGCGCCGACCGTGCTCGACGGTCTGCGATCGCTGGCCACCCTTGCGGACAAAGCCCGTTCTCTTTGAGCTTCGGATTTTCAGGAGGCGAGATGCGCGACCATCGTTCACCCCTGCATGCCCATGACGGTCACGCAGCCACCTATCCGCTCACCGCGGCACAGCGTGCGATTCGGCTGTTGCAACAGCTGGCCGGCGCCACGCCGTTGTCGAACGCGTTGTACCTGGAGCTCGCCGGCGATCTCGACACCGCGCTGCTGATCGCGTCGTACGGGCAGGCGCTCGACGAATTCGAGGTCAGCCGCGTGCGCGTGATCGAGGTGGACGGTCAACCACGCCAGGTGGTGGACGAGACCGCCAACGGCGCGGTGCAGCAGCTGGATTACACCTCGGCCCCCGATCCCGTCGCCGCGGCGCTGGAGTGGATGCGCGGCGACTATCGCGCACCCATCGACCTGCAACACGGCCCGGTGGTCATGGGCGCGGTGGTGCGGGTCGCCGAGCGCCGGTGGTTCTGGTACCTGCGCGCCCATCACATCGTGATGGACGGGATCGCCGCGCTGAACATCCTCACCCGCAGCGCGCAGCTCTACACCGCCGCGCTGGAGGGCCGGGAGCCCAAGGCGCAGGCGATTCGATCCCTGGGCGAGATCGTCGCCGCGGACGAGCAGTACCGCACCTCGCAACGCTTCCACGACGATCGGATGTTCTGGTCGAAGTATGTGGCGGAGCTTCCCGCGCCGGTGACCCTCACCGATCGGGTCGCGCTCGCCGAGGAGCACCCGCTCTCGGTGAGCGCGCTGCTGTCTCCGGACACCGAGACCGCGCTGCGTACCGCCGTCGCGACCCGATCGGCCGGATCGGCGGTGTTCGTGCTCGCCGCGTTCGGTGTGTATCTGGCGCGCATGACCGGCTCCGACGACGTGGTGCTGAGCGTGCCGGTGTCCGCGCGGGTCACGGCGGCGATGAGCCGCTCGGGCGGGATGACCGCCAATGTCGTGCCGTTCCGGGTGAGCCTCACACCCGAGAGCACGATCGCCGAACTGCTCGAGCACACCCAGCGCACGCTGATGGAAGTCCTTCGCGGACAACGCTACCGGCACGAGGACATGCTCGACGACTCGCATTCGATCGCCGCCCGGCGGCTGCCGCAGGCGGCCGGGCCGATGGTCGATCTGATGATCCTCGATACGAAGATCGTCCTGGGCGACATCACCGGCCGGTTGCGGGTATTGACTCCGGGGTTGGTCCCCGACATCTCGGTGAACGTCTATCCGGCCGTCGGCGGCGAGAGCACCCAGGTCGATTTCTTCGCCAACCCGAAGGTCTACACCGCCGACCAGGTCGCCTGCCATCATCGGCGTTTCGCGCGGTTCCTGGACAGTTTCCTGCGGTGTGCGCTGAGCGATCCCGGGACTCGGGTGCGGTCGGTGGAATTGCTCGAGCCGGACGAGCGCCGCCTGGTGCAGGAGGCGGGCTCCGGTGGTGCGGGGCCCGAACGGATCACGCTGCCCGACATGCTTTCCCGGGCGGCGCGCGAGCACGCGGACCGGGTGGCCGTGCACGACGCCGGGCGCACCTGGACCTACCGCGAGCTCGACGAGTGGTCGAACCGGTGTGCGCGGGCGTTGATCGAGCGTGGCGCCGGACCGGAAACCACGGTGGCGGTGGCGATTCCGCGCTCGGCGGCGTGGGTCCGGGCGGTCTGGGCGGTCGCCAAGACCGGCGCCGCGTTCGTGAGTGTGGATCTCACCCAGCCGGTCGAGCGGAATCGGTTCGTACTCGCCGATTGCCCGGCCGAGATCCTCCTCACGAGCAGCGACACCGCCGCGGACACCACCGGATTGGAGGGACCCGGGATCCGGGTGGTCGACATCGACGGGCTCGCACCGCACGAGTGGGACGCCGCGGCGATCACCGACGCCGATCGACGCGGCGCGGTGCGGATCGGCAACACCGCGTACATCGTGTACACCTCCGGCTCGACGGGCACACCGAAGGGTGTCGCCGTCACCCACTCGGGGCTCTCCGGGGTCTCGGACACTCTGGCTCGCGAGTACCAGCTCGACGGCGACTCACGCGTATTGGCCGTTGCCGCACGCACTTTCGACGCCGCGATCTTCGAGCTGCTGTCGGCGGTACCGGTCGGAGCGGCACTGATCATCGCCCCCGGTGATGTTTTCGCCGGTGCCCCGTTGTCGGAGTTGATGCATGCCCACGCTGTGACACACGCGTGTGTCACTCCAGCCGTCGCGGCCACGCTCGATGCCCCGAGACTCGATGCTCTGCGAGTGCTCATGGTCGCCGGTGAGGCGTGCCCGCCCGCGCTGGTTCGGCAGTGGTCGGGGAGCGATTCGGCCGGTGTTCGCATGCTGTACAACCTGTACGGGCCCAGCGAGGCCACGATCTGGGTCACCGGCGCGCCGTTGCGCCCGGGTGACGCGGTGGCGCTGGGCACCCCGATACCGGGAGTCCGGTTGACGGTGCTGGATGCGTGGCTGCGGCCGACACCGTCGGGGGTGGCGGGCGAGTTGTATGTGGCAGGTCCCGGTGTGGCCCGCGGATACCTCGGCAGGCCCGCGCTGAGCGCGACCTCGTTCGTGGCCGACCCGTACGGTCCAGCGGGTGCGCGGATGTACCGCACCGGAGACGTGGTGCGCTGGGAGCAGCGTGATACCGGCGGCGCACATCTGGTCTTCGTCGGCCGGACCGATTCCCAGATCAAGATTCGCGGTCAGCGCCTCGAACTCGGCGAGATCGACGCCGCGCTGACCCGCCTGGACGAGGTGCGCCACGCCCTGACCACCACCGTCGGCGGATCTGCCGACCGGGACGGAACACCGTGGGTCGCGGCCTATCTCACCGCGGCACCGGGAATCGCCCTCGATGTGGACGCGGTCCGGCGAGCGATCGCGCGACGACTGCCGTCCTACATGATCCCCGAGACCTTCACCGTTCTCGACGAATTCCCGATGACCGCGAGCGGGAAGATCGATCGCCGCGCGCTGCCGATCCCGCGGCGAACGGTCGCGACCTACCGCGCCGCATCGACACCGTTCGAGGAGATCATCGCCACCGCGTTCGCCGAGGCGCTCGGTGCGGACCTCGTCGGCGTCGACGACGACTTCTTCGCCCGGGGCGGGCATTCGATATCGGCGACCCGGGTAGCGGTGCGACTGGCCGGGGTGACCGGCCGCATGGTCGGCGTCCGAGACATCTTCGACGCACCGACGGCCGCGCGCCTGGCTCTGGTGCTCACCGAACGCGAACTGGGGCCGGGCCGGGCGCGAGCGAAACTGACCGTCCGGGAACGCCCTGCGCGCATACCGTTGTCGTTCGCGCAATTGCGGATGTGGTTCATCAACCGGTTCGATCCCGCGACACCGACCTACAACATTCCGCTGGTATTCCGTCTGACCGGATCGCTGAACACCGAGGCCTTGTCCGCGGCGCTCGGCGCGGTGCTCGCGCGCCACGAGGCGCTGCGCACCCGCTATCCCGAACTCGACGGGGTGCCGTATCAGGAGATCGTCCCGAGCGAGGCGGCCGCTCCCCTGCTCGAGGTGACCGGCGTCGACCCGGCGGAGCTCAACGAGGTGGTGGCCGAGCACGTCCGGGGCGGATTCGATCTGCGGACGGATCTGCCGCTGCGGGCCACGGTTCTGCGGTGCGGGCGCTCCGAGCACGTCATGGTGCTGGTGGTGCATCACATCGCCGCGGACGGTGTCTCGATGGCGCCGCTGCTGCGTGACCTCTCGACGGCGTACGCGGCACAGTGCGCGGGACTCGAGCCCGGGTGGGACCGCCTGCCGGTGCAGTACCCGGATTTCGCGCTGTGGCAGCGTGAACTGCTGGGTTCGGAATCCGACGCCGAGAGCCCCTTCGCGGCTCAATGTCGTTACTGGGAAAGGGAATTGGCCGGGTCGCCGCAGCCGGTGACGCTGCCCGCCGATCGCCCGCGCCCGCCGGTGTTGAGCAATCGCGGTGACGTCGTCGAGTTCACGATCGACGCACCGTTGCACGAGGCGCTGTACCGGCTCGCTCGCGAACACCGGGTCAGCGCGTCGATGGTGTTGCAGGCGGCGCTGGCGGTGCTGCTGTCGCGGCTGGGGGCCGGACCGGATGTCTCGATCGGCGGTCCGGTCGCGGGGCGCACCGATGACGCCCTGCGCGAGCTGGTCGGCTTCTTCGTCAACACCTGGGTGCTGCGGGTGGATCTGTCCGGCAACCCGCGCTTCGATCAGGTGCTCGAGCAGGTCCGCGGTAAGGCCCTGACCGCCTACGAGAATCAGGACGCCCCGTTCGAGCGGCTGGTCGAACTGATCAACCCGGCCAGGTCCACCGCGTATCACCCGCTGTTCCAAGTGTCGCTCGAATTGCAGAACGACGGCCTGCCCATTCTCGATCTGCCCGATCTGGTCGCCGAGTTCCGCCCGGTCTCCACCGGCAGCGCCAAGAACGACCTGCACGTCGATCTGATCGAGACCCGCGGCGCCGCGGGTGCTCCCGCGGTCATTCTCGGCCGGATCGAATACGCGACCGATCTGTTCGATCGAAGCACGGTCATCGGCATCGCCGAGCGCTACCTCCGGGTCCTGCGCGCGGTGAGCGCCGACCCGTCCGAAGCGATCGCCGATATCGGCCTGCTGGCCGCCGCCGAACGCGAACAGCTTCTGGCACAGTGGAACTCGCGATGCGAGCACACCCCGGCACAGACCACGATCGCGACCGAGTTCCTCGCGCGCGTGGACTCCACACCGGCCGCGGTGGCCCTGCGGTTCGGAGACGGGGAGCTGACCTACGCGCAATTGGCCGCGCGGGTCGACGTGCTGGCGCGCGTGCTGGCGGGACGCGGTGTGGGCCCGAGTTCGGTGGTCGCGGTCGCGCTGCCCCGGTCGATGGACCTGGTGACCGCTCTGCTGGCGGTGGTGATGGCCGGCGGCGCGTATCTGCCGATCGACCCCGAATACCCGAGCAGCCGTATCGAGTTCGTTCTCGCCGACGCCGATCCATTGCTCGTCCTCACGACCCAGGCCACCGCGGCCGATTCACCCCTGGGTGAGCGGGCGGCGCTGTACCTGGACATCACGAACCTCGCGCAGGAGTCCGGCGGCGAATTGCCGTCGCTGTCACCGGCGGACGCGGCATATGTCATGTACACCTCGGGTTCCACGGGACGCCCGAAGGGTGTCGTGGTCGAGCACCGGGGTGTGGTGAACATGGCGGCCTACGGGTGGCCGGGCGGACCGGGCGAGCGCGTGCTGCTGCACTCCTCGATGGCCTTCGACGCGTCGGCGTACGAGTTGTGGCCCGCGCTGCTGGCGGGATCGACCATCGTCATCGCGCCGCCCGGTCGTTCCGATATCGCGGAGCTGAGCCGGACCATCACCCGCCACGACGTGACGGCGTTGTACGCGACGACCCCGCTGTTCGAGGTACTGGCGAGCGCGGGGCCGGAACTGAACCTCGACTCGGTCCGCCGGGTGGTCTCGGCCGGTGATGTGCTCCGTACTGCCGCGGTCGCCCGCTTCCGCGACCGGTGCCCCGGCATCGACGTGGTCAATGCCTATGGCCCGACCGAGAACACGGTGTGCGTCACCACCTATGAGATCCCCGATGCGCCGGAGCGGATGAGCGGCACCGGCGTGCCGATCGGCGCGCCCGTGGCGAATATGCGCGTCTTCGTGCTGGATTCGCGGTTGCGGCCCGTGCCGGTGGGCGTGGCGGGCGAACTGTACGTCGCCGGAGTGCAATTGGCGCGCGGATACCGGAACCGATCGGGTCTCACCGCGGAGCGGTTCCCGGCGTCTCCGTTCGGAGCCGGTGAGCGCATGTACCGGACCGGTGACGTGGTGCGGTGGACGCGCGCCGGTGTACTCGAATTCGTCACTCGCGCCGACGAACAGGTCAAGGTGCGCGGGTTCCGGATCGAGCCGGGCGAGGTCGAGACCGCGTTGACCGCGCACCCGCTGGTGTCGCAGTCGGTGGTGATCGCCCGTGAGATCGGTTCCGTGACAGCGGATTCGACGAGCGTGGCGGACAAGCGCCTGATCGGGTACGTGGTACTCGATCGTGCCGGCGACGAGGCCGAAGATGCCGTGCTTCCCGAGCAGATTCGGCGCTTCGCCGCGGATCGACTGCCGGAGTACATGGTGCCCTCGGTCATCGTCGTGCTCGACAGACTGCCGTTGACGCCCAATGGCAAGGTGGATCGGCGCGCACTGCCCGCGCCGACCTTCGCCGTCGCGGACCAGCGCGCGCCCCTGACACCGGTCGAGGAGCTCGCCGCCACGGTGTTCGCCGAGGTGCTCGGCGCGGACCGCATCGGGGTCGAGGACGATTTCTTCGCCCTGGGCGGGCATTCGCTCTCCGCGATGCGGGTGGCCTCGCGAATGACCACGGTGCTGGGTATCGAGGTGGGTGTACGCGATGTGTTCGAGGCCCCCACTCCCGCTCGGCTGGCGTTCACGCTCGCCGAGCGCGGAGCGGACCTGGCTCCGGCCCGACCGGCGTTGACCGTTCGCGAGCGCCCCGAACGAATGCCGTTGTCGTTCGCCCAGTCTCGACTGTGGTTCATCAACCGCTTCGAGATGGACTCCCCCGCCTACAACATCCCGATGGTGCTGCGCCTGCGCGGACCGCTGGACTCCGAGGCCCTCTCCACCGCGCTGATCGATGTGGTGACGCGGCACGAGAGTCTGCGCACCGTGTTTCCCGATGAGGACGGGGTGCCGTTCCAGCGGATCCTGCCGGTCGAGGTGGCCGCACCGAGGATCGAGACGCTCACCGTCGATCCCGATGAGCTCGAGCGGACCGTGGTGGATCTGGTGCGCCGGGGCTTCGATGTCGCGACGGCGACGCCGCTGCGAGTGACGTTGCTGCGCAACGGTGTCGATGACCACACCCTGGTGATGGCTCTGCACCACATCGCCGCGGACGGCTGGTCGATCGCGCCGTTCGTGCGGGATCTCACGGCCGCGTACACCGCGCGCCGACAGGGCCGGGCGCCGCGCTGGACGCCCCTGCCGGTCCAGTACGCGGACTTCACGCTGTGGCAGCGCGAGACCCTGGGCGCCGAATCCGATCCGGACAGCGTGCTGGCGACCCAATTCCGTTATTGGGAAAACGAATTGGCGGATGTCCCGCAGCCGATAACGCTGCCGACGGACCGCCCTCGTCCGGCGATCGCCGGCAATCGCGGCGATGTCATCGAGTTCGCCTTCCAGGACGCGCTGTGCGAGCGGCTGTATCGACTCGCCCATGATCGCCAGGTCACGGTGTCGATGCTGCTGCAGTCGGCGCTGGCGGTGTTGTTGTCACAGGTCGGCGCCGGTGAGGACATCTGCCTCGGCGGTCCGGTCGCGGGGCGCACCCACGAGGCGACGCACGATCTGATCGGCTTCTTCGTCAACACGTGGGTGCTGCGGGTGGATCTGTCCGGCAACCCGCGCTTCGATCAGGTGCTCGAGCAGGTGCGACGGAAAGCTCTGACCGCGTACGAGAATCAGGACGCTCCCTTCGAGCGGCTGGTCGAACTGCTGCAACCGACGCGTTCTCCGGCGTATCACTCGCTGTTCCAGGTGTCCTTCGCACTGCAGAACAACCTGCTGCCCGATCTGCGGCTCCCGGAGCTGGACGCCGAGATCGTTCCGGCCATCACCGGCACCGCCAAGTTCGACCTGCACGTCGATGTGGTCGAACGGGTGAATCCGGACGACGCCACCGCCGCTCCGGGATTGTCGGGCCGGATCGAGTTCGCCACCGATCTGTTCGATCGCACCACCGTGACCGAGCTCGCCGCGCGTTTCATCAGGCTGCTGGAGACCGTCACCGCGGACCCGGGGATACCCCTGGGCCGGATGGATGTTCTCGCCCCCGAGGAGCGAGATCGGCTGCTGCGCATCTGGAACGACACGGCGGCGCCCGTGCCGGAGACGACCTCGCTCGCGCACCTGTTCGCGCGACAGGCAGCGGCCACGCCCGAGGCGGTCGCGGTCGCGCATCTCGACGGAGACCTCACCTATCGCGAATTGGCTTCGCGGGTGCGGGTTCTGGCTCGGCTGCTCACCGATCGGGGTGTCGGCCGGGGTTCGGTGGTCGCGGTGGCACTGCCGCGGTCGGCGGATCTGGTGACCGCCGTGCTGGCGGTGGTCGTGGCCGGGGGCGCGTATCTGCCGATCGATTCCGAATATCCCAGTGACCGTATCGAATTCATTCTCGACGACGCCGATCCACAACTGGTGCTCACGACCGTTTCGGTCGCGGCGGATCTGCCCATGGGCGAGCGGGCATCGCTGTGTGTGGATGTCGTGGATCTCACCGGCGAGCCGCTCGACACCGGCACGCCCCCGTTGTCGCCGGGTGATGCGGCGTACGTGATCTACACCTCGGGTTCGACGGGACGCCCGAAAGGTGTTGTGGTCGAACATCGCGGCGTGCTGAACATGGCGGTCCACGGCTGGCCGGGCGGACCGGGCGAGCGCGTGCTGCTGCATTCCTCGATGGCCTTCGACGCGTCGGCGTACGAGTTGTGGCCCGCGCTGCTGGCGGGATCGACCATCGTCATCGCACCGCCGGATCGACTCGACCTCGCGGTCCTGATGCGCACGGTTTCGCGGCATCGCGTCACGACGATCTTCGCGGCGACCGCCCTGTTCGAGGTGCTCGCCACCGCGGAACCCGGCCTCGCCGCCGATCCGGTGCGTCAGGTCGTCACCGGTGGTGACGCGTTGAGTTCGGCCGCGGTCACCCGCTTCCGGGACCGCTGGCCGGGCGTGGACATCGCCAACGCCTACGGGCCCACCGAGAACACGGTATGCGTCTCGACCCACGAGATTCTCGCCGCGCGGCCGTGGGACACCGATGCGCGGGTGCCGATCGGCGCCCCGGTGGCCAATGTGCGGGTGTTCATCCTGGATTCCCGATTGCGACCGGTGCCGGTAGGCGTGGCGGGTGAGTTGTATGTCACCGGAGCGCAATTGGCGCGCGGTTACGCGGGCCGGCTCGGGTTGACCGCACAGCGGTTCGTGGCGTGCCCGTTCGGCGTCGCGGAGCGGATGTACCGGACCGGAGACGTGGTGCGGTGGACCCGAGCCGGAGTTCTCGAATTCGCGGGCCGCGCCGACGATCAGGTCAAGGTGCGCGGGTATCGGATCGAGCCCGGCGAGGTCGAGGCGGCCCTGGTGTCGCACGCGGCGGTATCGCGCGCGGTGGTCGTCGCCCGCGCCGTCTCCTCGGCCCCGGCCGACGCCGCGGCGGTGCTGGACAAACAGTTGGTCGCCTACATCGTCCGCGATCGCGAAAGCACCGTGAGCGCGGACGGTGACCGCGCGGCCGAGCTGGTCGGGCACTGGCGAGACGTCTACGACAACCTGTACGCGGGTAAGGAGAGCTATCTCGGCAACGGGCGTGAATTCGCCGAGCCGATGGCCCTGGACGCCGATTTCGGCGGGTGGAACAGCAGTTACACCGGCGAGCCGATCCCCGTGGCGCAGATGCGGGAATGGCGGGACGCGGTCGTGGACCGGGTGCTGGGTCTGCGGCCGCGACGGGTGCTGGAGATCGGTGTCGGATCGGGCCTGCTGATGTCGCGCCTGGCCTCGGAGTGCGTCGAGTACTGGTGCACCGACTTCTCCGAGGCGACCATCGCGAATCTGCGATCGCGACTGGCCGAATCGGCGGTGGACTGGGCGGATCGGGTGAGCCTGCGGGTGCAGTCCGCCGACGACGTCTCGGACCTGCCACGGGATCGCTTCGATGTGGTGGTGCTGAACTCGGTCGCACAGTACTTCCCGAACGCCGCCTATCTGATCGACGTGATCGACAAGGTGATGGGGTTGCTGGCGCCCGGTGGCGCGTTCTTCCTCGGCGATATCCGCAATCTGAGTCTGCTGCGCGAGTTCGCCACCGGCACGCAGATGGCCGGCGGCGACGAGCAGGACACGGTGGCCGCGGTTCGCGAGCGCGCCCGGCGCGCGGTGACGGCGGAGCAGGAACTGCTGGTCGCTCCCGAGTTCTTCCTCGCGGTGCGCGACACGGTCCCCGGGATCGCCGCGGTGGACATCGAATTGAAGTACGCGCCGGTCGACAACGAGTTGACGCGCTATCGCTACGACGTGGTGCTGCACAAGGCTCCGGCGCGGGTTCGCTCGCTCGCCGCACTGCCCCAGCGCTCCTGGGCCGAATTCGGTGATCTGCGAGAGCTGTACGCCCAGCTCCGTGCCGAGCGCCCCGAGGGTCTGCGGATCACCGGAATCCCGCAGGCCGGAACGGTGGTGGACGTGACGGCGACCCGCGTCATCGATGCCGCGGCCGAGCGCGCTCACCTGAGGGATCTCGACATGCGTACCCCGTCCGCGACGGTACTGCCGCACGAAATCCGTTCGCTCGGTGCACGAGTGGGCTGCACGGTGGCTGTCACCTGGTCGCCGGTGGCGGGCGCGATGGACGCGGTGTTCGTGCGCGAGACGGACGAGACCACGGTGTCGGACGAGGTGTACCCGGGCCAGGGCGCGCTGGGTTCGCTCGGCAGCTATGTGAACGATCCCGGCATCGCCGATCTGGTGGCCGAGATCCGGCAGTTCGCCGCGGATCGATTGCCGGAGTTCATGATTCCGGCGGCCATCGTCATCCTGGACGAGCTGCCGCTGCTGCCCAACGGCAAGGTGGACCGGCGCGCGCTGCCCGCCCCGCAGCTGATCACCTCGACCTATCGGGCCCCCTCGACGCCCTGGGAGGAGGTCGTCGTCTCGGTGTTCGCCGAGGTGCTCGGCGCGGACCGAGTCGGGGCCGATGACGATTTCTTCGAGCTGGGCGGGCATTCGCTCTCGGCGACCCGGGTGGCGTCCCGCGTCGCGACCGCCACGGGCATCGCGGTCGAGGTGCGCGACGTGTTCGACGCGCCGACCGCTGCCCGATTGGCCGTCGTGTTGGCCGAGCGTTCCACCGAACTCGCGCGACACCCGGGCGTGGCGTTGTCGCCACGGGAAAGGGTGACGCCGATACCGCTGTCGTTCGCGCAGTCTCGAATGTGGTTCATCAATCGATTCGAGCCGGACTCCCCCGCCTACAACATCGCCATGGTGCTGCGGTTGCGTGGCGAGTTGGACGCGTCGGCGATGTCCGCCGCGATCGGCGACATCGGGGCACGACACGAGAGCCTGCGCACGGTGTTTCCCGACGAGAAGGGAATACCGTGCCAGCGGATCCTGCCCGCCGAGGGCACCGCGGTCCTGACGACGGATACCGCCGAGTCGACCGAGCTCACCCACCGGGTGATCAGTATCGTGCGGCACGGGTTCGACGTGTCGGCGCGGCCGCCGTGGCGAGTCACGTTGCTGCGCACCGGATCAGAGGATCATCTGCTGGTCGTGGTGCTGCATCACATCATCGCCGACGGATGGTCGATAGCACCGCTGGTCCGTGATCTGTCCCTCGCCTATACCGCGCGACGAGCCGCGCGGACGCCGCGCTGGACGCCGCTGCCGGTGCAGTACGCCGACTACACGCTGTGGCAGCGCGAGGTGCTCGGCGCGGAATCCGACCCGCAGAGCGTGATCGCGCGTCAACTCGCGTACTGGACAGCGCATTTGGCGGGCCTGCCGGATCGGCTGGAACTGCCGTCCGACCGGCCCCGCCCGGTGGTGGCGTCCCAGCGCGGCGGAAGTTATTCGTGCACCCTGGATGCCGAGACGGTGGCCGGACTGAACGCGATGGCGCGCACCCGCCGGGTCACGGCGTTCATGGTGGTGCACGCGGCCTTGGCGGTGGTGCTGTCGCGGTTGTCGGGTAGTGCGGACATCGCGGTGGGCACTCCGATCGCGGGCCGGGGCATGGCGGCCCTGGACGGGCTGGTCGGCATGTTCGTCAATACGCTCGTGCTGCGCACCGAGGTGCGCGGGGCCGGCTCGTTCGCCGATCTGCTCGAGGAGTGCCGCGCGGTCGATCTGGCCGCGTTCGCGCACGCCGACATTCCCTTCGAACGGGTCGTCGAGGCCATCGACCCACCTCGCAGCCAAGCGCATCACCCGCTGTTCCAGGTGATGCTGGCCTTCCAGAATCTCGATCTGGATCCGGCGCTGGCACAGCTGCCCGGGCTCGAGGTCGAGCCGCTGCGGAGTCTCGATATCGGGGTCGAGCGGTTCGATCTCACCATCACCGTCGCCGACGTCTCCGACAGCGTCGCGACCGACGGCGGCGTTCCGATCACCATCGGTTACGCGCTCGACCTGTTCGATCAACCGACGATCGCCGCATTCGCCCAGCGCCTGCTGCGCACGGTGCGCGCGGTGGTGGCCGATCCGGCGATCGCCCTGCGCGATCTGGATCTGCTCGCACCGGAGGAGCGAAAGTTCCTGCGCCGCTGCGGTGATGGCGGTGCGGGTCCGCGGCCGCTCGTGCTGAGCGAGATACTCGTGCGCGCCGCGGCGGACTTCCCGGATCGGCCCGCGGTCGTGACGGCGGAGCACGAGTGGACCTATCGCGAACTCGACGAGTGGTCGAATCGGTGCGCGCGGGCGCTGATCGCGCAGGGCGTCGGGCCGGAAAGCGTTGTGGCGATCGCCATCCCACGATCCTCGGGATGGGTGCGGGCGGTGTGGGCCGTCGCGAAGACCGGGGCCGCGTTCGTCTCTCTCGATCCGGCACAGCCGAGGGAACGCAATCGCGGCATCCTCACCGATTGCGCGGCGACCGTGCTGCTCACCGGCGACGGCGCCCAGGCCACCACCGGGGAATGGGAAATCCCCGGAATCGTCGCGATCGACCCGGACGCGCTCGACCTGACCGCGTGCGGTGCCGCCCCGATCGGTGAGCAGGATCGACGCGGCGCGATACGGCCCGGCAATGCCGCCTACATCGTCTACACCTCCGGATCGACCGGTACGCCGAAGGGCGTGACGGTCACCCACGCCGGACTCTCCGCGATCACCACGGCACAGCGCCGAGATCTGCGGACCGATTCCGACTCACGGGTATTGGCGGTCGCCGCACGCACTTTCGACGCGGCGATCTTCGAATTGCTGCTCGCGGTTCCGGTCGGTGCGGCCCTGATCGTGGCGCCGGACGACGTGTTCGCCGGGCCGCCGTTGACGGAGCTGATGCGCGCCCAGGCCGTGACGCACGCGTGTGTCACTCCCGCCGTCGCGGCCACGCTCGACGCGCGAGAGCTCGACACCGTGCGAGTGCTGATCGTCGCGGGCGAAGCGTGCCCACCGGCCGTGGTGCGGCAATGGTCGGGCAGCGACACCGCCGGGGTCCGCACGGTGCACAACCTGTACGGGCCCAGCGAGGCCACGATCTGGGTGACCGGAGCGGAATCGACTGCCGGAGAACCGGTGTCGATCGGCACACCGATTCCCGGTATCCGCTCGATGGTCTTGGACGCCTGGCTCGACGTGGTGCCGCCGGGCGTGGTCGGCGAGCTGTACGTGGCCGGTCCCGGTGTGGCCCGCGGATACCTCGATCGCGCCGCGACGACCGCGGCGGCATTCATCGCCGATCCGTTCGGACCCGCCGGATCCCGCATGTACCGCACCGGCGATCTGGTGCGGCAGCTGCCCGGCGACGGCGCGCTGATGGTCGTCGGGCGCGCCGATTCCCAGCTCAAGATTCGCGGCCAGCGCCTCGAACTCGGTGAAATCGCGGCCGTGCTGAGCGAACTCGACGAGGTGGAGCGCGCCGTCGTCACCGAGGTCAGGCACGGCGAGTCCGCCCGGTTGGCCGCCTACCTCACCGCGACTCCCGACCGGGTCCCCGATCCGGTCGCCCTCCGGGAGGCCGCGGCGCGGCGACTGCCGTCGTACATGGTCCCCGAAACCTTCACGGTCCTGGACGAATTGCCGCTGACCCCGAGCGGGAAGGTGGACCTGCGCGCGCTGCCGGAACCGGAGTGGGTGACCACGATCTACCGGTCACCCGCCACCGCCACCGAGGAAGTGCTGGCCGAGGTGTTCGCACAGGTCCTTGGACTCGACCTGGTGGGCGCCGACGACGATTTCTTCGCCCTGGGCGGAGACAGCATCGTCTCGATCCAGCTGGTCGCGCGGGCCAAGGACCGCGGGGTGGTGTTCACGCCCCGGCAGGTGTTCGAGGCGCGCACGGTCACCGCGCTGGCGCGCGTGGCCGAATCGGTAGCACCCGCAACGGTTCTCGCGGAGCTGCCCGGCGGCGGCGTCGGTGAACTGCCGCTGACCCCGATCACTCGATGGATGGCGGAGCAGGGCGGTTTCGGCCGATTCAATCAAACGGTGGTACTCACCGCACCGGCCGAACTGGATCGGACCGGTCTGACGGCGATTCTGAGCGCGCTGATCGACCGGCACGACATGCTGCGGTCCCGGCTGTGGCACGACGGCCGAGACTGGCAGCTCGAGACGCGAGCAGGCGGGACGGTGGACGCCGGGTCGCTGGTGCGCACGATCGCGATCGCCCCGGACACCACCGCGCAGGACCGCGATCGTCTGGTCGCGGCGCAGGTCGACGCGGCGCTCGATCGCCTCGATCCCGCCGACGGCGTTGTCCTGCAGGCGCTCTGGTTCGTCCCCGCCGGGGCGGGACGGGCCGGGCAGTTGATCCTCATCGCACATCACCTCGTGGTCGACGGTGTGTCGTGGCGCATCCTGCTTCCCGATCTGATGTCGGCGTGGCAGCGGTACCGCGCCGGTGCGGAGATCACGATGCCGCCCGTGGGTACATCGATGCGGCGCTGGGCCCACGGCCTGCTCGAGGCGGCGCGGTCGCCGGAGCGCGTCGCGGAACTGCCGATGTGGCAGCGCATTCTCGACGGGCCGGATCCACTCCTCGGCTCGGCCGCGGTGGATCCCGGGCGAGCCCGGACAGGCGCGATAGGCGTACGGCGAGTGCGGGTTTCGCCGGAGGACACCGAGTCCCTGTTGACCCGGGCGCCCGCGGCGTTCCACGGTGATGTCCAGGACGTGCTCGTCGCCGCGCTGGCCGTGGCGGTCGCGCGCTGGCGGGCAGCGCGTGGAGTTCACGAGTCCTCGACGCTGATGCAGCTCGAGGGGCACGGCCGCGAGGAACAGGTCCTCGCGGGTGCGGATCTGACCGCGACGGTCGGCTGGTTCACGACCGTGTACCCGGTCCGGATACAGCTGGCCGGAATCGATCTCGACGACGCCTGTGCCGGCGGCCCGGCGATCGAGACCGCGCTCAAGAGCACCAAGGAGCAGTTGCGCGCGATCCCGGATCACGGCATCGGCTACGGGATGCTGCGCTACCTCAACCCGGCGACCGCGCGGGCCCTGCCGGACCGGCTGCCCGCCCAGATCTCGTTCAACTATCTCGGGCAGCTCTCGGCGCGTGGATCATCGGGCGGGACGAGCGCGACCGCGTTCGCCGTCACCGACGAACTCGGCGCACCGATCGCCGACAAGGACCTGCACGTCATGGCGACAGCGGTGCTCGACATCACCGCGGCCGTCACCGACGGGCAACTCTCGGCCACCTTCGGCTATCACGAGGACCTGCTCTCCGACGCGGAAGTCGATGAGCTGGGCCGGTTGTGGATCCAGGCACTGCACGCCGTCGTGTCTCGGCTGCGGCACCCGGACTCGGGCGGACACACGCCCAGCGACTTCCCGTTGGTGCGGGCGGCACAGGCCGACATCACGACCTGGGAGGCGCGGTACCCGAGTCTGATGGACGTCTGGCCGTTGTCGCCGTTGCAGAGTGGGCTCCTGTTCCACGCCCGCCTGGCCGAGTCGACGGTGGACGTGTACGCGGTGCAGCTCGCGATCACCCTCTCCGGGGCGGTGGACGCCGGACGGCTGCGTCACGCGGCGAGGTCTCTGCTGCGGCGGTACCCGAACCTGCGGGTGGCGTTCGGTACCACCGCGGAGGGCGAGGGCGTGCAGATCCTCGCCGAGGACGTGGTGTTGCCGTGGCGTGAGGTGGACCTGACGCAGGAATCGGACTCCGCGCTGGAGCGGGTCATGGAGCGGGACCGAGCCGAGCCGTTCGACATCGAAGCGGCGCCGCTGATGCGCTGCACCCTGATCGCCGTGGGCGAGAGCCGTTTCACGCTGTTGCTCTCGTACCACCACGTACTGTTCGACGGCTGGTCGATGCCCTCGCTCCTGCACACGCTGCTGGCGGCCTACGCGGAGCCCGACGCCCCGATCGTCGTGGAGTCGGCGGGCTCGTACCGGTCCTACCTCGCCTGGCTCGGCCGCCAGGATCCGGAGGATTCGCTGCGGGTGTGGCGGGACGCGCTCGACGGGGCCGAGGCGACGTTGCTGGCCCCGCACGCGGACACCTCGGGACCGGCGGAGCGAATGAGTTCTGTCGCAGTGGTTGTGGACCGGGCGCTCTCGGACCGGCTGATCGCCACGGCGTCCGCCGCCGGAGTCACCGTGAACACCGTGTTCCAGGTGGCGTGGGCGATCCTCGCGGGGTACCTGACCGGGCGCGACGATGTCGTGTTCGGCGCGACGGTGTCCGGGCGGCCCGCGGACCTGCCCGGTATCGAATCCGCGGTCGGGTTGTTCATCAACACCATCCCGGTGCGCGTCGCGCATCACCCCGGTGAGCCGATCGCCACGGTGCTGGCCCGGGTGCAGGCCGAACAGTCACGATTGCTGGGTCACCATCACATCGGACTGTCCGATATCCATGCCGCACTGGATGTTTCGTCCCTGTTCGACACGGTCCTGGTCTTCGAGTCCTATCCCGTCGACGAAGCCGCGCTCGCGGCCCGGGCCGCGGCCATCGAGGACATGAGCGTGCAGGAGCTGCGGTCGAACGACTCCGCGCACTACCCGCTGGCGCTGGTGGTGGCCAAGGGCGAGTCGTTCCGGGCGCAATTGCAGTATCGGCCCGGGGTTTTCACTCAGGACTGGGTTCGCGCCTGCGCCGATCGGCTGGCGCACGTACTGGACGCGATCACCGCCGATCCGTCGGTCCCGGTCGCGTCGATCGCTCTGCTGTCACCGGCCGAGCGCGCTCGACTGGTGCCCGTACGGGGATCGGTGGCCCAGCCGACGCGACCACTGGCGGATCTGCTCGTCGCCGGAGCCGCGATCGACCCGGCCGCACCCGCGGTGGTCTCGGGTGCGGTGACCCTGAGTTTCGGTGAGCTGGACAGCTATTCGAACCGATTGGCGCGCATGCTGATCGGACTCGACATCGGGCCGGGTGACGCCGTCGCGCTGGCCATGCCCCGGGGTGTCGAGTTCATCGCCGGAATGTGGGCGGTGACGAAGGCCGGGGCGGCCTTCGTGCCGATCGATCCACGCCATCCGCTCGATCGGGTCGTCGCGATGATCGCCGATTCCGCGGTGCGCCTGGCCCTGTCGGTGGCGGACACGGTGGGCACGGTGCCGGACACCATCGATCGAGTGATGCTCGACGAACCGGATCTGCCCGCGCGCCTGGCGGGCTACTCCGCGGCGGCGGTGACCGACTCCGTGCGGGTTCGCCCGCTGCGGAACGCGCACACCGCCTACGTGGTCTACACCTCCGGGTCGACCGGCACCCCGAAGGGTGTCGTGGTCAGCCATGAGGGCCTGGCGAACTTCACCGCCGAGCAGCGCGAGCGCTACCGTCTGGACCAGGGCGCACGGGTGCTGGCGGTATCGGCGCCCGGCTTCGACGCGGTCATGATGGAACTGCTGATGGCACACCCGAACGGGGCGCCGCTGGTGGTCTCGCCGCCGGACGTCTTCGGCGGCCAATCTCTCACCGAACTCATTCGGCAGCACGGTGTTTCGCACGCCTTCGTGACGACGAGCGTGCTGGCGACCATGTCCCCCGCCGGACTCGAGTCGCTGCGAGTGCTCGTCACCGGTGGTGAGCGGGTGCCCGCGGAACTGGTGTCCGCGTGGGCGCCGGGCCGCGAGCTGTACATCGCGTACGGGCCGACCGAGACGGTCATCGTCACCACGATCAGCGATCCGATGGATCCCGACGCACCGGTGACCCTGGGCGGGCCGATCCGCGGCATCGAGGCGGTGCTCCTGGACGCGATGTTGCGGCCGGTGCCGGTCGGCGTGCGCGGTGAGCTGTATCTCGGCGGCATTCAGCAGGCGCTGGGCTATTCGAACCGGGCGGCGTTGACCGCCGCGTCGTTCGTCCCGAATCCGTTCGGCGCCCGCGGGTCCCGCCTGTACCGGACCGGGGACCAGATGCGCTGGAACGCACACGGCGACCTGGAGTTCCTGGGTCGCAACGACTTCCAGGTGAAGGTGCGCGGGCAGCGGGTCGAGCTCGGCGAGATCGAGGCGGTACTCGCCGAGCAGGCCGGGGTGCGGCGCGCCATCGTGGTGCAGCACGCGACATCGCATCGGCTCATCGGCTATCTGGTCGGGGACGGACTCGACCCGGAGCAGGTGCTGGCCGCTGCCCGGCATCGGCTTCCGGCGCACATGGTGCCGGATGTGTGCTCGGTCCTGCCCGAATTGCCGCTCACGGTGAGCGGCAAGGTGGATCGCGCGGCCCTGCCGGAACCGCAGCAGCTGACCCGGGTCTACCGCGAGCCGTCGACGCCGACCGAGCACATGGTGGCGGAGGTGTTCGCCGAGTTGCTCGGACTCGACCGGGTCGGCACGGACGACGACTTCTTCTCCCTCGGTGGGCATTCGCTCTCGGCGATGCGCGTGACGGCCCGTCTGTCCGCGCTGGCGGGTGTTCGCGTCGGAGTGCGCGAGCTGTTCGAGGCGCCGACTCCCGCGCTGCTGGCGCGGGTGGTGGATGCCGGAGCCGAGGGCACGACGGCGTCGGCGCTGGTGGTCCAGTCGCGCCCCGAGCGGGTGCCCCTGTCCTTCGCCCAGCTGCGCATGTGGTTCATCAACCAATTCCATGGTGCGTCAGCGGCGTACACGATTCCGCTGGTGCTGCGGTTGACCGGCGAATTGGATACGGCCGCCCTGATCGCGGCGATCGGCGATGTGGTGGGGCGGCACGAGAGTCTGCGCACGGTCTTCCCCGACGTGCAGGGCACGCCGTTCCAGCGGGTGCTGCCCGAGGATCAGGCCGCGGTAGCGGTGCGGGTCCGATCGGTGGATCCGGCACAGCTCGACGCCGCGGTCGCACAGGCGATTCGGCACGGGTTCGACCTGGCGACCGAGCTTCCGTTGCGAGTCACGCTGCTGGACAGCGGTTCCGACGAGCACCTGCTGGTGATGGTGTTCCATCACATCGCCGCGGACGGGTGGTCGATCGCACCGCTCGCACGCGACCTGTCGATCGCGTACGCCGCGCGTCGCTCGGGGCGGTCCCCGCACTGGGTTCCGTTGCCGGTGCAGTACGCGGACTACGCGCTGTGGCAGCGGGCGGAGTTGGGTGAACAGGCCGACCCCGGATCGGTGTCGGCGCGTCAACTCGCCTATTGGACAGCGCATCTGGCCGGATTGCCCGATCGGCTGGAGTTGCCCGCCGACCGGGCACGACCGATGGTCGCCTCGCACGAGGGGGCCACCTGTTCGTTCGCGCTGGACGCCGGATTGTTCGGCAGGATAGGCGAACTGGCGAATGCCCACGGCGTCACCGTGTTCATGGTCGTTCACGCCGCGGTGGCCCTGTTGCTGTCGCGGTTGTCCGGCAGCGGGGACATCGCCATCGGAACGCCGATCGCCGGACGCGGTGCGGCGGCTCTGGACGATGTGATCGGCATGTTCGTGAACACGCTGGTGTTGCGGACGCAGGTCGACGAGTCCGGTTCGTTCATCGACCTGCTCGGCCGGGTCCGGCAGGTGGATCTCGAAGCCTTCGCCCATGCCGACATTCCGTTCGAGCGGGTGGTGGAGGCCATCGATCTGCCGCGGACCCAGGCGCATCATCCGTTGTTCCAGGTGATGCTGGCCTTCCAGAATCTCGACCTGGACGCGGACGCGGCACAGCTGCCGGGAATTCGGGTCACGCCCGTGGCCCTGGACGCCGGTGTCGAACGATTCGACCTCTCGATCACCGTCGCCGACATACCCAACGCCGACGGCGATATTCCGGTCAGCATCGGCTATGCCACGCAACTGTTCGATCCCTCGACGGTTGCGCGGATGGCTCGCCGGCTCGAGCGAATCCTGTCGGGGGTGACGGCCGATGCCCGGGCCGGACTGCGCGATCTGGACCTGCTCGACTCGGGCGAGCGACAGTCGTTGCGGGAGTGGGGAGACGGCGGCGCGGGACCGGTCCCGATCACCCTCGTCGAGATCCTCGCGTCGACGGCCGCGAGGTTCCCGACTCGTCTCGCGGTCCTCGAGGGGACGAACCACCTGACCTACGGGGAGCTGGATCGCTGGTCGAATCGATGCGCGCGGATGCTGATCGCGCGGGGCGCCGGTCCGGAAACGGTGGTGGCGATCGCGCTGCCACGCTCGGCGGCCTGGGTGCGGGCGGTCTGGGCGGTGGCCAAGGCCGGCGCTGCGTTCGTGTCCATCGATCCCGCACACCTGCCGGAGCGAAACCGATTCGTCCTGGACGATGTCGGCGCCGCGGTCGTTATCGCCCAGACCGACCAGCTGAGCGACACCGGAATCCCGGTGATCGATCCGGACCTGACCGACCTGCTCCGATACGGCGACACCCCGGTGAGCGATGATGAGCGCAATGGTGTTGTGCGGCAGCACAATACCGCGTACGTCGTGTACACCTCCGGGACGACCGGGACTCCGAAGGGCGTCGCCGTCACCAACGCCGGGTTGGCCGCTGTCGCGGCCGCGCAGTGCGAGCAGTTCGGTCTCGACGCCGATTCGCGCGTACTGGCCGTTGCCGCACGCACTTTCGACGCGGCCGTGTTCGAGCTGCTGTCGGTGGTCTCGGTCGGCGCTGCCCTGGTCGTCGCCGACGGTGACGCTTTCGGCGGTGCGCCGCTGACGCAATTGCTCCGCGCCGAAGCCGTGACGCATGCCTGCGTGACTCCGGCGGTGGCGGCCACGCTCGATGCCGAGCGGCTGCACGACCTGCGGGTGCTGATGGTCGCCGGTGAAGCGTGCCCGCCGGCGCTGGTGCGGCAGTGGTCCGGTACCGACGCCGCGGGCGTTCGGGAGTTCCACAACCTGTACGGCCCCAGTGAGTCCACGATCTGGGTGACCGCGGCCGAATTGCGTGCGGGCGAGCCTGTCTCGCTGGGTCGCCCGGTGCCCGGGGTGCGATTGGTGGTGCTGGACCGGTGGCTGCGGCCGGTGCCGGAGGGCGTGATCGGCGAGCTGTATGCCGCCGGTCCCGGTGTGGCGCGCGGATATCGCGATCGAGCGGCGTTGACGGCGGCGGCATTCATCGCCGATCCGTTCGGGCCGCCCGGGTCCAGGATGTACCGCACGGGCGATCTGGTGCGGTGGATGCCGCAGGGCGAGCGTCACACGCTGATGTTCGCCGGTCGCGCCGATCGTCAGGTCAAGATCCGGGCCCAGCGCCTCGAACTCGGTGAGGTCGAAGCGGTGCTGACCGGACTGGACGAGGTGCGACACGCGGTGGTCAGCGCACACACCGCCGGTGACGAGCCCGGCGCGACAGTGCGATTGGCCGCCTACGTCACCGCCGAGCCCGGTCGGCTGCCCGACCCCGTCACCATCCGGCGGGCGGTCGCGCGAGCACTGCCCTCCTACATGGTCCCCGATACCGTCACGGTGCTCGAGGCGCTGCCGCTGACCTCGAGCGGCAAGGTGGATCTTCGCGCGCTGCCCGCCCCCGAGTGGGTGGCGGTGACCTATCGCGCCGCCTCGACACCGTTCGAGGAGATCGTGGTCTCGGCGTTCGCGGCGGAACTGGGTGTGGACCGGGTCGGGGTCGACGACGACTTCTTCGCCCTCGGCGGTCATTCGCTCTCGGCGACGCGGGTGGCGGCACAGGTGGCCGCGGCGTCCGGCACCGAGCTGGGTGTGCGCGATCTCTTCGACGCGCCGACCGCGGCCCGGCTGGGGCAGGTGCTCGCGGAGCGCTCGACCGGCGGCCCGGACCCGAGGTGGTCGAGGCTGGTGGTCCGTGAGCGACCCGAATACCCGCCGCTGTCGTTCGCACAGTGGCGGATGTGGTTCATCAACCGGCTCGAACCCGACTCACCGGCCTACAACATTCCGCTCGTGTTGCGGCTGACCGGCGAGTTGGATGTCGAGGCGATGATCGCCGCGCTCGGGGACGTGGTGGCGCGGCACGAAACCCTGCGCACCGTGTTCCCGATCCGGGACGGGAATCCGTATCAACGGATCGTCCCGGTCGCCGAGGTCACCACGACCGTCGACGTGCGCAGGGTCGACGCGGCCGACCTCGAGCACGTGATCATGCCGTTGGTGCGAAGCGGATTCGATCTGTCGAGTGCGCCGCCGCTGCGGATCACCCTGCTGGACAGCGGTTCCGATGAGCATGTGCTCGTGCTGGTCCTGCATCACATCGCGGCGGACGGCGGGTCCCTGGCGCCGTTGGCGCAGGATCTGTCACTGGCGTACGCGGCCCGCCGCACAGGAGGGGATCCCGAGTGGGCGGGACCGTTGCCGGTGCAGTACGCGGACTACACGCTGTGGCAGCGGGAGGTGCTGGGAGCTGAGTCCGATCCGGACAGCGTCTCGGCGCGGCAGATCGGGTATTGGGCGGGGCAGCTGGCGGGATTGCCGGATCGGCTGGAGTTGCCCGCCGACCGGCCCCGGGCCGCGGTGGCCTCTCAGCGCGGTGAGACGTATTCCTTTGCGCTGCAAGCGGACACGGCGGCCGGGCTGCGGCGAGTCGCGCACGCGCACCACGCGACCGTGTTCATGGTGATGCACGCGGTGCTGGCGGTCGCGCTGGCTCGGTTGTCGGGCAGCGGCGATATCGCGGTGGGCACGCCGATCGCGGGGCGGGGCGCACCGGCGCTGGACGGGCTCGTCGGGATGTTCGTCAACACCTTGGTGCTGCGCACCCGGGTCGATGAGGCTTCCTCGTTCGACGCGCTGCTCGATGAGTGCCGCCGAGTCGATCTGGAGGCGTTCGCGCACGCCGATATCCCGTTCGAGCGGGTGGTGGAGGTGGTCGATCCGCCCCGCACGCAGGCGTATCACCCGCTGTTCCAGGTGATGCTGACCTTCCAGCACCTCGACCTGGAGCCGACAGCGGCCCAGCTGCCGGGAATGAGTTGCACCCCGGTGACTCTCGGCACCGGCGTCGAGCGGTTCGATCTCACCGTGAGCGTGTCCGACACCGCCGACGGTGGTCTGACCGTCGGGGCGAGCTTCGCCCTCGATCTGTTCGACCGGGAGACGATCATCGCGTTGACCCGGCGGCTGCGGATGATCATCGACGCCGTCATCGCGGATCCCGCGGTGAGCCTGCGCGATATCGACGTGCTCGATCCGGGTGAGCGAGTGTCGTTGTCGGCGTGGGGTGACGGCGGTCCCGGGCCGGAACAGCTCACGCTGCCCGAGATGTTGCGCCGGGCGGCGGCCGAGCACGCGGATCGGCTCGCGGTCGCCGATTCCGGATGCGAGTGGACGTATCGGGAGCTGGATCAGTGGTCGAATCGATGTGCGCGGCTGCTGATCGAATCCGGGGTCGGACCCGACTCCGTTGTCGCGGTGGCGATTCCGCGATCGGCGGAGTGGGTGCGCGCGGTCTGGGCGGTCGCCAAGACCGGCGCCGCGTTCCTGTCCGTGGATCCCACCCATCCGGCCGAACGCAATCGGTTCATTCTCGCCGACTGTGCCGCGGCGGTCGTGCTCACCAACGGTGACATCGTCTCGCGCGCAACCGGTCTCGCCGGCTCGGTCCTGACGGAGCTGGACAGCGCCGGATCTCGAGTGGTCGACCTGGACCGGATCGACCTGTCCGGGTACGGCGCGGCGCCGGTCGGCGATCTCGACCGGGGCGGTGCGGTGCGGGCGACCACTATCGCCTACGTCGTCTACACCTCGGGGTCGACCGGTACTCCCAAGGGTGTGGCCGTCACGCATACGGGGCTGGCCACCGTTGCCGCCGTGCAGAATTCACGCTGGGGCCTCGATCACGACTCCCGCGTACTGGCCGGTGTCGCACGCACTTTCGACGCGGCGGTCATCGAATTGCTCGCGGCGGTCACCGCCGGTGCGGTGTTGGTCGCCGCTCCGGACGACGTGTTCGCCGGGGAACCGCTGGCGGCACTGTTGCGCGCCGAGCGGATCACGCACGCTTTCATGGCGCCTGCGGTCGGGCTCTCGGTGGATCCCACCGGGCTCGACGATCTGCGCGTGGTGGTGAGCGGCGGCGAGGCGTGCACGCCGGAGTTGGTGCGGCGGTGGTCCGGCACGGACGCCTCGGGTGTGCGCACGCTGTACAACGTGTACGGGCCGAGTGAGTGCACCATGTGGCTCGCCGGTACGGCGCTGGATACCGACGGCCCACTGTCCCTGGGCGGTCCGCTTCCGGAAGTTCGTGTGGCGGTGCTGGATTCGTCGCTGCGGCCGGTGCCGGTGGGCGCAGTCGGGGAACTGTATGTCGCCGGGCCGAACGTGGCGCGCGGCTATCTGCACCGGGCGGGAATGTCGGCGCAGTCGTTCGTGGCCGACCCCTTCGGCGCGCCGGGGTCACGGATGTATCGCACCGGAGATCTGGTGCGGTGGATGTCCCGCGGTGACGACGCGGTGTTGATGTTCGTGGGCCGCGCCGATTTCCAGGTCAAGATTCGCGGTCAACGCCTCGAACTCGGCGAAATCGACACGGCGCTGACGGGCGTGGACGGGGTGCGCCACGCGGTCGTCACCGTCCACACATCCGGTTCGGAGGTCCGGCTGGCCGCCTATGTCACCGCCGTGCCGGGGCACAGCCTCGATGCGGCGGAGATTCGGCGGGCCGTGGCGCTGCGGTTGCCGTCGTACATGGTGCCCGACACCGTCACCGTGCTCGAGGCGCTGCCGCTGACCAGGAACGGCAAGGTCGATCGGCGGGCGCTCCCCGCGCCGGACCGGGTGGCCGTGACGTATCGGGCACCGTCGACGCCGCTGGAACACATCGTGGTCGCGGTGTTCGCGGAGGTGCTCGGCTCGGAGCGGGTGGGAGTCGACGACGATTTCTTCACCTCGGGTGGAACCTCCGTTGTCGCAATGCAACTGGTGTCCCGGCTCCGCGCGCGCACCGGCATCGCCGTCCCCTATCGGCTGCTGTTCGCCGATGCGACCCCGGCGGGTCTGGCGCGATATCTGTCCGAACCGCGGTCCGAGATCGGCGTATCGCTGGGGGTGCTCTCACCGCTGCGTTCGACGGGGCACAAGGCACCGTTGTTCTGCGTGCACCCGGGTGGCGGTCTCGCCTGGGTGTACGGCACCCTCGCGGGCGACCTGGACCCGGATCGTCCCGTGTACGGCCTTCAGGATCCCTATATCGTCGAGAACGGTCCCCGCCTCCACACGGTGGAGGAGTACGCCGAGCGGTATGTCCAGGAGCTTGTGACGTCGTTCCCCGGCATCACCTATGACCTGCTCGGCTGGTCGCTGGGTGGAAAGATCGCGCACGCCATGGCGGCGCGATTGCAGGCGATGGGCCACCGCGTCGGTCTCCTCGCCCTCGTCGACGCGGGAATCGCGGAGAATCTCGTACCGGCGCCCGAGCCCGATGCCGAGCACGACCGCCTGGCATTGGCCGAATTCCTGCGTGGCTGGCGGGAATTCCTCGGTATAAGCGAGGACCAGCAGATCGACGATCCAGCCGAGTTGCTCCCGCTCATAGTGGAGCGGCTCAGCACCGAAGGCATCCTGACCCCGGAGCAGGTGGAGCGGATGACCGAGTGCTTCACCACGCCGGTGGCCCACGCACCGGGCTGCTTCGACGGCGACGCCGTGCTGTTCGTCGCCGCCCGCGAGGGGTATCGGGACCAGATCGCGGGAACCTGGAACGGGCACATCACCGGGACGATTCACCAGGTCCTGATCGATGAGTTCCACACGGGAATGATGAATCCGAAGGGGGCGGCCGATATCGGCTCGGCCCTGAACACGATGCTGCGCGATCGAGACAGGGACAGCTGAGCGGAAGATCGGTCGGCGGCGATCCGCGAGGATCACCGCCGACCGACCCCACCGCGACGTCGAGGCAGTCTCCACCGGCGGTCCGAGGCGCGGGCGCGGAGTGACCGCCTTCGCCCACCAGGGGTCACACGGGCGGCATCAGATCGCTCTGGCTGACGGTGTATGTCAATGCGGGATAGACGAAATCCGTTTCGTTGTTCTCGCGCCGCCGTAGCTGAAAGAACTCGCGCTGCTGATCCTCATCCGCCAGGGCGAGGCGCTCACCGTGCGGGAGGTACGCGTGTTCCCCGCGATACCGGACGACGGTCTTCGATGTCCGGAAGGTCACGCCGAGCCAGTGGTTCTCCGCTGCCCCGACTGGTGTGTCCAGCACGATCCTGTGCTTCAGCCGCCGATTCGCGGCGACCGAGAACGTGACGAAACCGTTGTGCGGCAACGGAATCTCGAACATATCGCCGGAGGCTTTTCGTTCGACGATGAGCTTGCGGGGCGGGACCGCGGTGGGATGCCGATAGCAGGAGAAGACGGCGATGAACGACTCGTCTTCGAGATCGAGGGCCTGGTCCGAATGGCTGCCCATCTTCGCGTAGGCGTTCGTATAGGTCTCGATGAGGGCGTTGTCGAAGCCCGCCGAAAGCCCCGCGCGTGCCTGAATCCGCTGTGCCAGGCGATCGTGCACCGGCCCGAAGCGCTGCGCCGGACTGCCGTATCGGGTGGTGGTGCGAACCAGGGGCACGCCGCCCGCGGCATCGGGTTTGGTGAGCGTGGCGCCTCGCCGGCCCTTTCCCAGCTCCTCCCACCGGACCGACGCGGAGAGCTCCGCGAAGAGGTCCTGCGTGGAAGGCAGTGTGTACGACAGGATCTCGTCCGAGATCCTAGGTTCGGGGAGCACGGTAATCCCCCGCGTTCATGCTGAAGCGAAACCGGTCGCCGTAGTCGATGAAGGACGAGGTCCTGTTCTCCTCGGCGTACAACCTGCGCAGCTCGTCCATGCCTTCGAGGGTGGGCGGCTCCAGTTCCACCAAGCCTTCGTCCCGAGCGAGAAACGTGCGGCCGTCCCGGTGCACGGCTTCGGTGCTCGAGCACCGCACCACGTATCCCAAACGGGTGGGCAGCCGCTCGGCATCCAGCATCGAGGGCCGGATCTCGTGGGTGTAGAGGCGATTGGTGGACAGCGGCATGAAGAAGACGGAGCCGGGATGGAGGGTCACGCTGAACCGTGAGGGCAGCGTGTCGCTCACCTCGACCGAATCCTTGAGGTGAAAACGGAGGGTGGTCAGCCCGCTCACGCCCTTGACGCCGTAGTCGAAGCCATCAGCGTCGATGGGCTCCAACCGGTCGAGCCCGTCGTAGAAGGTGCAGAAGGCCATGATTCCGTTGGCGGGCATGTCCTTGGTCTTGTCGGCGTGAGCCGAGATCTTGGCCTTGGATTGCTTCCGCTCGGGAGTGGCGAGGGTGTTGTGGTAGATCTGGGCGAGAACATGATTGAGCGGCGCCTGGTCCCGAAAGATGGTGGCGGCCTCGCGATTCAGAGCATCGACGATGCCCGTATCGGTCGGTCCGAAGTTCTCGGTCGGTCCCGCGAGATTCGTGGAGCAGCGCAGCAGACGGAAATGCAGTCCATCCTCGCGTCGCGTCACCGGCGTCAGGTAGATCCCGCTGCGATGGGCCGCCCCCGGCTTGGTGGATTCGGTCAGCGACTGGAACACGTGCTCCGTGCGGATCCGCCCGAAGTGGTCGGCGGCGAGGTCGAAGAAGCGGCGGTAGTAGACCCCGACGCCGTGCACGCGGACCGGGACCCGTCCCAGATCGACGAGAGTCCACGAAACATCCGGGCGATACCCCTCCGACAGCTCCCGAACGACGAAAACCCGTGCGGCCGAGCGCAATCGGCGTTCACTGATCGCTGACAGCTCACCACACAGGTAGACGGTCTTGCGCGAAACATCGACCCGGCCACGAGCCAGGTCCTCCGGGCTGATCGTGGACCCGAAAAACTCCCCGCCCAGGCCCCTGCCCCGCGGGACCGCGGGCGCGAGCAAGACATTGCCCGCATCGTCGATACCCGCTTCGGTGGTGTCCCTCATGTAGCCCCCGTCGTTCGCAGATCTCCGCGCCACAGCACCCTCCTCCCACAGGCGTCGATCACGCATGAACGAAGGCTGCGGACTGTCCACCCTACTGTGGCGACGAAGCCGACAGACCTGCAGCTGGAGAAGCCGAAGCGGCTTTCAAATACTCTAACTATTCCGATTTATTCGCTAGTTGGATTGCCAACATATCCGAAATCTGCAACTATCTGAGACAGTGAGGCCGACGCACCGGCCATCACGACACTCCGAGAAATCGGCGGAGCAGCACGTCCGATCGTCGACCATCCGACGATCATCGAGTGAGGAGCCCTTCCTTGAGCAAGAACACCGAAACCCCAACGGCCGCAGGGGGTAAGCCTCAGTTCGAGGTCGTGGTGGTCGGTGCGGGCGTCAGTGGCATCGGAGCGGGCTGCCAACTCCGGCGCGCCGGTATCGACGACTTCGTCATCATCGATCGCAGAGGCGATTTCAGCGGAACGTGGATCGCGAACACCTATCCCGGCGTTGCCCTCGACGTGCCCTCGACCTCCTACGAGTTCACCTTCGCGCCGAACAGCTGGTCACGTATGTTCGCGACCGGAGCCGAGGTGCGCGAATACTGCCAGCGGGTCGCGCGCGAACACGGGCTGTACGAGCGGTCCCGGTTCGGCGTCTCGGTCGAACGTGAAGCGTGGGACGACGAAACCGGCTTCTGGACATTGCATTTGGACGACGGGTCGACACTGACGGCGCGCTATGTGCTGAACGCCACCGGATACTTCCTCGAGCCGCGGTCGAACTCGGGCATCCCCGATGTGGAGAAGTTCGCCGGCAAGGTGATGCTCTCGGCCGGGTGGGACCACGACTACGACTATCGCGGCAAGCGGGTGGCGGTGATCGGCACGGGGGCGAGCGCGATGCAGATCGTGCCGTCGATCGTTTCCGAGGTGGCCCAGCTGGACATGTACCAGCGCACCGCGACCTGGTGCGGCCCCAAACCGGACTTCGCCTTCGGCCGCCTGGGACGCGCGCTCATGCGGTCACGGCGCTTCCACGCCGTGGCGTACATGGCCAATTGGTATCTGTACCAGGCGGTGATCGTGGCGGCCGAGCGTCTCCCGAAACGCGTCACGCTCGCCGTGATCGAGACGTTCGAGAATGCGCTGCGGGCGGCCTATCGGGCGTATCTGCGAGTCCAGGTCAAGGATCCGGACGTCCGTGCTGCCCTGATTCCCCGGCATGGGTTGATGGCCAACATGCCGACCTTCGGGCGTGGTTTCCTGCAGTCCTTCAACCGAGACAACGGAAATCTCCTCACCACACCGATCGAGCGATTCACCGAACGCGGGATCCGAACGACCGACGGTGTGGACCACGCCTACGACATGATCGTCCTGGCTACCGGCTTCGATGTCGCATCCGAACCGGAATCCTTCCCCGTCGGCGCGGTCAGCGGACGCGAGGGCCTGGATCTGGGTGAGTTCTACCGCGCCAACGGCATGCAGGCCTATGCCGGTGTCGCCATCCCCGGGTTGCCGAACCGCTGGTCCATCTACGGACCGTACGGCTGGAACGGTGTGACCTTCGTCAGCATGAGCGAGACCGCCGGGCTGCACGTCGCGCGAGTCATCACCGAAGCACGCAGGCAAGGCGCGCAGATCGTGGAGGTGACCCGGGCCGCGCACGACGCCTGGCATCAGATGATGATCACCAGCCCGTTCACTCTGGTCGCGCAGGAGTACGTGGTCGAACGCCAGGTCAAGCGACACAATGTGCGCAGCTACTTCTCCAACGCTCGCGGCGAGGTTCCGATCGTGCGCCCATCACAGGGATTCCGGAACTCGCTGTGGAACCACAGCGAACGGTTCGATCCGCGGCAGGACTACACCTTTCGGGTCCTGCCCTCGACGCGCGCGAACGGCAATGGGCATTCGGTCGATTCGGCATCGGCCCGTGTGGCCGTGGCGGACTGACCTGCAGGACAAGGCAATCGATCGACAAGGGATTGGACTCGACGATGAGACTTCCGTTTACCGGACCGGTAGCGAGCAAGCGCGGCCGTGTGGTGTTGGTGACCGGCGCGGGCAGCGGCATCGGCCGCGCGATCGCGCTGCGGCAGGCCGCGGCGGGCGACACGGTGATCGCCACCGACATCGACCTGCCCGCGGTCAAGGAGACGACCACTCTCACCGAAGGTGACTGCCACGCATACGAACTCGATGTACGTGATCCCGCGCGGTGGGAGACGCTCACCGACGAGATCATCGCTCGCTTCGGTGTTCCCGACGTCCTGGTGAACAACGCCGGAATCGCGGTCGGCGGGGCGTTCATGGATCAGACGCCGCAGGACTGGGACCGAGTCATGTCCATCAATGTCTACGGCGTCATTCACGGCAGCAAGATCGTGGGATCGAAGATGCTGGCCAGCGGCCGGCCCGGCCATATCGTGGTCATCGTCTCGGGCGCGGCGTGGACCCCCAACCGCGTCGCGGTCTCGTACTCCACCTCGAAGGCCGCCGCGCTGATGATCACCGAGTCGTTGCGAAGTGAGCTCGGACCCAAGAACATCGGCGTCAGCGCCATCTGCCCCGGCGCCACCCGGACCCAGCTGGCCACACACGCGACCCTGGTCACCTCCGACGCGGACACCACCGAATCGGTGCGGGCCGATTTCCAATCGATCCAGGATCGCTTCGGCTTGGCCTCTCCGGATCTGGTGGCCCGCGCGGTGCAACTCGCGATCCGCTTCGACCTCGCCATCGTGCCGGTCAACTTCGACGCCACCGCGGCGTGGGTGCTGCACCGGATCTCACCCGGCCTGCTGCGACGAATCTGCGCGATTCCCACGATGTCCCTTGCCGAAGGCACGGCCCGAAAGGCGGTCCGGTATCTGCCGTCGTCCCCGGCCCGCCGTCACACCCGATAGCCACCCGAAGCAAGGAATCCCCCGATGTCTCACACCGCCGTCATCCCGCCTCGCTCGTCGTCCTCGCGGTTCGCCGCTCTGCTGCACCGATTCGCGGCGTGGCTGGCCAAACCCTCGGGCGCACGCCTGGTCTACGCGTTGATCGCCGTGACGCTGATCATCGGCGGTATCGCCGCTGCCCTGGTCATCGCCTACGTCTTTCCTGAAAGCTGGGACCAGCAAGGCACTGTCGAGTTCTATCGCCGATATCAACTCGTGGGCAAGATCGGGATGATCGTCATCGGCACCGCTGCCATCCCGTTTCTGGCCATGGTCGGCGCGACCGCCTCGTACTTCTGGAGCATCGACACCAGCAAACACCACGTTCTCTCGTGGATCGCCATCGTGAGCGACATCGCCTTCGTCACAGCGATTTTCATGTACGTCAGCTTCGCGGCCGCGCCCATCGTGCTCTACGGGCACATTTCCGATGAACTGCTCCACGTCTTGCACGTCCAGGCCTTCGCGGCGGGCGGAATGCTCGGTCCGCTGTGGATTCCCAACATCATCGCCGTCGCCGTCATAGGCCGTCGCGCAGGTGTGTTCCCCACGTGGCTGAGCCGACTCGCGGTGCTCGGAGTACTGACTCAATTCCCGGCCATTTTCGGCGTCACGACGCTGTATGGACCCTTCAACGCCGCCAACGGCTTCATCTCGTTCTACATTCCGGGAATCGGTCCGGTGACCTGGGCGACCTACATGATCGCCTGGTGCACCGTGCAGTGGGCCAAGGAACACACAGCCGACACGGGCCGAGACGAGACCGCCGACCTGTAACTCCGCTCGTTGTTCAACCGCGCATCAGTTGAATGGCTGGACCGGGCCCCCGCGCCCCGGTCCCGACGACAAGGATTGCCATGGCCGCCAGCCCATTCCGCGACCCCGACATCGCCGACGGCGAGACATCGCACTATCGGATTCGGCTCACCGACAGTCCCACCGGCACTGCGATCACCGGCGTGGTCGACCACGACGACGACTGCTACATCTCGCATCTCGAGGTCGGATCGGACGACTCCTTCCGCGCCGAGGTCGAACAGCGCATCCGCCGCTCGGAAGGCTTCATCGAGGCCGAGAGCTACCGGGCCGCCTCCTACTTCCGAGGCCGCACGGTGTCGCGTGAAGAGGGCTATTTCCTTGACACGCACCACATTCAGTTCGGCGGAAAACTCGCCCCGTTCCCGCGCGGTGTCATGCCGCTACTGGGCGGGCTGACCCTCCTGCGCGGGCTCGATTTCCGGCGCGGCGCGAAATCGAAACACGATCTGTGGCTTGCCTTCTCGATCTCCTGGCCGCTCGAGGTGAAGGTCGAGAAGCGCATGACCATCACGGTGCCCGCAGGCTCGATCGATGTCTGGCAGGTGAACCTGCGACCCAGCTTCAGCCATATCAACACGCTGCTGGACAAAGTGGTGTCGGGCTTCCTCCCACCGTTCACCTGTCATTTCGAGGCAGCCGCAACTCACCGCCTGGTGCAATTCACCTTTCCGACCGGCCCACTGCCCTGGCAGCCCCGAGCGGTCATAGAACTCACGACTCGATAGCAACCTCGGCCGCATCTCCGCTGGAGCCGAGAGCGCCTCCGCTCCTTGATCTTCGGGCAGACACGGCACTCGTCCGAACAGCGGGCCATGCGGCATGTAGACGCGTTGTCCCTCCGGCGGTGCCACCTGCCCGAGTTCGCTAGGGTCAGCGAATGGCCGAGATCCATCGCACCACGCTGCAGCCGAGCAAGCTCGAGTTGCTTTCCGGCTGGCTCCCGAGGCAGCCGTGGTTTCACGGTGCCGGTACCCCGCGGTTGTCCAAGGCCGGAGGATTCCGACTCGATGACCCGGCGGGGGACGTCGGTCTCGAATTCATGGTTCTGACGGACTCCTCCGGGCCCACCGCGATCACCTACCACGTGCCGATGGCCTACCGTGGCGAACCGCTCGCCGGGAACGACCACGCCCTGATCGGCATCTCGGAACACGGAGTCCTGGGGCGCCGCTGGTTCTACGACGGGGAGTTCGACCCGGTACTCCGCACGCAGGCCCTTGCTCTGCTGACCGGCCGCGCCCTGCCCCAGGCACAGAACGAGAGCGGGACGGTGGACGACACTGTCGAAGTGTCCAGTGCTGATGCTGACTTGCGGATCATGCTGCGCATCAACAGAACTCCCGCAATGATCACTGCGGGCGATCATGATGTCGCCGGTCGTGTCGCCGCACGATGGCGTGATCCGGCCGGAGCATCACACCGCGGGATACTGCTGGAAGCACTCGCACCCACATCTGCGCTGGGGTCCAGCCTCGGGGGCTGAGGATGGCTGTGGACGGTGCGAAGTCAGTGCCGGGCGGCCGCGGGACAGGCCGGGCGCGGGCCTGAGGGAAGCGCCATCATCCTCAGCGCCAGCACCACCGCCGCACCCCACCCGGCACCTCCGGCCAGCGCTGTGGATACCGATCCGGTCAACGCGAGCAATCCGGCGAAGAAGATCGCACACGTGATCACGGTGAGGGCGGTCGTGGTCAGATCGGTCCTGATGCTCGGGCGGAGGGTGCGCGGAGTCGGGATCATGTCGTGTTGGTGCCCGACCCACCCTTTATCAAACCGTGATCACATGACCAGGTCTCGACACTTCCGGCATCTTCCCTGGTAGAGGCCCTGAAAATCGGATCGATTAGTTATTCGCGCAGGTAGAGCGGGGGGTTTCGTCCGAATTGTTTCGACGTAATCATGGAGAGGACGAACCCAGGACATACCCCATTTTCGGCCCCACTCACCGAAAGTACCGATATGTCAACGGATTGCGCAGCACACGTCACTGCCCGCGCGACGGGCCGTGACTCCTACGACGACATCGAACCCGCGCTCATCGAGCTCGCGGGCACCGATCCCGGCGATCCGGCCCGCACCCGGCTGCGCGAGGACATCATCGCCCGCGCGCTGCCGCTGGGTGAGCACATCGCCCAGCGCTACAGCGGCCGCGGCCTGGAGCACGAGGATCTGTTGCAGGTCGCCGCACTCGCGGTGGTGCTCGCGGTCGACCGCTTCGATCCGCACCGGGGCGCGTCGTTCCTGGGCTTCGCGGTGCCCACGATCATGGGCGAGGTCAAACGCCACTTCCGCGACACCGGCTGGGCGGTACGCGTGCCGCGGCGCACCAAGGAGGTGCACCTGAAGATCGCCGCGGACGCCCCGGCGCTGGCCCAGCGACTCGGGCGCGAACCCACCGCACGCGAGCTCGCCGAGCACCTCGAGGCCGACCTGGGCGAAGTGACCCAGGCGCTGATCGCGCGCAACAGCTACCGCGCCGAATCGCTCGACTACACGACTCCCGACACCGACGACACCTACTTCTCGTCGGTGATTTACACCCTCGGCGCGGACGACCCGGGATATGGCCTGATGGAGGACTCTCTCACCGCCGGTCCGCTACTGGCCTCGTTGAACGAGCGAGACCGCGAGATCTTGACCATGCGTTTCGGGCAGGACATGACCCAGGGCCAGATCGCCAAGGAGTTGGGCGTGTCGCAGATGCAGATCTCCCGCATCCTCGCCCGCGTGCTGGGTGAGCTGCGCGAGCAGGCACTCCAACCCGCCTGACCCCCCCCGCCCGAATCACACAGAGTGCGCGTTCGGGCCTCATGCCGCGCTCAGCGTGCCAGGTCCGGGTGCGCCCGCCCGGTGACCAGCGGCATATCGACGAAGGTGAGCAGGCCCGGCTCGGCGGCACAGACGTAGGGGATCGAGTTCACGCAGTGCGCGGCGGTCACGACGATGCCGGGGTTGCGCTCGAGGCCGGCCGCCACACCAGTCGGATGCCATCCGTGAATCGTCACCTGGCAGTCGGGGTCGCCCTTCACCTCGATCTCGAACCGGACGCCGCCGTCCCCGTACTTCCAGGGCGGGTCGAGGTGCTCATCGCCCATCAACCAGTTGACCGCGACCCTGACGACCTTGACCTCGCCGATGAACGCCTCCCAGGCGAAGCGCTGGGCGGCGACCTGGCCCGGTTGGATCTCGCCGATCGGCGAATCGATCGGCGCGGTCGCGACCGCCACCTCGCGACTGCTGCGGATCTCGGCGTCGGCGAAGCCGAGCGTGTCCAGGCACATCCGCACCGACTGGTCGAACCCGTTGTCCAGCAACGCCAGCATCGGACCGTTCATCGCCGCCTCCGGCGACTGACCGAAACCCATGATGTGGCGCACGACATCGGGCGCGTTGTAGGTGCGGATGTCGGAGTACTCCTCACCGCGCACGAATGTGATCGCGCTGGACAGACCCGCGAAGAACAGCGGCTGCTGCTCGGTCGCGCCGCCCGGGTCGATCCCGGTCCCGTGCAGCGTCACGCCGCCCTCGAGCGCCGGGGCCGTCATCCGTTCCCGCTCCTTGTCGGTCGGCCAGAACCAGCCCAGCGGCGTGACGACGTTCTTGCCCGAACGCAGTATCGCCGCAACCTCTTTCGGATTCGGCATCAGCGGCGAGTACAGGACGCAGTCGGCGTCGAGGGCGAGAATCTCCTCGATGCTGTTGGTGGCGGTGACGCCGATCGGGCCGATTCCGGCGAGCTCACCGGCGTCCTTGCCCGCCTTGCTCTCCGAGTGCACCCAGCATCCGACGAGCTCGAGATCCGGGTGCAGCTGGATCTGGCCGATCGCGGCCTGGCCGAGCCCACCGGTGGCCCACTGGATCACTCGCAGAGTCATGCATGGAATAGAACATGTTCTATTCCATGACCGTCAAGAGCGGGCCGCCACCACCTCGGTCGCGACCTCGAGGAACTTCAGGTCGGTGACGGCCGGGACCAGGATGAACTCGTCGCACCCGGCCCGCTCCGCGCCGTCGAGAATATCGGCCAGCACCTCGGGACTCGACGCCCGCGCCGAGGCCGCCACGATCTCGGCCAGCTCGGGTCCGAGGAAGCCGAGGTAGCGAGCGATGAAGGAGTGCAACACCTTCGGGGCATCCGCGACGCCCAGGGCGGTGAAGCAGCCGCTGACCTTGCGCGGGGGCGTCGTACGATCGGCCTCGGCCCAGCACCGGTCGGCGAGCCGACTCGCCTTCGCGATCTCCTCCGCGTCGCCCGAAACACTGAAACCGGAGACGCCGTCGGCCCACCGCGCCGCCCGGCGCATCGCCTTCGGACCCATCGCGCCGGCGAGAATGATCGGTCCGCCCGCCTGCACGCACGCCGGCCCGACCGGGTCCGCGCCCTCGAACGGCGGCTTGCCCGCGAGCAGTGATTTCAACTCGGCGACCTTGTCGTCGAGCTGCTGGTGCCGTCCCGTGAAATCCGCTCCGAGAGCGCGATAGTCGTGCTCACGACCCCCGACACCGACGCCGACCTCGAGGCGGCCGTTCGCGAGCTGGTCGAGGGTCCCGATCTGCTGGGCGACCATCGCCGTCGGATGCTGGGGCAGCACCCACAGATTCGCCAGGACCTGCACCCGCTCGGTGACCGCGGCGCATGCGCCCAGCGTCGCGACCATCTCCGGATTCGAGAACGTCACCCGCTCCCCCACCGAGACGCTCGAGAACGGACCCGCGTCGATTCGCCGGGCCCAGTCGAGCGTCGTACCCGGTCCGTAGCCGGGAGCCATTTGTGGAAGTGCGACACCGATCTTCATGTGCCGACCCTCTCAGACCCACCCGGATTCGGTCAGGCGATCGCCGATTCAGACGAGACCTTCCCGCTGTGCGATGGACCGCAGGTCGGACGGGAGTGGGGCGAACACCTCGAGCAGGAAGTCCTCGTCGTGGTAGCGAGCGGTGACCGAAAAGCCGGGATGGGCAGCGAGGATGGCGTGAACGCGGTCCCCGGTGAGCGGGTATTCGGGAACGTGGTGGCGCCAATGGACGCAGATCACCGTGCCGTCGGGGTCGAGATGGGCGAGCAACTCGTCGAGAGCGCTGTGCAGCGACGCGGCATCGAGGTAGTAGCAAACCTCACTGAGCACGACGAGGTCGAAAGTGTCCGGCGGCCAGTCATCACCCAGGCCCCAGCGTCGCAGTTGCACGGCCCCGGAGTCCACCGTCTCGCCGAGCCTGTCCGCGGCGGTGCGCAGCGCGTCCTCGACGATGTCCGTGGCCACTATCGAATCGCAGCGGGTCGCGAGTTCCGCGGTGAGAACGCCTATGCCGCAACCCGGTTCGAAGGCGCGGCGGTAGCGAGCCCGCGGAAGTGCCGCGAGGGTGAGCGCTCGTTTGCGTTGTTCGTACCAGCGGGTGGTGAACTCCCACGGATCGGCGCTGCGCGCGTACAACTCGTCGAAGTAGGTGCGGGGCAGGCGGGATGTGCTCATCGGAAGTAGATTTCGGTCGGGCCGGTGAATCGGCGCAGCACATGGGCGGGCACGATGGGCTGGTCGGCGGGCGCGTCGGACAGAGGCAGGAACTGGCTCCGGAAACACGTCAGGGCGCGATTCTTCGCCTCCCGAGCGGCGGGCGAAAGGGCCAGTGCCACAGGCATTTCTGCCTGTAATCGTGGGTGTTCCGGGTCACCCCACTGCCACATCCACACCGGGTACTCGAGCAGTTCCGCGCCGGTGACCGCACACGCCGCGGCCCCGGCCCGGCCGAGCGCCTCGTGGTCGGGATGGCCGTCGTGACGCCAGATCACCGCGCAGCCCACACGTGCCTCGTCCGCTTCTTCCAGGAGCGCACACAATCGATCGCCCAGCCGGGACTCGTGCGTTGCGAGCTCGCCATCGGGAAATCCCAGCCGGACCGGGTCCTCCGTCTTCAATTCTCTTGCGGCACTTCGTGCTTCATGGACTCGCAGCCGCGCCAGTCGAGCCGGGCCGTGCGTGAGCGAATCCGGATGCGAGCCTTCCCCGTCGGTCGCGGTGACGATGGTGACCGGGATCCCGGCGGTGCGCGCCATGGCGATGAGTCCGCCCGCACCGAGCACCTCGTCGTCGGGATGCGCCGCCATCACGAACAGTCGGCTCCAGGCGGGCAGCGTCATCGGCGCGCGGGCGCGGCGCCAGGATTCCCACTCTTGTTCCGCGACACCGGTCGCGCGCACGTCGATCACAGGTTCGGCCATGAAAACTCCTGTCCCGCAACATCACGGCCGAGTTCGGCCAGGTCGATTTCCGCGTGGCTCTGACGCAGGTAGACCGTGAGGTCCGCGACCCGCGCCGCGTGTTCACCGTCCGCGCACAGTGGCCCGGCACCCAGCGCACGGCCGACGCGATCCACTGTCGTGGTGACCGCGTCCTCGACCACGGCCCGGACCAGGCGTGCGCGCAGCCGTGCGTCGACATCACTCCCGTCCGGGTCGGCGTCGATCTCCGCGGCGGCCTGCCTGAGTCCCAGCCGTGCAGACTGCAGCGCGCCTGCCACCGCGCCCAGATGCGCCAGCGCATGCTCGTGGGCGCGCCCGGCGGCCGCGCGTTCGTACAGGGGCCGGGCGACCTCGCAGGCACTCCCGTACCAGCACGCGGCCACTCCGACCGCGCCGTGCCAGAATCCCGCCCGCTCGAGATACGCACCGGGGGCGCCGACCGGTGTGGCCGGTGCGGAGTCGAAGTCCACCGCGCCGGAATCGGATTCACGCATGCCCACCGCATGCCAGCTGTCCGGCACCGGTCGCACCATCGAAGGAGTCAGCTCGACGGCGAACAGTCGGCGTTCCTCGCCGATACGGGCGGTCACCAGTGCGTGACTGCACAGGCGCGCGCCGGAGCACCACGATTTGCGACCTTCGAGCACCCAGCCCGCCGGGGTGGACCGTGCGCGCAGGATCGGTTCGGGTGGCTCGGCCGCCCACACTCCCCAGATCTGCCCGGAGGTGGGAACCCGGCCGCCGACCTCGTGCAGGATCGCCGCGGCATCGGCGTGAGCCTCGGCGAGTCGACCCAGAACCGTGTTCTCGGCAGCCAGCGCCGCCAACGCCTGGAATCGCCGCGTGGTCTGCCCGCCGCCCGGAAGCGGGAGCGTGAGCCGTCCCGAGCGGGAGAGCGCACGCAGCCTGCGAGCCAGATCCGGTGATGGTTCAGGCACTTTCGACCTCCGGCGCACCCGGCGACTCGAGGCCGCGCAGATGGGCCGCGAAACCACTCGGCGCACGTCCGAACCGTCGACCCGAGGTCGTCACCACCACATCCTCCGCCCAGTGCACTCGCGCGCCGTGCGCCGTGGCCCGGCTCACGAACTCCACGTCCTCACCGGAGCTCAATGGCGCGAATCCGCCTGTGCGCCAGTACACATCGGCCCGGAAGCCCAGGTTCGCACCGTGCACATGACCTGTGGCGCGGGTTCGCCGATAGTCCCGCTCGTACCTGGCCCGCACCTGCGGGGAGTGCTGACTCCAGTCGGCCACCGTGACCACACCGGCGACGATCTCCGCACCGGTCCGCGCGTAGCGCAGCTGGCGCGAGAGCCACTCGGGATCGACGCACGAGTCGGCGTCGGTGGTGGCGAACCAGGTCGTGGCGCCGCTCCCCCTGCCGCCCGTGACGAATCCGGCGGCACGCGCGATGCCGACGTTGTGCGCACCGACCTCGATCACGCTCACCCCGGCGGCCGCGGCCACCAGCGCGGATCGGTCGGCGCAGGCATCGAGCACCACCTGCAGGCGCACCGGCACATCCACCCGCTCGGCGCACTCACGCAGCGCGTGCAGACAGCCGCTCAGCAATCGCTGCTCGTCACGCACCGGCACCACGACCACGACATCGTCGATCGCGCGCGGACTCGCGACGGCTGCCTCCCGGATGATCATGCGTGCCGTCTACCCCGAGGCCGACGCAGCAAACGGGGCCGAACATGCGTCGAGGGCAGCGCGGCGAACCGCACTGCCCTCGGGTCGAGCTGAATATGACTCAGCCTCGAAATGACTCAGCGCAGTGCGCCGCGACGACCCGTGACGAGGTTGACCAGGAACAGCAGGATCACCGCGCCGCCGAGGCAGGTGAAGAAGCTGAACCACAGGCCGCCGCCCTCGACGTCGACGCCGAGCAGCTTCAGCAGGAATCCACCGAGCAGGCCGCCGATGACGCCGACGACGATATTGAGCAAGATGCCTTGCTGGGCATCAGTTTTCATGATCTTGCTGCCGATCCAGCCGGCCAAGCCACCGATGATGATCCAGCCGATGATCCCGAGTCCGAGCATCGAATTCTCCGTTCTCGTCATTCAGCGGCACCCTCAGTGGGGCCGCGTTCGAGCTGGACATACCCGCGGAATTCGCCGCCAATCGCCCGAGGCCGGTCCGCGACGAGGCTCACCTTCCGCCCGCTGCGGCATAACCGTCATCCGACCTGGTCACAGGACAGACCGAGCGTGTAAATCAGTCGCCGCACCCGGCGTTCGATCTCGGCTCCGATCAGGCGGACCTGTTCGATGGGCTGCCCGGCCGGGTCGTGGATCGGCCACTGCTCGTAGCGGTGGCCCGTCACGATCGGATCGGTGTCCCCGCAGCCCAAGTCCACCACCACGTCGGCGACCTGTAGAAACTCGGCGGTCCAGGGTTTCGGGAATTCTTCCGCGATATCGATTCCCCGTTCGGCCATCACCTGCACGACGACCGGGTCCACGTGCGTGCCGGGTGCCGAACCTCCGGACCAGGCCACCGCGTGATCGTGCTCGAAACGGGTGAAGAACGCGCGCGCCATCTGAGACTGCCCCGCATTGTTTCTACACATGAAAAGCACCGCGGGACCGGCTCTCCGCCACCCGCGCAACTTGGCGACGGCGGTGAGCCGGTCCCGGGCGAAGCGCTCCACCATGGCCGCCGACCGCTCGTGCTCGCGGGGAACGGAAAGGAGGTAGTCACGAGAGGTGAGCACCGTGTCTCCCACGATGGCGGCATCGAGCCCGGCGAACTCTCGTAGCAAGCGTGCTCGGACCAGTCGCAGCGCCTCACGCTGCCCGGTGGGCACGTCGGCCCACTCCTTCGACAGGTCTTCCGGCATGTCTCGACTCCTCTGCGTGGGTTCCACCCAGAGGTACCCCGCAATCGACGAGTTAGCCTTCGGAGCAGCGACTTTCATCGATAGCGGCATCTTCGGAACATTCCGGACAACTTCTCGGGCGAGCTAGCGCCTACTGCCGCGAGCTGGAATACGGCTTACCTGCTCAATGTCCCTGTCGCTCTTCGGAATCGGGGCCTTCCTGGGTGCGGCGACGACGCCATTCGGCGTAGATGACCGCGATACCGCTGACGATCAGTACCACGCACGCGATGCCGGCCACCGTGGCCCATCCGGCGTACCCGTATCCGGCGGCGATCAGCGCGAGTGCCAGCGCGAGGATTCCCAGGCCGCCGAGGATCACCCCTACGACGTTGAATCCGTCCTCGACCCCTTCACCGGCGTGGCGGCGCGGCCGGCGCCCGCGCCGGGACGTGGGCTCCCCGGAACCCCGGTTCATGGTTTCTCGGTCCGTCATCATGAGAAATCTCCTTTCGCCCAGACACCAAGCTGGTGGTTTGCCAGGCGTACCCGGGATCGACCGGCCCAATCACCGCAGGGTCACAGCACGAAACCGCAGAAGTGCTACCCATCCGGTGGGCATCGCGCCCACCGGACGACCCGCGACGCCGCGGGGCGGCACCATCGTCCGCGACGGCACGATCACCGAACGCTGCGGTCGGCTCGACGAACTCGGTCTCATGCAGCAACTCGGAATAGTGCCGGTCCCCCAGCGGTGACTGATCCGGTCAGGCGGAACGCGCTCCGTCCGTCAGCGCCCATTCGACCAGGTGGCGGGGGTTTCGTCCGTATTGTTTCGAAACGGTTTTTTGGGGAAATGCCTGAGGGTTACCCAATATTCGGCACGACGCACCGAAAGTACCGATATGTCAACGGAATACGCAGCACAGCCCACGGCTCCGGCCCGCGCGAGGACCAGCGGCGACTCCTACGACGACATCGAACCAGCCCTGACCCGGCTCGCGGCCCTGGAGCCCGATGATCCGGCCCGGGCGCGTCTGCGTGCCGACATCATCGCCCGCGCGCTGCCCCTGGGAGACCACATCGCGCGCCGCTACAGCGGCCGCGGCGTGGACCACGAAGACCTCGCGCAGGTCGCCGCGCTGGCGGTCGTACTTTCGGTCGACCGGTTCGATCCCGCGGTCGGCGCCTCGTTCCTCGGATTCGCGATCCCGACGATCATGGGTGAGGTCAAGCGCTACTTCCGCGACACCGGGTGGGCGGTGCGAGTACCGCGACGCACCAAGGAAGTTCACCTGAAGATCACCCGGGGCGCCCCGGTGCTGGCACAGCGGCTCGGGCGCGAGCCCACCGCGCGTGAGCTGGCCGACTATCTGGAAGTGGACCTCGGCGAGGTCACTCAGGCCCTGATCGCGCGCCACAGCTATCAGACCGAGTCCCTCGACAGCACCGGCTCCGACACCGACGAAGCCCCGTCCTCCTCGGTGGCCCATACCTTCGGCGACGTGGATCCCGGATACGCATTGATGGAGGACACGCTCACCGCCGGACCGCTCCTGGCTCTGCTGAGCGAGCGCGATCGCGACATTTTGACCATGCGGTTCGGACAGGAAATGACCCAGGCGGAGATCGCGAAGGCATTGGGCTGCTCGCAGATGCAGGTATCACGCATTCTCACTCGCGTGCTGCAGGAGTTGCGCGAGAAGGCGCTCCAGCCCGCCTGAGCGCCTACGGGTTCGGGCGTCCGGCGATGACGTTGTAGACGGCGTCACGCCATCGGCCGATCCAGCCCTCCGCCGCCGCACGCCGCTGCGCCCTGCGCGCCTTCGCCGATCCCGCCGGGTATCGCCAACGGGCCCACGGCGATGTCGGCCGCGCCAACCGCACCGCACCCACCAGGCCCACTATCGGAACGAACAGTGCGAGCAGGCCGATCCACACCTTGCCCTTGACCATGGTCACCACCGCGAGCGTGCCGTGCCACAGCACCAGCCCCACGAGGACCCGCCAACCGCGAAACGAATCGGTGATACCCAGCGGCGTTGCCCCGAGCAACATCAACGCGCACACCGACGCCCCGATGACGACGGCATCCACCGACACACGCCCCTGCTGGGACCAATAGACGTCCTTCAGATCCAGGATCAGCGCGAATTCATCGAGAACCAGCGCGGCGCCGACCCCGAACAGTCCCGCGAATATCTCCAGCCACGGCGACCTGTCACCGATCGGGCTGAAGACGCCGAATCCGGACGCGATCATGAACACCACGCCGAACACCATGTGGTGAATATGTGTGCCGCCCGGGGTGATATTGCCCGGCCACCACGACACCTGCGCCCGGATCATCCGCACGCTGAACCGAATGAACACGAACGTGAGCACGAACATCACCAGCAGGATCGCCAGCGGAAGCTTGCCCGGCAGGACGATCATCCGCTCGAACCAACCGTCCGTACCTGGCGCGGCATGAGCTGCCCAGACATTCAGCAACATCATCGCAACCTACAGGGGCCGACCGGCGGCGACGGGCCGAACCGCGGAGTCCGCCTGGTTCGCCGCTCGATCGAGGTGGCGTCACCCGCACAGGCGGCGGCGACTCGGTGCTCGCGCGCGGTGCTCGGCCCGGAACCCCGCCGACGGCGCCGTCGATTTCTCGTGCGGTAAACTCGCGAAACTTGAGGTTACTCCTCCGTTTTCGGCTTTCTGTCGATCGACCAGTCGGGCTGTGCGGTAGATCGGCGGAGCGAGCCCGGGGGGAGCTGTTCGCATGCGTGGCGGGGCCGCGAAAGCGTTGTTCACGGGCCCGGAAATCGGCAGATCCGGATACCACCTAGGAGAACCTTTCGTGTCCGTATACCTTTATCGGTGGGGCAAATTCGCGTTCAGACACACATGGATCGTCCTGCCGGTGTGGTTGCTGTTGCTCGTGACGCTGGGCGTCGGAGGCAGCGTGTTGAGCAAGCCGATGAGCGACGAGTTCAGCATGCCGTCGCTGCCGTCCGAACGCGCCACCGACATCCTGGACAAGCAATTCCCAGGCATGTCAGGGCAGTTCGGCATCGATGCCGTCAGCGGAACGTACGTCATCAAGGCGCCGGCGGGTACGACGTTGACCGACAAGGACAATCGTGCGGCCATCGACGCGCTGATCACCGATCTGAAGAGCCTGTCGGTGAAGGACGGCACACAGCGCCTCGTCGCCGACAAAAACGCTGCGGCACTGAAGAACCCGATCGCGGCGGCCGAGGCGATGGGATGTCTGAAGAACGCCGACCCGGCGGTGTGCTCCGGTGCGCCGCTGAACGTGCTGAACAAGCAGGCGCCGGCAACCGTCGCGGTGCTCTCGGTGCCGTTCGACATCGCCTCGGCGGCGGACATCACCGACGCGCAGCGCCGGGCCGCCTACGAGGTGGCCGCCCCCGCCCGCGCCCACGGGTTGAGCGTCGAGATCGGCGGGGCGATCGAGCAGAAGCAGGAACAGCCCAGCGGTCGGGCCGAGATGATCGGCATGGGCGTGGCGCTGGTCGTGATGGTGATCGCCTTCGGGGCGATCGTGGCCGCCTTCGTGCCGATCGTCACCGCCATCGTGGGTCTCGGCGCGGCCATGATGCTGATCTCGCTGAGCACCTCGATCATCGAGATTCCCAGTTTCACAACGTTTCTGGCGTCGATGATCGGCATCGCGCTGTCCATCGACTACGCGTTGTTCATCGTCTCCCGCTACAAGCACGAGCTGCGGGTCACGGAGAGTTCGGAAGAGGCCGCGGGCATTTCGGTCGGCACCGCGGGATCCGCGGTGGTGTTCGCCGGGCTCACCGTCATCGTCGCGCTGGGCGCGCTGAGCATCGTCGGGGTGAACTTCCTGACGTTCATGGGCCTGGGCGGCGCCATCGCGGCATTCTTCGCGGTGCTGACCGCCATCACCCTGATGCCCGCCCTGCTCGGCGCTTTCGGCCGTTTCCTGTTCACGCCGAAGCTGCCGATCCTCGCTCGGCACGATCCGCGGGACGACACCTCTGTCACCGTCGGCACCCGGGTGGCCCGCCTGATCGGCGCACGACCGTGGGTCGCGTTGATCATCGCGGTGGCGGCCCTGGGCGCGCTGGCCGCCCCCGCACTGCATCTGCAATTGGGGCTGCCGGGTGAGAACAGCTTCCCGACCGAATCCACGGTCCGGCGGGCGTACGACATCAAGACCGAAGGGTTCGGCGAAGGCAGCAACGGCATGCTGACCGTCGTGGCCGATCTGACGGAGGTCCCCCCGGGCGAACGCGACGCCGCGATCGCCGCGCTGCGCGACCGGCTCGCCGCGCTCGAGGAGATGGATTACGTCACCGCGCCGCAGATCAGCGCGAACGGTCTCGGCGTAATGCTCAGCGGCGTACCGAAATCGGGGCCGAACAACCAGGCGACCAAGGACCTGGTGCGCGCGGCCCGCGATGCCGAAGGTGAGCTGACCGAACGCTATGGCATCGAGTACGGCATCACCGGAACCACCGCGATCTACGCCGATATGGACCACGTCCTGCTCGGCAAGATCGTGCCCTATCTGGCGATCGTGGCCGGTGCGGCCTTCGTGCTGTTGATCCTGGTGTTCCGGTCGATCCTGGTGCCGCTCACCGCGGCCGTCGGCTTCCTCCTGTCCATGGCCGCCACCTTCGGCGCGACCGTCCTGATCTTCCAGGAGGGCACCTTCGGCCTGATCGCCGATCCGCAGCCGATCATCAGCTTCCTGCCGATCATGTTGATCGGGTTGGTATTCGGGCTCGCCATGGACTACCAGGTGTTCCTGGTGACCCGCATGCGAGAGGAGTACGTGCACGGGAAATCACCGAAGGACGCCATGATCTCCGGTTACCACCACGGAGCCCGCGTGGTCACCTCGGCGGCGATCATCATGATCTCGGTGTTCGGATCCTTCCTGCTGGAATCCGATGTCACCGCCAAATCCATGGGTTTCGCGCTGGCGTGCGGTGTCGCGATCGACGCGTTCGTGGTGCGGATGGTGGTGGTCCCGGCGCTGCTCGTGATCATGGGACACCGATCGTGGTGGATTCCACGGTGGCTCGACCGACTCGTGCCCGACATCGACGTCGAGGGGGCGAAGCTGCAGCGGCTGCGCCGACGGGCGCATCCCGAGTGGCTCGTGCCCGTCGAAGCCGCACAGTCGCCGTCACCGGAGCTTTCGACCGCTGTCGAGCAGATCGAGAACGAACACGTCGGGACCGTGCGGGCCGAGCGGGTCCGCATGGAGCAGGACGCGACGCACAGCCCGGAGGCCGCCGCGGCGGATGTCGTCGAACCGCATGCCCCTCTGGGCGGCCGATCCATCGGCGGCCGGATCCGCCGCGAGGACCGGCACCCGGTGCCGGAGGCGGTCTTGACGCTGATCAGCCCACGCGGACAGCAGGTTTCGCGAGCGACCGCGGACGGCAGCGGCCGCTACACGATCGAGCCGCCCGCATCCGGCGGCTACGTGTTGATCGTCTCGGCGGACGGATATCAACCGGCGGCAATGGATGTCACCGTGATGGACAGCGGCGCACACCGCCTCGACGTCACACTGGTGGGATCCAGCGAGGTGTCCGGTGTGGTGCGCGCCGGACACGAGCCGGTGCGCGATGCCACGGTCAGTGTGACCGATCTGTGCGGTGACGTGGTGGGTACCGCCGTCACGGCGGCGGACGGCACCTATACCTGTCGTGGCGTGCTCGCCGGAACCTACACGCTGGTGGCGGTCGCCTCCCGAATGCGGCCCACGGCAACGGCATTGACGATGCCCGGCAGTGGCCGCCTCCGCATCGACGTCGAGTTGTCGCCGATGGCGGTGTTGTCCGGCACGGTGCGCGCCAACGGCCGGACGGTGCACGATGCCAGGGTCACCGTGCTCGACTGGTCCGGCACCATCGTCGGTACCGCTCATACCGACGAGCACGGCCACTACGCCGTGAGCGACCTGTGCGCCGGTGAGTACACGGTCGAGGTTCGCGGATATTCGCTCGTGACCGATCAGGTCACCATCACCGACGGCGACGCCGATCACGACCTGCGGCTCGGCTTCGACGAATACGCAACGGTTCGGTGAACCGTCGATCCCACGGGCGCCTCGCCGATCCGCGAAGTGCTGCACCCACTCCGGACCGCACCGGGTAGCACGCCGCGGACTACCGACTCACAACCCGGCGGCGGTGAGCCGGTGGTCCGCTTCGAGCAGCATCCACCCGCTCAGCTGCACCGACAGATCGGGGCACACGCTCGACGGGGGCGGTCCGGGGGACAGCACGAGTCGGGCGGCGAGCTGCGGAATACCCGATGCGGTGACCGGGCGGGACCAGTCCACCCCGAACAGCGGAAGCCCGTCCACCTCGGCGCGGTTGTCCCAGGCGGCCCGGGCCGAGTCGTGCACGATCTTCGCGGCGGCGGTGTCGCCCAGGGCGAGTGCGGCTTCGGCGAGATACCTGGCGAGGATGCCCATGAACAGCCCGGAGTCGTCGCCGCCGGACGCGGCGATCACTCCCCCGTGCGTGAGTCCGGCGCCGGACGCGGCGACCAGTTCCCGCACGCGGCGGTGATGCTCCGATTCGCCTGTGCGCACGGCCAATTCGGTTTCCAACCCGATGGCCACACCCTGGCAGTAGGTCAGGGTGGTGCGATTCACCCGTCCGCCGGGCTCGTGCACTCCGTCCAGGGTCAGGCCGCTGCCGGGGTCCCGCAATCGGGTGTGCAGGAAGTCGGCCAGCTGCCCGGCGCGGGACACCTCGCCCAGTCGCGCGAAGGCGATACCGGTCGGGCCGATCGCGGGGGTGTTGTAGTAGTCGTCACCGAACCGCCAGGGCACCGCGCCGACGACCGGGTTCCAGCCGCCGATCAAGGCATCGCGCAGATCCCCGACGGCATCACCGAACCGGACGTCGAGCAGACGATCGGCACGCTCGAGCGCGATCGCCAGCCACCCCATATCGTCGTAGTACCGATTGGTCCAGCCGCCGAGATTGCGGGTGCGAATTCCCGATGCGAGGGCGGCCACCCGGTGCAGCCGTTCCGGGTCGCGGGCGCGGCAGGCGGCATCGATCGCGCAGTCGAGCAGGTGCGCCTGCCACCAGTAGCACCACTTCAGGAACGACAGATCCGCCACGGACGACGGCCACACGAGCTTGCCCAGCTGCACGCCCGGCTGCCCCCAGAGCGAACGCACATTCCGCCGCACGATCGCCTGTTCGGCCAGTTCGGCCCGCGCCCTGCTCGCCTCGGTCCCGACGGCGTAGGGGCTCACATTCCGGCTGATCGTCCAGGTCGGAGCCGGGCGGGTCAGCGCGCTGATCGCGAGGGCGGCTCCGGACGCGATCAGTACCCGGCGGCGGCTCACCCCTGTGTACCGGCGATCCATCCGCCCGGACTCCTCTGCCAGAAAACGATCGCCGACAACGAAAACCGTTCGGTTATAGCCTATCTCGCAGCCACGCTAGCCACTCTCGAGCAGGCCGTCCGGCTCCTGGAGAACGTCGCCGCCCGCGAACCGGGTGGTGAGCTCGGTCGAGATCTCGTAGTGGCGCACGAGGAACGAGCGTTCGTCGAGCTTCTTGCGCCGCAGCCAGCCGGTCACCTCGGCGTTGCATTTGCTCGCATTGCACGACGCGCACGCGGGCACGACATTGGCGAGCGTGTAGCGGCCACCGCGCGAAATGGCTTGCACGCAGTCCTTCTGCGGCGATGCGCCGGCGGAACCGCAGTACGCACACCCGCCCCAGGCCGTCACGAGAGCGGCCCACTGCACATCGGTGAGGTCGTGGGCGACGCTCGCCATCCGCTTCTTGCGCTTGCGCGCGGCGCGAACCTGTTTGCTACCGCCAGTCGGCACGAAGGATGAGAATACGCGTCGCGATGGTCGACACGCCGCAGGCGCGAGCTGAGCCCTCCTGGCTCTCCACCATGTCCCCGCTCCCCTGAACACTCGCCTGCAACCACTGCTGGACAGAGCCACCCGCCCCAGGGGCGGCGCCGACTCCCCGGCCCGGAATCCGTCACCGCCCTGCTCCCACCCGATCCCTCCCGTATCGGGAGGAGGCCAGCACAGACTTCACCGACAGGTCATACGTCGAGGATGAATAGTTCCTTCGACGCGGCCCCGGTCCGGATCGCGCATCAGCAGCCCCGGACCGCGGGTGTCCGCGGAATGTGCCGTGTGAGGGATGGGCTCACCCGATTCAGGTGAAGCGCGGGGTCGCGGCACGCGACACCCTGGGATATCCGCGTTTCCACGAGAGGGGTTCCGATGGTGTCACCAACCACACAACATCCGGCGCGTCAGGGGTTCGCCTTCGGAATCTCCTTCGCGGCCGGGGTGCTGATGCTGGTCGCCGCGGCGGTCTCGGTACTGCAGGGCATCGCCGCGGTCAACGGTGACGGCTTGTTCGCAGTCGGCACCGATTACGCCTACCGGCTCGACCTGAACACCTGGGGCTGGATCCACATCGTTCTGGGCGCGTTGCTCGGCCTGGCCGCGCTCGGGCTGATGTCGGGTTCACGGTTCGGCCGGATGATCGCGATATGCCTCGCGGCGTTGTCGATGGTGGCGAACTTCCTGTCGCTGCCCTACTACCCGTGGTGGGCCATCCTGATCATGGCTCTGGACGCACTGGTGATCTGGGCCGCATCGACCTGGAATCCCGCTTAGCTCAACGATTCTCGGTTCTGCTCCCCACCGTGTGCACGATGACCACCCGGGGGTTCCACGGGACGATATCGTCGACTTTGCGCTGCAGTTCCTCGATCGGTGGCAGATCGTTCGGCGCCAGCACCCGCACGGTCGCGGTATCGCTGTGCAAGGTCACCTCGGTGACCTGGGCTCCGGGCACATCGGCCAGCCACGCGCGCGTGGCGGTCGCGATCCGATCGGCCCACAGCGAGGACAGCGAATTGACCACCATCGGCGCGGCCACCAGGATCAGCGCCGCCGTCAGCAAGATGTAGGCCCGGCCCCGGCGGGCACCTGCCATCCCTGCCTCGTGGGCATATCCGGTCACGACGAGGACGACGGTGGCGGTGATGATCATCGCGATCATGTTGGAGGCGAAGAGCACGAACGCACCGAGAGCAAGTGCGGGAGCGTGCGAACCGAGGCAGACACCCACCACGGCCAGCGGCGGTACGAGCGAGATCGCTATAGCCACGCCCGGCAGTACGTCACCGACGTCGCGGCGGATCATCGCGATCACGCCGACGAGGCCCGTGGCCAGCGCGGCGGTCAGGTCCATCAGCTTCGGTGAGGTGCGACCGAGCACCTGAGCGTTGGACAGCACGTTCGTCGGATTGGGTAGCAGTTGCGCGAACACGAAACCCACCGCGATCACCAGCACGATCCCTGCGGCGACGAGGACCAGGCTTCGTCCGACCAGACCTGCTTTGCCGGTGGCGATCCCGAGGGCGACGCCCAGAATCGGAACCGACAGCGGTGCCACGATCATTGCGCCGATCACCGTGGCGGTCGAATCGCCGATGACGCCGGAGATCGCGATCACGCTCGAGAGAGTGAGCATGATCCAGAACGCCGATCGTTTCGAGCGCGCGTCACCGACTGTGAAATCGAGCCGGTCGTGAAGTTCGTCGAGAGTTCGGCGTTGGCGTTCCGGGGCCAGCAGATGCATGGCGCACTCCTCAATCGGGTAGTTGCCGCATCTCCAGGAGAGTCAGTCCGAGATTGTCCAGGCGAGCGAGGATGCCGCGCATCGCGGTGGGGTCGGTGACCGCACCGAACAGCACCGTGGTGCCGTGATTCGGAGCCGTTGAGGACAGGTCGGGGAACGCGGCCAGCGCGCGTTCGGACAGCTCACCGTCGACAACGAATTGATATCTCGTCGACATCGGACACTGACCCCGCTTTCCTTGGAAGGTTCCTGGTCGGACGATCTCGAGTGGCGCCCAAGGTTCTGCTTCGACCGAAGTGTGCGCGCCCGGGTGCAAGAGCGGCTTCATCCGATGCGGGTGAATTCGGCCGTGAGAAGTTCAGAGCAATCCGCTGCGGCGGGCCGCGGCCATCACCTTCACGCGCGAGTTGGTGCCGAGCTTGGCGTAGATGCCGCGTAGGTGGGTTTTGACCGTGTTGATCGAGACTCCCAGATCGTCGGCGATCTGCTGGGTGGTGTGCGCGGACGGGAGGTGCCGCAGCACCTTGAGCTCGGTATCGGTCAGGGTGGGATGGCGAGAAAGCCTGCGCACCAATGGATGTCGGCGCACCGACGCCGCGAAGGCGTTCTGCTGACCGAAGCCGCCGGCGAACGTGTCCAGTAGCGACAGCGCGCCGGGAACATCCAGGAACGGCCGCACGATCTGTTCGGGGGCCGCACAGCGCAGCGCGTTCTGCACTCCCTGACGCGCCGAAGCCGTCCCGCCCAGTTCCTGATGGGCGTGAGCGTGCAACAGCCACCCGGTGACCGCGTGGACGGGATGCACCGACGCCGAGGCGACGAGAAGAGGTTGAACGAGTTCGAGGACCACGCGAGATCTGTTGGCCGCGCCGGCGAGCGCCGCCTGGGCCAGTGCGATCTCGGGTGATTCGCCCAGTACAGCCCTAGCTTGATCTACCAGCAGTTGCGCCTCGTAGGTCTCGCGCACGCACAGCAGACGCCACACCACCAAAGGGATCAATCCACCGCTCATCGCGGTCGGATGTGTGTCGAGCATGTGGGAGTAGCCATGGCGCAGTCGTTCGGCATCGCCACCCTGGTCCTCGGTGGTGTCCGAGCTGGTGAGGATCGCGATCAGATACGGGAGCCATCCCCCTGCCGGCCCTGTCGATGCATCGAACAGTCTCGTGGCGGCTCGAGTACCAACTGGGCCGGTGTCGTAGTGCTCGGCCTGCAAATAAGCACCCAGCCCGGCCATGGCCGTGGCATGCGCGGCTTCGGAGGTCTCGCTCAGATCGTGCTCATGCGCGAATTCCAGCGCGGCACCGGCACGTTGACGCATGGTGGTGAGCGCGCCGGCCAGACCGGCGCTCATAGCCAGGCGGGTCAGGGCCCGCAGTCTCAGTCGAGGATGTGCGCGCATATCGGCCGCGGCCATGGCCGCGCGCAGTCGGCGGTCGGCCTCCGGGAGGTCACCGCGCGCAAGCTGAACGGTGGCCGATTCGACAGCGAGGTAGCAGTCCAGGTCCGGCTGACCTGTGGCCGCCGGTCCTTCGACACCATCGGCATCGGTGAGCGTGCCGGTGGCGATGGCCAGTTCGATGTCGACGGCACGGCGCAGCGCGGTGACGGTGTGGGCATCGACAAGTGAAATTGATTGTGCACGAACCTTTTTCAGTGTGTCGTGGTAGGCACGGGCCGCGGACAGGTCGGTTCGGTTCAACGCGTCCACCACGTGGAGCAGTTGCACGAACGGGTCGGTGAGCAGTGTCGAGTCCAGCGCGGCCAATCCGTCGAACACAAGGGCCCCCTGCCCGTCGACGGTCAAGGCCAAGGCGTGCTCGCGCAGGAAGTCCCGCAGGGGTGCGCGGTGCGGCACGGCCAACAGGTGCGGCAGGGCGCGCGCGGGTTCGTCGATCGAGCGAAGATACAGCGCGGTGCGCAGGTGGAGTTCTTCTGCCGTGTCCGCGCCCAAGCGGTTGAGTTCGGCGCGGAAATAGGCGCGCAGCATCGGGTGGGACGCGTACCAGACTCTGCCGTCGCGCAGCACGGTGGTGAGTGGATAGTTCAGCCGCGTGAGCTCGTGCATCCACTGTGCGGTGCCGCCGCCGATCAGGTCGTCGGCGAGGTTTTCGGTGAATTCGACCGGGACGCTGGTGTAGGTGAGGAACAGTCGCAGCCCCGGGGAGAGGGTGTTGATGAGCTCGCCGGCCAGCAGGTCCGACATCGAGGTCGGCAGTGCCGCCAGTGCGGCCAGCGCAGCGGCGGGTTGCTCCTCGCGCGCCGCGAGGTACATCGCCGCGATCCGTACCAGCGCCGTCCAGCCGCGGGTCAGGTCCATCAGCAGCGCGATGTCGGATTCGTCGAGTGCGCAGCCGTGTTCGCGGCAGATCTGCTCGGTTTCCGCCGGGGAGAACGCCAGGTCTCCGGCGTTCCAGCGGCGCAGTTGAGAGCTGAGTTCGAGCAGATGCCAGCGGATCGGTGGCTCGAATCTGGCAGCGATGATCGTTGTCACACAGGCGGGGGCGTGCAGGAGGAAGTGTTCGAGTCCCGCCAGGGTTACCGGGTCGGTGGCAAGGTGCGCGTCGTCGATGATCAGAAGGGTCGGCTGAGCGCGCTCGGTCAGTAGGTCGGCGAGATCCGCGGCCTCGCCCAGCGGTGTGGTCAGCGGCCCGCGAGCGGAATCGGATAAACCCCATATCGTGCGCAGGCGTTGCCACAACGTCCCGGCCGGTTGCTGACCTTCGGTCAGAGTCAGCCAGGCCACGCCGCCGGGAAACGCGTTCGAGGGGTGACGCGCGGCCCACTGGGTCAGTAGCACCGTCTTTCCAGTTCCGACAGGTGAGCAAATCAGCAGCACATTCTCACAGGATTCGAATACCGCGTCATCGAGCGATGCCGAATGGCCCACGCGCGGCAGGGGTGAAAATGCCAGCGTTGGGATTCCGTCACGAGCCGAGGTGGGTCGATCCCGCTGTCCCGCTGGGCCGAGGCCGTACGACACTGTCATGATGGCTCCTGCGACGGTCCGACGTTGTCTAGCACTCCGACATGGGACGTTATCGGAATGATTCACACATAACGGGCAGCAGGATGGAGTGTGTCCAAAACTTCACCCGAAACGGGTGAAGGCCCTTTCCGATTCCCCGCTCTAGTCTCGAATGGTCGAGCAGTGCGGTTTCCAAGTTCCGTCCAGAAATTGCGCGCTCGCCGACACCTCATCATTCCCGATTAGACATTCGTGACCATGGAGAATTCTCAGCAATTCAGTGACGGGAGGTGGTGCACGGTGTCGGACACCCACGAGGCCGGACCCCTCGATCCGCGCGTGTCCTGGTCGATCCCCCGGGGGCTGATAGTCCTGCTGGCGTCCGCGAGCGCGGTGGTCTCGATCGCCGGGATCAAAGTGTTCGCGGCGATAGTCGGGCCGGTGTTCCTGGCACTCATGCTCACCGTCGCGGTGCAACCGATCCAGTCCTGGACGCGCCGACGCGGCTGGCCGAGCTGGCTCGGGATGGCAATGGCATTGCTCGCCGCGTACGCGATCGTGGTGGGACTGCTGGCGGTACTGGTGGTGTCCGCAGCCCAACTGGCCACCGAATTGCCCGAGTACTCCACGCGTTTCGACGATCTTCTCGATGGACTCCGCTCCACGCTCTCGGGGTGGGGAGTGGGTAAGGATCAGATCCACGACATGCTCAGCGGCGTCGATTTCCACCAGCTGCTCAGCCTGCTCGAGACGGCATTGAGCAGCATGGCCGGTGTGCTCTCGAATCTGGCGTTCGTGCTGGCACTGCTGCTGTTCATGGTGTTCGACGGCATGTCGATCGGCCGGCGGATCACCATCGTCGACCGGGTGCGCCCGGACATCGCCTATGCCCTGGGCTCTTTCGCCTCCGGCACACGCCGGTACCTGCTGGTGTCCACGGTGTTCGGATTGATCGTCGCGGTGCTGGACGGGCTGGCGCTGTGGTGGCTGGGCGTGCCGCTACCCCTGCTGTGGGCGGTGCTGTCGTTCATCACCAACTTCATTCCGAACATCGGTTTCGTCGTGGGCGTGGTGCCGCCGGCGCTGCTGGCATTGCTCGAAGGCGGTCCGCGGCTGATGATCTGGGTGATCCTGGTGTACTGCGTGATCAACTTCGTCATCCAGTCGGTGATTCAACCCAAATACGTCGGAGACGCGGTCGGGCTCAGCATCACCGTCACGTTCCTGTCGCTGATCTTCTGGACGTGGGTGCTCGGGGCGCTCGGGGCGCTCCTGGCGATTCCGCTGACACTGCTGGTTCGGGCTCTGCTGCTCGATATCGACCCGTCCACACGCTGGGTGAGTGCGTTGATCAGCAGCACACCGGACCCGATTCGCGTGCATGATGCGCCGGTGCCGCGTCCTTCACCCGAATCAGGTGATCCTTCGACCTGACATCGAGACCTACCGTCGGTCAAGTCGCCGCATCGGGCGATTCCGTCGACGTAAATCGAGGTGCACCATGTCATTCTGGGAAGCAATCTGGCTCATCGTGGTGAGCTTCGCGTTCATCGCCTACCTGATGATGCTGTTCTACATCATCGGTGACCTGTTCCGTGACCGCGGCACCTCCGGCTGGGTGAAGGCGGTGTGGGTCGTCTTCCTGATCTTCCTGCCGGTACTCACGTCCCTGGTGTACCTGATCACGCGCGGCGCCGGCATGCAGGAGCGCTCGGCGAAAGAGGTGAAACAGGTGCAGGCCGCCCAGGCCGAATACATTCGCGACACCGCGGGAACCAGCCCGGCGGCCCAGATCTCCGACGCCAAGCGACTACTGGCCGAGGGCACGATCACCCAGCAGGAATTCGATCACCTGAAGGCAAAAGCACTGGCGTGAACACCATCGTGTGAACCACTGCGAAAGGGCCCGCCATCCAGGCGGGCCCTTTCGCAGTGCCGGTCAGGGAGTGACGATCGGGAACGTCGGTTCGAAATCGTCGAGAATCGCAGCCAGTTCCCGCAGCGCTGCCGCGTCGCCATCCAGGCTGATCGCCTTCTCGGACGAGAGTTTCTCTGCCGCGGCGGGTTTCAGCAGCGCACCGATCATGGCCGGCTTGGGGCCGGTGATGGTGAGCCGCGCATCACCCGCCCGCCCGCGCCGGGCGTTGAGAACCCCTCGCCTGATCCACAGCGTCCACTGTTCGCCGATATCGGTGAAGTCCAGATCGATCGTGATATCGGCATCGGCGGCCCGGTCACCGATGATCTGGACCGCGAGGAAGTCGAGCAGAATGTCCACGGGCATGGCGAGAATGGTGTCCCCGCTGGCGGTCACGTAGGGCGGCGGCTGCACGCCCAGACGCAATTCCTTTGCCGCGCTGAGGAATATGCCGCGCCACTGCGGGCCCTCCGCCTGGTAGCCCATCTGCTCGTAGGCATCGGCCTGCAATTCTCGCGCAGCGGTGTTGTCGGGATCGGCGAAGACGAGTTTGTGCAGAATCTCCGTCGCCCACCGGTAGTCACCGGCCTCGAAAGCCCGTTTGCCCTCGGCGAGAATGGCATCGGCGCCGGCGAATTCGACGAACCGCTGCGCGGACTCGACGGGAGGATGCGGGTGCAGTGAGACCGGATCTCCGTCCCACATGCCCAGTTCCTTGGTGTACACCGCGCGGACATCGTGATGCAGCGTGCCGTGGTAGCCGCGGTTGGCCCAGTTTCGGCGCAACTCCTCGGGCAGTTCGATGACCTCGGCCGCCTCCAGTGGGGTCAGCCCCTTGTTCGCCAATCGCAGTGACTGATCGTGAATGTATTTGTAAGCGTCGCGCTGTGATTCGAGGAACCCGGTCACCTGCTCGTTGCCCCAGACCGGCCAGGTGTGTGGGCCGTAGTGAACCTGCGCCGCATCACCCCAGCGTTCGAGGGTTTCATCGAGATAGCGGGCGAAGTTGCGGGCGTCACGGGTGCGCGCGCCGCGCAGCGTCTGGATGTTGTGCAGCGAGTGATTGGCGTTCTCCGCACAGGTCAGTGCACCCAGCTGCGGAATCCAGATGTGCATTTCCTCCGGCGCCTCGGTGTCAGGGGCGTAGAGAAACTCGAATTCGATACCCGCGATCTCACGTTTGACACCGGTCTCGGTGATCAGATCGGTCGGTGAGATATAGGAGATGGTCGGCCCGGCGGTGCTGACGATGCCGATGCCGCAGGTGATGTGCCCGTGGGCGTTCAGGTCCAGCAGCCCGCCGAAGGCGTAGAAACTGCGCCGGGCCATCGCATTACCGGCAATGACGTTCTCGCCCAGGGCGTATTTGTCGAATTGATGGCCGGGGGCGATGATCGGCACCTTCCCGGAGGCGACATCCGCCGGGTCCACCACGCCCTTCACTCCCCCGTAGTGATCGATGTGGGTGTGGGTGTAGATCACGGCGGCGACGGGTTTGTCGCTCACGTGTTCTCGGATCAGATCCATGCCTTGGCGCGCGGATTCCACTCCGGCCATGCAGTCGATCACGATCAACCCGTCCTGGCCCTCGACCACGGTGAGATTGGCGATGTCGTTGTTGCGCACCTGGTACAGGTTGTCGGCGACCTTGTACAAACCACCCTGGTGAATGATCTGACTCTGGCGCCACAGGCTCGGATTGACCGAATCAGGCGCGGCGTCCTCATCGCGGATCCAGTCGAAATCGCTCGGATCGAACACCACCGCGCCGTCCTTGATCACGTTGCCCGGAAGCTCCGCGATCAACCCCTGACGCGAATCCACGAAGTCCTGGGTGTTCTGCAGGTCGTACTTCGCGGCTGCCTCACGGTTGATCTGCGCGGTATGGGGCGTCGCCGGTTTGGGCTGGTAGCACATGCGGACTCCATTCGCGGGGGATGACGCGGTTCTCGATGTCCTCACGCTAATTCGCCGCGGGTGTGCCGAGCTCACCCGAAAAGGGTGAAACACACTGCTCAGGCCAAGCTGGCCGCACCACGCACGGTGAACAGTGCCCCGAACCCGAACAGCACTGCCAGCGACAACGCGCGGCTGTGGCTCAGCATCCATGATTCGGCGCGATCGAGTCCGAGGCGGGCACGTTCGCCGAGCAAGACGAAGACTCCGACAGGGATCAGAAAGTCCAGTGAGGCGGCGACGAGCAGAAGCACGGTGGCCAGCAACGCCGCCCCTGGACCGACACCGGAGCTGGACACCGAACTCATCGCCGCCATCATGATGAACAGATTCGGGTTGATCACCCCGAGCGCGATCCCGATAACGAAAGCCTTTGGCGGACCCGCGGTGTCGAGCTCCTGCAGCAGTCGCGGACGCTTGGCGACCGCGGGCGGTTTGCGCAGCGCCATCCAGGACCCGATCGCAAGGAACAGCAGCCCGACCACCAACCCGGCGCCGTGGGAGACGTCCTTGGAGGTCGCGTCCGGGTCCGAGGCGCCACCGAGCAGCGCCGAGATCGCGATCATCGTGTAGACGACGAGGAACCCGCCGCCGAACGCCACGGCATTGGGGATCGGCGCTCGGGAATGCAGCAGCAGGATGCATCCGATCACCGCACCCGGCGTGATCACCAACCCCACCATCTCGGGAAGTAGTTGCAGCAGCAGCTCACCCATGCTCGTCTCCTCGTTCCGGCATCACTTCGATCTCGAATTGCCTTCATCGCCAACGGATTCGGCGCCCGGGGAAAGATCGGCGATCGCCGCCCTGATCGTCGGGTACACGACCGACGCCAGATCGCTGCCGTCGGCGGAGTCCAGTTCGTCGCCGAACTGGCCGATCGAGCGGGCGATCCGGAAATCGATGCGGCGCAGGGAAAGACTGTCGCGCAGAGCCGTCAGCATCGCCGCGGCGGTGACGTCGATGGACGGTGAGGTCTCCGCGTCCAGTACCACGAGCCGGGTGAGGTCGGTGCACAACTGCTCGATGCGCTCGCGCACATAGTCGGCGTTGGCGAAGAACAGTCCCGATTCCACGCGCACCACCAGCAGTTCCGGTCGCAGTGGCAGATCCGGGTGACGTTCGGAGTCCAGCCACAGCGAGCCCTGTTCGGCCAGCTGCGCCACATGGGGTTGGGAGGCCCGGTAGACCAGCAGCAGCATGGAGATGCCGATGCCGATCAGCAATCCCGGCAACGTGTCGAACAGCAGCACACCGACCATCGCGGCGATGGCGGCGATGAAGTCCGCGCGCGCGGCCCGGCCGTAGATGCTGCCGAGGCGTTCGGTCCAGACCCGATACAGCTTGCGCAGCGCGGCGACGTCGACCAGTTCGATCACCGCCGCGATGACCACACCGGCCAGGGTGGCCTCGGGCAGTTTTTCGAAAAGTCCGGTCAGGAACAGCAGCGTCACCACGGTCAGCGCGGCCACCACCAGACCACTCACTTGCGTTTTGGCGCCGGCGGAACCGTTGACAGCGGTCTTGGAGAGGCTGCCGTTGACGACCATGCCCGAGGCCAGACCCGAGCCGAGGTTGGCCGCGCCGAGCCCGAGTAGTTCCCGGTTGGCATCCACGGTGTAACCCGCTTTGGCCGCATAGGTTTTCGCCGCGCCCAGCCCCTCGGCGAATCCGATCAGAAGCACACCGACCGCAGGTCCGAGCAGATCGAGATAGTCGTGCAGGTTCAGCCCACCGGGCAACCCGACGGACGGTAACCCCGAGTCGATGTGCCCCACGATGTCGAGGCCGTGCTCGTCCATGTGCAGAGTGGCGACGGCGAGGATGCCCAGCAGGACCGCCAGCAGCGAGCCGGGAACCAAGGGCAGCCACCGGCGCAGTCCCAGCACCACCGCCAACGCGAGAGAGCCGACAAGCAGTGCACGCCAATTGGTGTCACCCAGATCGCTCAGCACACCCCATGTCTGCTGGAAGAAGTTTCCCTCGTGTTTCTCGATGCCGAGCAGCTTCGGGACCTGGCCGATGATGATCGTCAGGGCCAATCCGACGATGAACCCTTTGAGTACCGGTTCGGAGATGAACGCCGCCACGAAACCGAGGCGAATCAGCCCGGCCAGCAATCCGACCAGTCCCGTCGCGATGGCCAGCGCGGTGGTGAGGGCGATGTAGCGGCCGCCGTCGGCTCCCGCGAGCGGTGTGATGATCGCCGCCGACAGTGCGGCCGTCGCGGACATCGGCCCGACGATCAGATGCCGGGAACTGCCCGCCAGCGCGTACAACACCAGCGCCGGTAGCGCCGCGTACAGACCCACGACCGGTGGCACTCCGGCGATGGACGCGTAGGCCAGCGCCTCGGGCACCATCACCGCCCACACGGTCAGGCCCGCGATGACGTCCGGGCGCAACCACCGGGATCGGTACCCCTGCAGGGACTGGAACACCGGCCAGGTCGCCATGGTCATCTCCTGCCTTCTCGCCGGGCGCGCGGAGCCGTCACAGGCCACCTATCCCTTTGCCGATCACGGCCGCGCCCATCACCAGCAGCACGATCGCCATGACAGCATGGTTGTTGGCCTGCAACCACTTTCGAGTGGAGTCCAGGGTGGGGCGCAGCCGGTCCGCGGCCACCGCGTAGCCGACCACGACCACCAGCACGCTCGCGGCGGCCAGAACCGTGAACACGAGCCCGGCGATCACCTTCGCACCGGCGCCGAGTCCGCTGGATCCGATCGTGACTCCCGCCGATACGCACAGCAGCAGATTCTTGGGGTTCACCGCCGACAGCAACACGCCCAGCCCCAGGGCTTTGACCGTGCTGAGGTCGTCGATGGCGCGCATCCAGCCCGGCGGTTCGGTGTCCGCGCGCTGTCGCCACTGCGCGGCGGCCAGCCCGAGCAACGCGACTCCCAGCACGACCTTGATCCAGGCCCCGGCGGTCGAGGTCTCACGTTCACCCGAATCGCCCAGCAGCCCGGACAACGCCACGACCGCCGCCGTCACGGCCGCGATACCGACCACCCAGCCCGTCGCGAATCCGGTTCCGGCACCGGAGGCATTGCGCGAGAGAATCATCAGAATGGCGGCCACGATCGGTATCGGGGAGATCGCCACACCCACCGCCAGCGGGAGTAGATCACCGAGAACACTGCCCATCGGGGCACCGTATGTCCGTTATCGAATGCTCTGCTCACACGTTTCGGGTGAAATCGGCGATCGGCCCGTTCCGGATGAAGCGCAGATCCAGTGAACCTCGGGATCGGGTTCTATGCGTTGACTTGTTCTCGCTCGCGGTGACGGGACTGCCGCCGGCGCCGCAGCCGGGTCATGAGGCCGACGACTCCGGCCAGATCGAGAAAGAGCAGGAACGTCAGCAGCAAGGCGTAATGGCTTGCCAGATAAGCATTCTCCCAATCCGAATCGACAATGGCAGCGGTCCGAATCACCGTGAATACGGTTCCGGTGACCCCTGCGAGCGTGATGCAGACGATCGAGGCCTTGGGCGCGTGTGGCGCGGCCCGGAAAACGTGCACCCCGACGGCGACCATCGCACAGCAGGCAATCAGATTGAACCCTGAGACCAGCAGTGCGCGAGCGGTACCCCAGCCATCCAAGGTGCTGAAATCCACGTCGGCCGAATCATCCGAGGAAAAGAGGTACAGGCCGAGGAAAAAGACCATCCCGACCAGGGCTGCGATGCCGTACACCCAGCGAACGAGCTGCTGTTTGCCCCAGGCGTTCGCGACGATGGCGAATACCATGCAGGCGGCGGCGACATTCGTCACGTCTGCCAGCACACCGGTGAAGTACTCGGGCGCAATGCGTCCACGAAATCCCTGCGGGCGACTCCACCAGCGGAGGCACAGAGAGAAACCCCAGAAAAAGACGATCAAAGTGAGGGGGCGAGACTCGGGCTGAACCCGCCATAACGTGGACCGCGCGCCGACTGTCGCTGCCGTGATCACCGCGACAGTGGCGATTGCCCATGCCTGCATCTCACATGAACCCTTCTGCGAGTCTTCCGGTCCGCTCCCGTCCCTTCTGCGCCCGGTGCGCTTTGGCCTCCGCGGCTTCGAGCCTTCTGGCCAGCTCCGCAAGCATCTCATTACTTCCGTGGTCCGCGAGAGCTTTGCGCACTCCAGGGCCGTCGGCCTCGTCGCGTGTGAGGTGTCCCGCCGCGACGAGACCCGTCGTCGGGCTCACACCATAGGTGCGACAGAACAGGATCACGGTCTCGGCCGGCGGCTTGTTGTCACCGAACAAGTGTCGATCGACGGTGTTCGGGGCCATACCCATCCGGCCCGCCACCGAGCGGATCGAATCGCGCTGCGTTACCGCGTCCCTCCACTCGCTCCAGATGCTCATGCTCCAAGTGTGGAGTGCCACTGTGTGTCAAGTCAAAGACATGTGAGCCCTTTGCTCAGCGACGCACACAACTGTGACCAGCGCCATATTGCGACAAAAAGCAAGAACAATATCGGGTTCCCGCCTGCGCGATCCCGCCCGTCGAAGTGAATTATGCGCCAATATTGGCGCATTTCTGCTCCGGCCATGTTGACCCACACGCTGGTTCCGCACATAGTTGGTCATGTGACCACATTAAAGCGGCAGTTCAATGCCCCTCGCAGGAGACGCATCCCGAATGACAGTACAGCTGAAGCCCGGCCTACTCGATGCGCTGAAGTTGGCGCACGGCGTGAAGTCCGACAGAGAACTGGCACGGGTGCTCGGAGTGTCCGAGCAATGCATTCGGCGGGCACGCAACGGCAAGCCGAGTGTTCGACTCATGGGAGCGCTGGCGCAGTTCATGCAGACCGCCGAACCCGAACGGGTCGTGATCTTCTCCTGACCACGAGAGCGCCCGATGGGAGTTCCAGCCGTGAATCGATCAAGGGGTGATCATGGCAATCCGAGCACACGACGTCGGTCCCATCGCCGCTGAGGCAGCCTTCACCTCCGATTTCGCGGTCGGGACCGAAGTACCCATGAGCGAGTTCGCGAACAAGCAAGACGTCGAACGTCGCATCATGAACGACCGGCCCGGCATCCTCACGAAATATATGCCCGTGCGCTATGACGGAGCCACCGGAACCGTGCTGACCGGCTGCCGCTATCTCTTCGACACCGGAGAGAATGCCCAGCGATATCGACGTTTCCTGGCCGAAGAACTGGAATTCGAGCCCGGCATCAAATTCTGGAGCCGCCGTTCCCTGATCGACGTGGATCGTCGCCTCTGGCGGGTGGCGGGCGCGCACAATTTCACTCCGCGGAGCGAACACGCCGTAGATCGCTTCGAACGCTTCGTCTTTCCCGACGGCGACCCTGGTGCCCAGCTCGAAAAAATCTGGCCCACAGTACGTTCCGCGGCTCGCGAACGTGGACTCGGCGCGGCCTGGTTGCTGTATCAGCCACAAGAGCGCCAGCTCGCCATCCACACCGTCGCGCACAAGATCGACGCGGGCGATCCCACCACCTCCGCCGAGGCTGCGCTGCATCACATCAGCAGCGTGCCTTCTCTGGACGTGTTACTCCCTCCAGAGCTGTACGCGCGCAAGGTCTTCGACCGCAGCGCGATGATATGCAGCATCGGCCGCCGCGCTCCCGCCGCACAGCCGCTGATCCGATGAGCCCCGTCGCCGTCCGTCCGCAGCCTGTAGATCGCTTCGGTCGACTTCCTGGGCCGCAGGGCGCAGAGCTTGACCTGAATTGTCAGTTCCGCTGCCGCAAATGCACGCGGGCCTGAGCGAACGCGGACAAGGTCGATTCTCCCAGAATGGGAGTGGCGGTGAAGAACTCCAATCGCACTCCCTGTACGGAAAGCAGGTCATCGGTCCACAACTGACGAATGCTCGGATCGACGCCGCTGAGGTACAGCTGCCCGTCCACCTCCTCCAAGCGACGCGCGTAGTCCGCGATCACGGCCAGGAATGTGGCGCTCGCGGTCGTTCGCCCGCGCAATCGCACGATCACCACCGGTGAGCGCGCGCCGACCGGATCGGGCAGGCGGGCCTGCAGGGTGCGCGCGCCCGCGTAGAACAGGCTGCCGTACACATCCAGGATTACGATCTCGTTGTCGGACAAGCGTTTCGGTGTGACGGTCTCCACCAGGTCGTTGCCTTCCACGCGCAGGCGGACCACGTCGAGGTCGAGGGCTTCCTGATTGAGCTGCATCAACAGTGACAACGCCACACCCACCCCGACCGCGATGGTCACCGGCAACAGCAACGTCGCGACGAACGTGACGATCAACGCGATGCGCGAGATCGCGCCGCTCCCCCAGATGCCCTGATAACGGCGCGGATCCAGCGATCCGACCGCAGCGATGATCAGCACTGCCGCCAGCGTGGGCATCGGTACTTTCCCGACAATCCCGGCGAACACCGCGAGGATCGCCAGCATCCACAGCCCGGTCCAGATCGACGCCCACCGGGTGCGTGCTCCCGCGGCCACGTTCAACGCGGTCTGCCCCACCGACCCACCCACCGGCATCCCGCGAAACAGCGCCGAGGCGACGTTGCCGATGCCCTGCGCGGCGAAGTCGCGATCGGGTCGGGAGCGTGAGCCATCGGAGTTCGGTGCGGCTTCGGCCACTCCGGCGCCCTGTACCAGCACGATCACCGCCACCGCCCCGGCGGCCCCCGCCAATGACGGTGTCAGCAGGCCCAGGTGCGGTATCGCCGGCAGCGGGATTCCGGTGGGGATGGCACCCACGTCGGACACCGTGCTGACCGAATCCCAGCGCAGCGCCCACATCAGCAGACTCGGTACCAGCAGCGCGCCCAGGGACGCGAGCAACCGCGCGCGGGTGCGCCCGATCACGACCATCAGCGTCAGCGCCAGCAGACCCACGATCAGCGAGGGCACATCGGTGCCCGAGGGGTGGATCAGTACATACGCGGCCTTCTGCGCCGCGACACTCCCCTCGGCCGGGGCTCCCAGGAGCGTGGGCAACTGTCCGAGGACGATATTGACCGCGATGCCGAGCAGGAACCCGGTCATCACCGAATGCGAGACGAAGCGGGTGTAGCGACCGAGTCTCAGCACTCCGGCCAGCACCATCACCACACCTGAGATAAGGGTGAGCAGCACCAGTGCGGCGGGGCGGTCCTTCTCGTCCACGTCGGTCAGCGCCGATCCGGCCGCCAGCGCCGACGCGCTGGTGGTGGTGATGATCATCAACCGGGTGCTGGTTCCGATTCCGCCGAACAATGGCCCGGCCATGGATGCGTACAGCCCGTACACGGGGCTGACACCGGCCAGTACACCCGCGGCCATCCCATCGGGAACACTGCCGATCGCGCCCGGCAACCCGGCCACCAGATCGCGTTTGGTCAATCGCTCGCGAGGCAGCAACGCACGCACACGACTCGAAAGTGACCTCATAGCATCAGAATTGGGGACGCCACATCGCGATCGCCCAGATGACGACGACATCGAGCACGATGATCGACATCGACCACCACGGGTAGTGCGGCAACCACAGGAAATTCGCGACGATCGAGATCCCCGCGATCGTGATCGCCGCCGATCTCCCCCACCGGGTGCCGGTGACGAGGCCGCCGGCGCTGATCATCAGGATCACGCCCACCACCACGTGGATCCACCCCCAGGTGGTGGTGTCGAGTTCGTAGAGATAGTCCATGCCGACGACCAGCAGGTCGTCGTTGCGAACCGCGGAGATCCCCTGGAACAGCGACACCGCACCGGCGGTGAGCAGCAAGATCGCCGCCACGACCGAGGTCCCCGCTGAGAACACCTGCCGTGCAGAGTGATCGGTCGAATGGCTCGCCATGACGGCACTCCTTTCGCGCAATGCTCGCCGCTTCTCGTACCGCGATCATGGGCGAGTCCCACTCTCGTGTGCTTCATCCGTTTCGGGTGAGGTGCGTGAGTGGGGGTGGGCGGCACCATCAGCCGATGACCGAATCATCATCGAACCTGGGACCGGTCGAACTGGTCGTGCTCACCTTCCCCGGCACCCGCGTCGACACGACAGTGCGGGCCGCGCTCAGCGAAGTGGTCGATCGCGGGTATGCCACGGTGCTGGATCTGATCTATCTGTCCAAGGACACCAACGGCTACCTGACCGAGGTCGAGATCGACGAGCCCCTCGACGACATCGGGTTGAGCGGGTTGAGCGTGGACTCGCGTGAACTGATCAGCGACGAGGACCTGGACGTGGTGCGCGGCACCATGCGCGCGGGCACCTCGGCGATCGTGGTGGTGTACGAGCAGACCTGGGCGCGCGCACTCGCCGATACCGTCCGGAGCGCCGACGGTGAACTCACCCTCCACATCCAGGTGCCGCGCGAGAGCGTCGAAGCCGCCCTGGCCGCCTCCTGAGAAAGGTTGCAGCACATGATCATGCGCAGAGGCCGGATCGGACGCCCCGGGTTGCTCGGCACCGTGGCCCGCACCGCGGTGATCGCCGGCACCGCGAACGCCACCGCGAACGCGGTCAACCGGCATTCGCAGCAGCGCGGCGCCGAACAGCAGGCGTATGCCGCGCAGCAGGCTCAGCCCTACCCGGCCGCTCCGGTTCCGGCCGCGGCGCCGCCCGGGGGCGGTGACGATCTGGTGTCGCGTTTGGAGAAGCTCGGCAGCCTGCACACGTCGGGCGCTCTCTCGGACGCGGAATTCGCCGCTGCCAAAGCACAACTGCTCGGCTGAGCCGAGTCGCTCGCGCACGCTTCGCGGTCGACCCTCTATGTGAAGGAGTACAAGAAATGCTCGCAGGAATCGCGCGCGCGGCGACAGTCGCCGCACTGGCCGTCCCCGTCGTTCTCCTCGCCGCGCCGTCCGCATCGGCGGAGCAGCCGGTGACGTCGAACGTGGATCAACCACTGAGGACGAATGTCGACGCGCCCTACATCTGGGTGAACATCTGTGTCCACATCCCGACGCCCGGATCGGCCACCTTGGATTGGTGCTGGCCGTAGCTTTCCCTTGCTGACGCCGCCGGAAGGTCTCCCGGCGGCGTCAGCCATGTCGAGCGTCGTCGTCGCGGGCCGACGGTTTTGCTTCCCGTCGGCACATCGACCGGGATGCCCTGTCGGTGCGTCGATCGGCGGCCAGGCTAGGTCTGCTCGAAATCGCCAGGCTTCCAACTACCGTCGAATGCGGGCGCCTGGGGGCCGTAGATGCGGAAGTAGACGAACCAGCCAGTGCCGGGCAGCGTTTGGATCCAGCGGTTTCCGGCATCCGCCGGGGCGGTGGGACCGAAGTACAGGTCGATAGGATCACTGCCGGTGGAATCATGGAAGTCGAACAGCGAACTGAGGACGGCCTTGTCCTGATCGGTGCGGATCTGACTTCGAGTGCGGGCGTCGTAGACGGTGACGGACCAGAACAGGGAGCCCGGGACCGGTTGCGGGACGGTCAGCCGATAGGTGCGGCCGCCCTCGAGATAGGCGCCGGCGGCATCGCGCTGGCCGAGCCAGTACAGCGATCCGGCCTTGGTATCGCGGCGGAACATGGCGGGTGAGGCGCCGATGGCTTGGTAGAACCACTTTTCCCGGGCTTCGACGTCGAGCCGGTCCGGCTGCTCGAAGTCACCGTTCTCGAATCTCAGTGCGGCCCATTCCCATTGGCGATCGGGCCACACCACTCGGTCGGGCCTGCGGTCGGCGAATGACTGCACGCGCAGCTGGGCATTGCCGATCAGCGCGGCGCGCTCGAGGATTTCGGTCATGCGGGCGTCGGGCTCGAACGGGCGGCCCGCGGCGATACCGAGCGCGGCGAGATCCCCGTAGGCGACGTGGAACTCCGGCAGGGCGGGTTCGCTGTCGATCGCTTCGTGCAGAGCCCGCCAGTAGCCCAGGTTGTTCTCCCACGCCAGGGGTGTCGAATCCTGTGGGCCCGGCGTCAGGTCCAGCCAGGTCGGGGTAGGGAACTCCCGTGCCGGATCCAGCGGTCGCACCGTGACGGTGGTGAGCCTTTCGAGCGCCCCCGGCACGTCACCGCCCACCGGCAGCGATCGGATTCCGCCCAGCACCCGGTAGGTGGTCGAGCGGCCGACGTAGTAGCCCTGCGGGATGTCCCCGTCGTAGCCGGGCGGCAGCAGCAGATGCCTGCCGCCCTGTCCGGCATCGGGGCCGGGCAGGCCCATATCCAGTACCCAGCGCTGGTTGAGATCCATCGCGATGCAGATCAGGGGCCCCGGTGGTAGTTCGATGACCAGCGGCCCGTCGCGCAGATCCAGCAGCAGCGGCGCGTACGGCGTATCGGAGTTGAGCGTGAACCCGACATGTTTCGGCTCCGTCTGCAGGGTGCCGAACACACGATTCTCGAGCACTCCGATCGCGTTGTTGCCCTTGAAGATCGCGAGTCCGGAGACGGTGGGATAGAACAGCCGGTAAGCCGACACCGCCCGGGCGAGGTCGATCTCGTCGTATACCCGCGCAACCGTCTCCGGTCCCGGATAGCCGCCGTCGAACTCGTATCCCTCGTGCGCCATCGCTCGCTCCCGTCCGCCGGATCGTCGACACAACGCTATGAGGCGCATCCTGACCTCCACCTCACCCACAACGGGTGAAGCCGAGCGTCCGGCCGAACGGCCACACTCCCAGCCATACGAGACAGATCACCGGCGAAGGAGAGCTGATCGGCGTCGGGGCGCCGAATTCACCCGGGACAGGCGAGGCGGCCACCGCCGTGGACCGACAACTCTGGTGAGGCGCACCGGTGACACCGCACCGAGTTCTTCGACCACCGTGATCGGCCGAACGTCGAACCGAGGAGCAGCAGATGATCGTGTCGGAGTCCCTGCCACCCGGCGGTCTCCCGTGCGCTCGGTGAAATCTCTTGTGGCGCACTCCCGTCAGGCGTCGATGGCGCGCGCCGAGGGGGCTACGGGGTGGCTGCGCGCGACGCCTGTGGGGCGCACCCTGTGGCGGATCGTGGACGGGTTGGTGGAGATCCAGATCGTGGATCGGGCATTGGCGCTCGCGGCACAGATCTTCACCTCGGTGCTGCCGGTGATCATCGCCGCGTCGGTGTTCAGCGGCTGGCATACCGCCGCGGACACCATTAGCGACCAGTTCGGTTTCGACACCCAATCATTGTCCGTCGGTGAGGCGGACACCACCGATCCCTCGTTCGCCGCCTTCGGGGTGGTCGGCCTGCTGATGGTCGTGCTCAGTGGCACCTCGTTCGCCCGCGCGCTGGGGCGGGTGTACGGGGCGGTGTGGCAGGTGCCGTCGATGGGGCCGCGCGATGCCTGGCGATGGCTCGCGGCGCTGTTGGCCGTGGCACTGTCGGTCGGACTCGTCGGGCAGACCCGAGACCTGTCGCACGTGCAGTATGCCGGGCGCCCCCTGGCATTGATCGGGGAAATCATCGTGTGGACGCTGGTGTGGGCGTTCGCGCCGTTCCTGCTCACCAAGGGTGCGCTGACCGGTCGCTTCCTGTGGGCCACCGGCCTGGTGACCGCCGTGGGCTTGACCGCCGTGCATGTCGCCGGGCGCATCGCACTGCCGCGGATGACCGCGAATGCCCAGCAGCACTTCGGGCCGCTGGGCTTGGCGTTCACCTCGGTCAGTTGGCTTTTCATCATGTCGATGGCGATCGTCGGCGCGGCCTCGGTGGTCAATTCCTTCGCGGCCGACGAAACGTTCGTCGGCCGCTTCCTGCGGGGCCCGGACGCCGGTCCACGAGATCAGCTGTGAATCAACCCTCTTCGACTGTGGCGTCCGCGGCGTCTCCCGGCCGCCCGCCGAGCAGCTCCACCACCAGCAGTGCCGCGATGGCAACGACCACCGTCACGATCACCACCAGTCCGGTCGGATAACGCCAGAAGACAAGGGTGATCGCGGCCAAGGCGACGATGCCCGCCCGTAACGGGCCCCGGAAACGCCCGATAGCGGCTTCGATCGCACTGGGCTCCCGGTCCTCGCGATGCGATCGTGCCCTGGCGACCGTGCGGGTGTACGCGCCGCGAATCGCGACCGCGCTCCGGGAAGACCCGGTGAGGAACCCGGCAGCCGCGATCACCACGGCCAGAACGAACACCGCACGCATCGTGGTCCGCAGCGGCACGAGCACCGCGTCGATCAGCGTCGCGGCCACCGGCGCCGAGAGCACGTCCGCCGGAATCGCTCGCAGGTACTCCGACCGCCCGATACCCAGCGCGACCGCCAGCAGCGCCATGGCCACCGCCAACGCGACGCCCACCCCCGAGAATGCTCGTCGGCGTGCACCTTTGGGCGCCGCCCACACCGCCCCCGCCGCCACGAGCAAGGTCGCCCACGGCAGCACGCCGGCGGCACGATCCAGGACCGACACCCACCGCTGCGCGGTGACCAGTTCCGGCGCCCGGAACAACACGAACGATCTGTCGATCGCGGGCACCCGCTCGGCGAAGGTGAATCCGCGCTCGGTCAGCGCGATGCGCACCTTGTCGATGATCGGCCCCAGCGACACGCTCACCGTGCCGTCCTCGTCCATACCCACTGCGGCGCGCGTGTCCCCGTTCAGCACCGCGACGACCCCACGATGCGCCTGCCGGTTCACCTGGATCCACAGCGCCTCGAAATCATCCGAGGCAAGAACCGACTCCGCCGTCTCGTGCACGAACTGCTCGGCCTGCTCCTGGACCACCGGCGCCAGGCCGACAACGGCCGGCGGGACGCGCGGGGCGCTCTCGGTGATCGCGGTCAGCGCCGTGGCGGTGACGTTTTCCACATCCAGGCGATCCATGATCGCGTCGGTGATCCGGTCCGCGAGCCCGTCGCGCACCTCCTGATCGGATCCCAGCGGTGTCACGGTCTGCACGTAGCGGTCCGTATCGAGCAGTTCACCACGAGCGAACCGTGCCAGGACCGACGAAAGTCCCAGCACGGCAACAACAATCAACAGCAGTGCCACGCCCGTCCAGCGAAGTCCGGACCGCCGTCCGAGCTGGGGAACACCGACGGCGCCTGCGGTATCGGGAGTCCGCTCGGCGCGCAGGATCTCGAGTTCACCGCGCAGGCGCGTGAGCTCCTCGCGTTCGGTCTCCTCCAGTGGACGGTCCGGGTCCTCGGCCTCCATGACAATCTGCCTCTTCGTCGGGGGTGCCCATCACTCGAGGTCGGTGCGATGTTCTGCCCGCTAGGGCGTTTCCGGGGTGACGATCGCGAAGTTCTTGTCACCGGGATCCAGCACGGCCAGAAGCCGAGCCAGCACAGAACTGTCGCCGGACAGGCTGCTCCCGGATTTCGCGACACTGTCGGCGGACAACCCGCCCAATACCAGCGCCGGTAGGGTCTTGCCCGAGGTGGTCAGCGTCGCGTCGGCCGAGCCCGGTTGCGGACGGTCGCTGTAGGTGAGCACGCCGTTGGCCAGGTTCAGCCGATAGCGCTGATCGGTATCGGACAGCACGACATCGATCGAGAGCGTTTCGCCCCACGCGTTCGGGCCGTCGACCTGAATCGCGATGGCGTCGAACAACATCGCGGGTGACAGCTGAGCGAGAACGTCCGGCGCGTTGGTCTCGGTCGGAGTCCCGAACTGACCTTCGCGCAATTCGGTCGCACCCGAGAGGTAGAAGTTGCGCCAGGTGCCGTTCTCGGACCCGTACCCGAGCTGCTCATAGGTATCGGCCAGTAGCTCGCGAGCTTGGGCATGGGTGGGCTCGGCGAACACGACATGGTTGAGAACCTGTGCGACCCAACGGAAGTCACCACTCTCGAACGATTCACGGGCCTTGCCGACCACCGCGTCCGACCCACCCATGAAGTCCACATACCGCTTGGATTGTTCGACCGGTGTGTGCTCCCACAGACTTGCCGGGTTGCCGTCGAACCAGCCCAGATAACGCTGGTAGATCGCCTTGACATTGTGGCTGAGCGAACCGTAGTAACCGTGTGCGGACCAGGCCTTCTCCAACGACGGCGGCAACTGGATCTGTTCCGCGATCTCGGGGCCGGTCAGACCCTTGTTCATCAACCGCAGCGTCTGATCGTGCACGTAGGCGTACAGGTCACGCTGGGTGGAGAGGAATTCCCGCACTCGTTCGTTGCCCCACACCGGCCAGTGGTGCGAGGCGAACACGACTTCCGCTTCCCCGCCGAACAGATCAATCGTCTCGGTGATGTAGCCCGCCCAGCCGTGCGGGTCGCGCACCACCGCGCCGCGCAGGGTCAGCAGATTGTGGAAGGTGTGGGTGGCGTCCTCGGCCGCGCACAGCGCTTTGAAGTCCGGGAAGTAGACGAGCATCTCCGAGGGCGCTTCGGTATCGGGCGCCATCTGGAAGATCATCCGCACCCCGTCGACCGTTTCTTCGTGGCCGGTGGTGGTGATGAAATCGGTGGGCGCGATCAGCGAGACGGTACCGGTGGAGATCGTCTGCCCCAATCCGGCGCCGACCTGACCCTGCGGACCCCGTGCGAGCGCCGCGCCGTACATGTATGCCGCGCGCCGATTCATCGCGGTTCCGGCGTACACGTTCTCCGACACCGAGTGCTCGATGAAACCCTCGGGTGCGAAGATTTTCACGGCACCGTCATCGACCTGCTGCTGGGAGACGAAACCCTTCACACCACCGAAGTGATCAGCGTGCGAATGGGTGTAGACGATCGCCTTGACCGGCCGGTCACCGCGGTGCGTGCGGTACAGCTCGAGTGCCGCGGCCCCGGTTTCCGCCGATAGCAGGGTGTCCACCACGACGACGCCCTCATCGCCCTCGATGAACGAGGTATTCGACAGGTCCAAGCCACGCACCTGATAGACCCCGGGCACGACCTCGAACAATCCCTCGATCGCGGCAAGTGTGGATTGCCGCCACAGGCTGGGATTGACCGTGTCGGGGGCATCGCCGTCGAGGAAGGCGTAGGTGTCGTTGTCCCACAACACGGTTCCGTCCGGTGCGGTGACCGCATTGGGTTGACGCCGGCCGACCAAGCCTCGCGTGGCGTCCTCGAAGTCCTGCGTGTCGGAGAAGGGCAACCGATCCAGGAGCGCCTTGTTCTGACGGACGATGGACTCGGATGCCGGTTTCGGGGTCGCAGCCATATCGAGAGTCTGCGACGACGACCGGCGGGACGGTTCACCCGAAACGGGTGAAACTGATGATTGTCCTCCCTGCCGAAATCGATACGTCGTGGAAACTCTCGGACCCGGGCATTTCGACCTTGCGATCGTTCGAGACAGCGAGATCCATCCACTGCTCGTTCGTATCGAGCTTCTTGGAGAGCACTTCTACGCGAGCCCCATAACCCCGTCTGGGCAACCAGCAGCACGACCTGCTTCAGCACGAACCCAGCAACGCCTCAGGACTGGCGGCGTTCCTCATCTAGCGTGGCCTCATCAGAAACGACCGGCGCAGGATTTCGGATGGCTCGGTCGATGTGGGGCAACGGGATTCGACTGAGAACCTGCCAACTGTACGAGCATCGACGGCGCTCCAAGAGAACAAGCGCCACCTGCTGGACCGATACTTCCACTGTCTGAATTTCGGCATTGAGTCCAGCTACAGACGCGGCTACATCTCCCGCGTGAACCCCGTCAGAATTGGCATATGCGATGGTGACGTGGGGATATAACTCGCCCGGCTTGACCGGCGCATCCGGATGGGCGGTTCGAGTCGCGGACCGCACGGCATTGCGAAGATGCCGAATCTGCTCAGCTGGGCCTGCGTCGAAACCGACCGCACCCTGAGTGCCGCCCAGTTCGCCGATCGTGAGGGCGAACGGCTCGATGGCTTCGCACGACTGCTTCGCGGCAATCTCGATTGCGTTGACCTGATCAACATCGAGGTCCCCTTCGTACGCGATCCGGTCCAGAGTCATATGGAGACCCTCGGAAGAAACCGGGTCGTAGTACGAGAAGTCGATCGCCTCCTGACAGTGTTTGGCCAGCGAGTGAAGCTCCGGTGCGTCCTCGAACGTCAGGAACCAGTAGTACCCGCGTCGGCTCGTCGCACGCGACCAATGATTTCTGAGCCATTGCACGTCCTCGAAGCGGCCGCCAGTCGAATCACCCATCCTGCCCTTCCGTATTGCTCAGCACCGCACCGCTGTTCAGTGCCATGACCGCATCACGCACCGCAGCTATCTTCTCCAGCGCTCCCCACTGGCGTCGGGCGTCACGAACGAACTCCGCGGCCCGCTTGCGCACCGACACGACCGGCTTGCCCGCAGACGTATCGAGCGCGCCCAATACCAAGTCTGCCGCGTAGCCCGGATCGCCCTGCTCGGCCCCGATATGTGAATGGGCCATGTCGATCGCTACCAGCGATCGACTCCACGGCGACCCTGATCTGCTGATCTCGGGCATGGCCAATCTCGCGTACTCCGCCACCTTGTCCGGCCTGCCCAGCGACACGTATGCGGTTGCCGCGTTGCCCGCAGTCTGGGCAGGGCTGTAGCAGCCCAGGGACACGCTCGAGGGCATGCCGTCGGGTGCGTCGCTGCGCGCGAGCACATCGAACGCGGCATCCACAATTCGTTCGACACCCTCGGCGTCATTGAGCTTGCCCATTGCCCGGGCCGCGCCGTTGATCATGAGGCGAACGGTCTGCGAATTCGGCTGACCCGACGCAAACCCGTCTTCCGCGTAGCGGAGCGCGTCCAGGTACTGGCCGGCGTAGTACTCGCAGAAGCTCTGCAGACCACGTGCCCATGCTCGCAGCACCATGTTCTGGGAGAAGTCGCCGAGAGTGAAGGCCTCCAGGCAGTACGCACGGGCAAGTAAGAATTCACCACGTCCGACGGCCAGATACCCGAGCAGTCCTGAGGTCTGTCCGGCCACCTCGAACAAACTCGCGCGTTGTCGTGGATGCGCACAGTCCTCGACCAACTCGTTAAGCCACGCTCGCTGTCTGTTCAGGGCTGGAACAAGCTCGGCGTGGTCGGCATCCTCGTAATTTTCGATGATAGCCAGGGTGCTTGTCGCCAGGTGATGCACGACTTCAGGATCGACGGACCTGTTCAACCGGTGAATTCGCCTGAGCACATCGGTGGCGTCGACGGACTCGCCGCCGAACGGCTCGCATATCCGCTCATCTGTTGGAGCGAGTGCCGCGCTGCCACGTCGGTGTTTCTTCTCCGTTCGTATCTGGCCACGCAGTCCGATCAGCGCACCCTCAGCACCGAGCGCGGTGTCGATGGCCGACACAAGTTCCGGAGAGGGAAGGTTGGCATCCTCCCACTCAGCCATCGAGACGTACTGGCGCGAGTACCCCACTCTGGTCGCCAACACTCTCTGACTGAGGCCGGCCGCGATCCTGCGCCGCTTGATTTCGCGCGCCAGCTCATGAGCGATGGTCGACGGCTGCCGGTCGGCCTCGGTAGCCGGATCATCGGTGCCCCTGCCCATTCGCTCATTGTTGCCGATGAGCACCGGGTGGCAAGTCGTATTCCCACAGACTTGCCACCTTCTCGCAACCAACCGGCTGGCGTTTCCTCTAAGCAGCACAGATGTTTTCGCCACTCGCAACCGCCCGGAGGCATCGCCGTGGACACCATGCTCGTCATCTTGACCGCCGTGATGTACGCGGCAGTGTTCATCTCGAATCGCATTGACCGCGAGCTCCCGCGTCACCGCCGCGGACCGTGGGTGACCGACATCGAAGCCCGGCGCGCGGCCGAGCTTTCGAACGCCACGTTCGTCCCGGCCGGATGATCATGCTGACAATTCCTGCGGCCATCGGCTATGTGCGCAGCGACATCTCAGGTCTGCGTCAGCAGTGGGACGAGATCCAGATCCGCAGTGTGGCTCGGCGCCTTGGTTACACACTGGCGAAAACCATCGTGTCAGGTCCTTACACCGAAAATCCGGTGCAGCGACTGATCGACACCGTGCAGACACGCGAGGCCGAAGCAGTGATCGTTCCATCCGCCGATCACTTCGATGGGGAGGTGCCAACCGAATTGGTAGCGGTTGCGGACGTGATCACTGTGTCGCCTGAACAAACCTATGCGCGCTGGATCATCCCGCCCGATGCGCCCGCGGACATGGGATCACGATGAATGCGTCGTCGGCGCCACACCTCCCACTCGCCGTGGGAGCGCTCGGAGGACGACGCTCCAATCTTGCGCTTCCTCGTGGTGTGCCGAGGTCACGCCGGTCGCGATCGCGCTCACTCTGACCGAGCTCGGGCAGCCGTGCCCGAGACGGTACGGCCGCGCCGTTCGGCGCGGCTTTTAATTTCCGCGACCGTAAGTCGTGTTCGCGGGGCCGGTTCGGACTTACCTTGGGCGGACGCGACGGGCCACGGCCTGTGCCGTAGCGGTACCCCCGGGCTGAGGCGCCACCGCGAAAACTGTTCCGGCCCAAGTCAGACCGGGTCCGGCGTGCAGAAGCGGACCCGGCGTCCCGAGGAGTCACCATGACCGTCGAGCATGTGACGGCACCCACCGCACACCCCGCCTATCGTGAGTTCGCGCAGCTGGTTCGCGAGGTCATCGCACCGCGCGCCGCGAAGGTCGACACCACCGAGGTGCCGCGGTCGCATCTCGACGCGCTGCGCGAGGTGGGCTACTTCTCCTGGTCCGTTCCGAGGGAATTCAGCGGCAGGGCCATACCGCCGGCGGTACGCAACGCGGCCGACGATCTGCTGTTCGGCGCGGATCCCTCGACCGCGCTCGCGGTGACCCAGCATTCGGGGCCGGTCGGGCAGATACTCGGGTCCGGCAATCCCGAAGCGCTGGCACTGCTTCCCGAGCTCGCCGCCGGAAAACGAATCGGCGGTGCGGGATTCGCGCAGATCCGATCCTGGCCGCACAAGCCGAGCACGACCGCCACCAAGGTCAGCGGTGGGTATCACTTCAACGGCGTCGTGCGCTGGCTCTCGGGATGGGGTCTGGTGGACACCGCGTGGCTGGGCGCGGTGGACGAACAGAACTCCACCTACGTCTTCGGAATCGGCGACCTGACCAGTCCGGGGATCACGGCCGCACGCCTGCACCTGGCCGCCGTGGCGGGCTCGCGCACCGTCTCGCTGATTCTGCGCGACTACTTCATACCGCGCGAGTACATCACCGAGGTGGTGGACATCGAGGCGTGGAACGCCCTCGACGGGACCGTGCATCCGAACGAACGGCGCCGCACGGCAACACCATTCGCCGCCGAGCCGCCGAAACCTCCCGCACCGGGCCCGATCGGGCTCGCGCGCGCCGCACTGGCCGACGCCCTCGCCGCCCACCCGGATGAACCGTCGCTGACGCGGCTGTCCGCCGAGGTCGAGCACGCCGCCGTCACTCCCCTGCCCGAACCGCAGTGGCGCGCCCGGCTCGACGCGCTCGCGGTGCGCGCGACCACGGCCGGCCTGATCGCCGGTGGCGGGCAGGCCCTGCTGGCGGACGATATCGCCCAGGTGCGCGCCCGCGCGGCGCTGTTCCTGCAGGTACGCGGACTCTCGCCGCGGGTGCGCACGGCGCGATTCGAGCACATCTGACGCCCTGCTGGCCGCGGCGCCGACCAGAATCATGCCGGTCGCACCACTTCGCCCGACAACCTGACGCGGCGATTCTCAGAGAGCGAACAGACACGTCGGCTACTGGACTATCCGACCGCCGCGTATGGCATCCGATTCATAGACCTCAGCACCTGTCGCGCCATCGTGGAGCCAGCACCCGTTGTTAGACAGACGAATTCGATCGTTGGGTTGCCACCCATGGAGCGCCCGCGGCGCTCCAGGTTTGCCAAGCCTCTCGTAACATGTCCGAAATGCGTAGGTGGATTGTTGTGCTCTCGGTGCTCGCCGCATCGGGTTGCAGCTTGTTCGGGCCGGATGAGATCAGCGGCAGCGATGTGGCGAAGGAGATCGGCGGATTCTTTCGTACCGCTGCCGGGTCCGATGCGAAGAGTCTGAAATGCGATGCCGTCGAAGCCGAGTCCGGGGCCAAGACCGCCTGCACCGCTATCGACCGCAACGACGAGAAATGGTTGATGACCGCCGTGGTGAAAACCGTTGACGGCGATCGGATCACGTACGACACCACCTTCGACGACAAGCTCGCGGACAACGCGCAGGTGCAGAAGTCCATCGCACGGGCGCTTCAGAACAAGACCGGCGGCGTTGTCCAGGCGGTGGAGTGCACCGGTATCCAGAAGCTCGCGGTCAATGCCTTTCGCACCTGTACCGCCGTCGAATCCAACGGTGCCCGCTGGGAAGTCGAGCACCACCTCACGAATCTCGACGGTGCGTCGTCCGTCACGCTGAAAGACACTCTGCTGTACGCGAAATCAGTCGAGTCTGTCGTTTCGGGTCTGGCGCGCAACCTGTCCCAGCACTTCGGCCTCTCCTCGATGAACAACCTGAGCAGCCTCCTCGCCAGCAGCGGCAGCTGCGCGAACATGCTGCGCGGCAACCCCGGCGACTCCATCCAGTGCAAAGCCGTCCTCGCGGACAAGAGCAGCACCGATGTCACCGTCCGCACCACCAAGTCCGAAGACGGCAAAATCTACTTCGAACTCTTCCCCAACAACGACCCCGACCTCAGCATGAGCGGCTGGAGGTCAGCCGACCCCAGCTGAACACCATTGGCTCGATCGCGTACACCCGTGCGGTCGGGGAACTCGCGAAAGTGATCACTGCATGACACCCGCCGACCTCAGTTTCGAGCACCTGACAGCCGCGCAAGCCCGCGAACGGCGCGAGACCGTCGAGGACGTCTTTCGCCGCTCGTACGTGGAGGCGATCGACGCCGGTGACCCTTTCGAAGCACCGGCGGAATTCATGCACCGCTTCGACGCGTACACCAGCCCCGCACGCGCGGGCGACTTCGAACTCGTCTTCGCCTACCTCGACGGCACAGCCGTCGGTCAAACATGGGGTTGGCCGTTGATGCCGGATACCGTCTGGTGGCGGCTGTCTCACCTCGATGCCACAGGCATCGACCTGGCCGCCTTCACACACGAGACAGGCGATCGCACCTTCGCATTGAGCGAGATCATGGTGTGCGACAAGTACTCCGGACGAGGGATCGCACGCGCGCTTCACGACGAACTACTCGACGGCCGCGGCGAACAACGCGCCACACTGTTGGTCGACCCGAATAATTCCCGCGCATACGCCAGATACTCACGATGGGGCTGGCGGCAGGTCGGAACGATGCGACCGGACTGGGCGGATGCACCGACTTTCGACGTTTTGGTTCGCAGCCTCGAATGAGCAGGTAGGCACACACTCGAATTCTGCTGCCCAGCAGTGAGTTCCACGCCGACACCGGAATCACTGATGCGCAGGCGCATTCGGAGAAGTTCAGCGAAGACGCCTCTTCCCAATCGCGGTAGCGGGTGGTGCCCCCATTGCTCGGGGCACAACAACTGTCGGCAGACGAACGGGGGTCCGCTCGCTACCGTTGTGCCCGCACAACTTGTGCATCAGCGAAAGGGACTGTCGATGAAGCAGTTTGGAATTACCACACTGATCGCAGGCGCGGCATTTGCCGGCGCGGTGTTCGCTGCCGCACCCGCGATGGCGGCGCCGGGCCTTCCGCTGGAGGTATCGACTGTCGGCGCCGACGCGCAGCAGGTAGAGGACACCTTGCCGTCCGGGTCGGCGAATTCGCTGGCATCCGGGTCGGCGTGGCTGCCGTGCCTGCTCGGCCAGAAGTCGGCGTTCTGCAACTGGGTCGGCTGAGTCGGATCGATCGGCCGGTGCCGTGTTCCGGCACCGGCCTTCAGAACTCTCCGTACTCCTCCTCGAGATGTTCGAACGCACTGATCCAGAACCCGGAACCGGCCCAGCCCAGCGTGATCAGTGACGCTCGTAGCGCGGACAGAACCGCTTCGGGGTCCTCTCCCGCGTCCAGTCGGGTGAGGTGACGAGCCATGAGGCCGACCGAGCCGGCCAGTTCGGCGAGGGAGTCGAAGGCACGACCCTGGTAGCCCTCGCCGTGGTCCCAGCCGCTCGGGTCATAGATGTCCACGACGCCGAGTTCACCGTCGAGCATCAGCGTGTAATCGTTGCCGTAGACACCGAATCCATAGCAGTACTTCGCCGGAGCGGAGTCGTCATCGGGTACGCGGCGTCCGAACAGCTCGTCCGGATCTTCCTCCCACAGCCCCTTGACCGGCAGCTCGGAGGCATCGAATCGGATGGCGGACAACGCTATCGCCGGATAGCCGACCGTCTCGAGAAACGTCCGGCTCGCCGCGTGCTCGAGCCTCTCGGGCAATTCGGTCGGGCGCCACAGCGCTGCCGCTCCGACGCACGATTGCAACCACGGTGTGGTGGGATGTGCTGCGGCATTGTTTAGTTCGGTCATATCGACAGTGAAGCGCATCTCCGCGCGAGGTCCGGCTTCGGCCTCCGAAGACGTAGACGTTGCACCCGGTTCACGCCGGGCCCCCGGAGATGGGGGCATCGAGTGTCGGGGCTGTCGGGGGTGGGGCGGGGGTTGAATACTGGCGCGCACCAGATTCGAGAAGCATTGGGGTCATCATGAATTCGAAGAGCATAGTCGGAGCGATAGCCGTCACGGCGGCGTTGTGCGCGCCGATGGCGGTGCTGGCCGGGACCGCGCAGGCGACGCCGGTCAGCGGGATCCAGGCTGTTGACGAGGGCATTCCGATGGGGTCTGCTGATTCGGCGTCGGGGGTTCTCGGGCCGCGCACCGGGTCTGCCTATCAGACGTTGAATCATCTGGTCTGCGTGCTGTTCCACACCAGCCTGGATGGATCGGTGGGCGTTCCCTTCTGCTGACTCTTCTTTGACGGCAGCGAGTTTCGGCGGAGTCGGCGTCCAGCTCGATGCCGGACGCCGACTGCCGTCGGATCAGATCGCCGGTACGCCTGCCCAACCGAGATGGTTGTCGAAGAACCGGGCGTGATTGTCGGCCATGAACGCGGACATCTGCTGATGCCTGCCCGGATAGACGTGCAATGCCTTGTCCACGGAGGCACAGGCATCGAACAATCTCAGGCCGGGCTGGCGGCCGATCTCCGAATCGTCCCAGGAGATCGTGAACTCGACCGGGATCGTGAGCTGCCGGGCAGCCTCGATCACGGCGTCGAATGCGAGAACTGGCCCGAAAGCCGCTGCGGCGATTCGGGGTTCGGCCGTCGCGAGCATCAACCCGATCACGACGCCCAGGGTGGTGCCGCCGTAGCCGATCGGCACGTCAGCACCGATGTCCGGCAGCGCCTGCAGAGCATCGATGGTCGCCTGCCACTCCGGTACCGCCCGCTCGGCGAGCGAGGTGTTGTAGTCGGTGATGATCTGATCCATCGACTCCCCCGCCGCGCGGGCGGCATGCAGTGCCTCCACCCACTCCCGGTCCCGGGCGTTTCGCGGACGATCGCCGTGCCCGGGCGCGTCGATGGCAGCGACCGTGTATCCCCTGGTCGTCACCAGATGCTGAGCACTGGCGACGAGTCCGGGCGCTCGCTTGTGCATGCCGCCGCTGTGTCCGCTCAGCAGCAGTGGCGCGCCGAGCACAGGGCCGGATTCGGGTGAGAAGAGCACACCGGTGATGTCGCCGAGTGTGAAGGAACGCTCCAGAACGCCATCGAAGGACGTCTCAGCGTTGAAGTGAATGGTGTTGTGGTTCATGGTATTGCCTTTCGGAAGTGCCTCTCGGCGCTCCCGGCGACACCACTGTCAACCGACCGTCCGTGAACGGAAAGGGGAGCACCCGTCAACTACTGCGTTCATGGGTCTCACCTCCTTGCGTGTGTCACGGACCGCAAGAGACTAGCAGCAGCGCCCGGTATCCCGTCAACAGGTTTCTCGGAACCCTCGTCCTCGCAAGCGATCCGGGCATCACGGCCGAGGACCGACCGTACCGGCGGCCAACACCGCCGCGAGACCCTCCCGCAGGTCCTCGACGAAATACCCGGGCACCTCCAGAGACGGGAAGTGTCCACCGGTTTCCGGCGAATTCCACCGGACGATGCGCCGGTACCGCTCCTGCGCCCACGCGCGCGGATACTTCTCGATGTCGCGGGGATAGATGGTGATCGCCGATGGGACGTCGACCCGAAGGTCGGGGTCGAGTGAGTTGTGGCTTTCGTAGTAGATGCGAGCCGCCGACGCGCCGGTCCGCGTCAGCCAATACAGCGTGACGTCGTCCAGAACGCGGTCCATGGAGATCGTCTCGAACGGGCTGTCGTCGGTATCGCTCCACTCGGCGAACTTGTCCAGGATCCAGGCGAGAAGCCCGATCGGTGAGTCGACGAGCGAATAGCCGATGGTCTGCGGCCGGGTCGCCTGCTGCTTCGCGTAGGCAGCGCGATGGTGCCAGAAATCCCGAGTGTCCTCGGTCCATTTCCGCTCGGCCGGCGTCAACCCGTCCACGGTCATTCCGGGCGGCGACTCCGCGAACGTCGTGTGGATGCCGAGCACATGCTCCGGGAACCTGCCCGCGAGCACCGTGATGATGTTCCCTCCCCAGTCACCACCGTGGGCCAGGAACCTGCCGTAGCCGAGCCTGCTCATCAGTTCCACCCATGCGGCCGCGATCTTTTCGGTTCCCCATCCGGTGGTGGCGGGCCTGTCGCTGTAACCGAATCCCGGTAGCGACGGCACCACGACGTGGAAGGCAGGCTTCCCCGCATCGTTCGGATCGGCGAGTTCGTCTACGACATCGATGAATTCGGCGATGCTGCCCGGCCAGCCGTGCGTCAGGATCAACGGAGTAGCGTCCGCACGCGCTGATCGCTTGTGCAGGAAGTGAATTCGCAGATCGTCGATGCTCGTGCGGAATTGGCCGATCCGGTCGAGGCGCTCTTCGAAGGCGCGCCAGTCGTACCCGGTGCGCCAGTAATTCACGACCTCGACGAGGTCGGCGAGCGGAACACCCTGATCCCACCGGCGCGGGTCCGGCGCGGCACGGTGGACCGTCTCCGGCTCCGGTAGCCGGGCCGCGGCCAATCGCGCGCGCAGATCGTCGAGTTCGGCCTCGGGTGTATGGGTTTCGAAGGCGTATACGCCCGTGTCGCCGGGGGTGGGAACCGGATCGAGGTGGTCGAGTGCGGACATGAGACCTCCTGGTCGTCGCGGAGCCGGCCGCCGATGAATGCGAACCGGCTAAGACGGTTCTAACATGAGCTTCACCCGTCCTGCAACCGGCTAAGGTGGTTCCATGCCTGCTGAGTTCCCCGAATTTCGCCTCGGCACCGTGCTGGCTACCAGCTTCACGGCAACGCTGACCGAGCGTCGCGGCGACGCGATCGAGCGCATCCCCACACCGCAGCGACTGGTCGACTGGCTGACGGTGAGCGGCCTGGCAGTGAACTCCTGCACCACCGCTCAACTAGCCCTCGCCCGGGAACTGCGGGAGTCGATTCACGCTGCGGCGACGGCGACCGCACTCCACGAAGCCCTCCCCACGCCCGCCGTCCGAGTCATCAACGACCGCAGCCTGCAGGGGCGCGCGGCGGCCGTTCTCACACCCGAGGGCACTCGACGATGGCATCTGAATTCGGCAACCGAGGTAGCGGACGCCCTGGGGGTGATCGCCGCCGACGCGATCAGCATCATCGCGGGCGAACGAGACGGCAGAATGGCCCTGTGCGCCTCGCCGACCTGCCAGGCCGCGTTCTTCGACACGAGCCAGAGCCGCACCCGCAGATGGTGCGACATGAACACGTGCGGAAATCGGCAGAAGAAGGCGCGCTTCAACGCCGGCCGGCGCAAGAACGCCGAAGGCTGAACAATTCCCTGCGCCAGCCAACTGCCCGCGTGCGCGAGCCGGCCCGCCTTGCTCCGGACGATCCCGAGATCGATAGTGAACGTCCCTAACATGTTGCCCGATAACACTTTTCACACTCCGAAGCGCGGCGCTGCGCGTATGGTCGTGTCGTCGGCCACGCGACCGGGTTGCCGATATTTCCGTGTGATCGATGGACCTGTCGGGTCCTGATTTCCGCTATCGAAACAGCTCCAGGAGCTATATGAGCGCGATCCGTGTCACCGTTCCGATCGAAGTCGCCGAAGCCCTGCAGGGCGTCGCCGGAGTATCGCCCGCGTCGCCGCGCCGAAGTACCTGGGAGATCGTGATGTCGGTGTGGACCGGCGCGACGACGGTGCTGACAATCCTTCAGGTCCCCTCCACCGTGGCCGATGTGTCGGATCGAATCCACAAGCTGCTACCGAAATCCGGGTCGTCGACCGACGATTCCGCGACGATCTCGGCAAAGGGACCCGGGGGCGAACTGACATTGACAGTCACCGGAGACGTCGACATCGAAGCCATCACCCGCCTGCTTACCGAGACACTGTGCCCGGAAGATGAAACCAGTTGAAGCTGGGACGAATACGCAGGCCCTCACCCGTGGTGCTCAGCACGCTGAGCGATGAGGACCTCGCTCGGCTCAAAGTCGCCGACCGTCTGTTCGAACTGCTGCGGCGGAAGGCCTTCTTCCGAAGCGATGCCGAATTCGTGTCGAGCAACCTCGATGCGACGCGATCTGCCACGCTCGCCTCCGTGGTGAACATCGTCGCCGGGGTCGCCGCGCGCGAGCTGGCTCGCAAGTGCGAAACGGCGAGGATGTCGGGCATAGAGACCAGCGGTGTGCTGGAGATCGTCGGCGCCATGCCGGTGGAACAGATGCTCGATGTTCTCACCGCATGCGCCGATGATCACAACGCGTACCAGGTCGACTCCTCAGCGGTGTCCGCGGTGGTGGAGGCGATGCTGTTGCTGATCGCGCGTTCGACCGAGAACCGGGATCATTCCGAATCGCTCTGTGTCGCAGCAGCTGCCGCGCACGACGCCGGACGCTCGGCACTGCTCGAGCGTGTTCTGCGAGCAGCCGATCGCGCTGAGCACTCGCCGGGATACTCCGCGCTGTTCCTCTTCTATCGTGCGCAACTTCCCTCGGTGCGCATGAAGCCCGCGGAGTTCACCCGCCTGCGCACCCAATGCCGAACACAATTGCTCGCAGTCCGGACGTCCGACCCGGCCAACGCCCGTGCGCGCCGAATCCTGCGGTGGATGGACGAGCACGAGGCGGGCCGCAGAAAGTCGGCGACGAGTCGGGCGGCCACTGCCGCCGAGGCGGGGAATTACGTCGACGCCGCACACTGGTACGGATTGGCGACAGGTGATGCGGAGACTCCCGGACATGCGGGGGCGTACCGGCTCTTCTCGGAAATTTTCAAGCTTCGCTCGGGGCAGCTCCAGACACCCGACGACTTTCGCTCGAGCATGCTCAGACTTTCCAGTGATCACGTCGCCAAGGCGAAACCCCTGCTGCCGCTGGACAATATCTTCGCCGACTACAGCACGGCCGCCGCACACACCGAGCGCGACCATCCGGGGTCGAGCATCGCTGCCCAAGTGGTGGATTTCATCGGCGATGTGCGCATGGGAGTGGCACTCGACCACCATTCGGCCGATCTCGGCACGGTGGCGAGGTCACTCACCGACATCTCCATTGTCGATGCGCTGCAACGTGATCCGCAGCTGATCAGCATGGCGGACTTGAAGACCGCCATGCCCGGTGCGTCCTTCGTCTGGGTCGAGATCCTGCACGACAACGATGATCCGTCCGATCCGGCCCTGTCCGGAGATCACCTCCGGGTGATCACGGTGACAGCAGGCAGCGAATCCTGCGTGGTTCGCGATATCTCACTCACGCATGAGCAGGCCGATGTCGTACGCGGCACGCTCAACGAGGCATCGGAAACGGCGGATCCGGGCGATATCGCCTGGCTCGGCGGCACGGTGTTCGGGAATCTCCGCCCCACCGACGACGCTCGGGGCATATGCGTGATCCCGGACTCGACATCGTGGGAATTCCCGTGGATGCGCATCGTCCCGGAGTTCGTCGACCAATTCGCGGTCGTCCCTTCAGCGGCTTCGGCGATGCGTCTGCGCCCGCCGGGGCCCGCCGATCGGCGACGCGTGGTGTCGTTTTTCAATCCCGATATGAAGGGTGCCGGCGCGGAACACGCCACACTGCTGGAATTGCATCGCGAGCACCGGATCGAGTACCGACCCGCAACCGATCTCGCCGGGCTGGCGACACTGCTCACCGGGGCCGAAGTCGATCTGCTGTGCATCGGCGCGCATGGATCGTTCTCCGCCGGTGCGGAATTCGAGATGGATTTCGGTTCCGAACGCGTCCCGTTGCTCGATCTGCTCGAATTGCCGTTGCCCTCAGTCGTCAATCTCGGCTGCTGTTGGTCCGGGCGTACCTCCCTGGCCAACAATTCCATCGCGGCATCTCTCGCGGCCATATCCGGTGGAGCCTCCCTGGTGCTGGGAGGGATCTGGGAGATCGACGATGAGAGCAGCGGGACGCTGATGTCACACGCCTACCGCCTCTACGCCGACAACCACTCGTTTGCTCAGGCTGTGTTGGCCGCTGCCAGACAACTGGACACCGCATCAGCTCCGACGACCGGAGCTCTGTGCCTTTTCGGACGGTGGTGAGACGCTCCCGAGCTCCGAGACCTGCAGGCTGTCGAGACTCAGCCCAGTATCAACTCCGAAGCGCTTCGGATGATGTCCGTGCGCGTGCCGGTGCGGTGATCGGCGGCGATCAGGTAGTCGGCGATCATCAGGGAGAAGGCGAGCATGCTGCGGGCCTCGACCTCGCGCGGGTCGCTGTGCAGGGTGCCGATGAGTTCGCGTAGATAGTCCATCCGGCTGTTGTCGACGCGTGCGAGGCGCACGGCGACGGCAGGCTCGCGGCGGGCCCATTCGCGCACGGCCAGATCGATGGGCATCAATTCCCTCGAGAGGGTCAGCGTGCCCGCCTTCCGGACTTTGGTTCGGGCGTCACCGCCTTCCCCTTCCAGACGCCGCAGGACCTCGTCGATGCTGCGGCGCTCCCAGGTATCGAGCACAACATCGAGCAACTCTTGGCGATCGGCGAACTGCCGGTAGAACCCACCTCTGGTCACACCCAGTTCGGCGGCAAGGGTTTCCACCCGGATGGCGTCCGGCCCCGAAGTCGCCAGGATCGTCAAGGCGGCATCGATCCACGCCTGACGCGGAGTTCGCACCGGAGGGGCCATCGGCAGTCAACCAATCAGTCGTGGGGCTCTTGATTACACCATTCCAGATAGATACAGTACTGTTCTGTATCTATTGGCCGGGTTGCCGGTCACCCCTGGAACAGATCGACAGGACTCACGAATGACACACCCCGACGCGAGCGAAGAACGCGCCGAAACCGCCGTCGAAGCGGTCGAGGTCGACGCCGAGCTGCTGGCCTTCAGCACATTGGAGGACATCCACCACGGCGACGCACATCTGCTGTTCACCGACTACTCGGGCGACTATTCGGCCGAACAATGGGCCCGGATCATCCTCGAGAACGTGCCGGGCGAGACGCGGATCGCCCTCGAGCGGGCATGGCAGATCATCGCTCTGCGCTTGCGGGCGGTCGGCACCGCACACACCGTCGCGGGCTGGCCGATCGCGCACGTCGACCCCGAATACGTCCTGCTACACACCGCGTCCGACTTCGGCTTCGAGGGGCAACTGCTGTTCCGCCGCAATGAGAACAGCGTTCTGCTGGCAACTTTCGTCCGGTTCCACGATCCGGCCGCGCGCGCGGTGTGGGACCGGGCGCTGCCGGCGCACCTCGGATTCGTCCGGACGCTGCTGGCGGCGAGTGCCGACCGGCTCGCCGACACCTCGGCCGCGAATCACTAGTCGCAGCCGGAAGAACCTCCCCCCGGGACACGCAACTTCCCTAGATCGCAACGCGATTCACATCCCCGGTACCAAATCCGGCGGCGCACTGGTGCCGCCACCCCTCCACCATGAAAGCCGAGAAGACTGCCATGAGCACCGCCTACGTCATCATCACCGTCATCACCGCCGCCTGGGTCGGATTCTCGGCGTTCTCGCTCCTGCGCGAGGCCGCGTTCGTAGCGGATCCCTTGGTGGAATACGGAGTGCCGCAATCCTGGTGGACGCCTTTGGGGTTGGCCAAGGCCGCGGGCGCGCTCGGGCTGATCGCCGGCTTGTTCGTCCCGGCCATCGGGGTCGTGGCCGCAATCGGACTGATCGTGTACTTCGCCGGAGCCGTGATCACCGTTCTGCGCGCCCGCTCGTACGCCACTGTGGCGTTTCCGATGCTGTATCTGATTCCGGTCGCGGTCGCGCTGGGATTGGGCGTGGCCGCGTAGGCAGAGCTTCCGACCGGAGGGACCGAGACCCGCGACCCGGCATCACCCCCAGCGGGATCCAGCCTCCGCCTCATACCCGAAATTGCTGACCTACAAAGCATTTCGCGGAAATGAGGTCGACACGATCACCTCCATCGTCCGCACTCTCGCCTCACCCGATACATCGTGTGCGATGCTTTCCCCATGGTGATCAACGGTAAAAGCACGTCCAGGGTGCGGCTGGCGGCACAGGCCTTCCTCGGTGTGATGCTCGTGTCCGCGGGTACGAGCCACCTGACCTTCGCTCGCGAGGACTTCCGCGCCCAGGTGCCCTCGTGGTTCCCGCTCGACACCGACTTCGTCGTTCTGGCCTCGGGAGTCGTGGAAATCACGCTCGGCAGCGCGCTTCTGCTGACATGGAAGCAGCCTCGGCGGGCGCTGGTCGGTGCCATCGTCGCGGCGTTCTTCGTTGTCATTTTCCCCGGCAACATCGCGCAACTGGTCGAGCATCGCGATGCGTTCGGACTCGATTCCGATGCCAAACGCGCTGTTCGGCTCGTGTTCCAGCCGGCGCTCGTCGCGTGGGCACTGCTGGCGACCGACGCGGTCGGCGTGTGGCGCGACCGACGGGCACTGACGAACTCCTAGTGCGGCACGGTCGGGCAGTAGGTGCGGCCGCCGTCCAGATGCGTCTCCTGGCTCCGGCAGGTACAGAGGGCCCGCCTCGAGTCGAGGCGGGACATCGCGACTGAGGCGTCGCGGGCGACGAGTGATGAATCCGGAATGAAATTCACCCGTGTCGGGTGAGGCGGCGGCCGCCCGCTGCGGGAACGCTCGGCACATCGGATCAGGATGTCACCGAGAAGGAGCGGACAATGTCGCTGGATTACGAGGACCGGACCGACTTCGACGACGCCGACCGGGGATTCATCGCCGCGATGTCGCCGGCCGTGATCTCGACGGCGGACGGGAAAGTGATCTGGGACGGCGACGCCTACGGCTTCCTGGACGGCGAATGCCCGCCCACCGCGAACCCGAGCCTGTGGCGGATCGGCCAGCTGGCCAACAAGCAGGGCTTGTTCGAGGTGACCGAGGGCATCTATCAGGTCCGCAACCTCGATCTGTCCAACATGACGATCATCGAGGGCGACACCGGCGTCATCGTCATCGATCCGCTGATCTCGGCCGAGACCGCCGCCGCGGCGCTGGCGCTGTACCGCGAGCATCGCGGGGACCGTCCTGTGACCGGCCTGATCTACACCCACTCGCACGGCGATCATTTCGGTGGCGCGCGCGGCGTCGTCCCGCACGGGCACGCCGAGATTCCGATCATCGCGCCCTCGGGCTTCCTCGAGCACGCGGTGAGCGAGAACGTCTACGCCGGAACGGCCATGACGCGGCGCGCCGCCTACATGTACGGCGCGAACCTGCCCAAGGGACCGGACGGCCAGATCGGTTGCGGCCTGGGCATGACCACCTCGACCGGCACCATCACCCTGATCCCGCCGACCGTGGACATCACGCGCACAGGCCAGGAGGAGACTGTCGACGGTGTGCGCATCGTCTTCCAGCTGACTCCGGGCACCGAAGCGCCCTCGGAGATGAACTTCCTGTTCCCGGACCGGCGCGCGATGTGTATGGCCGAGAACGTGACTCACAACATGCACAACATCCTCACCCTGCGCGGTGCGGTGGTGCGCGACTCGCGCATCTGGGCGCGCTATCTCGACGAGGCGATCGCCATGTTCGCCGACAAGATCGACGTCTCGTTCGCCTCGCACCACTGGCCGGTGTGGGGCGCGGATCGCTTCGTGAGTCTGCTGTCCGGCCAGCGCGATATGTACGCCTACCTGCACGATCAGACCCTGCGCATGCTCAACAGCGGCGCTACCGGCCCCGAGATCGCCGAGACCTTGCAGCTGCCCGACGCCCTGGACAGCATGTGGGCCAATCGCGGCTACTACGGGTCGGTCAGCCACAATGTGAAGGCGATCTACCAGCGCTACATGGGCTGGTTCGACGGCAACCCCGCGCACCTGTGGGAGCATCCGCCGGTCGAGCAGGCCAAGCGCTACGTCGTGGACTACGGCGGCGTCGACGCCGTCGTCGCCAAGGCGAAGAGCTACCTCGACGAGGGCGACTTGCGTTTCGCCGCAACACTTCTCAACCACGCGATTTTCGCCGAACCGGGAAATTCCGCGGCGAAGGAAACCCTCGCGGCGGTCTACGACCAACTGGGCCGCGGCGCGGAGAACGGCCCGTGGCGCAACTTCTACCTCTCCGGTGCGCTCGAATTGCGTAAAGGCGTGATCCACACCGAGATCGACACGAACAACCCGGAAATGGCGATGGCCCTGACCGTGGAGATGCTCATCGATTCGATGGCGGTGCGGGTGAACGGGCCCAAGGCCGCACAGACCGGTTTCATCATGGACTGGAAGGTGGACGGCGGGGAGACGGTGCGCCTCACCCTCTCCAACGGCGCTCTCACACACCGCACCGCGACGACGGCCGCTCCGCACCACGGTCCCGCCGAACTCACCCTGACCCTCACCAAGGCTCAGTTGCTGGGCGTGCTGGCGGGCCAGGGCCTCGACGGTGTGGGTGTCGAGGGCGACCCGAAGGTGCTCGCCACCCTCGCGGGTCTGCTCGACACCGCGGACGTGGATTTCGCCATCGTCACCCCGTAGCGGGCAACACCCGTTCGGTCGACCATCGCCCATTCGTGCGGATCGGCAGTCCTACTGCCGCATAAGCGGATTCGATCCGCACGGGTGAGCGTGTCGGAGCTGGATTCGGCTACCGACCCGGCGGGATTCCGCCCGTGAGGTTCACCGCCCGTCTCGCAGCAGGCGGCGGGCTCGTGCGCCGCCGGCCGATCAGCGCAGCTCATCACTACCGCGCGCCGATTGCCTTCGCGCTGTGCTATTTTCGGTCTTCGCGCTGCGGTATTTCGCGCAAGTTCTATTCCTGATAGTCATATTTCGAACAATTCCGCATTCCCGAGTCCCGCTGAGTGGAATCGACCGGAGCCGTACTGGTCAGGGGCATGACACGTTTCACGCGACGTGTTACCCACCCCTTTCTGGAGGACGTTTATGTCCACCTCTGTCGACAACGCGGCGCCTTCGGCCCCCGACTTCGACGATTCCGCACGACTCGACGGCGCCTCGAAATGGCGGATCTATTCGGTTCTCGCCGTCATCGTGCTGTTCACCGAGATCTCCCCGATGCAGTACGTGATGGTCGCGGCCGCCCTGCGGCAGATCGCGCCGACCTTTCCCAGCCAGGGCGCCAATATCAATTGGGCCATCATCGTTTTCGGCGTGATCGGCGCCGCGGTGTCGCCGCTGATCGGCAAACTAAGCGACATCTGGGGCAAGAAGAAGATGTTCCTGGTGTGCGGTGTGCTGTTCCTGATCGGCACCGCGCTGTGCGCCGTCACCAGCAATTGGGGACTGTTCCTGCTGGGCCGCGGGCTCGAGGCCACCGCCATCGCGACCACCGTGGTGTCCTACGGCCTGATCCGAGACCTGATGCCGCGCAGGCTCGTTCCGGTCGGGCTCGGCATCGCATCCACCGGCCTCGGCGTCTCGGCGCTGATCGGCCCGCTGATCGGCGGCTACATCACCGACCACTACAGCTGGCGCGGACTGTTCTGGTTCCTGTTCATCTTCACCCTGATCATGATTCCGCTGCTGATCCTCGTGGTGCCCGAAACCAAGCTCCGCACTCCGCAGCGCCTGGATCTGCTGGGTGTGCTGCTGCTTGGCGCGGGAGCCACGCTCACGCTCATCTATCTCGACAAGGGCCAGGACTGGGGTTGGCTGAAACCCACCACCCTGGCGTGGCTGATCGGCGGGCTGGCGTTACTCGCGCTGTTCCCGCTCGTGGAAATGCGTGCGCGCCAGCCGATCATGGATATGAAGCTGCTGTTCACTCCGCGGGTGAGCGTGGTGCTGTTCATCGCACTACTGGGTTCGCTGATGATCGGCGTCCAGTCCTACGGGCCCAGCTACATGATCCAGTCGCCGGCGGCGTCCGAGGTGGTGGCGCAGGCTAAAGCCGCGGCGTACGACCAGGTGAAGACGCAAGCGCTCGCGCAGGCACAAGCGCAGGCCGAGGCTCAGGCTCGAGCCGCATTGCCGCCCGGGGTCACGTTGCCACCAGGATCGGTCCATGTGCCCGAGGAGGCGGTGCTCGCGCAGTTGTCACCGGACATGGTGCAGGTGCGGCTCGATCCCGGCTACACCTACGGCGAGGGCTTCAGCCTGATGAAGTTCGCCACCCATGTCACCCTGGCGCAGTCGTTGATCGCCATGCTGTTCGGCTTCCTGGGCGGGCTGTGGATTCGGCGGATCGGCGGACGCCTGCCATTGGTCACGGCACTGGTGGTCTTCGTCGGCACCGCCGCCGCCTACGCGATGCTCGACCACGGCTGGGTGACGCTCACGCTGATCGGGGCGGTGACCGGCATCGGGTTCGCGATGTACTACGCCTCCACGCCCAACCTGATCGTCGAGGCGGTGCCCGCCGAGCAGCAGGGCATCAGCGCGGGCATGCTCGGTGTCATGCAGGCCATGGGCGCCGGTATCGGAATCGCCGTCGCCACAGCGTTTTTGAACGCCAACCCGGTGCGGGCGGAGGTCACGGTGACGGGACAGCCCAGCGTCACTCAGGACGTACCGCTGCTGTTCGCCGACCGGGGATACGAACTCAGCTTCTACTTCGTGGCGGCGACCTCGGTGATCGCGCTGATCGGCGCGGTGATCATGAAGTCCGGTCGCACACCGGCCACCGGTGGCACCGCGTTCTGAGGTCCGGATGCGGTCCAACGAATGACTCAGGCCCGGAGGCGAATTGCCACCGGGCCTGAGTAGTTCACCGCCGGGTCGTCAGCCGAGTGGACAGGTCCCACAGCTCACCTGCCGCGTCCGGATCGGTGGCGTGTTCGGCGGCGCGTCCGACGGCGCAATCGGTGAGGTACGCGCCCGGGTGCCGGTCCAATTCCGCTGCGGTGGCAGCCCATACCGAGGTCGCGGCGGCCTGCTCCGTCGATTTCGGATTGGTCAGGATCCCGGGAGTACGCACGGTGAGCCGGCGCATCCGGTCGAAGTCGTCGCGAGACATGAAGCGCGCCAGCCCGGTTACGCAGATCCCCGGATGCACCGCGTAGGCGGCGACCGGCGCACCCGCCATGCGCCGCTGCACTTCGACGGTCATCAGCACGTTCGCGGCCTTCGATTGCGCGTAGGCGGCGAACTTGTCGTACGGACGCTCGACGAATTGCAGGTCGTCCAGGTCGATCGGATAGGCGCGGTGCGCGTCGGAGGACACGGTGATCACCCGCGCCGGGATCCCGGTGCGCGCGGCGGTGGCGGCGAGCACCGGGAGCAGTTCGGCCGTGAGCAGGAAATGCCCGAGATGGTTTGTGGCGAACTGCAATTCGAGTCCACCTGCGACTCTGGTCAGCGGCGGATACATCACTCCGGCGTTGTTGATCAGCAGATCGATGCCCGAGCGCCGCAACGCCAGCATGCCCGCGGCGGCGCGCACACTGCTCTGATCGGTCAGGTCCAGACCGATGACGTCCAGATCGGCGCGAGGATGCAGTTCTCGGATCCGGCAGGCTCGGATGACCGCCGCGTCGAAATCACGCGCGGCGAGTACGACCGTGGCGCCGGCGGCGGCCAGGGCGCGCGCCGTCTCGGCCCCCAGCCCGCTGGTCGCCCCGGTCACCAGCGCGGTGCGGCCGGTGAGATCGACCCCGTCGAGCACGTCGTCGGTGGTCAGCACCGCCCCGTCCAGCGTTCGCGCGACTCCGCCGAATACTCGTGCCGCGCCGCCGGGAATTCGGGCGGTCCTGCCAGAGTTCCGGGCGGCTCCGCCGGAACCGGAAGCGGTATTCATGACTCGGGTAGATCCTTCCATTCGGACGACAACCGGGCGGACCAGTCGGGAGCACGATGTTCGAGGAAGGCGCGCACGCCTTCGGCGGCATCGGGACGGCCCATGACCCGCAGATGCAACTCGGTCTCGAGCGCCGCGATACGGGCGGGGTCATGGCCGCGAATCGCGGTGTCCCACAACAGTCTTTTGCACAGCGCCGCGGACATGGGCGCGGTATTGACCGCCATGTCGCGGGCCAGTTCGAGGGCGGCCGGGAGCACCTCCGCGGCGGGCAGGGCGCGGCCGGCCAGTCCGAGTCGGCAGGCTTCGTGGCCGTCGAAGGTTCTGCCGGACAACAGAATCTCGGCCGCCACCGCCATCCCGGCGACCCGGGCCACGGTCCAGTGCGCCATGGCATCGGGAAGCACTCCGAACCGCACCTGCGGGATGGCATAGCGGGCGTCGGCGGCGACGATGCGAATGTCGGTCTGCATGGCCAGGGTCATGCCGATTCCGATGGCGTGCCCGTTCATCGCGGCGATCACCGGCTTGCGCAGCGCGAAGGCGGGCGGATCGACCGGCGACGCGGAAAACGTTGCTTCGCTGGGAGTTCGGAAGGTGTCCGCACCACCGGTCAGATCGGCCCCGGCGCAGAAGGCCGGCGGGGCGCCGGTCAGCACCAGCACTCGCACCGAATCGTCGGCATCCAGGTCACGGTAGGCCTGCCCGAGCGCGCGTCCCATAGCGGCGGTGAAGGCGTTGCGTCGCCTCGGGCGGTCCAGCGTTACGATCGCGACACCGCCGTCGGTGTCGATGCGCACGCCGCTCACGGGATCGCCCGCAACGCGGCGATCAGATCCGCGACGTGGGCCGGGGCGACCTCGTATCCCGGGAAATAACAACAGATCCGGTCGGCGTAGCCCCCGAAGCGTTCCGCTATGGCGGCGGCGCACTCTTCCGGCGTGCCGTACACGGCCAGCGTTCCCAGCATCTGCTCATCGACGAGTTCGGTCATCGCTTCCACCGCACCGCGTTTGGACAGCGCGTTCAATTCTGGCTGCACATCGCCCCACCCCTCCACGTCCAGAACCGAGCGGTAGGCCGGGGTGGACCCGTAGAAGGCGAGCAATCGGCGAGCCCCGCGCGCGGCGGCGTCCAGTTCGCTCGCCGTCCGGCCGGTGGCGACCACCACCTGCGGATAGATCGAAAATTCCGCGGTATCACGACCTGCGCGTTCGAGCCCCTCCTCGAGGGCGGGGCGGGTGCGCTCGCGAAAGTGCCTGGCGCTGTTGAACGGCATGACCAGCAGTCCGTCCGCGACCTCGGCCGCCACCCGCGTCATGATCGGGCCGAGCGCGCCGAGGCAGATCTGCGGCAGGCCGTAAGGATTGGGGCCGGGATCGAAGGTCGGCGGCATCAGCGTGTGCCGGGTGAACTCGCCTTCGAAGCGCAACGGAGTGCGGTGCTGCCAGGCGCCGAGGATAGCCTTGACCGCCAGTACTGTTTCCCGCATGCGCGCGGCCGGCCTCGACCACTCACCGCCGTAACGCCTTTCGATGTGCGGGCGGGTCTGCGATCCGAGCCCGAGCCGGAATCGGCCGCCGCTGAGCAGGTGCAGATCGTAGGCGGCGTGGGCCAGGTGCAGGGGGCTGCGCGGGAGCGCGACGGCGACATTGGTCATCAGATCCGCCGGTGCCGCGCCCGCGGCCAGGGCCAGCGGCAGGAACGCATCCTTTGCGCCTTCGAACGTGAACAGGCCGTCCGCGCCACAGGCGACCAATTCTCTTGCTCGTGCCGCTGTTTCGCCGAGCGGCGCGTCCAGCTGCAAATCGACTTTCATTCTGCCTCGGTGCGTGGTGTCGGGATGGACGAACTGACTCTCAATATTACATAGTACGATGTAACGTTATTGTGGTGTGTCGCGGTTCACCACTGCGTTCGATCACCCGCGCCGCCCGAATCGAACGTGCGCCCCGGCGGGGAAAGGCGGCGTCCGCCCCAGCCATTGTCTCCGCCGGAATCGACAGGAAGGCGCCCTCACCGATGAGGGCAACACCATGAACTCTCTCCCAGCTCGCCGCACCAGGAACTATCTGGCCATCACGGCGGCCGCAGCCCTGCTGCCCTCCGGAATCGGCGCCGCGCAGCCGCCTTTGAGCACGCCCGGGGTCGTGCAGGAGTTGCACGACATCGCCGATACTGCCGTCCCGCGCGCGGACTGCCGGGATGCTTCGCTCACCGAAACCGGCCTGCAAGGCGATGTTCCGGCCGCCGATCGCGCCGACGGGCGCAGTACCCAGGGCTACAGCTGCAACATCGTTCCCATCGGCGGCTACAGCGGACGGGGCGGCGGCATCACCTCCACCAGCTTCGACCACTGCGTGTACCTGGGCAGCTTCTTCCCCGGCGATCTGCTCGGACCCTCGAACGGCGTGCAGGTTCTGGACGTGTCGGATCCGGCGAATCCGGTGCCCACCGCGAACCTCACCGAACCGGCGATGCTCGCCGGAACCTGGGAGAGCCTCAAGGTCAACCAGGCCCGCAAACTGCTGGTGGGCGTGGGGGTTCCGGCGATGACGGGGTACGGGCTGATCTCGATCTACGACGTCTCCGACTGCGCACACCCGATTCTGCTCAATCCCGGCCCGGGCACCGATCTGTCGCTGCCCGTGCCCCTGACCGGCCACGAGGGCGGGTTCTCACCGGACGGCAAGACCTACTGGTCCTCGGGCGTGATCCCGGGCATCGTCAGCGCGATCGATCTCACCGATCCGTCTCGGCCACACGTCATCTGGCAGGGCATGCCGGGCAACTCCATGCACGGCATGGGGCTCAGCGACGATGGCGACCGCATGTATCTGGCGAACAACGCGGGCGGGATGAGCGTGCTGGACATCAGCGCCGTGCAGCGCCGCGACCCGGACCCGCGGGTGCCGGTGCTGACCCAGCTCACCTGGACCGACGGCATGGCCACCCAGCACGCACTGCCGGTCCGCTACGGCAGTACGCCGTACGTCTTCACCGTCGACGAGGCCGGATCCGGCGGCGTGAAGATCATCGACATCTCCGACGAGAGCCGCCCCCGGGTGGCGAACACGATCAAGTTGGAGATCAACAAGCTCGACAACCGCACCAGCGCAATGGCTTCGGGCATGGGCGGCTCGATCTTCTCCTACGACGCACATTATTGCGCCGCCGATCGCCCGGTGAACCCGACGGCACTGGCATGCGGCTGGATCTCCTCGGGCATCCGGATCTTCGATGTGCGCGATCCCCTGCGCGTCCGCGAGATCGCCTACTACAACCCGCCCGCGCGCACCGGGCACAGCACCGAACTGTGGAACTCTCCGCACGCACTCGCCTCGATCATCGGGATTCCACTGCTGAGCCTGCCATCGGTGACCCAGGCGATGAATCAGGGCGCGTTCGATCCGGCACAGGCCCTGGCCCCACGCGGCAGTCAGGCCGTGCTCGGCGATCTGTCCAGCGACTGGTGCATGTCGGCCCCCGAATGGCACGGCTCCACGCTGTGGGCTTCGTGCGCGGACAACGGGTTTCTGACCCTGGCACTGCCCCCGGAGGTCTATACCCCTCCGGCCGATCAACATTCGACGACCGGCTCGTAGGAAAGGCTCCGGTGAACCGCGCAGACTTCCGACCGGCCTCAGCGCCGCCGCGGACTCCGCGACGGTTTTGCGCCGTGCGACGCCATGGTGTGCAGCGCATCCGCCAGACTCGCCACGAATTGGTCGTTGTCGGCACCGCCACGCACGAGAGCATGGAATGTCGTTGTACCGGAAAGCATTTCGAACAGCAGATCGGAATTCACGCCCGCCGGTATCCGGCCGGAGTCCACCGCGCCGTCGAGGAGTTCGGCGAACGCCTTGCGAATCGGAGCGCCGATGGCGAGCAATCGGCGGCGCGCCTCCTCGGTCTGACAATCGGCCAGCAGTCCGGGCACGCCCGCCCGGGCGGCGGGACTCTCCGCGCGCGCCAGGAAGATCCGCACCCAGGTGGCCAGGTCGGCGCGCAGATCGCCGGTCGGCTCGGGCAGCGAATGGGCTCCCGGACCGTGAATGGCCTCCTCGAGCAGCGCCTGACGCGTGGGCCAGCGCCGATAGATCGCCGGGGTGTTCACTCCGGCGCGCTTGGCGATCGCCACCACGGTCGTCTGTGGATACCCGACCTCGGCGAGCAGATGACGGGCCGCGATGAGCACCGCGAGGTCCTTGTCCGCGTCACGCGGCCGCCCGGGGCGCGCCTGCTTATCCGAAGTCACCATTACATAGTAACCTGTTACGTTATTTTCCGGCGGCGCGGGCGGCACCGGCCGGTAGACCGGATCACCCCAGGTCAGACCCCTCAGGAAGGCGCCCCGCAGGTGGGCAGAACATGACGACATCCCCGGCTCTCCGCGACCGGCGAGCAGCCGCCACAGCTCGACGACGCTGGATCCCGGGCGCGGCTCTCAGCTCGCTCGCCCTGCTCCTACTGGTGCTCGGTGCCGCGGGCCGCCCGCTGGTCATCGGCGAGAACCCCGCCCCCACACCGGTTCTCGATGCCACCGAGATCGGTTTCACGCAGGACATGCTCGCGCACCATCAGCAGGCGCTGATCCTGGTGCAGCGCCTGAGTCCCGACGCCGATCCGACCGTGCGCAGGCTCGCGCAGCAGATCGCCGACAGCCAGCGCACCGAGATCGGCATGCTGATGGGCTGGCTGCGGCTGGCCGCCACCGCCCCCACCAACCCGCACCCGATGGCGTGGATGCACGATCCGAGCGACTCCACGATGACCGGGCACGAGCATCAGGCCGCGACCACCGCCGTGAGTCCGGCGACCACCATGCCCGGAATGGCCGGCCTGGCCGAACTCGACGCCCTGTCTGCCGCGTCGGGCCGCGACGCGGAAACGCTCTTCCTGCAACTGATGCAGCGCCACCATTACGGCGGAGTAGCGATGGCCCGGGCCGCGGACGCACTGCTCACCGGCGGCCCGGTCAAGACCGCGGCACGGGACATGGTCGGCACGCAGGGCCAGGAGATCGGTGTCATCGGCCTCCTGCTGACCCAGCGTGGTGGGCTGGGATAAGCCCGGCTCCACCGCTTCCGTGCCCCGCGACAGCGCGACTGTGCAGAACCACAACGCATTTCACCGACAGTCGAGTCCGAGACCTGTCCGCCGCGTCATGACGGAATCGATGGTGCTGCCGCGCAACCCGTGACGTCCTCGATCGCGGTGCGCGCCGCGGCAATATCGGCGACCCCGGCGAACTCCAGGGATTCGTGGTGGAAGTCGCGCAGTCGCGCGGCGGTTCGGCCGGCGGGACGCGAGCCCGCCAGCGGGAGAGCCGCTTCGGCGAGTTCGGCCGCCCGGTTCGGTTCGCCCAGCATCAGGTGCAGGCGAGCGAACGAGGTCAGCGTGATGGCGGGGTCGATGACGGTGGCGGGCACGGAGGCTCGATCCATGCCGAAGGCCGCGCCGACCAGTTGGGGGCGGTTCGCGGCCAGGTGCCGGTAGCTCGGGCCCAGCAGTTCCGATTGCCTGCCACGGCCCGGCCAGGTCCGCCGGGGACCCAGCAGGAAACTCAGGTTCAAGGCGGTCAGGCTCCGGTCGACTGCGGTATCGGCGAGCGCGGTCGCGGCCGCTTCGAGATGGCATTCCGTGGCGTATGCGGTCTCCCGTTCGAAGGCCGTGGTGTGCCCCAGCATCCCGTACGCGCACGCTTGCAGATGCGCCAGCGCCGCCCGCAGGCGCGGGGTCGCCGACCGCCGGGCGATGTACTGCGCCAGCTGCGCGACCTCCAACCCGTCCTCGGGCCGGCCCTGATCGAGGTACTGCCAGGTCAGTCCGGACAGCGCAGCGGCGGCCAGGCAGGAATCACCGGCCGAGTGCGCCAACCGGGCCGCGGCGAGATAGAACCGGCGGGCGGTGTCGGTCTCCTCGATGTCCCAGCACATCGAACCGGCGACATCGGCTAGTTCGGCTCCGACCCGCAGGGCTTGTTCGGCACGTCCGGGTCCGGGTGAGAGCCGTTGCAGCCGAGGCAGATTCGCCTCCAGCCAGTCGATCACCGCACGGCGCGGCGGCGTCGCCTCGGACCACTGCAGCCCGCGCGCCCATCTGGCCAGTCGTTCCGCCGTCGCCACCTCCGCGAGCGTGAACCCCGCTTCGCCGCCGACGACCGCCGTGCTCGGCAGCAACAGCGAGGACAGCTCCATCGACACTTCGCTCTCGTACGGCGCGGCGACCGGCACCTGTGCGTACAGGGGACTGAGCGCCACGCCCAGCGCCGACTCGTAGGCGGTCACGTGCTCGGGCCGCACGACCCTGGCCCCGGTCTCCAGCTGTCCGAGATACGGTTTCGAATAGTTCGTCCGCGCGGCCAGGCCCTGCAGACTCAGCCCGGCGGCCAGCCGTGCCGTGCGCAGCGCACGCCCGATCTCCGTCATGCGCCCGCCTCTCCACGCGCCGGCTCTCGGGCCGGATCGAACATTTCGTCACCATACGTCGCACGGCGGGCACCGTCTGCAACTGTCTGCAAGACGATACGGACGGATCCGGATCGGATTCGACGACCATAACGTCTGCGAACGTGAAGAACAGCAGTCGAAACTCCACACGGCAGCGCGGCCGTGTCCATACCGTCGCAGCGGCGATCGCGCTCTCCTGCGCTGCGATCTCGGCCGTGGCACCCGTCCACGCGGCGCCCGTCTACCAACCTGGGGGCGCGGTCGAAGCGATGTACTTCGCGGCGGGTCCACATCCGGTGACCACGCGCGCGGGCGCCGACTGCTGCAGCTCCACCGGCGAGGCCTACGACATCTGGTACCCGGCCGATCTCGGCGCGAGCCGTACCCGCCACCCGATCATCACCTGGGGTGACGGGACCCTGGCGCACCCCCGCGAATACGACTATCTGCTCCGGCACCTGGCGTCGTGGGGGTTCGTGGTGATCGCCCCCGACCTGACCAACACCGGCACGGGCGCGCAGATGCTCGACGCGGTGCACTACTTGACTCAGCAGAACGGTGATTCCGCGAGCGAGTTCTACGGAAAACTCGATACCGACGCGATCGGGGCGATGGGCCACTCCCAGGGCGGACTCGGTGCGCTCGCCGCGTCCGCGAAGTCGAACGGCTCGATCAAGACGGCGGTCACGCTGGAGATGCCGTCGCAGACCGTCTGTGCGAGCCTGCCGCCGCTGATCCCGGGCTACAACGTCTGCGACATTCCCACCGGGCTGATCTCGGGTTCGGTCCTGCTCGTCAGCGGCACCGAGGACCCGGTCTCCACCACCGGCACCGGCATGCGCGGCGTCTACGACAGCTTGCCCGCATCGATACCCAAGGCCCGAGCTGCACTGGTCAACGCCAGCCACAACGACATTCAGGGTCAGCCCGGATGCGTGAACTACGGGTGCAACGACGGTGTCGAGGGCTACCTCGGGTACCTGACCGCCTGGCTCCTGGGTGAACTGCGCGGCGATTCGACGGCGCGCGGCGTATTCGTCTCGGGCACAGGCGAATTCCTGCACAACACGAACTGGGCCGATCAGGCCGGCAACATCACCGAACGATAGGGACTTTTTCTGTGGACGACCGCATAGAGGAACTGCTGGCGAAGCTCGACCTGCCCGGAAAGATACGGCTCGTCTCCGGAGCGGGACTGTTCCGGCTGGCCGGTGATCCCTCGCTCGGGCTCGCCGAGATGCCGGTGTCGGACGGCCCCTCGGGCGTGCGCGGCGAGAGCATGGACGAACCCGATCCGTCGGTGAGCCTGCCGTCCGGCACCGCGGTGGCCGCGACGTGGGATCCGCAGTTGCTCACCGAGATCGGCGCGCTGCTCGCCGCCGAAGCACGCCGCAAGAACGTGTACGCGGTGCTGGGACCGACCATGAATCTGCACCGTTCCCCGCTCGGCGGACGACATTTCGAATGCTTCTCCGAGGATCCTCTGCTGACCGCGGAGATGGCCGCCGCTTACGTGCACTCGGTGCAGGACCACGGAGTCAGCGCGTGCCCGAAACACTTCGTGGCCAACGACTCCGAGACCGAACGCTTCAGCGTCGACGTGCGCGTCTCGGACCGGGCGCTGCGTGAGCTCTACCTGTACCCGTTCGAGCGGGCCGTCGAGGCCGGTGCCTGGATGATCATGGACTCCTACAACGGGGTGAACGGCGCCGCCATGTCCGACAACCCGCTCCTGGACGAACCCCTCAAGGGCACATGGGGATTCGACGGTGTGGTGGTATCGGACTGGGGCGGTGTCCGCTCCACCGAGGCGGCGAGCGGCGGCACCGATCTGTGCATGCCCGGCCCGCCGATGCTGTGGGGCGAGCCGTTGCTGGAGGCCGTCCGCTCCGGACAGATCCCCGAGGCCGCGATCGACGAGAAGGTGCGGCGCATCCTGCGATTCGCGACACGCGTCGGCGCGCTCGACGGTGCGCCGTGGCCCACCACGCATTACACCGACAACCAGGCCCGGAACCTGGTCCGCCGCTTCACGACGGAATCGATGGTGCTGGTGCGCAACGACGGAACGCTCCCGCTGCGCGCGGGCACGACGGTCGCGGTGCTCGGCCCGTCCGCCGCCGAACCGCGCATCATGGGCGGCGGCAGTGCCACGGTGACTCCCACACACGTCAGCACTCCCCTGGCCGGGCTGCGGGCAGTGCTGCCCGTGACGCATACACCGGGCTTGCGCCTCATCGAGGGACTGATCCCCGCCCCACCGGAGCTGATCACCAATCCGGAACTCGGAACGCCGGGAATGCGGGTGCGGTACTTCGACGGCAAGACCGAGATCGGCTCCCGGCACCGCAGCACTGCCCACTTGGTGCTGCTCGGTGACGAATTGGCTACGCGCGCCACACATATGGAACTGCGGGCGCGGCTGCGGGCCGATACGGCGGGTGATTGGCAGCTGGGGTTCGGCGGCATCGGCCAGGTGATCCTCGATATCGACGGAACCCCGGCGATCGACGAGGACGTCGTCGACGCGGCGGGCGATCCGGTCGCGGCGCTGCTGGAACCACCGCAGCTGTCGGTGACCAGAACCCTGACCGAGGGCCAGGAAGTCGATCTGCGCCTGACCATCGCGATCCCCGAGGCCATCCCGGGACTCGGAGTTCTCCTGGCAGTCCTGCTCGGCATCGATCGTCCGCAGAGCACCCAGGACGAGGAATTCGCGGCCGCGGTCGACTTGGCACGCCGGGCCGAGGTGGCGGTGGTCCTCGTGGGTACCAGCGAGAAGATCGAGAGCGAGGGCACCGATCGCACCTCGCTGCGCCTGCCCGACCGTCAGGACGAGTTGGTCGCCGCGGTCGCGGCGGTGAACCCGAGAACCGTCGTTGTGGTCAATTCCGGTGCGCCGGTAGAAATGCCGTGGCGCGAGGACGTCGCGGCGGTGCTGTTGAGCTGGTTCCCCGGTCAGGAGTTCGGCGATGCGCTGGCGAACGTGCTGACCGGCGTGGTCGAACCCGGCGGCCGATTGCCCACCACCTGGCCCGCGACCATTTCCGATGTGCCCGTTCTCGATACGACGCCGAAGGACGGCATCCTGGAGTACACCGAGGATATTCACATCGGTTATCGCGCCTGGCTGCGTGCGGGGACCGAACCCGCCTATCCCTTCGGGCACGGCCTCGGCTACACCACCTGGTCCTCGAACGATCTGCGGGTCTCCGGCCGTACGGTGAGTCTCACCGTCACCAATACCGGTGCGCGCGTTGGCAAGCAGGTCTACCAGGTCTACCTCTCGCGACCGGACAGCACCCTCGATCGGCCGGTGCGCTGGCTCGCCGGGTTCACCGCCGTCACGCTGGAACCCGGTATGACACGCACCATCGAGATCGAGATGCCACGACGGGCTTTCGAGCACTGGACCGGGCAGGGCTGGGCGATCGAACCGGGCGCGTTCACCGTCCACGTCGGGACCTCGGTCACCGACCTGCTCCACACGACACACATGTACTGATCGAGACCCAGCCGTTCGTTCCTATCCGGGACGAGCGGCCCACTCGGGCACAACGGGAATCGCGACCCAGCGCCCATCGTCCATACGCGCGAAGGAACTCCACCCCGGCATCGAGTTTGCGGTGGTGGAGTTCCTTCGGTCGTGTGCCGATCAGGGCAGCAGCTGCTCGAGTCGGGTGGTGCAGAAGCCGGTGATGTTCATCTCCGGCGGCAGCTGCACGCGATTCGCCATGCGCAGCAGGGGAACCGAGAGCAGGACCGCGGCGAGGATCTCGTTGTACCGGAGGTTGCGGACCGGCATTCCGGTGCGGTTCTCGTAGTGGGCGATGGTCTCCGCACGGGTCGGGGTGCCCGGCAGTGGCGGATGACCCTCGAATTCGCTGCTGGCCCAGTCCAGGAACAGCAGCCAGCCCAGATCCGCCTCATGGTCTCCGAGGTAGGCGATCTCCCAGTCCAGTACGCCGCTGACCCGGAAGTCGCTGTCGTACAGGATGTTCGACATGCGGGCGTCTCCCCAGCAGAGCGTGACGTGCTCGGGCTGATAGAGGTTGTCCCGCAGATAGGTGATGGCCCGGCGATAGATCTCGGGCTGCTCGCCCTCGGTGGCCCAGGTCAGCGCCTCGTCCAGATAGTTGACGATCTGCTCGACCGGGGCGGAACCATATTTCGGCATGCCCAGGAAGTCGAGTCCCAGTGCCCGCCAGTCCAATCGGTGAATGTCGGCGATGGTGTCGACGCACCCCCACCACATGCGCTCGCGCTGCTCCGGTGCGGCCTCGAAGTAGTTGCCCGCCGAGTGATACGAGGGATAGTCGCTGGGGGCCTCACCCGTGAGCCGGTTCATCACGAAATACGGGCTGCCGAGCTCCTCCCCCTCCCGATCCAGCCACAGCGGCTCGGCGACCGGGATGCCGGTGCCGGCCAGCCGGCGCATGACCAGCACCTGCCGCAGCAGGTCGTAATCGGGGAACAGCGACATCTCCGGCGGACGCCGAAAGACCATCGGCAGGCAACCGGATTCGTCCTCGACGTCGAAAAGGAACGTCTCGGTGGCGAATCCGCGATCGGTGCGCACGAAATCGCGGACCCGGGCGCTTTCGGTCACCGGAAAGTTCCGGCGCACCGCGCGTTCCAGGGCCGTTGCCAGCTGCTCGGCCGGCAGTCGAGAGGTGTTCACGCTCGGTACCCTTCGTACCCGTAACGCTCGTTGCGGCCCATGAAGACCATCTCGACCAGGCCGTAGCCGACCTTGCCCTCGGTCTCGACGCGGCAGAACGTCTCGCTCAGCATGCTGACCTGGGCCAGGTCTCGGGTGTCGGTGAGATCGGCGACGAAGCTGTCGCTCCAGTCCTCGCCCTTCCAGATGCCCGAGGCGTAGCCGCGATAGGTGTCGTATCCGGCCAGGCCCGGCCAGAAGTCGCCGACCGGGGTGATGGCGAACTCCCGCGTCTTGCCCGCGGCGTCCACGATGGTGAAGGCGCCGCCGCTGACGATGCGGAAATCGTCGCGGAAGGTCAGATCGTGCCCGGCGTCGCGGACCGGCTGCGCCGGCGCGTCGGAACCCAGCGGAGACAGGACGGTGCCCTCGAAGTGCCAGCGGTGGCCTTCGGGGGTCTCGCGCTGCGCGAAATGCACCAGCTCGTCATCGAATTGGAAGATGCCCATGTAGTAGAGGACGCCGTCGGGGATCTCGTTCGGCTGCAGGATGCCACCGCCCTCGTCGATCGCGCCGCCGCCACCGCCGTGCCGGGTGCCCCAGGAGTGATCGCGTCCGAACCACCAGTTCTCCGGGTCGATCTCGATGCGCTCGCCCTCGAACTTCAGCCGGCCCGAGACCCGCCCGTTCTGGTAGTACCGGCGCGCGTCCTCACGCACCCTGCCGCGGGTGCGGAAGAACGCGGGCTCCTGCTCGTAAGCCGGGAACTGGGCGTCGAATTCGAGTTCGAGCTCGATGCCGTGCTCGTTGTCCGCGAGGGTCGCGCGCACCTTCCGCAGCGGATCCACGATCTCGTAGGTGAACGGCCCGACCCGCCAGGAGCTCAGACCGTCGTAGCGGGTGTCGATCTGGCGGGACATGCGGATCGTGTGCGCCTTGTCGCCGATGGTGATCATGGCGTAGGCGTCGATGAGGTTGCGGTTGGGGTAGCGCGCCATTCCGGTCATGACGCTCACCCGGCGGGTCTTGTCGAAGCCGTACATGACCACACGCTCGGTCCAGCGCAGATCGCTCTGCTGGACGTGATCGAACGTGGTGGGCAGCTGATGACAGAGCAGTTCGTCCTGGGGCGTCAACATCGGCGAGAACCTCTTCCTGTGGCCGGAACCACACATTAGAATACGAGGTGCAGCGTATTTGAAACCACGCCGGACGTCCTCTCAATCGCGGAATCGACAAGGGTGATCAGCCGGCAAGGACCGGTTCGGGCGATACCGGCCGATCCGAACCGACGCGGCGGCCGCGCAGGTCTCCGGCGACCACGGTGAGCAATCCGAGCGTGGCCATGCCCGCGCCCACCCAGGCCGTGGACGGGTAGCCGAGCCCGGCGGCGACAGCCAGCCCGGCCAGCCACGGTGCGATCGTGTTTCCCACATTGAACGCCGAGGTCACCAGGGCGCCGCCGAGCGTTCGCACCTCTCCCAGGTGTGCGTATACCCGGACGTTGATCGCCGGATTGGTGGCCAGTCCGAACATCCCCATCAGGAACACCAGCACGATCACCGGGATCGGATGGCTCGCCAGCACCGCGATGCCGATCGAGCAGAGCAGGACCCCGGCCGCCCCGAGGTACAGGGTCGGGAACGGGCGGGCGTCGGCGACCCGGCCGCCGAGGGTGATTCCGATCAGCGAGCCGACGCCGAAGAGCGCCAGCACCACCGGAACCCAGCTCTCCCCCAGGCCGGTATCGGTGGTCAGCATGGCGCCGAGGTAGCTGAACGAGGCCATCATCGAACTGAAGATCAGTGCGCTGGTGCCGTAGACGATCCACAGTCCGGGATCGGCGAGGCTGCGCAGCTCGTCGGCGAATTCGGTGACAGCCCTGCGAGTTTCGTTGCCCGAGCTGTCCGACGCGGGGCGCAGGCTCCAGGCCACTCCGATGGCGGCGAGGGCGGCCAGCACGGCCACGGTCCAGAATGCGGCGCGCCAGCCGAGATGCTGACCGATCACGGTGCCGAGCGGGACGCCGAGCACCGTCGCCACCGTGATCCCGCCGATCACGATCGACAACGCGCGCCCGGCCCGGTGCGCGCCGACCAGGTCGACGGCGGTCACCGCGGCGACGCCGAAGAAGCCGGCGCACGCGATCGCTCCGATCACTCGCGTGGCGAACAGCAGCGGGTATCCGGTGGCCACCGCACCCACCACATGGGCGGCGATGAAGACGGCCAGAAACGTCAGCAGGGCACGGCGTTTGGGCCAGCGCAGCGTCGCCATGGCCAGCAGGGGCGCGCCGATCACCATGCCGATCGCATAGGCGGAGATCAGCAGTCCCGCATCCGGGACGGAGACACCCAGATCGTGCGCCATCGCGGGCAACAGCCCGGACAGCATGAACTCCGATGTGCCCTGCGCGAATATCGCGAGTCCCAGCACGTAGATGGCCACCGGCATGGCGGTACCCTCCTCATCAGTTTTAGATCGATCAGTCCATAATTTACGCACGACGACGCACGCGTCGGAATCGAGTCGGTTCGGCTCAGAACGCGCCGAGAGCGGTGGTCGCGATGGCCTCCAGGGTCACCCGGTCGGCGCCGCCCCGCGCGGCCACCTGCATACCGCTGATGGTGGCTATCACGAAGTGCGCCAATCCGAGCGAATCACATTCGGCGGCAATCTCTTTCCGGCGACGACCGGCCTCGAACGCCGACCGCAGGGTTTCCACTCGCACATCCAGATCACGCCGCAGCGAGCGCGCGACCCGCGGGTCGTGCGGGGCGAGTTCCACCATCGAGTTCACCACCAGACAGCCGGGCGGTTCCTCGATCTCCTGATCGATCACCCGCCACAGCAGCGCCCGCATCTTGTCCCGCACCGGAGCGTCACCGTCCATGAGCTCCAGCACCGGCGCGTTCTTCTGATCCATGTAGCGGCGCAGCGCCTTCTCGAACAGCGCGTTCTTGGATTTGAAGGTGTTGTAGATACTGCTGCGCCCCAACCCGGTCGCCGCGCACAGGTCCGCGGTCGAGGTGGCTTCGTAGCCGGACGCCCAGAACGTCCGCATCGCCGCCTCGACCGCCCGGTCCTCATCGAAGTTCCTCGGTCGCGCCACGGAAAGCACCGTAGCATTTTTGGACTGATCGTTTCAATACTGTGTCTGCCGCGGGCGCGCGCCGACCCGATTCGTGGTGCTCGACGCCTGGTCGCGCGACGCGGTTCAGTCGGCGGACGCCCGTGCGGCGTCGAACGGCGCCCGGTCGAAGATGAAGCGGCTCCGGGCGATTCGGCCGTCGAGGATCGTGAGCAGTTCCGCGCCGGGAGCGTCGGCGACCGGCAGGGACGACGTGTCGTACATGACGAGGGCGGTGTGCTCGTCCCCGAACGCCGCCAGCATCGTTGCGCTGGTGAGGATCCGGCTGAACGGTTCCAGGAAGGCGCGGTAGGCGGCGGCGCCCTCGATCCGCCCCGCGGGTGCGTCACAGACGATGTCATCGGCCACATAGGTCATGGCCTTGTCCATGTCCTTGCCTGTCCAGGCGCGGAAGTAGGCCAGGGCCACGCGGACGGCGGTGCTGTCGTTGCTGATCATCTCGGTCTCGATTCGGTCGGTGCGGAAGGGTCACTGATATAGACACCGACACCCGCACGAACGGACCGAAAAGCCGGTCCCGGATGCCACGATGGCACCATGACCGAGGCATTGGCGGCGGCCCGGGCGGGCGACGAGCGGGCGTTCGGTGAGCTCGTCGACCCGTATCGCCGTGAGCTGCAACTGCACTGCTATCGCCTGCTCGGCTCGGTGCACGACGCCGAGGACGTGCTGCAGGAGACGCTGGTCGCCGCGTGGCGCGGGCTGGCCGACTTCGAGCAGCGATCCTCGGTCCGCACCTGGCTGTACCGAATCGCCACCAACCGGTGCCTCAACGCTCAGCGCGACGCGCGACGCCGACCGGTGCGGCCGCTCCCGTTCGACGTGCCCGACCCCATGCGAGTGGGCGTGGTGAATTGGCTGGAGCCGTACCCGGACTCGCTACTCGACCCGGAGCAGCTGTATCAATCGAGGGAGTCGGTGGAACTGGCGTTCATCACGGCCCTGCAGCAGTTGCCGCCGCGCCAGACCGCGGTGCTGGTGCTGCGCGACGTGCTGGGCTTCGCCGGTATCGAGGTCGCCGACATGCTCGGCACCAGCACGACCGCGGTGAAGGCCGCCCTGCAGCGCGCCCGCGACACCCTCGAGGCCGGGCGTGCCCGGACCGCTCCCCCGGATCCCGGCTCCGATATCGAGCGGGAACTGACTCGGCGTTTCGCCGGCGCCTATGCCGCCCGTGACGTGGACGCCGTCGTCGCACTCCTGACCGACGATGCGTGGCTCACCATGCCGCCGTGGCCACACGAGTACCAGGGGCACACCGCGATCGCCGCGTTCCTGCGCTGCGTCCCGGCCTTTCGCGATCGGAATCCGATGCGACTCAGGACAACTCGCGCCAATGGCGGACCGGCGATCGCCGTTTACGCGCAGTACGCGGGCGAATCGGAGTTCCGCGCCACCGGGCTCCTGGCGCTCACCGCGGAAGGCGACCGAATCGGGGCACTCACCCATTTTCCACCGTCCGAGTGCTTCCCGCGGCTCGAGCTGCCGCTGGTGGTTTCCGGCGGGTGAGCGCGCGCCGCGCCTCCGCATACCGTGCCAAATTCGGACACGAGCGCAATTGACATACGTCTGATGTTTGAGCGTACCGACCGTTTGGTCGATAGTTGGCAATGTAGTGGTTGATGCCAGCCCATTCGCACCCGTCGTGCAGGCGGGCGGCGACGCAGTCTGTCACTCATTCGTTCCACCCATGTACGAGTTGCAACGAAAGGGAGCACCGATGAAGCGTTCTCTGACGGTCCTCGCCGGCCTGGTTCTGATCCTGGGCGCCTCGGCGTGCTCGAACGACGACTCCAGCCCTGCCCCAACCACCACCACGAGTGCGAAAACCAGCGCAAGCGCCACAACGGCCCCGCACGGTCAGGCCACCACCACCGTTCCGCAACCCGGCCCGGCTCCGAGCACCACCGGCAAGCGCGGCGCCGACGGCTCCACCGGCAACAATCTCAGCGACGAGTACTGCGCCAAGAACCAGGACCCGGGCTGCCCACTGGGCTCCTACATCGGCCCGAACGCCATCCCGAACCCCAACGGCGACGGCACCTGGGTGCCGTGTGAGGGCAGCATCTGCACCAACCCCAACCACGGCGCCGGACCCGAGACCACGGCGCCGCCGGCCGAGACCACCACCACCCCGCCGCCGGACAACAACACCCCGATCGAAGGGGCCGCGTGTGAAGGTGACGGAACCTGGGTGCACCTCGACGCCGGTAACGCCTCGCACTACGGCACCGAATGGCTCTGCCGGCACTGATCTGGGCTCTGCCGGTACTGATCGAACAAGCACCACAACGCTTTTCAGCCCGTTGCCTTCCGATCTCCGTCGCAGAAGCAACGAGCGCCGAGCCCGCACGCACAGAGAGCATTCGGCCCCTGCCCGCCTCGCGGACAGGGGCCGAATGCGTTGCATACAGGGCGAACCGGCGCCGGTATTCGCTGATACCGGCTCTCCGCTCGGCTCCCGCATGGCGGATGCGCGCACCCCGCCCGGGACGCATCCGCCATGCGAGAACGACGCCGCGAAACTAGCTCACGGCGCGATCATCTCCGCAGATTTCCCGCCGAGAGATCACGCCGCTGCGCAGTCAGCGCGTCGGCTCCGCGGCACACCGGCAGTACTGCCTCACCGGTGTCCGCGGCGTGAAACCGAACGCGCGGGCCGGTCCAGCGGTAGCAGTGCGCCACCCCGGGACCGCCCGCACCGGTTCACGGCTGGGTGAGGAAATTGGCGATGAGAGTGCTTGCCATTTCCGGCATTCCGTTGTTCTGCCGTTCCGCGGCGGTCACCACGTCGTAGTGGCGGTAGCCGGGAATGATCTTGGCGTTGGCGGGCAGGATGCCGCCGTACCCCGCGTTCTGCAAGGGCGAGTCACCCGAGAGCAGGGTGAGGTTGCGCCCGGCCGAAGGCGTGCTCTGCCAGCGGTCACCGTGCAGCAGGAAGTTCAGGATGCCGCCGCTGCGGTTCTGCAACTGCTTCAGCTCACCGTCGCGGCCGAGGCCGAGCGCGAAGATGGTGTCGGTGACGATGCGCAGCGGGGTGTACTCCTCGAAGAAGTCGGTGGGCTGCCCACCGGGATTCATCGCACGGGCGAACTGGCGAATGTCGGTGACCTCGTGGTCCCGATCGGTCGGATTGCCCCGGACCGGATCGATACCGTCGATCGTGGAGGCAGGCATCTGGTCGTAGTTCTTCCAGCCACAGAGCTGGTTGTGATCGACCGGGGTGTAGTTCTGCCCGTAACCGACACGCAGCGGAATGATGAACAGTGTCGGTCCCAGGATCGGCACCGAGGCGAGCCCATTCGGAATCGGGTAGGTCTTGCCGACCGTCGCGCAGTCGTAGTAACCCAGCCCCGCCTGCAGCACGTACTCCGCCGAGTTCTGGTCGAACAGCATCCCCAGTGCCGAGGTGTTGGTGAGCCGGAAATCGCGCGGCAGATTCTGGCCGGTGAACAGGTCCAGATAATCCTTGCCGTAGAACGCGCGCATCCACGGTTCGGTGCGTAGATCCGCGGGCACCAGGCTCTTGAGATCGCTTTCGCCATCCGGGTTCTGGTCCGCGGCCATGCCCGCCAGCTGGTAGGCGTTCATGATCTCGCTCGCGGCGAGCACCGGCCACTGCGCGGCACCCAGACCGTTCTTCATCAGCCAGTCCACGCCGTTCTTCACCGCGCCGCCCACGGCCGAGAAGAACATGTCCAGCGGCGGCGCGCCGGAGAACCCGGCCGGATCGGTCATGGCGAATCCGTCTTCGGGGATGATGCCGCCGCCGCACAGGTTGAAGCCCGCGTCGTCGGTGGTGGCGGCGTTCCGGTCGAAGTCCCACGCCATCATCGGCCCGGTCAGGAAGGCCCCCAGCGAGTGCCCGCCACAGAAACTCTTGGTCCGGGCGCCGGGATCGGGTAGCAGATTCTCGATGACCACCCGCCAGTCGTCCATGGTCAGCGCCAGACCGTATTCGCCGAGATAGTTCAGATCCTGCGGCGTCTGATAGTGATAGGACTTTCCGTCGATCGCCTTGCCGCCGAAGTAGTAGTCCGCGGCGACGTGGTAGTCCCCCGCCTGCTGGGCGGCGTCCCATCCGGTGCGATCCTCGGCGCAGTTCGCCCGCCGATCCAGGGAGATGTACTCCACGAACTTACCGGTCGCGGCGGCCTTGCGAACCACCTGCGGCCCTTGCGGATTCAGATTCGCGGCCCCCGAGAAGGTGCCGGGTTGCACGGTCAGCACCGCGTCCGCGTCCGAGCTCTTCTCCGGTCCCTTCTTGGACCGGTAGCGCACGTACGAGATCCAGTCGCAGGCCTCGGGATGCGCCATGGTCGAGTACGGGCTCGGATAGTGCAGGCGCACATAGGTCGCCTCGACATCGTCGCCCAGGGCGGGTCACCGGTGATCGGGGTGACGGTCTCTCGATCGGCGTTGCCCGGCGCTGCCGGAGCCGCAGCCGATTGCGGGAGGGCCGCGCCGGCGATGACGAGGGTCGCCGTGACGGCCAGGGGAATGGTCATGGACAGCAGCGGTCTGATCCGCCTGGTGAGCCTCATTGCTCCCACTTTCGGAATTTGCGTGATGATGAATTCGATGGTCATGGCAGGGTTTTGACGAATTCGGCGAGGGTCTGCGCACTCGCGTCCGGCCGGCCGTTGTTCTGCACCCGCGCCGCGCCGATCGTGTCCACGTGGCTGTAGCCGGGCAGGGTGACGACCTGAGCGGTCGGCGGGGCCGGTACGGCCAGGGTGGCGCCCAGCTGCACGAAACCGTCTCCCGCATAAGCGATGTACAGCGGCTTGGTGTTGGCCATGTTGTGATACCGCAGATTGGTCATGTCACCACTGCGCGCACCGCCGTAGCCGGCGCCGATATCGATGAACAGGCGTGCGGGGAAGTAGGTCTCCCAGTACGCGTACGGGCCGCCGGTGCCCAGTTGCCGTGCCGCGTCACGGATGTCGGACATCTCGTGGTTCGGCGCGGTGTAGGGCACTCCCTGCACGTCGTCGTAGTTGCGCCAGGTGTAGAGGGCAGTGCGATCGGTGGGACGCACCCGCGTCTGCGAGCCGGCCACCGTGCGCAGGAATCCGCCCATCAGCGGCACCTGCGTGACCGAACCCGGTACGGGGAAACTCTTCTCGCTCACCGGTCCCCCGGCCAGCGCACCGACGCCCTGCTGGAACAGCGCGAAGTTGCCGGAGTTGTTGTCGATGAACTCACCCAGCAGCGCGGTGTTGGTGAATCGGTAGTCGCGCATGGTGCCCGACCCGTCCGCGCCATTGGTGGCGAACGAGGCCAGCGTCCCGGAGAACATGAAATCGAGGGAGGCGTCGATATCCAGATCGTGCGGAAGGTGCGCCAGCAGTTGACTTTCCGCGTCCGGCTCGAGGTGAGCCGCGAGGCCGGCCAGGCGGTAGATCATGAACGTGCGCGCACCGACCACCGGGATCGAGACCAGCGAACGCGGCACCACACCGACGTTCGCGACCGCCTTGACCACGTCGTTGATGGGCCCGACAATGGCGTTGGTGAGATCGTGCAGGAACGGGGTGTTCTGAATCGCCACCGGATCCGAGGAGATCATGGTGTCCTGCGCGGCGAACGCCGCGCACTGGTTGTACCCGGCGTCGCGGGTCGTGGCCGGGTTGCCGTCGAAGTCCCAGTCGCTGAAGAAGCCGGTGACCAGCCCGCCGAGCGAAATACCGGTGCACACGTACTTCTGCTGGCGCACAACCTGATCGGGGATCTCCGCGAGCATGATCTCGTACTCGTCGCGGATCACCCGCTCCATACCCATGAGATCCAGCACGGCCAGATCCTGCGATTCCTTGAAACCGCCGAACATCTGGCCGTCGATCGGCTTGCGGTTGAAGTAGTAGTCGACCGCGTCCAGGTAGTTGCCGGTGCGCAGGGCGTAGTCGAACCCGGTGTTCTCGTCCAGGCAGGCGCTGCGCCGCGCCAGGGCCCAGAATTCGACGTTCTGCCCCAGCGACCGAGCCGAGCTGACGGTGTTGGCCGCGACGCTGTCGTTGTTCACCGCGCCGCCGATGGCGCCGGGCTGCTGAATGATGACTTTGTCCGCGTCACTGGACTTCTCCGGTCCCCCGACCGGGCGATAGCGCAGATACCCCACCCGGTTGCACGCGGCCGGATGGGCCGGAGCGCCCGCGGGGAGCGGCAGTGCGAAGGTGACGTGGGAAATGACTACGCCGTCACGAGTTTCGAGCACCTGCTCCTGACGATCGGTCGCGACACCGACGGGAGCCGGTTCCTCGGCGCCGGCGGTACCCACCGGCAGCGCGATCGCGGTCGCGGCTGCGGCGACCGCGAGGGCCGCGAATCGGCGGAGATTTCCCGGAAGCTCGCGCTGCCCGCGCGAACCGTTAAGCCCAACCACGAGGTCGGCCCCTTTCATGACTTCGGATGACACGACGGCGGGCACGCGCAAGCGCTGACCACATCGTCGGGAACAGCACATCACCAGCGAACTACCTCCACCAGTGTCGGCACCGAGAAAAACTCGGCCGCCGATTGTGCACATGCACGGACTCTGCAGATGCCCCTCGCCCGTTGCCGATGCGGCGGCAGTCATACGACCGAGGACCCGCCGAGCTATTGCCGTGGAGGGCGAGTGGATGCACCCGATATTACAAATATCTCTACTATTCACATATGATTCTCATGTGAATAATGAGGCGATGCAGGATCGTAGCGGACACCTCCGCCGCAGTTCGAACCGCCCATGAAACAGGAGCAGCTCAATGCCTCAGCCCGAGTTCCGACGCCGGATCACCGCGCGCATACGCCGATTACCCGAGCCGATCCCGTCGGTGTGGGCATTGATCGACGGCCTGCACTACGCCGCCGACGCCGTCATCACCCTGATCGAGCGCATCCATCTGGGCGCGCACGAGCGGCCGGCACCCTCGGGTGTTCCGTACGCGACGACCACGGCGGAGACCGACACACCGGGACCGAGTGGACATTCACGCCGCGCACGTCGCGTCTACGAAGCCGCCCGTGCGGCCCACTGGTACATCTGATGCACGGCGGCGTTCGGTGGATTGTCCGATGTCGGCATCCTTCGGGCTACCACTTTGTGCCGGGCATACCACCGGTCCGCGACAGACCGTTTCCGAGCCCGCATGATCACAGAATCGGCTGACTCGCGGCAGATCTCTGCGCACGTGACCGTGCCTCGCTGGCGCGTGTGACCGCCCCGCGTGTGGAAAGCCCCACTCCCCCGGGGCTTCTCACCGAGGCGTGATCTGCAATCGAATCCTGCCGTCGGGCGATACCGAGTTCACCGCCTGCGAGATCAACGCCGACAGATCCAGGCCCTGCACGGAGTTCCCGCCGCGTTCGATCAGCGGCCCGATCACCGGGTACAGGCGCTGCGCATCCGGGCCGATGCGTCCGATGTAGGCATCGACCTTGTTCAGGAAGGGCAGCAGTCCGCTGCCCTCGCTGTACGCCTCGGGAACCGGGCGCGCGTTGAGCAGATCCTGCAGCGAATCGACCACCTGCTGCACCTTGATGCCGAACTGATCCAATTGCGGTCCGCCATCGGCCATGTCGGCGCCGGCCTGCGCGATATCGGGTCCGGGCACCTGCGCATCGGTCAGCAGCGCACGGATGCTCGGGATGCGGGCGATCAGCGTGGAGGCGAGCAGATCGGTGGCATGGGTCAACTCCGGAACGACCGCGTCGGTGCCTGCCATCGCCTGGGAGAACGTGGTCACCAGTCCGGCCAGGGCCTGCGGATCCAGTTGCCGCAGTAACTCGGTCACCGTGCGCGCGACCTCCGGGATCGAGCGTGGCGTGCGGATCGCCTGCGTGTGCACGAGTTGCCCGTCCGCGAGATAGGGGCCGCTGCCGGTCGGGGAACGGAAGTCCACGTACGGCTCACCCAGCGCGGAGAGTGTTTCGATGACGACCGTGCTGTCGGCGGGGATGCGCCGCCCTGAATCGATGTCGAAGCGCACCTGCACCCCGTCGGCGATATTGCGCACCGAGGTGATCCGCCCGACCTTCACCCCGGACAACAGGATCGGCGAATGCGGCACCAGATTCGCCGCGTCGGGGATGAGCATCACCGCCGAATCGCGCTGCTCGAACCAGTCCACGCGGGCGACGCCGAACAACAGGTACGCGACGCTGAGCACCGCGACCACACCGATCGAGAGAAGCGACAGCACCGAACCCAGGGCCGGGCGCCTCATCGCACCATGCCGATCATCCGCAATGCGGCCACGATGCCGTCTGTCTGCTCCTGGACCGAGAGCCGCTGTGCCGCAGCCGAACTCTCGACACGGACACCGAGGACGTTCACCGTCGGACGTTCGGCCCACGGAATCAGCTTGTCGCGCAAGAAATCCACCAGACGATTGAGATTCGAGGGCGCCGACAGATTCAGCGGACGGCCCGTGTTCAACAGCATCGGCACGAACGCGCGCGCGGTCGCGTCGCCCGCGGTGAGCAGCGGCGCGAGCCACGCCAGCGCGTGCGCGATACCGCCGAGCGCCCCGATGACACCGATGACGTGGATGAGAGTCTGGGCGATACCGGTGATGTCCACGACGCCCTGCGGCGTGAGGATCTCATCGAACTGCGCCTTGTTGTCCAGCAGCAGCCTCGCGTTCACGTCCAGTGAATCCAGAAACGCCCCAAGGTCTCCGGAGTGCGCGGCCACGTCGATGAGGTCGTTCTTCAGCACGTCCGCGAGGCGGCGTGTCTCGGCGGGGTCGGCGGGCAGCGCGGCATTGATCTGGTTGACCGTGTCCTGCACCGAGCGCAGCGCGCCGCCGGAGACGAACGTCGCCAGCCCCGAGAGCACATCCTCGATCTGCAACGCGGGTTCGGTCTGCGTGATCGGCAGCAGATCGCCGGGGGCGAGCATCGGCCCACCTATCGACGCGGGCAGCTCGAGTCCGATGTAGATGTCGCCGAGGATGGTGTCCTGGCGCAGTTGGGCTTTCGCGTCCGTCGCCACCGGGACGGACTTGCCGATCTCGACCTCGGCGATGACCGAGCCGCCCACATCGGGCGAGGGATCGACCACCGTGACCTTCGAGAGGGTGCCGACCTGTGCACCGTTGGCCATGACCCGCGCGTGCGAGGGCAGGTTCAACGCGTTCGCGAACTGGATCCGAATCACGTAGGTGTCCTCGTGCACGCCCGAACCGGGCAGCGTCAGACTCGACGGGTCCACCCCGCATCCGGTGGGCAGCAGCACCACCAGGGCGACCGCCGGGGCCAGCAGGACCCGGGACATCCATGCGCGCGTGCTCATCGGGCGCCTCCCGCCAGGCTCAGTACCAGGGTGGTCAGATCGGTGGAGGCCAACCCAGTGCCGGCATCGGCGCAGTGTCCGGGGATCAACGAATTGATCGCCCCGCACACCTGTTCGGCTCCCGGCTGATCCAGTGCGACCCGGGGAGCGCTGTAGGACATCATGATCGCTCCGGTCGCCGGATCGGTCACCGTGCGGAAGCCGTCGGCGACCACCGGGATCATGTCGATGATCTGCTGTAGCGAGCCCACGTGCGCGGCGGCCAGATCCAGGAACGGGACCGTCCGATCCAGCAGTCCCAGAATGGGTTCGCCGTACTTGCTGGTGACGTCGTTCAACCACGGCAGGAGCACCACGACCGAGTGCACGATCTGCACCACCTGGTCCCAGACGTTGTTGACCAACTGCAGGATCGGGGACAACCCGTCGAGCATCTGCCGCAGATCACCCCAGCCGTCGGCGACGCTCTTGGACAGCGCCGAGATGGTGTCGATCAGGGAACCGATATGCGCGATGGAACTGTCGGGACTGCGCAGCGCGGCCGCGAGCTGGGTGACGATCGAGTTCAGGGTCGGACCCGTTCCGACGGTGGCCCGGTCGAACTCCGAGACGGCGGCGCTGAGAGTGCCGTGACGAGCGGAGTCGGCGCCGCCGTCGAGCTCGTCTGCGAGCGTGGACATCGCGTCCAACGTCTGCGTGATGCTCTTGGGCGTAGCGGTTTTCGTGAGGCAGGTGCCGGGTTTCCAGTCGGGGCCGGTATTCCCGTTCACGGCCAGCCGGCGGTCCGCGACGATGGTGTCCGACAGCGTGGTGGCGGTGGGCTCGCCGCGCAGTGGATGCTTCGCGTCGATCCGGAAATCGACTCGTACAGCGGGGCCCTCGTTACTCAGGCCGGTGACCGAACCGACCTTGATACCGCGCAGGGTCACGTCGTTGCCGACGTACAGACCGATGGCATCGGGCAGGATCGCGCAGTATCCGATCCGCGCCGCGGTCGGTCGCAGCATCACGAAACCGGCCACCACAGCCAGCGCGCCGACGAGCACCACACCCAGTGCGGAGACGAATCCGCGGGAGGCGAACAGCGTGCGCAGCATCAGCATCCCCTCCCCGGCACCGGGACGCACAGCGCCGGCGCGGTGACCGTGACGCCGGATCGATCGACCGGGATGCCCTGCGGGGTGATGAGGGCACGCAGCCGGTCCCCGGCTTGCGCCAGTTGATCGGCGACCTCGCCCAGCCGCTGCCCGAGTTGCTGCAATTGCGGTTCGGCGGCCAGGATGCGGTCGGCCAGGGGCTCGAGCTGTTCGCTCCAGGCCGGCTCGATCGCTGCGATGCGCGAGAGCAATTCGGTCCCGACTCGCAGCGCTTCCTGCACATCGGCTCGGCGATCCAGGATCTGCGTCTCCATGAGTCCGATCTTGGTGAGCATGGCGCCGATGACCTTGCGCGAATCTCCCAGCATGCTCAGGTATTCGTCGGCGACATCGAGCGCACGGCTCACATCGCGGTTCTGCGTGTTCAACAGCCCGACCATCGTGTTCAGGGAGTCGGTCAGAGTACTGACCGAATTCGGACTCTCCCGCAGCGAAGCGGTCAGATCGCTCAGGTTGTGGCGCAATGTGTTCCCGTCCACCCCGGCCAGTGGCCGCTGCGAGTCCTGGATGGCTTGAATCAGGTTGTAGGGCAGGCGAACCCGATCGGCGGGAATTATCTTCGAGCCGAGCGGCGTGGTGCCGGCCGGGGTGAGCGCCACGTAGTAGCCACCGATCGGAGTGAGCATGCGGATATCCAGGCTGGTGTCCGCGCCGATCGAAATACTGTTCTTCACTGTGAATTCCATGCGCACGGCCTCGTCGGTCAATTCCAGCGAGGTGACCGAGCCGACGGAGACGCCCGCGATCCGCACGTCGTCCCCGACGGCCATCGTTCCCGCGTCCTGCGCGAGCGCGGTGTAGGTGCGCTTGCCCAGGGGCACCACGTAGATCACGACGCTGACCGCGAGTACCAGGACCACCACGACGAGTCCGACCACACCGAGCAGACGCTGGGTGCGCGGGTCGGTGTCGGTCCCGTACCGCAGATCACGCAGCAAGCGCCCCGCGCGCCTCAGCCCTTGCATACCGAAACCCGCTGTCCGGCAATGAGAACAGCCAAGGGGCCGGGCACGTCGGCAGTGCCTTTGCTACAGGCGAGGTCCACCCCGGACGCAGTGGCGGGCAGCAGCGCGGTCAGCGATTGCAGCAGGCCCGGCAGCCGGTTGAGCAGATCGACGGTGGTCTGCGGATCCGGGAACAGGTAGCGAAGATCCTGCTGCAGATCCGGATTGTCCGGCTGCGTGAAACCGAGCCGAGCCAGCAGGCTGTTGAGCGGTCCCAGCACCGACGGGGCCACGTTCACGAAATCCATGAGTCCTTCGAACTGTTTCTGCAGGTTCACGAACACATCGGAGATGCCTTTGATCAGAGTCGCGGCCTCGGGAGACTTCCCGCCCATCTGGCCGGCGACCTGCTCGAAATTGCGCAGCAGCAGCGAGATGACGGCCTGGCGATCCGAGACGTAGGCCGAGAGCTTCTCGATCGCGTCCAGGGTCGCGCCCACCGCGGAGCCGTCGCCTTCGATGACCGCGATCGCGTGGGACATGAACTGGTTCAGCGCATCCGGGGAGAATTTGGCCAGCACCGGTTCCATCCCGTTGAACAGGGCGGTGATGTCGAAGGAGGGAATCGTGTGGTCGGTCCCGATCGTGGCGTTCTCCGGCAACTGCTTTCCCGGATGCTCGGGCTGCTTGATGTCGACATACCGCTGGCCCGTCAGATTCTGATACCTGATGGCGAGGGTGCTGCTGTCGTACACCGAGCGGTCGCGCTGCACGGTGAACCGCACGCGCGCTCGGCCCTCGACCAGATCGATCGCGCTCACCTTGCCGACCGCCACACCGAACATGCGCACATCGTCATTGGCGCGCAGCCCGCTGGCGTCGGTGAACGTCGCCTCCAGTGTGATCGTGCGCCCGTCGATCGGCCGCTGGATGGCCACGACGATCCCCGCCAGCAACGCCGCGATGAGCGCGGTGAACAACACCAGCCGAACCACGACTGCGCGAACACTTGTGGTCTTCACCGCTCTCCTCCCGCCTGCGGCAGCGCGCTGCCCAGCAGCGGCACCGCCAGCCCCGGCATACCGCGCAGCACCACGTCGAGACCGACCTGCGGGCCATCGGGGGTGTCCTGGAAAGTGCGATCGAGCCGGTCCAGCAGTTCGGACAGATCCGCGTGCGAACGATCCGGATCGGGCACCGTGCGCACCAACTGGGTCAGCAGGACGGTGAGGCTGTCGGCGTAACCGCCCAGTTGACCGTTCGCGGTGCCCAGTACGCGGCTGATGAGCGGGAACAACTGATCCACCACCAGGGAGACGCCGACGTCGAAATGTGCACGATCATTGCGCAGCACGTCGATGTGATAGATGTTCGCGATCAGCTTCACGAAGCCGTCGCCGAACTTGGCGACACCGTTGAAGAACGAGGCGTACTGCTCGATCAGGAACGAGGTCGGATAGCGCTGGGCGTCGGCGATCGCGCGGCTCACCCCGACCATCGCCTGCACCAGCGGCGCGAAAGCGCGCATTTCCGTGCCGATCTGGTTCATCACCTCGGTCAGCTGCGGGGTCAGCACCGTCAAGGTGGTCGCCGACAGCGACCGCAGCAGCGTACCCATGGTGGCATCGTCGACCCGGTCGGCCGCGGTGAGGTCCACGATCGCGCCGTCGCGCAGCGGATTGCCGCCGTCACCGCGTCGCAGCACGACCTCACTGATCCCGAACAGGTTCGAGGGCGCGTATTCGACACGCAGGCTGTCGCTGAGACCGTACAGCTGGGTGCCGTCCAGCGACAGGGTGATCAACTGCGTTCCGCCCGTGGCACTTTCGACCTCTTTGATCCGCCCGACCTGTACTCCGTTCAAGCGCACACCGGCGCCGGAGACCACGCCGTCCCCGGTTCGGCTGGTGCGCAGCTGGATCTGCAACTCGCCGTCGCCGCGACGGGCGGAGACGGCGTTCCAGGTGAAGGCCATGGCGACGACGACCACGAGGGTCAGTACCCCGATCAGCAGCGCGGCGCGGCGTGTGGTGCGAACTCCGGACAATCCGTAGGCGGGCATCGCGCTCACCCCGAGAACGTGATCGACGAGTTGATACCCCACAGCACGACCGTCAGCAGCATGTCCAGGGTGATGATGGCGATGAAACTCGCCCGCACCGCGCGCCCGCTCGCGATCCCCACGCCCTCGGGTCCGCCGGTGGCGAAAAACCCTTGGTAGCAATGGATCAGGATGACCACGACACTGAACACCAGCATCTTGATCGTCGCGGCGACGATGTCGTGCAGGTTGACGAACTGATAGAAGTAATGGTCGTAGATCCCGCTCGATTGCCCGTGCACGACAAGCACCACCGCCGCGCACGAGAAGTAACTCAGCAGCAGGGTCACCAGGAAGGTCGGCACCACGGTGATCGCGCCGGCGAGCACGCGGGTGGTCACCACGAACGGAATCGAGCGCAGGCCCAGCGATTCGAGTGCGTCGATCTCCTCCGAGATGCGCATGGACCCGATCTCGGCGGTCATGCGGCAGCCGGCCTGCGCGGCGAAGCCGACCGCCGCGGCGATCGGGGCGAGCTCGCGGGTATTGGCGAACGCCGAGACCACACCCGTCATCGGCCCGAGCCCGACCAGGTTCAAGGCCATATAGCCCTGGATACCGACACCGCCGCCGATGGCGATGCCGAGGATCATCAGCACTGGCACCGTACCGCCGCCGACGATCAGCGAGCCACGGCCCCAGGTCATATCGGTGATCATTCGCATGGTCTGCGCGCGGTAGCGGTGCATGGTCACCGGAATCGAGACGAAGGCCTCCCACACGAAGGCGACCGCGAAACCGATCGCCTCGAAGGGTGCCCACGGTGCCGCGCGCTGCGTCATGCGGCGGGCCCAGCCGAGCCCGAAAGGAGCGTAGGGGGCGGCCATCACGCCACCTTCGTGGGATAGAACATCGACAACAGTTGCGTCATACCGACATTCACCACGGCGATCGCCACGACCGAGAGCACCACCGAGGCGTTCACCCCGTCGGCTACACCGCGTGGGCCGCCTCTGGCTTCCAGCCCACGCTGGCAGCCGATGATCACCACCAGGAAACCGAACACCACGGCCTTGCCGATCGAGATCGCGACATCGGTCAGCGTGGAGAACGCGCCGAAGGTGGCCCAGTAGCTGCCCGGCGTCACATCCTGCACGCCGGTGGCGACCGCGTAACCGGCGAGCACACCCACGAAGATGATCAGGATATTGAGCAGCGGCGCCACGAAGAGCATGGCGACCAGCCGTGGGATGACCAGCCGGTGCACCGGGCTGATGCCCATGGTGCGCAGGGCGTCGATCTCCTCACGAATGGTGCGCGCGCCCAGATCCGCCGCGATGGTGGCGGTGCCCGCACCGCCGAGCAACAGTCCGGTGGCCAGCGGCGCACCCTGCTGGATGACCCCGAGCCCACCGGCCGCACCGAGCAGCGAATCCGCGCCGAGCTGATGGATCAGGTTGCCCACCTGGACCGACACCACGACGCCGAAGGGAACCGCCATGAGCACGGCCGGGATGGCCGTCACCGTGATCAGATACCAGGCCTGCTGAATAGTCTCGCGCCACTGGAACTTTCCCGACACCAGATCCGTGATCGCGCCGCGCACGGCCTCGAACGCGAGCGCGACCAAGCGGCCGAGGGTCTCCACGCTCGACAAGACCGTGTCCGACACATTCCGGCGGAGCACGAGCGGAAGGGAATCGCGTTTCGCGGCAGCCTTTTTCACTGCCGGTGCATCGGGATCGGTCGAGCTCACCACGCCGGCTCCGCGACGGCGTCGCGCAGGTCGTTCGCTCGCCCCAGGATCTCCGTCATATGCAGCACCACCGCCTGATCGGCGGGCATGGCCTGCCTGCGGGCTGTGTCGGCCTTGGCGGCCTGCACCTTACTTTTCTCCATTTTCGCCGCGCGATATTCGCTACCGCGCCCGGCGACCGCGACCTTCGTCCCCACGTGTCGCACAGCCTGACCGGCGACGACCCCACCCGACATCGCGGTGCGTACGACGCGTGATGTGGGCAGATTCTTCTCTTCTGGCATCCTGATCCCCTCCCGCTATGGCAGATACTAGTGCTATGCGGATAGTGACGCAATCCACATTTGTGCCCTGAGCGGAGTGTGGCGGGTTGTGCATATGACCATTGCCATGCCACTCCAAATATCGGTATTATCCCAAGATAACTGCTATTTGTTATACCCCGGCGTCGACGAGGATGTGGAGACGGCAATGACCCGAAACCTGGACCCGACAGAGGGCCCGCTCACCACCCGCCCGACGGCGGCGGATCGCGCGCGGGAACTCTTGGATCCGGCGCGCTGTCGTGGACTCATCACCCATGCCGCGGGCTATCTGCAGACCGCCGGCATCGACATTCCCGCGACGCAGGGCTTCGGCCAGCAACTCATGCGCACCCGGTTCTACGCGGGCATCTACCAGTTGGGCCGCCCGCTGGGCATGCGAGTGGCCAGTGCGCTGCAGGCACCCGGACAGGATGAGGACCGCGCTCGCACGGCCCGATCGCTCCGCTTGCACACGGGGCAGACGGTGCTCGACATCGCTTGCGGTCCAGGCAATTTCACCGGAACATACGGTCAGGTCGTCGGTCCCGACGGGCTGGCGATCGGTCTCGACGCGTCGCACCCGATGCTCGCGCGCGCCGTCGCGGACAACCCGGGCCAGGCAGTGGCCTATCTCTCGGGCGACGCGGAGAACCTGCCGTTCCGCGATGAAGTCGCCGACGCGGTCAGCTGCCTGGCGGCGCTGTACCTGATCAACGAACCGTTCCGGGCCATCGAGGAAATGGCGCGCGTACTCAAGCCCGGCGGGCGGATCGTGCTGCTCACCAGCCTCGCGCCCGGCGGACGTCGCGACCGCCCGCACGTCGCGGTCATGGAAAAGCTCAGCACCGTGCACATGTTCGGCCGCGACGAGATCACCGATCTCCTGCGCGGGCTGGGCTTCACCGAGATCGAACAGGTGACCGCGGGCCTGGCACAGACCATCACCGCGACCAAGAGCTGATGCGCCCGCCACCCGACGGTGCCCACCCGAACAAGGACAACCCACAAATGAGTACCGATTCACCTACGCTCCAAACAACTTCAGCGCCCGAACCCGCGCCGGCGACGACCGCCCCCACCCGCCGCTCGGTATCCGTCTCGGTCTCGACGATGGCATGGGCCGGCGCCACGGCAGCCCTGGGGCTGACCGCGCTCACGCTCGCGGGCTTCCTCGTGTCCGCGCACAGCGAGATCTCCTCCCGCGACGCGGCCGCGGCCGACGACAAGCACGCGGAGCAGATCGCCACCGACTACGCGGTCGGCGCCGCGACGGTGAACTTCGCCGACTTCAACTCCTGGGTCGGCAAGCTCAAGGCCAATACGACTCCGGCACTGGCGAACAAGTTCGACACCACCGCACCGAAGTTGCAAGAGATCCTCACACCGCTGAAGTGGACCTCCACCGCCACGCCGATCACCGCGAAGGTGATCAGCGAATCGGATGGGCTGTACAAGGTGAACGTGTTCGTGAACGTCACGTCGAGCAACGCCCAGAACCCCGACGGCGCGCAGACCACCGTCACCTACAACGTCGCGATCGACCGTAATTCCGACTGGAAGATCACCGACGTCGGCGGGATGGACGGCGCACTGCCGCTCAAGTAGTACACATCCGGCCGGCCATAAGCGGCCGGCCGGATGATCGGCGCACCCGCACGGGCGCGCACCCACGATTCCCGCCGTCTCCGACCGGCCGGAGCGCCCGGCTCGAGCGTGTCCACACCGCATCGCCCGGCCCCGCCGATATTCGCAACGCGGTTCGCGCGGATTCAGCTGCCCGAGGTGGGCAATTCACCGCCGGACCGATCGGCGCACCTCTGCGCACTCAGCGAAGCGGCGCAACAGACGCCGCCAATTCCCATGGTCGCCAGCACCCTTACCGACTCTATCCATTCACCCACTCACCATTGCAATAGCACTACTATCTGAATAAACTGCTTATCCAAGGTGAGTCGATATTCCTATTGGCTTGCGTTGGTTGCTCACAAGGAGATTCTTCAATGTCGAAGGTCTACGACGGGCGGGATTACCTACCCGCCACCGCGCAATCCGAGTCGCCGGGGAGTCGGCTCGAGGTTCTGAGTCCGGTCGTGTGGGTCGGTGGAGCCATCGCCTGGGAGGTCGTGGAATGGGCCCGGGTCCGGACGCTGTCGCCGGGCTCCGCGCGGACGAGCAATTGACAGACATCGACAGGACCACACGACGTTCAGGAAGGCAGAACGACATGACCGAGACCACCCGCCACCCGCAATTCGAGGTCGCCGTGATCGGCGCCGGCCCCGGCGGGATCGCCGCTGGGGCGAAACTCCGTATGGCCGGGATCGACGACTTCGTGATCCTCGAGCGCGCCGATGACGTCGGCGGCAGCTGGCACGAGAACCATTACCCGGGCATCGCGGTGGACGTGCCGTCCACCACGTACCAGTACTCCTTCGAGCGGAACCCGAACTGGTCCCGCTTCTTCGCCCCCGGGCCCGAGGTGAAGAAGTACCACGCCGACGTGGCGCGCAAGTACGGCCTCTACGAGCGGACCCGCTTCGACTCCACTGTGGAGCGCGAGACGTGGGATGACGACAACGCTTGGTGGACACTGCATCTCAACGACGGTTCCACCGTCACCGCGCGCTTCGTGATCAGCGCCATCGGGTCGTTCGTGCGCCCCAAGGAGGACGTCGGCATCGCGGGCGCCAAGTCGTTCCGGGGCAAGGTCCAGCGACCGACCTCCTGGGACGAGGACTACGACATGGCCGGAAAGACGGTCGGCATCATCGGCACCGGAGCCAGTGCGGTGCAGATCATTCCGGCCATCGCCCCCGAGGTCGGCGCCCTCACGGTCTTCCAGCGCACACCCGTCTGGTCGGTGCCGAAGCCGGACTTCGTCGTGCCCAAGGCATTGAAGGTGGTGCTGGGGATCCCCGGGGTTTCGGCATCGATCAACGGCGCGGCGTTCGTGGCGGTCGACGTGCTGCTGCGATTCGTCAGCAAAACCCCGATCGCGACGTTCCGCCCGATCGCCGACAAATTCGACGCCTGGATGATCGCCGGCTACGCCCGATACGTGCGATGGGTGGTCAAGGATCCGGCCACCGCCACCAAGCTGAGTCCCAACTTCGGCGTGCTCGCCAAGCGACCGACCATGTCCACCGGGTACCTGTCGGCCTACAACCGCGACAACGTCACGCTGATCACCGACCCGATCGAGAAGATCACCCCGACCGGGGTCAAGACCCGCGACGGCGTGCTCCACAAGTTCGACGTGCTGATCCTGGCCACCGGGTACGAGGTGTTCTCCGATCCGGAGACCTACCGACCCGGAACCGTGGTGGGCCGCAACGGATTCGACCTCGCCGAGTTCTACAACAGCGAGGGACTGCAGGCCTACCAGAGTGTCTCGGTGCCCGGTCTGCCGAACCGCTGGACGCTCGTGGGCCCGTACTCGTGGAGCGGCACCAGCTGGCACGCCTTCGTCGAGACGACCTCCGACCACGCCGTGCGAGCGATCACCGAGACCCGCCGACGGAGCGCGGCCATCTGCGAGGTCCGCAAGGACGTCGCCGACGCCTATCACCGCGAGGTGCACAAGCGGGCCGAGGGCGTGCGCTACTACCTCACCGAGCTCAACGGGCACGTGCCCACCTACTACCGAAATTCCCAGGGCGACAGCACCTATATCCGCCCCGCGAGCTACTTCGAAGCCCGCAGACAGACCCGCGAATTCCCGCTCGACGACTACCGCTACGAGCCCGCGCCGGCCACGGGGTCCGGGCACACCGAAACGGCCGCCGGCGATTCCACTCCCGCCGCAGCCGCCCGATAGCACCCACGAAACCCAGACCTTCTCACCGCCGGGCCACCCCGCGTCGAGTGAGATCGAGAACGGAGCACACCTTGAGTTCGAACACCGTGGACAACACCGCACCCGAGTCGCTACCCGAATTCGACGCCGTGATCATCGGCGCCGGAGTGGGCGGCATCGCGGCAGGCTGCCAGTTGCGTCGCGCCGGGATCGACAATTTCGTGATCCTCGACCGCCGAGCCGACTTCAGCGGCACCTGGATCGCCAACACGTATCCCGGTGTCGCCCTGGATGTCCCGTCCACCTCCTACGAATTCACCTTCGCGCCGAACCAGTGGACGCGGGTCTTCGCCGAGGGCTCCGAGGTACGCGAGTACTGCCAGCGCGTCGCGCGTGAGCACGGCCTCTACGAGCGGGCACGCTTCGGTGTGAACGTGCGGCGTGAGGTCTGGGACGACGACAACGGCTATTGGAACGTCCATCTCGCGGACGGCTCGGTCCTGACCACACGGTACGTGCTGTGCGCGACCGGATTCTTCCTCGAACCCCGGTCGAACGCGGGCATTCCCGGTGTGGACGAGTTCGCCGGAAAGCTCATGATCTCCGCGGGCTGGGATCACGACTACGACTACGCGGGCAAGCGCGTCGCGGTCATCGGCACCGGTGCCAGCTCGATGCAGATCGTGCCGTCGATCGCCTCGAAGGTCGGCCATCTCGATGTGTACCAGCGCACCGCGACCTGGTGTTTCCCCAAGCCGGACTTCGCTTTCGGTCGGATCGGGCGGCGGCTCATGCGCTCCCAGCGGTTCCACACCTTCGCCTATATGGCGAACTGGTACGTCTACCAGGCGATTGTCGTGGGGGCCGAGAAGGTGCCCCCACGCGTCTCGCTGGCGCTGCTGCAGGGGCTGGAAGGTGCTCTGCGCGCGGCCTATCGTCTCTACCTGCGGGCCCTGGTCAACGACCCCGATGCGCGCCGTGCCCTGGTGCCCAGGCACGGCCTCATGGCCAATATGCCTACCTTCGGCCGTGGCTTCCTGCAGTCGTTCAGTCGCAAGAACGGGAATCTGGTGACCACGCCGATCGAACGCTTCACCGCGAACGGCATCCGCACCACCGACGGCGTCGAGCACGGGTACGACATGATCGTCCTGGCCACCGGCTTCACCCCCGCCTCGGAACCCGAGTCGTTCCCGACCGGCGCGGTGCTGGGCCGCGACGGCTTCGACCTCGGAGAGTTCTACCGCGCCAACGGGATGCAGGCCTATGCGGGAGTGACCATTCCCAAGATGCCCAACCGCTGGTTCCTCTACGGCCCTTACGGCTGGAACGGGGTGACCTGGGTGAGCATGATGGAGAATTCCGCGCTACACGTGGCCAAGGTCATCGCCGCGGCCAAGGCGGGCGAGACCGAGGTCGTCGAGGTCACGCCGCAGGCGCACGAGTCCTGGCACCGCACCATGACGAGCAGCCCGTTCACCGCGGTCGCGCAGGAATACCTGGTCGAGATTCAGCGCAAGCGGCACAACGTGCACAGCTACTTCTCCAACAGCCGTGGCGAAGCACCGATCCTGCGCCCCTCGGCCGGATTCCGCGATTCGCTGTGGAATCACAGCGAAAGTTTCGATCCCGCCGCGGATTACACATTCCGCGCGGCCGTTCCCAAGCAGAACCGCGAAAGCACCGACGCCGCGTGACAATCCGGTCCACGCGGGCCCGCGCTCGGGATCAGGACGCGCTCACCGATTCCCCGAGCCGGCGCAACCAGAACTCGACAGTCGCGATGAGGATGGTGGTACTGCGCTCGCTCGGGGTCAATTCGGTGACGTGACCCACGGCGAGTCCGACCGCCGTCCCGAGCACGCCGTAGACCGCGTCCTCGAGCACCTCCTGGCTGTGGGCGGTGCCCTCGGGCAGATGTTCGACCAGCAGGACCCGCCCGGTTTCGACGAAACGCTCACAGGCCGCGACCGCCGCCGCACGCTGCTCCGGATCCCGGACCACACTGATGCCGTACTCCGCGGCCAGGATCAACGCCGCGTCCTCCGACATGAGCTGGGTATCCCACCAGTGGGCGATCGCGGCGAGCCGCTCCTCGACCGAACCGTCGGTGGACGCGATGGCCGTGGCCAGGCGGGAGAGTTTCTTGCTGCCCCACCCGCGCAGCACCTCGAGGCAGAGGTCTTCCTTGGCATCGAAGTTGCTGTAAACCGCGCCGATCGTGCGACCGGCCTCGGCCGCGATCGCCGCCAGGGAGGTCGCGTGGTAGCCGTTGGCGTAGAACAGCCGCTCGGCGGCCTCGATGAGCTCTTCCCGCGTCAGCGCCTGACTTTCCGCGCGGGTCAGCACTTTACGAGCGGCCACGGTTCCTCCGTTGTCGAATACTCCCGAGCGAATGCGGAGCGTACCGGCATCGCTTTTTCCAGGTACCGACATTATCCAGATTTAGGCAAATGACCAAAGTGGCGGGCCGATGATCGGGCAGACTCTACACATTCGCGCGTTCCGCGAGCACTCGCCCGATCTCGGTGACCGGTGGTTCGCCGTAGAGCCACTCGCGCGCGATGCGATGCCAGTTGCCGGTCACCACGAGTTGCCCGAGCACACCGAAGGTCATGAAATCCGCGCGGCGCGAGAACACGTGCTCGGGCGGCAGCATCTGATGGCGCATGGCACTGAACTCGCTCGCCCGCGGATCGATGGCCGATACCAGTGCGCCGGTGGCCAATTCGGAGGTGATGGTGACCTCCTCGTCGGCCAGGTTCCACGCCGACGCGGCCCAGATGTACTCCAGGCATTCGGTGGGCGCCACCTCGACCGCGGGGTCGATGATGCCGCGCGCGCTCAACAGCGCGTGCAGATCCTCCGCACGCCGTTCGCTCGCGGCCCGGGCGACCTGACGCTCGAACTCGATATCGGCGGCATCCATTCGGTTGTAGAGGCCGAAGTCGATGAACCCGACTCGCCCGTCGGCGGTCAGGAGAATATTGCCGGGATGCGGGTCGCCACAGAACTCGCCGCGTTCGAACAGCGATCCGAGATAGAAGCGGTAGATCAGCTCACCGATGCGGTCGCGCTCGGCATCGGGAAGAGTTCTCATGTGCGAGAACGGTTTCGAGTCCAGGTACTCCGTGACCAGGATCCGGTCCCGGCACAGTTCGAGCACGCTGTCGGGGATCACGATGAACGGATGCCCGCGATACTGCGCGGCGACCTGATGCTGGATCCGCGCCTCGCGCCGGTAATCGAGTTCGGATTCGAGGTTCTTGCGCACCTCCTCGATCACCCCTCCCCCGCTCAGGGCCGGCCACATCGACGTCCACAGCTTCGCGAACAACGCCAGGTTGCGCAGGTCGGACTTGATGGCCTTCTCGACCCCGGGGTACTGCACCTTCACCGCGACCCGGCGACCGTCCCGCAAGACGGCGCGATACACCTGTCCGATCGAGGCCGCGGCGATCGGCTCCTCGTCGAACGCCCGGAATACCGTTGACAGCGAACCGTATTCGGCCTCCAGCTCGTCGCGCATGGCCGAGAAGGGCAGCACCGGAACCTGATCCTGCAGCACCGCGAGCTTGGTGCGAAAGCGCTCGCGATGCGACTCGGGAACCAGCTCGAGATCGAGCACCGAGAGCATCTGGCCCAGCTTCATGGCCGCACCCTTCATCGCGCCGAGCACATCCACGAGCTGCTCGGCCGCATCGAGGGTGGAACGCTGTGCCAGCACCTCCCGGGCCCGTTCGGATCGCCCGATCATCGAGAGCCGGGCCGTCGCACCCCGGGCGGCCTGCCCGGCCGCCAGCATGCCGAGTTTGCGCCCCCGCGCGACTCGGCCCTTCGGAATGCGCTCGGCCATCGTGCTCTCCCCTGTCGTTCCGCTACCCGGTAGCCGAGTCCGGCGATGCCGACACCGCGGCCAGCCTGCGCCACGCGGCCCGCCGCCGTTCGGTGGTCGCGACCTGCTCGAAGGCTACGGTATCGGACAGCTGCCCGGTGGCCACGAGCGCACGAATCGCGTTGTCGGAGAAGTAACCCAGCACGTCGAGCAGTTCCGCGCCCGCGCCGCCCTCGACGATCAGCGCACAGATCCGTGAAAGCTCCTGCTCGCCACGGGATTCGAACAGCGCATTGCTCATCGGGCCCGCGAACTCCGCGGCGATGCGGCCCAGCAGTGACAGCAGCGCCACCAGTGTCTCTCCGCCGGCGGTCACCGCGGCCTCGATCAGCCGGGTCTGCCGTTCGAGTCCGGCCACCCGCAGGATCTTGTTCAGGATCTCGGTGCGCGTCACCATCGCCCCGGTGAGCACGATCGCCGCGTCGTCCTGCACGTGGCGTTCGAACTCCCGGATGAGCTCGTCGGTGGCGTACTCGACGAATCGCGCGGCGGTCAGGTAGTCACGGCGGCGCAGCAACTCGTCCGCCGCCGGAACCAACAGGGTGAAGGGCAGTTTCGGCGCGAAGAACGGAATCACTCGCGGGTCGACGTACGGCGCGGCATCGGCCAGATAGGCCGGTGTGAGCCGGGTGATCAAGCTCGCGGCTCGATGCTGGTGGTCCATACCGATGGCGCCCCCGGCCCGCCCGGCGACCTCAGGCGGGACCGCCTTGACCGCCACGGTCGCCGCCAGCGCGTCGGGAACCAGCGGCGCGAGCTTGCTGACCCGCGCGAACACCGGGGCCATCGAGTCGAACAGCGCCGCGGACAGGGCCGTGCGCAGCTCGTCCAGCCCCGGTGCGCCGAGCCGCTCGAGGTCGCGCAACTGTCCGGGTTCGACATCGAGCAGCTGCGCCAGCATCGTGATCTGCGCGCGGGTTACCAAATCGGCCATGTCAGCTCACTTTCCGAACAGGATCGAGCGGGCGGGAATCCGCACGAAGCGCGGCAGCACCTTCAGGGCTTCGTCGATCGAGGCGTCGAGACTGCGGCGCTGGGCGGCCTGTGCCCGGCGCAGCAGGCCCAGCAGCCGCTCCGATTCCTCCGGCGTCAGGGCTTGCACCACATCCCCGGACCGGCCCAGCGCGGCGCGCAAGGCCGCTCGATGGTCTGTCATCGCGACACATCCCCCTTCTTGTCGTCGGCCCTGTCAGCGGGCCTGTCGAATGGCTCTACCGCACAGCGGTTTTCGATGAAGGCGTGCGCGTCACGCCGGCGTCTTCTGCGACCATGCGGTCGATTCGGCGGCCTCGGCACGGGCGAACACACCGCGCATGTAGACGCCGATCTCCGCGATCGCGTCGCGGGCATCGGGCAGCACGTCGGCGGCGACCTGGAACACGTGCACCGCGTCCTCCCAGATCTGCAGCTCGAGCGGAACCCCGGCCTCGGCGTAGCGCCGGGCCAGCAATTCGGTGTCGGCCAGCAGCACCTCACCGGAGCCGACCTGAATCAAAGCCGTTGGCATACCGGTGAAGTCGTGGTTGACGGGGGACCAGCGCGGATCGAGCCACCCGTCCCTGGCGATGCCCCACCGGGTCGGCATGGCGAACACGGCCCCGCGCAGGATTGCCTCGGTCCGGTCGTTGGGGTGCTGCCGTTTGCCGGTGGCGTCGTAGTCGGCCCAGGGCGCGATCGCCACGATCGCGGACGGCATCGGCAGGCCGCGGTCCCGCGCGGCCAGCGCGAGCGAGAACGCCAGCCCGCCACCGGCGGAGTCACCGGCGACGATGATGCGCTCGGCGGGGACACCCTGCGCGAGCAGGTACCGGTACGCGGTGACGCAATCCTCGACGGTCTCGGTGACGTGAGCCTTCGGGATCTGGCGGTAATCCACGTTGAGCAGCGGCACCCCGGCCGTCGCGGCGATGCGGGCGACCAACCTTCGATGGGTGTTGAGCCCGCACGCCACCAGGCCGCCGCCGTGCAGATAGAGAATCGCGGCCGGTTCCCGCATCGCGTCCAGATCCTCGATACCGCGCGGCGCCACCCATTCGGCCCGGAAATTCTCGAACCGCACCGGCGTGAGCCGGGTGCCGCGCGGCGGGCGCAGCGGCGCGACGACCGGGTCGAAGCGGTTCGTCACGAAGAGCATCTGCGCGGGGGTGAGCCAGCCGCGTTCGTCGACCCGGACACTCAGATCGAAGAATCGGCGCAGCGTGGCATGGGACAGCGCGTGTACGGCCCGCTGCCGGCGGCTCGCGCGACGCGGCAGCTGGGCCATGACCGTCGTTCCGGGTACGGCGACCGCGTCGTTGCTGATCATCCGAAGCTCCTCACATCTCATCCAGTATCAGAATACTGTTGCTATTCACATAGTAGTATTATCCCAATATGGAGCGCCGTCAACAGAGCGGCAACGAAGCGGTGAGCTGCGAGTCGCACTCGTACAGGGAGGTCGAAAGATCGTGGCTGGTCGAAAAGTAATGACGCGAGCCGAAAGCCAGGCCCAGACCCGGGAAGATCTGCTCGACGCCGCCGAGCGACTGTTCTTCGCGCAGGGTTGTCACGCCACGTCGATCACGACCATCGCCGCCGAGGCTGGGCGCACCATCGGTGCGCTGTACAGCAACTTCGAGAACAAGGAGGCGCTGTGCCTGGAGGTGATCCAGCGCGCGCTCGCGAGGGAACTCGCGAAGCTCACGCCCGCGCTCATGGCGGCGCCGGAGGGCGATCGGGAGCGACTGGAGGTGCTGTCGAACTGGTGGGCCCGCTCCTCCACCAATACCGAACTACTGACCCTCGGCGCCGAGTACCTGACCACGATCTTCCGCCACGGCCAGCAGCACGAGACCACGGCACCCGTGCTCCGACGAGTCATCGCCTCGGGGCGAATCCTGTTGGAGGAGTTCGTTCCGCGGGACATTCCGCTGTCCGGGACGCGGGTGGAAGCGGCCGTGCGCGCGATCGTGGCCACCGGCGCGGGGCTGTCCATCGGCAGCGCGTCGGGCATCATCACCGCGGAGGAGTCGGCACGGCTGCTGAGTGACACCATCACGCTGTGGATCGAGGGGCTTCGCGCGTCCATCCCGCACAGCGAGAATCCCGTCCGCTGATCGTGAGCCCTCCCGGGAGCTGACTCGAGTCGGTGTCGAACGAACTCGAGCCGACCGGACTCGTACCGGCCGGGTGCCGACGGCTCCACAGACGGGATCGCCGACCCCATGGAGTCGGCGATCACGGTCATGCTGTGCCGCTCACCAGCGAGCCCTCACACAGAAGCGAGCGAGCGGTCCCCCGCCTCACCCGACACCATGCTGCGCGCGTACCGATAGTGATCGAGCGGGAAATGCTTGTTGCCCCACCACATTTCCAGGTGCGTGCTGGGGCGGATCGCCGCCGCGTCACCCTGGTAGTTCACGTAGTAGGTATTGGAGCCCTCACACGCCTCCGACAGCCACAGCGTCTTCTCCGCGCGCTGCCGATACTTGTCGTAGTACGCGTCGTGCGCGTCCTGCTTGATCTCGATCCGGGTCGCACCGCGACGACGAGACTCGGCGATCGCCCGGGCGGCGTGGCGGCTCGTGCATTCGATCATCGCGAGGTAACTGCCCGCGGCGAACCCGTAAGGACCGGTGATCATGAAGAAGTTCGGGAAGCCCGGAACCGAAACACCTTGGTACGCCTGGAATTTGTGCTCGTCCCAGAACCCGTTGAGATCCGTGCCGCCCACGCCGCGGGTCGGGAACGGCGGGGTCGTGCCCTTGCCCATGACCTTGAACCCGGTGGCGCACACCAGCACGTCGATCTCGTGCTCGGTGCCGTCCTCGGTCATCACGCCGTTCTCGGTGATCTTCGCGATCGGCGAGGTCACCAACCGCACATGCGGCTGAGTGAAGGTCTTCAGGTAGCGGTTGGACACCGAGGGACGCTTGCAACCCGGCGCGTAATGCGGGGTCAGCTGTTCGGCGAGTTCGGGTTCCCCGCGCAGCCACGCCCGGTACCCGGCCGCGCCGCCGCGCTCGAGCGCCTGTGCCAGGAAGGGAATTCGGTCGTGGAACACCCCGATCCCGGTGAGGCCGAAGTCGATGCCGACGGTGACCGCGGCACGGACCGCGCGCCGCAGCGGCGACACGTTCAGCAGCACCGAGCGAACCGCGGGCGGAATCGGGAAGTCCGGCTTGGGCGCGACCCAGATCGGTGTGCGCTGAAAGACCGTCAACTGCTGGGCGACGTCGGCCATTTCCGGGATCAGTTGCAGCGCGGTGGCTCCGGTGCCGATGACCGCGATCCGCTTGCCCGCGTAGTCGAAGTCGTGATCCCAGCGCGAGGTGTGCACGACCTTTCCGCCGTAGCTGTCGAAGCCGGGGATATCGGGCAGCGAGGGCACCTCGAGCGCACCGATCGCGCCGATCGCGTACCGCGCCACCAGGGTTTCGCCATCGGCCAGTTCCGCGCGCCAGACATTGTGCTGCTCATCCCAGTTCGTCGCGACGATCGCGGTGTTCAGGCGGATGCGCGAGCGCAGGTCGAACGAATCGACCACCTGTTCGGCGTACTGCTGCACCTCCGCACCGGGCGCGAACATGCGCGTCCACTTCTTGGGCGGTTCATAGGAGAAGCTGTAGTAGATCGACGGAATGTCCACGGCCACACCGGGATAGGTGTTGGCCCACCAGGTGCCGCCGATGCCGGCGTTCTTGTCGATGATCAGGAAGTCTTCGATGCCGGCCTTGCGCAACTGGACGGCGGCGCCGATACCGCCGAAACCGGCTCCGACGATGATCACCTCGTGGTCGATGTGAACGCTCATGCGCTGACCTTGCCTTTCGAGAGCCGATCGAGCAGCGGTTTGCCGATGGCGAGTAGTTGATCGGCCCGTTCGAACGACAACACCGAGGGAACGACGCGGGCCAGCGTCGGCGAGAGCCTGATCAGCCCGTAGATGAACCAGGCCTCCGGATTGACGGGCACGACCGCCCAGTTGTGGCGCACCGAGCGTTCGATCACCCGGGCCACCTTGTCCGGCCCGGCGAGCGCGAAGGTCGACTGCACCGCGTCGATCTGCGCGCGCCACGACTCGCGCTCCTGCTCGCTCAGTCCGTTGCGCTCCCCGTGCGCGAGCAGGTTGGTCCGGATGGCCCCGGGGCAGATCGCGGTGACACCGATGCCGTGGCCCCGCAACTCCACGCGCAGGGACTGCGTGGCCATCAGCACCGCGGCTTTGGCGACGCCGTACGCGGGCTCGAGACCCGAGGGCATGAAGGCCGCGCCCGAGGAGATGTTCACGATATGCCCGCGGACCCCGGCGTCGATCATCTGGCGAGCGAACACCCGGGAGCCGTAGATCACGCTCATCAGGTCGATATCGACCACCCGCTGCCACTGCGCCACCGTGGTCTCGACGAATCCGCCCAGATCCATGATTCCGGCATTGTTGATCAGCACGTCCGCGCTGCCGAACTCGGTGCCGACCCAGCGCGCGAATTCTTCCCACTCGCGTTCGCCGCGCACATCGAGGCGATACGAGATCGCCTCTCCCCCGGCAGCTTTGATCTGCTCGACGGTGCCCGCCGCTGCCACTTCGTCGATGTCGGCGACGACGACACGATGGTCCTTGCCCGCGAAGAGTTTCGCGGTCTCGCGGCCGATGCCCGCACCCGCGCCGGTGATGATGACGGTTTTCATCGTGCGCCTCCCAGAGCCTTGCCGGTGATCTCGATCGCCTTGTCCACCAAGGGCATTCGCACGACCCCACTGAGCCCGCGCACGGTGGCGGGCGAGAGCCTGCTGGTGTACCACAGCAGCCACGCCTCGGTGCCGACGGGAACGGTCGAAAGGTTCCATCGCACGGCGCGTTCGATGGCCGCCGCGACGCGTTCCGGGGACCGGAGCATCCAGCGCTGTTCTGCCGCCAGGCTGTCCGCCCACGCACTGCTGCCCGAGTCGTCGAAACCGCCTCGGGTTCCGTTGGCCGCCAAGTTGGTTCGGATGACTCCCGGGCAGATGACGCTCACCCCGATCTTCTGCCCGCCGAATTCGGCGCGCAGCGCCTGCGAGGCGAACCAGACGCCGGCCTTCGCGGTCACATACGAGGGCGCGACACCGGTGGGCAGGAACGCCCCCGCCGAGGCCACATTGACGATGTGCCCGCGTTTTCCGGCATCGGCCATGCGCTGCACGAAGATTCGCGAGCCGAAGATCGGGCTCATCATGTTGACCTGGATCATCCGCCGCCAGTCGTCGCCGGACTGCTCCAGGAAGCCGCCGCCGATCAGGATGCCCGCATTGTTCACCAGCACGTCCGGGACGCCGAACTCACCGCACACCCAGGCCGCGAAATGCTCCCAGTCCTCCGGGTCCGCCACGTCCAGACGGCGGAACACGGCATTGCCACCCGCCGCGCGGATCATCTCGACGGTCTCGTTGCCGGTCGTGTCGTTGATATCGGACACGATCACCGTGGACCCGCGGCGGGCGAACCGCCGTGCGGTCGCCCGCCCGATTCCACTTCCCGCGCCGGTCACCACTGTCACGCTCACACGAACCCCCCGGCACGAGTGCTGGCTCTGTACGGATCGGCCATCGTCGACTCCCTTGTCGCTTCGTCGAGGCTGTTTTCTTCAGATAGTAGCGTTATGCGAATATTGCTGCAATCCTAAGCCTCGGGGTATCTGAAAATCGACATGCTTCGCTGGAGGACTTATGACGACGCGCGATGAAACGGCAGCGGCGAGAGTGACCTGCCCGGCAGTGGGAGACGCACGATGACCGGGGCGGAGACGACCGCGGACAACACCGTCCGGATCGAATTGGTCAACCGGGCGAGCGTGCGGATGCGGGTCGCGCATTCGGTCGCGAAGGCGACGATCCGCCCGTTCGTGGAGTGGTATTTCGGAGTGGCCGACAGCGATGGCCCGCTGCGCGGAGCCCGCGCGTTCAGGGTGGCGAACTTCGCCGATCTCCTTGCCGCGCCACTGATTCCACCGCGCGGAACGCTGCGCCGATCGGTCACGTTCGATCGCTTCCGTGCCGAGTGGCTGTGGCACCGGGAGGATCCGGGCCCCGATGCGGTCGGCCACGGCGCGATTCTGTACTTCCACGGCGGGGCTTTCGTCGCAGGCGGGCTCAACAGCCATCGGCGTCTCGCCGCGCGCATCGCCCGCGCGAGTGGGGTCGCACTGCTGAATGTGGACTACACCCAGCTGCCCAAGGGCCACCTGCTCGACAGCATCGACGACGCGGTAGCGGCGTACGAGCATCTGCTGGCACGGGGGTTCGCCCCGCAACGGATCGTGTTCGCCGGTGACTCCGCCGGTGGCGGACTCGCTTTCGCGGCCGCACTGACCGTTCGCGATCGGGGCCTCGGGACTCCGGCCGCGATCGCCGCCATCGCGCCCTACGCCGACTTCGACTCCGCCACGCGCAGTGCGCATCCCAACAACGAGAGCGACGCCGTGCTCACCGCACACGGCCTGTCCGTGCCACCGGCCCTCGGCTTCGCCCGCGACGGCGGACTCGATCCGCGATGGTCGCCGGTGAACCAGGACTTCACCGGTATGCCCCCGGCCCTGATCCAGGTCGGAAACACCGAGGTGCTGCTGGCGGACACCGAGCTGCTCGCCGATCGCCACCTGGCGGCGAATGTGCCTCTCACCGTGCAGATCTGGGACAACGCCATCCACGTGTTCCAGGCCGGCGCCGACCTGCTGCCCGAAGCCCGCACCGCGATCGCCGAGATCGGCGCCTTCGTTCGGCGCACGCTCGACGGCGACAGCCAGAACCCGGACATCTATCCGACCGTTCTCGAACACGTGCACTCATGACACCCACTCGGGTCCTGCGGGGCGGGCATGCTCGGGGTCTGTGCGCGCGCCGCGCACGATCCGCGGGTCCACGCGGTGGACGGCGCTGATCGACCCACCCGATGACGAGCGCCTCGGGCGCCTGCTGTTCGACTCGCGCGACGGATTCGGTTGCGGCCGTGCTGTTTCGGCTCGTGCGGCGCCTCATCGGCCGCGCGAGAGTCGATTCGACAGGGCGCGTTCGAGCTGGCTGGGGCGCCGGGCGCATACGATGTGCTCGATGACCGAACCAGCCAAGCGTGGACCCGGCAGGCCCCGCAACGAACAGCACACCGAGCGACGCCGGCGCGAACTGATCGAGGCCGCCTACCGGGTGTTCACCACCAAGGGCTACGCCGCCGCCACGGCCGCGGACATCACCGCCGAGCTGGGCGTGGGATACGGCACGTTCTACCGGTACTTCGACAGCAAGCGCGCGGTCCTGGACGACGTCGTGGACTTCGGACTCGACCGGCTGATCACCCAGATCGCAGGCGATGCGTTCGATCCCTCGTCCTTCGAACGGGAAATCACCCTCGACGAGCTGGTCGAGGTCTGGACCGACGCGGTCGAGCGCATGTGTCACATCGCCGAATCGGAGCCCTCGCTGATGCAGGCGCTGCTGTTCGAGCTGCCCGGAATCGACGACGAACTCAACACCCGCATCCTGGGCCTGGGCGGCATCCTGTCCGCGACCGTCGGCCGATTCCTCTCTCGCGCCGCCGACGCGGGTGTGCTGCGCGATGACGTGAACACCGAGGACGCGGGGTGGATGCTGCTGGCCCTGACCATCCCGCCGGTGATGAGAACGTTGCAGGGCCGGGGACACGAGGATCGGCGGCGCTACGTCGAGACGGCGACCGCTGTGCTCACGCGGGGATTGCGCGGGTCCGAAACGCATAATTAGCGGACGCTTGCGTCTGTTAATCTCGGACAGCTGTCGAGGAGGCTGGTCCGATGTCGAAGAAGATCCCGACTTCCCGCGCGCAGCGCGGCGCCCAACTGGGCAAACTCGTTGCCGGACAGGTCGTTCGCGGAACCGGAGTGACGCTCGCGATGGTCCGCGACACCGAAGAGCAGCGCCATGCCCGCACCGAGAGGGCTCTGCTGAACGCGGCCGAGGACATCGTCAACGTGCTCGGCACCATGAAGGGCCTGGCCATGAAGGCCGGGCAACTGCTGTCGATGTTCGACCTGCTGAGCGCGTTCGGCAGCGACGCCATACCCACCCGCCAGCGCGAGCGTTTCCAGCAGACCCTGGCCACCCTCTTCGACCAGAGCACGCACATCCCGTTCGCGCAGATGCGCACGGTCATCGAGACCGATTTCGCGCGCCCGCTCGGCGAGGTCTTCGCCGAATTCGACGAGCAGCCGATCGGGTCCGCCTCGATCGGGCAGGTGTACCGCGCCCGGCTCACGGACGGCCGCGCGGTCGCGGTCAAGGTCCAGTACCCCGGTATCGATGTCGCCATCCGCGCGGATCTCAAGAACCTCGGCCTGGTGATCCGGATGCTGCGCGGCGTCGCACCCGCGATCTCCGATCATGCCCTGCTGCGCGAGTTGACCTCTCATCTGGCCGAGGAGACCGACTACCGCATCGAAGCCGAGCACCACCGGGCCATCGCCGATATCTTCCGGGACCACCCGTTCATTCGCGTTCCCGAAATCGAGACTCCGATGTGCACGGCGCGGGTGCTGGTCACTGAACTCGCCGAGGGCGTGTCCTTCTCGGAGATCGCCGCACTGCCCGCGGTCGAGCGCGACCGGGCCGGGGAGATCCTGGTGCGCTTCTACATGGGCTCGATGGTGCGCGAACGGCGTTTCACCGGCGATCCCCACCCTGGCAATATCCTGCTCGCACCCGACGGGAAGCTCGTGTTCCTGGACTTCGGCCTGGTCAAACAGATGGACGAGACCGCGGTGACCTTCGAACTCGACTGCGCCCGTGCGGGAGCGGAATACCGTGGCGAGGACCTGCGCGCACTGATGGTCGATTACGGTGTGCTGAAACAGGATTCACCCTTCGGCGCGTCCGAGTGCCTGCGAATGCTGCACGAGGTGTCCGGCTGGCTGCTCACCGACGCCGAGATCCGCGTCAGCGAGGACGCCGGCGCGAACGCCCTGCTGGCCTTCCTCGATCCGCGCCGCGGCTACTTCGAGTACTGGCGCGAGGAACACGCCCCGGCCGAGCACGCGCTCGCCCGCCGGGTCGAGTGGGGGACGCTCGCGCTGCTGGGCCGGCTCCGCGCAAGCGGGAACTGGCACCGCGTCGGCCGGGAATGGTTCTACGGCGAGCCTCCGCGCACGGAACTCGGTGTACTCGAACATGAGTGGCTCGCGGCGCGACCGGATGTCACGCACGTGCCTGAGTAGGCGGCCGCCCCCGTCCGCCGACCCGGACCGGACTCCGGCGCGATGCGGTTCACCGGAACCGGCCGAACACCCAGGCCCCGGGTTTGTCCGGGGTCGGATCCAGGCAGAACCCGCGGATGGCGGTGATGAGTTCCGAGGTGGTGACGGCTCCGGAGTTGTCGGTGTCGAGCCGGTCGAACACGATGGTGGCCTCGTTGAGGGAGTGTTCGCAGCCGCGCAGCAGGCGGATCAGTTCTTCTCGGCTCAGTTCCCCGTTGCCGTCGGCGTCGGCCAGATCGATCACCGATCGCGCGAGCGGTGCGATGGATCGATCGAATTCCGCATTGTCCCTGTGGCTTTCGAGCCAGGATCGGAACTCGGACGCGGTGATCCGGCCGTCTCCGTTCGCATCGGCTCGAAGCGACATCGAGCGCCAGAGGGCGCGGTATCCCGCCCGGACGGCTGCCGCCTTCGCCGAGCCCGGCGCTTCACCGTAGGCCTGCACCAGCCGCAGCCCGAAGGCCTCGTAGTCGTCGGCGGTCAGGTAGCCGTCGCCGGTGATGTCGAGCAGTCCGAATCCACCGGCGCTCGCCGGTTCCGGCGCCTCGACCGGCACCGCCGCGGCCATCCGTTCGGCGACCCAGTCGAGTGCCTGCGGCGCAGCGGACAGCATGCCGGAGTGGTCCACGCCCTGGCAGATCGTCAGGTGCAGATCGGTTCCCGCCCTGCGGATCTCGGTGGCGAAGCGTTCCACCGCCGCGAGCGGCAGCACGGTGTCGGCGGTGCCGACAGCCAGTAGGACGGGCCGGTCGAATCGCGCCGAAGGGACGCGGCAGGCGCTGAGCATGTCATCGACGCCGGGTCGCCGGTCCAGGCCGGTGGTGCCGATGTCCTGATTGGTCAGCACGGCCACCGCGTAGTGGATGTCGCGGACGGGTGCGTGCTCGGCCAACTCGACCAGTCGCTGCCCCAGTCCGGTCATGAACTCGTGGGTGGCCAGGCCACGGGTGGTGCGCAGCCCAGCGAGCAGGTACGGCAGGAACAGCGTCACCGCGGCGCTGTCGTGAGCGGTCTGCATGCCGATGATCATCGGCACCTCGACCGGCGGGGCCAATGCCACCGTTCCCCGAAAGTCAAGTTCCGGAGCGTATTTCGTGGCCATCAACCCGGTGAACAGCGCGGCGTGGCCGCCCTGGGAGAAACCGACCGCGACCCAGCGCGAACCGACCCGATGCCCGAGGTGCCGGGCCGCGCGCACGATATCGACGATGTCGTCGGCGGCGGCTTCACCGTTGAAATAGGGATGCGGGCCGGGCGAGGCCAAGCCCTCGTAATCGGTGACGGTCACCAGATATCCGGCGTTCAGCCACGTGGCCACGTGGCGGCTCTCCGGACGCGACAGCCCGGCCACCGAGGGAGCGGTGCGGTCCGACAGGCCGGTCGTCCCGTGCGCGTAACCGACCACGGGCCAGCCGGTGTCGGGCGGATCACCCACCGGCACGAACACCGACCCCGACACGATGCGACCGGACCCGTCGTAGCCGACTCCCTGGTACCACACGCGGTACCCCGCCGCGGTGTGCGCGGGCCAGAACGACGCAGGCAGATCATCGCTGCGAACCAGGGTGCCCGCGGGCCGAAACACATTGTCCTGCACCGGTTGTTCCACTACGGTCATCATCCGCTCCGATTCCTGGCCGGTACATGGATGCCGAACTGGGGTGACGCGATCTCGCGGAGAAAGTGTAGAGCGGGCCCGGAGCAGAATTCCTCGGATGTCCGAGATCCTGCCGCATTGTCCGGAACAGGGCATATGCGCAGGTGAAGGCTCCGCGATGGCAATGCGTTCTCGGATTCAAGGACGTTGTGGATACTGCCGCGCCGCCTCGACCGCTCGCGGTGGGGGCGGCCCGCACTCTCGCCGGAGCGTGCTCAGCCGGTTTCGACCGCGTCACGCAGCGCGCGGAATTCGGAGGCGAGCGCGTCGAGCGTGTAGTGGGCATTGAGCCCGCTGGGGTTGGGCAGGACCCACAGCGCGGTGTCACCGATTCGCTCGGGCTGAGGGCCGACCGTGGTGCGCGGACGACCGAAGGCGGTGCGGTAGGCGCCGATACCGAGTACGGCCAGCACGCGCGGTTGGTATCGCTCGACCCGCTCGACGAGCGCGCGTCCGCCGGCGCGCAGTTCGTCGGGGGTCAGCTCCTCGGCCTTGGCGGTCGTCCGTGCGGCCACGTTCGTGATCCCCAAGCCCAGCTCCAGCAGTTCTCGCTGGTCGTCGGACCGCAATAGGCGCGGGGTGAAGCCGGACCGATGCAACACCGGCCAGAACCGATTTCCCGGACGAGCGAAATGACGCCCGGTGGCCCCGGACCACAGACCCGGATTGATTCCGCAGAACAGCACCCGCAGGCCGGGCCCGATCACATCGGGAATGGTCTTGTCCTGCGCCGCGACCAGTTCCGCGCGCGAGGGCCGAGCCGACGAGGAAGAACCCTTGTCAGCCAAGTGCTTCGACCTGACCGGCGACCACTCCGGTGAGAATGGCCCGGGCCGCCGCCAGCAGTTCCACCACCTGCGGGGAGGTGAGCTCATAGGTGACGGACAGCCCCGTGCGGTTGGCCCGGACCAATCCCGCGCGGCGCAGCACCGAGAGTTGCTGAGACAGGTTCGCCGCCTCCACGTCGATCTCCTCGAGCAGCTCGGAAACCAGATGGGGACGGGCGCTGAGCAATTCGAGGACGCGAATACGCACGGGGTGGCCGAGGGTTTTGAAGAACTCCGCCTTCATCTGATAGAGCGGCCGCTGCATCGATGGCATTGCGGGCCACCCCTTCCGACAGGTGAGGTCAGAGTTCGAGCTCGTTCTCGATGTCTTTCAGCCGGTGCCGAGCCAGGGCGAGGTTGCCGCGGCTCTTGTCGAGCGCGAGATACAGAAACAACCCTCCGGCCCTGCGACCACGCGTCGGACGAATGAGATGGTACTGGCTACTGAGAGTGATCAGCACGTCTTCGATCTCTTCGCTGAGCCCGAGTTGCTCGATCGTGCGCAACTTCGCCCGAATCACCTCGGTGTTGCCGGCCGCGGCGATTTCCAGGTTCAGGCTCTTCGACCCGCCCAGCATCCCGAGCGGCATCCCGCTGCCGTAATCGACGATCGCCGCCCCCAGCGCGCCATCCAGATTCATCATGTCCTTGAGCGCAACTTCCATGTCCGCCATGGGTTTTCCTCTCTCACATCGCCGACTGCTTCGGCGTTCGGTGACGCTACACACGACCCGCGTCGAATCGACGGCGATTGCCGAAGGATTCCACTAGGTATGCAATTCACTATTTCTGCAACCAGGCAGCCAACACCTCTCCCCCGGCACGAGCGTGTATTGGGGGCATGACACAGGCCCTCCGGAGACGGGCGTATGCCGGAGGGACCATTGCCCCGGCGAGGGTGTGGCTGAGGCTATGGCTCAGCGCTGCAACGAGTCTCGATCTCATCGGCCAGCTGAGCCGCAGCGTCCCGGAGTGCGTCGGCCACCGCGTGCGCCGACGCCCCGGCGCGAGTGGCGAGCAGGGTCGGGCGGACCGCGGCCGGATGATCGATCCGGACCACCGCCACCGCCCGGGAGAGCGCGGGGGTGAGCAGGCCGGGAACCACCGTGATCCCGAGTCCCGCCGCGACCAGCCCCAGTTTGGCCACCCAGTCGCGGGCGACGAAGGCGGGTTTCGGCGGTGCGGTCCACGCTCCGAACACCAATGAGGTGGCCGGGTCCTCACTTCCGGTGATCCACCGCTCGCGCCGCAGTCGCTCCGGGCCGACCGCGCCCGCGCTCGCCAGTGCATGACCGCGCGGAACCGCTAGGAAGAGCCGATCCTCCAGCAGGACTTCGGTGTTCACATTGTCCGGCACCACGGTGCGGCCGCTGATCACCGCCAGATCCAGTCGGCCTCGTCCCAGCGCCCCCAACAGCCCGGCACTGGCCCCCTCACGCAACCTCACCTCGTGACCGGCGGCCGCGATCGCTCGCGGCACCAGCACCGCGTTCGCCGTCGAGAAGGCCCCCAATCGGACCCTGGCCGGGGTGCCGCCGGTCAATTCGCGCAGCTCGCTCCGCGCGGCGTCCACGCTCTCCAGCACCGACTCCGCATGCCGCAGCACCACATTCCCCGCCGCGGTCGGCCGCACCCCGCGCGCCAGCCGTTCGAACAACGGTCGGCCCGCCACCTGCTCCATCAACGTCACCTGGCGCGACACCGCCGACTGCGTGTATCCCAGCCGCTCCGCCGCACGCGAGAAGGACCCGGCGCGCGCCGCCTCCCGCACGACCCGCAAACCCGTCACCGTGAACTCACCCATGCACAGCACTGATACCACCTGTGCGAGGTCGTCGCTGGTCGCGTGGGTCGATCGGCCGTAGCGTCGGTGCGGTGAACGAGAACAGAGAACTGATCGAGGGCATCTTTCAGCAACTGGCACAAGGCAATTCGCGCGCACTCGGCACGGCCATGGCGGAGGACTGCCGCTGGGTGTTTCCCGGTTCGTGGTCCTGGTCCGGAGTGTGGGAACCACGCTCAGCGGTACTGGACGGACTCTTGCGCCCGCTGATGGCTCAGTTCGCCGACGGTTATCGCAACGAGGCGGACTTCGTCGTGGCCGACGGTGATCGGGTGGTCGTGCAGGCTCGCGGCTATGCCACCACGGTGAGCGGCGAACCGTACCACCAGACCTACTGCTTCGTCTTCCGGATTCGGGACGGGCAGATCGTGGAGATCATCGAGCACTGTGACACCGCACTGGTCGAGCGCGTGCTCGAGCCGCTCAGATGACCTCGTCCGTTTCCCACCGGTGCGCCGAGGGGTGAATGTTTGTAGCGTCGAGCGATGAGGGCAGGTGGCCGCGCACTGGCGGACCTTCGGTCATGGGGCCGAGCTCCTAGGAGGTGCGGGTGAACACGGTCGCCACTCCCGGCCTCGCGCTGGCGATGCTGTGCCTGGTCCTGGTGACAGCGGCCGCCGGTGTCTACTGGATCGCCGAACTCGGGCCGGTCGCCACCGCGCCGCGTGCGGCCGCGCGCGCGGTGATCCAATTGACGGTCCTCGCCTCGGTTCTGGTCGCGGCGCTGGCACACCTGTGGTCGTCGGTTCTGGTCTTGACGCTCATGTTCGTGGCAGCGGTCCTCACCTCGGCACGCAGAGCCCAGGCGGGGCGCTCGGCGTTGTGGCTGACGCTGAGCCTCGGCGCCGGTATGACCGCGACCCTCCCGGCAATCCTGGTCAGCGGCGTCGTCCCGCTGACGGGCGTCGCGCTCGTCCCGATCGGCGGGATCATCGTGGGCGGCACCATGACCGCGACGTCACTGTCCGCCCGCCGCGCCCTCGACACCCTGGCCGAACGCGCCGGGGAGGTCGAGGCGGCGATGAGCCTGGGTTTCACCGATCGAGACGCCCGGCTCGAGATCATCCGGACCACCGCGACCGACGCCCTCCTGCCCGGCGTCGACCAGACCCGCACCGTCGGATTGGTCACGCTGCCAGGGGCTTTCGTGGGTGTACTGGTCGCCAGCGGGTCCGCGGTGCAGGCCGCGGCGGTGCAGGTGCTGGTGCTGCTCGCACTGCTACTGGCCCAATCCTGCGCGGTGGCAACAACGATCGAGCTCGTCGCCCGTGGACGCGTGCGCCGTCCGTGAGGCCCGAGCCAGAGGAACACCACTGGTGCATGGCAACTCTGGTGCCGCTACCACCCTCGCGTCTGAGCCGCCCGCACGCCGCTCGGGCGCTTCAACTAACGGGATCGGCGCACGGAGACCACCGGTATATCCGACGGTCCGAGGCGCAGCCGCGCCCTGTCCTCCTCTGCGTATCAGAGAAGGACAGGGCGCAACCAGATAGCAAGGCTATGTGAATCACGACGACCGCAGTAGGCTACCGATATGGGGTCGTTCGCAGTCTCACGTGTGACAGTCACGAGCCATCCGATCGTGGATGCCGTTCTCGACAGATATCGAGCGGAATTGGGCGGAGAGTATGCCGCCTACCGAAATCACGTGCTGCGCTGCTTCAACTATCACTCGATATTGCTGGACACCGAAACCCTCCCGGACGCGGCAGCACTCGCGTGGGCCATCCACGACCTCGGGGTGTGGACCGCGGGCACGATGGACTACCTGGAACCCTCCGCCGCCCTGGCCGATGACCTCCTGGACGACTTCGGCATCACCGACGCCGCGCTCGTTCGCCGCATGGTGATGGATCATCACCGCATTCGCCCGGTCGGACAGGACAGGCTCGTCGAGACCTTCCGCATCGCCGATCGCGTCGACGCCAGCCACGGCATCTGGCGCGACAAGATATCGCGCGCCACCGTCAAAGCCGTTGTCGCCGACCTGCCCTACGAGCACTTCCACCGGATCGTCGTCCGCGGCACCGTTCGCCACGCCCTGAAACACCCGACCAACCCCGCACCCATGCTGCGCTGGTGAATTCGCCGCCATCCAGGTGAGCGTTCGGACCGGACACATCGCCGCGTCCAGTCGTACGTCGCGGTCCCGAACCTCGGAACCTGCACGGTCAAACAAGGCCACCTCAGCCTCTGTGCAGCCTGCCGATATCGCGCGCCGCGATCGTGGCGATCTCGCGCGGATCACCTCCCGCGATGGTCGATACCTCCATGCGGGCCAAGATGTTCCAGATTTCGTCCATATGTGGCATCGAAGGCATCGGTCGACCGGCATCGCACAGGGCGGTGTACTGCGTGATCGCTGGATCGCCCGATGCGCTGCGGCTGCACACCGGAGCGATGACGCTGCGGCGCAATGCGTCCATGACATCCTCGTGGGCCAGGTAATCAGCGAACAGATCCAGCGCCGTAACCCGATTCCGGCCCTGTTTGGCGAACATGAGCCCGTGTACAGCCGTGAAGGTTCGCCCGTGCGGTGCACCCGCGAAGCCGGGGACGGCGCTCACCGCCACCGGAATTCCCGCCGCCCGAATGGGAATCATCGCATCCGAGGTCGAGATGAGAAATGGCGCGCGACCGGAACAGAACAGGTCGAATGCTTCTTCCGCGTCCATGGTTCGGCGCAACACTCCGGTACCGGCTTCGCCGAGCGCACGGATCCGGGTAAGGGCCGCAATGGATTCCGCTGTGGCCACGCCGACTCTCGAAGAATCCCAGCTGCCGTCGGCAGCCTCGGCGAACAGCCAGCCACCACCGCCGGTGAACAACGGCCACATTTGAAACGGGTCCCCCGATGTCCCGATTCGGCAGGCGAGCGCCTCGGTAACCCGGCCGTCGGCCCGCAACGCGAGTCCCGCCTCGAGCAGGCGTTCGAACGTCGGCGGCGGATTGGGCACAAGATCGGTATTCCTGATCAGGGCCGTGGTGTCCATGGTGGTGGGCAGCCCATAGAGCCGACCGTCGACGGTGAGTCCCTGTAACGCCCGGGGTGAGAACGCGGCACGATGGTGGTCGGCCAGCAATATCGATGCGATCGAGTCTTGCTCGATCAGATCACCGAGCCAGTCGTGTGGAAGGACGACGGCGTCCACGTCGGGTCTACTCGCGAGCACTTCCGTGACCCTGGCCAACCCTTGGCTCAGGGTTTCGGAGTCGAAGGAGACACTGACCCCGTAAGTGTCACGGAAGTCGTCCTTGAACTTCGATAATGCCTGCGATCGCATGTCGTCGGCCAATACCGTCAGCTTTGGCTGCAGCTCGTCCAGACGGCCGTACTGGTTTCGTTGCCACCGCACGCCCGAGGCATCGGTGAAGGTCAATACCACTCGTCGAACGATCGATTGCCTGGCGGCAGCGGAGATTGCGTGTGGGTAGAAGATTGCCTCCGGCGCGGGCGGCACCACCAGATGCTGCACCTTCGCCCCGGTGCCGCCTTCCCGATCATCGGCCGACAGGATCGTCGCATACAGCTGGTACACCGGCGCTTCGGAGGCATTGCGCACGAAGATGCCGAATTCACCGGACTGCGACTGCCCCCACCACGCCGAAATGAGCGCCGCTTGGCTTCGTCGTTCGAAGAGGTCCTGCTTCTGACGCCGTTCAGCATCGACCTGGTCGCGCTCGGACTCGATGCGAAAGGTACGGCTCGCCACCACGACCGCCCCCGATGCGAGGACGAGGGCCAGCAAGGAGCCGATCCCTTGCATCCAGCTCGGTACCTGGTCGAGATCTATTGACACACAACACTCCTGGTACCAGCGGGACCAACCTGAACGATCATCGCTGGATTGACCATCCGTGTCAGCGCATTTCCTGGAATCAGCGGCACTTCTCATTTCGCGTAACCCGACGACGACGTCGAACCCGGCAGCTCCGGGCGGCGCCAAGTGCGGATTTTGCTCCGCTGAGCGCACACGGGACCAGGCTCAGCGATCTCCGTCGCACATGCAGGCGGCACTGCGGTCTTCCCGCCGGCGGCCACACGGGGTGCGCGTCAATCGGTGGCCGTGGATCAGCGGCCTCCCCGGCACTGAACCGTGCGGGAGGCAAGATCCGTCCCCCTCACCACGACCCGGCCGAACGATCCATACCGCGTTTCCCGCACCGTCGCCGGGGCGTGTTCCGGGTGCGTCGCTTCTGTCTCGGAATCGACCGGTCGTCTGCGACCAGCATCCGTTCAGCTAATATCACTGGGTCTACGTTCGCCCTTGCCCGGCACGCTGGCGCGTCGATTCGAAGGTAGGACACACGGTGGGTTCCAATCAGGGTCCGAGCGTGAGTTCAGCCGGGCACTCCGAGGTCCGAGTACGCGGCGCCCGGGTTCACAATCTGGCCGATGTCACGGTCAGCCTGCCCCGCGACGCGCTGGTCGCCTTCACCGGTGTGTCCGGGTCCGGTAAGTCATCTCTGGCCTTCGGCACGCTCTACGCCGAATCCCAGCGACGCTATCTGGATTCGGTGGCTCCGTACGCACGACGCCTGCTGCACCAGGTCGAAGCTCCCGACGTCGACGAGATCACCGGATTGCCGCCCTCGGTCGCGTTGTCGCAACGTCGTTCGGCTCCCTCCTCACGCTCGACGGTCGGCACGGTCACCACCGTCTCCAATTCGCTCCGCATGCTGATGTCCCGCGAGGGCGATTACCCCGCGGGCGCAGGGGTGCTGTACTCGGACTCGTTCTCCCCCAACACTGTCGAGGGCGCCTGCCCGCGCTGTCACGGTCAAGGTGTGGTGCACGAGGCGACGGAATCCTCCATGGTCCCCGACCCGGCGCTGAGCATCCGCGATGGCGCCATCGCGTCCTGGCCCGGCGCATGGCAGGGCAAGAACCTGCGCGACATCCTGGCGGTCCTGGGCTACGACATCGACCGCCCGTGGCACGAGCTGCCCGCATCCGCGCGCACCTGGATCCTGTTCACCGACGAGCGGCCCACGGTCACGGTCGAGCCCGAACGCGAAGCGGGCCGAATTCAGCGCCCCTACCAGGGCACCTACACCGGCGCGCGGGACCTGCTGCTGCGCTCCTACGCCGAATCCCGCAGCGAGAGCACCCGCACCCGTGCGGCGCAGTTCCTCGACACCCGCACCTGCCCGCTGTGCCACGGCAAACGCCTCAACCCGCAGGCGCTCGCGGTCACCTTCGCCGGTTACGACATCACCGAACTCGCTCGGCTGCCGCTCACCGGCCTGTCGGAAGTGTTGCGGCCGTACACCTCTCGCTCCGGCGCGGCGGGCCTGCTGACCCAGGACCTGACCTCCCGCCTGAACGTCCTGGACGACCTGGGCCTGGGCTATCTCAGCGTGGACCGGGAAGCCCCCACGCTCTCGGCCGGGGAACTGCAACGCCTGCGCCTGGCCACCCAGTTGCGCTCGGGGCTGTTCGGGGTGGTGTACGTGCTCGACGAACCGTCCGCCGGATTGCATCCCGCCGATACCGTCGCCCTGACCGCAGTCCTGAACGGGCTCAAGGACTCCGGCAACAGCGTCTTCCTGGTCGAGCACGACCTCGACGTGGTGCGGCAGGCGGACTGGATCATCGATATCGGCCCCGGCGCGGGCGTGCACGGTGGACAGGTCCTCTACAGCGGACCGGTGGACGGGCTCCGGGCGGTCACCGAATCGGTGACCCGGCCTTACCTTTTCGGCGAGATGCACCGGCCCGAACATCGGACGCGCACCGCCACAAGCCATCTCGCACTGCGTGGCCTCGACGGCAACAATCTGCAAGGGATCGACATCGATCTCCCGCTCGGCGTGTTCACCGCGGTCACCGGCGTCTCCGGTTCGGGTAAAACCACACTCCTGCATGCTATTTCAGAACTCGCGCAGACCGATCCGGCGGTGACCAGGGTGGTGGAGGTCGACCAGCAGCCGATCGGCCGTACGCCCCGCTCGAACCTGGCCACCTATACCGGCCTGTTCGACACCGTGCGCCGGCTCTTCGCCGACACCGACACCGCCCGCAACCGCGGATACACCGTCGGGCGATTCTCCTTCAATGTCGCCGAGGGCCGCTGCCCCACCTGCCAGGGCGAGGGCTACGTCTCGGTGGAACTGCTGTTTCTGCCCACCACCTACACCCCGTGCCCGACCTGCCACGGCGCCCGCTACAACCCGCAGACCCTCGAAATCACCTTCCGCGACACCACCATCGCCCAGGTCCTGGACATGACCGTCGATCGCGCCACCGAATTCCTGGCCGACATCCCCGCCGCCGCGCGATCGCTGCACACCCTGGTCGATGTCGGACTGGGCTATCTGACCCTCGGCCAGCCCGCGACGGAGTTGTCCGGCGGAGAGGCCCAACGGGTCAAACTCGCCACCGAACTGCAGCGCACCCGCCGCACCGGCACCGTCTACCTCCTCGACGAACCGACCACGGGACTGCATCCCGCCGACACCGATGTGCTACTGCGCCAGCTGAATTCACTTGTCGAGGGTGGTGCGACAGTCGTCGTCGCCGAACACGACATGCCCGTGGTCGCCCAGGCCGACCACGTCATCGATCTCGGCCCGGGCGGAGGTGGCAACGGCGGTCGGGTCATCGCCCAGGGCACCCCGCGACAGGTCGCGAACACATCGGCCAGCAAGACCGCGCCCTACCTGCGCGATCACCTCACCGACTCGAACCTCACGCAGAGGAATTGACCTCACTCACCGCACCATCGAATGAATGGAGCAACCCGTGATGTCCGACCGATCGGCAGAACCCGCAGTCGCCGTCGCGTACTCCCACCTGTTCGCGGGCTTGGAGCTCGACCTTCCCGAGGACACCTTCGACGTCACCTTCTCCGACGGCGCCGAGACCGACGCGTCCCAGGTCACCGATCCCGCAGGCAATCTCGGCCTCGACGTGAACGCCTACCGGACTCGCGCAGGCACCGAGATCCCCGCCACCGTCTGGCCCCTCACCGTGCTTCGACGGTCCAAGGGTACGACCCGCGTGAAACTGGGCACACCGGTGCGCACGGATCAGCAGAACTGACCCCGCAGCTACAACGATCCCGCATGAAACTCGGTGAAGAGTTCATCCCGGGGTTCACACCCTCCCTGTGACACGAGACGCGTTCCTTCCGGTCCTAGGACCTGGTGTCGAATTCCGGACGCGACAACGCCGCCACGTCAGGAATCCCGGCCGTCGAGAACTCTCGCGCTGTCGCGGCCGATTCGGCATCACGGCTGCGATTCCGCTGGATCTCATCGTGGTGCGCGATGGTCCACTCGATCAGCGCCGAAACGATCTCGTACAACCCCTGCCCGAGCGGAGTGAGCGCGTACTCCACTCGGGGCGGCACTTCCGGGTAGGAGGTTCGGCTCACCAGCCCGTCCTGCGTGAGCTGGCGCAGAGTCAAGGTCAGCATGCGCTGGGAGATACCGGTCACGGCGTAGTGCAGATCGCCGTAGCGCCGTGGACCGTTCTCCAGCACGGAGATCACCAGCAGACTCCACTTGTCCCCCACCCGGTCGAGAACCTCGCGGATGGAATCCATTCGTCCGGCGGGCAGGCCCGCGCAGGGCCCGATCCCGGCCGCGCCGACAGCTCCGAGCTTGTCTTCCATTACGCACATTTCCCTCCGGCACGGACATGAATGTGCCTTTTGTATGGACTCTCCCGATGACCAATCCTGGTGCTCCACACCAAAAGTAGGAAATGGAGAGTCTCATGTCGAAAGTCATCGCAGTTCTCGGCGCGGGCACCGGACTCGGAGCCGCGGTCGCCCAGCGTTTCGGGCGCGAAGGTTTCCGGGTCGCTCTGGTAGGACGACGCCCGGACCGTCTCCACAGGCTCGGTGAGCAGCTCGCGTCCGAAGGGATCGAGGCGGTCCCCTTCGCCGCGGATCTGTCCGACCCCGCGCAGGTGCCCGCCCTGATCGCGGCCATCCGCGACCACTTCGGCCGGATCGACGTGGTCGAATACGGCCCTATCGGCGGCGACCATGCCTTCACTCCCGCAGCCGAACTCGACGCCGCAACCATGGCAGAGCTGATACCGCTGTTGCTGCTCACCCCGATCGAAGTGGTGCGCGCCGTGCTGCCGGAATGGACCGAACGCGGCGACGGCGCCTTCCTGCTGACCCACGGCTACTCGGCCGTGCAGGCCCTTCCCTACCTGAGCGGGGTCGGACCGGTCATGGCCGCAGCACGCAACTACGCCTACTCGCTGCACGGAGAGCTGGCCGAGACCGGTATCTACGTGGGCACACTGGCCATCGCCGCATATATCGCCCACAGCGAGATCACCGAATCAGCGCTCGCCGCAACGGACTCGGAACTTCCCGTCGTGGACCCGGACGACCTCGCGGAGCACTACTGGGATATGTACCTCACCCGAAACCGAGTCGAACAGATCCACCCCGAAAACCCCGGCGTGCATCCCGCGGCCCGCTGACGAGCGAGCGAATCAGCGCCCCACGCCCGTGGTCCCGGCGGCTCATCCGAGGATGAGCGAGGCCGCGCGTTCGCCGATCATCATGGTGGCCGCGTTGGTATTGCCGCCGACGATGCTCGGCATGATCGAGGCGTCGGCAACCCGCAGTCCTTCGACTCCGCGCACCCGCAGCATCGGATCCACCACCGCGCGCTCATCCACACCCATCCGGCAGGTTCCGACGGGGTGATAGACGGTGGTTGCCCGGTTGAGGAGTTCGGCGGCCAGGTCCGCGGGGGTGGGGTGCTGCGGGCCGGGAGAGATCTCGGTGTCCACCGCGCCCGCAATCGACTTGGCGGCCATGACTTCTCGGATCAACGTCATTCCGTACACGAGGGTGTCCACATCGCGTTGCTCGGCGAGATAGTTCGGGTCGATGGCCGGCGCCGCGGTGGGGTCGGCCGAGGTGAGTCGCAGCGAGCCCCTGCTCTGCGGGTAGATCAGCGTCGACATGACGGTCAGGGCGCGGCGCGCGTCGGGGAGGCGGCTGATCGGGGCATCCTGGTTCGGACTGGGATATCCCCACGGCAGGACGTGCAGCTGAAGATCGGGCACCGCTGCCGCATACGGGGTGCGCAGGAACGCGACGACCTCGAACACACTGCGCGCCATCCAGGTGCTGTTGTTGCGCAGGGATTCCCGCAGGAAGGAGCGGGCGATGTACCCCGGCGACTGACGGTGCACGCCGGTCGGCATCGCGAAGGTCATCGGGACGAACAGGTGGTCGTGCAGGTTGTCGCCCACCGGGAGGTCCGCGACGACATCGATACCGAACGCGCGCAGGTGGTCGGCCGGTCCGATGCCCGAGAGCATGAGCAACTGCGGGGACCCGAAAGTGCCCGCGCTGACGATCACTTCGCGCTCGGCGCGCAGTGATTCGGTTCCGTGCGCGGTCCGGTACTCCACCCCGACGGCGCGGCCGTTCTCGATCACCACACGCATCACGTGCGTATCGGGCAGCACGGTCAGGGTTTTCGGGCGATCTTCCAGATATCCGACCGAGGTGCTGTAGCGCAATCCATCGCTGTTGCTCTGCTGGAAGAGCGAGACGCCGTCCTGTTCAGCGCCGTTGTAGTCGGGATTGCGTGCCGCGCCGGTGGTTTCGGTCAGCGCCTGGATGAACGACTCGGATGCGGGCGCCACAGCACGCGAGCGAATCACCTTGATCGGGCCGGAGCCACCGCGGAACTCGTTCGCGCCGTCCTCGAACGATTCGAACTTCTTGAAGCTCGGCAGTACCTCCTCGTAGGACCACCCGGTGTTGCCCTCGGCGGCCCAGTCGTCGAAATTGCGCCGGTTACCGCGAACGAACACCATCCCGTTGACCGAGCTCGACCCGCCGACGACTTTTCCGTGTGTCTGCGGGACTCTGCGACCCAGCGCATGCTTCTGCTCGACGGTGTGGTGACCCCAGTCGACCATCTTCTTGAGCTGCGGCACCGCATGCATCGGGCCGATCAATCCGGGCTTGCGCACCAGCCTGATGTTGTCCCGACGACCCGCCTCGAACAGGGTGACCTCGGCCCCCGTATCGGCCAGTCTCCGCGCGATGACGGCTCCGGCACTGCCGGAACCGACGACGATATAGTCCGCCACGATCTTCCCCCAGAACGTTTCGCCGGACGCCACCGACGGCACTAGAACGTGTGGCAACTTTAGTCGAAACACGCTGCACAGGAGCCTGATTCAGATTTCTCGCTCAATGAGGCAGCGCCCCGAAATATAGGGGCACGGAAGTAAGCGATATGCCGCGGCATTCGGATATCCCTTCGATCGGACGGTTCGAGGCGGGGCTTCGTCCCTGCGTAGGGCCCACTCTTCCGGCGCTGGCCGCCGGAAGCGCTGAGACGTGGCCTGACCTCGGCTCACGCACCCGCGTCAGTTCGGATCAGCCCGGCCGAAAACCTCCGGGGTGTCGACGTCGGCGTGGAATGGTGGACGCCGCGGCCGCAACGAGTCTCGTCGGCCGTTCACGAAGGAGAGTTTCGTATGGGTGACCCGCACTTCCACTGGTACCTCCCGACCTCGGGCGATGGACGGGAAGTGATCGGTGCGCTGCAGTCCGCGGGCGTCATCGGCACCGCGTCGGCACACCGGGCGCCGAGTCTGGACTACCTGACCCTGGTGGCGAAGACGGCCGAGCAACTGGGGTTCGAGGCGGTGCTGACCCCGACGGGGACCTGGTGCGCGGATGCCTGGATCACGACGGCGGCATTGATTCCGCAGACGTCCCGCCTGAAGTTCCTCGTCGCGTTCCGGCCCGGACTCATCACCCCGACCCTCGCCGCCCAGCAGGCGGCCACGTTCGCCCAATTGTCCGGTGGCCGAATCGCTTTGAACGTGGTGACCGGCGGGGACGCCGAGGAGCAGGCCCGGTTCGGTGACCGGCTCTCCAAGACCGAGAGGTACGCCCGCACCGACGAGTTCCTCCAGGTGATTCGCAAGGCGTGGACCGGCCGGCCGAGTGATTTCTCGGGCAAGTATTTCGACGTGACCGGCGCGATGGTGCTGCCCGCGCCGTCGCCGGTTCCGGAGGTGTTCTTCGGTGGGGCGAGCGAGGCGGCGCGGGAGGTCGCCGCCAAGAACGTCGACACCTATCTCACCTGGACCGAACCTCCCGCCGCGGTGGGCGAACTGATCGATGATCTGCGGGCCCGGGCCGAGAAGTACGGCCGGAAGCTGACTTTCGGCATCCGGGCACACGTGATCACCCGGGACACCCACGAACAGGCCTGGGCCGAGGCGCGAAACCTACTGTCCCGCATGGACCCGGCGATCATAGAGCTGGCGCGGGCCCGCCTGGCGCAGGGGGAATCGGAAGGGCAGCGCCGGCAGCTGGAACTCAATGCCGATCGGGACAACCTCGAGGTGTACCCCGGACTCTGGGCGGGGTACGGACTCGTGCGGCCCGGCGCGGGCACCGCGCTGGTCGGCAGCCACGCCGAGGTCGCCGACCTCATCGAGCAGTACCGTGCCGTCGGGGTCGACCATTTCATCCTGTCCGGCCAGCCGCATATCGAAGAGGCGTACTGGTTCGGCGAAGGCGTCCTTCCGCTGGTCACGAAGTAAGCAGCGGAGGGACTTTCAACGGCGGCCGGTCAGCCGCCGTTGAACGCGGGCTCGTAGGTCCGGCAGGGCTCACCGCGCAGTCCGGCGCATACCGGCGGCAGCGGTGCGCCGGCGGCGGCCGAGGTGATCACCGGCAATACCAGCGACGAACCGCCGGATCCCAGCAGGATCGTGTCGATCACGAGGCCGTCCGTGGCGGGGGTGTCGAATCGCCACGACGTGCGGTCGCCGCCCGGCGCGGTGAGGGTGACCCGGATACGTGAACCCGCGCGGAACGCGTGCACCAGCGGGTCGATCGAGATACGTGCCTCGCTGAATCCGGGTGGTAGATCGGTGGGATCGAGGTAGGACCGGAACGGTTGCAGCGCGGTCGCATTCGCGTCGACGGCGCGGTAGGACGACCGGAGGTAGCCGGTGGCGACGTACGTCTCCTGGCCGTCCGGGCGAACCTCACTGACCGTCGCCTGCAGATCGGTGACCGGGGCGGTGCTGGCCAACTGCAGGTCCAGACTGGCAGGTCCGGCCGTCACCACATCGTGCTCCAGCACCGGTGAGGTGAACCCGGCACCGGACTGTCCCGGCAGCGGAGCCCAGTTGTACGGCGGAGTCGGTCGCCAGGGCAGGTCGGAGGGACCGACCACGTCCAGGGTCCCCGCAGGGCGGGCCGCCGGGTCGGGCCGGAATGCGAGGCTCTCGGACCGGCCGGAATCGACCGTCAGACTGCCGCCGTCACCCAGATGCCATGTGGTGGGCGCGATCCGCGTCGACGGCCACCCTTCCAACCCCAATGACCACGGCGACGCGAGTCCACCCACCCCCGCGGCCCCGGCGCCGTTGTCGTAGAACACTTCCACGCGCGGCTGGTCCGCGAACGCGGCCTTGGCAGCGGGCACCGACGGTGCGTTCGACAGCCGGGCGCTGTCGACCCGGATCGCCGGAGAGTTGGTGATGGCGGCGTACATGACGGTACTGAGCGCTTCCAGGGCCGGGGACGGCGGCGGAACCCGGTCCGCCACGAAGATGTTCAGAAACTCCCACCACTGACTTAAGATCTGCGGGCCGAGCGAATCGAAGTGCGCGCCATTGATCATTCGCACCCACACATCGGGATTCGCGTCGAACTTGTCGATGATGCGGGTCCACTGCGGGCCGACCTGCTCGTCTTGCAGCGGACCCGCCAGCAAGACCGGCACCCGCACCTTCGGAGCCCACCACGCCGGGGAGCGGTGGTCGAACACCTCGGGATTCCGGTCCGGATTGTCGGCGACCAATTGCCGAAGACTCGGGGTCTGCAGTCGCAGCGACTGATTCGCCGCGCACGCCTGATCGCCGCGCTGAATCAACTGCCGCACATAGGGTTGTCCGCCCGACGGGCCGGGCGCGGCATCGGATTGCCGCTCGGTGAGCCACGTGTCGGCGAAACCGGTATTGAAGATCCCGCCAGGGAAACCGGTGGAGTGCAGATCGTCGGTGAGGCTCATCGGGGCGATGGCGGCCAGGCTCGGTGGTTCGGTTCCGGCGACGGCGATCTGCGAGATCCCCGAGTACGAGATGCCGACCAATCCGACCTTGTGCCCGGCGACCCAGGGCTGGGCGGCAACGGTTTCGACCGTGTCGTAGCCGTCGTAGACGGTCGGATAATCGAACAGGTCATAGGCCCCGCCGGAGCATCCGCTGCCGCGCATCTGCACGCTCACCGACGCGAACCCGATGTCCGGGGCGAGTTCGGCGCCCAGGACCACACCGTTCGCCGGGGCCAGCGGATCGCGGGCCTTCAGCAGCCCCGTGGCCGCACCCAGGACCAGTGGATTCGGTGCGGCGGTCTGATAGCCCGAATACTCGATGACGGTGGGAAAAGGTCCGTCCGCCAAGGTCTTTCCGAACGGCAGCCGCACGAAGGCCGCCAGCGTGATGCCGTCGCGCATGCGCAGGTAGTTCATGCCCGGTTGCAACCGCTGTTCGTCGTACTGCGACTGTGGCGGCGCGGCGGTGTCCAGCACGGGAAAACTGTTGCCGCGCTGACCATCGACCCGGAACCGGTAGCCCTCCCCCGGTCGCAGATCGCGCACCAGGAACGAGCCGAGCTGATCGATGCTGCCGCGGCCGACGATCCGCTCGGTCGCGTCGAGCAACTCCACCCGCGCTCCGGGTGTGGCTCCTTGCACGTATGCCGCGGTCACCGAGCCGTGGCCGGTGCCGGTATCGGGTGCGGCGTGGGCCGCGGGCGCGGTGCCCGATGCGGCGAGGGCGAGCGCTATCAGGGCAATGATCAGCCGTCGACGTGGGGGCACCGTGCACACGGTATAAGTCAACCGACCAGGAAGCGCCGATTGTGGTCACCGCGGTTCTTATCCGGTTGGGCCACGGGCGTTTCGGGCGGCGCGGGCAACCGAAACAATCAAGCTGAGCGAATCCGGCCGGTCCGCGTCGCGGTCGGCATACAGTTCGGCGTCAGTCGGCACCGCACGGGTGATCGGCTTGTTCTAGTGGGAGTCGCACGATGATCGTAGGTCGGGCGTACCTCCCGGGGCTTTCCCGGGCGCACCGCACAGTCGACCCGAATGACGGCCGTATGCCGTTGTGGGCGAACCACAGTGCGGATGGGCCGATCGCCGGACGTCGCCATGTCGCTCGATAGCCGGGACGGCCGAGTCGAAAGCCTCACCCGGAGCAGGCTCACGCTCTACGGTGTCGGCTCGGTCGGGACCGCGGTGTTCGCGACGGTCCCCGGCCTGCTGCTGCTGTACTTCCTGACCGACATTCTGGGTGTGGCCGCGGGCATCGCCGGGCTGGTCGTCGTGCTTCCGAAACTCTGGGACGTGATCTTCAATCCCATCGTCGGGGCGGCCAGTGATCGCGAGGCGGTCCGCACCGGCCGCCGGACCGGGTTGATGCTCCGGGGTGCGGTGGCGCTGCCCGTTCTGTTCGCGGTGATGTTCATGTCGCCGTTCACCGGTGCCGGTGGCGCGGTGTGGGTCGCGGCCGTCTTCGTACTGGCCGCCACCGCCTACGCGCTGTTCCAGGTGCCATATGTCGGGTTGCCCGCGGAGATGGCCGCTGATCCGGCCGCGCGGACCGCGGTGACCGCGCGGCGCGTCATCTACCTGACCATCGGCATTCTGCTCGGCGGCGGGCTCGCCCCGGCGCTGGCGGCGGCGGGCGGCGGGGGCCGCGCGGGATACCTGCTGATGGGCGTGGTCATAGGTGTCCTGATGCTGGGCGCACTGCTCGCTGCCGCGCTCGGCACCCGATGGGTGCCGTCGAGTCCGGGCCGATCGCTCGGGCTGGTTGCCGCCGTGCGTTCCGCCCGGGGCAACCGGGCCTTTTTCGCACTGCTGATCGCGTATGTCGTCCACGCCGTCGCGGTGGCCGCCATGCTGGCCGCCGCGCCCTACATCGCCACCTACTGGCTCGGCGGTCACGGACTGACGTCGGTGTTGTTCGTCTGCCTGGTCGCACCGAGCGCACTGGCCGTTCCGGTCTGGGAGAAGCTCGCGCGCCGCGTCGGCAGACTGCGCTGCCTGGCCATCGCGACGGTCGGCTACGCCGTCGGCGCGTTGCTGTTGTTGCCCGGCATAGCCTTCGGCGGGCGAGCTCCGGCGCTGGCACTGATCGCCTTCCTCGGAATCTGCTATGCCGCACTGCAATTGCTACCACTGGCACTGCTGCCCGACACCGTGCTGGCGGACGCCGACCGTACCGGGCAGTCGCAGGCGGGAACGTTCACCGGGCTGTGGACCGCGGGCGAAACCGCGGGCATGGCACTGGGTCCGGGGCTCTTCTCCGTGGTGCTCGCGATCTCCGGATACAGCCCGACCACCTGGGACGTCCCGCTGATCCAGAGCGACGGCGCGCGGCTGGGCATGCTCCTGGGCTTCACCCTCGCACCCGCGGCACTCATGCTGGCCTCACTCCCCGCACTGCGCGCGTTCGGGCACAGACGCACGCCCGCGCCCGGCACGGGACCGCTCGATTCCGAGGGTCGTGGCTACTCGCCGCAGGGCTGACCGGTTTCCTGGGCCGTCGAACCTCTCGATCACGCGACTACTCGGCGATCACTCATAGTTGCCGCGCCGCTGCCCCACCGGCGTCCATTGTCGGCGCTTCTCGCAGGCGTATGCTCGGCTCGATGGCGGCCAGGGCGGCGGGTGCGACGGCGATGTCTCTGTTGCCGTTGTCGCTGCAACAGGCCATGGCGACACCGGCGCGGGCGGGCGGTCTGGGCGCTATCGAACACGTGGTGCTGCTCATGCAGGAGAACCGATCCTTCGATCACTACTTCGGGTCGCTGGCCGGGGTCCGCGGGTTCGGAGATGACAGCCCGCTACGTTTGCGCAACGGGCGCACCGTGTTTCAGCAGCCGCTCCGACCCGGCTCACCATTCGAGGTGCTCCCGTTCTCGGTGCGTGTCGCGGCCGAGCGAGCCGGACGTCCAGACAGCGATATCGAGTATCTGGACAGCCTCGACCACGAATGGAAGGGCAGCACCCTGGCCTGGTCGCAGGGGTGGTGGGATCGCTGGATCGAGGCCAAGAGCCCGGCGACCATGACCTACTACGAGCGCCGGGATCTACCGCTGCAGTACCAGCTCGCGGACACCTTCACCACGTGCGACGCCTACCACTGCTCGCTGTTCGGCGGCACCAATCCCAATCGCAACTACTTCTTCACCGGCACCACCGGATTCGAGCCGGGCAGTACCCGGCGCGCGGTCGACAATGCCGCCTACGACGGTGACCATCCGGGCTACGACTGGACCACGTACCCCGAACGCCTGGAAGCCGCGGGCGTGACGTGGCAGATCTACCAGGAGTGGGACAACTTCACCGACAACCCGGTCGAATACTTCCTGCCGTTCAAGCGAATCGGGCATCGACTGCTGACCGAAGTCGACGACCGCTACCCCACCACCGAGAAGTTCTACGAATCCCTGGCCGGTAGGTCGCCTGCCGCACAGCAGCGACTGCTAGGGCAACTCGCGGCCGCCCGCGACACACTGACCGCCGGCGAGCGCAGTCTGTTCGACCGCGCCATGTACCGAAGCGAACCCGACACCCTGTTGCGCCGCTTCGCCGATGACATTGCCGCAGCACGGCTTCCGGCCGTGAGCTGGCTGGTGCCGCCCGCCCGCTACTCCGAGCACCCGTCCGAATCGACGCCGGTCGCCAGCGCGACCTTCATTCACCGACTGCTCGATATCATCGGCGCCGATATCGACACCTGGTCCAAGACGGCGATTTTCCTGACCTTCGACGAGAACGACGGCTACTTCGACCATGTGCCCTCACCGGTGCCGCCCCGGCCCGATTCCGGCAATGGCGAGGACTGGTACGACGGCAAGGCCATCGGACTCGGTGTGCGGGTGCCGATGACGGTCATCTCACCCTGGACCATGGGCGGTTTCGTCTCCTCCGAGGTCTTCGATCACACCTCGGTGCTGCGATTCCTGGAATTGTGGACCGGGGTTCGGGAGCCGAATATCAGTTCTTGGCGGCGCACGGTCTGCGGGGACATGACCTCGGTCTTCGACTTCGACTCCGCGGGCAAGACCCCGCGCCTGACCACACCCGGCCCGATTCCACCGGCGATCGCGCGCTGGAAGCCGGAACCTCCCGGCGCACCGGCTCTTCCGGTGCCCGAGCCCGGCACGCGCCCCAGCAGGCCGGTGCCGTACCGACCGGCGGTCTCCAGCGGCATGGACGGTTCGGAGTTGTCGGTGACGCTCGCCGATACCGGAAAGTCGTCCTCGCACTTCATGATCTACCCGTTCGCGGGCATTGCCGGGCCGCCGCGTCACTACGACGTCTCGGGCACTCTCACCGAGACGTTCTCCGTCGCAGGCGAATACGATCTGGTCATCCAGGGGCCGAATCGGTTCTGGCACGAATTGCGAGGCACCGTCGGCGGTTCGGCGGCCGCCGTCCGCATCGGGACCGAGGCTGCGGCGCACTCGGCCGCCGTTCTGGTGCTCGCCAATCATGGTGCGAGCGTGGTGATGCTGTCCGTCACTCCGCTGCGCTACGGGGGCGAGCCGCGCCGTGTCGAGCTGGCCGCGGGCACCGAGCAGCGGCTCGAGTGGCCGACCCACCACGGGTGGTACGACTTGGCGATCACCGCCGACGGTGATCCCGGCTTTCGTCGGCGGGTCACCGGGCGCATCGCGGACGGTAGTCCCGGTATGAGCGCGGACTCTCGCACAGCAGAGGGTTAGAACCGGTGCGGCGCGAGCAGTTCAGCTTCTTCGAATAGTGCCGCTCCGGCAAATCGCAGACGAAGCCCGTGTGACTACCCGGCGGAAAATCCTTCAAACATTCACCGCTGTCCACATTGCGAAAATCTGCGCCAACGACTCCGGGAAATTCGTTATTTGTACCGAAGGCACCGTTTCAGAGGTTATTTCCGTAATTTCCAAACCGTGTCACCGACCAGGACGAACCCCTCAATGCAATACAAATACGACAACCGACAAGGGGTTGAGAACGAATGTTCCATCTACGCAAGATTACTGTGATCGCCGCTATTTCCGCTTTGGCGCTGCTGCCGCTGTCCGCATGTTCCAGCGATAATTCCAGTAGCTCCAGCAGTTCCAGCAGCTCGTCCGTCTCGGCCGCCGCACAGCCCGTCGCCCAGATCGACGCCATCACCGGCAAGAGCACCGCGGTGGCGCTGGACAAAGGCTTCACCGACGCGCTCACCACTCTCGGACTGACACCCGGCGTGCTCGGCACCGCCGCCCTGGAGAACGGGTCGGTCAGCTTCCCGATCACCGGAGGTCACGTCAAGTACTACACCCCCGGCACAGTCGAGCCCTATGTGCAGGGCGACATCAACCACAACGGCAGTGGCTTGTCGCTGACCGCCGGGCCCACCACGGTCCAGCTGAACAATTTCGACATCGACCCGGGCGCCTCGGTGCTCTACGGCGATGTGAGCGTCAACGGCACCTCGGCCGCGACCCATGCGCTGCTGTTCAACCTCGACGGCAGCACCTTGAAGCCGCTGCAGACCGGGGCTGACGACACCGCGATCCTGCAGGGCACCCGGGTGCTCGTGTCCTCCGATGCTGCCGCACTACTGAACAAGACGTTCAGCACCGACGCGGTCAAAGCGGGCCTGCTCGTCGGCATCGCGACGATCACGCTCAACACCAAATAGCTCGAATGCTCTCGAAATCGCCGGCAGGGTTGCCGATCGCACCCCTGCTGAGCGGATGGACGTACTACCGCGCATTTGCGGTGGCGCGGTGCGGTTGTCCTGAATCTCGTCGTGGCCGTCGGGCCTCCCCGAGGTAACTCTCAGTGCCGCACGTGTTTTCGGCTGCGCGAACGACAAGAGAGTCGCTATGATGCGCTCTGTTCGCAAGCATCGACATCCCGACACATTCGGATACGGTGAACTTGGTCTTCGCAGAACTCGCGCGACGATTCGGGCTCGGCCGCCGCCGTGTGGCCACGGGTAGCGGCGACGGCGAGATCCATGACGAACGAGGGAGCGACGGCGTGCACGCGCTGAATGTGGAGCCATCCGATCCGGCCGTGGAAGCTCACCTCGCCACCCTTCGCCTGAAGGTTCCCCATCTGATCGGCTCACTCGCCGCGACCGTCGACGGATTACTGATCGCGCACGATCTGCCCGCGACGATCGAGCCGACCGGTATCGCGGCGCTGGCCGCCGCCCAGCTGTCGCTGTCACAGACCTTCGTCGCGGCGACGCACAGCACACACCTGCAGGAGCTGGTCATCGACGGCGGCTCCGGACATATCGTGATCTACGCGGCGGGACCCACGGCACTGCTGGGAGTTCTGACCGACGCCGAGGCCGTGCTCGGACGAGTGCATCTGGAAGCACGCCCGGCAGCGCTGGCCATCGCCGCCGTGCTGTCCACGCCACCGCAGGAGTGAGCGCACCGGGTCCCGCTCACCGACCCGAGCCATTCAGCCCCGAACATGTTCCCCACGTGCACTTTTCACGACGAAGCTGTCCGCCGACCCCATCCGATATCCGGCCGGGTACGTAGCCCGCTACGCCTGGAAACGCACGTGGGCCAGCTCCTCGGAGAGATCCCATATCCGGCGAGCGTCGTCCGCACTGGCCAAGCGGCTGTAGAGCTTCTGTTCCGCCGGTGGGCCACCCAGGTGCCCGAACCCGTTGGGGCCATAGAAACCACCGCCGACCGCGTCGGGAGACGTGGCGGCATAGAGGGCGGGCAACTGGGCGGTCGCCACGGTACCCAGCAGGATGCCGCGCGCTGACAACGCGCGAATCACGCGTACACCCAGGGTGTCCTTGTCCCGGCCGAGCTCGGGTCGCGCGGCCAGCAGGCTGGTGGGCGCGACGCCGGGATGGGACAAATTGCTGGTGATATTCCACCCCTCGGCCTTGCTGCGCCGGTCGAGTTCGAGGCCGAACAACCCCAGTGCGATCTTGGATTGACTGTAGGCACGTTGACCGCTGTACGAATGTTCCCAGTTCACATCGGCCCAGTTGATGGCATTGCGATCGGCCGAGACACTGATCTGGGAGGTCACCCGAGCTCGACCGGCCTTCAACAGGGGCAGCAACTGCGCGACGAGCGCGACATGGCCGAGATGATTGGTGCCGAACTGCAATTCGAGGCCGTCGGCAGTGCTCTGCCGGTCCGGTGGGGTCATCACGCCCGCATTGTTGATCAGCAGATGAATGGGCAGACCCTCCTCGCGCAGGGTGCTACCCAGTGTGGCGACCGAGTCGAGGGCGGACAGGTCGAGTTCACGCAGCGATACCGCCGCCGTCGGGGTGTGTCGCTGGATCTCGGCCATCGCCGCTTCGCCCTTGGTGCGATTGCGGACCGGCATGACGACCTCCGCACCGGCCGCCGCGAGACGAGTGGCTATCCCGAGGCCGATGCCGTCACTGGCTCCGGTGACCACTGCGCGCTTGCCCGACAGATCGGGGATCGTGATGTCGATTGTCCGAGGTGACATGTATCTGCCCTTCCGAGTGATCCGCCGTGGTGGCATCGAGCAGTCCGCCTACTCGACCTGATCTGCGGGTATACCGAATAATATCCAGTTGTCTATTTTTTACGAGTATGCTCTCCTGGCATGGTCACGGCAACAACGCCACGCGCCGACGTCGCAACCGACCGACCGATCCGGTCACCGGGGCCTGGATCGACGACGGGCGATCACGACGCCGGCCCTCCTGAATGGAGCAGCTCGGATACGGAAAAGAGCAACGGATGAAGCGAGAGCGACCCCACGAGTGCACGACCGCTCGTGGCCGAGGTCGCCCCCGTACCGGCGAGGAAATCGACCCGGGTCCGCTGCTCGAGGCGGCCCTGCACGCGTTCGCCGACGCCGGATACGAAGGCATGTCGGTACGCGCGCTGAGTCGGCGACTGCACATCTCGCACGCCCTGCTCATCGCCCGATACGGCTCCAAAGAGCAACTGTGGTTCGCCGCCATGGAACACGCGCTGACCGAGGTGGAGCGCGCGTGGCGCGCGGCCACCGACGAGGGTGGACACGACGACCTGACCGCTCTCCGAAGCGGAATCGTTCGGCAGGTACTGTTCGCCGCCTCTTACCCGCAGGTCGTGCGAATCATGAACCACGAGGGCGCCATCGACAGCCCCCGCATCCGCTTCATCGTCGAGCGCTTCGTCGATCCCCTGCGCCCCGGAGTCCAGGCGCTACTCGATCGACTCGTGACCGCGGGCCGGATCCGCGCCCTGCCCTACGCCACGCTGCACTTTCTGATCACCTCCGCGGGATCGATCCAACTCGCCGCGAGCGTCGAAGCGCGCCTGCTCGGGGCCGATCCTCTCGATACACCGGACGAACTACAGCGCCACGCCGAGACCATCGCCGACATCATCCTCTCGGGAATCACCACCGATCCGGACAATCCGCCACCGGGCCGGTGACCAGACTTCGAACCGGCCATCGTGTGGGTCGAGACACGCGTGAACGGTTCGCGTCGACCGAGCCCGCGGCAAGCTGCGGGGCCTTCCCCGACCCGTCACACGGCGCCGAACCCGTTGTAGGACAGCGCGAATCGACTCTGAGGGCGGCGCATCGGCAGTGGCCGTGCGAATGTTTCGGCGGCCGTCATGGTGGGCGACTGCACACGGGGAAGGATGACGGTGGGATAGTCGTCCCTGCCCTGCCGGATCTTCGCCAGGAATGTATCCACATCGCCGTATCGAGCCAGAATCTCCGTCAGGAACCGCACTGCGCTACCCGCACTCGACGTCGTGACGTTCATCAACCCTCCGTGGTGTGTTCGATACCGGTGTGAAGCTCCGCGCTCGGCTCGTTCGGTCACCGCATGCGAGGCATGCCGTGGGCGCACCGTGGTCCGAACCGATCGAGACACCGCGGCGATGCCCACGGAAGCACGCGGCAAACAACATCTCCGAAGTCGTCGTAAATGTCCGGTCGACGGAGCCCGACGGCCGGACGCGGGTCGCCGCGGTGGCGCTGTCGGTAGGTGCTAGTTCGCGTCGCGCCCGCCGAGAACGTCGCGTCGGTTGTCGAGTTCCTCCAGACCGCGGATGCCGTCGCGGTCACCTCGAGCGGCGGAACGGCGGAACCAATGTTCGGCCTTGTCCAGTCCGCCCGCGTCGGCATGACATTCGGCGAGGAAGTTCATCGCCCGTACATTGCCGCCGTCAGCTGCCCGAATGTGCAATGCATCGGCCTCGTCGTAGCGGCGTGTCTCGAGCAGCAGCAAGCCGAGGTTGAACATTGCCTCGGTGTCGTCGAGATCAGCGGCGCGGCGGTACCAGGATTCGGCCTCGTCGAGCTTTTCCCGGTCGTGCAGCAGCCGTCCGAGGCCGCCCATCGAGTCGACATGACCTGTCTGGGCTGCACGCCGATACCACGATTCGGCTTCCTCGTATTTGCCTTGGGTGTCCAACGAGGCAGCGAGGTGCTTCGCCGCATCCATATTGCCGTCCTGGGCGGCACGGAGGTAACACGCCGCGGCCTCCCGGTACTCACCTTGCGCGTAGAGCGCCAGGCCACGGCGGAACGTCGCGGCGCTGTCGAACGCATCGATCCCGGAAGCAGGTGAGCCGGTCCGGGTTTCGGCGTCACGGGGTGATCGAGAAGGTGGCGTGGCGGGCCCGTGCGCGCCGCTTCGGGGTTGTTGCACCTGTGTGCGGTCGATGGCGCCGACTGTGGACGGTGATGCTGCGACACGTCCGCGGAACAATCGGATGTCCCCCGCGATATCGACGCTGCGGCGCTGTGGGCGGGGGTGGCCGCAGCGCAATAGGTCTCGGTCGATCCTGCGGTACAGCTCATCGAGTGTGAGACCCGGTACTGTCGCTGCGGCCAGCAGCGCCGCGGTGAAGGCCGTATTGCGTTGCTTCGCCGGCGCGAAGGAGGTTTCGTTCGCCGCGGACGAGACGATCGTGTAGGTCCCGTGAATATCGACCTGGCCCGCGACGACGGCCGGACCATCGCCCATGGCCTCGAACGCACGGCCGGAGAAGCAGCAATCCAAGATCAGAATCCGGGCGCGGGCAGGACTTTCGACGATCTCCTCGCGCAGCATCGTGAACGGAGTCGCGGTCCAGCCCACCTGGTTCGGATCGCTGCCGGTCAATGCCAAGTGCAGGCGTCCGCGTCGATCGAGCATGCCGTGGCCGGTGTAGTACACCAGCAGGACATCCTCGGCTTCACCGGCCGCTCGAGCGAGCACGGTGCCGATCTGGGTGCTGTGATCGGGTTCGGCGACCAGGGCGCAGTGTTCACTGCGCAACCCCGCGCCGTCGGGGGTGGTCAACAGCCGCGCTAGATCGGTGAGGTTGGATACCACCGAGGGTATGGGCGGGATGTCGGGATGGGTGTAGCGAGAGGTCCCGATCAGCACCGCCCGAAACCTGTTGCGGTCCAACGATTCGGTCATGGCAAGGGGTCCGGACCTTCGAACAGATTCCCGAGTTCGCGCAGTGCCTCCGGCGTTTTGATGCGCTTGCCGTCGAAAGTGACCGCGGTGCCGTCGGGGCGCTGCACCGTGACGGTGACATCGGAGCGGCGATGGGTCAACCAGGCCGTCAGCGATCGCGTCAAGGCGGGCGCGAGCCCGCCGGCGCCGACCGCGATGACCAGCACGTCGTAGAGGTCGCCCATCTGCCCGTCACGAATGCGCGCGGGCGATGGACCGATGCGGCCGCGTAGCGCGTCGTCGTGACGGAACCAGTCCAACAGCTGCAGCAGTTCGTCCGGGCCACCGCTGGTTCGAATGGTGTACTGGCCGTGAGGTTCCGACATGTCGTCATTTTGCCGGACAGGCTCACTCCAGGCAGGACTACTCGACAAGATCCGATCGGTGCGAGCCGACGGGCATCGAACTCCTCTCTCCCACCCCGCCACCCATCGCGAGCGCGACCTCACTCACCGAGAGGGCTGACTACCGCTGCCCTTCGACGCACCGATGGTGTCGGCCGCCACGCCCTGGAACAAGGCGATGACATCGCGGGTGAAAGCCGTTCGGGTGACACCCAATTGACGCAGGGCGGGACCGTGATCGACGGCAACGACGAGAGTCGCGCCGAACAGGACGAGCCACCAGGCGAGCAGTAGTACGACCTGAACCGGACGCGGCGTCGGGGCGAAGGCGACCCGCAGGCGCTGGCAGTGGAAGGGGACATGACGGCGTTCGTCCTCGAGAATCAGACGGGCCACTTCGGTGGTGAGGGGATCGGTCGTGCCGTCGCGCAACGCCCGGTAGTAGCGCAGGGCCACGACCTCGGCGATGGACAACACCATCAGTTCCAGGCGCAGGCCCAAGGCGCGGCGCAAACGCACGAAGATCACATCGGTCCAATGGGACGAGATCGTCTCGTAGCCCGCGGAACTCAGGAGATTCCGCAGCAGTCGAGCGTGGTTGATCTCCTCCGCGACGAACAGACGAGCAGCGGTCGCGTAGTCCGGATCACCGGCACCATCGGCCTTGCGAATGAGGTTCCCGCCGTCGCCGCTTTCGCCGACTTGAAAACGCTGCACGCTGCGAGCCAGAACCGGATCGAGTCGTGCACCCCTGTCCCACTCCGGATCTTCGGCGACGGAACGCGCCAGCACATTCGCCTCGAATTCCCTTGTCCAAGGGATGAAATCGCTGTGACGCCCCATGACGCTCCTCCCGTTCGGTCCCCGGATCGGGATCGATCCTCGAGCCTAGGAAGAAGGTGTGCGGATTGGTCGATCGATTCGTGGAGATCCTGTGACGGTGGTCAGGGCGTCAGCACGGACCGAATCCGATTGTCCGGGTCCACTCGGGCGCGGAGCTGGGCCAGTCGAGAGTGATTGTCGCCGAAGTAGCGGGACAACGAATCTCCGGACTCCAGGTAGTTGACGTATCCGCCGACCGAATCGGGTCCGAGCGCGGCATGGGAGTCGGCGATCCAGGTCAGGGCGGAATCGTGCGGAATCGGTTCGTAGGCGCCCCATTCCACGATGGCGGCGTGGTCGCGCCAGGGGAAGGCCGTGGCGGTGGGAGACGGGTCTGCGATCGCGCCGTCGAGGGTGTTGATCTGCACCCAGCCGGTGCCGCCGACGCTGGAGAACCTGGTGAGCGATTCGAGCACTGTGCCGATGATGTCCGGAGTGAGAGCGGAGACGATGTCGGAGCCGTTGGTGAAGGCGGCGCGCGGCTGATCGACGGCACCGCCGGCCAGATACAGGACGGTCTCCATGTGCCCGAGGGTGCGGACGTCGGTGGCGGCGGGGCTGAGGCCGATGGCATCGGTGAGCGCGGCCGTGACGGTCTCCCCCGCGCCCGCGGGGCACACCAGCTGCATCCAGCAGGTGAGGCCGCCCTCGCCGTCCGCGTCCACGCTCACATTCGCCCATTGCTCGCGGTCGGCGGACCGCAGCCACTCCTGCCAGCCGGTGATGACGCGGTCGGCCTGCTCACCCGGGAAGGTCAGGCGTACCACGTCTTTCGTGGTCGCCTCGATGGTGTCGAAGGTCATCGAACTGACGATGCCGAGCAGCGAGCCGCCGCCGCGCAGCGCCCAGAACAGATCGGGCCGGACCGTGGCGGATACCTCGGTGATGGTGCCATCGGGCAGGACCACGGTGGCAGCGGTGAGCCGATCACAGGTGAGACCGTGAGCGCGCGATTCCACTCCGAGCCCGCCGCCCAGGGTCAGACCCGCGATACCGACGCTGGGACACGCGCCCGCCGGCAGGCTCCGGCCGGAGCGGTCGAGTTCCTGATACACCTCGTAGAGGGTGTGACCCGGCGATACGACGGCCTGCCCGGCGTCGGTTCGTACGCCGCGCAGCCCCCGTACGTCGATGATCAGCGATCCGGTCGCCGTGGAAATCCCCGCGTAGGAGTGCCCACCCGCCCGCGCCGCCACCTCGAGATCGTTCTCGGCCGCGAAACCGAAGGCCGTGGCCACATCCTCGGCATCGGCGACCTGAACGACGGCCGACGGCTCCTGGTCATCGAAACGAGTATTGAAAACCTGTCTGGCCACGGGATATTCCGGATCGCCCGGCACTATCAGCCGACCACGCAACTCACCCCGCAGCGCACGCCACTTCGACTCGGCGTTGCCGCGACCGAACGCGCCGGCCGGCGAATCAGCGTCCGCGACGAGGGATCCCGCGGCGGGCGCCGCGCTGGAGGCGGAGAGTCGAGTTGCCCCGGCTAAACCCGTACCGGCGACCGCGAGTCCGAGAGCGCTACGCAGGAATACGCTGCGCGAGAAGTGTGGTCTCACATCGGCCTCCAGTGGTCATCCGAGATGCGGTGCGCCGACTGGTGATTCGCTGTCAAGGTTCGCGCTCCACCTGTTCCGTCGGCCGACACAGTCCCGATCGATCATGGTTCATCCACCGTTCATTCGGAAAACCGGGCGGTGGCGTTCCAGCGTGCGGCGCGGCGACGATTCCTCGGTCAGCCCGCGGCCGCATAGATTCACATCGACCGAAGGGTTCGCGACAGGAGCATGGTGCCCGAGACAACGCATACGAACACCCCCTCTGAACTGCGGCGAAGTCTAGGGGTGACCGATGCCGTCGTGATCGGACTCGGCTCCATGATCGGGGCGGGGATTTTCGCGGCTCTGGCTCCGGCGGCGCGGGCGGCGGGCTCGGGGTTGGTGCTGGGGCTCGCGGTCGCGGCCGTGGTCGCGTACTGCAACGCGACTTCGTCGGCGCGATTGGCCGCGCGGTATCCGGCGTCGGGCGGCACGTATGTGTATGGGCGCGAGCGACTCGGCGAGTTCTGGGGCTATCTGGCCGGATGGTGTTTCGTGGTCGGCAAGACCGCGTCCTGTGCGGCAATGGCATTGACAGTCGGGGTGTACGCGTGGCCGGAGCAGGCGCACGCGGTGGCCGCTGCGGCGGTTGTCGCGTTGACCGCGGTGAACTATCGCGGCGTGCAGAAGTCGGTGCTGGTGACCCGGGTGATCGTGTCGATCGTGCTGGCCGTGCTCGCCGCGGTGGTGGTCGCGGCAGTCACCTCCGGAACCGCCGAGGCCACGCGGCTCGAATTCGGTTCCGAAATAACCGTTTTCGGAGTTTTACAGGCGGCGGGACTCCTGTTCTTCGCCTTCGCCGGATATGCGCGGATCGCCACGCTCGGCGAGGAAGTCCGCGACCCGAGCCGCACGATTCCGCGCGCGATTCCACTCGCGCTGGGCATCACCCTGTGCGTGTACGCGGCCGTCGTGATCGCGGCGCTGAGCGTGCTCGGGCCGCAAGGCTTGTCGGAGACGACCGCACCCTTGACGAGCGTGGTGCGCACGTCCGGCGCGGGTTGGCTGGAACCGGTGGTGCGGGTCGGAGCCGTCCTCGCCGCGCTGGGTTCGCTGCTGGCCCTGATCCTCGGCGTCTCGCGCACGACCCTGGCGATGGCTCGCGACCACCACCTGCCCCACGCCCTGGCAGCGGTGCATCCCCGATTCGCGGTGCCGCACCGCGCCGAACTCACCGTCGGCGCGATCGTCGCCGTCGCCGCCGCGACCGCCGATGTCCGTGCCGCGATCGGGTTCTCGTCCTTCGGCGTGCTGCTCTACTACGCGATCGCCAACGCGGCCGCCTGGACGCTGACCGTGCCCGAGGGACGTCCGGTTCGGCTGATCCCCGCGCTCGGTGTGCTCGGCTGCCTGATCCTCGCCTGCACACTCCCGATCATCTCGGTGCTGACGGGGACGGCGGTCGTGGCGATCGGAGCCGCGATCTACACCGTCCGGTCCAGGTGCGGCGAGCGGTAGCCGCCGAGGCGAGCACTGCTGGAACTCATGTCCAGCAGTCGCTGCCGGGCCGAGCGCTCCCCCAGCTCGCCCATGGCGTCGAGCGGAATGCCCGCCAGATCCTGCAGACAGGCGCGGACGATCCCGGCCACCCACCACCGGGAGTACTGGTCGCCGAACTCCGATAGCAGTCGATCAACCGTCTGATCGGTTACGCGCTGTTCGCGCGTCGTCCGCGATTGCCCCGCTACCTCGAGTTCGATCACGGACACATCATGCCCGTGTGGACCGACAGGTAGCAGTGTCAAAGGTCCTCGATCGAAGGCACTTCCCTCAACTCGACTCGTTCGGACCTGCCCCACCAACAGTTTCAGGCGTTCGGCCGCCGACGCCGGGACGGTAGTGACTCCGCCGTATCGATCTGCGGGCGAGACCCCCCAGAATCCGACACGGTAGGTCCGGGCGAGTCGTCCGCCATCTGTCATCGAACCGGTGGCCGCGCCCGTCTCGAATTGCGGATCAGGCCATCCGAGCTCACGCTTCGGTGAGTTGGGCCGACACCGAGTCCGCCGGGGCGTCGACTTCGACGGGATTGCGGTAGCTGTAATCCTCGCGGTCGAAGCGAACGGCCTTGCGGTAGGTCTTCCACAGTGACCAGGGCCGGAGGTACGGGGACTTGCCCTGGGAGTTGACGAAGTAGCTGTTGGAGCCCTCGCAGCGAGTTTCCAAGTAGTAGGCCAGGTTCCGGCCGCTGCGAAGCATCTCCTGATGGAAGCGCTCCTGAGCCTCGGGCCGCACTTCCACGATGGTGGCCCCGCGGCGACGGGTCTCGTCGATGACGGTGGCGATGTGGCGCATGGCGTTCTCCACGAAGTAGTGGAACGCGGTGCCGGTCCAGGAGTACGGGCCGATCATGATGAACCGGTTCGGCAGCCCGACGACCGAGGTGCTGAAGTAGGCCTTCAACTCCTCGGTGTTGTAGAAGACGCCGAGGTCGAATCCGTCACGGCCGAGGACGGTTCCGGGCTTGTAGCTTTCCGGATCCGAGAAGACCTCGTAGCCCGTGGACACCACGAGGGCGTCGATCTCACGCTCGACACCGTCGGCGCTGCGGATACCGGTCGGGGTGATCTCGGCGATTCCGGCCGTGACGAGCTCGACATTGTCGCGGTTGAGGGTGGGCAGATAGTCACCGCCCGCCCCGCCGCGAATGCACACGATGCCGAAGTCGGGCCGCAGCTGCTTGCGAATCTCCCTGTCCTTCACCTTGTATCGCACCCAGCCCGCGTAGGCGTGGCGGCCGGCGAAATCGATAGCCCGCGAGCCGCCGCGCCACAGCGGTGCCGGGGTGTAGATCGCGACGCGCAGCAACAGGTCGACCACGGTCTGCGCGACGCCGTTGGCGACCGCCGATCCGCCGGGCAGGGCCAGCAGCTTCTGCATCCACGGCTTCAGGACGAAGTCCGGCTTGGGCAGATACACCTGCGGCGTGCGCTGGTAGATATCGAGCCGCTCGACCTGCGCGGCGAGTTTCGGCGCGATCTGCATGGTGCTCGCGCCGACGCCGATGATGCCGACCCGTTTGCCGGTGAAGTCGTAGTCGTGATTCCACTGCGCCGGATGCATGGAAACACCGGTGTAGGAATCCAATCCGGGGATGTCCGGTGTGGTCTTCGCGTTGATGTACGCACCGACGGCGCTGATGACGAACCGCGCGGTAATGACCTCGCCGGTGTCCACGTGCAGCCGCCACAACCCGTGGTCCTCGTCCCACTCCTCGCGAACGATGGTGGTGTCGAACCGCATTCGGCGCGGCAGGTCGTAGTCGGCCGCGACTTCGCGCAGGTACTCCAGAATCTGGTCGCGTTTGGCGAAGAGCCGATCCCAGTCGGATTTGCGCGCGAAGGAGAACTGGTAGGTGGTGCTCGGAATATCGCAGCCCGCATCGGGATAGCTATGGCTGTACCAGGTGCCGCCGAGCCCGGCGATGCGATCGACGATCAGGAAATCATGGACGCCGATCTCCTGCAACTTGACTCCGGCGCAGATACCACCGATGCCCGCGCCGATGACCACGACCTCGTGGTGCGGCTTTTCGCTCGGGCTGATGCGCGCGGCGTTCGATCCATTGTCGCGACTCATTCGGTGCCTTCCTTATCGGCCGGGTGATTGCTCGGCGCGGCCGAAGCGATGCCATTCGTATTGATCGACCGCAGTGGCGGTCTGGTGGTGCGCGCGACCTCAGCGACGCGCCGCTCGAACAGCGGGCCGATACCGACGACCCGGTAGGCCGCTCGCCACAGCGGCGGGAACCAGGTGACGAATCGCAACGGCCAGCGCAGGGTGACCGCGATCGTCCAGGTGACCTTGGTCCGGCCGTCGCCGAGGTCAGTGAACGTCTTGTCCTCGCCGTACTGGCGTACCAGCAGGTACTGCAGCCAATTGCCGCTCACCACACCGAAGGCGATGCGCTGGTTCGGTTCATACCGCCAGAACTTCTCCTTCTCGACCCACAGGAAGCGCAGCGGCTCGAACGGTGAACCCATTTCGCGCACGATCCCGACACCACGGGCGGGCGAGTCGTACTTCACGCCGGTGCAGGGGAACGGCAGCCATTTCCACGCGTGCTCGTCATCGATCGCGGTCCACACCGCCTCCACCGGCGCGTCGAAGGTCTTCTCGACGGTGATGACCAGCCCGGCGGTATCGAACAGGGTGTCGTCGATCGCCGGTTGTGAGGCGGCGTGCTGGGTGTGCAGGAACGAAGAAATACTCATGGTCGTCTCCGGATCAGGAGTGCGGGATCAATGCTTGCGCCAGGTCCGCGTGGGCGGCGACGGCGGCGGCTCGCGTCGTGGTGTAGCGGTAGTGGTCCAGCGGGAAATGCCGGTTGCTCCAATACATTTTGGCCTGGGTGGTGGCGCGGAACGCGGGCCCGTCACCCTGGTAGTTGATGTAGTACGTCCGCGAGTCGGCGCAGCCCTGCTTGAACAGATAGGTGTTCTTGTTGCGCGCGTACATACGCTCGAAGTACTCGTCGTGCGGCTGCCGGCGGATTTCGACGCGAGTGGCTTTGCGGCGCAGCGCTTCCTTGATCGCGCGGGCGCTGTGCGCGGCGGTCGCCTCGATGAGCGGGATCACCGACCCCGGCGCGTAACCGTAGGGGCCGAAGATGTGGAACATATTGGGAAACCCCGGCACCGAGACGCCCTCGTAGGCCTGGTATTTGTTCCGGTCCCAGAACTCACCCAATTCGATTCCGCCGCAACCGTGTACGGGATACGGCGGGGTCGCGCCCTTGTCCATGACCTGGAAACCGGTGGCCGTCACCACCATGTCGAACTCGCGCAGGGCGCCGTCCTCGGTGACGATGCCATCCACGGTGAACTTCTCGATCGGGTCGGTGATCAGATCGACGTGCGGCTGGGTGTAGGTCCGGAAGTAGGTGTTCGAGATCGAGGGCCGCTTACAGCCGAGCCGATAGGTCGGGGTGAGCGCGCGGCGCAGTTCGGGATCTCGAATCTGGCTGAACAGATACGCTTTCAGCGCCGCTTCACCGGAGCCGAGTACCGCCGAGGTCAGGCGCGGATAATCCGACAGCGCCAGCCCCAACCCCAGGAAGGCGTTGACCGCGACATTGCCGATGAACCGCACCGCCTGTTGCGCCGGCGGGAAGTCCAGGGCCCGATTACTCCGTGCGCCCATCGCGAAGTCCGGCTTGGGCGCGACCCAGATGGCGGTGCGCTGATACACCGTCAGCTGCTCGACCTTCTCAGCCAACTGCGGAATCACTTGTAGCGCAGTCGCTCCGGTGCCGATCACCGCGACCCGCTTACCGGTGTAGTCGAAGGAATGATCCCAGCGCGCGGTGTGCATGAGCCGGCCGGTATAGCTGTCGATGCCGGGAATCGCAGGCGGCTTGGGCTGTTCCAGAGCTCCTACGGCGCTCACCAGGAATCGTGCGGTGATCTCGTCGCCATCGGTGGTCCGCACTCGCCACAGATCCGCGGCTTCGTCGAAGCGGGCCTGTACCGCCCCGCAGCCCAGCCGCAGTTTTCCGCGCAGCCCCTGCTGGTCCACGACCTCCTCCGCGTAGCGCTGAATCTCGTTGCCGGGCGCGAAGAATCGCGACCAGCGCGAACGCTGCTGGAAGGAGAAGTTGTAGATCGGTGAGGGCACGTCGACGGCCACACCGGGATAGGTGTTGGCGTTCCAGGTGCCGCCGACCCTGTGCCACTTGTCGATGATCAGGAAGTTCTCGATCCCCGCGCGGCGCAGTGCCGCCCCGGTGCCGATGCCGCCGAATCCCGCACCGATGACGGCGACCTCGAATTCCGGCCGGTCCACGTTGTTCATGCCTGTCTCACTTCGTGATTCGGTTCAGCAGTGGCTGGATACGAGGCATCAGACGGTCCGCGAGGTCGAAGGAGCCCACGCTGCCGACCGCGCGGACCAGGCCGGGCGAGAGCCGGAACAGTCCGTATCCGATCCACGCTTCGGGATTGACCGGCACCACGGCGGGATTGCGGCGAATCGACCGCTCGACGACCCGGGCGACCTTGTCCGGCGTGGCGAACGCCAGGGACTGGACCTTGCCCAACTGCGCCCGCCAGGCCTCCTGTTCGGCGGCATCGAGCCCGGCCCGCGTGCCGTGCGCGAGCAGATCGGTGCGGATGGCCCCGGGACAGATGGCGGTGACACCGATCCGCTTGGAGCGCAACTCCACTCGCAGCGCCTGACTGGCCATCAGCACCGCGGCTTTGGCCGCGGCGTAGGCGGGAATGTAGCGGGCCGGGAAGAACGCCGCGCCGGAGGCCAGATTGACGATGTGGCCTTCGATGCCGGCGTCGATCATCTGCCGGGCGAACACGCGGGAGCCGTAGATCACGCTCATCAGATCGATGTCGACGGTGCGCTGCCATTGCGCCGCACCGGTTTCCACGAATCCGCCGGTATCCATGATCCCGGCGTTGTTGACCAGCACATGCGCCGGTCCGAACTCTCCGCGCACCCACTCCGCGGCCTTGTCCCACTGGGCTTCACTCGCCACATCCAGCAGATAGGCGTGGGCGCGCCCACCGGCGGCGGTGATCTCATCGGCGACCGCCTGTGCGGCCGTCTCGTCGATATCGGCCACCACCACCCGATAGCCGCTTTCGGCGAGCAGCCGCGCGGTCTCGCGCCCGATACCCGCACCGCCGCCTGTCACGATCGCAGTTCTCATCGCTGACCACCCAGCACCCGGCTCGACATCCGAATGACCTTCTCCGCCAACGGCATCTGCGCCAGTCCGGTGACCCCGCGCATCACACCGGGTGACAGTCGCGACAGGTACCACCCGGCCCAGGCCTCGATGCCCACCGGAACGGTCGCCAGATTCCAGCGAATCGCGCGTTCGACCGCGGCCGCCACCCGATCCGGAGACCGGCCGAATATCTGTTGTCCCCGAGCGAGTTTCGCGGCCCAATCCGCCTCCGCGGCGGCATCCGCGCCCGCCCTGGTGCCGTTGGCCGAGAGATCGGTGGCGATCAGCCCGGGGCACACCGCGCTCACCCGGATACCCTGCCCGGCGAACTCGGCACGCAACGCCTGCGTGCCCATCCACGCACCGGCCTTGGCCGTCACGTACGAGGGTCCCAGGGCGGTGGGCAGGAAAGCGCCGACGGAACAGATATTGACGATGGCGCCACCCTTGCCCGCATCGACCATGCGCTGCACGAACACTCGTGAACCCAGCAGCGGTCCCATCATGTTGACGGCGATCATGCGCCGCCAGTTCTCGCCGCTCTGCTCCAGGAATCCCCCGGAGATCAGAATCCCGGCATTGTTGACGACCACGTCCGGGACGTCGTGATCGCGCACGATTCGCTCGGCGAAGTCCTCCCACCCGGCGGCGTCGGCCACGTCGAGGCGGCGGAATTCTGCTCGCCCACCCGTTTCCCGCACCCGGGCCACCGTGTCGTTGCCCCCGCGCTCGTCGATATCGGCGACGATCACCGTCGCTCCCCGGGCGGCGAAACGTACCGCAATCGCGCGGCCGATCCCACTGCCGGCACCGGTCACCACCACGACCGTCATGACTGACGCACCCATCGGCCAACAGCAGCCAGATTCGAACATGCCATGCATCGACCCCTTTGTCGGAAGTGCACGACCGGTGCCGACAGCATCGTGATCTGCACTGAATTAGTGGACGGTTTCATCATCAAAATAAACCGTCTCAGACGGGTGCGCAAGAGTCGGCCGAAAATCAGCGATCGGCGATCGGCGATCCGCGGCTTCGGCGAGACGGGCCCGTGCGAGATCTCACCGAAGCGGATGTGAGCGGATGACGCGCGCTGATGGAGGCGTGCGACGACGCCCGTGTCGGCAGAATCGTCGCCGTGGCCGAGCCCCGCGTCGCTAGGACCAGCTGCCGCCGTCAGCGACCATGACGATCACGCGGCGATCAACCGACCGGCCCAGCACGATCCGTTCATTCAGCAGTCCATGGGCCGAAGTCGGGCGACACTGTGAACGGTCGGCCGCACCGGCGAATACCCCACCTGCACAACCCTGTTCGGAGGACTCCCGATGCAGTTTCCGCTCACCGTCAACGACTTCCTCGATCGCGCACGCACCGTCTATCCGGACCGCGTGGCGATCGTCGACGAACCGGACCAGCCCGCGACATCGTGGGGTGAGATCAGCTACGCCCAGCTGTCCGACCGGGCAGCTGCGCAGGCCCGCGGCCTGGATCGGCTCGGCGTGGGCATCGGGGCCCGGGTGGCCGTGGTCTCGCAGAACTCCGCGCGGCTGCTGAGCAGTTTCTTCGGGGTCAGTGGTTCGGGCCGGGTGCTGGTGCCGGTCAACTTCCGACTCGGGACCGACGAAATCGCCTACATCGTCGAGCATTCCGGGGCCGAGGTGCTGCTGGTGGACCCCGCGTTGAAAGAGGTCGTCGATCAGGTCGACTGCCGGGCGAAGTTGATCTTCGGCGCGGACGACGACAAGATCTGGCACGACACCGGTGAGCCGCTCGTCCGGCCCGATATCGCCGAATCCGACACCGCGACAATCAATTACACCTCCGGCACCACCGCACGACCCAAGGGCGTACAGCTCACGCACCGCAATCTGTGGCTGAACGCGAGCGTGTTCGGCTGGCACGTCGGGGTCAACGATCGCGACGTGTACCTGCACACACTGCCGATGTTCCACGCCAATGGCTGGGGTCAGCCGTTCGCGGCGACCGCGATGGGCGTCAAGCAGGTGGTGATCCGGCAGATCGACGGCGCGGAGATCCTGCACCGGATCCGGGACCACGGCGTCACCTACCTGTGTGCCGCACCCGCGGTGATCAGCGCGGTGCTCGAGGCCGCACGCACCTGGGACGGACAGATCCCCGGTCGTGACCGTGTACGGGCCATCGTGGCGGGCGCCCCGCCGCCCACCCGGGTCATCGAACAGGTGCGCGCGGAACTGGGCTGGGAGTTCATTCAGATCTACGGGCTCACCGAAACCTCACCGCTGCTGACCATGTCGCGCATGCGCGGCGAATGGGACGAGCTACCCGCACCACAGCAGGCCCGGCTGCTGGGCCGCGCGGGGGCGCCGGTGCTGGGGGTGCGAGTCGATATCGATCCGACCGGCGAAGTGCTGGCGCAGTCCAACCACAACCTGCTCGGATACTGGAAGAATCCTGCGGCCACCGAAGAAGCCCTGGCGGGCAACTGGTTCCACACCGGGGACGGCGGCACCCTCGCCGACGGCTACCTCACCATCACCGACCGCAAGAAGGACGTGATCATCACCGGCGGTGAGAACGTCTCCTCCATCGAGGTCGAAGACGCGCTGCTGCTGCACGATGCGGTCCGCGAGGCCGCGGTCATCGGTACACCCGACGAGAAGTGGGGCGAGCTCGTCACCGCCCTGGTCGTGACCGCAAGTGAGATCACCGCCGAGGAGCTCATCGCGCACTGCCGCATCCATCTGGCGGGCTACAAATGCCCCAAGCGCATCGAGTTCCGCACCGAATTGGCGCGCACGGCGACCGGGAAACTGCAGAAATTCAAACTGCGCCAGCAGTTCTCGACCGATCCGAACAACCCGTAACCGGCAAGCGATTCGCCCGGCACAACACGGTTCGGTGATCATTTGAAAGCCACTGGGTCCGTGCACAACCGGTGCTGTTGCGTGTAGGAAACCCGCCCGTGGACCGCGAACTCGACACCGCCCGCCTCCTCGAGTCCCAGAGCGGGCGGGTATGGCTGTGGTACGACCCCGAGGCAGAAGACGACACCCACAGGGTCGGACGGAAGTTCAGGTGAACCGCTATCGAAGCCTCCACCGAAAGGGTGGTAGGCCGTCAAGGGACGGGGCACACGGATGGTGCGTGATTCCGTGGTGCCGGGGCGAATGCGCAGTACCCCCACGGACGGCGACGTCGCGAGTTCATGAACTTCGTCGGGCCAATCGAAAAACCGCTGCGCGATTTCAACCTTATCGCCGGCCGGGACAACATATGCGGTCCCCTCCGGCGCAATACCCTTATGTGAGACGAGCGTTGGGACTACCAATTCGAGGTTGCTCTGGTTGACCACGCGCCAGGTAATGGCAAGGTCCCCGGCAACGCTTGTCATGTCGGCATCGAACGCTATCTCGACGGGGAGTGGGGCTCCGCCTGCTAGCGAACCCGGCTCGGATCCGCCGCCTGCTGAGGTGCCGCAAGCGGTGAGCAGCACTGCACAGAAAATACTCGCCGCACAGGCCCGTATCCTCGCACCGAACTGTCCTTCGGCCGAACGCAAATCAATACTTTTCACGATGTGGTGCACCCATCTCCTGGTGTAACCCGTTCTCGGTCAGCTCGAAGCGTGGTCGGGGTCGATACGTTCCGGGTATTCGGATCGTGATCGTGATCGACCGGTAGGCCGGCGGCGACTCCTTCTCCTTGACTGATCCCGGGATCGCGCAGGTCGTCTCCGGCGTACGTGGCTGCATCGAAGTCGCCGTTCATATAGTCGTAGATGTAAGCCATCTCGTGGTAGAGGACCAAACGCGGGAGAGCCGTCATCGATGCTGCACAGCCAAGCTCCTCCATGAGGACACGACCCCAGGGGTTCTCGAGCAGGCGATACGTTCTACAGACGCCCGACTTGCTCGGCCCCGTCCTGACCGTCGGCAGCTTCGTTCACGGCCCGATTCCAGCCGTTCGGTCCCTGCCTCCAGAGATCCATGACTTTCACCTCTCCTCGTTCTTGTTTGATGCGTTGAGCGAGGTCGAGGTAGATCACGTCGGATGTCGAGATGAGAATCTCGTCGACGTCGCGGCGCGTGAGATGGCGGGAGCTGGGCGTGATGATCGCCGCCGCGTCCTCGCTCCATACGATGTTCTTCAACTGCATCAGCGGGTCACCCCGACGAGACACGTCGTAGACGATCGCCGCTACGACATACCCGAGTTTCCCTGCTGCATTGTGTATCTCGATCTCATCATGCTGGCGGTGGTCGCCCGATGCCGCACGCAGGATGTATCCGACTGCGGTCTGACAGCGCTGGATATGCCCGATTGCCGGCCGGATCGTCATTTCTGCCCCGGCCCGTACTCGCTGTAGGCGGGCAGTTTGATCGTGAGTCGCCCCCGATCGGTAAGCCGCCACCTGGCCAACCCTTGCCGCGTTCCCAGAGCCAGCCCCGTTCGCGAAAGTCGCATCAGCGCCTTGCGAGTCGAACTCTCGGTCAAGCCGGTCGAATAGCTCAACTCACGAACGGTTTTCGCGCCGGGAAGCACGGCGCCGGACAACGCACCCAATACCCTTGCTTCGTGTTCTGTCAGCGCCATGGCTGTTGCCTCCAGCGGTTAGCGACAGGAATCGCGGCGTACCTGGCTTCGGTCGCGAGACGAGACCGAATTTGGCTGACGGTCGAAGCGGTGCCAGATTCGCGATGGCGCGCCGTGCGGTCCAGGAAATGCGTGACGGCCAGGATCGCAAAGATCAGGACGAATAGCCCGCCGGCAAGCACAACGATTGCGTCCATTTCTGTTCCCTCCCAGAAGGTCTCGGCAATTGGGCAGTGATGTCTGCCCGGTGCCGGCGAATAGGGCCTCTCCGATCGACGGTTGCGAGGCAGTCACGATGACCGCAGAGGGTTGTCTGGTCGCTCCGCGCACCGGGGACAAATGAAAGGTAGGCCGAGGACGAAGTGACGACCCGGTCCCTGAGACCGGGTTGTCTCGTAGACCGGGTCAGACCGGAATGCCGAGACGATCAGCCAGCTGTACGGCTTGCGAGCGCATGGGAGAGCGTGTGCCCTGAACAAGCCGGCGCACCATGTCGTGCGCGGCCAGGTTGTACTGCAGATCCTCGGGCGCGACCTGCTCGGCATCGAGCAGATGAAGCAGCGTTCCCGTTTCCTGGCGGCGGAGCTCATAGGCGCGCGCCAGGTCCAGCGCGAACGTGAATCGCCTCTCTACCGAAGGGCATTCGGATGTGTCGAGGTGCTCGGCAATTCGTAGCGCCTCGATCGCATCCCCGGCCTGCAGTTCGATTGCAATGGCGTGCAAACCGACATTCAGCGCGCCGAACATGGTGTGTCCGACATTGCCGGCCGGGGACGCCAGCACCGCGACTGGACGCACCTTGTTCAATCGCTCGCGCGCAGCCCACAGGCGACCGGCCCGAGCCTCTGCCATCGCTGCGACCAACTCCAGAGCACCCGTCATGGCAATCGCCGCCGGGGTCGCCCCAGCCTCGGCAAGGACGATCGCCGCGGCGTGCGTGGCGAGTTCGATTGCGGCCTCGTGCTCATTGGAGATCAACAGTGTGTGTCCGAGATTCCAGCGTGCCACCGCGTGTCGAATCGGGTCGTCGGTATCCTCGGCCGCTCGAAGCCCGCGATCGGCCACGAGGTAGGACAAGTCGGATCGCCCGACTCGGCGTGTGACGGTGCGCAGCAGGCCGTACAGGTCGCTGGCGACTGCGGCGACCTTGTGGTGCTCGGGATCATGGCGTCGGCCTCGCAATGTTGCTTCGGTATCCCGAATCAATGCGGGCAGTACGGGCAGCACCTCGCTGTAGCGGTGGCCGCTGCTCTGCCATGTCGTCCACGCGGATTGCATGCGCGTCGCGAGTTCGGGTAGGTCGACGACTTCGCCTCCGCCGGACATGAGCGCGAGCGCCAGGCGGTCACCGCCTCCTGTCGCAGGCGCCGCCGTGTCCGTGAATACGTCACCGAGCAGCACACCCGATTGAACACGAAGAGCGGCCGCGAGTGCCTGAATCACGCAGGCACTGGGGCGTTTTCGGCCGCGCTCGATCTGACCGAGATAGTCCTCGCTGATGCCCGCGAGCCCGGCAACGACGGCTTGCGACTTGCCCGATCGCTCGCGGTGCAGGCGTACCCGTGCACCGATATCGTCATTGGGCCGTGGCGCTTTGGCCATGTACGCCACAGTAAGACTGGAGGTGCCGATCCGTATGGAATTCACTCGGAACAGGATCGATAGCGTCCTTGTCCTGTGGGACATCGACCACACGCTGATCGAAACACGCGGTGTCGGACGCGCATCCTTCGCTGCCGCATTCGAGGAAGTAACCGGCCGTCCTCTGGAACGAATGCCACACATCACCGGCCGCACCGAGCCCGACATCTACGCCGCCACCGCCACCCTGCACGGTCTCGAAAAGCCGCCGCCGTTCCCCTTGTTCGCAGAGGCGCTGGCCGCGGCCTATATCGAGCGACAGGAGCAGCTACACGAACAAGGGCGCGCTACGGCCGGCGCCGAACACGCACTCGCCCACCTCGACTCACTGCCCGGAATCCGACAATCGGTGCTTTCCGGCAATACGCGTGAGGTCTCACGAATCAAGCTCGAAACCTTCGGGCTGCACAAATACCTCGACCTCGAGACCGGTGCGTACGGCGACGACGACGGACACCGACCCTCACTGGTCCCGATCGCACAAGCCCGTGCGGCCCGCCGCAACGGCGGCTTGTTCAACCGACACAACACCGTATTGATCGGCGACAGCCTCGGCGATATCGAGACCGCGCACCAGGGCGGCGCACGAGTGATAGCCGTTGCCGCAGGAGGAACGCCCACTGCGGAGCTGACAACAGCCGACGTGGTTCTCGTCGACCTCACCGACGCACCCGAGATCGCACGCGCGATCCGAGCGCTCACAGGTGCCTAGACATCGATCGATGGTCGGGAAGTGACGCTCGAGAGCACCCTCCGCAAGCCACCAGCGCGCTACGGCCTTCGGGCTGTAGCCCGCACTCGGCTAGAACCCAACAGGCGTACCGAACCTGGGAGTCGCAAACCCGCCTGGTTACCTGACCGGCCACCATTCTTGCGACTCAGGGACAATTAGCCCGAAATATTGCAAAAGAAGCCGCAGGTCAGTGACCTGCGGCTTCTTCTAGAGTGGTCCCAGCTGGGATCGAACCAGCGACCCCTCGCGTGTGAGGCGAGTGCTCTCCCGCTGAGCTATGAGACCGAGGCGGGTGTCTTTCGCGGCGTTTTTCGTGCCGTTCCTGACGGGAGAGAACATTAACATGCACCACCCGCGTGCTACCAAATCGGCTGGAAAACGGGGTGAAACCGGGCTTTCACGGGGGGATCGGGTGGGACACGCGGTGTGGGATGAATGCGACTGACCGGTTTTCGAGACGGTGGGCGGGAGGGAGGGACGCGCGGGTCCTGCGGGCGATTGGGGCTCGCCTTGCGCAGCGTCCGCGCGATTCGCCTCATGTTCCGGTCGCGCCCCGGCTTGTGCAGTGGCCGCCCCCTTGCCCAGTAGATGCAGCCCAACCCTTGCGCAGCAGATGCGCACCTCGCCGTGTGCACCAGCCGCCGAACTCCCCTGCATCCCTGGCGAACCCCTGACAGTGACATCCGACCCGGCGCCGATGCCCGCCCGGCTGGCTCGCACACGTTCAGGAAACCCGGCATTGCACGCGTGACCGCGTCTCCGGAGACCCACCGGATCAATAGGCATTAACCGGAAAACTCGATTTCCAGAACCCACCGAACCACACCCCTGTAGTTCATATTCACCCCCTCTCACCAGGCGATTTGTTGTCCACACAGGTAGTCGGCTAATGTTCTATCCCGTCAGCGGGACCAGCCGAGAGGCCCCCCGGGGACGAATGCGGATGTAGCGCAGTGGTAGCGCATCACCTTGCCAAGGTGAGGGTCGCGGGTTCAAATCCCGTCATCCGCTCGAAGGCCATAACCCGGCCTTGCTTGGCGGTGTGGCCGAGTGGTGAGGCAACGGCCTGCAAAGCCGTGCACACGGGTTCGATTCCCGTCGCCGCCTCTTTTAGAGGCACAAGCAAGCGCGATTAGCTCAGCGGGAGAGCGCTTCCCTGACACGGAAGAGGTCACTGGTTCAATCCCAGTATCGCGCACAGTAAAACGAAGAGCCCCGGTTTCGACTGGGGCTCTTTTCGTTGTCCGGGAACCGATTCCGACCGTTCGGCATCGGAAACGAGGACGGCCCGTGTGGTGGGCGGCTTAGGATGCCTGCAAGGATGACCTCGATCGGACGGCGGATTCTCGGCGTCGACCAGCACGGTGCCGTGCCGCGGGTCGGTGGGCTGCTCGACCTCGCCCGCCGCCGAACCGCGATACTGGGAGCGGACTCTACAGAGAGACGGACGATGCCGGATGTGCCGAGACAGGTACCTTCCTCAGTGATGCCCTCCGACGCCACGCCCCCGGCCGCGCCCAGTCGACTGCTCTCCGAGCTCGTCGAGCACCTGCGCCAGAATCGCACCGCCCTGCGTCAGGAGTGGGCGATGCGGATCAAGGACGCGCAACTGCTCACCGCCATGACCGCCGAGGAGATCTTCTCCGAGGCGACGTCGGTGTACGACAACTACGTCGAGGTGCTCGAGACCGGCGCGGTCGAGGCGCTGCGGAACTACGCGCGGAACCTGTCCGAGCGGATCATTCCGCGCGGCGTCGAGACCGACGAGGTGCTGGGGATCATCCTGCTGCTGCGGGATGTGCTGGCGCGCAGCCTGTTCGAGAAGTATCAGTCCGACTTCGAGCTGCTGAACCGGGTGCTGGACGCGTACGAGCCGGCCGCGAATCGCATCGCCAATACCGTGGACGTCTCGTTCGTGGAGGAACGCGAGCGGATCATTCGTCAACAGCAGGAAGCGATTCGGGTGCTGTCGACGCCCATGCTTCAGGTGCGTGAGCAGTTGCTCATTCTGCCGATCATCGGGGTGCTGGACAGTCAGCGGGCGCGGCAGCTCACCGAGCAGTTGCTGTCGGCGATTCGGGGTAATCGAGTCAAGGTGGTGGTCATCGACATCACCGGTGTGCCGACGATCGACGCGACGGTCGCGAATCACCTGGCGCAGACCATCGACGCCTCCGGGTTGATGGGTGCGAGCATCATCATCACCGGTGTGTCTCCGGAGATCGCGCTGACGCTGGTGACCATCAACCTGGATCTGTCGAAGATGAATATCGTCGGCGATCTGCAGGGCGGGATCGAGGAGGCGGAGCACCTGCTGGGCTACGAGGTGCGCCGGGTGAGCGACTCGCAGCCGAATCAGGTTGCCCCCAAACGGGTTCCCGGGCCGGCGGTGCCCAAGCAGGATGCGCCCCCTCCCCCGCGCCCGGCGCGGGTTCAGGTTCGATTCCGGGGACCCGCGTTGCGCATGTCGGGACCGGTTCAGCGCCGGACCTGAGATCCGTTGCGGCTCAGCGGGTTCCCAGTTCGACTACTCGTTTCGCGGCTTGGACGGCACCGTCGGCACGCACGGTGGGCGCGATGGATCGGGCGCGGTCGCCGATCTCCGGGGTCAGGACTCGGCGCAGGGCGTCGGTGAGCGAGTCCGTGGTGGGTTGTTGCCCGGCCGCGTGGGCGACGCCGATTCCCAGGTCCTCGACTCGTTGCGCCCAGTAGAACTGGTCGAAGCGCTGGGGAACTACCACCTGGGGCGCTCCCGCGGACGCGACCGTCGCGGTGGTGCCCGCTCCGCCATGGTGCACGGCTGCGGCGACTCGAGGGAACAGGGCGCGGTGGTTGACCTCGCCGACCGCCAGGCAGTCGGGTGCGTCGTCCACGAGGCCGAGTTCGGCCCAGCCGCGCAGGATTATCGCGCGACGGCCCAGCGCGCGGGCCGCGTCGATGGCCGCGCGGGCGGTCTCGGGGGCGACCTGCATGCTGCCGAAGCCGAAGTAGATCGGCGGATCTCCTGCCGAGAGGAAGTCCTGCAGCTCTCTCGAGAGCGGGCGCTCGTCGTGGGCCAGCCAGGCACCCGGCTGCCATACGTTCAGCGCCGAGGGCGTCGGCCAGGGGCCGAGAACGGGGTCCGCGGCGAGCCACGGGTGGTCGGTGAAGATGTAGGGCTGCACGTCGGTGATCGGTTCGGATCCGGCCTGCTCGCGGTGGAGGTTCAAGGCCTCCAACCAGACGTCGTTCCAGCGTTGCGCGTCCTGCTGCCATTGGGTGGGGATGTCGGCGGTGGTGTCCACGCCCAGCCCCAGCGGGGGCGGCGCCAGGTGGTCCGAGGGCAAGGTGTTCGCCGCGAAGGCGGCATAGACGTACGGGATTCCCAGCTGGTCGGCGATGGTGTGCGCGGCGATCTGCAGTGCGCCGCAACCGACTACGACCGCGCACCCTCGCGCCGCCGGGCCGAGGGCGTCGAACTGATCCTCTACGGTGCCCCGAATCATCGCGCGACGTTCCTCGGGCGTGGGCAGACCTCGCGTTTGATCGACCTTGCGCACCTCGGGCCCGACCGGCACGAAGGGCAACCCGAATCCCGCTATCAGTTCGCGGAAGTCCGGTGGTGCGCACACGCGGACCTCCGCGCCCAGCGCCACCAATTCGACGCCCAGTGCCAGCGTCGGCTGCACTTCCCCGCGCGACCCGATGGTCGACAGCAGAACACGCATCGGAACCCCTCTCGATTTCGTCTCGACCAGCAGTTATAGACCTCCACCGGGGTCTTGCCACAAGGGGGCGGGTGCGATATACAGTGAAATGGGAGAAAGAGTTCGGCCGGGGCCGGGCTCTATTTTTCCGCCCGGGCGCTGCGCTGATCGGCAGTCGGCGCGACTACCGGAATCACGGAAGTGGCTGCCTCGCAGGACACGCCGATTCCCCCGCTGTCCAGGCGATTTGCAATCATCACCCGGTTGTACGCTAATGTTCTCTCTCGCAAGCCGATCGGCCCCCGGAGCCCCGGCAAGCGAATGCGGATGTAGCGCAGTGGTAGCGCATCACCTTGCCAAGGTGAGGGTCGCGAGTTCGAATCTCGTCATCCGCTCTAGAAACACCCACACCCGCGCGATTAGCTCAGCGGGAGAGCGCTTCCCTGACACGGAAGAGGTCACTGGTTCAATCCCAGTATCGCGCACCACTTTTCGTTCGCTTCGGCGAGATTCCGCGGGTACGAGTCCGCTCGGGTTTCGAATTCGGCTCCCATCACCTCCCCGCAATGCCGCCCTCTTCGATCACCGGTGCCGTAGGGACTGTCGCAGAGCTGCGGCGATAGCATCGCGCCCATGAACGACGACCCCGACTCCTTCACCGTCCGTGCCTGTCGCACGCTCCTGGCCGGAGTCGACGATCTGGTCGTCGAGGTGGCCGCGGTCATCGAGGGCACCGAACCCGCTTACGGAGCATCCGATCTGATCGACCATCGGGAACTGACCGAGTCCAATCGGGCGAATCTGGTGGCGGTGCTCGAGCATCTGTGCGGAGCCACACAGCTGGGTCTGGACACCGCCCGTGCCACCGGGCGCCGCCGGGCGGAGCTGGGTGTACCGCTGGAGGCGGTGCTGCGGGCCTACCGGCTCGGCACGCGGGCGGTGTGGGACCGCATAGTGACGATGGCCGGGGACGATCCGGATGCGAAGCAGGAATTGCTGGACTCGGCGAGCGAGATCTGGCGACTGGTCGACGATGTCTCGCAGGCGCTGACGTTCGGGTTCCAGGAGTGGGTCACCGCGCAGGCCCATCATGACGCGCGGCTGCGGGACGCGGCGGTGGACGTGCTGCTGTCCGGCAACGCCGACGCCGTTCGCCGGCGTGAGAGCGCCGATCGGTTGCGGCTGCCGCAGACCGGGGACTTCGTGGTGATCTGCGCGCGCTCCACCAGCACCGCGACGGAGACGATTCCCGGGATCGGGGCCGCGCTCACCGCGCTCGGGGTCCGCTCGGCCTGGCGGGTCCGGCCCGAGAGCCAGGTCGGGATCGTCGCGCTGACCGCGACCTTCACCGTCGAACGTCTGCAGGCGGCGCTGACGGAACGCACGCTCGGACCCACGGGCATCGGCCCGGCGCAGTCGGGGCTGAGCGGACTCTCCGACGCCCTGCGGCTCGCCGAATTGACCTCTCTCGCAGCGCAATCCATGCCTGATTTGGTCGTGCGTCACGAACAGGCGCTGTTGCCGGTGCTGCTGGCGGGCGCGCCTGATCTCGCGAGCGGCATCGCGACCGCACGGCTCGGGCAGTTGCTGGGGTTGTCCGGCAATGATCGCGACGTGCTGCTGCAGACGTTGCGAGCCTGGTACGACTGCGCGGGCGAGGTGTCGGCCGTGGCGCGAACGCTGTTCTGCCATCGCAATACCGTGCGCTTCCGGCTCAATCGGGTGACCGAGCTGACCGGGTTCGATCCCGCTACGCCGTTGGGCGCCGCGGAACTGTATCTGGCGTTGCACGCGCACGACATCAGCGTCGCGAAGTAGTTCGCGGACCTGCGGCAGCGGCGAGATGACGTCTGCGCGAAAAGTTTTTTCGCCGTGGATGTCGAGAACCGTCGAGGGGCTCCGTCCCAGGGGTAGGAACAGGCACAGAGCCTGATCGATACCGACGAAGGAGCGATCGCCATGGAGCAGCACCGGATCACCGAGATCCTGGACCGTCCGATCAGTCAGGAGTTGCTGGCCCGCGACCTGCTGCGCATGGCGTACGTCGCCAAGGACGGCACGCCGCGCAGTATCCCGATCGCGTTCGCGTGGAACGGCTCGGAGATCGTGCTGTGCACCACGAAGAACGCCGCGAAACTGCATGCGCTGCGGCACAATCCGCAGGTCGCGCTCACGATCGACACCGAGGTGCATCCGCCGAAGATCCTGCTCGTGCGCGGGCGGGCCGAACTGGATGTGGTGGAGGGTATTCCGCACGAGTACCTGGAGATGAACGGCAGCTACGAGATGAGCGCCGAGCAGCGTGTCGAGTGGGAGGCCGAAGTGCGCTCGCTGTACGACGGGATGGTCCGGATCGTCATCACCCCGACGTGGGCGAAGCTCATCGACTTCGAGACCACGCTGCCCAGCGCGGTCGAGGAACTGATCCAGCAGCGCGCCGAGCGTCAGCACGCCTGAAACCTGAACGAGCCGCAACGAACCCAGGAGAAAACATGACCGTCCATCGCATGGATCACGTCGGCATCGTGGTCGAGGACCTCGCAGCCGCCATCGCCTTCTTCCTCGAACTGGGGCTCGAGCTGGAGGGCCGCACGAACGTCGAGGGTGAATGGGTCGACCAACTCATCGGCCTGGAGGACGTGCGCGCGGACCTGGCCTTCGTGCGCACTCCCGACGGCCACGGCCGCGTCGAACTCTCCACGTTCAACTCCCCGCGGACCAGTACCCCCGCACCTCGCGCACCGGTCAACGTCCCGGGTATCCCCCGCCTCACCTTCGTCGTCGACGCCGTCGAGGAGACCTATGGGCGCCTGCGGACCCACGGTGCCGAACTCGTGGGTGAGATAGCGCAATACGAGGACATCTGCCGCTACTGCTACCTTCGCGGACCGGCCGGGGTGATCATCGGGTTGGTCGAGGAACTCCGCTGAGCAGCACGAGTCCCGGCCCTGCCGGTGGCTCGCTCGCCACGGGTGCCGGCCTGAACCCCGCAAACATCAGGCCGGAACCGGCTGCGACATGCTGTCCCAGACAATGTAGTCGAGCTGGTCGACGCCGTCCACCCCCGAATTTGCCAGAGGTGCGCCGAGCGACGGCGGATCGGTCAGGTGGTGCCTTGCCGGTCGGCGACGGCTGCGGTGAGTTCCTCGGCGATCGCGTCGTGTGGGCGATATCGGGCACACGAGAGCGCGAGGGTGCGGGCGGCGGCGCGGTGTTCGGGCTCGTCGAGAATCCGCCGCACGGCCGCGCGGATCTGTTCGACGGCCGGGCGTTCGGTGCACAGGTCCATCCCGACACCGAAGTAGCGAACGTGTGCGGCGACTTCGCGTTTGTCCTCGCCACCGGGGGCGACGAGGACGGGAACGCCGTGAGCCAGCGCGGTGGTCACACCGCCGTAGCCGCCGTTGGTGACGAAGAGATCGGTGCACGGAAACAGCGCCGCGTGCGGAATGAACTCCGCGGCACGGACATTGGGCGGAAGTGAGCCGAGGCGCTCGACCGGTTCACCTCCGGTGGTGACGACAACGAGCAGATCGGAGTCGGCGAGTGCGTCGATCGTCGGGCGGATCAGCGTGGCGAGATCCGCGTTCGCGGCGGCTCCCTGGCTGACGTGCACGACGCGGCGATCCGGGAGCTCGGACCACCACCGCGGAAGGGCCACCCGCGCCGGTGCGGAATCGAGGCCGAGGGAGCCGACGAATCGGAATCCCGGCGGCAGGTCGCGGCGCGGATACTCGAACTCGGCGGGTCCCAACTGCAGGTAACGGTCGTAGTGCCGGGCGATGCCGAACAGCCCGCCGTCCAACCCGTGCCCGGCCACGGATCGGACCGCATCGTCGGCGGCGCGATTCACACTCCGGAATGCCATGGCGGTGACTGCGTTCAGGGTGCGATTGCGGACTCGCCCCAGCGCGCCCGCTGCGGGCACCAGGCCCGAGTTGTACGGCGGGACATCAGGTCCCGGCATCGACACCGGGGACACGCCGAGGGCGATCACCGGCATACGCCCCGGACCGCGCAGCATGGGCAGCGCACCGAGGAACATGGAATCGACGACCACGGCGTCGGGGTCGAGGTCGTGGACCGCGGCGGCGACGTCCCGCGCCTGAGCCGGGATCGGGTCGATGAACATTCGACGCAACTGATACCGGGCCAGCCCCAGCCCGCGGTAGCGATCACGATCGGGCAGGAACGAGTCGGGGTCACGGTCGTTGATGTCAGCGGCACCGCTCGAGGACCGAAAGTCGATTCCCGCGTCTTCGACAATCGAACGGAATCGCGATCCGGTGAGAACGGTGACCTCGTGGCCACGCTCCCGCAGACCGGACGCGACGCCCAGTACCGGATGTACATGTCCCCCAGCCGGAGTGGCGCACAACAGGTATCGACTCATCCCAACCCCCTTTTCGATAGAGTCGACTATATCGAAAGTGAGGACATATGCCACGCCGTTACGACAGGAGCCGACGCGCGGCCCGGGCCGCCGACACCCGCACGCGGATACTCGATGCCGCGCGCGAGCTGTTCACCACCCGAGGATTCACCGCCACGACCGTCACGGACATCGCCGACCGCGCCGGAGTCGCGGGGGCCACGGTCCACGGGGCCGGCACGAAGGGCACGCTCCTCCTCGAGGTCGTCATGCGCGAATTCACCGGCGGTGGAGCGGTTCTCGACACGGACGACCTGCGCGGCGCCTTCGCCGATCCCGACACCGGCCGCGCCCTCGATACCGCCGCCGCCTTCCTCACCTCGGCGCATGCCCGGTCCGCTCGACTGTGGGGCGTCGTGCGCGACGCGGCCGGAATCGACGCCACCGTGGCGCGGCGCCTGGAAGAACTCGAACGCATGCGAAGAGACGAATTGCACACGGCGGCCGCATGGTTCGTCGCGCACGGTCTCGCCGAGCCCGGTCGTGAGGGCACGGTCGCCGACGTTCTCGCCTTCGTCACGGATACGAACGCCTACCAGCATTTCGTTCTTACCTGCGGCTGGTCCGACGACGAGTATCGAATGTGGCTGCGACACCAGCTCACACGGGTGGGAGGTTCCTGAGGCGGGCGCAGACTGCGTGCTGGATCAGCGGGCGGGGGTCATTTCGGTGAGGGCTCCGTGCAGCCACAGCGTGGCCCGGGCGGCGGTGGGGGCGAGGTGATGGGCCAGGTCGGACTCGGGAGGTCGGCGGGTCGCGGGCCAGCTGGGGATGGCGAAGACCCGCATGCCGGCGGCGTGGGCGGAGCGGATGCCGTGGGCCGAGTCCTCCACCGCGACACAGGATTCAGGTCGCACGCCGAGGAGGGTTGCGGCATGGAGCCAGGGGGCGGGGTGGGGTTTGGTGTCGGGGTGGTCTTCGCGGGCGACTATGACCGACAGGGTGTCGGCGAGGCCGAAGTGGGCGAGGGTCGCGTGGACGAAGCGGCGAGGGGACGCCGAGACCACGCCGGTGGGGACGTGAGTGGTCGCGGTGGCGAGAAGGGTTGGGACGCCGGGCAACAGGGGGATCTGGCCGGCGTCGATTCGGTCGAGCATGAGATCGACGCAGTCCTCGGTCACCCGATCGGGTGAGTCGAGTCCGCAGACCGCGGCGAGATACCGCGCCCAGTCGCCGTGGCCGTGGGTTCGGGTGCGGTCGGCGTCGGTCCAGGTGTGGCCGTGGTCGGCGGCGTAGTCGGTCCAGCAGCGGTCCCATGGGTCCATGGTCGCGACAAGAGTCCCGTCCAGGTCGAACAGGACCGCTGCGATGCGATCGGTCATGCGCGAACGACGGCCGGGGACCGGACCTCGGCTTGCCGGGCGATGAGCTGATCTATCGAAATCAGCGCCAGCCCATGGGTATCGGCGAATGCGCGCAGTGCGGGCAGGCGCATCACCGAGCCGTCGTCATGGCAGACCTCGCTGATGACGGCCACCGGCGACAAGCCCGCCAGCCGCATCAGCTCCACGCCCGCCTCGGTGTGGCCCTGCCGGGCCGCGAGCCCGCCGGGGTGCGCCCGCAGCGGGAACACGTGGCCGGGGCGCTGCAGATCCGCGGCGGTCGTGGCCGGGTCGGACAGGGCGCGCACGGTGGCGGCGCGGTCGGCGGCGCTGATGCCCGAGACCACTCCGGCCTTGGCGTCGACGGTGAGGGTGAACGCGGTTTCCTTGCAGTCCTGGTGCAGATCGGTCATCAGTGGCAGACCCAGCAGGTCCGCGCGGTCGGCCGGCATCGGGGCGCACACCACGCCGCCGGTGTAGCGGATGAAGAATCCCAGTAGCTCGGGGGTGGCCAGTTCGGCGGCCATGATGAGATCGCCCTCGTTCTCCCGGAGTTCGTCATCGACCACGATCACCGCCCGGCCCGCGGCGATCCGCCGCACCGCGTCGTCGAGGTCGTCGAGAAGGTTCATCCGATCCTGCGTGCTCGTTGTGATGGTCATCGTCGGTGGCTCCGCCCTGTCTCGGGGATGGGATCACGCACTCAACGCAAGCAGAAGATCAACGAAACAAGATCATTATCCTCCGTGTCGCACGAGTCGCGCACCGGCACCCGTCTCACCACGGCCTGGCCGGGGCATCTCCTGGAAATTCGCGACCGACCCGCACCCGGCCGGTCGGAGCGCGGTGACGCGGACCATGGTTAGGTTTGCGTGAAATTAGCTAATGCTTGACAGGTAGCTGCACGATGATGTGATGAGCGACCAGTTCGATTTGATCCGATGATCGATCCGTTCCGAGGAGGGCACCCGGTAATGAAGCGTTTCGCACTGATGACGGCGATTGTGACGAGCGCGGTCGCGATGCCGCTGATCGCGGCGACCACCGCACACGCCGATGTGTGGCAGCCCGCACCCGGCATCTCGATCCCCCTGCCCGACGGCCTGTTCACCGGCAGCGCGGGCGTGACCCCGAACCCGCCGCCGCCCGGACCGGCGCACGTCGAGGGCGAACCCTGCGGGGACAACGGCGGCCACTGGGTGCATCTCGACGGTGGCAATGCCGCGCACTACGGGACCGAATGGTTGTGCCGCGTCGGCTGATTCGATCCGACTTCGATGGAAGGCCCACGCCCCGAGATGGTTTCGGGGCGCGGGCCTTTCCGTGTTCGGGAACGTTGCCGGCGACGAGTGTCAGTGACCCATGCCGAGACCACCGTCGACCGGGATGATGGCGCCGGAGACGTAACTGGATTCGTCGGAGGCCAGGAAGCTGATCACGGCGGCGACTTCTTCGGGTGCGCCTATGCGTTGCATGGGGATCGCCTGCTGGGCCAGCTGCTGGTATTTGTCGTCGAGAGCCTGGGTCATATCGGTGTCGATGAAGCCGGGGGCGACGACGTTTGCCGTGATGGAGCGGGAGCTCAGTTCACGGGTGATCGATCGAGCCAAACCGATCAGGCCCGCCTTGGAGGAGGCGTAGTTCGCCTGGCCGGGGGTTCCCGCCATGCCGACGACCGAGCCGAGGAAGATCAGCCGACCCCACCGGGCACGGAGCATGGAACGGCTCGCGCGTTTGGCGACGCGGAACGCTCCGGTGAGATTGGTGTCCAGGGTGCGTTCGAACTGCTCCTCGCTCATCAGCGTGAACAGCATGTCGTCGGTGATACCCGCGTTCGCGATGACCACTTCGACTTCACCGTGGTGCTCGGCGATTTCGGTGAAGGCCGCGTCGATGGAGGCGGCGTCGGTGACGTCGCAGCGCACACCGAGAAGTCCTTCGGGGGCGTCGGGTCCGCGGTGCGTGACCGCGACCCGGTGACCGTCCTCGGCGAGCCGCCGGGCGACAGCCAAGCCGATGCCGCGGTTGCCACCGGTGACAAGGACCGATCTCGGAGTGGTCGGTTTCGACATGCACGTCCTAACGTCGAGTTCGCTGCGCCGTAATGCTCAGCCTCACTGAGCATTACGGTTCACGCAGCACTCCGCATGAGCGGATTCCCCCAATCTCGACGGCAAAGATTCGGGGCTCCTGACACTCCGAGGTCGACGCCGATCCCCTCAGAAGTAAAGGCCGCAAGGTCGGTTCATCCGGTGCACTGGGTGGCCAGGACGTGGTTGGGGCCGCGGACGTAGGTTTTCCAGACCGGGTCGTTGAGCATCGGGGCCAGCCAGGCGTCGAGTTCGGCGAGGGCGTTGCGTTCGGCTTCCTCGGCGGTCGCGCCCAGGCCTGTGCGCTGGACCAGGGAGCCGGCGGCTTCGGCTACCGAGGCGCAGCCGTTCGACCAGCTGACAGCGATCTTGCAGCTGTAGCGGCAGTGGGCGATGGCGTCGCGCTCGGCGGATGCCTGATCGGGGTAGTTCCAGGTGGTGCCGAAGTTGCTGCGGAAACCGCCGGGGATGTTCGCGTCCTGGACGAGCTCGCCGGTGGCGATCGCACCGTAGTACTTTCCGTCCGGACCGCGTTCGGCGTTGGCCGCCGCGCCGCTCATTCCCACCAGAGCGAGGGTCGCCACCCCTACCGCCGCTGCCCTTCGAAATACCGACATCACAGATCTCCCCTCCCAGAAGGCTTCCGATGAAAAGCCAGACTGATCTTGAAGGGTGAGCTGAGGCTTGTCCAATTCGGGTGCGCTGCTTGCTCGGTGCGAGTGGTAGTGCGCTGTCGACCGAACGCACACACCCAGCGACGAACTGGGCCTTCCCGGCGGCACGTGCAACGCGGGATGCTCGGATCCAGCGAATATCCCGCGATTGCTGGTGTGATTCGGTGAGGATCGATGAGTTTCGAGTGTGGAGGAGGTCTACCCGATATGAGGAAACTGAACTATGGGTTCGGCGTGTCTCTGGACGGTTATGTCAATGACCGGGACGGGGGCATCGACTGGACCGATCCGGACGACGAGCTGCATCAATTCCACAACGACAGGTTCCGCGAGATCGACATCTCGCTGAACGGCCGCAGGCTGTACGAGCTGATGGCGGAGTACTGGCCGCACGTGCCGCAGGACGCGCCCGCGATCCAGCACGAGTTCGCCGAACTCTGGACGTCCAAGCCCAAGTTCGTGTTCTCGCGGACGCTCACCGAAGTCCAGTGGAACAGCACACTGATCAGTGAGAACGCCGTCGAGGAAGTCCGCAGGCTCAAAGCCTCGGGCGACGGCGTCATGGAGGTCGGCGGCGCGAACCTCGCGGCGTCACTGATTCCGCACGGGCTCATCGACGAATACCAGGTCTACGTCTCCCCCGTGATCCTCGGCGGCGGCACCCCGATGTTCCCGTCCCTGGACAAACGCGTCGGGCTCCGGTTGGTCGAAACGAGGAATTTCAAGACCGCGGTGATGCTCCGCTACGTCGTCGACTGAAGCACCTGTCGACCGCGGCTGGCCGCTCGAGCACCACCGCACAAGGATCAACCGGCCCTTCGAGTCGGCAAAAGCGTTGGAGCCCACAGGCATCGACGCAGCCTCACCATGTCGTGGCCCCGGCTCCAGCTGCCCGCGGTATCGCTGGGCTTTCGCGCGGACGGCTGCGCCGGGGGCTTCGGGGCATGTGCGGCCCGGGGTGGGTGTCCGGGCACGAGCCGGGCGAATCAGCGGTAGTGCACGAGGCAGAATTCGTGGCCCTCGGGGTCGGTCATGACGACGACCGTGCCCTCGTCGTAGTCGTGGCGTTCGCCGGTGGGGTGGCCGCCCAGTGAGATCACTTGGGAGACAGCGTGATCGAGGTCGTCGACGGTGATGTCCAGGTGTAGGCGGACCTTGCCGGTCTTGGGCTCGGAGACCGGCTGGAAGACCAGGCGGGGTTGGGGGTCCTCGGGGTGGCCGAGGTAGACCCAGCCCGGTTCGGAGGGGCCCGGCGGGCGGTCGAGCAGGGCGCTCCAGAAGGTTGATACCCGGGTCACGTCGAGACAGTCGATCGTTACTCCGGACCAGCGATTTCCCATGTCCTCAGTATTGCGCGGCGCAGGTCACCCGTCGCATAAGAGTGGCCGCGTTCGCATCGCGGGGTTCCGGTTGCCGATTCGGTAGCCGGGAATTTCGCGCGCCCGCCGAAGGACCCGAGTCACCGCGCACAGTGACGCGGCACACTCCGGGCGAACCCGTGACGCCGTGCGTACCGGAACCGCGCGTTTGTGCAAGCACCACAACGATATTCGACGCAGGGTGTGCACGGGCCCATTGCAGCGCGACGCGTGGCGACACACGATGAGCTTGTTCGTCGTGCGCAGTGGAGCTCACGCGCTCCACCCCTGCTCCAGCACGCAGTCCAGCCCCTGCGCCCGGAGCCGAGCATTCACCGCTCGTCGCACACGGCAGCTATCCCACATCTCCTGGCGCACAACGATGTGCTCGATGAAACCTGCCTGCATGCCGGTACCGATGCAGTGCGGTCACGCGCTCATGACATGGGCTCCGAATCTCGGAGGAAACATATGCAATTCACTGGTCCCGCACTGTCGGACTATATCGAAAGTTATGTTCCGCCAACCCTGTTTCGGCTCTCCGATGCCGCGGACGTCGCCGCGCTGACCGAGCTCGAACAGTCCGGCGCGATCGCCGCCCGGCACGACATGCTCACCCTGCAGCTGGAGAATCTGGCCAAGATCCGCACTCCCGAACGCGGGCGCATGGGTGATCGGGACGATGTCTTCGAGCAGCTCGTCGGGGGGCGGCCCCGGGACGAGATCGGCGTATGGGTGTTCTACCCGTGGTCGGGCAAGTTGGTGCACATCCTCGACGAACCCGAGTTCGTGCAGGTCCGCACCGCGGCCAACCGCAACAAGCTCACCTCCCAGGAGCAGCGGGCACTGGCGGGCAAGACGATCGGCATCCTGGGTCTCTCGGTCGGCAATGCCGTGGCCCTCACCGTCGCCGCCGAACGCAGCGTGGGCGGCATCAAGCTCGCGGACTTCGACGAGCTGGACCTGTCGAACCTGAATCGGTTGCGGGCCAACGTCTCCGATCTCGGCGTGAACAAGGCGGTGCTGGCGGCTCGTCAGATCGCCGAGCTCGACCCGTACCTTCAGGTCGAGGTCTTCCACGAGGGCATCGACGATCTGAATGTCGACGCCTTCTTCGACGCGGGCCGCGCGGTCGACATCCTGGTCGAAGAGTGCGATATGCCGTGGATCAAGATCCTCTCGCGCGAGCATGCCCGTCAGCGCGGCATTCCCGTGCTGATGGAGGCCAGCGATCGCGGCATGCTCGATATCGAGCGCTTCGACCTGGAACCGCAAAGGCCCCTGCTGCACGGCTTGGTCGGTGACCTCACCACCGAAGAACTCGCGACCATGGACCGCGACGGGCAACTCGCGGCGATGGCCACGATCGTCGGCGTCGACGACATCTCCGACCGCACAGCGGTATCGGTGGTCGAGATGGATGCCACGCTGACCACCTGGCCGCAACTCGCCTCGGAGGTCAATCACGGCGGCGCGGTGGTCGCCACCGTGGCGCGCGCGATCCTGCTCGGTCACGATGTGCCGTCGGGGCGGCGGCATGTGGAGTTGCCCTACGGAATCGGGCGCACGCCGCACGAGAGCCTCTCCCCGGCATCGGTTCCCGAGCCCGAAGCGGCGGTCGGGCAACTGCCGGAGGATATTCGCGCCATCCTCGAACTGGCCATGCGCTCGCCGTCCGGCGGCAACACCCAGCAGTGGCGGTTCGCGGTGTGCGGACGGGTGATCGACGTCGTGCACATGCCCGAGCGCTCGATCACCCACCGGCTCTTCGACGGTCGCGAGACCGTGCGCCGGGTGGTGCTCGGAGCGGTGACCGAGAGCATCGTCGTCGGCGCGCGAGCCCGGGGGCTGACCGTCGAGGTCGAGTACGACCCCGAGGGCCCGGATTCGCTGGTCTACACCCGGGTCACGGTCGGCGAGAGCGGCCCCGAGGCCACCGCGGCGGAGGTCGCACTCGGTGCGGCACTGAGCAACCGCTACAGCGAGCGCACCCGTGAGGCGGGCCGGGCGCTCACCGACTCGGAGGTATCCGCGCTGCACGAGGCCGTGGCGGCGTACTCCGCCCGACTGTGGCTCAGCGGCGACGAGGAGGTCAAGCACGTCTACGGCGAGGGCACCGCGGTCGGCAACCGGCTGCGCACTCTCGTGGCGGAAATGCATACCGAGACCTTCGACGAATTCTATTTCCGCTCCGATGAACCGGACCGCGAAGACGGTGTGCCACTGGAGAATCTGGGCATCCTCCTGCCGGAGCGCATCGCGCTGCGAATCCTGAGTCGCCCCACGGTCGCCAAGTTCCTGCACGAGCGCGGCGAAGGGGCCGGGCTCCTCGAATACACCCGCACCTGGGCGGCCGGGGCCTCCGCGGTCGGTGCGATCACCGCCGCCGGGGACACCCGCCGCGATTTCGTGGAGGCCGGTCGGGCCGTGCAGCGAATGTGGCTCGCGGCCACCGCACTCGGGGTCGGCGTGCATCCCACCACCTCGCTCATGTTCGAGGCCGAGATGCTCAGCGTGCCCGAGGGCGAGGTCTTCACCGCCGAGGAGCGCGCCGAAATCGACACTCGGATGGCGGAATTCCGCAAGGTCCTGGTCGCCGATACCGACGCGCCGCTGGCCATCGTGTTCCGGGCGGTCGCCGGGCCCCTCACTCCCGATCTGGTGCCCGCACCGCGCCGCCCGCTCGCCCTGCACCTCGATATTCGCACCGCGACAACGGAATCGGCGTGATTCGATGACCATTCAATTCAACCCTGCCGAGGCGTCCACGACCCCGCTGGAATTCCGTCGCGCCACTCCCGACGACGCCGAAGGCATCGCCGAGCTGTACGACCGGGTCTACCGGGGCAGGTATCCACTCGTCGAATGCACGAACCCGGCGGTCATCAGCGCCGTTCTCACCGAACGTGACTACTCGTGGTTCCTGGCGACGGCGGACGGCGTCGTGGTGGGATCCAGTGTCGCGGTTCCCGATTCGGTGAACGGCACCTGTGAGCTCGGGCGCGCGGCGGTCAGGCTGGAATACGCCGGTCGCGGCAACTTCGCGGTGCTGTTCAACGCCACCGTGGACGATGCCATCGCGCGCCCGGAGAACGAACTGATCTACGGGTACGCCCGCAGCGAGCGCGCTCGATATCTGTTCGAGCGCATCGATTACAGCATCCACTGGACCGGCACCGACGGCGGTATGCACCGGGTCGGCGACAATCGGGAGGAGCATCTGATCGGCGGCTCCTTCAATCCCGTGCATCCGCCGCTGCGCATCCTGCCGTCGGATCCGCTGGTGATCGCGGGCAGCCTCCTGGACACCGAGCTGCGGGCCATGGTCGGGCGCGCGGCGACCGGCGCCTATCCGACGCGGATCGCGGCGGCGCATTCGACTCGATACCTGCACGAGTCGCAGCACGGGCGAATCGCCTTCTCGCTCTTCGAGCCCAGCAACGCCGCGGTGATCGGCGAGATCGACGCGACGAGCCCCGCGGACGTGCGGCGCCTGCTGTGGGAGGTCGTCGACCACGCGCCGGCGCTGGTCGAGCACCTCACGGTGTACGTGCTGGCCGACAAGCGCGACGTCATCGCCGAACTCTGCACGCCGGACGCCCGCGGCCGCGGATTCGTCGCCAGCGCTTACCTTCCCGGCTGGCACAGCGAGGACGGGTGCCGCTACGACTGCCTCGCCCTGACCCTGCGTCTCGATGACCGGACGCCCTTGCGGCTGGGCTTCGAGAAGCACGTCGAGGCCCTGCACGACAGTGTGGCCGGCCTCACCGACCACCACTCGCTCACGTTGCGCTGAAAGGACATTCGATCATGACACTCGACGGCACCTGGACCCTGTCCATCGACTCGCAGATCGGCCGCCAGACCGCGATCATCGAATTCACCACCGCCCCGGACGGTTCGGTGAGCGGCAATGCGCGTCATCCGAAATCCGGTGAACTCGCGCCGCTGGCGAAGGTCGAGGTCTCCGGCAACTCGCTCGTCTGGCATCAGTCGATCCGCAATCCCATGCGGCTCAACCTGATCTTCACCACCGTCGTGGAGGGGGACGAGCTGTCCGGGACCGTGCGGGCCCGCATCATCCCGGGGACCGGCACCGTCACCGGGCGGCGCGACCCCGCTCCGGCGGCGTCCTGAACCGCGGCAGTGTCTTGCACCGCGGGGGCGTCGTGAACCGCGGCGTCCCGACCCGCGGCAGCGTCCCGAACTCCGGCACCGAGAAGGAACCATCGTGCAGAAAATCGCCCAGGCGGCGCTGAGACATCGCCGGCGGATCATCGCGGCCTGGCTGCTGACGTTGATCGTCGGCGGTGCGCTGGCGACGTTCACCACCAATCGTCTGACCGTCGACTTCGCGCTGCCGGGTCAACCCGGCGACACCGCCTCCCATGCGGTGATCTCGACCTTCGGGACAGCGGGACAGAACAGTTCGCCATTGATCGTCGCGGTCACGCTGGCGGACGGGCAGCGGGTGGGCGACCATGCGGGAGAACTGAAGTCGGCGTTCGAGTCGCTGGCGACGGTGCGCATGTACGACCAGCCGGTGCAGGTTTTCGACGCCTACAACACCGTCGATCGCGCGGATCGGTCGGCGTTCGTGACCGCGGACGATCGCACGGCCATGGCGTACGTGTTCTATCCGATCACGCGGACTCCCACACCGACGACACCGGCCGATACGGTCGCCACCGCGATCACCCCGCTGCTGCCGGTCGGGGCCACGCTGGGCATGACCGGCACCGACGCGCTGGCCGCGAGCCAGGGCAGCGGCATCGGGCTGGGAGTGATCCTGGAGCTGCTGATCGCGGGCGGCGGCGCACTCGTGGTGCTGGCCTTCGTATTCGGCTCTCGGCTCGCGGTGCTGCCGGTGATCGTCGCGTCGGTGTCGATCCCGGGGGCGCTGCTGCTGTTGCTGCCGCTGACCTACATCAGCGACTACTCGTTCATCGTGCAGTACCTGATCTCACTGGTCGGGCTCGGTCTCGGTATCGATTACTCGCTGCTGGTCGTCACCCGCTGGCGGGAGGAGCGCGGGCGCGGACTCGACAACGACGCGGCGATCCTCACCGCGATGCGCACGGCCGGAACAGCGGTGGTGCACAGCGGCGTCACGGTCGCCATCGGGCTGCTGTCGCTGGTCGTGCTCCCGGTGCCGTTCCTGCGCAGCATCGGCATCGCGGGCGCGCTCATTCCGCTGGTGACGGTGCTCGCGACCCTCACCCTCACTCCTGCGATTCTGAGTATGGCGGGACCGTGGCTGGACACGCGGGGACCGCACCGGGCCGAGGGGAAGGGGTGGACGCGCTGGACCACCCTGGTGGTGCGACGGCGGTGGATCTCCGCGGCGGCGGCCCTGGCGGTGCTCGGGTTGCTGATGGTTCCGTTCACGAACGCCAATATCGGTTTCTCCTCGGCGGATTCGCTCGCGCAGAGCGGGCCCGCGTACGAGACGTACAGCGCGTTGAAGGACAGCGGCGTTCCCGCCGGGACGCTGTCCCCGATCGAGGTGCTCACCCGCAGCGATCGGGCTCCGGCGGTCGCCGACGCGCTGGCGAGCATCGAGGGTGTGGCGCACGTGGTGGTCGCCGAGGCCGGGGACGGGCATCTCAACCGGCCGCTGTCGGGCACGGGGCCGACGGTGACGATGGTGCTGGCCATCCCGCGTGATCAGACGGTGAATCAGCGGACCGTGGCGGTCGTGGAGCGGGTGCAGGACACCGCGGCGGGACTGGACGGCGTCGTCGGCGTGACCGGCGTCGGCACCGCGCAGACCGACTTCCAGCACGCGGTGTACGACAACTTCCCGCTGGTGCTGCTCGTGCTGTCGATCCTGACATACCTGCTGTTGGTGCGAGCGTTCCGCTCGCTGCTGTTGCCGCTCAAAGCCGTTGTGATGAACCTGCTTTCGCTCGCCGCGGCGATCGGTGCGATGGTGTACTTCTGGCAGGACGGCGTCGGCTCGGAGCTGGTGTACGGCATCACCGCCACCCACGCGGTCGCGGTGTGGATTCCGCCGATGGTGTTCGCGTTCCTGTTCGGGCTGTCGATGGATTACGAGGTGTTCATCCTCGCTCGCATTCAGGAGGAGTACCGGGCGTCCGGATCCACCGATCAGGCTGTCATCGCGGGGTTGAGCCGGGTCGGGCGCCTGGTCACCAGTGCCGCGTTGATCCTGTTCCTGTCCTTCGCGGCGCTGTCCACCGGCCCCGGCACCGATCAGAAGGTCATGGCGGTGGGTCTGGGGCTGGGAATCCTGCTGGACGCCACGGTGATTCGCTCGCTGCTGCTGCCGGCGACGGTGTCGCTCATGGGCAAGTGGAACTGGTATCTGCCCACGGCGGTCGAAAAGCTCCTGCTGCTTGGGCCGCTGCCGCCGCACGCACCTGCCGGCACTGTTTCCGGCCCGGCAGAGCAGCAGCACAGCCGCCCCCAACCGGTCATGGACTGATGGCTGTTCCACGCGGGTTCGCTCCGGTTTCGCACCGGGGCGAGCCCGCGAAGGGTGGGAGCATCGCCTCATGAGCGACGTTCCCGGACCATTCATCGGCCGTGCCCGACGCACGCTGTTGACCGAAATCGATTCGCTGGTAGCCGAAGTCGCGCACGCGATCGAAGCGAGCGAGCCCGCGTACGGGACGTTCGATTCGGTCTCGCATCAGGAATTGATGGCGTCGAATCGGGAGAATCTCGAGTCGGCGCTGGAGTACATGGGGGGCAATACGCAGCTGGGACTCGCCACCGCACGGGCCACCGGGCGCCGACGCGCAGAACTCGGAGTTCCGCTGACGGCGGTGCTTCGCGCGTATCGCATCGCGACGCGCGTCACCTGGGATCGGCTGGTCGTGCTCGTGGGCAACGATCCGCGGGCCACCCAGGATCTGCTGGAATCGGCCTCCGAGATCTGGCGATTGGCCGACGACTACTCCCAGGCGCTGACGCTCGGATATCAAGAGTGGCAAGCCGAACAAGCTCAGCACGACGGCAGGCTGCTCGAAGTCGCGGTGGACGCGGTGCTGGCCGGGACGACCGACGTGGCGAGCCAGCGCGAGCACATCGACAGACTGCGGCTGCCCTTCTACGGCGACTTCGTCGTCGTGTACGCGCGATCGACACGCACCGCGGCCGAGACGATTCCGGGAATCGGCGCGGCGATCACGGCGCTTGGCGTGCGCTCGGCGTGGCGGGTGAGGCTGGACAGCCATGTGGGAATCGTCGCTCTCACAACGGCTTTCACCATCGATCGGCTGCACGACCTCCTGGCCGAACGAACACTGGGGCGGACCGGGATCAGTGCCGTGTTTCCCGTGCTGACCGCGGCGCCCGAGGCGCTGCGCCAGAGCGGGTTGGCGGCGATCGCCGCGGAATCGATGGCGGACATCGTCGTTCGCCACGATCAGGTGCTGCTATCGGTGCTGCTGGCCGGGGCGCCCGATCTCGCCGCGCGCATCGCCGATATGCGGCTGGGGCCGATACTGGGGCTTCCTCCCGGCGATCGCGATGTGCTGCTGCACACCCTGCGCATGTGGTTCGAGGGCGGTGGCGAAGCGGGGGCGGTGGCGAAAAAGCTGTTCTGCCATCGCAATACCCTGCGCTTCCGGATCAATCGGATCGCGACGCTGACCGGGCACAACCCGTCCACACCCTTGGGAGCGGCCGAGCTTCATCTGGCCCTTCGGGCGCACGAGGTCAGCCTCTCGATGAAATAGCCAGGGGCCGTTGGCCACGCGGCGCGGCTGGTAGACCGGCCGCGCCGCGTGCGCACCGGATCATCCCAGGTGCAGCGCGACCTGACCGGAATCGGTCTTCCAGTATTTCCTGTTCAGCTGCGCGGTACCGGTGCCCTCGGTGTAGGGCACGAGCACCGGTTGGCCGTTGGACGGCTTCAGCACGGCGGACCAGGTCTCGATGCGATCCGTGCACTGCAGGGTCGCCCCCGGCGGGGAGCTGGTGAGCGCGATCGTGCCGCTGCCGCTGGTGTTCATCTGCGCGGAGACGTCGAGAAAGCCGATACCGGCCTCACAGCGGTAGGTGCCGGTGGCTTGCAGGCCATCCGGTGCGGAGGTGACCACGGAATTCAAGGTGATGAACTCGTCCTCGGGAGCCGCGCCCGCCGACGGCGCGCATATCGTCATCGCCGCCACCGCCGCGGCTGCGATCAGCGCGAACTTGGTAGTCACCATCGCACGACCTCCTGGACCATCGATGCCACGGGAAGAATCGACTTCGATGGTAGTCACGCCGCCCGGTCGGTCGAGCCGGTTCGCGCATCTGCGCACGGATTCCGCGGGTCAGAAGAGTTGACCGGAGGGGCGGATGACCAAGGAGTTGATTTCGATGCCCGGTGGCTGGGAGAGCGCGAAAACTATCGAGGTGGCGATGTTCTCGGGAGTCATGATGGGGCCATCGGGGACGCCGTCAGGGCGAGAATCCCAGAAGGAAGTGTCGACCCGGCCGGGAGCAACCAGGGTTACGCCCACGCCGGAGCCCGTGACGAGGACACGGGCGTTCTCCGCCAGCGCCGAGACCGCCCACTTGGTGACGGAGTACATGTTTCCGGGGGTGTTCTTGACACCGGCGGTGCTGCCCACCAACACAATTCGCCCCTGGGTGTCACGCAGGGCGGGAAGGGCCGCACGGATGAGAACCGCCGGACCCAGCACATTGGTGAGGAGCATGTCCTGCCACTCGGCCGGATCCCCGTCGACGAGTGAGTCATGAGTGGAGATGCCCGCATTGGCGACGACCCCGCTGAGCCGGCCGAACGTGGCGACAGTGGTATCGACAGCGGCCTGCACGGCCTCGTGGTCCGCGGCATCCCCGGCGATGGTGAGCAGCGCCTCCCCCGCCCCGACCTCGGCGGCGAACTCGTCGAGCCGCTCCTTACGCCTCCCGGTGATCGCCACCCGATGGCCTTGCTCCAGCAATCGGCGGGTGGTCGCGGCTCCGATCCCGCTCCCACCGCCGGTGATCAACGTGACAGGCGCTGCGCCGCTCTGGGTCATACCCCGACGCTAGGCCCGCCGGTGATCACGCGCCACCCGGCCGGGAAGTGAAGCTGTGTAGCCGGGCCTTACGCGGCGGATTCGGCCGACGATACGAATACGAGGAAGGTGTCCCACGCCGCCGGGGTGAAGATCAGGGCTGGGCCGGTCGGGTCCTTGGAGTCACGGATGCCGACGCGGCCTCGCGTCAGGTGCGCGGCTTCGACGCATTCCTTACTTGGGCCGCTGCGGCTCGATTTGAACCAGTTCGCCTCGAATAGGTCGACATTCACGCCCCGAACTCCTTCACCACGGCCGATATCAGCTGTCTGGTGTCCGTTTCGTCCAAAGCTACACGGCGAATCTCCGTCAGCGCATCCTGATATCGACGCACCTCGCGATCACGCTCCAGGTACAGATCTCCGACGTAGCCCTCGACGTACACGATCGGAGGTTCGTTCAGCTTCGATACGACCAGGGGCGGAAACTGCAGCAGCACAAAAGAACCAACGAACGAGCCGAGATGACCGGGGGCGGCGAAGGGGACGACTCGAATGGATACGTTCGGCAGGAGCGCGGCGGCCGACAGGTGTCGTAGTTGCGCCCCCATCACGGAACGACCGCCGATCTCGTCACGAAGCACCGACTCAGCGAGTAGGACTTCCATCGTGAAACCTGGCTCCTGTAAACGTATTTGACGCTGAGTCGCCATCGCGATGCGCTTTTCGACCTCCCCGGTCGAGCGTGCGGGATCCTCCGCCCAGATCAGCGCGCGTCGATACTCCGGGGTCTGCAGCAAACCGGGCACCACCGCGATCTTCCAGGTGGTCAGTTTGCTGGCAGCGTCTTCGAGGCCGAGGTAGTGATCGAACCCTTCGGGCGTGGTGTCAGCGAAACTCTTCCACCACCCGCCGCCCAACTCCCGTGCCTGCTTGACCTCCCGGAGAAGGTCCAGGACCGTCCGGCGCTCCTCGTCGGAGGCTCCGAAAGCGTTGCACAGCGCATTGATATGCAGCCCGCTCACTTGCGTCGGTCGCCCCTCCTCCATTCGCCCGATCGTTTGCTGGGATACCTCGGCAACCCGGGCCGCCGCCGCCTGAGACAGACGGGCGGATTCTCGCATTCGACGCAATTCACGACCCATCGCCCTGCGCGCGAGGGTACTGCCGGTGTTCATCTCGTTAGCCTCCCTATCCGGTTGTGCCGCACATGGAATGTCCCGCAATGGAAGTTCGGCTTTCACGTGGTGGATTAGCTGTCGTGGATAAGCCACTTCGATTCTGACAGGTGTGTACTGAGGTCTGTCACCGTTTCGTAAAGACGTCACACCCTTTCCACCACAATGCAATTCGACGAACTGGAGGATCGCCATGTGCACTCTCCCACCGATCGATCACAGCGCCCGACCTGTGATGACTGTTGAACTCGCGCATTCGGACATGCAGGAGCATCTGTTGTGTCTGGTGCTTACCTGCCGACGGAAGGCGCAGGCTCGGACTCGACTGGTGGAGGCGGGGCAGTTGGTGCCCGCGACTCCACGGTTTTGAGGGCGTCATGGAGTACGTGAGTCCCCGAGCGCTGGAGTTGGCGGGGTGCGAGATTCGACCGGGGGACGTGATGAGTTACCGGGAGGCGCTGGAAGTGGTTGCGCTGCACAGGAGTTGCGAGCGGGAGTGCCCGCGTCTGCGCCGAGCCCTGGAGATTCGGCCGCCGACCGGACACTGAGCGGGTCGAATGGAATTTCCGGTGGCCGGGCTCGGGTGCGACAGTGACCGACACCTCGGGACGGAAAGGGCTGCGCGACGGGGAAACTCGAAGGATCCAGGACCACCGCCGCGGGGCACATCACGGAATCCACAGGCTGCACACCACGAGGGCGTATCGCGGGATCCCAGGTCGCACGCCACGAGGGCACATCACGAGATTCCAGGACACCCGCCACGAGGGCACATCGCGAGATCTCAGACCACCCGCCATGAGGACGCATCACGAGATCTCAGACCACCCGCCACGAGGACGCATCACGGGATTCACAGGCCACCTGGCAGGCGGCGGCGGGATGCCTGGCCACCCGCCAGGGGCGCACGCGGGATCCCGGGCCGTTGCCGAGGGGCGACTCGCGGCAGGTCTCGCCTGTTCGCGACTCATCCACCCGAGCTGGGCGGATGGGTCGTGGGCGGCGGGGTCGGAGCGCAGTGGCTATGGTTTGGGGAAGATCGACTTTGTTAGGTGGTGCGGTATGGCTGGTGCAGATGGGCGTTCTCGACAGGTCTTCGGGAGGCCTGACCCGTTCGTATGGGCTCCGGTGTCGGCACTGGTTTTGCCGACCGTGATTTCGGCGATCATCTTCGGGTCGGTGGGGTTGCCGGCGGGGTTGGTGTCGGCGGGGGTTTTGCTGGTGCTGTTCGATTCGTGGGTGAATCGGCGGCGGTGAACCGCCGAGCCGCATTGGCGGCTCGAGAATTCGGGGCGGACGGTTTGTGCGCGCTATTCGGCCGGGCCGAATCTGCGCGCCGGAGAATGCGCACGGATTGTGCGCTATTTCGGGGGATTGAGGTTCACGGCGTCTGGGGGGATTGCCGGGATCGAATGAATGGTCTGGAGTTTGGACGCCGGGTTCGGGAGGACCAGTCGCCAGTCGTCCGCTGACCAGGTGACGGTTTGGGCCGATGCGGTGATGCTGTTGTCCGAGTAGGTGGCGTAGACGACCAGGTCGGTGGTGGCGGGGGTGTAGTTGACGACCTTGTACGCGGTGATGTGCGGGGCGGTTGCCGCGGCGGCGGGGGCGGTGATGGAAATCTGCGCGCGGGCCATCACCCAGGCGTCTTTGCCGGGGCCGGGCATCAGTGATTGCGAGGCCGCCGTGGGCCAGGTGTCGTCCGGTGCCAGGGACATTCGGGTGCTGCTGTTGATCGCGGCCAGCGCCGCGCCCTGCGGAGTGTGGGAATAGCCGGAGGCTATGGTCGCCAATTGCTTGGGGCCGTCCTGTGCGCCGATCGGTAGCGAGACGCCCTGATATGGCTCCCAGCGCAGGTTTTCGGGCGGGCGAGTGGGATCCACCGGTGCGGTGGTGGGGGTCGTCACGGCGGAATTCGTGGCACCGCAGGCGGATAGAGTCGCGGCGAGCAGCAGCGCTGCCAGAAGTTGCGCGGAGTGTGCGGGGTTGGCGCGCATGGGGATTCCTTCGGTGCGACGGTCGGCGTCTGAGAGGTGTTGCGCGACACCGCGCTTGTGGGAGGATCGGGTCGATCGTAAGCGCATGGTCGAATAGGGTGAATTCTTCGTCCCGACTGTCCCGTATCAGGTTGTGAGGGGCACGGATCCGGGTAAGATCGGAGCGCAACATGATCATCGCAGGTGGTGGGGTCAATCATGGGTCATCGCGATCGCGGTCCGGTGGACTGCCTGAGGTGTCGGCCAGCGGTGTGGAAAGCCAAGGCGTCCGGGGGTTTCGGGCGAAGCGGCTCGGCGCTGTCCATTCGGGAAGGGGAATGGGTATGACGACACCTATGTCACTCGGCACGCGTGCGCCGGGAAAAGGGGATTCGGAATGAACACCACACGCAAGTTGTCGGTGCTCTCGGTATTGCCCGCCCTGCTCGCGGCGGGAACCGGCGCTGCCGCTGCCGCGCCCGGACAACCTGGGCTCGCGGTACCGGGTGACGGGCAACCGGGGTTGAGCGTGCCCGCGCAGCCGCCCGCGGCCGCGCCGCCGGCACCGAGTCCGGGCCTGGCCGACTTCATTCCCGACCCGCCCGCTCCGCCCGCGCGCCCGCGTCCCAAGCAGCAGACGCAGCCGGATGTGGACACGCTGGTCCAGCCGAAGACGCCGCAGGCGGACACCGAGCCGGAAGAAGCCGCACCCGCCGAAGAGGCGCCGGTCGTCATCCCGTCGGATCCGCACAAGCTTCGAGTCGGCCTCAACACCGTGCAATTGCCGGACGTGATCGATGTCCGTTCACGCGACAAGCTGCAAGCCGACGTCGATTCCGCCGAATGGCACATCGCCGCGACGTACGACAATCTCGGGTTCTCCCGGGAAGATTCCGACCGCATGGCGGCATCGAGTTTGACGGGTGCGGGGATCGGCGCATCCGCGGGCACGATCACGGCCGGCGGCGTCGGTGCGGGAATCGGCTGGGCGGGCGGTTGTGCCGCAGGTCTTGCCGTCGGCGGCGTCGCGGGCTTCGCGATCGGCGGGCTCCCGACCGGCGGTGTCGGTGCCATCCCGGGTGCGATCATCGGCGGAATCGCCGGTTGCCTCATCGGCGGTGTACCCGGCTCGGCCCTCGGCGGAAGCCTCGGGGCGGTAGGCGGCGGATTGCTCGGTGGAGCAGCAGGCGGAGCTGCCGGTGGTGCGCTGGCGCCGCAACAGGCAGCCGCGGAAGTTCCTGTCGCAGCCGAAGTTCCCGTGGTCGAGGCCGCCCAGCCCGTCTACGCCCCCGTCGAGGTAGCTGCCCCGCAGCTGGCCGAGCCCATTGCCGCTGTGTCGAACCAGGTTTCGGACACCGTCGAGGCTGTTGCCGATTCGTCCCCGATCGGGGAGGCTGCGGTGAGTTCGCTGCGGTCCGCCGTGGCGAACATGCCCACCTTGAGCCCGGAGACCTTCGGCGCCGCCGCGGATGTCGTCAACGGCCTGGTGGCGGCCGTGCAGGCGCCGAGCGGTCAGTGACGACTTTTTTGGAGTGAGAACGGTGCCCGAGGAGCGCGAGATCACGAACCGACGGGCCACCATGCCCGCCCTGACCCCCGACAGTTCGGGTCAGTCGGCGGGTCCGGACACGGCCTCGTGGTCGGTGTGGCTCGAGGACGGGGACCCGCGCGAGCCGGAGACCACCGCGCAGCAGCCGGTGGATCTCGAGAAGACGCAGTACCTTTCGATGGATCCGCGACGGCTGCAGGTCGAGGATCCGATGGCTCCGCTGGCCGCCGACGCGCGCCGTCGCACCCTGTCCATGCGCAGGCGTCAGCGCATCCTCACCCGCGCCATGCTCGCGGGCGGGCTGGCCGCGGTGCTGGCCATCGTCGCGGGCGTCATCTGGATCTCCATGCGGGACAGCGGAACCACGGCCCAGCCCCAGACTGTCGCGAGCTCGGCCGGATTCTCCGGTGACGCCTCGGCCACCGGTGCATGGTGCGCACCCAGCGAGAACGCCGACCGCCTGGTGAGTGCCGAGGACGGCGACCCCTCCACCGGAGCGGGGGTCATCCTGCATCTGGAGTACGCCTGGTACGTCCTGCGCGATCCGATCGCCGTGCGCGGCATGCTCTCCCCCGATGCCCGGGTCGCCTCCGAAGCCGCGACCCGCGATGCCATCGCGTCGATTCCGGCGGGCACGCAGCACTGTGTCGCGGTGGCCGCGCTCGGCGTCGACCGGTGGAGCGTGAAGATCGACGAGAAGCACACGGACGGAACGCTGGTGTCCTGGGAGCAGGTCGTCACCACGACCGTGCGGGACGGGCGAGCCCTGATCACGTCCATCGTCTCGTCGGGAGGATGAGCGATGACCGGAATACCCGACCTGATCGAGACCCTGGCCGATAAGAAGGCCGAGAGCGAACGCGCCGACTTCGTCTCGCTCACAGCGGCTCCCACGCCCGGCTCCCCCACCGATTCGGTCCCCCTGCACGGCGGACGCGGACGACTGGTGCGCGCGGAGATGCCCGCCATGGTGGTGCTCGGCAGCGCGGGCGCGTCCGGCGCGACCACCACCGCCCTCGGACTCGCCGCGGCGGCCGTCGCCGACAGCGACGGCGAACTCTGGCCCGTGGTCGTGGACGCCACGCTCGGCGGCGGCGACACCGCACTGCGCGGCTGCGACGCCGCGGTGCCGGTGAGCACCCTGCAGGAATGGCTCAACAGCCCGCATCCGGAACTGCCCGCCGTGGTCGGCGCGTGCAGCGGTCAGACCTCCACGGGCGTGCGGGTGCTGCCGCGCAGTCCGGATCCGCTGCCGCGCCGGGAAACCCTGGTCTCGGCGGCTCGGCATCTCGAAACCGCCGGGCTGCTGGCCGTTTTCGACGCGGGCGCACCGGTGACCAGCCGCCAGGCCGCACCGCTGCTGGCCGATCCGCGCATGGGTCTGGTGCTGACCGTGGCGGCCCGGCCCGACGCGATCAACCGGCTGCAACCGGCACTGCGCTGGCTCGACGAGCAGTACGGCGAATTCCTGATCGGGGACGCGGTGATCGTGTTGACCGAGCAGGTCAAGGATTCCGGAGCCGCCGCGACCTCGCACGTGCGCACCCACCTCGGGGATTTCGTGCGCTCGGTGGTGACCGTCCCGTTCGATATGCATCTGGCCGGCGGCGGGCTCATCTCCTGGCATCGGCTCGCGGCCGAGACCCGGGACGCGTACCTCACCCTGCTGGGGGTGCTGCGATGACCGATCCGCAATGGCCGCCGGTGCCGATGTGGCATCGCGCGGTCCCCGGGCAGTTCGGCAAGCCACCGCTGGTGTGGCTGATCGGCGTGCACGGCGGTGCGGGCGTGACCTCGCTGGCCTCGACGCTGCGCTGGGCCGGAGACGCCGGGCGACGCTGGCCCGGACGCATCGGACTGGTCCGCGATATGGACTCGCCGCTGGTGGTGCTGGTGGCGCGCACCCATCTGAGCGGGTTGATCGCCCTCGAGAGCGCGCTGGAATCGCATGCGCACCAAGCCACTCCGGCCGGAACACTGGTGGTCGGCATCATCACCATCGCCGATTCCGCACGGCCGCTGCCCACCTCGGCGGCCGAACGCCATCAGGTCATCGAGTCGATGGCCGCGGAGATCGGTGCGCCGGTGTGGAAGCTGCCGTGGATCGAACAGTGGCGCGGCCTCGAACCGCACGAACTCGCCACCTGGTCACCCGATTCGCGCCCCGGCCCGATCGAGGACGTCGATGCCACGCGCACCCCGCCCGCCCCGGTCCGGCAGGTCGCCGGAGCGCTCTTCGCCGCGGCCCGCGACGCGGGCGCGCTCTTGCTGACCCACCTACCCGATGACGCACCACGACTCGACAGCGAACCGGTGCACCCCCCGAGCGAACCGGCGCCCGCCGCTCGCCCGGCGCACTCCGGAGGCAAGCACTCCGGGAACCACGCTCTACACCGCGAGGCCGGCTGAGGCCACCGCGCGGGCTCACGCCGCTGATCACCAGGTTCACGAGGAGGGTCGGAAATTGCTGACCAGGGCATACAAGCTGACCAGGGCAAGGATTCGGACCGCGGCGCTGCTCGTCACCGTCTGCGGTCTCACGGTGGCCAGTATCGGCGTGGCCATGGCCGACAACGCGCCGAGTACTCAGCTCTCGATCGACACCTGTCCGGCGCTCTACGCGCTCGGAGTGCAGGGCACCGGGGAATCCTCACCGGACGCGGCCGTCAGCACCGATACCGGCATGCTGTCGGCGGTGTTCCGGCCGATGCTGGCCGACGCCAGCGACGCCGGACTCGTCGATCGCGCGTACGTGCCGTACGAGGCGTCGTTCGGCGGTGCGGTCGCCAGCAGTCTCACCCCGTATTCGCAATCGGTGGACGACGGGCTCACCCGGCTCGAGTCCATGGCGAAGCAGGTGGTGGATCGCTGCCCGAACACGCGGCTCGCGCTGGCCGGGTATTCGCAGGGCGCGCATGTGGTTTCGCTGTTCGCCCAGAAGGTCGGGGCGAGCAAGGGCGCGGTGACGGCGGACAAGGTCGCCGGGGTCGCGCTGTTCGGTGACCCGACGCGCAATTCGGGATCCTCGCTGTTTCCCGGGGCCGCCGGGAAGACCGCGCCCGATGCCGCACCGGGAACCCAGGGCACGGCGGTGGCGGCGCTGACCACGCCGATGTCGCCGGATCAGCCCGCGACCGGTGCGGGAATCGGCACCGACAAGCAGATCTCGACGAGTTTCGGCACGCTGGCCGGACGGGTCGCGAGCTTCTGCACCTCGGGCGATCTGGCCTGTGACGCACCGACCGACTCGCCGCTGGTGCGCACCGTGGCCAATCTCGCGAGCCAGGTGGAATTGTCGGGCGGCGATCCGATCGCCTCGCTCAAATCCATTGTCGACGCGGTCGCCTATACCTCGATCAAGACTTTCACCTCGGTCGTGAACAATGATATTTCCGGCACGACGGTGACCGATCTGTCGATCTCCTCGCAGAAGTCGATCTCCGAACGGATCGCCGACGCGTCGAATCCGGCGACCTCGGTGAATCTGCCGGGAGCGCTGCAGGCTCTGGTGAAAATCGGGACCATAGCCTTCAATTCGGTGATCGCCGTGGTGAAGAACGTGCTCACCGTGAACAATATCGCCGAGATCGCCACGGCCGGACTCGCCAATCCGCTCGCGGGACTCGCGGTATTGGGCACCAAAGTGGTCTCGGCGGTGGTGGATCTGGTGCCGCCCACGACCATCAGCAAATTGACCGGTCAGGCGTACACCGCGATCGTCAAGAATGTCACCGACAACAAGGATCTGCTCGATATCACCACCTGGGCGCGGTACTGGAACACCGCGCAGAAGCACGATTACACGCACGCGCAGGGCGCCGGATTCGGCGACAGCCCGGCGCAGTACGCGGGCGCGTGGTTCGCGGCGCTCGCGCACGATCTGGCGAGTACGAAATCGCCCGGGGACGTCCCGCGCGGCGGTAGCGACAAGCCCAGCTCCGGACTGGATTTCGGGCCGACCACCACCGCGCCCACCACCACCTCGAACGGGCAGTTCCCGCTCGGCGGGGAGCAGTCCGGGGCGACCACCAGCGCACCGCCGCTCACCACCACCAGCGCGCCCGAACTCGGCGGGTTCATCGTCGTCCCGACTTCGCAACCGCAGGTGCTGAAATGAGTACATCCGAGGCGGAACCGCTTGCCCCAGCGGAGGTTTCCGAGGAATACACCGGCAGTTGGTCCGACTGGATCAAGGCGGGAGGTGATGCGCGCGCACCCTCCGGATCGGCTCCGGCATACGGGGATTCGGAATTCGACGACGAGTATTACGACGACGAGGACGACTACGGGCACGGGACGGGCGCACACGGCGCCTCGTACGAGCCCGCATGGGGCGAATCCGAGTACGAGGAACCGGAATTCGAGTCCGGGCACGGGCCGGGAGTCGATCGCCGGGCCGAGGACGAGGAGACGTTCGACGGGCTGGTGCCGACGCGGCGTCATCGCACGGCGCAGGCCCCGGCGGGATCGGCGGCGGACCGGACCGGGGACCGCGGGCAGCGGCGGACCGGAGCGGACGGGCAGGGGCGGGTCGAGGTGGCAGCGCGCCGGCACACCGATTCGACCGCGCCGCAACGGCTCGGGTCGCCCGCGCAGCAGCGACTGGCCGCGCAGCGGCGGCTCGCACCGGCGGCTCGGCATCGGCGCGGCGGCGGGACGCAGCAGTACTCGGCGACGACCCGGGAACGATTCGGGGACGGGCTGCGCCGGTTGGGATCCTCGTCACCGGAGTCCGACGGGGAAAAGGCTTGGCTCGCACCACTGCTCGGGGTGCTGGCCGTGCTCGCGGTCACCGCGGCGGTGGGTGTGCAGATCGCCAAATCCGGCTCCTCCGATACCGCGCAGCGCGCGCCCGGGGTCGCCACTCCCCCGCCCGCGAGCACCACGGCGCAACCGGCGGCCGCCGCACCGGCCGAGCTGTGCCCGAACGAGGCGAGCGGAGCCAGTCTGCGGGGCAACGGACCAGGCGGCACCACCTCGGGGCCGAACGCCATCCTGGCGTTGCAGAACCGGTACTACGTGGATCGGTCCGGGCAGGCGGTGCGGGAGATGTTCGCACCCGATGCCGCCGCGCCCACGGCGGCACAGATCCAGGCCGGGATCGACACCGTTCCGGCGGGCACCACGTACTGCGTGCAGATCGCGCCGGGGCCGTTCGACGGGCAGCACATCATGGTGGTCAGCGAGACGCATCCGGACGCCTCGCGCAAGACCTGGCCGGCGCAGCTGGTCATCACGACGGTGAGCGGGGATCGAACGCTGATCTCGGCGATCGTGCCCGCGTCGGACGAGAGCGCGCCGCCCCGGTAGCGGGTGGGGGTCCGGGGCTCGCCGGTGCGGCGATCGTGGTCGCGACGGTCATGTTCACCGGGCAGCGGGTCATGCTTGCCCGGCAGCAGGTGGTGCTCGGCGGGCAGCGAGCACGGGGACCGGATGCACAGATCGGGCCGCGATGGCGTAAATCCGCGAGGATGGCCGTTCACCAGCCGTTTTGGAAGTTCAGCAGCGGGTCGGCTAATGTTTCTTCTCGTAAGCCGAACGGGCAAACGCCCCGTAGGGACTGCATGCGGATGTAGCGCAGTGGTAGCGCATCACCTTGCCAAGGTGAGGGTCGCGAGTTCGAATCTCGTCATCCGCTCAATGAAACCCCGGACCATTCGATGGTCCGGGGTTTCCTGTTTTCCCGCGACTGCCCCGACCGATCGGTCTCCTATGAGCGGTGTCCGAATCCTCGGTGAATCCTGCTCGCGCACAGTAGATCTCGAACACATTCCCCAAGCCTGAAGTCCGACTTCAGGGTACGGTCATAGTGTGACCGTGACCCTGCTCAGCGCCTTCCACGACACTGTGCTCGCCCAGGTCGGGAACCCCACCCCCGAGGCGCCACCGGCGGCGGAGAAGCTCATGAAGCTCGTCCGCTACTTCACCTGGTTCGTTATCCTGTCCGGCGTCATGGGCATCACCTACGCGGGTGGTCGCTTCGCCTGGGAGAAGTGGAGCGGCGGCGGCCTGGCCTCGCCGAAGATGGTGGCCGGCGCCATGATCGGCGGCGTCATCGCCACCAGCGCCGGAACCATCATGAACGCCGTCATCACCTGACCCGCCGCTCGGCGCGGTCGTCCCGAACTGTCGGTGCCCGGCGCTAGGCTCTGTCGAACGGACTGGGTCGAACAGACTGGCGAAGAGTAGGGGCCACGTTGACGACGAGCGGCACGGGTGCGCCCGAGACGGGCAGGGCACGCGGCGAGGTGGGTGGCGCACGGGCTTCCGGCGGCGGACTCGGGCACGGCGGAGCGCTGGGGCGCGACGGCGGCTTGCGCGACGACCTCGCCGACGAGGCGTCCTTCGGGCTCGAGGACCTCACCGAGGTGCTCGCGGCCATGGTGGGCGAAGCGGCGGTCGAGCGGCCGCGCGACGGGGAACTCATCACCTGCCGGCTCGGGCTGGACGGGGAGAATCCCGAGACGCTGACCCTGCTGGGCGCGCGGTTCGGGGTGTCCCGGGATCGGGCGCGTCAGCTCTACACCCGCGCCATCGGCAACCTCGTGCGCCAGGCGCAGGCCACCGGGCTCCCCGATCTGACGGTGTTCGCCCAGCGCTATCCGCTCGGCTGGAGCGACGAGCGCCTCGTACGCACGCTGCTCGCGGAAACCTATGCCTCCGACACCGATATCGCCGCGCAGGACTGGTCGTATCTGAAGCTCCGCCTCGCCGGGCACGACCTGCAGGACGCGAAACGCATGGCGGGGTTCGTGTTCCAGCGCATCGCGGGGTGGCAGCAGAAGGGGCGCTGGCATCTGTTGCCGCCGGTGCATCCGCAGGAGCTACCCGAGGGGCTGCTGAATCCGTGGCTGAGCCGGGTCGAATGGGGTGCGGGGACCCCCGCTCCCCTGCCCGCCGCTCCGGCCCGCACGCTCGATCTGGACGATGACGGGCGTGGCTCCACGTTCTCCGAAAAGCTTTCGCGGGAAATCACTTTCGACTCGGCGCTGCAAGCGCGACTGCTGCGGCTGCTCGATGCCAGCGAGCAGGTCGAGACGTTCCAGGAGCTACCCGCCGCCGTCACCTACGAGGTGGACGGCTTCGAACGCCTGCACCATCCCACCGTGGCGGCCCGCTTCACCGACGGGCGCACCGCGCTGATCGACGTGATTCCACTGCCGCACGTGGCATTCCATCCGAATCGAGTGAAATCGATCGCGGGGCGCGCGTACGCGCACGCACACGGGTGGGGGTGGCTGGTGTGGACCGGCAGCGCGCTGGGCGTCGCGGACCTGGCCGGTCGCAAGGTGAGCACCCGCCACGAGAACATCCTGCGCAACCGGCTCGCGAAGGGACCGCTCGACTGGGACGAGCTGCGCCGGTACCGGGACGAGACCGGGATCGACCCGCTCGATCTGTCCGCCATGGTGCTGCGGCACGGATGGCGTTGGGACCGAGGGCCCTTCCGCCTCTCCCGCACCGGCTGAGCGGCACACCCGCACCCGCCGCAGCGCCGAGTTTATGGGCGGCCAGAGCGGACGTGCCTGGAGTCCGTGCGGTGAGCAAGGACGCAAAGTCCGTGCGGCGCAACCGGAAGGAGCGCTCGAGTCGGCGCAAGCGGCTCCTCAGCACGCGCTGCCGCGGCGTTGACACGCCCTGCTCGTGGCCACCTCCATCAGTCCCTCCGCCGCCGAAGGCGCCAACTCGCCATCGTCGGAGCCCATCGCCCAGGCCGACCACGTCATCGACGTCCGCCCGGTCGGGGTTACAGTCGGCTCGGCCGCTCGCTCACGGGGAAGTCGGTGTCCGCACGGCGGGGACGGTTCGCACGGCGTTCGCGGGACCCGGGAGAGTTCGCGGTTGCGGGGGTGGCCTCGTAGGGTGGAGGCGGTTCACCGGGCTGGGGAGGGTTTTCGATGCAACTGGGGCTCGTCGCCGGTGCGGTGTTCGCGGGGCATCGGATCGAACGGGTGCTCGGCCGGGGCGGAATGGGCACCGTGTACCTGGCGCAGCACCCTCGGCTGCCGCGCCTCATCGCGCTCAAGCTGCTCAATCGCGACGTGCAGGGCGAGGAGGACGTGCAGCGGCGATTCGCGCGGGAAGCGGATGTGGCCGCGCGACTGGACCATCCGAATATCGTGGCGGTGCTCGATCGCGGAGTCGAGGACGGACAGCTGTGGATCGCCATGCAGTATGTCGACGGGTCGGACGCGGCCGCCTTCGGCGGGAGCGCGCTGGATCCGGTTCGCGCGGCGCGGATCATCGGGCAGACGGCCGAAGCGCTGGACTACGCGCACGAGCGGGGTGTGCTGCACCGAGATGTGAAGCCCGCCAATATCCTGTTGACCGCCGGACGCGGCGGGGACCGAGTGCTGTTGAGCGACTTCGGGATCGCCCGGCTGCTCGACGATCAGAATCAGCTCACCAAGACCGGGGATCTGCGCGCGACGCTGGCCTATGCCGCCCCCGAACAGCTTTCGGGCGCGATCGTGGATCACCGGGTCGATCAGTACGCGCTGGGGTGCACGCTGTTCGCGCTGCTGACCGGACAGGCGCCGTTTCCGGCCACCGACCCGGGCGCGATGGTGGTCGCGCATCTGACCCATCCGGTGCGCGCGGTCAGTGCGATGGTGCCGGGGCTGCCGGTCGCGATCGACGCGGTGATCGCGCGGGCGATGGCGAAGACTCCCGACGAAAGATATTCCAGCTGCAGCGAATTCGCCGAGGCGGCGGTGGAAGCGCTGGATCGTCCCGCGACGGAGCGCCTTCCACCGCAGGGCATACCGCGCGCCCCGGTCGGTGCATGGTCGAACGAATCCGCGCACCCGGCCGACAGTTCGATGCGTGCCGAACCCGTTCCGCACGCATCGCCTCGGAGCGATGCGACGACGCGGTCGGCGGTGACGGTGAGAAGCGGGCCCGTACCCTCGCACCCCCGATCGACGCAGGGCTCCGGCGCACACCTCGGAAACAACCTCGGCGAGGAAATCGCCGACAACCGAGACGAATTCACCGATCGATCCGCGCGAGACGCCTCGCAGCGGTCTGCCGGAGATCCGGTGGGGCCGACGTACGATTCCCGGCAGCCGGGGTGGACCTCCGAGGCGACCCGAGCCGCGAGCGTGCGGCCGGACGCGGTGTCGCGGAGGTGGCGAACGGTGTCGGTGCTGCTCATCGTGCTGGCACTGCTGGCCGTCGCGACGGTCGGGGCGGCCGGGGTGTACTGGAAGTATCTGCGGCCGCGGCCCGAGGCGATGCCCTGGGGTGCGCACCAATCCATCGCGGCACTGCTACCGCAGCTGATTCCGGCGAACCCGGCCGGAGCCGGGTGGCGCGGGGCGCAGTGCTCGGCGGTGGGCATGGTGGTGGTGCAACCGGGTGATCCGGTGCCCGAGCGTCAGATCATGTGCACCGATTCCGACGGCCTGATCGCCTGGTACACGCGGTACAGCCGGGCGCAGGACGTCCAGGGCTACCTGGACGCGCGCGCGGCGCGGGTGAGCGAGCGCGAGTTCTCGACCGCGGGCAACCTGGGGCTGTACCGGCCCACCGGCGCCGGTTCACCGTTCACGCTGGCCGGTTATTCGACAGCGCCCGCGTTCGACCAGACTCTCATCGAAATCTCTTGGCCCGGCCATACTTTCGATGAGACGCGAGATCAATGGTGGCAGGTCGCGCCGATCTGACGCCGGGCTCGGGATCTGTTCCGGTGTGTTCTGGCGCCTGGCGCGGCACACGTGGCGCTCCGGTGGTGCGCTCGCGGGCCTACTTCAGCACCAAGCCCGCGGCGATGAAGGTGACGATGATCAGCAGGGCGAACCAGCTGATCAGCTGCCAGTGCACGAGCGCGGCCTTCTGGCCCGCGACGGTCAGGCGCAGGGTGGCGTCGACGCGGTTGTGATCGGCCAGGCGACGGCGGACCTGGGCGAGGTCGTCGGCCTGGTCCTGCCCGGCCTGTTCCGCGCGCTCGAGGCGATGGGTCAGGCGCAGGAGCTGTTTGGACTTGTCCCGAGTCGCCTTGCGAGCCAGAGCCAGCGCGGTGCGCTGATTCTGCAGCTCGTGCCGCTGCCGTGCGATCACGGCAGCCTGTGTGCGCGTGTGCCGCTCCCAATCCGCCACCGACGCCCAACCTCCCGTGTGCTCGTCGCGGTAGCCGTACGCCAGCTGGTCCCCGACCCATTCCGAAATGAAATCCCGCAGTTCGTAAGCGGTTTGGCGCGGTGAGACCACGCCGCCGGGGCCCGTGGCCAGGATCCCGCCGACCGCCCGGTACTCGCAGCCGCCGGCCGCGAAGTCGTCGATGCCCAGCGCGGGCAGCTGCGCGGTCCACCACCCGGGCGGCGTCATCCACACCACCTCGCCGCAGCCGGTGTCGCGCAGCACCGTGGTCAGGTGGCGGGCGCGCTCGAACTCCGGTGCCGCGCTGGAGACTTCGATGACGCACACGCGGTCGCCGCGACGCCAGAGGATGTCCACCGTTCCGGGGCCGAACGCGGCGTCGACCTGAACGTCCTCCGCACCGGCCGCCAGCAGGCGACCGCGCAGCCAGAACTTGAGGCGCTGCACATCCCAGCGGCAGTCGGCACAGCCGGGCTCGCGGCAGCGGTCACCCGGCGCGTGGCCGCGCGAATCCGCCTTCGCCGCCTTCGGATTCGGATGCGGATCGGCGAGTGCTACCGACTCCCCGCGTGGACTTTCCACTCGCCTCATGCTCACCACAATCACCCCAGCCACTGCATCGCATGGGCCGCTCCCGCCGTTCCGGGAACAACCAGCCCACGCCGATACATCAAGAGTGCCGCAGCGCGAGGGCACCGAGGCATGAAAGCGCCAAGATTCGTTACCCAACCGCGAGCGGGACGTGATCAAGCGCGGCGTGGATCGTAACCGCTGGGCGCGATGTGCGACAGCGCAACCCGCGATGCCGCGCGTCGTGCGGTCCCGGATGCCGCGCATTCCGCTGCCCCGATGCCTCACATCTGCCCCCGGATGCCAGGTAGGTGTAGGAGGTCCGACGTGTTGGCGATTCACGGTGGCACACCGGTGCGCCCCGAATGCCACGCATCCGCTCACCCGGATGCCACGCGCCCCGCACCCTGGTGTCCGGGCCACGCCTCGGATGTCACGTGTCCTGCCGCCCCGGATCCCCGCCCTGCTGCCCCGGATGCCACGCATCGTTGCCCCCGCTACAGTTTCGCCATGCTCCAGCCGCAGACCCCGAACCCACAGCTGCGCGCCGCGCGCGCCGCGAATTCGGTGGCGTTCGCCCTGCAAGGGTTCTTCCTCGCCGTCATCCTCACCGAACTGCCGCAGCAGAAGAAGGAGTTCGGGCTCAGCGATGGGCTCATCGTGGCCATGGTGGCGGTGATCTCGCTGCTCGCGGGCGGGGGCAGCGTCACGGCCGAACGGATCGCGCTGCGCTGGTCGAGTCGCACCGCGTTGCGCATCGGGCTGGGGCTGATCGCGGCCACCGGCGTGGCAATCGCGTTCGCGCCCAACACGATCGTGCTGTTCGGGGCGCTGGCCGTGTACGGCATCGCGGTGGGCATCGTGGATGCCGGGACCAATATGCAGGCGGTGTTCATCCAGCACGGGTACGGGCGATTCGTGCTGTCGTCGTTCTACGCGGCATGGAGCGCGGGCTCGATCGTGGGCGCGCTGTTCGTGGCGGCCGCGGAGCGGATCGATCTGCCGTTGTGGGCCTCGATCCTGATTCCCGCGGGTGTGGTGCTCGGGCTCGGACAGGTCTTCGCGCCGCGATTGCTGGGCCGCGAGGAGGCCGAAGCCGGGACGACCGAGGCCGCGATCGCGCAGGCCGCACCCGGAACCTCGGTGCCGACGCGGTTGTTCCTGGTGTTCGGCGTCGTGATCGCGCTCGCGTTCGCCATCGATCTGGCCGTGGGCAACTGGTCGGCGCTGTATCTGACGGACGAGTTGCTGTCCTCCTCGTCGATGGCGGCGCTGGCCTTGGCCGCCTACCAGGGTGCGTCGCTGGTCGGGCGGCTCACCGGCGATCTGTGGGTGCGGCGCTACGGGCCGCGCGCGGTCGTGCGGGTCGCGGCGGTGGTCGGTGTGATCGGGCTGGCGATCGTGGTGGGCGCGCCGGGGCCGGTGCCGGCGATTCTCGGGTTCCTGATCGCCGGGATCGGGCTGCCGATCATCGCGCCGCTGTGCTTCAGCGAGGCCGGGCAGCTCACCAGCGGAAGCGATCTCGATGCGCTGATCGCGCGGCTGAATCTGTTCAATTACGCGGGCACGCTGGTCGGCGGCGCGGTGGTGGGCGTGCTGTCCGACGCGGTGAACATGCGGGCCGGATTCGCGATTCCACTGGTGTTCGCGGTGATCCTGATCGGGTTCGCGCGGGTGTTCCATCCGCGCGCGACGACCTCCGCGGCGGATGTGCGGGCCGCGACCGAACCTGCTTGACTGGGTCCAGTGAGCAATGTTCCGGTGACCGTGGAGCGGGCCGATATCTCCGATGCCGAGGAACTCGGCCGGGTAGCGGCCGAAACCTTTCCACTCGCGTGCCCGCCGGGATCCGGGGCCGAGGACATCGCGGCGTTCATCGCCGAGAATCTGTCGGCCGAGCGGTTCCGGGAGTACATCGGGGATTCCACCCGCACGGTGTTGAAGGCCGTCGGCGAGGGCCGGATTCTCGGTTATGTGCTGCTGAACAGCGGTGCTCCGGCCGACCCGAAGGTGGCGTCGGTGATCGTGCCGCGGCCGGTCACCGAGCTCAGCAAGATGTACGTGCTGCCCGGCCAGCACGGGAACGGAGTGTCCGGGGCGCTCATGAGCAGCGCCCTCGACGCCGCCCGCTCGGCCGGGAGTGTCGCGGTCTGGCTCGGGGTGAACCAGGAGAACGCACGCGCTCAGCGTTTCTACGGCAAACATGGCTTCGAGGTCGCCGGCACCAAGACGTTTATGGTCGGGTCGGAACTGCACCAGGACTACGTGATGCTGCACGAGTTCTCGGGGGCGGGTCGCTGATTGAAGTCGCGGTCGAGGCAGGCGGGTAGCCGATCTGTGCTCGATCGTCCCGAGTCGCGCTCACACCGTCCACGAAGTCTTCCCGACTACTCGACGTCGCACCGATCAGCGGCTCGTGAACGGTGCAGCGGTGACCGGCCCGGGCGCCGGATCGTCCTCGGTGTCGTCGCCGAAAGACCTGTCCCGCATCATGACTCGAGAGCGGTTGGGACTGTCCGTACGGTTCCTCCGATACCCGGCACGGCACCCGGGTCAGGCGCTGTCAGCCTGAATCATTCTGCCCGGTAAGGGTTCTCGCGTTCACTGGCAGGCGGACAAAATGATCGGTACAGGACGCAGAACTACTTGACGCCGATGGGATGGCCGAAGAACGAGGCGATCGTCTCACCGAAGATCTGCCCCAGCAAGGACAACCCGTCGGGATTCAATGCCATCAGGCCGTCGTCGGAGGTGCTGCAGCCCGCTGCGGCAGGAACCCCGTTCAGCCGGTCCCGAAGCCACAGCAGTGCGGTCGCCGAACCCGAAATCTCGGTTGTCACATGCTCTGCGGCGTGTTCCCGGGTGTATTGGACCTGGGCATTCGGGCTCTTGCAGTAGGTGTCGACCAAGGCGTTCACCGGACCGACGGGAATCAGCTCGTCGGGGTTGCCCTGAAAGATGAACATCGGCATATCGGGGACCGACTTGCCCATGCGGGTCTTGTCCAGCACGTCGCGAACGACGGGATTGCGCATCGGATCACCCTCGGGGACGTGAATCATCCCCTTCAGGTTCGCGAACGGCAGCAGCGCGGTGGTGTACTGCACGCACAGCCCACCCTTGATGACCGAAAGTCCCTGTCCCAGTGGGTCCATGTCACGGCTGAGCAGATCACCGAACTCGCGGTATTCGCGGCCCAGGCCGAGCACCGCGGCCATGATCATGCCCGACCAGACCTGGCCGTTGCCGATATCGAGCAGCGGGCCGAAGTCCGCCGGCACACCGCCTTCGGCGACGCCGACGATATCGAGTTCGGGTGCGTAACTCTGTTTGAGCTCGGCGGCGTGGCCGGTCGCGATAGCGCCGCCGGAGTAGCCGTACATGGCGATGCGGGTGTCGGGAGCCAGGCGCATGGGCTCGAAGTTGCGGGCGGCCCGGATGCCGTCGAGGGTGATGCGCCCGGCCAGCGGTCCGGCCGCGAACGCGTTGTCGGGTCCCTGGTGGTCGGGAATGACTACGCCCCAACCCTGTTGGAGTTGTGCCTGGGCGATGATGAACTCCAGAGGGGCGACGATCTGCCCGACCGCGGCGGCCGCCGACCACTGCTGCACCGCATAGGACGGTGAGCAGTAGGCGGCCAGGGAATCTTCGGCGATCTGCATCGAGACCAGCTTGTCGGGCGCGGATCCGCGTGGCTTCAGTACCGTCGCGACGGCGGCGATCGGTTCGTCCCGGGAGTTGTTCGAGCGGTAGGAGACCTGCCAGGCGTCGACATTGACCGGAATCAACCCCGCGTTCGCGGCATTGATCCGACGCGCGGCGATGATCTCCCCGGGAGCCTTGGACGCCACCACCTCGGCGGGCGGGCGGTAGAAGCCGGGATCGAGTTCCGGGGGCACCGCGATCACGGGCGCGGGCTGCACTGTCACCGGAGCTGTCTCATTGGGTTCGCCGACGGCACTCGCGGGATTGAAGGTCGCTGCCGCTGCCGTGATCGCCACGAATGCCCCAGCCACCCTGCGTAACAACGTCGTCCGCAGGAACATTCTTACTCCATTTTCCGTGAAGTGAGACTCATTCGTCTCACATGAGACCCGAAGGGTAGCCAAATCGAGCGCCCTGGACAAGAGGTGTCCGGGACAGCAGTGAATTCACGGCGGAGTTCAGTCGATCAACTCGTCCAGTGCGGCAGCCGCCTTCGCGGCCAGAGGTTCGACCGTGGGTGCGGTGACCGTCAGATCGCGCGATCCCAACCGATTCGGATGAAGCGGCCGTTCACCACTGAACGCCCCACGGCAACGGTTCCGCACGCCGAGACCGGCGACCGTCCCCGATCAGGGTGCGGTCGCCGCGTGCGCGTCGGGTACGAACTGGATGATCTGCAGGAGGTTGCCGTCCGGATCGGCGAAGGTCCCGAATCGACCCATTGCTCGATCCTCGACGGGGACGGCCCACTCCACGCCGGCCTCACGCAGCCGCGCGGCGATCACATCGAAGTCGTCGACGTGAAAGTTGAGAATCGTCCGGGCTGGTTCGGGGTTCTCGGCCGCGACGTCGTCACGTGAATCGATCACCAGCAAAAAGCGGAATTCGACCAGGGTCCGATCGAATACCTGCACGTCAAACGCACTGCTCGCCGCTCGGCTCACGTTCCGGAGCCGAATAACCCGCTCTACAAGTCGCGTCGGACGCTGCACACCGGCGCCGACCTGCTCACCGACACGCAGAAGGACCGCCCTCGAGCACCTCCGCGGCTCCGCCCCTCGGGTTCCGCAACCTGACGAACTACATCGCCAGATCACTCCTCGAGTCCGGCGGGTTCAGGCCGCAACTACACCCTCGAGTGGGATGAGCCCCTATCGTCGGTCCATGACCACTCGACTGAACCCCTACCTCAGCTTCGCGGGTGATGCCTCGGCAGCCCTGGCGTTCTACCAGGACGTGTTCGGCGGCGATCTCACGATCAACCACTTCGGCGACTTCGGCACCGACGACCACGGCATCGGCGACCGCGTCATGCACGGCCGGCTGGAAACAGCGTCCGGCCTCACGCTGATGGCCGCCGACATGCTGCCGGGCGAGACGTTGCGGCCCGGGAACAACCTCGCGGTCAGCCTCGGCGGGGACGACACCGAGGAGCTGCGCGGCTACTGGCAGGCGCTGTCGGACGGAGGGACCGTGACGGTCGAGCTGGCCACCCAGCCGTGGGGCGACGAGTTCGGGATGTGCGTCGACCGGTTCGGGACCTCGTGGCTGGTCAACATCGCTGGGGGCAGCTGACCTACCCGATCCGCGCTGCGCCCGGTCGGCGATGCCGCGGCCGGCGGCAGTCCCCTTGCGCTCGAACCTCGTCACGGCCGCTCGGCCCAGCGATCGACCACGCCACCCTCGAAGGCCCGGCTCGGCATCGATCACCCGCACCATCTGCTCGGCGAAGTCGGCCCAGTCGGTGGCCGGCCGCCACACGCCCCCGGACGGAGGCGACTCGCCGCGAGGGCCGCGAAGGGTGGGGTAACCAGCCTGCCCTCCGATCGAGCGGGTCGCGGCCGACGTACGTCGGACCACCACCAGCTGCTCAGCCCCCCCGGGGTGCCGGCGGCCCGGCCGCGGGGCGGGCGCAAGGCCTACGACGACGTGCTCGATACCGGCGGCTTCAGACCCCACCTACACCCTCGATTGGGATGAGCCGGTAAAGCCCCACTTCAAAGGCTGGCTACATGCAACGGTGGTGAGCACTCATGCCGCGACCCGCGCGATGGTCGGATGTCCAAACCGGTTGGCCGACAGCAGCTTCCCAACGCACCATCATGCCGATTACACAATGTTCCTAGGCTTCATTTCTGTCGCCGCAGCCGATGGTGTGGTGGGCGGCAAAATATTCGGTCAGGCTGCGAACACCGCGCGGACGACCGAGTCGTCACCGTCGATTTCCAGCCCCAAGGCGCGAGCGTCGTCGACGGTGAGGGCACCTGCGGCGAGTCCGAGGACGTAGCCGGGGTCCGCGCGGACGGTCGCGTCGAGGCTGCGGCCGTCGTGTGGGCCGATTTCGAATCCGGTACTCGCTGAACGGAGTTGGAAGAGTGGGCCTCCGATTTCGAGGCCGATTGTCGCCGTAGGCGGATTCTCGACTCGGGTAGCGAGCAGGGCTGGAACGGCCAGGGCGAGCCATTCGGGCCGGAAGGCATCGTTGCCGGGACCGGAGATCATCAGCGGGGTCGACCAGCGAATGAGGCTTTCGATGGGCTCGCGCAGCCCGGCACCCCATGGGGTGAGGGAGTATTCGATCGTGTTGCTCGCGGCGGCCAGTCGCCGTTCGAGCACACCGGAAGCTTCGAGGTCGCGGAGCCGGTCGGCCAGAAGGTTGGTTGCGATGCCGGGCAGGCCCTCTATCAGGTCGCGGTAGCGGGCGGGGCCCAGGAGCAACTGGCGCACGATGAGCAGGTTCCATCGGTCGCCGACGACTTCGAGGGATCGGGCGAGCCCGCAGTACTGGCCGTAGCTACGCATCATTTCCTTCGATTGCTTGAGATTCTCAAGTTGAGTTGAGAGGATCAACCATACCGTGATGCCAAGCGTAGGGGGTTCACCATGGCCGATACCACCAGCGGCGTGCGACCGAGCTGGGTCGATGACACCTTGTTCCCGTTCGACAGCCGCTTCGTCGACATCGACGGGCACACCGTGCATTTCGTCGATGAGGGGTCGGGGCCGACGCTGTTGTTCCTGCACGGCAATCCGACCTGGTCGTTTCTGTGGCGTGAGGTGATCACCGCGCTACGTGAGGACTTCCGGTGCGTCGCGCTGGACTATCCGGGCTTCGGGCTCTCGACACCGAAAACCGGCTATCGCTATCTGCCCGAGGAACATGCCGAGGTGGTCTCCGGGTTCGTCGATGCGCTTGCCCTGGAGGGGGTCACGCTGGTCGGGCAGGACTGGGGCGGACTGATCGGGCTGGCGGTCGCGCAGCGGCGACCGGGTGTCTTCGCGCGGTTCGTGCTCGCCAATACCTGGGCCTGGCCCGTCAACGGCGTCCTGCACTTCGAAGCCTTCGGGCACATCATCGGCAACCCGGCGAGCCGGTTCCTGGTCCGCCAGTTCAACTTGTTGGTCAATGCGTTCATCCCCACCGGTCATCGCAGGCGCAAGCCCACCGAAGCCGAAATGGACCACTACCGCCGGGCATTGAACACCGCCGAACGGCGTCAAGCGTCTGCGGTGCTGCCCGGCCGCGTACTCGCCAGCCGCGAGTTCTTCACCGAGGTCGAGGCCAAGCTTCCCGACATCGCGCACCTGTCGACTCTGATCGTCTGGGGCGACGCCGACATCGCTTTCCGCCCCCAGGAACGCGAGCGATTGGAGGCGACCTTCACCGATCACACAACGGTGATCGTCGAGGGCGCCGGCACCTACGTGGAATCCGACGCACCCGAGGAATTCATTACCGCGATTCGCGACTGGACGGGGAAATAGGCGCGAAGTCGCCAGCCGCACAAACACTTCGACCGTTTCCCCGCGCCCGGTGCGACGGTCAAGTCTTGCGGCATCCACAAACGCACTCATCTGTCGTTGATCGCCCTGAACGAACCGGCCAACACGCCTTCTGGAGAATCGGCGGGCCGAGATCATTTAAGGTATTGCGCGTTGTGCCGGCCGTGCAGACCGGCGAGCGGCGGGAACCGCGTGGACCACTCCACTGCCGTTGTTCAGGCGATCGACTGGGTGGTGGTGTTGGAGAGGAAGGCGGAGATGATCGGCAGGAGGAGTTCGGGGCGGTGGACGAGGCTGAGGTGGGAGGTGCCGGGCAGGATGGCCAGTTGGGCTTTGGGTAGCCCGGCGGGGGTGTCGCCCTGGATGTCGCCACCGAATGCGCGGAACATTTCGAGGGCATGGTCGAGGCGAATGACGTCGGAGTCGCCGATGACGGTCAGGGTGGGGGCAGTGGCGGCGCGGACGGCGGCGATCGGGAATCGGGGCATCGCGGTGGTGTCGTGTTCGCGGATGCGGGACACCAGCTGCGGGAAGTCTTGGGGGCGCGGCGCGTTTTTGAGGTAGTCGTTGTGGAAAGTGGTGCCGTGCAGCATTTCCGGTTGTAGCCCGGCGATGCCGTCGAGCAGTCCGGGGCGGAGCCCGTTCTCGTCGAGGCTGCCGGCGGCGAGGATCTGTTTGTGCACCAGTTCGGGGTGGGTGACGGTGATCTGCAGGGCGATGCCCGCACCCATGCTGTAACCGAGCAGGTCCGCGCGTTGGATGCCGATCGAGTGCAGCAGCGCGACGGTGTCCGCAGCCATCTGCTCCTCACGCAGCGGGCGATCGATATCGGCGGTGTGTCCGTGGGCTTGTTGCTCGATGGCGATGACCTGGCGGGTCTTGGCCAGTTCCGGGATGAGCTGACCGAAATCGGTGCCGATCCCGGACAGTGCGCCGTGCAACAGCACCAATGGTGGTGCGCTGGAAGGTGTTCCGTGGATCTCGTAGTACATGTGCAGGCCGTTGACGTCGGCATACGCGCCGGGGGCCGGTGCGGAGGGGGGTGTCCTTGCGCCAGTGGTGCATGCGGTGAGGAGCGCGGTTGCGGCCAGGGCGGTCGCGGTGGCGAGCAGTGCGGTGATCTTCACTGTGGTCCTTCGATATTGGGTGGCCGTGCGAAGCGATTCGAAGGCAGGGCAATAGGTGTGCCCTGCCTTCGAGTGCTCGGAGAGGTTCGGGTGTGCGACTCGGGTTCGATGGTCAGCGGATGACGTCGAAGACGTTGAACTGCAGGCCGTTCGAATAGGCCTGGGACTCGACCAGCTGCAGTTTCTGGGCGTCCTTGTCGGTGCCGGAGAACATTCGCTTGCCGGCGCCGAGCAACAGCGGGAACACCAGCAGGTGGTAGCGATCGATCAGGCCCGCGTCGGACAGGGCCTGGTTCAGTGACGCGCTGCCGTGCACGATGATCGGCCCGCCCTCGGTCTGCTTGAGTGCGGCGACCTCGTCCAGGGTCCGCAGGATCGTGGTCTCGCCCCAGTTGGTGACCAGGTCGTCGTCGGTGAGGGTGGTGGACACGACGTACTTGGGCATTTCCTTGTACTCCGCGAAGTCGGCCATGTCCGGCCAGACCGGGCTGAACGCCTGGTAGCTGGTGCGGCCCAGCAGCATCGCGGTGGCCTCCTGCTGTTCGCGTCCCTTGATCTCGAAAGCCTCGGGGACGAACTCGGTGTGCTTGAAGGTCCATCCGGTATTGCGGTAGCCGGGTTCGCCGCCAGGGGCCTCCACGACGCCGTCGAGGGAGATGAAGGCGGAGCTGATCAGGGTGCGCATGGGGTGTCTCCTGTGCTGATTTCTCATATCTGGACGCTGTACAGAAGAGAAGATACACACGACTTCTGGACGTTGTCCAGTTATAATCTGAACAACGTCCAGAAACGCCGTCTACCAGGGGAAATAATCCGATATGAGTGACACTGCGGCCAAACCGGCGACCCGAAGCACCTACCGGCACGGCGCTTTGCGAGAAGCTCTCCTCGAGGCCGGAGTGGCGATGGCGCGAGAAGGCGGCGGGCCGCAGGCGATCGTGCTGCGCGAGGCCTCACGCCGCGCGGGCGTGGCACCGAACGCCACCTACACTCACTTCAAGGACCGAGAAGCATTGGTGCAGGCCGTGGCTCGATACGCGCTGGCACAGTTGGCGACGACCATGACCGCCGAACAAGACGCGATACCGGACACCGACAATCCGGCCCTCGCCGCCAGGGCCCGTTTCCGCGCCGTCGGTGCGGGCTACATCCGCTTCGCCCGCGAGGAACCCGGACTCTTCCGCACCGCCTTCGCCACCCAGCACGATGTGTCCGCGGTCGCCGAACCCGCTTCCGCAGGGCCCACCGGGCGATCGGCGATCGAACTCCTCACCGACGCCCTCAACGGATTGGTCGAAACCGGACTACTGGATCCCGAAAGGCGCTCCGGCGCAGAGTTTCTCGCCTGGCCCACCGTGCACGGACTGGCCTACCTCGCCGCCGATGGTCCGCTGCGCTTCCTCGAGCCGGCCCAACTCGACCATCTCACCACCCAACTCCTGGACATGCTCGACCGCGGAATCTGAACGACCCGCCCGCCGCGAGCCTATCGCCGCAGTCGTGCAGGTAGAGCCAACGAAATCCGGCGGGTTCCCAATCGGCGCAGGACAAGCCAGATCACGTGGACGAAGATGTGCAGCGCAACCGCACTCGATTCCCGCAGACCTCTCTCCGCTCTCGAACGCACTCATCTGCCGCATACCGCGCTGACCGAAACAGCCAACGCGAGGCACCGGCGGCCGGAACCTGGTGCGGTGCAGAATGTCCGCAATTGCCGCATATGGCGCTGATCGGAACGGCCAGCAGCCCTATCGGTCGAGCCCATGACGTCGAGCTCATGCTGTGGGCGAGCACTCGGCGGGTCGGGAATTGCGGGGTTGCCGAGTGCTGTGGCGTGGTCACTCATCCTTGATCGGGAGTTCTGTCGACTCCCGGATGTTCCACTGGCCGAGGGATTGTGAGGGGTTCGGCGGTGAACGATCGTGGGCGGGCTCGTCCCTGCCGGCGTTGCCGGAAGGGCTGTCCCGCAGCATGACTCGAGTTGTGCCAGTTCGGGTGCGCGGCTAGGCGGTGCGGGCTTGGTTCGGGTGCGCCGGGTGTTTGTCGAGGGGCAGTTCGAGATGGTGGCCGGTGAAGCGGGCGCGCATGCGGCGGTCGTGCGTGACCAGGACCACCGCGCCGGAGTATGCGGCCAGGGCTTGTTCGAGGTCTTCCACCAGGGCCGGCGAGAGGTGGTTGGTGGGTTCGTCCAGCAGGAGCAGGTCTACGGGATCGCTTACCAGTCTTGCCAATTCGACGCGGCGGCGTTGGCCGTAGGACAGTTCGCCGATGCGCAGGCGCAGGTCCGCCGGGCGGAACAGGCCCAGGGACAGCAGTCGATCCCGATGCTCGTCCGGGTAGCCCACCCTTCCGGACGAGAATGCCTGCAGGACAGTAAGGTCCGCATCCCACGGGGTTTCATCCTGGCGGAGGTGACCCACCGAGCCTCGCACCGTGACCGATCCGCTGTCCACGGCCAGTTCACCGGCCAGTAGTCGCAGCAGCGTGGTCTTTCCTACTCCGTTCGGACCGGTCACCAGGAGGCGGTTGGTCGGGCCGAGACGTAGGCCGTCCAACCGCAAGCGGCCTGCCACAACGACATCGGACAGTTCGGCCACCGGCTCCGGATCGGGGGCGCCCTGCATGGTCAGTGCCGGATCGTTCGGATCCTGCCGCGCCTCCGACTCCGACGACGCAGCAGCATCGATCATGCTGCCCGGCAACAGTGTCGGCACACCTGCCACCACTCCGGTTCCGACCGACGCCGACAGCTCGGCGGTGAAGTGCAGCGGATCGGCGGGTGGGGCGATCGGGTTGGCGGTGAGGCGGGATACGCGCTCCTTCGCGTTGCGGATTCGGGATTTCGCACCGTGGTCGCGGCCACGGGAGCGGAAGGGGCCCGCGGCGAATACCGCGAGGGGGAGTTTCCGTGGGATCGCCTCCAGTCGAACCACATTCGAGTCGGCCAGGTGCCTGCTGCGGGCCAGTTCGACACGCCATCGCCGGTGCTCGAATTCCTGACGGCGGCGCTCGGCGGCCTTGGCCTTGAGGTATCCGGAGTAGCCGTTGCCGTGGCGGGTCACCGCGCCCGCGTCGACTTCGAGAATCGTGGAGGTGATGCGCTCCAAGAAGACTCGGTCGTGGGTAACCGCGACAACGGTGCCGCAATGCGCCCGCAGGCGCCGTTCGAGCCATTCGACGGCGGAATCGTCGAGGTCGTTGGTCGGCTCGTCCAGCAGCAGCAACTCCGGTGCGGAGGCCAGGGTGGCGGCGAGGGCCAGTCGCCGCTGCTCGCCGCCGGACAGGGTGCCCAGCGGTCGATCTCGATCGAGGTCCGGCAGACCCAGTCCGTGCAGCGCGGCCTCCACCCGCGCCTCGGATTCGTAGCCGCCGCGCGCTTCGAAGCGTGCGACGAGGTCGGTGTAGCGATCCAGGCGCCGGCCCAGCGGTCCCGGTGCGACCAGGGCGTGTTCGGCGGCTCGCATACGGGTTTCCAGATCACGCAGATCCGACAGGGCCAGGTCGATCGACTCGGCGACGGTCGCGGTCTCGGGTAGGTCCGAAGTCTGTGCCAGATAACCGATTCCACCGGGAGACTGGACGATCATCTCGCCGTTTCCGGCGCGCTCGCGGCCGGCGATCAGGCGCAGCAGAGTCGACTTTCCGGACCCGTTGTCCCCGATCACACCCACTTTTTCGCCGGGCTTGATGGACAGGCTGACGGCGTCGAGAACGATGCGCTCGCCGTAGCGCTTGGTGATATCGGACAGGGTGAGTTGCGCGGTAAGCATGAGACCTCCTGGTCTCGGCCCGGTACGAGGGCCGGATGGGACGGAATCCACACGAAAAGCTCACGCCGACAGGCGGATGCGCACCGCCGACCAGCGGATGCGTACGTGTGGATGAAGATTCGACGCGGAGCGAGCTCTACGCGGCGGGGCGAATTACTGGAAAGAGAAACTCATGAGGTGCACGAAACTAACTCCGTCCCGCCTGCCCGTCAACCACTTTTCTGCGGGCTTCGCCGTTGGAGCGCGCCGTCTGAACGCCGTTTTGGGCGTGTAGCTACCGCTGGGTGATGTGACATTTGCAGGACGGATGACATGGGTTCGTCGAACTCACAGTCACCGGGCTCCGCCCTCGGGGGTTCGCTGACGTAGAGGTTCCGGCGCGACTTGCTGACGCGGAGGTTTGGCGGGCTGTGGATAAACAGGGTGAATGCGAACAGGCATATATTCTGAATAACCGCAGATCAGATACTGTTTTCGGTTCCGTTTCGTGATCGTTCGCGATAGAATTAGCACATGCATTCGAACGAGATGGGAACAGTGAGCGTCACCGCTGGAGCCGGGTTGGCTACTGCGGTCGATGCGCTCCTGTGCACCACCTTGTCCGAACTCCCCGAAGCCTCGATCGTGGAGATGTTGCGGGAGATCGAGACCAGC
>NZ_BDBU01000013.1 GCF_001613145.1 Nocardia jejuensis NBRC 103114
GGCGGGCAGCACCGGCGGCCTGGCCGGGTTCTCCCGCTCCGGCGGCGGTGCACGCGGCCGTCGCGCCTGATCGATCCGAACACACCGGAGACCCCGCGCCCACACGGCGCGGGGTTTCCGCGTTTCCGGGGACGTCGCGGTTCTCGAAGTGCGCGATTCCCGGCACGCGCGTCGAACACATCGCCTGAATTGCATTCGCTGAAACTTTGCACCGATCGCATCACGACGATCTACACGGTTGATCATGTGACCACTGGGCGGTGCTTTCACCCATATGCTCGCGTAGAGCGTGCACCGGTATGCCTCGATCTGGCATACGGTGCAATAACCTCGGGTTAGCTGTTCATCTGTCGGAAGGTTTCGTCCGAAGCAGTGAGGAGAGCACGCGATGTCTCTCGTGGCGCGTGGCGTGGGCTGGATCGGGGTCTATCTGGCGGTGGCCGTCGCGCCACTGGTGTTCGCGGTGATCGGCGGTGGCCCGCCGGGACGCGGATTCCTGACCGGATTCTCGGTGGCCCTGGGATTCGTCGGGTTGTCGATGATGGGGATGCAGTTCGCACTGGTGGCCCGATTCCAGGCGGCGGCGGCGCCTTTCGGCGAAGACGCCCTGGTGATGTTCCACCGGCAGGTGTCCTATGTGGCGCTCGCGTTCATCCTCGCGCACCCGATCCTGTTGCAGCTCGCGGGCGTCGACATCATCGGGCTGTTGAACCTGGCACAGGCGCCGTGGCGGGCCCGATTCGCGGTGACCTCGACGGTTCTGCTGCTGGTCCTCATCGCAACCTCCCTCTGGCGGCGGCGCTTTCGGCTGCGCTATGAGGTGTGGCAGATCCTGCACGGCGTCCTCGCGGTGGCGGTGGTCGCGCTCGCGCTCGCGCATGTGCTGCTGGTCGGGTACTACGTCGACAATCCGTGGAAGAAGTGGCTCTGGGGCGTCATGACGGTCGGGCTGATCTCGCTGCTGCTGTGGGTTCGAGTGATCAAGCCGTGGATGCGGATTCGACGCTCGTGGGAGGTCGTGCGGGTCACGCCCGAGGTCGGCGACGCACACACGGTGACGCTGAAGCCCGTCGGCCACTCCGGTTTCCGATTCCAGCCGGGGCAGTTCGGGTGGTTGATGGTCGATCGATCACCGTTCGCGGTGACGGCGCATCCGTTCTCGTTCTCCTCCAGCGCGGAACGCACCGACGCGGTCGACATGACGATCAAGTCGCTCGGAGATTTCACCGCGACGGTCGGCGCGCTGTCGCCGGGCACCCGCGCCTATCTCGACGGCCCGCACGGCGTCTTCACGCCCGACCGCAACGAGGGGCCGGGGTTCGTGTTGATCGCGGGCGGGGTCGGGATGACCCCGATGGTGAGCATTCTGCGCACGATGGCCGATCGCGGTGATCGCCGCCCGTTCACGCTCTTCTACGCGAGCCGCTCGCAAGACGACGCCACCTTCGCGGACGAGCTCGAGGCGCTGCGGCAGCGGCTCGACGTCCGCGTCGTCTACGTGCTCGAGCATCCGCCCGCGGGCTGGGAGGGCGAGAGCGGCTACCTCGACGAAGCGGTCCTGACCCGAAATCTGCCGTCGCGCTTCGAGTACATGCAGTACTTCATCTGCGGGCCGGGCCCGATGGTGACCGCCGTGGATGACGCGCTCGCAGCGGTGGGCGTGCCCGCCGAGAAGGTACACACCGAACGCTTCGACTTCGTCTGACGGGAGCCCGGCATGCGCCATGTCTACACCACGCGAGCGGTTCTGGTGATCGCGCTGATCCTGCTGGGCGCATCGGTCTGGTTCGGCCTGGCGACGAGTTGAGCGCCGACCGACGGCGGGACGGGTCATTGACACCCGACTCGAGGCAATGAGACCGTTCGTCAGTGATCTTCTCATCGAAGCCGAGCACCATCGAGTACACCGTCGACGACGGCATCGCCACCATCACGCTCAACCGTCCGCACGCGCGCAACGGATTCACCACGCGGATGGCGAACGAGCTCGGCGAAGCGCTCGCCGTCGCCGACGCGGACGACGACATCCGGGTGGTGGTGCTGGCGGGTGCGGGACCGCATTTCTGCGTCGGCATGGACATGTCCGACGACGAGGGCACCGACGACGCCACCGATCCGGCCTGGATCGAGCCCGCGACCCGGGTGGTCCGGCCGATGACGAATCTGAACAAGCCCGTGATCGTCGCGATCCACGGCGCCGCGATCGGGGTGGGTATCACCATGACGCTCGCAGCCGACTTCCGTTTGGCCGCAACCGATTCCCGTTTCGGGTTCGTCTTCGGCCGGCGCGGCCTGTTTCCCGAGGGTGGATCGATGTGGTTCCTGCCCCGCATCGTGGGGCTGGCCAAGGCGAAGGAGTGGATGGTCAGCGGCCGGGTCTTCGATGCGGACGAGGCGCTGGCGGCCGGACTCGTCACCAGCCTGCATGCTCGCGAGGAGCTGCTCCCGGCGGCATACGCGCTCGCCCGGGACATCGCGATCCATGTCGCACCGGTGTCGGCGGCGGCGATCCGGCGATCCCTGGTCACCATGGCGGGTGCGCCCAGCCCGGAGGCCGCCTTCGAACTGGACCGGAAACTGATCTCCGGCGCTCTCACCAGTGCCGATCTCCGCGAGGGCATTTCATCGTTTCTGGAGAAGCGCACGCCGCGGTTTCCGGGCCGGATCAGCACGGACCTGCCCGACCTCACCTGAGAACCGGAGCCGCCGAACGCTAGGTCGAGATATGCCTGGCATCGCTCATCAGCCAGCGGCCGTCCGGCTGTTCCTCCGCGGTGACCACCCACGCGGTCAACGACACGGCCGCACCCGGGGTGACATCACTCGACGTGGATTGTTTGACGTACCCGACGCCGAGCGCGGTCGTCCCGGTGATGGCGCGTAGCCCGCAATTGAATTCGACGACCTCACTACGACTGTTGGTCGCCTTGAAGAACTCCCGAGTCGCAGCCTGGGTATCGATCAATTGCTGTCGAAGCGCCCCCGTCGTCGATTCGACAGAACCTGCGAAATACTCGTCGAGAGTTTGTGGGTCATAGGTCGAGGCGTGGCTCATATAGAGGTGAATTGCGTGCAATGCCGCGATATGCCTGCTACCGATCTTGGATATCTCGGGTGCGAGTCCTTCCGGCGGTACGGTCTGTGTCGGCACCGCACCGAATTTCGCCGCATTGCCCACCGTCGGCCCCGGCCCCGGGTCGGCTGGAGCATCGTCGGCGCTTCGGACAAAGTACGCAGACCCGGCAGCTATGGCACCGAGGGGCAATACTCCCGCGAGAGCGGCCCACTTCCGCCGCGACATGGTTCGCTCCACCGGCTGCGCATCCGGAAACGAGGGGGGCTCGGCCGGCGGAAAGGACAGGGAAACTTTCTCGGAATCAGTCAAAAGGGTTCCTAACTATTAGGCAGCCGTGCGAGATGCTACCCGGCCGAACAAGATTCATTCCCCGATTTCCGAGAACCTCTCCCCCGAAGTCCCAATTCTGTCTGAATTGAACGAATTACACCTCTTGCGTGATTTCGCCGATGTTGGCGGTCGAGGCAATCCGTTGGTGGCGAACGTCTTTCATCGACCACAACCCATTGGACAGCGCGCCACTCGATGTCGATCGCCGACGCCCCATGCTCGACGCATCCCGGGCGGCACCCGCACCCCGCCTACCCTGAGGGGGAAGACGTCGATCGAGCCGCAGGAGCGTCATGTCCACTCTCGCAACCGCACCGCGATCGGGCCAGGAGTCCGGGCGGGTGATCGGGGCCCTGGCGTGCCTGGCAGCGGCTCTCGGGATCGCCTTCGTCCTCGGACCGCGATGGGTGGCCGGCAGTGGGTTCACGGACGAGCCCGCGGTTCGGGACGGATTCCGGAACGCGTTCGTGGGGTACTGGCGCGGCGGAGACCAGGAATACACCCCGGATATGCAGCGGATCGTCGACTACTGGTTCCGGTACCACATGGCCAAAGCGGTGATCGCCGCGCTCGCGCTGATCACGCTGGCCCGGCTCGGCGTTCTGCTGTGGCGACGCTTCCTGCGAATCGGCGGGAGCGGACTCGCCGCCGGGGGTATCGCCGTCACGACACTGGCACTGGGTGCGTTGCTGCTGGTGATGGCCAACATCCAGGGCACGGTGGCGCCCTTCGCCGCATTGCTGCCGATGCTGACCGGCGAATCGGACGACGCCCAGCTCGGCGCGACACTGGGGGACGTCAGGCAGCGGCTGGCCGACGCCGTGAGCACGGGCGAACGAACGCCACCGGTCCTGAGTGCGATGATCGATGACTTTTCGCGGTACCACGTGGTGATGCTGGTGATCGCCTCGATCGTGGCGGTGCTCTCGGCCGCGGCGGCCGTGGTGTGCTGGAAGCGGTTCGCGAACACACCCTCCCGCCACCGTCGAACCAGGCGGGTACTGGCCGCGTCCGCGACCCTCGCGATGCTGGCCACCGCGGCGATGATCGTTGTGGCGGTGGCGAATACGACGACGGTCGCGGATCCGGCGCCCGCCCTCGCGGCGCTGTTCGACGGCAGCTGGTGAGACTGTCGCCCGGCGCATCTAGAATCCGCGCGTGACGCTCTCCCCCGCCGATTTGGCCGGTTACACCGAAGATGCCCTCGATGCCGATCTCGCACGCTGGTTCCCCGACACCCAACGGGTGCGGATTCCGGACGAAACCCGTTCGGTGACAGCCTTTCTCGAACGCCTCGCCCCCACTGACGCCGCCGCCCTGGCCGCATTCGACCGCAGGGTGCGCTCGGGCAGCCTGCCACAGTTCCTCGATATCTTCGACTGGTCCTACGGCTTCGACTTCGCCGGAAACGACTGCGGCATCCTGGATTCGGACTACGAGACCGCGCTGAGCGACGACGATGTCTACTCGATCGGCGCGGACGGCGGGGGCAATCTGTACGTCGTGCTCACCAATGGCCAAGTGGCCGTGTGGTTCCACGAGGAGGAGGTCGTCGAGACCGGCACCCGCTTCGACAGCCTCGACGTGTTCCTGTGGTCGTACGTCCGCTACAGCGCGGTCCGGGCCGGGACGCTGGAACTGTCCCGCGTGGAAGCGGACTTCCAGGCCCTCGGGCAGGACGGTGCGCTCGAACCCCAACTCGGCCTGCTCAGGTTCATGACGTAGAACCACGTACAGCCGAAGCGTTCACGCTCCCTCGGCGGCGGTGCGCAGGTCGGCGAGCCAGGTTTCCAGGCCCATGCCCAGGAAGTAGGTGGAGGTCGGGACGTCGGCCTCGACCTGCGCACCATTCCAGTTCTCCTGGGTGCGCACCAGGACGCCGCCGTCGACGGGCGTGAAGGTCCAGACGTGGATGCCGCCGTCGATGCCCATGCCCTCGCCGACCGCCGGGCCGCTCCAGCGCAGGCACCGTTCGGGTTCGACCTGGTGCACGGTGGAGGTGATGCTCAGGGTGGTCGCGGGGGTGTGCTCGGTGGCGGGCACCGGGGTGGTCCAGTGGAACCGCGAATCGGGCCGCAGCGGACCGGAATCGAGGCGCTCGGCGCTGGTGACGGCCGGCTGCCAGGCGGGCCAGTTCTCAACATCGGTCTGCAGGTTCCAGATGGTGTCCAGCGGGGCCTTGATCAGCGCTTCGGTGCGGTAGTGGATGGGCGCGACGGGGTCGATGCCCTGCCCTGCGCAGGTCAGCGGCGCCGGATCGGACACCGGTCCGTCCGCGGCGGCGGGTGCGGCGGTGATGCCCAGGATGGTCGCGGTCAGTGCCGCGCCGACCAGCGCCGCACGCCCGGAGCGGCGAACGATTCCGGCTTCGACCTGGCGATCAGCCTTTCGATCGCGATGAGTGCCGTTCATGATGCTCTCCAATTGGTTAGTCCCTCTTGATTTAGTTAGAACCTATAACGCTCTGTCGTGAGAGGCAAGAGCGAAAGTGATAACCTCTAACCAAATCAGTGGCCGCACACCCGGGAAGGAGCCGTTGATGGAAGAGACCAGCGCGAAGACACCCCGCGAGCGCTATCGCACGCAGATGCAGGCGGAGATCAAACAGTGCGCCCGCGAACAGATCGCTACGGCGGGCGCGTCCGCGCTCTCGCTCAACGCGATCGCCAAACAGGTCGGCATGAGCGGCCCCGCCCTGTACCGCTACTTCGCCGGGCGCGACGAACTGATCACCGCACTCATCCGCGACGCCTACCGCAGCCTCGCCGACACCCTCGGCCAGGCACGGGATTCGGGAGCGGACATCACCGAACTGGCTCGCGCGCTGCGAGAGTGGGCGCTGACGGACCCGCAGCGGTACTTCCTCATCTACGGCACACCGGTCCCCGGCTATCACGCCCCGGACGACACCACCGCGATCTCCTCCGAGATCATGTCGATGCTGATCGAGGCATTCGCCGCCCTACCCACCGCCGCCCCACCCACCACCGCCGAGCCGACACCGTTCGACACTCATCTCGACCACTATCGCCGCTGGGCCGCAGGCCATTCGGTCCCGGCCGCCACCCTCCACCGCGCGGTGTCGTTCTGGACCCGAGTGCACGGCGTGCTCTCCCTCGAGCTCGCCGGCCATTTCAGTGGCATGGGTTTCGACCCGGCTCTGCTATTCGCCGAGGAAGTCGATTCCCTTGTGACGCAGTGACATCCGGTGACGTGGGAGATCCGGCGAGAAAACCCGTCTGCTTCAGGCGGATTCGAGCAACCGCACGACCTCCACCGTGATCGCGACCCGCACCTGCGCCGCCGACGTCGCGGGCAGACCCGCCTCGGGCAGAGCCGCGGCCGCGCTCTGGGCCGCGATCGCGGCGATATCGGCGGCCGCAATGACCCGCTGGTCATGCTCCGACGATAACCCCGGCGCACCCGCTCGACGAGCCTGCGCGACCTACATCTCGGCGACCTACATCTTGGCGTGACGGGCCATCACGAAGCTGTAGAGACCGTAGGTGGCGATGCCCAGGGCGGCGATGAGCAGCAGCGCGATACCGAACGGCTGCGCGCCGAGAGTCTTCAACGCACCGTCCAGACCCGCGGCCCGATTCGGATTCGATTGCACCGTGGCCAGAATGACCAGCAGACCCACGGCCGCGACGGCAGCGCCCTTGGCCGTGTACCCGACCAAACCCAGACGGCGGACGAACGCACCGGGCGAATTCTCCAGATCGTGCAGGAACTTTCGGCTCACGCCCTTATAGATGTGATAGCCGCCGACCCCGATGATGACGAGCCCGCCGATGACCAGAGCGATCTTGCCGAGCGTGGATTCCATCAGGCGCGCGGTGAGGCCGATGCTCTCACCGCTGCTGGACTTGCCGTGCCCGCGGGCGAATCCGTAGGCGGACAACGCGAACGAGACGTATATGACGCCCAGGCAGAACGCCTTGGCTCGATGCAGCGCTTCGGATTTCTTGCTGTCGGCCTCCGGTTCCGAGGCCTTGCCCAGGGCGGCCTCGGCGAAGCGCCACAGCGCCAACAGCACGAAGGCGACTGCGCCGAGCCACAGGGCGAAGGTTCCGCCGGGCTTGGCCGCCAGTTCGGCCATCGCGCCGGATTGATCGGCCGAGCCGCCGGATCCGCCGAAGGCCAGGCGCGCGGCGATGTAGGCGATGAACAGATGCACGATGCCGGTCATGACGAATCCGGCGCGGGCGAATCGTTCGAAGATGTCGTGCTGCGCGATGCGCTCCGCGGTCGACGACGAGTCGCCTACCGCGGTTCGGTGATTTCCGGGCGTCGTCGAGCTCACGGGTCCCTCTCCACTGCCAAAACGCATCGGCCACCGGGTGATTCGCCCGATATGCCGATCTGAACGTATCGCGGCGATACCCGGTGACACGGACGCCAAACCGCGTCCGGAACCGTCGTGTTGACGGCAGGGGGCATACCGCCTCTACTGGTGGAGCGGCGGCCGACCGGCCTCCGCCGCACTGCCACCCGCATCGGGTGATCGCACCCGGAAGTTGGCCATGGCAATCACCGATCTCGAGCGGTACGCGCATCTCAGCGCGCAGGACATCGACAACCTCGGCCACGAACTCGATCTGATTCGCCGCGATATCGAAACCTCGCGTGGCCGCAGCGATGCGAACTACATCCATCGCACCATCGCCGCACAGCGGACCCTCGACGCCGTGGCGCGCCTGGTGATCGCCGCCAGCGGTCATCGCGCGGGCTGGCTCACGGGTGTGGCGGGTCTGGCCCTGGCCAAGAGCATCGAGAACATGGAGATCGGCCACAATGTCGGTCACGGCCAATGGGATTGGATGAACGACCCGGAGGTGCACTCGCGCAGCTGGGAGTGGGATATGGCGGGTGTGTCGCGGCAGTGGCGCTATTCGCACAACTTCCGCCACCACATGTTCACCAACGTCGTCGGCATGGACGACGATATCGGCTTCGGTGTGCTGCGGGTGACCCGCGATGAACAGTGGCGGCCCCGATTCCTGCTGCAGCCGCTCCAACATCTGCTGCTGGCAACGACTTTCGAATGGGGCATCGCCCTGCACGGCTTCTACGCCGAACGGGACCGGCACTCGGACGAGGCCGGCAGGAAGGCCGAGAAGCGCGCGCTGATCGCCAAGATCGCGCGCCAGACCGGCAAGGACTACCTGCTGTTTCCCGCGCTGAGCGGGCGGCGCTGGCTGCGCACCCTGACCGCGAACGCCGCCGCCAACGCGCTGCGCAATCTCTGGGCGCACGCGGTGATCTTCTGCGGTCATTTCCCCGACGGCGCAGAGAAATTCACCCCCGCGGTGCTCGAGCACGAGACCGGGTCCGAATGGTATCTGCGCCAGCTGCTCGGCTCCGCGAACTTCGAGGCCGGACCCGTGCTGGCCTTCCTCAGCGGCAATCTGTGCCACCAGATCGAGCATCATCTGTTCCCGGACCTGCCGAGCAACCGCTACGCGGAGATCGCGGTCCGCGTGCGCGCGCTGTGCGAGAAATACGATCTGCCCTACACCACCGGTCCGCTCGCCGGTCAGTATCTGCTGGCCCTGCGCACCATCCACAAACTCGCGCTTCCGGACCGGTTCCTGAGCGCCACCAGCGACGATGCGCCCGAGACCGCGTCCGAGTGCCGCTTCGCACCGGCGCCGAGCACCGGCCCGGTCACCGGTATCCGGCGTGGCCTGCGAACGGCGTTGCGGGAGTTGCCCGTTCCTCGCCGGACCGGCCGGGTGACCCCGGCCGGTGAGCGGCGTTGATCATGATCCGAGCGGCTCGCCCGCTGGTCAGTCGGTGGCGTCCGCCGCGCCTTCGATGAGGTCGGTGACCTCGGCCGGATGCGAGATCATCACGACGTGCGATCCGGCGACCTCGACGGTGTGCGATCCGGCGCGCTGTGCTTCGAAGCGCTCGAGCGCAGGGCCGAGGGTCTGATCCTCGGTGGCGACCATGGCCCAGGACGGAATGGTCCGCCACGCCGCGGCGGTCGGCGTGGACACGAACGCGGTGGCGCTGACCGGATGCTGATCCTCGGCCATCTGCGTGGTCCGCTCGACCGGGAGATCGGCGGCGAAGAACTGACGGAACAGTCCCTTGTCGATGGTCAGGTCGATGCCGCCCTCGGCCAGGGCCGGGCGCAGCGCGATCGGCAGCAGAGTGGGGAAGCGCGCGGTGAGCAAACCGAGGTTCTCCCCCGCGTCGGGCATGAACGCCGCGATGTACACCAGCGCCTTGACCTTCGGGTTTCCCGCCGCGGCCTGCGAGATGACCGCGCCGCCGTACGAGTGCCCGGCCAGCACGATCGGGCCGTCGATTCCGTTCAGCACATCGGCGATGGCATCGGCGTCCGAGGCGAGTCCGCGCAGCGGATTCGCCGGAGCCACCACGGTGTAGCCCGCGTCCCGCAGCTGCTGTGCGACGGCGTTCCAGCTGGAGGGATCGGCGAACGCGCCGTGCACGAGCACGACGGTGGGTCTGGCCGGGGCGGCGTTCGCGGTGGCGGAGACGACGGGGACCACGGCGATGGATACGGCCGCGGCCGCCGCGAGCGCGGCGCGACTGATTCGGTGACGCGAGCTGGACATATCGAATTCTCCCTAGGGTGTGAATTGCGTTCCGGCCGAGCAACTATCGAGCGTGCCCGAACTCGACGACGATGCGGGAAACGTCGCCGGGATCGTCCGGGTCGAACCATACGGGAACCTGGTCACCGACCCGGAAAGGTCGCGCCGGGTACTGCGGTGTCGTGGGTGAGACCCAGCGGGCCACGCCCCGGTCGTCGGTGAATCGGACCGTCACCGTCGCGAGCTTGGGCGAGGGTGTGCGCGGGAACCGGTCCAGCCCGTCGTCGGTGACAGTTCCGCTGACCCGGACACTCCGGGCGCGCAGCGCGGCGGCCTCGCTGCGGCGGCGAGCACGCGCCACCGTGGAGATCACCAGCGTGATCACCATGAGCGCGGTGAGCGAGAGCAGTACGCGGCCAACCACGTTCGACACCCCACCGGCTCCGATCAGCAGCACGCCCGCGGCGAGGGTGGTGCAGGCGAGATACTCGACCGGCCCGACCGCCGTGCGCACCCGCCCGCCGATCGCCGTATGCATCCGCCACGCGGTCGTCCCCAGCAGGCCCAGGAACAGCAGCGGCAGCGGCGGAATGAGCCCCAGCAGCCAGATCGGCCGCGCGATCCGCGCACCCGATATCGCCATCACACCCGCGCACGCGGTTCCCAGTGCGAGAACGACGAACTGCTTGCGCAACGACGGCGCGGACCGGTCAGGGCCCGGCGGGCGTCGAACGGGCGGGGAGGTGCTCATCTCCCTCATCCTGGCAGATCGGACACAGCGAACCGGACACGACGGGCATTCAGGCACCTCCGTCGGCGACCGGCGCGCTGAGATCCGCCCAGCCACGACCTCTTACGAGGTCGGCACCGGAGTGCGTGCGGGAGCGAGGCGCGGCACGCTCGATACCGCGACGGCGATGCGCGCGATGCTGGCCAGCGCGCCCAGGGCCACCGGCAGCACGACCAGATCACGCGAATCCAGCATGAGCAGGACCACCAGGGTGAGCAGCAATGTCGCGTCGATGAACACCGATACCGTTGCGGTGACCAGCAATGCCTTGGCCGCCAAGCGAGTCGGGATCCGGACCAGCCGCACGAGCCGGCCGGTGGAGGCGATCGCCGTGGCGGTGAAGGGCACTCCGATGACCACCGCGACCGCCATGAGCACGAGCCCCGCGATCGTCAACCACCTCGGTACCGCACAGAAGGATCCCAGCAGCGCCGCTCCACCCCACAGCACGCCGATGACCGGACCCATCGTGGTGAAGGCGCAGGCGTAGCGGTGGATCCGCTTGGACGAGAGCACCGGCGCGAACTCCGCGGCGATCACCCGAGCGCCGCCGAACTCCTCGACGGCGGCGATTCTGGACTGCGACAGGGAAAGGCCTTGCGCGCGATGATGATCCACCGCGTCCTGCAATCCGTCGCCGATCTCGGCGAGGATGGCCCGGCGTTCGGACCAGGTGCCCGTCAGGCGAGTGTTCAGGTCATCGAGATAGTCGTCGATCACACTGCGGGACATGGCTCTTCCCCCATTCCGGCGTTCCCCTCCATGAGCGCCCCGACCGCCGCGACGAAATCCCGCCAGGACGCGCGCTCCACCCCGAGCCGCCGATGCCCGGCCGAGCTCAGAGTATAGGTGCGCCGCTGCCTGCCGCCCCCGCTCGACCACGCGCCATCGATGAGACCCGCCTGCTCCAGACGATGCAGCGCCGGATAGATGGTGCCCTTGGGCAGGTCGAATCGACCACCGGTGCGAGTGCGCAACGCCTCCATGACGCCGTAGCCGTGGCACGGGCCGTCGGCGAGCACGGCCAGAATCATGCCGTCCAGGTGTCCCTTCAGCACTTCTGCGCTCATGGGTAGCAAGCCTACCCTTCGAGCGAAATGTGGCCTAGCCTATGGATAGCGTCCCTACCCATAGGAGGTCTTCGGTGCGCTGTAGAACTGCGAGCGCTCTGGTCGCGCTCACCGTGGCCGGTGTGCTCACCGGCTGCGCCGACGGATCGGGCGGACTGCCCGATGCCGCGCTGATGATGCGCGATGCCGCGATCTCCGCCGGCGCGATGGGTTCCGCGCATGTGGCCCTGCGAGCGCAGGGCGCGGTGCCCGGTTTCCCGCTGCGCGGTCTCGACGCCGACGTGTTCGCGCGCGACGGCGGGAGCGCGAGCGGCACCGCGACGCTGCCGACCGGATCGGAGACTCCGTTCCTCGCCCGGCAGGGCACGCTGTTCAGCAGATCCGAGAACGGCACGCTGATCCCGATGCCGTCCGGATTCCCCAGTCCGAGCGCCATGATCGGGCGCGACGGCGGGCTGGCCACCCTGTTGCGCTCGCTCCGCGATCCGGAAACCGTTGGGCGCGAACAGTTCACCGGCATCGACGCGTTCAAGATCGAGGCCGTGGTACCCGCCGACTCGCTCACCGCGGTGCTGCCCGGCGTCCGCGAGGACGCGAGGCTCACCGTCTGGGTGCGCGTGCGCGGGGCGCATCTCCCGCTCCAGAGCACACTGAGCTTCCCGAAGCATCCCGACGCTCAGCTCACCGTCGCGGTCTCACGGCCGCATTCGACCCCCGAACCGGGCAACCCATCGTGAAGGATCCCGACATGACAGACAGCGCGATCGATGTGCTGAACCTGAGCGTCAGCCGCGGTAAGCAGGAGATCCTGCGCGAGATCGGCTTCGCGCTGGCGCCCGGCAGCGTCACCGGGCTGCTGGGCCCCAGCGGCTCGGGCAAGACGACCCTGCTGCGGGCCATCGTCGGCGTGCAGCGCATCCGCTCCGGCAGCGTCACCGTGCTGGGCCTGCCCGCCGGGACCGCCGAGCTGCGCAGACGCGTCGGCTATGTGACACAGCAGCCTTCGGTCTACGGCGATCTGACGATCCGCCAGAACGCACGCTACTTCGCCAAGATCCAGGGCACCGGCGCGACGGCCGCCGACCAGGCGATTCGCGATGTCGGACTGGCCGATATCGCCGACCGGATGGTCGATGACCTGTCCGGCGGGCAACGCGCCCGGGTGTCGCTGGCCTGCGCACTGCTCGCGCATCCCGATGTGCTGATCCTGGACGAGCCGACCGTCGGACTCGATCCGGTACTGCGCCGCGATATCTGGGCCCAATTCCACGCGCTCGCCGCGACGGGCGTCACGCTGCTGGTGTCGAGCCATGTCATGGACGAGGCCGACCGCTGCGAACGCCTGCTCCTGCTGCGTGACGGGCGGCTGCTCGCCGACGAGACCCCCGCCGATCTGCGTGCCGCCACCGGCGCACAGGATCTCGAGGAGGCGTTCCTGCGACTCATCCTGCAGCGGACCGACACCGACGACGACCGAAAGGTGCTCGCCTGATGTCTGTTTCACTGACCTTCGCCACCACCGCGCGCGTGCTCACCCAGGTCCGGCACGATCGGCGCACCATTGCGCTGGTCATCACCGTCCCCAGTCTGCTGCTGGCACTGCTGCGGTTCATCTTCGTCGATCGCCTCGACATCTTCGATCAGATCGGCCTGATGCTGCTGGGCATCTTCCCCTTCACCTCGATGTTCCTGATCACCAGCGTCGCCATGCTGCGCGAACGGGTCAGCGGCACGCTCGAACGCCTGCTGAGCACTCCCCTGCACAAACTCGATCTGCTCTTCGGCTATGCCATCGCCTTCGCGGCGCTGGCGGCCGTACAGGCCTGTGTCGCGTGCGCCGTCGCCTACGGCCTGCTCGGTCTGCGCACGCAGGGCAATATCGCCACGGTCCTGCTGATCGCGGTCTCCACGGCGATTCTCGGGTGTTGCACCGGACTTCTGACCAGTGCTTTCGCCCGCACGGAATTCCAGGCGCTGCAGTTCATGCCCGCGATCGTGTTCCCGCAGATCCTGCTGTGCGGGTTGATCTGGCCACGCGAGGAGATGTCCACCGTCCTGCAGATCGCGAGCGATGCGATGCCGTTGCGCTACGCCGCCGATGCCATGGCCGAGGTCGGCACGTTTCCGCTGCCGACCACCCGGTTGTGGCTGGATCTGCTCGTCCTCGGATTGTTCGCCGTGGCAACGCTTTTCGGTGGCGCGGCCACACTGCGACGCCAAAGCCGCTGACCCACAGTGAGCGTCGCCCCACCGCGGGGGCGACGCTCGCTACTCGTCACCCTCGGGGTGCAGGAGTCGCTGCGGGCCCGCACCCCGCGCGCCGAGGCTGTCGGCCGGATTCAGGACGTAGCAGCGGCGCAGCGACAGGCATCCGCATCCGATGCAGTCGGTGAGTTCGTGCTGCAGCTGCTCGATCTCCCTGCGCCGCGCCTCGAGGTGATCGCTCCAGCGCCGGGAGATCCGATCCCAGTCGCGTTTGCCGGGCATCCGGTCCTCCGGCAGGCTCGCGAACACCTCCGCCACTTCGATCAGCGGTATGCCCAGGCGTTTGGCGAACAGCACCAGCGACAGCCGGCGCAGGACATGACGCGGGTAGCGCCGCTGATTCCCCGAGGTGCGCACCGACGAGATCAGGCCCTGCTCCTCGTAGAAGCGCACGGCCGAGGTCGCGACGCCCGCGCGCTCCGCGAGTTCCCCGATGGTCAGCAGATCTGTGGGTGTCTGACTCATGACCGCTCTCTTGACTTCAAGTTCACTTGAAGTTCTAGCCTAGCGAACTGTGAGCGCTACTTCATCGAATGACACCGCGACGACGGAAGATACGCCCGATACCCACGGCGGCGAGCCCAGCGGCGGATGGTCCGAACTGTTCTCGGGACGCTACCTGGCCTCGGTGTCGATCCTGGCCGGCGGCGTGGCGCTGTACGCCATGAATCTGTACTTCACCGCCGCCCTGATGCCCTCGATCGTCGGCGAAATCGGCGGCGAGAAGTACTACGCCTGGGTGGCGACCGCCTTCCTGATGGCCGCGGTGATCGCGTCCATGCTGGTCAGCCGAGTGCTCGGCAGTTGGGGCGCGGCCAGAGCCTACGGCACCGGCTTCCTGGTCTTCGCCACCGGCGCCGCGATCAACGCCGCGAGCCCGAGTATGGAACTGCTCATCGCGGGCCGGGTCGTGCAGGGTCTCGGCGGCGGCCTGCTCGCCGGACTCGGCTATGCGGTGATCAGAACCGCACTGCCGCAACACCTCTGGGGCCGCGCCGCCGGCCTGGTCTCGGCCATGTGGGGCGTGGGCACGCTGATCGGTCCGGCGCTGGGCGGCGTGTTCGCCGAGCTGGGCCGCTGGCGCTGGGCCTACGCCCTGCTGCTGGCAGTGGCGTTGATCCTGGCCGCGCTGACCCGGCGGGCACTGCCTCGCGAGTCCGGGGGCACGGCCGACCGCTCGCCCGTCCCGGTGCTGTCGCTGGTGCTGCTGACGCTGGCGGCGAGCGCGTTCAGCCTGAGTTCGACCGTCCCGCAAGGACTCTCGACCATCATCGCCTTGGCCATCGGCGTCCTGCTGCTCGCGGCGTTCGTGGTCGCGGAGATCAGGGGCTCGGTGCGGGTGCTCCCCCGGCTCACCTACACCCGGGGCAATCCCCTCAAGTGGATCTATCTCACCGTCGCGGCACTGTGCGCGGGGGTGATGACGGAGAACTTCGTGCCGCTGTTCGGTCAGGATCTGGGCGGACTGACGCCACTGGTCGCGGGGCTGCTGGGCGCGGCGCTCTCGGTCGGGTGGGTGCTGGCCCAGCTCGTCAGTGTCGGGCTGTCCCCGCGCGGCGCGCATCGTGCGATCCGGATCGCACCCCTGCTGCTGACCGGCGGGCTCGTGGCCTACGCGCTCCTGCAGTCGGATGGGGCTCCCGGGCCGCTCGTGATCGTCTGGGCACTGGTGCTGTTCGTCGCGGGCGCCGGCATCGGTCTGGCCTTCCCGCATCTGAGTGTGGCCGCGATGAGCAGCACCACCGATCCCGCCGAGGGCGCGAAGGCAGCCGCCGCGCTGAACACCACCCAGCTGATCTCCTATGCGGTGACCTCGGCTATCGCGGGCACTCTCATCCGGCTGGGCGACGCCTCGCTGGTCGACTCGGCCCGCATCATGACCCTCGGCATCGCCGTGCTGACCGCACTGGGCATCGCCACCGCGGTCCTGGCAACGCGCGGACGGCCGACATCCCCGCGCGTGCGCACGCACTGACGACGTGAGCGGGGGGCGACGAAGTCATTACTTCGGCTGAGGGTTTTCCCTTAGGCCCGTACCGCCCCACTCGCGATGCGCCGTCGCTGGTCCCGCGCGTGCGCGGCCGCGCGCACGCGCTCACGACGTGAGCGAAACCCCGAACCGGCCCAGCGTCCGTCATACCCGGGTCCGACCTCAGAGGTATACGGGCGGCTACCAGCGGCCGATGTATCGACACCGGATCCGGCGCAGAATTTCGTGGGCGGTGCGCGATCACAGGTGCCCTTCAGGAACCTCACAGTCGCAACGGATCTGATGCACAGGTGCGGGTGTGAGGGTGGTGAATGCGCGCCCGCCGCGTGAACTCGATCGACCTGGTGAATGGGAGAAGACAGTGCCCGCAACGCTTCCGAGAACGGTTTCTCCGGCGACGCCGCACACGGTGCAGGACTACGGCCGCCATGGGTGGACGGTGACCGAAGCGTTCGATGGACTCCGGCTGATCACCGACGAGCGGATCGCGGCCGTCGAACTCACCGGCCCGCTGGCCGCCGGAGTCCGTCGATATCTGCGGGCCAACAACCTGTCCGGACCCGTGATCGAGATTCGGGGTGCGCAGCGGCGTGAGATCCACCTGGTCGTGGGTGCGGGCAAGGCCGCGCGGGCGATCGAGATGCTGCGCGAGGCCGGTGCGATCGTGCACACCGGTGGTGCGAGCTTCCCGCTCCCACTCGCCGGCGGATCCGTCGACTGGGGTATCGCTCCCGACGAGGCTCGGTGGGTGCCGCCGCTGGTCGCGATCTCGGCGGCGGTGCGCGCGGTGAGCGCGCGCGCCCTGTCGCGATCCGGTCGGCTGGCCTGCTGAAGGGCGCGCGGGCCGGTGGATCCCACGCTCAGGTGCGGTAGCTGCGGGCGACCAGGGCAGAGCGCAGGTACCAGAGCCCGGTCAGCTGGGTCGGATCGAATCCGGTGAGGTGACCGATCCGCTTGAGCCGGTAGTCGATCGTGTTGGTGTGCACGTGCAGCAGCCGCGCGGTGCGGCGGCGGTTGAGATTGTTGGAGATGTGCCGCCGCAACGTGTCCACGAGTTCGGGGTACGCGTCGAGTGGATCGAGCAGCGATCCGAGGTATTCGCGGCCCGGACCCGGCCGGGTGAGCTGGAATTCGAGTGCGAGCTCGTCGAAACCGTACAGCCCGCGCTCGCACTGCAGGCGCTGGACCATGTCCAGCAGTTCACGGGCCTGTTCGACGGCCCCGGGCACTTCTCGCGGCACGGCGGTCACGACAGTGGCCATCACCGAGACCTCGGCGGCCTCGGACAACCCCGCGATCAATTCGTCCAGATCCGCGGGGGACGACGCGCCCGACGGAATCAGGATCGTGCCGCCGTCCACGCTCAGCAACGACAACGCCGAGGCCCCGCAGCGGGTGGCGAGTTCGGCCTGCACCCGGCGCAACTTGCGGCGCGCGACCACCTTGCCGTCGACCCGGATGTCGAATTCCTGCGGATGCGGCGGGATCGACACGGCCAGAACGTGATACGACGGCGCGATCTCGATACCGCATTCGCGGGCCATGGTGGAGGTGGAGTGGCCGCCGAGCAGCGCCGAGGTGAGCGTGTGCACGGCGGTGTGATGTTCACTCACCACCGATCGCAGCTCCCGGACGTAGGCGAGGGAGATCTCCGTGGTCATCCGGTCGAGCATCCGGACCACCAATCGCAATCCGTAGAGCAGGTTTTCGTAGTCGCCCGCCGTGAGCACCGGTCCGGTGGCGTCGGTGCGCAATTGTCGCGACGCCGCGTTCGTCACCACCACGTCGACGCCGATCCTGAAGCCCTCGTGGACCGCGTGATGAATCGTGTCGATCGGCACGCCCTCGCGCGCCCACTGGGCCGCGGCATCCCGCAGCCTTTCGGTCTCGGCGGGTAGGTCTTCGCCGTCGAGCATGCCGATCGCCAGTTCCAGGCAGATCCGGGTGATCGCCGTGACGTCGCCGTGGATCGCGTCGCTGGGCAGGGTGCCGCAGGGCGCGACGTGCTCCACGAAATGCCCGACCATGTGCTGCGAGAGCGCCAGGATGTCCTCGAGCGCGGCGGACATCGGCTTACCCGATACGCTCAGGCCAGGGCGCTCGCCGTTGTCGAATGTCATCGCACACTCCTTCCGCTCGCGCGGCGTCGTCGGACCACCCGGCTAGCTCTCCAGGGCCCGCTGGAACATCGGCCAGGAATCATGCAGGTCCTGCTGCCAGTAGCCCCAGGAATGCGTTCCGCTGGGGCGCAGATTGAATGTCGCGGGGATGCCCAGATCCCGCATCCGCTCGGCGAGCGCACGGGCACACCTGTCGGTGATCGCTTCCAGGACAACGCCACTGGTGAGCTGGCCGATGAGAGTGACCGGATTGTCGCGGATTCCCGGGCCGTCGAGGGTGTCGAGCGGTCCCGGAACACCGGTGCCGGTCGAGACGTAGACGGCGGTGCCGCGCAACTGATCCGCGTGCAGATAGGGATCGTTGGCGAGCCAGGCCGGATCATCGGGCAGGCCCCACATATTGGTGGGATTACCGCGCCACCGCACCACCACCGCATCGACGAAGAACCGGCCGAACGGGTCGCTGGTGCGAGCGCACCCGCTGTAGGAACCGATGGCGCGGTACAGCCCCGGAGCGCCGATGGCGAGCTGGAAGACCGAGGTGCCCGACATGGAGATGCCCGCTATCGCGTTGGCGCCGTTGCCGTTCAGACCCGAATCGATGATCGGCGGCAGTTCCCTGGTGAGGAAGGTGCTCCAGCGCTGTCGTCCCAGCACCGGATCATCGGCCCGCCAATCGGTGAAATAGCTGCCGTTGCCACCCAGCGGCGTGACCACGGTGACCTGCTTGTCGCGGAAGAAGTCCACGATATCGGTCCGGTCCGGCCAACTGCTGCCGTCCAGGCCGCCGTTCGCTCCGTTGAGCAGGTAGACGACCGGGGACGGCACCGAACCGTCTTGGGCGCGAAGCACTTTCACGGTGAGCTCGGCGTCCATGGCACTCGAGTACACCCGCAGGTCCAGCAGGCCGCCGGGAGCTTCGGACGCGGCGACCAGGTGAGATCCGTCGGCGGCCGGGCGCGCCGCGTCCAGGACGGCACCCGGGGTGATCGGCTCGGCGCGCGCCGCCGGAGCCGCCCACAGCCAGGGCGCCACGACGACCGAGACGAGCGCCAGGAGCAGACCAGCTGATTTCATCCGAGAAGCCTCCGATTGGGCCGGGTACGGCCGTTCGGCTGGTGACGCTAGGCCCACCGATCACCCCGGACAACGGGTATCGCCGCACTTTGGGAGGTCCTCGGGAGGATCACTCACAGGTTTGGGATTCGTCACAGAATTCCGCTCCGGCTCTGGCCGGAGGGTTCGCGGGTGCCGTTCACTCGAAAGCCTGTTACCTGCGGGCAATTGGGCCGCGGTGACGGGACAGAGTCATCAGCTGCACGGATCGAGGGAATTCATGGTCGCATTCGGCCTCTTCGACGACTGGCATCCCGAGCCGGGCCGGCTCACCACCTGGACCGCGTCGCCACAGTCGCGGGTCGCGGTGGGGCGGGCTTCGGCACACGAGGTCGGGCCGTCCTACCAACAGGAGGCGTACCTGCGCACGGTCGGCCGTAACAGCGCTGCGGGACTGCGGGTTTCACGACTGTGCCTGATCTCCTTCGATATCGCCGCGGCGCCGGACCACCCGGCTCTCACCGCGGCGATCAACGCGTTCCTGCGCCGGCACGACACCTTCTCCAGCTGGTTCGCCCGCGAGGCCGACGGGCGCATCGTGCGCCATGTCGCCGATCCCGCCGATATCGACTTCGCCGCCACCGAATACGGGCAGTTCACCGATGTCGAGGCACTGCGCGAGCGGGTGGAGGCCGAGACGCCGGGACCGTTCGAATGGGACTGCTTCTCCTTCGGCGTCATCGAGCGCGAGGAGTCGTTCACCATGTACGCGGTCGTGGACCATCTGCACACCGACGGTGTGGCGCAGGCGTTGTCCTGCATGGATCTGCTGCTGCTGTACGGCAACGAGTTGTCCGGTGGGGCAACGCCTTTACCGCCGGTGGACGGGCATATCGGCTACTGCGCGCGCGAGCGGACGCTCAACGAGCAGCTCACCCTCGAGTCGCCCCCGATCCGCCGCTGGGTGGACCTGTTGCGGCGCAACGACGGTGACCTGCCGAAGTTCCCGCTCGAACTCGGGACGGGACTCGGATACACCCAGGGTGCGCAGGTCACCCTGCCCCTGTTCACCGAAACCGACGCCCTGCGCTTCGAGCAGGTGTGCGCGGAGCACGGCGGACGTTTCCTCGGCGGTCTGTTCGCGGCGCTGGCCGCGGTCGAATTCGAATTGACCGGCAATCAGGACTATTTCGGTCTCACCCCGGCCAACACCCGTTTCCTGCCCGGCGAGTCGGGGTCGGTGGGCTGGTACACCAATCTGATCCCGGTGGCGATCTCGGTACATCCCGAGGACAGCTTCACCTCGCTGGTGACGGTGGCGCAGGAGGCGGCCGAGCGGGCCAAGGATCTGACGGACATCTCGCTGCACCGGGTATTGGAACTGGTGACGCCCGAGCTGGGCATTCGAACCCGGCCGGGCTGGGCGGCCCCCATGCTGTCCTACGTCGATGTGCGAAAGATGGCCGGTGCGGACATGTTCGACGCCATCAACGGTGGCCTCTACGGCAGCCGGGCGAGTTCGGGCGAGGTCTACATGTGGGTCAATCGCCTGCCCGAGGTCAGCACGCTCACCCTGCTGTTCCCCGATACGCCGCAGGCGCGCGCGGCCGTGGATCGCTATGTCCGGACGCTGATCGAGGTCGTGACGGCCGTGGTCACCGACGGGGATCACGCGGTCCGCGTGCCGGCGCTGTCATGACGGTCAGGATCTCGGGAGCCACCGGGGGCCCCGAGTGTCCGGCCACGACGCCGAACCCGTGGGGTGCGCTGTCGGCGTGCCTGGTGGCGGTATTCATGCAGATGCTGGATCTGACCATCGTGCACACCGCGGTGCCCGCGGTGGCGCGTGATCTGCGCGCGGGTGGTTCGGCGCAATTGCTCATCGTCACCGGGTACGGGCTGGCGTTCGCCTGCACCCTGCTCACCGCGGCACGGGTCGGGGACCTGCTCGGCAGGCGGGCGGTGTTCCTGGTCGCCATGACCGGCTTCGCCGGAGCCTCGTTGTGGTGCGGACTGGCTACGGGCGCAGTCGAATTGGTGTCGGCGCGGGGTGTGGCGGGAGTGGCGGCGGCGGCGGCCTCCGCGCAGGTCATCGCGATCATCACCGGGGCGTTCACCGACCGCGGGCGAACCGTGGCGTTCGGGGTGTACGGCGCGGTGGCCGGACTCGCGGGAATGGCGGGACCGCTCGTGGGCGGCGCGCTGGTGGACGCGGATGCGCTCGGGATGGGGTGGCGGACCATCTTTCTGATCAATGTGCCGCTGGGCGGGGTGGCGGTGCTGCTGGGGTACCGGTACGTCGGGGTTCGCGGCGGCAGAAGGATACGGGCGGTCGAGGGTGATGCCCGGGCGCACACGGGCGGCCCCGTGCCGGCGGGCATCGCGGACCGCCTCGATGTGCGGGGCGCGCTGCTGTCCGCGGTGGGGCTCGGCCTGCTGGTCTACCCGTTGACCTCCGGTAGCGAAATGGGTTGGCCACCGGGCATGTTCGCGCTCCTCGCGCTGTCGGTTCCGGTGCTCGCGATCTTCGTGCGGGACCAGCGACGGCGGGCGGCGAGCGGGGCCGAATCGCTGGTGCGGCCGCAAGTGTTCGCCGATCGGTCCTTCGCGGTGGGCACCGTGCTGACAGCGGTGTTCTTCGGCATGTTCACCGCACTGCTGTTCACGGTATCGGTGACCGTGCAGACGGGGCTGGGCTGGTCGGCCTCCCATACCGGGCTGCTCATGCTGCCGTTCGCGGTCGGCGCGATCGCCGGGGCGCTGTCTTCGCCGCTGCTGGTGTCGCGGTGGGGACCTCGGGCACTGACGCTCGGTGTCACGGTGTTCGCGGTCGCGCTGGGGGCGCTCGCAGAGACCGTGCACACGCGGGGGTCCGCACTGGAAATCGGCGTGCTGGCCTGGCCGGTGTTCGCGGCCGGTGCCGGGATGGGCTGGTTCGCCGCGCCGCTGCCCTCGCTCATGCTGGCGGGGGTCGCGGATCGGCTGGCGGGGTCGGCGTCGGGCTTGGTGCCGACTGTGCAGCAGGTGGGCAGTTGCCTCGGAGCGGCGGTACTGGGCATGGTGTTCTTCGACCGGGTCGCGGCGCAGTCGTATACGGCCGCGATCACCACTGTCCTGTGGATCATGTCGGGAATATCGGCGGGTTTGGCCGTGCTGACCTTCGCACTGCCGAGGTCGCGATCATGACGCGAGGCTCCCTGGACGTCCATCGGCGCACGAGCGATCCGCACCAGGATCTGTTGCACCCGTGGGCTGTTCGCGACGTTGCCGTTCTCTCGGCGGCGGTGGCGGCGCTACTGGGCGCACGAGCGGGGAGGTACGGCTACTTCGGCGATGAACTGTATTTTCTCGCGGCGGGACGCAGGCTCGCGGTCGGCTATGTCGACCAGGGGCCGCTGGTGCCCGTGCTGGCCCGGTGCGCTGCCTGGCTCGCACCGGATTCGCTGCTGGTGCTGCGGCTTCCAGCGATCGCGTGCGCGGTGGCATCGATCTGGATCTGCGCGGCGCTGGCCCGGGAGTTCGGGGGTGGCCGCCGCGCGCAGGTGACGGCGGCGCTCGCCGGAGCCACCATGCCGTTCCTGATCACGCAGGCCGCGACGCTCTCGACGTTCGCGCTGGACTCCACGCTCTCGGCGGCGATGCTCTGGATGGTGGTGCGGTGGTGCCGGATTCGCGATGATCGGCTGTTCATCGCGGTGGGTGTGCTGGCGGCGGTCGATCTCCAGGTGAAGTTGCTGCTCCCGGTGCTGGTCGCGGGGTTGGCGTTCGGGCTGCTGCTCTGCGGGCCGCGGGCCGTTTTTCGGCGCACGGCGGCGGGGGCGACGGTGGCGATCGTCGCGTTCAGCGCGATTCCGGCGCTGGGTTGGCAGGCTCGGCACGGGTGGCCGCAACTGGCGATGGGCTCGGTGATCGCGGAGGAACAGCGGGCCGCGACCGGCGGCGCCGCCGGGCTTCCGCTCCAGCTGGCGCTGTTGCTCGGGGTGCTCGGCGGGGTGCTGGCCGGTGTGGGATTGTGTGCGCTGCTGTGCTTCCCGGCGCTGCGGGCCTATCGGTTCACCGCCGTTGCCACGCTCACACAGCTGACCTTCGTCGTCGTCACATCCTCCCGCCCCTACTACCTCGCGGGGGTGTTTCCCGTGCTCGTGGCCGCCGGCGCGGTGTGGGCCGGCAGTCGCCACCGATCGAAGTGGTTCACGGTGACCGGTTTCGGGTCCGCCGCGGTGTCGGTGGTCGTCACCGTCGCCGCGATATGCCTACTGCCTCGGCCACTGTCGGATCTGCGAGAACCCGCCGAGAGTCAGCGGGCGATCTCCGAGCGGTCACGTCTGTTCGGTGTGAACGGGTGGGCGGCGCTGAGCGAGGCGGTCACCCGGGCCGCGCGCGACCTTCCGGCCGATGCGCGCGAGCACGCCGTCCTCATCACCGAGAACTACTGGCAGGCAGCGGCTCTCGACCGATTCGGGAACGACCTGCCTGCGGTGTACAGCCCGAATCGCGGGTTCGCCTACTTCGGGATTCCGCCCGAGAACGCCACCACGGCGCTCTACGTCGGCGGCGAGTCTGCGGAAAACACTCTGCGGCAGACCTTTTCATCGGTCACGGCGGTGTCCCACCTGGATGATCGGCTGGGATTCCCGGGCATCACCCGGGACGTCGTGATCTGGCGTTGTGACCAGCCGCGCGCACCCTGGACCACCGTGTGGCCGCGATGGCGCACCGATACCTTCGTGCCGGACAGAGGAATACACCCATGATCCATCGGAATATGCACTCCCCCGGGGTCACCTGGTTCCACCGGGACTGGTCTCAGCGGGAACTGATCGAACGCAAGGACGGCCGCACCGTGTCGGTGGTGCTGCCGGCGCTGAACGAGCAGGACACCGTCGCCGGGGTGCTGGCCTCGATTCGACCCCTGGTGGGCAGCCTCGTCGACGAGCTGGTCGTGGTGGATTCGGGCTCCACCGACGAGACCGTGCGGGTGGCCGAATCAGCGGGCGCCACCGCGGTATACAGCTGCGAGGAGGTACTCCCGGGCATTCCGGCTCGGCCGGGCAAGGGTGAGGTGCTGTGGCGCTCGCTCGCGGTGACCACCGGCGATCTGGTCGTGTACATCGATTCGGATCTGCTGGCCCCCAATCCGCGGTTCGTCCCCGCCCTGCTGGCGCCGATGCTCTTCGACGACGGCATCGAACTGGTGAAGGGTTACTACCGGCGGCCATTGGCCGCGGACCTGCACGGCGATCCCGAGGGTGGCGGCCGGGTGACGCAATTGGTGGCGCGGCCGCTGCTCACGGCGCTGGCCCCGGAGCTCGGCGAGGTGCTGCAACCACTCGGCGGCGAGTACGCGGCGACCCGAAAACTCCTGTCCACCATCCCCTTCGCACCGGGTTACGGGGTCGAGATCGGCATTCTGCTCGATACCTGGCAGCGACACGGGGCCCAGGCCATCGCGCAGGTCGATCTGGGCACGCGGATCCATCGCAACCGGCCCACCCACGAGCTGGCCGATATGAGCCGGCAGCTCATCGCCACCATGCTCGATCGGCTCGGCATCCGCGATTCGGGTCTGGGGCTCTCCAGATACCGGCCGGAAGGGGCGATCTGGGAGCGCACGGTCAGCACCGTGTCGCTCATCGACAGGCCACCCATGGGCAGCCTCCCCGCACTCGACGAGGTGCTGCCATGAGCGCACCGCGCGAACCACGCAGACGCGCAACCGTGTCGAGGCATATCGCGTTCTGGCTCGTGATCGCACTGCAGATCCTGACCTCGGTCACGGGTCACGCTCAGCCCCCGGACGCACCGGGGTCTCGTCTCGATCACTTCGCGCCGGTGCGCGAGCGGGTCTCGGACATGTTCGTGTACTCCGCCGCGATGAACACAGTCATCCGCGCGCGGGTGCTGCGCGCCGCCGACCCCGATACCCCCGCCCCCACCCTCTACCTGCTCAACGGCGCGAACGGCGGTATCGACGGCAGCTGGTACGACGAGACCGATGTCGCGGAGTTCTTCCGCGACAAGCAGGTCAACGTCGTCATCCCGATCGGCGGCGCCGGAACCTATTTCACCGATTGGGAACACGACGACCCACTACTCGGGCGCCCCCGCTGGACGACCTTCCTCACCCGGGAGCTGCCCCCGATCGTCGACACCACCCTGCACGGCTCCGGCGCGAACGCCATCGCCGGCATCTCCATGGCGGGGACCTCAGCGTTCCAATTGGCTTTGGCCGCACCGGGTCTCTACCGCGCCGTCGGTTCCTACAGCGGATGCGTGCGCACCAGCGACCCCCAGGGCCAAGCCTTCGTGGCCGCCGTCGTAGCGCGCTGGCGCGGCAACGCCTTCAACATGTGGGGCCCAGCCGGGGATCCCGCCTGGCCCGCCCACGACCCCTATCTGAACGCCGAGGGCCTACGCGGCACAACCATCTACATCTCCAGCGGCACCGGCGCCCCGGGCCCCCTGGACACCCTTCAGGGCACCCACGACGACCCCCTCCAGCTGACCTGGCAACTCCTGTTCGGGACCCCGCTCGAGGCGATCATGAACCAGTGCACCCGCGCCCTCCAGGCCCGCCTGCACGAACTGGACATCCCCGCCACCGTCGATCTTCGTCCCACCGGAACCCACTCCTGGGGATATTGGCAGGAAGACCTCCACCATTCCTGGCCCGCCTTCGAATCGGCTCTCACCAAGTAGCTCAGCGGCCGAGGCGCGATGCGCGAGCTTCTCGTCGGGTTCACCCGTTCAGGGCGCGCACACGCCTGTCGCCAGGCACCGGCGCGCACCGTCGACACGAATGTCGACGGGTGCGCGCCGGCCGGCCGGGTCGTGGCGAATCCTGCTCGCCCACAGCCGATTCGCCTCAGCGGGAACGGGTCAGAGTGCACCCATGTCGGCGGAGAGCCATTGTTCGGGACGCATGTAGACGGCGGTTTGCGGACCGTAGGTGTCGGCGACTTTCAGGTAGGCGTCCACCTTGTCCGGCTCCAAGTAGCGGGAGACCATCTCCCGGTGCATGGCATCGGTCATGGGTTCGGTGCGGGTGATCGGGCCTTCGGCGGTGACATAGCGAACGGTGGGGGTGAGCACCTGGGCCATGATGCTGAAGCGGCCGGCGGATTCGAGCAGCCGGAGTTTCCTGGAGTCGGCGGCGGTCAGGAGCCAGAGCTCGCCACCGGGGGCGTACTGGTACCAGATCGGCACATTGAGCGGCGCTCGTCCGGGGCTCGAGGCCACCGCGAGCGCACCGATGTGCGGTTGGGCGAGGAACTTCTGTCGATCTTCCAACGTCAGTGCCATGGGTTCCACCGTACGTGCACCTCGCGAACTCGACCATCGGCCCCGGACGATCCGGGGAGCGCGCCCACGCCCGCCGACCGACGCCTCGCGGGTGTCACAGATTCCCGCACCCCGGCGGAATGTCGTACGCCGACGGCCAGGGCACGCGGCCGGGATTCTCAGGCCGGGACCAGGTCCATGCGCAGGAATTCGGTGATGCGCATGATCTTCGGCGGCCATCCGGCATCGTCCGAAAGAATTTGGAACGCTTCGGTTTCCGAGATCAGACGCGGCGACCCGAGACGCAGGTCCTCGCCGCCGACGCGCAGCTCGGCCACGCCCGAGGCGAGGATGTTCCGGACCCAGTCCGCCCCCGAGCCGTAGACGAGGACGAACAGATAGCCGCCCTCGACCGGGTAGGCGTCCAGGGGCGTGCGGTAGGTCGCGCCCGAGGTGCGACCGGTATGGGTGAGGACGGGCCAGGTGCCGCCCGCGATCGCCCGCGGGTTGAACACTCGTTTGTTGATTCGGCCCCACCAGCGTGGCATCGGCATCGGCGTCTCCTGTCCTGGGATCCGGGCAACCCGACCGCGATGATCGAAAATTCCGGCACGCACCTTACGACCGTAAGATTGCCTTACACACGTAAGGTAGGCTTACGGTCGTAAGACTGTCAAGAGATTCGAAACCGGGAGCCGCCGTGCCACGACCGTCGCAACCGCTGAGCCGGGAACGCGTGCTGCACGCCGCGGTGCGAGTGGGCGATCGCGGTGGCGTGGAGGCGATCTCGATGCGACGGGTGGCCCAGGAGCTCGGCGTGGAGGCGATGTCGCTCTACCACCACGTGCCGAACAAGGAAGCGATTCTCGACGGGGTCGTCGATGCGGTGTTCGCGGCGATCGATCTGCCGAGTACCGACCTGCGGTGGCGCGATGCCCTGCGACAACGCGCGTTCTCCGCGCGGGCGGTGCTGTCTCGGCACCGATGGGCCCTGGGCCTGATGGATTCGCGCCGCAATCCGGGCCCCGCCACCCTGCGTCACCACGATGCGGTCCTGGGTGTGCTGCGCACCGGCGGTTTCTCGTTACCGATTGCCGCACACGCCGTTTCGCTCATCGACAGCTACATCGGCGGTTACGTGCTGCAGGAATCGAGCCTGCCCGCGTCCTCCCCCGCCGAACTCGAGCAGGTCGCGGGCGACATCCTCGCGCACCTGCCGCCGGACCTACCGCACCTGCGCGAGCTGATCACCGACCACGCCCTGCGACCGGACTACGACCCCAGCACCGAATTCGACTACGGCCTCGACCTGATCCTGGACGCCCTGGAACTCCGGAGAAAGTGACGATCACGCGATTCCTCGCATGCCGGCCGATTCCTCCGTCCCCGAATTCCCGCCCGCATTTGCGAAATCTCGGAGGCAGCCGCGATGCTGTGCCGATGCCCATCGACACCCTCAACGGGATCCGAATCAACTACGACGTCACCGGGGACGGGCCGCTCGTCGTCATGGTGATGGGAACCGGAAGTCCCGGGCGAGTCTGGCGCACCTATCAGGTGCCGGCTCTGGTCAAGGCCGGATTCCGGGTGGCGACCATGGACAATCGCGGCATCGCGCCCAGTGACGAAAGCGCCGGCGGCATCCGGATCGGCGATATGGTCGGCGACACCGCCGCACTGATCCAGCGACTCGGCGCGCCCGCGCACGTGGTCGGTCACTCCCTGGGATCGCGGGTCGTGCTGGAACTGGCGCTGGCGCGACCGGAATTGCTGCGCACGGTCGTCGCCCTCGGCGCGGTCGGCAGGCCGCATCCGCTCTCGACGATGCTCAACCGGGGTGAGCGGGCCCTGCAGGACGAGGGCGTCCAGCTGCCGCCGCAGTACGCCGCCGCGATCAAGGCGATGTTGAACCTCTCACCGCACACCCTCGAGGATCCCGCGCGCGCCCAGGAGTGGCTGGACATCTTCGAGTACACCGCGACGCTGAAACCCTCCCCCGGCGTGCGCGCCCAGATCGGCATCGATCGCTCACAGGACCGGCTCCCCGCCTACGCCCGCATCCGCGTGCCCAGCCTGATCGTGGGCTTCGGCGACGACCGCATGACCACCCCCGCCGCCGGGCGCGAGGTCGCCGACGTCATTCCCGGCGCGCGCTACGCGGAGATCGAAAACTGTGGCCACTACGGCTATCTGGAGCGTCCGGAGGAAGTGAACTCGACGATCGTCGAGTTCCTCACCGCCGCCGGATGAGCCGCGGTCACCACCATCGGCATCGCCCGGCGAGCTCAGGCCGTCGGGCGCATCGGCGGCACGAGCACCCGGTCGATCATGTAGACGGTGGCGTTCGAGGCATGGAAGCCCCCGCACACCACCGTCGCGTCGTTGATGTCGATTCCGGTGTCCGAGCGCGAGACGGTCACCTCACCGCCCTCAACGGTGCGATAGTGGCCGTCGAGCATCTTCGGCGGTATCGCGACCGGAAGCATGTGGTACGCAAGCAGTTTCAGCGCCGCCGAGGCGTCGGTCCGGAGCCGATCGACGGTGCCGGGATCCAGCTTCGTCAACGCCGACTCGTCGGGCACGAAGAGCGTGAACTGCGGACCGTCCCCCTGGTTCATCGACGCGCCCGCCCCCTTCAGCTCCGAGGGAAGCAGACCGTCCAAGGTGGCGCCGTCGGTGAACCTGCCGCAGCCCGGCCCGGTCAGTTCGCTGGGTTCGGCGGACTGCGGCGATAGCACCGTTTCGGGCGCGGTCGCCGAATCCCGCACTGCCACAGGGGAGAAATCGGTCGCGAAATCCCGGGGATCGAATCGGCATCCGCCGGTGGCGGCCACCGCGACGATCAGTGTGATCGCCGCGGCGGCCGGATAACGACTAGTTGGCATGCGCCGTGGACTTCTCCGCGTCCGAGGCCATGGCCGCGATCAGGCTCAGCGGACGCATATCGGTCCAGTTCTGCTCCACGTACGCCAGGCACTCGTCGCGGTTGCCCTGATGCACCGACTGCCAGCCGTCCGGAACCGGCGCGAAGTCCGGCCACAGCGAATGCTGGCCCTCCTCGTTCACCAGGACCGAGAAGCGGGCGTCCTCATCGTCGAACGGATTGCTGTCACTCATTTGCTGTCCCTTCGTGTTCCGGTGGTTGCGTGCGAGGCCGACCAGTGCCGGTTCGCGGTGGAGGACTGCTCGCCGCTCTGTTCCAGATGGCGGCGCAGCAGCGGCGCGATCTTGGCGAGCGCCTCCGGGGTACCCATATCGACGTGCGAGCACGCGATGAAGTGCTCGAAGATCTCACCCCGGACGAAGTGCCGCCAGGGGTCCGCGCCACAGGTCGGCACCTCGCGGCTGCCGTTGGACATCGTCGAACTGTCTTCCGTGGCAGTGAAATACAGCAGATCACCATCGTAGGGCGCGGGCTGGAAGCGGTAGCCCATGCTGGTGCCCGCCAGATAGCCCGCGTACATCCGCTCCACGTGCGCGGCACTGAGCGAGCCGATCGGGCCCTGATGCTCGTGCAGCAGTTCCGCCGCCCGCTCGGCCGTCACGTTCGACGCGGCCAAGCTGGCATCGCCCAGCAGAGCGGCCAGCAGTTCCCCGGCGCTCGGATCCGCGATCTCCGGCTCGTCGGCGAGAATGCGGCTGTCGAGCATGGCCAGCAGCTGCACCTGCTCGCCCTCCGCTTCGAGCCGCAGCGCGATCTGATACGCGATCAGACCGCCGAGCGACCACCCGAGCAGCAGATAGGGCCCTTCGGGCTGCACGGTCTTCATCTCGCGGATATAGCGCTGGGCCAGTTGCTCGATGGACTCGATCCCGCACTCGTCCTCGGTCAGGTGCGGCAGTTGCAGACCGTACACCGGCCGCTGCGGTTCCAGGTGCGGAAGCAATCCGGTGTAGCTCCAGGCCACCCCGCTGACCGAGTGCACGCAGAACAGCGGCGGCAGGGTGCCCGCGGCGCGCAACGGCAGCAGCGGATCCAGCGCCGCCTCGACCGCGTCCACCCCGACCGGCCCGTCGATCCGCGCGGCGATACCGGCGGGTGTCGGATCCAGGAACAGCGCCTGCATCGGCACCTCGACGCCGTGCTTGTCCCGCAGGGCCGCAACGACACTCGTCGCCAGCAGCGAGTTGCCGCCGCGTTCGAAGAAGTTGTCGTCGACGCCGACCTGCTCCACGCCGAGCACCTCGGCGAAGGCCGCGCACACCAGCGTCTCGCCCGCGGTCACCGGTGCCCGGTAGGCCGCCGCGGCGAGCAGCACCGGTTCGGGCAGCGCCGCCCGATCCAGCTTGCCCGCCGGGGTGATCGGCAGTGCGTCCAGCACCGTGACCGCCTGCGGCACCATGTATCCCGGCACCTGTGCCGCGACATGCCGGCGCAGCTCGGCGGCGTTCACCTCGACTCCCGGCTCACCGCACACGTACGCGGCCAGAATCGTCGCGCCGTTGTCCATCTCGTAGCCGATGGTCGTGGCGGCGGCGACGTCCGGATGCCCGGCCAGCGCGGCGTCGATCTCACCGAACTCGATGCGGAACCCGCGGATCTTCACCTGATCGTCACTGCGGCCGAGGTATTCGATCTCGCGCTGGCCCGCCCGGGAGATCCACCGCACCAGGTCACCGGTGCGGTACATCCGCTCCCCGGACTCACCGAAGGGGTTCGCCACGAACCGTTCCGCGGTCAGTCCCGGCCTGCGGTGGTATCCGCGAGCGAGTCCGACACCGGCCAGATACAGCTCGCCGGGCACGCCCATCGGCACCGGCCGCAGCCGGGTGTCGAGCACGGTGACCGCGAATCCGCGCAGCGGACCGCCGATCGTGACGGGCACCCCCGGCCGCAGCCGGTTGTTGATCGTCGCGGCCACGGTGGCCTCCGACGGACCGTACGCGTTGAGCATGGTCCGCTGCGGTGAGGCCGCGGAGACCCAGCGCTCGACGAGCTCGGATCCGGTGCGGTCACCGCCGACCATGATCATCTCCAGGTCGCCGAGACCGGCCGGGTCCACGGTCGAGAGCGCCGCCGGGATGATGAACGCGTGCGTCACCCGTTCCGCGCTCAGGAACTCGCGCAGTTCCCGGCCGCCGAACATGGACGCGTCGGCGAGCACCAGCGTCGCGGCCGAACCCAGTGCCAGCAGCACCTCGAGGATCGCGGCATCGAAGCTGGGCGAGGCGAAGTGCAGCACCCGGGATCGGGCGGTGACGCCGCAGCGCTGTGCCAGTTCCCTGGTGAAGTTCGCCAGACCCGCGTGAGTGACGCTCACGCCCTTGGGAAGTCCGGTCGAGCCCGAGGTGTAGATCAGGTACGCCGGATTCTCGATCCGCGGACCGCCCCGTTCCGCGTCGCCGATCGGCGCATCGGACCGGGACCGCACATCCGCCGCGAAGGACGGATCATCCAGTGCCAGCCACGCCGGCCCCTCGGGCAGATCGGCCCGCTTGCGCTCGACGGTCAGGCCGATCCGGACCTCGGAGTCGGCGATCATGTGCGCCTTGCGCTGTGCCGGGTACGAGGGATCGACCGGCACGAACGCGGCGCCGGTCTTGATCACCGCGAGCATGGCCCGCACCGACTCGATGGAACGGGGAATACCCAGCGCCACACAGTCTTCCGGTCCGACTCCACGGCTCAGCAGCGCTCGCGCCAACCGGTTGGTCGAGCGATCGAGCTGGTCGTAGCTCATCTGGATCTCCCGGTCGCGCAGCGCGACACCGCCGGGAGCGGCGGCCACCGCGGCCGCGAACAGCTCCGGGAAACTCGACGGCGCGGCCGATTCCCGCCCGCGGGCCGGAGCCAGCAACTGCTCCTCCTGCTCGTCGAGCAGCTCGTAATCCCCGACCGCCATACCGGGCCGGGCGATCGCGGCCAGCAGCACCCGCAGGAACCGATCTCGCAGCCCGGCCGCGGTCGAGGCGTCGAACAGGTCCGTCGCATAGGTGAGGCTGACGTCGATGCCGTTCGGAACACCGTGTGCCGTATGCGATTCCGCGAGCGTGAACTGCAGATCGAACTTGGCCACCTCGAACGCCGCGTCCTCGACGATCGCCTCCACGTCCGACAGGCGCGGCATGGCCGGGATCGTGTTGTGCACCGAGAGCATCACCTGGAACAGCGGATGATGCGCGGCCGATCGGGTCGGCTGCACCGCTTCCACCAGACGTTCGAACGGCACGTCCGCGTGCGCGAAGGCGTCCAGGTCGGTTTCGCGCACGGTATCGAGCAGCGCTTCGAAGGACCGATCACCCTCGACCGCCGTGCGCAGCACCAGGGTGCCGACGAACATGCCGATCAGCGCGTCCAGCTGTGGATCGACGCGTCCACCGATCGGCGTGCCCACCAGCACGTCCTTCGTGCCGCCGAGCCGGGCCAGCAGGACCGCCAGCGCGGCGTGCAGCACCATGAACAGGCTGACGCCGTGCATGCGGGCGAGTTCGATCAGTTCCTCGTGCAGATCGGCGTCGATCCGCGCGAACACCGTCGCACCGTGCTGGGAGGGCACCGCCGGGCGAGGACGATCGGTCGGCAGGGTGAGGCAGTCCGGCGCATCGGCCAGCATGGTCGTCCAGTAGGCCAATTGCTGTGCGGCGGTGCTCTCCTGGTCCTGTTCGCTGCCCAGCACCTCGTGCTGCCACAGGCTGAAGTCGGCGTACTGCACCGGCAGCGGCGCCCACTGCGGCGCACCGCCCCGGCAGCGGGCCGCGTACGCGGTGGCCAGATCCATCGCGAGGGGTCCGGCCGAGCCGCCGTCCGCGGCGATGTGATGCATGACCAGCACCAGCAGATGCTCGTCGCGGTCGATCCGCAGTACCCGGCCGCGAATCGGAACCTCTTGCGTCACATCGAAACCCGCACCGGTGAAGGTGCGCACGAACTCTGGGACGTCTTCCGGATCGATATCGAGCACCGGCACCGACCACGCCGGGTCCGCAGCGGGCACCACGACCTGGTGCGGTCCCTGCGCATCGACCGGGAACACCGTGCGCAGCACCTCGTGCCGCGCCACGATATCGCCGACCGACTCCTGCAGCGCGGCCGCGTCCAGCGCACCGCGCAGGCGCAGCACCAGCGGAATGTTGTACGCGCCGGAGGTGGTGTCGAAACGGTTCAGCAGCCACAACCGCTGCTGCGCCGGGGAGAGCGGAATGCGCGCGGGGCGCACCCCCGCGGCGAGCGCGGGCCGATCCCCGCCACCGGAGGCCAGCGCACGATCGATCAGCGCGCCCAGCTGTGCCGGAGTCGGATGCTCGAACACCGCGCGCACCTCGAGCCGATGACCGGACCGGGCGCTGATCCGCGCCACCAGCTGCGTCGCCGAGAGCGAGTTGCCGCCCAGGTCGAAGAAGCTGTGGTCGGCGCAGACCCGTTCGCGTCCCACCACCTCGGCCATCGCCTCGGCCACCAGCGTCTCGCCGGGAGTGCGCGGCGCGCGCCCGGTGTCGGGGATCATCCAGGCCGGTTCCGGCAGCGCACGCCGATCCAGCTTTCCGTTGGGGGTCAACGGGATCGCGTCCAGCACCGGGAAGGCCGCCGGAACCATGTGCGCCGGCAGGCGCTGCGCGGCATTGTCACGCAAGACGCGCACGTCCAGCGCCGCTCCGTCCAATCCCACCACATAGCAGACGATCTGCGCGCGACCGCCGTCGTCACGTCGAACCTCGGTGTGCGCGAAGCGAACTCCCTCGCACCCCGCGACGACCGCGGAGATCTCGCCGAGCTCGATCCGGAAGCCGCGCACCTTGACCTGATCGTCGGCACGGCCCACGAACACCAGCTCGCCGTCCACGTTCCAGCGCACCAGATCTCCGGTGCGGTACATCCGCTCACCGGTCCCGCCGAACGGATTGGCCACGAAGCGCTCGGCACTCAGGCTCGGCCGGCGATGATAACCCTGCGCCAGACCGATTCCGCCGGTGAACAATTCGCCCACCACGCCCGGAGCCACCGGCCGCAGGCGCGCGTCCAGCACCATCGCGGTCACACCGCGCATGGGCCGCCCGAGCACGATCGGCCGATCGGGATGCATCGGCTCGGAGAAGGTGGTGGCGATGGTGCCCTCGGACGGACCGTAGCCGTTGATCATGGCCCGCCCGCGTCCCCACTGTTCCACCAGTTCGCGATCGAAGGCCTCGCCGCCGACCACCAGCACCCGCAGCCCGGGCAGCGCCCAGCGCTCGGCGTCCATGCTCGCCAGCGCCGCGGGGGTGATGACCGCGTGGGTCACCGCCTGCGCGTCGATCAGCTCGGCCAGCGCGTCGCCGCCGTAGACGTCGATCGGGACGATCACCATCGTCGCGCCCGCACTCCAGGCCAGCAGCAACTCCAGCACCGCCACGTCGAAGCTCGGCGAGGCCAGATGCATGGTGCGCGAACCACGTTCGACACCGAAGCTGATCCGCTGCACCTCGGCGCAGTTGAACAGACCACGGTGGGTGACCGCGACGCCCTTGGGCAGTCCGGTGGAACCGGAGGTGTAGATGACGTACGCGACGTTCTCGATGCTCAGCGGACGTACCCGCTCGGCCGCGCCGACCGCTGCGGAGGATTCCTCGGTCGCGGCGTCGGCGATCATCCACTCGATGCCGAGATCGGCCGGAAGCACATCGCGGTCCTTCTCGACCGTGAGACCGAACCGCACCGCCGAATCGGTCAGCATGTGCCGAATCCGATCCACCGGATGCCGCACGTCCACCGGCAGGAACGCCGCGCCGGTCTTGGCGATGGCGATCGCGCCGACCACCGACTCGATCGAGCGGGCCAGACCCAGCGCGACCATCTCACCGGCGCCCACGCCACGGGCGATGAGTTTGCGCGCCAAGCGATTCGACCACTCGTCGAGTTCGCCGTAGGTCACCGTGCGGTCGCCGGACACCAGCGCCGGATGCTCCGGAGCCACCACCCGCGCGAACATCTCGGGCAGGGTGACCGGGGCCGCCGCGGTGGCGCCGCGTCCCGGAGCCAGCACCGACCGCTCCCACGCGCTGAGCAGATCCGCGTCGCCGACCGACATCCGCGGATCGGCCAGCACGGCGGTGAGCAGCCGCACGAACCGACGGCTCATGCGATCGGCGGTCGCGGTGTCGAACAGGTCCGTGGCGTAGGTCAGGCACATCTCGACGCCGTCCGGATCACCCTGCGCGGTCTGCGCCTCGGTGAAGGTGAATTGCAGGTCGCACTTGGCCAGACCGGGATCGACGGGGAAGTCCGCGACCGTCAGGTCCGGCAGCGCCACCGTGGGCACGCCCATGTTGGTGAGCGAGAGACTCACCTGGAACAGCGGGTGATGGGCCGTGGAGCGCACCGGGTTGAGCACCTCGACCAGCCGCTCGAACGGCAGGTCGGCATGAGCGAACGCGTCCAGGTCGGTATCGCGCACCGACCTGAGCACCTCGTCGAAAGAGGCCGCGCCGTCGATCCGGGTGCGCAGTACCAGGGTGCCGACGAACATGCCGATCAGGTCGTCGAGCGCGGCCGCGCCGCGCCCGGCGACCGCCGTGCCGATCGCGATATCGCCGGTGCCGGTGGTGCGGGCGATCAGGATCGCCAGTGCCGCGTGCAGCACCATGAACACGCTCACCTCGTGCTGGCGTGCCAGTTCGACCAGGCGAGTGTGTGATTCGGCGTCGATGCGCACCGAGGTCGAGGCCCCGCGGTGGGTGGCCACCACCGGACGCGGGCGATCGACCGGAAGCTCCAGGCATTCGGGCAGATCCGCGAGTGCCTCGGTCCAGTACGCGAGCTGGCGCGTCATCAGACTGTCCGGATCGTCCTCCGAGCCCAGCAGATCCCGTTGCCACACACTGAAATCGGCGTACTGCACCGCGAGCGGCGCCCACTCGGGGGCCGCGCCCTTGCGGCGCGCCTCGTACGCCGTCATCAGATCGGTCGCCAGCGGCGAGAGCGACCATCCGTCCGCCGCCACGTGATGCACCACGATCACCAGCACGTGCTCGTCCACGCCGACGCGCAGCACCGCCGCGCGGATCGGAATCTCGATCGCGAGATCGAAACCGGCACTGGCGAACTCGATGACATCCTCGGTGATTGATCCGGGCCCCGACACGATCTGCACCAGCGGCACCGCCGCCTCGGGCCGCACCACCTGGTGCGGACCCTGCGCGTCCTCGGGGAACACGGTGCGCAGCACCTCGTGCCGCCCGACCAGATCCGTGACCGCCGACTGCAGGGCGGCCATGTCCACCCGGCCCGAAAGTCGCAGTCCCGCAGCCACGTTGTAGGCGCCGGACTGGGTGTCGAAGCGGTTCAGGAACCACAGGCGCTGCTGCGCCAGCGACAGCGGCACCCGATCCGGGCGCTCACCGGCCACCAGAGTCGGCCGGGGTGCGAGCCCCGAACCGGCGACCTCGTCCAGCAGCGCGGCCAGGCCGGCGGTGCTCGGATGCTCGAACACCGCGCGCACCGCGAGCTGATGACCCGATTCGGCGGCGATGCGCGCGATCAGCTGGGTCGCCGACAGCGAGTTGCCGCCCATCTCGAAGAAGCTGCTGTCCGCGTGCACCTGGTCGTGGCCGAGCACGTCGGCCATCACCATCGCCACCAGCTTCTCGTTCGGGGTGCGGGCCGCACGCCCGGACTCCCCGATCGACCAGACCGGCTCGGGCAGTGCCCGGCGGTCCAGTTTGCCGGTGGGCGACAACGGGATCGAGGACAGCGGTGTGAAGCTCGAGGGCACCATGTGCACCGGCAGCCGGTCGGCCACGGCCGTGCGCAGCCGGGCCGGATCCACCAGCGCGGGATCATCGCTCTCCGCGACGACGTAGCACACGATGGCCTGACGATCGCGGGGATCGTTCCGAATCTCGGTGTGGGCGAAGCGGATTCCCTCGACATCGGTGACGACGGTGCTGATCTCGCCCAGCTCGATCCGGAAGCCGCGCATCTTGACCTGATCGTCACTGCGCCCCACGAACGTCAGCACACCCGAGGTCATCCAGCGCACCACGTCACCGGTGCGGTACATCCGCTCCCCCGGCGTGGTGGCGAACGGGTTGGCCAGGAAGCGTTGCGCGGTCAGGCCGGAACGGCGGTGGTACCCGCGCGCCAGGCCCTCGCCGCCGATGTACAGGTCACCGGAGACCCCCGGCGGGACCGGGCGCATGCGCTCGTCGAGCACGACCAGCGAGGTGCCGCGGATCGGGCCGCCGAGCACCACCGTCGGATCCGAGGACATCGGATCGGAGATCGTGCTCATGATGGTGGTCTCGGTCGGACCGTAGCCGATGTGCAGTTCCCGGCCGGGCGCCCAGCGCGCGACCAGGTTCGGATCCACCGCCTCACCACCGACCGAGAGGGTCCGCAGCTTCGGCAGCGGCCAGCGCACGACGTCGATGCTCGCGAGGGCGGCCGGGGTGATGAACGCATGGCTCACCTCTCGGCGATCGAGCACCGCGGCGAGTTCCTCGCCGCCGTACACCCCCGGTGCCACGATCACCATGGTCGCCGCACCGCCCCATGCCAGCAGCAGTTCGAGCACCGAGGCATCGAAACTCGGCGAGGCGAAATGCAGTGTCCGGCAAGTGGAATCGAGAGAGTAGCGGGTGCGCTGTTCGGCCGCGAATCCGGCCAGGCCGCGGTGGGTCACCGCGACGCCCTTGGGCACACCGGTCGAGCCCGAGGTGTAGATGACGTATGCGACGTGATCGGCGCTCAGATACCGCACCCGATCCGAATCCGACACCGGCGCAGCCGATTCGAACGTCTCGAGCTCGGCCAGCGAGAGCCAGTTCAGCTCCGCGGGCAGCGCGCCGACCTCTGCCTCGACGCTCACGCCCAGCAGCGCACCGGAATCGGTGAGCATGTGCCGGATCCGGTCGGCCGGGTAGCGCACGTCCACCGGGACGAAGGCCGCGCCGGTCTTGGCGACCGCCACGGTGGCGAGCACCGATTCCATCGAACGGGGCAGTCCCAGCGCGACCATGTCGCCGGGGCCGACGCCCCGGGCGAGCAAGGCCCGTGCGATCCGGTTCGAGCGCTCGTCCAGCTCCCCGTACGTCATCGAGCCCTCGTCGGAGACCAGTGCGATCTGATCGCGGTCCGCGGCCGCGGCCGTGAACAGCTCCGGCAGGGTCGCGGTGACCGGGCTGCCCACCCCGCGCGCCGGGGCGAGGGTGGAACGCTCCGGCACCGAGAGCAGGTCGATATCGCCGACCGCCGCGAAGGGCCGGCTGCTGATCCCGGCCAGCAACCGGAGGTACCGATCGCTGAGCCGCCGGGCCGTGTCGGCCTCGAACAGGTCCGTGGCATAGGTCAGGCAGACGTCGATGCCCTCCGGATCGCCCTGTGCGGTATGCGATTCGGTGAAGGTGAACTGCAGATCGAACTTGGCGATCTCGAGCGCGATCTCCTCGATCTCGACCCGCACCTCACCCAGCTTCGGCAGCCGCGGCATGGCGTCGTGCACCGACAGCATCACCTGGAACAGCGGGTGATGCGCGGTCGACCGCAGTGGGTCCAGTGCCTCCACGAGCCGCTCGAAGGGGATGTCGGCGTGCGCGAACGCGTCCAGGTCGATATCGCGCACCGCGGACAGCAGATCGCTGAACGAGCCCGACCGGTCGATCGGGGTGCGCAGCACCAGCGTGCCCGCGAACATGCCGATCAGCGGATGCAGTCGCGAATCCGCGCGACCCGAGATGGGCGTACCCACCGTCACATCGTCGGTTCCGGCCAGGCGGGCCAGCAGGACCGCGAGCACGGCGTGCAGCACCATGAACAGGCTCACGTCGTGATCGCGGGCGAGCCGCACCAGCGCCGCGTGCGAGGACCCGTCCAGCCGCGACAGCACCGTCGAACCCCGGTAGGACTGCGTCGCCGGACGTGACCCGTCGATCGGCAGTTCCAGGCGTTCGGGCAGTGCCGCGAGCTTTTCGCGCCAGTAGGCCAGTTGACCGGCCGCGACGCTGTCGGAATCGCCCTCTTCGCCCAGCAGTTCGCGCTGCCAGAGGCTGAAATCGGCGTACTGAACCGGCAATTCGATCCACTCCGGAGCGTTGCCGGACCGGCGGGCGGCGTAGGCGAAGGCCAGATCCGCCGCCAGGGGTGCGGCCGAGCCGCCGTCGGCGGCGATGTGGTGCATCACCACGACCAGCACGTGCTCGTCCGGCGCGAGGCGAAGCAGTTCCGCGCGCAGCGGAAGGTGCACGGCCAGATCGAATCCGGCGGCCGCGAGGGTCCGCAGCCGATCCTCGACCTCACCGGGGGCCGAGTCCACGACCGGCAGCGCGAACGCCGCGTTCTCGATGGGCTGGATCACCTGGTGCGGGCCCTGTGCGTCCTGCGGGATCAGGGTGCGCAGCGATTCGTGCCGGGCCACCACATCACCCAGGGCCGCGTGCAGCGCGGCGGTGTCGAGCGCACCGTGCAACCGCAGCGCGATCGGGATGTTGTAGGCCCCCGATCCGGTGTCGAACCGGTTCAGGAACCACAGTCGCTGCTGCGCCGGGGACAGCGGAATCCGCTCCGGGCGATTGCCGCGCGAGAGCTCCGGAAGGCCCGAGTCACCTTGTGCCAGAGCCTGATCCAGCATCCGCGCCAATCGCTCGGGCGTCGGATGCTCGAAGACCGCGCGCACGCCCAGATTGCGGCCGGTGGCCGCGGCGATCCTGGCCACCAGCTGGGTGGCCGAGAGCGAGGTGCCGCCGAGTTCGAAGAAGTCGTGATCGGCGCAGACCTGATCACGGCCGATGATCTCGGCCATCGCCGAGGCCACCAGCACCTCGCTGGGGGTCTCGGGAACCCGTCCGGCCTCCGATACCTCCCAGGTCGGCTCCGGCAGCGCGCGCCGGTCCAGCTTTCCGCTGGGCGACAGCGGGATGTCCTGCAGCACCACGATCGCCGAGGGCACCATGTAGCCGGGCAGTTCCGCGGCCGCGTGCGCGCGCACCGCCTGGGTCTCGACCAGCGTCCCGGCGGTCGTCGCGACATAGCAGACGATTCGCGGCGTGCCGTTGTCGTCCTGCCGGATCTCGGTGTGGGCGAACCGGATTCCCGCGAATCGGCCGATGGCGACATTGATCTCGCCCAGCTCGATCCGGAAACCGCGGATCTTCACCTGATCGTCGCCGCGACCGACGAAGACCAGATCCCCCGACGCCGTCCAGCGCACCACGTCGCCGGTGCGGTACATCCGCTCCCCCGGGACCGCCCCGAACGGGTTCGCCACGAAACGCTGTGCGGTGAGCGCGTTGCGGTCCACGTAACCGCGGGCCAGACCCGCACCCGTCACGTAGAGCTCACCCGCCACCCCGACCGGAACCGGCCGGAGGCGCGCGTCGAGCACCGCGACCGCGACACCCCGGATCGGACGGCCGAGCAGGACCGGCCCGCCGACCGCCAGCGCGTCCGAGATCACCGGCGCCACCGTGGCTTCCGACGGTCCGTACGCGTTGAACATCGACCGGTTCGGGGCCCAACGCGCCACCAGCTCCGCGCCGACGGCCTCGCCGCCGACCACCAGGCAGCGCAGTTCCGGCAGCGGCCGGCGCTCACCGTCGATGCTGGCCAGGGCGGCCGGGGTGATGAACGCGTGCGTCACGCGCTCGCGCTCGAGCAGCTCGGCCAGCTCGTCGCCGCCGAACGTGTCGGCGGAGGCGACCACCATGGTCGTGCCCGCGCACCAGGACAGCAGCAGTTCCAGCACCGACGCGTCGAAGCTCGGCGAGGCGAAATGCAGTGTGCGCGAATCCGAATCCACACCGTAGCGATCGCGCTGCTCGAAGGCGAAGCCGGCCAGGCCGCGATGGGTGACCGCGACGCCCTTGGGCACACCGGTCGAACCCGAGGTGTAGATCACGTACGCCACGTCCTCGACGGCCAGCGCGCGGATCCGATCCGAATCCGTCACCGCCGCAGCCGATTCGTGCACCGGATCGGCATCCACGAAGTGCCAGCGCACCGGCAGATCACCGGGCAGCAGCGCCAGATCCGCGGGCATGGACAGACCGATCCGCGCGCCGGAGTCGGTGAGCATGTGCCGAATCCGCTCGGCCGGATGCCGCACGTCCACGGGCAGATAGGCCGCACCGGTCTTGGCGACCGCGACCGTGGCGACCACCGATTCCAGCGATCGCGCCAAGCCCAGGGCCACGACGGTTCCGGGGCCCGCACCCTGTGCGATCAGGGTGCGCGCCAATCGATTCGACCACTCGTCGAGTTCGCGATAGGTCAGGCTCCGCGCCTGGGCGACGATCGCGATCCGATCGGGGTCCCCGGCCGCGGCGGCGAAAAGCTCCGGCAGCGTGCGGATGTCCTGGAAGTCCGGCCCGGGTACGGGGGCCAGCGCCCGGAACTCCTCGGCGGCCAGCAGTTCCAGATCGCCCACCGCGATCTCCGGTGCGGCCACCGCCGCCGAGAGCACCCGCACGAAGCGGTCTCCGAAGCTCACCGCCGTGGTCTCGTCGAACAGATCGGTGGCGTAGGTCAGGCACAGTTCGAGCCCGCCGACGGGATCCCCCGCCGGCGCCTCGCCGAAGGCGAACTGCAGATCGAACTTCGCCACCAGCGGATCGACGCGATGCACCGATACGCTCAGGTCCGGCAGCCGCAGGGTCGGCGCGGCGAAGTTGTCCAGTGACAACGACACCTGGAAGAGCGGGTGATGCGCGCTGGAGCGCGCCGGGTTCAGCGCCTCCACGAGCCGCTCGAACGGGAGCTCGGCGTGCCCGAACGCCTCCAGATCGGTCTCGCGCACCGAGCGCAGCAGGTCCTCGAAGGAACTTCCGCCCTCGATGGTGGTGCGCAGCACCAGGGTTCCGACGAACGCGCCGATCAGGTGATCGAGTTCGGGTTCGGAACGTCCGGCGATCGCGGTGCCGATGGCGATGTCCGAGCCGCCGCCCGATCGCGCCAGCACGACCGCGAGCACCGCGTGCAGCACCATGAATTCGCTGACGTCGTAGTGCCTCGCCAGCGCGATCAGCCGCTTGTGCACATCGCCGTCGACCCGGGTGCGGATCGAGGCCCCGCGATGGGTGGCGACGGCCGGGCGCGGACGATCCAGCGGCAGCTCGAGGCAGTCCGGGAGTCCGGTCAGTCGAGTCCGCCAGTACCGCAGGTGTTTCGCGGCCACGCTGTCCGGATCGTCCTCGCTGCCCAGCAGTTCACCGTGCCAGATCGCGAAATCGGCGTACTGCACCGCGAGTGGGGCCCACTGCGGCGCGCGGGCCGCGCGGCGGGCCTCGTACGCGGTCATGAGATCGGCCGCCAGCGGCGCCAGCGACCAGCCGTCCATCGCGATGTGATGCAGGATCAGCACCACGATGTACTCGTCGCCGCCGCTGCGCAGCAGTTCGATCCGCAGCGGCGGTTCCGAGGTCAGGTCGAAGCCCGCCTCGGTGGAGATCTCGATGTGGTACTCGACCTCGAGCGGGCTCACCTCGATGCGCGAAAGCGTCACCGGCACTTCGTCCGCGGGCCGCACGACCTGGTGCGGTCCCTGGGCATCCTGGGGGTACAGCGTCCGCAGGATCTCGTGGCGCGCGATCACGTCGGCGAGCGCCTCACGCAGCGCCGACTCGTCCAGTTCGCCGCGCAGACGCAGCGCCACCGGAATGTTGTACGCGCCCGAACCGGTGTCGAGCTGGTTCAGGAACCACAGTCGCCGCTGTGCCGAGGACAGCGGCACCCGGCCGGGACGCGCGAGCGTGCCCAGACGCGGTCGGTCCGGGACTATCTCGCCCGCGGCGCGATCCACCAGCAGGGCCAGTCCCTCGGGCGTCGGGTGCTCGAAGACCTCGCGCACCGCGAGCCGATGTCCGCAGGCGATCGCGATCCGCGCGACCAACTGGGTCGCCGAGAGCGAGTTACCGCCCAGCTCGAAGAAGCTGTGATCGGCGCAGACCCGTTCGCGCCCGATCACCGCGGCCATGGCCGCGGCCACCAGGATCTCGGTCGGCGTCGCGGGCTCACGGCCGTCGACCGGCTCGGACCACGCCGGTTCGGGCAGGGCGCGCCGATCGAGTTTGCCGCTGGGCGACAACGGAATCGAGTCCAGCGCGACGACCGCGGACGGCACCATGTAGGCGGGCAGGTGAGCCCCGGCGTGCGCGCGCAGCGCCGGAACATCCAGGGCGCCCGTATCGGCCCGGACGTAGCACACGATCTGCGCGCGTCCGGCCTCGTCGTCACGAACCTCGGTGTGCGCGAATCGAATTCCCGGATAGCCCGCGATCACCGAGGTGATCTCGCCGAGCTCGATGCGGAAGCCGCGCACCTTCACCTGGTCGTCGCCGCGGCCGACGAACACGAGTTCGCCGCCCTCGGTCCAGCGCACCAGGTCACCGGTGCGGTACATCCGCTCACCGGCGATGCCGTGCGGGTCCGCCACGAAGCGCGACGCGGTCAGATCCGGCCGCGACGGATAGCCGCGCGCCAGCCCGGCTCCGCTGAGGTACAGCTCGCCGATCACGCCGACCGCGACGGGCCGCATCCGGCGATCCAGCACCGCCAGCCCCGCACCCTGGATCGGGCCGCCCAGCACGACCTGCTGCCCGGCCACCAGCGCATGGGACACGGCGGCGGCGATGGTCGCCTCGGAGGGACCGTAGGCATTGAACATGGCGCGGCTGGTGGCCCAGCGCTCCAGCAGTTCCGCGCCGACGGCCTCACCGCCCACGATCAGGCTGCGCAGGGCGGGCAGGCGGCGTTCGGCGTCCACGGTCGCCAGCGCGGCCGGGGTGAGGAACGCGTGGGTGACCTGTTCGCGTTCGAGCAGATCGGCCAGTTCGTCGCCGCCGTAGATCTGCGGCGAGGCCACCACCATGGTGGAACCCGCACCCCAGGACAGCAGCAGCTCGAGCACCGAGGCGTCGAAACTCGGCGAGGCGAAATGCAGTGTGCGCGAAGTCCCGTCGACATCGAAACGACCGGCCATGGTGCGGGCGAAGTTCGCGATACCGGTGTGCGGGACCGCGACGCCCTTGGGTGTTCCGGTCGAGCCCGAGGTGTAGATGAGGTACGCGGGATGCGAGTGCCGCAGCGGCGCGACGCGATCCGCGTCGGTGATCGGCGCGTCCGAGTGGCTCGCGATGACGGCGGCGAACTCCGGATCGTCCAGAGTCAGCCAGTGCACGCTGGTGGGCAGCTCGCCGTGCTGCTCGGCGATCGTCAGGCCCAACCGCGTACCGGAGTCGTCGAGCATGTGCTGCTTGCGCTGCATCGGGTAGGCCGGATCGACGGGCAGGAACGCCGCTCCGGCCTTGGTCACCGCGATGGTAGCGACGACCGATTCGAGGGAGCGCGGAATGCCCAGTGCCACGGTGTGTTCCGGACCGACGCCGCGGGCGATGAGCACCCGTGCGAGCCGGTCGGTCATCCGATCCAGCTCGGCGTAGGTCAGTTCGCGGCGGCCGCAGCGCACCGCGACGGCGCCGGGATCGAGCGTGGCGGCGGCGGTGAAGATCTCCGCCAGCGTCAGCACCGGGCCCGAGTGGGGTCCGGTCACCGGCGCGAGGGCGTGCGCCTCGACCGCCGTCAGGAGCGGCAGATCACCGATGAGCAGGGTGGGGTCCGCGGCCGCGGCGGCGAGCATCCGGGTGAAGCGTTCGATGAACCGCAGCGCGGTGGACTCGTCGAACAGGTCGGTGGCGTAGGTCAGGCTCAGGTCGATCCCGGCCGGATCGCCCTGTGCCGTGCGCGTCTCCACGAGGGTGAACTGCAGATCCCAGCGGGCCGCACTGGTGTCGATCGCCGCTGCGGTGCACCGCAATCCGGGCAGCTCGACGGTCTCCACGACGGAGTTGTGCACCGACAGCATGACCTGGAACAGCGGGTGATGCGCGGTCGAGCGCACCGGCTCGAGCACCTCGACCAGGCGCTCGAACGGCAGGTCCGCGTGCGCGAACGCGTCCAGATCCGAATCACGCACCGAGCGAAGCAGATCCGCGACCGACGCGCTGCCGTCCACTGCCGTGCGCAGCACGAGGGTGCCGACGAACATACCGACCAGCTCGTCCAGCTGCGGGTCCGCACGGCCCGCGATCGGCGTGCCGATCGCCACGTCGTCGGTGGCGGCCAGGCGGGCCAGCATCGTCGCGAGCACCGCGTGCAGCACCATGAACACGCTGACGCCGTGCCGCTTCGCCAGTTCGGTCAGCGCGGCGTGCGCTCGCGCGTCCATCCGATCACGCAGCGTCGCACCGCCATGGGTGGCCACCAGCGGGCGCGGCCGGTCGGTCGGCAGTTCCAGGCATTCGGGCAGATCCGCGAGCCGCTCACGCCAGTAGCCGAGTTGACGGGCGATCGGGCTCGCCGGATCGTCCTCGCTGCCGAGCCATTCCCGCTGCCACACACTGAAATCGGCGTACTGCACCGGCAGCGCCGGACGGGCGATCCCCGCGCCGGAGCGCCGGGCCTCGTAGGCCGCCACCAGATCCGCGGCCAGCGGCGTGAGGGACCAGCCGTCCGCGGCGATGTGATGGATCACCACGACCAGCACCTGGTCCTGTGCGGTGAGCGTGAACAGGCCCGCGCGGATCGGGATCTGCTCCGCGAGATCGAAACCGCTGGAGGCGAAATCGAGCGTATCGGTCTCCAGGGTGGCCTCGTCCGAGACCATCTGGGCGAAGGGCACCGTGACGCTCGTCCGCACCGTCTGATGCGGACCCTCGGCATCCTCGGGGAAGATCGTGCGCAGCACCTCGTGCCGGTCGACCACGTCCGACAGCGCGAACTGCAGTGCGGCCGTGTCCAACCGGCCCGACAGGCGCAATCCCACCGCGATGTTGTACGCGCCGGAATCGGTGTCGAAGCGGTTCAGGAACCACAGGCGCTGCTGCGCCGGAGACAGCGGCACCCGCGCGGGCCGCTGCCCGGCCCGCAGCGCCACACGGCCACCGGTGCCGGCGATCGATTCCAGCTGCGCGGCCAGCGCACCCACGGTCGGTGCCTCGAAGAGCGTCCGCACCTGCACCGCGGTCTCGAGCAGAACGCTCAGTCGCGCCGCCGCCCTGGTCGCGAGCAGCGAATTGCCGCCGCGGCCGAAGAAGTCGTCGTCGAGGCCGATCCGATCGACGCCGAGCAACTCCTCGTAGGCCGTGGCCACCAGGCGTTCGACGCGTGTCGCCGGGGCCCGGTACAGGGCCGAGGCGAACACCGGCTCGGGCAACGCGCGGCGGTCGACCTTGCCGGTGCTCGTCATCGGCAGGGCCGCCAACACCATGAGCGCGGCCGGAATCATGTAGGCGGGCAACACGGCCGCCAGCCGGGCCTTGACCGCGTCCGCGTCCACCGCGCGCCCGCTGACGGGCGCGAGGTAGGCCACCAGCTGATCGCCGCCGGACGCATCGGCGCGCGCGACGACCACCGCGGTCTCGACATCGTCCTGCGCCAGCAGCGCGGCCTCGATATCGCCCAGTTCGATGCGGAAGCCGCGGATCTTGACCTGGAAATCGGTGCGGCCGTGGTACTGCAGCTCCCCGGAGGTGTTCCAGGACGCCATATCGCCGGTGCGGTACATCCGCTCACCGGCGGCCGAGGCGAAGGGATCGGACACGAACCGCTCGGCGGTGAGCACGCCGCGGCCCGAATAACCGTGCGCGAGCTGAGCTCCCGCGAGGTACAGATCTCCCACCACGCCCGCGGGCACCGGGCGCAGTCGCGAATCGAGCACGTAGACCCGGGTGTTCCACTCCGGCCGCCCGATCGGCACCGTCTCGGTGTCGACGGCATCGACCCGATGCGCGGTCACCGAGACCGCGGCCTCGGTGGGGCCGTACAGGTTCCACAGCTCGATGTGCGGGTTGGCACGCCGGAATCGCTGTGCGGTCGCCGCGGGCAGAGCCTCGCCGATGGCGAGCACGAGCCGTACGCTCGCGGGCAACTCGGCCTGGGGTTCGGTCAACAGGGTGGACAACAGCGAGGGCACCAGGTGCAGCACCGAGACCCGCTGCTTGCCGATCAGGGCGGCGAGGTAGGACGGATCGCGATGCCCGTCGGGCGCCGCGACCACGGTCCGGCCGCCGACGAGCATGGCCGAGTAGAACTCCCACACCGACAGATCGAAGGTGGCGGCGGTCTTGAGCAGTACGGTGTCGTCGCCGTCCAGCCCGAATGTCGCACGCTTCCACAGCAATTGGTTCACCACCGCCCGGTGCGGCACGGCCACGCCCTTGGGGCGCCCGGTCGAGCCGGAGGTGAAGATGATGTACGCGGTGTGATGCGGGCGCAGCGGCGTGCGCCGCTCCCGATCGAGAACGGCGTGCGACGGCAGCCCCGAGAGGTCCAGCGAGTCGATCTCGATGATCGGCGCGGTGGCCGCGGGCAGGGCGGCGACGTCGGCGCCGGTGCTGAGCACACACAGCGGCGCCGCGGTGTCGAGAATGTATTGCAGGCGTTCGGAGGGCTGATCCGGATCCAGCGGGACGTACACGCCACCGGCGACCACCACGGCGTACATGCCGATCAGCAGCTCCACCGAGCGGCGCACGGCGAGGGCGACCCGGACCTCGGGGCCGACGCCGATCGAGATCAGGTGCCGGGCAAGGCGATTGACCTCGTCGGAGAACTCGCCGTAGGTCAGGGCCGCGGGGTCGGCGTCGCGACCTCGATCGGCCACGATCGCCACCGCCGCCGGGGTGCGGGTGGCCTGTGCGAGGAAGAGCGAGGCCAGCGTCTGCCGGGTGTCCACCGGATTTCCGGTCGCGTTCCAGCCGTGCAGGATTCGCGTGCGCTCGGACGGGTCCAGGACCTCGAGGTCGCCGACTGCCCGGCTCGGGTGAGCGGCCGCGTCGGTCAGCAGACGGGTGAAGCGGCCCGCGAAGCTCGCCACGGTCGAGGCGTCGAAAAGATCGGCGGCATAGACGAAATGGCCGCTGATCCCGGCCGGTGCGCCGTGCTCGTCGTAGGTGTCGGTCAGGACCAGCTGCAGATCGAATTGCGCTACGCCGGTTTCGATCTCACGGCCGGACACCTCGAGTCCCGGCAGTTCCACCGATACCCGGCCGAGGTTCTGGAAGGAGAAACCGATCTGCACCAGCGGATGCCGGGCGGTGGAACGGACCGGATTCAACTCCTCGACCAGGCGCTCGAACGGCACCTGCGCGTGCGCGAACGCCGCCAGGTCGGTCTCGCGCTGCCGGCCCAGCAGGGCGTGGAAGGACTCGCCCGCGTCGAGCCGGGCACGGAAGACGACCGTATTGACGAACATGCCGATCAGGGTGTCCAGCTCGCGCTCGCCGCGCCCGGCCACCGGAGTGCCGACCGCGATGTCGAGTCCGCCCGAGAGCCGCGCCAGCAGCACCGAGAACGCCGAGTGCACCGCCATGAACAGGGTGGCGTCCGTCTCGCGCGCGAGCCGGATCAGATCGGCGTGCACCGCGGCGTCCACCGCGACATCCACCTTCGCGCCGCGGAAGGACTGCACCGCGGGGCGCGGGCGGTCGTACGGGAGAGACAGCTCGTCGGGCAGATCGGCCAGCTGGGCCCGCCAGTACTCGAGCTCGGTCGCCGCCGGACCGGAGTCCTGTCCGGTCTCGAGCAGTTCGGCCTGCCACAGGCTGTAGTCGGCATACTGCACCGGCAGTGCGGTCCACTCCGGAGCACGGCCGGCGAGCCGGGCGCCGTAGGCCACGGACAGATCGGCGAACAGCGGAGCGAGCGACCAGCCGTCGGCCGCGATGTGATGGATCACCACGGCCAGCACGTGCACCGGGCCACCACCGGATTCGGTTGCGGCGCTGCGCAACAACTCGACCCGGAAGGGCGTCTCGTCGGTCAGGTCGAAGCCCCGGGCCGCGATGGCCCGGAGTGCGGCCTCGAGTCCGGTGTCGGGCACGTCGAGCGGTACCAGTGCGGGCGTGGCCGCATCCGCGTCGAGGATCCGCTGCCACGGCCCGTCGGCGCTGTCGGGGAATACCGTGCGCAGGGGCTCGTGCCGCGCGACGAGGTCCGCGACCGCCGCGCGCAGCGCCGCGACGTCGAGATCGCCCCGCAGGCGCAGCGCGAAGGGAATGTTGTAGGTGTACGCGCTCGGGTCGAACCGGTTGATGAACCACACCCGTTTCTGCGCGGGTGAGAGCGGAATGCGTTCCGGCCGTACGCGAGCCGTCAGCGCGGTGCCTCCGGTGTCGGGCGTGAGTTCCGACACCCGAGCGGCCAGGGCCGCCACCGTGGACTCCTCGAGCACCAGACGCACCGGCACCTTGGTGCCGACCGCATCGCCGATCCGCGCCGCGACCCGGGTCGCGATGAGCGAATTGCCGCCCAGGGTGAAGAAGCCGTCGTCCAGACCGACCTGCTCGACCTCGAGCAATTCCGCGAGCACGGTCGCCACCACGCGTTCGGCCGGCGTCCGCGGAGCCCGGTACTCGATGGTGGTCACGACGGGCTCGGGCAGTGCGCGCCGATCCAGTTTGCCGTTGGACGTCAGCGGAATCGCGTCGATCGGCACCAGCGCCGCGGGCACCATGTAGTCCGGTAGGCGCTCGGACAGAGCCTCGCGCAGCGACGGAAGATCAAGCGTCACATCCGATTCCGGCACCAGGTAGGCCACGATCCGGGGATCGGCCGGATTGTCCGCGCGCAGGATCACCGCGACCTGACGAACCTGCTCGAGCGCCAGCAGCGCCGCTTCGATCTCGCCGAGTTCGATGCGGAAACCGCGCACCTTCACCTGATCGTCCGCGCGGCCGAGGTATTCGAGTTCACCCGAGGCGGTCCAGCGGCCCAGGTCGCCCGCACGGTAGAGCCGGGACCCGGGCGCACCGAACGGGTCCGCCACGAATCGTCCCGCGGACAGCGCCGACTTACCGAGGTAGCCGCGGGCGAGCTGCGCGCCGGAGACATAGATCTCCCCCGCGACGCCGATCGGCGCGGGCCGCAAGCGACTGTCCAGCAGGAAGATTCCCAGTCCGGGGATGGCCCGGCCGATGCCGCCGCCACCGGACTCCGCGGCGGCGCGATCGAGCACGCGGTGCGTGACGTGCACGGTGGTCTCGGTGATGCCGTACATGTTCACCAGTCGCGGCGCGCGCTCCTCGTGCCGCCGGTACCAGTCCACGAGCCGGCGCGGATCCAGCGCCTCGCCGCCGAACACGATGTAGCGCAACGACAGTGGCTCGGCCGACGGGTTCTGCTCCAACTCGTCCCGATCGGCGTCCACCAGCTGCGCGAAGGCCGAGGGCGTCTGGTTGAGCACGGTCACGCGCTCGCGGCGCAGCAACTCGAGGAACTGCGCCGGGGAGCGCGAGGTCTCGTAGTCGACCACGACGAGCGTGCCGCCGTACAGCAGCGGACCCCACAGTTCCCACACCGAGAAGTCGAAGGCGTAGGAGTGGAACAGCGTCCACACGTCCCGATGATCGAACTCGAACGCGGGCTGGGTGTTCGCGAACAGGGTCAGCACATTCGCGTGCGGGATCTGCACGCCCTTGGGGCGTCCGGTCGAACCAGAGGTGTAGATGACATAGGCGACATTGCCCGCGGTCAGCGTGCCGATCCGCTCGGCGGCGGTGATCGGATCACGCTGTCCGGAAAGCAGATCGAAGGCGTCCAGATCCACCGTCGGCAGCGTGTCCGGCAGGTTCAGGCGCAGCGCCGAGGAGGTGATCGCGCAGGCGGGGCGGGCATCGTCGAGCATGTAGTCGATGCGGTCGGCCGGATAGTCCGGGTCGACGGGCAGATAGCCGCCGCCCGACTTGATCACGGCCAGCAGAGCGACGACCAGATCGATCGATCTGGGCAATGCGACCGCGACGAGCGTCTCGGGGCCGACTCCGCGCCGAATGAGTTCGCGCGCCAGGCGATTCGCGCGCCCGTCCAGCTCGCGATAGGTCAGTGCCACGCCGTCGTGGGTCACGGCGGTCGTCTCCGGATGCGCGGCAACGGCCGCGTCGAAGACCTCGGCGATCGTTCCGGTAGGTGCGGCGTGCGCCGGGACCGAAGCCCAGTCCCGCAGCACCAGATCCAGTTCCGCCGAGCCCATCACGGTCAGTTCGCCGAGGGCCGCTTCCGGTGCGGCGGAGAGGAACTCGGTGAGGTAGTCCAGGAAGCGCCGGTGGTGCGCGCGCAGTTCGTCCGCGGTGTATCGCGCCGGATTCGCCAGGAAGTCGACGTGCAGATCGCCTTCGCCCGAACCGTTGTAGATGGTGATCGAGAGATCCTCGACCGGCCCGGTCGAGAGCAGGTGCATGGTGGCGTCGGTGCCGCCGAAGCGAATCCCGTTGTGGAACAGCATGACATTGACCACGGGTCCGAAGAAGCTGCGGTGTTCGCCCACCGCGCCCCGGTCACGCTGCATGTCCTCGTGCCGGTAGCGCTGGTGCGCCAGGGCCTCGCGGATGGCCGGATCCACCTGGCCGACCAGATCGGCGACCGTCGCCTCCGCGGCGATATCGATGTGCAGCGGAACCACATTGGACACGTAGCCCGCGGACATGCGCAGTTCGGGGGTGGTGCGTGCCGTGACCGGAAGGCTGAGCGTGACCGCTTCCCTACCGGTCACCCCCGCCAGATATCCGGCCACGGCCGCGGTCAGCAGCGCCGGGCGTGAGGCGCCGAATCGCTCTCGCACCGCGCCGAGTTCGGCCGCGGATGCGGGAGCGAGCAATCCGCTCTCGACCGAACGGTCCGCCCCGGGCGGACCGTAACGATCGCTGAGGCTGAACGCCGAGCCGATGGCATCGAGGCGCCCGCGCCAGAACTGCTGGTCCTGAGCGAATTCCGGCGATTCGCGATAGGCGGACTCGGCCTCGTAGATCGAGTACAGGTCCGCTGCGTTCGAGGGGCTGGGTGCGCGGCCGTCGACGATCGCGTTGTAGTGCTCTGCGATTCGCGCGACCAGCAACATCGCACCGTAACCGTCGATGGCGATGTGGTGCATCTTCGCGTACCAGAAGTACTCGTCGTCGCCGACCCGCAGGGCGGCGGAGACGAACAAGCACTCGCCCAGCAGCGGAATCGGCACGGCCGCGTCGGCGCGCATCCAGCTCATGGCGGCGCCGCGCGGATCGTCGCAGGCCCGGAAGTCATGGCACGGGATTTCGATGTCGTCAGCGGGACCGACCAGTTGGACTGGGCTGCCGTCCACTTCAGCGATCGTCAAGCGGAGGCTCTGCAAATCTTCAGCACATAGACGTACCGCGTGCCCAAGGGTAACAACATCGAGCGAGCTGTGGATATCGAGGTATTGCGCCACCGTCAAAGGGACATCGGGGGCGATGTGCTGGGCGTTCCAAATGCCAATCTGAGCTGCCGACAAGGGGAAAGAGGAAGCGATGTCCGATGCGTCACGACCTGCAGGCTCTGAGGCCAGGGCGGTCATTCAAACACTCCATTCGCCGATAGAAAACTGCGGACACTAACCAACGCACGACAGCAACATCCCTGCAACGATCTAGTTAGGGTTCGGGCAGACCGGTCGACCGGATTGGTCCAAATACGAAATCAGTTGATATTCAGACATTTCCGGCTAGCCACGTGAGATACGCAAAACACACGCCGTACCTGCGAAGGGACGGCGTGCGCGGCTGCTGCGGAGAGAATTATGGACGAACGGTGACGACCCGGTTGTGCCAGCCGGTCGATCCGTCGGGGAACGGCGGTGTGCGTTCCTCACGCTGGGGCCGACCGTCACGGTCGGTCGCGCGCACGCGCACGGTGTGCGTGCCCGGCTCGGCATTCCATGTCCAGGTCCACTGCCGCCAGGTATCGGTGGAGTATTCACCGGCGAGAGTGGCGGGCTGCCACGGCTGATCGTCCACCTGCACCTCGACGCGGTCGAGGCCGCGTCGCTGAGCCCAGGCCACTCCGGCCACCACCACCGGCCCGGCCGGCACGGTGGCGAAAGCGGCGGGAACGTCTATGCGCGAAGCGGTTTTGATCGGGGCGCGGTCTGCCCACCCCCGATCCGTCCAGTAGGCACTGGCGCGATCGAAGCGCGTCACCTCGAGCTCGACGACCCATTTGGTGGCCGAGACATAGCCGTACAGGCCCGGAACGATCATGCGCGCGGGATACCCGTGCGCGATGGGCAGGGGTTCCCCGTTCATTCCCACGGCCAGCAGCGCGTCGCGTCCGTCCATCACCGCGGAAAGCGGTGTACTGGCGGTGAATCCGTCGATACTGCGGGAGAGGATCATATCGGCGTCGGGCCGCACCCCGGCCTCGGCGAGCAGCTCCGCGAGCGGATACCCGAGCCAGCGCGCGGTTCCGGCCAGGTCGCCGCCGACCTCGTTCGAGACACAGGTCAGGGTGATGATCCGTTCGACCGGTGTGCGCATGCGCAGCCTGTCGAAATCGAATTCGACGGCGTGATCGACCATTCCGTGAATGCGCAGCCGCCAGTCGTCGCTGGTGAGCGCGGGAAGTTGCAGCGCGGTGTCGACTCGGTAGAAGCGATCGGACGGAGTGAGGAAGGAGGTGATGCCCTCGACCGGCACCTGCACCTCCGCCGGCACCGCCGGGGCAGCCGAACGCGGGCGGGGCAGCAGGAATCGCGCACGGTCCGCGCTCACGTCACGCAATCGCGCACTCACCCACTGTCCGGCCGCGGCGGCGCCGGCGGCCACCACACCCACGCTCGCCGCGGCGATCAGGAAGCGCCGCCGCGACATCCCCTCCTGGACCGGCGGGCGCCCCGGAATCGAACCTCCGATCAGCAGTCGCAGGGCAGACACCCCGGCGACCACACCCGCGCAGGCGGGAATCACGAAAAGCACCGTCGCAGTAGGCCTCTGCATCGCCGCGACCACTGTCACACCACCCAGGATCACCAATAACGCACAGCCCCAGAAGGATCGGCGGCGCTCCAGCACTCCCGCCACCGCCGCGCCGAGCAGCATCACGACCGACATCGAGGCGAACAGCGCCTGCTTGTCATGACTGCCGAACCGGCGAATCGCGGCGTCCTTCAATTCGTGCGGCGTGTGATCGACCATCGTCGCACCCAGCACGTAGAACGGCGACGCGGCGGGATCGATGAACGCCGCGACCAGATGTCCGACCCCGAGCACGGTCGCGGCGGCGAGAATTCCCGCCATCGCGGCCGACCACCAGCCGAGCCGACGGGGGCCCGAATTATGCCGGGGCTCAGCGAGAGTACTGCTCGGGGACGTCATCGAAACCTCTCAGCCGAGATTGAGCGATGCGATCGGCGTGGTCGTCGGCAATGGTGAGCCGCCCGCCGGTTCGATGGTGACGGCGAGCGTGTCCACCGAACGGAATCCGGCCACCACCGCATGGTCGGGCAGGGTGTCCAGAATCGCCGCCGAGCGTGGCGACTCACCCAGCGGCACCAGCCACACTTGGTACGCCAAGCCCTCGCCCGGTGCGGCGGTGCCCTGAAAACTGATGGCGGCCAGCGACAGCGCCGCCGAGGAGCGCACCTGCACCTCGCCGCCCGCCATGGCGATGTTCCTGGTCAGCACGTCGGGCTGTTCGTCGATGATCGATGCCGAAATAGCCTGCGCGGGAGCATGATCGGCGTATCGGTTGGCGATCCCGACCGTCCCGGCCCCGACCGCGATCACCACGGCCGCGGCCGCTGTGAGGCGCTCGAGCTGCGTCATCGAACCCAGAAACCGGCGCCGCGCAGGGCGATGATGCACCCCTCGGCCGCACGCGGCGTCGATCAGCCGATCCAGTGCCCGAAGCAGCCGGTCCTCCAGCTCCGGAGGCGCCGGCGAGGCGTCGACCACGGTCAATCCGGCCAGGGTGTCGTGGATTTCGGCGACCATGTGATCGAACTGGGCTGCGGTCAGGCGATCCGCCCCCGCCCGAAGGCGCTCGATATCGACCCGCTCGCGCTCGGTGACCGCGTCCATCGCGTACGGGTAGGCGAGTTCGAGCAGATCCACATCCGGCTGCTCGGCGGTACTCATAGCAAATCACTCCCTGTCAGGCATGCCGCTAGGCGCTTGAGCCCATCGCGGATACGGGATTTGACGGTGGGCACCGGCGTGCCCAATTTCTCGGCGACCTCCGAGTAGGTGAGTCCGCCGTAGTACGCCAGGACGATGGTGTCGCGTTGCAGCGGGGTCAACCTGCCCAGGCATTCCGTCACCGCACGTTCTTCGAAATTCTGCTGGACCTGCTCGAGCACCACATCGTGGTCCCGGGCCAGATGCAGCTGGCCGTAGACGGTGTCGCGGCCCACGGCGGCGCTCTCGGCGCGAATGCGATCGACCGCCCGCCGATGGGTCAGCATCAACAGCCAACCCATCGGACTGGACATTCGCTCGTCGTACCGATCAGCCAGGGTCCACGCCTGCAGGTACACCTCCTGCGTGACTTCCTCGGCCGTGGACCGATTGCGGAGCATGCGCACCGCGAGCCCGAAGACCCGATGGCTGGTCAGCCGATAGAAATCGGTGAACGCCTGCTGGTCGCCCGTACCCACCGCCGAGACCAAGGCGGCCAGCCGCCGGGTCAGCTCGATATCACGCCCCGGCCGCTCGACCGAACAGGAGGCGGTGAGCGCCGAATCCTGTTCGCCGAGCTCGCCGAACAGCGGAATGACCGTCGAATTCTCTTCTTCCGTCACGCTCGCACCTTGGGGATTCCTCCAAACATTGCGGCTATGAAAAAGATTCGCGGGATCGGCATGAGCCGCTCGCTTCCCGACGGTGCGGGGGACGTGGGCAACCATCAGCAGACCCGACGACTCAGGCCGGCGGCATCAGAACGGAGTCGATCATGTAGACCGTCGCGTTCGCGGTCTTCACGCCGCCACAGATGACCGAGGCGTCGCCGACCTTCAGGTTGTCGCCGGAGCCGGTGACGGTCACGTCCGCGCCCTCGACGGTCTTGTGCGATCCGGCGATCTTGTCCGGAGCGATCTGACCGGGCACCACGTGGTAGGTCAGGATCTTGTTGAGCGTCGCGGAATCGGTCTTGAGCGAATCGATGGTCGCCGCCGGGATCTTGGCGAAGGCGGTGTCGACCGGAGCGAAGACCGTGAACTGGCCGCCGTTCAGGGTGTCGACGAGGTTGACCTGCGGGTTCAGCTGGCCCGAGACCGCCGCGACCAGCGTGGTCAGCAGTGGGTTGTGCGAGGCCGCCGTGGCGACCGGGTCCTGTGCCATGCCGCTGACCGAACCGGCGCCGGTCGGCACCTGCTGGGCGTAGTCCTTGCAGCCCGGTCCGACCAGCGCGGCGGCGGCCGACGCGCTGGTCGTGGCGCCCGCGGCGGACGAGGACGAGGTGGACACGGTGGTGTCGGACTTGTCGTCGGAACAGGCGGTCGCTCCGGCCGCGACGGCGGCCACGGCGATCGCCACGACGAGAGAGCGCTGCATCAGCTTCATGATTGTCTGATTCCTCTGTGATGCGCGGTCCCGTCGAGGGCCGCGAATGGTTTCTGCGGAATGGGTTTCGCCCGAGCCCGTTGCTCGGATTGGTCTCCGGCGGCGGAATTCGCCGCGCGGGTCACCGGCCGAGGGTCGAGTGGGTTCGACCGGTGACCTCCTTCGGGCGGGGCAGCTCAGGCCCCGGTGCTCGAGAGAACCGTTGAGCACCACAAGGGGTTCGCCCAGGTTCGGCGACCGGTTTGGTCCGGCCCGAAAATTCTTCGGCCGCCGGTGACGGACAGGTTCGCGCGAGAAAACTTCCGCCACCGCCAAACCGATCCGGGGAGCATGTCGAAATCGAGGTATGAGATCAGTTCGAGATGCCGAATCCAGCCCCGGCAGTCGCCGCGACATCGCGGTGATCGGCAGCGGGGTGGCCGGACTCACGGCGGCATACGTCCTGGCCAAGCACGATCGGGTGACGCTGTACGAGCGGGATTCGCGGCTCGGTGGTCACGCCCACACGCACGAGGTCGAGTTCGCGCCCGGCAGGCGAGTCTGGGTGGACACCGCGTTCCTGGTGCACAACGACCGGACCTATCCGACCCTGCTGCGGCTGTTCGAGGAACTCGGAGTCGCCACACGGGCGACCGATATGTCGATGTCGGTGCGCGCGGACGAGATCGGCCTGGAGTACGCGGGCGCGAAGGGCATCGGCGGGCTGTTCCCCGCCGCGCGCATGCTGGCGAAGCCGCGCTATCTGCGCATGCTCGCCGATGTGCCGCGATTTCATCGCGCCGCGCGCGAACTGCTGCGCACCGGCGACTGCGACCTGACACTCGAGGAGTTCCTCAGCCGGAATCGGTTCGGCGAGTTCTTCATTCGATACTTCATGACACCGCTGGTCGCCGCGGTCTGGTCGTGTGATCCCCGGATCGCCGGGCGGTATCCGGCCCACTATCTGTTCCAGTTCTTGCAGCACCACGGGATGCTGACGGTGTACGGCTCCCCCGCCTGGCGCACCGTCGTCGGCGGTTCGGCACGGTACGTGGAGAAGATCGCCGCGACGCTGGACGAGATCCGCACCAGCACACAGGTTCTCGCGATCGACGAACGCGAGGACGGAGTCGTGGTCACCGACGGGTCCGGCCTCCGGCGGTTCGACGCCGTGGTGATCGCGGCGCATCCGCATCAGGCGCTGAGTCTGCTGGCCGAGCCCGACCCCCGGACCCTGCAAGTGCTCTCCGCAATGCCCTATTCGGTGAATCACGCCCGGCTGCACACCGATGAGTCGCTGCTGCCCGCGACCCCCGGCGCCCGGGCGTCCTGGAACTACCTGGTGCCGCCCGATTCCACGAGTTCCTCCGAGGTGGTCGTCACCTACGACCTCACCCGGCTGATGGGCTTGGACCACATCCAGGATCGCCGCTTCCTGCTCACCCTCGGCGGCGAGCACCTGATCGATCCCGCGCACGTGATCGCCGAGATGACCTACGAGCATCCGATCTACACACCCGAATCCGTTGCCGCACAGCGCCGTCTGCCCGAGCTGGACACCGACCGGGTCGCGTTCGCCGGCGCGTATCACGGATGGGGATTCCACGAGGACGGCGCGCTGTCGGGGTTGCGCGCAGCGGAGCGGATCGGTGGCCACTGGCCGGCGCCCGCCGAGATCGCCGACGCCGTGCCGATGGGTGCGCGATGAACACCGTCGCCGAGCCCGTGCTCTACCTCACTCGAATCCGGCACGCCCGCAAGGAACCGGTGCGGCACGAGTTCGAATACCGCGGGTACAGCTGGTATTTCGACGTCGAACACCCGCCCCGGCTCCCGCTCCCGCTGCGCCCGCTGGCCTATTTCCGGGCGCGCGACCACCTGCACGGGCCGGGCGCGGATCTGCGCGCGCGACTGGACGATCTGCTGGCACAGCACGACGTGGACTGCGTGGGCGGGCGGATCACGACCCTGATGAACGCGCGCATGCTCGGCTACGTCTTCGACCCGCTGACCCTGTTCTGGTGTCACGACGACCGGGATCGGCTGCGCTGTGTGATCGCCGAGGTGCACAACACCTACGGCGACAGGCATTCCTACGTCCTGTTCCCCGACGATCTCGGGCGCGTGACCGCCGACAAGCGGCTGTACGTCTCCCCCTTCAACGCGGTGGACGGACACTATGTGCTGCGCGTCCCCGAACCGGACGACGCACTGGCCATCCGGATCGTGCTGCTGCGCGATCACACCGCGCCCTTCACCGCCTCCGTCTCCGGACACCGGGTGCCGGTCACCGCGCGCACGGTACTGCGCGCCCAGCTGCGCACACCCTTCTCACCCTGGCTGATCGCGGCACGCATCCGCCGGCACGGCCTCGCCCTGTGGGCACGCGGACTTCCGATCTCACCGCGACCGAGCGTCGCGCACTCCCCACGAAGGACAGCACTGTGACTCAGACTTTCCTGGACACCACCACCGACGACCTGCAGCCGCCCGCGCCGACGGGGCCGCGCGCACGCCTGTTGGCCGGCGGTGCGGCCACGCTGTTCCGGCGGGCGGTGACCCGGTTGCCGCTGCGGGTGGAGTTCCCGGACGGAACCGTGCTGGGGGCGCACGCCGACACGGATCCACTGCCGCGCATGATCATTCGCGATCCTCGGTCGTTCTTCGCCCGGATCGGGAGCCAGGGCCTGATCGGTTTCGGCGAGTCCTACACCGCCGGAGACTGGACCGCGCCCGATCCCGCCGCCGTGCTCACGGTGCTCGCCACCGACCTGGCCGGTCTCGTTCCCCGTCCACTGCAACGCCTGCGCGCCGCGCTGCTCGCTCCGCCACCCGATGAGGAGGTCGGCACCGAGATCAACGCCCGCACCAATATCGAGCGGCACTACGACCTGTCGAACGAGCTGTTCCACCTCTTCCTCGACGAGACCATGACCTACTCCTCCGCGCTCTTCCGGGATGCCGAGATGGAAGCGGGACCCGTTGCGTGGGAACAGCTCTCGGACGCGCAGTGCCGCAAGATCGATCGGCTGCTGGACGCCGCGGGCGTGCGGGCGGGGACCCGGCTGCTCGAGATCGGGACGGGCTGGGGCGAACTGTGCGTGCGCGCCGCCGCGCGCGGAGCGATCGTGCACTCGGTGACGCTCTCGAGCAGACAGCAGTCGCTCGCGCGGTTGCGGGTGGCCTCGGCGGGGTACGCCGATTCGGTGTCCATCGATCTGCTCGACTATCGCGATATTCGCGGCAGCTACGACGCCATCGTCTCGGTCGAGATGATCGAGGCGGTCGGATACCGGTACTGGCCCACCTATTTCGAATGCCTGGACCGCTTGCTCGCGCCCGGCGGACGCGTCGCGCTGCAGGCCATCACGATGCCGCACGATCGGATGCGCGCCACCCGCAACACCTACACCTGGATCCAGAAGTACATCTTCCCCGGCGGCTTCCTGCCCTCGACCCGGGTCATCGAGACCACCGCCGCCCGCCACACCGAACTGCGGGTGCGCGAGGTGCACGGTTTCGGGCAGCACTACGCCGAGACGCTGCGGCTGTGGCGCGAGCGCTTCGACGGCCGCGCCGCCGAGGTCGCGGACATCGGCTTCGACTCGCGCTTCCGGCGCATGTGGCAGTTCTATCTCGCCTACAGCGAGGCCGGATTCCGCTCCGGCTATCTCGACGTCCAGCACATCGTCCTGGACCGGCCGAAGGAGCAGTCGTGACCGTCGCCGCCCGCCTCGAATCCGCCCTGACACCTCTGCTGCGAGGCCCCCTGCCGGTCCGGCTCGTCGCCTGGGACGGGAGTGCCGCGGGGCCGCCCGACGCACCCCTGGTGCTGCTGCGGAGTCCGCGTGCGCTGCGCCGAATCCTGTGGCATCCCAGCGAACTCGGCGCCGCACAGGCCTACGTCACCGGTGAGATCGATATCGACGGCGATCTCGGCGTGGCGCTGAGCACCGTCTGGAAGGTGGTCGCCGAGCGCGGCATCGCGGGGGTGCGCGCCCGCGATCTGGGCCGTCTCGCCGTCGCCGCGGCCCGCCTCGGCGCCCTCGGGGCACCACTGCCCGCGCCGAGCACCCAGGCGAAACTGCGCGGACGGCGCAACGAGCGCGAGCGCGATCGGGCCGCCATCCACCATCACTACGACACCTCCAACGAGTTCTACTCGCTGCTGCTGGACCCGGCCATGGCCTACTCGTGCGCCTACTTCACCCGCGATGTACCCGGCACACCGCCGGATCCGGGCTACGGCATCGCCGAGGCGCAGGCCGACAAGCTCGATCTGGTCTGCCAAAAGCTCTCTCTCGCACCGGGAATGCGCCTGTTCGACGTCGGCTGCGGATGGGGATCGCTGAGCCTGCACGCCGCCGAGCACTACGGGGTCGAGGTGGTGGGCATCACCATCGCGCGGGAGCAGAAGACCTTCATCGACGCCCGCATCGCCGAACGCGGTCTGGGTGACCGGGTGCGAATCCGCCTGCAGGACTATCGCGAACTCACCGACCACGATTTCGACGCCGTCGCCTCCCTGGAGATGGGCGAGCATGTGGGCGAGCGCAATTACGGCCGCTACGCCCGGGCACTGTACGACGCCGCGGCACCCGGAGCCCCGGTGCTGGTGCAGCAGATGTCGAGGCGCGGAAAGCATCCCGGCGGAGGACCGTTCATCGAATCCTTCATCGCACCCGATATGGCGATGCGTCCGGTCGGTGACACCGTCGAGTACTTCGAAAGCGCCGGGCTCGAGGTGCGCGGGGTGCAGGCGTTGCGCGAGCACTATGTCTGGACCGCCCACGCCTGGTTGCGGCGGCTCGACGAGCGATGGGACGAGGTGGTCGCGCTGCTCGGGATCGAGGGGGCGCGGACCTGGCGGTTGTATCTGGCCGGTGGTGCGCTCGCATTCGAGCAGGGGCGCATGGGAGTGGACCAGATTCTGCTTCGCCGCCCGTCCGCGTCGGTCTCGGCCCAGCTACCCCCGCGCGTGCAGGAGCTCGTATCGTGAACGGCTACTGGGGTTTTCTCGCGATCGCGGTGCTGAGCCTGCTGGCACTGGGCGTGCTGCAGCTGGCCACCTTCGCGATCGCGCGGCGGATCGGCCGCTACAACATCGTCGATGTCACCTGGGGACTCGGCTTCGCGGTCGTGGCACTGGTCGGAGCGGTCTTCGGTGGCGGCGCGCTGGATCGCCGCCTGCTGCTGCTGGCGGTGGTCTCGGTGTGGGCGGTGCGGCTGAGCGTGCACATGCACCAGAAGTCCGCCGGGCACGGCGAGGATCCGCGCTACACCGAGCTGCTGGAGCGGCACGGGAACACGCCCGGGGTGGCGTTGCGCCGAATCTTCCTGACCCAGGGCGCGGCGCAGTGGGTGATCTCGCTGCCCATCCAGGTCTCGGCCATCGCCGGGCCGACCACCAGCCCCGGCCGCTACGCGCTGACCGCGGGCGTACTGGTGTGGCTGGTCGGGGTGATCTTCGAAGCGGTCGGTGACCTGCAGTTGCGCCGGTTCCGCGCGGATCCGGCCAATCGCGGGACGATCATGGATCGCGGGCTGTGGGCCTGGACGCGGCATCCGAACTATTTCGGGGACTTCTGCGTGTGGTGGGGCATCTGGCTGATCGCCGCCAGCGCCTGGCCGGGCGTACTGACCGTCATCTCCCCGCTGTTGATGGCGTACGTGCTCATTCAGGGCACCGGAGCGCGGTTGCTGGAACGGGTCATGGGCGAACGCCCCGGCTACCGCGAATATCAGCAGCGCACGTCGTATTTCTTCCCCAGCCCACCGCGCCGGACCCCGTGATGCGAAACCCTTCCCCCGCCCCGCATCGCGCCGAAGTGGTACGCACGACTCCCGGCACACCACTAATGTCTCGGTCAGCACTCGAGTCACCTGCGAGCTACCCCAACCAACGGAGACATACCGCGATGGCGGACGAACAGCGATTCCACTCGGTCGGCACCGAATCAGGTGCGCGGACCCCCGAGCCGGACCCGGCATGTCCGGTGAACCGCCCCGGACCCGACCCCGAGCAGACCCGCCGGCTCGCCGAACTGCTGAGCTCGATCGCCGCCGGCGACCGCGATTCCTTCACCGAGTTCTACCGCTCCACCCACGACCGGGTATTCGGATTGGCCCTGCGTATCCTGCGACGGCACAATGCCGCCGAGGAGATCACCCAGGAGGTCTATCTGTATGTGTGGAACACGGCGGTGCAGTACGACGCGCAACTCGCCAGCCCGATCGGCTGGCTGATGATGATCACCCACCGACGCGCCGTCGACCGGGTGCGAGTCGAATCCTCTTCCACCACACGCGATCTCGCCTTCGGGCAGCGCCAATTGGGCCGCGATCACGATATCGTCGCCGAGACCGTGGGCCAGCGTTCGGAGGAGCAGGCGGTCGTCGACTGCCTCGGCACCCTGACCACCACCCAGCGCGAGACGGTCGCCCTGGCCTATTACGGCGGGCGCACGTACTCCGAGGTGGCCACGCATCTGGGCATACCCCTGTCCACAGTCAAGACTCGGATCCGCGACGGCCTCAAGCGTCTGCAGAACTGTCTGACGGGAGCGGTGGCCGATGCCTGACATCCACTCGCACGACGACCTGCCGGACCTGGCGTACCCGTACGCGCTCGACGCGCTGTCCGATGAGGACCAGCGCGCGGTGGAACACCTGCTGGAGCACGCGGACGAGGGCACCGCGGTCGCGTTCCGCGCCACCGTCCGCGATATTCGCGAGACGCTGGCGAGCATGACCCTCGTGGACGCCCTGCCCGCGCCGCCCGATCTGGAGGCGAACATCCAGCGGGCGCTGGACGAGCAACTCGGCACCTCGAGTTTCGCCGCGGCACGGGCCCGGCGGATTCCGGGGCTGCGCTGGCTCGCGGTCGCCGCGGCGGCCGTCGTGGTCATCGGGGTCGGCGCGGCGGTGGCGGTGAATCGCATCCAGCCCGACGACTCCGGAGCGATCACCGCACAGCAGGTGATCGATCACTCCGACACCCGGGCCACCACCGGTCTGGTCACCGGCGGCGGCACCGTCACCGTGAACACGTCCAGGGATCTGAACTCCGCCGCGGTCTCCTTCCAGGGTGTGAGCGCTCTGCCGGAGGGCCGCACCTTCCAGATGTGGCTGCTGCCCGAGGTCGGTGACCCGCGCTCGGCGGGCGTCCTGGGATCACTGCCCACCGATCGCGACCCTCTCGTCATGAGCCTCAGCGACGCGCGCGCGGTAGCCCTGTCCATCGAACCGGCGGGCGGCTCGCCTCAGCCCACCACCACTCCGATTGTCGCAGTGCCGTTTTCATGATCGTTGTGTGACCGAGCCGTTCGCGTGAAAGACCCACGCGGACGGCTCGTTCCACCTCAGCGCTCCCCTACCGCGCCACTCCCGCGGCGCAACTCTCGATCCGCGGATTCATCCCGGTGTAATTGAGCGGCCCGGCGAACACAGTGGCCGCCACGGTCCCCGAACTCGCGCAGTTCATCGGCCCACTGTCGAAGTAGTGCCGCTGCCCGGCCGCCACCGCCCCGACGATGATCCAGATCAACACCACCAACACCAGGATCCCCCCGAACTCGGTCCGGCTCCCGCCGCGAGTTCTCCTGCCGCCCCGGCTTCTACCCATGATCTCAACTCCGCCTTCACTATTCATTGCCATGGGGACCTACCCACGCCGCGCCCCCGGAAACCCGGTCGACCGGTCTGCGCGAACCACAGAATTCCGGATCATAGCCAGAGCACCGCGGCACACGGCCGCCGCTGCGCGCGCAACCGTTGCGAGCCAGGGCATTTCGCCCGGACGGATCGTGCGCCGCGAACGCACGGTGGGATCCGGAGTCGGTGGCGCGGACCTGACACGTCCGGTCGCGAACGATCGTCCGCCCGATCGCGGCCGTCATCCGGGTGCGATTCCTTTGCGCGGCCGATCCGGTCTACATGAGCGAGGGGTTCGTTCTACGACGGACCCACGTCATGACTGCCGAGGAGAATCGAATGGGCGCGAAAATCCCCGCCACGATGCGGGCACTGGTGCAGGGGTCGTTCGATGGCCCACGGGACATGCGACTGCGGGACGACGTGCCGGTGCCGAGCCCCGGCGCCGGTGAGGTGCTGATGCGGGTCCGGGCGGCCGGAGTCAACTTCGGCGATATCTCCCGCGCGTACGGCACCTTCGCGGGTGGGCCGCGCCCACCGTTCGTCGCCGGGTTCGAAGGAGCCGGGGAGATTGTCGCGCTCGGATCCGGAGTAGGCGCGGAGCTGCTGGGAGCGCGCGTCACGGGGGTCGGGGACGGCGCCTTCGCCGAGTACATGGTCGTGCCCGGGGCCGCGGCGATGCCGGTGCCGTCCGGGTGGACCGAGCAGCAGGTACTGGGGGCGGCGGTGAACTGGCCTGCCGCGCTCGCCGCGCTACGACCGCTGGGCGGGGTCACCGCCGGGCAGACGGTGCTGATTCACGCCGCCGCGGGCGGAACCGGACAGGCGGCCGTGCGAATGGCCAAGCACTACGGCGCGACCGTCATCGGCACGGCCTCACCGGAGAAGCACGAGACGGTCCGGGCACTCGGCGCCGATCATGTGCTCGATTCACGCGGCGGTGATCTCGCGGCTCAGGTGCTGAGGTTGACCGGCGGAGCCGGTGCGGATGTGGTGCTGGAGTCGGCGGGAGGTCCGAGTTTCGACGCCGGTATGGCTGCGGCGAAACGGGTCACGGGCCGGGTGATCGTCCTGGGACTCGCCGGCGGAGAGGCGTCGATCAGCAACTGGGAATTGGTCTACAAGAATCAGATTCAGCTCATCGGACTCAATCTCGGAGTGCTGATCCGCACAGCGCCGGGGATCTTCGGGGAGGTGATGGGCGAATTGTCGGCACTCGTCACGGCCGGAGTGCTCCCGCCGGGACGACCGACCCACTACGACCTCGATGCGGGCCCGAAGGCTCTCGGGGAACTCGAATCCCGCGCCACCGTCGGCAAACTCGCGCTGGTGCCGTGAGGAGTGCCGGAGAAAGCGATACGCGTGCGTACGCTCGGCGGATGACCTCGCGACCGCGGGAGGCGCCCGATCCGAACGAGTTCATCGCCGACACCGAGCGGTTCCGGCGGGAACTGCTCGCGCACTGCTATCGCATGATGGGGTCGGCGCACGATGCCGAGGATCTGGTGCAGGAGACCTATCTGCGGGCGTGGCGGTCGTACGCGGGGTTCGAGGGCCGGGCCTCGGTTCGATCCTGGCTGTATCGGATCGCCACCAATGTGTGCTTCACAGCGCTGCAGTCGCGGCGGGTTCGGGTGTTGCCCTCCGGGCTCGGCGGCCCGTACGACGGACCCTCCCGTGCGCCGACTCCCGCTGCGCCGGGCGAGATCTCGTGGCTCGAACCCGTTCCCGACGCGTGGATCGCACCGGCCACCGACGATCCGGTCACGGTGGTGCTGGCCCGCGAGTCGGTGCGACTGGCGCTCATCGCGAGCCTGCAACATCTCCCGTCCCGGCAACGCGCGATCCTGCTGCTGCGTGAGGTGCTGGCTTTCCCCGCCGCGGACACCGCCGAAATCCTCGGTATCACGATCGCGGCGGTCAAGAGCGGCCTGCAGCGGGCTCGCGCTCGGCTCAACGAGCTCCACCCCGTCGACGACGGTCTGCTCGAACCGACCGATCACCGGGCGCGTGCGCTTCTGGATGCCTACATCGCGGCGTTCGAAAACTCCGATGCCGCTCTCCTGGAACAGGTTCTGCGCGTCGACGCCCTCCTGGAAGCGACACCGTTCCGCGACTGGCAGGCGGGGCGGGCGCGGTGTCTGCAGCTACTGGCCGCGTACGTGCTCGGCGCCCCCGGAACGTGGCGGATGATCGCCACCACCGCCAACGGCCAGCCCGCGGCGGCGGTGTACCACCGGGGGTCGGACGGTGTGCTGCGCGCGAGCGGGATCGTGGTGTTGGGCGTGACCGCCACGGGCGTCTCCCGGGTGGTCGAGTTCCAGGATTCCACGCTGGTCGCGACGTTCGGACTGCCCGACACGCTCGCGGCCTGAACGCCGATCGTCGAGATCGGCGCTGCCAGAGCCGTTGTCGTGCGTCCGACCGCGCCGGGCCGCGGCCTCCGGCCGAGGGCCCCGGTGCCGCGAAGGGAGCTCTCACGCGGCGCGGGCGAGTATCCGTACGACTCGGAGCGTCCCGTCCGCCAAGGCATTGGTGAGGTTCTGTGCCTTGTCCGCGAAATCCGGGACGAAGGCGTGCAGACCGACGGGATTCGGCGGGGAGGCCAGAATCGCCCGCATAGTCGTCGCGGCCGGATCGGTGAGGTCGTCCCACCGTTCGATCACGAAGCCCGCCGAGTCGATGGACAGGCGCAATGTCTCGGAGGACACCACGTGACTCTGGGCCCGATGTTCTGCCCAGGGTAACGGGAAGGCCGGATCGCCCGAGCCCGCGACAATATCCCAGATCGCCAGGAGGCCAGCGGAATTCAGAGTGCGGCGCGCCTCTCGATAGAGCAGGTCCTTGTCCGGCACGTTCATCTGCACGTGCTGGCTGAAGGTGACGTCGAAGCTGCCGTCGGGGAACGGCAGCGCGGTGACGTCCCCCTGCCGAACCGTGATCCGATCCGACAATCCGACGAGCCCGTTGAGCCATTCGGAGGTGTCGCAGTAGTCGGAGGTCAGATCCACCGCGGTCACGTGGCAGCCGTACCGGTCCGCGAGAAACCGCGCGGTCCCGCCGATACCGCTTCCGGCATCGAGCACGCTGCTGTGCGGGGTGAGCCCGGCCAGTTCCGCCAGCTCGTAGGTGGCCAGCCGCCCCATGGTGTGGAAGTCCTCCACCAGCGCGAGATCCGATGGCCCGAGCGTCCCGAGATCCTTACCCGCGGCGAGCAGCGCCCGTTCGATCCCCTGACGGGACACGCCCGCCGAATAGGGCATACCTGTCGAAATTTCATTCATGTCAGCACTTTTCGCCTCATGGGTACCACACCGGAAAGTGACCTTCGGTCCCGTCTACGAGTATGCGAGCCAATGTGACCACCGTCAACATCTCGTGCGATATGCGATCCTGACCAGATGAGCAAGCCCTACCACCACGGCGCGCTCCGCTCGGCTCTGATCGACGCGGGCGTGGACCTCGCCCGCCACGGCGGCCCCGGCCGAGTCGTGCTGCGCGAGGTCGCTCGCACGGCACAGGTGTCACACTCCGCCGCCTACCGGCACTTCACCGACCGCGAGGCGCTCCTGGCCGAGGTGGCGTGCCGGGCCCGGGCCGAACTCGCCGCCGAGATGAGCCTGCGCCTGCGCAATGCCCGGGAACCGCGTGAACGGCTGCACGCAGTCGGCTCCGCGTACATCGATTTCGCGCGCGGTCAGCCCGGATTGTTCCGCACCGCGTTCGGCGCGCATGCCACGCCCGCCGAGGGCACCGACTCGGGCGCCGAACCTTTCGCGATTCTCGGTGGCGTGCTCGACGAACTACACGCGGTCGGACTGCTGTCCGCGGAACGCAGACCGGGCGCGGAGCTCGCCGCCTGGTCCGCCGTGCACGGATTGGCCTGCCTACTCCTGGACGGTCCACTCGCCGCCGATCCGAACGGCGCGAAGTTCGCGATCGGCCGGGTACACGAGCTCATCGAGCGCGGACTACTGGACTGACCGCCTACTCGGCCCAGGATCCACTGAGGGGTGCGGTGACCGCCGCCGCCCTCGGCGAGTCCGCTTCGGAGACAGAGCATTCGGGACCGGACCGCACCTCTCGCCGACCTAGTCGACCGCGCGCGCAATCCGTTCGGGCAGTGTGTCCCACGGACGACATTCGACCACCGGCAGACCCAGACTCGTGGCCTCCTCGGCCAACCACCGCGAGTAGAGGGCACTGGTCTCGGCGCGATGGCGCTGCTCGTCGGTGTCGGGCTCGCGCTCGGCGTAGTTGGCCATGATCCGGTCGGCGTCACGCTCGTGCAAGAATACCGAGCGCACCGTACGCCCCTGTGCCGCAGCCTCTTTGGCCATCCGGGCCGCCACCGCCGGTGTCAGGAAGTCACCCTCGACCACCGCGCGCACCGGCACCGTCAGGCGATTGATCACCACGCCCACCACCGCGGGCTCCAGCGCGACGGCGGTATCCACGAGCATTCGCACCACGTCCTGGACCGAGAGCTCCGAATAGTCCAGGTCCTGATCGAAGTGGTGCAGATCCGGGAACTGCGCCGGGGTCGTGAGGACCTCGAGAGCTCCGACGACATCGTCGAACTCCACCACGAATGCCCCGGTACGCCGGGCGACGGCCGCCGCCGCCCGGCTCTTGCCGACTCCCGAAGCGCCACCGATGAGCAGCACATCCCACTGTTCGGTCATCGGATGACTCTAAGCCGACCCCGGCCTCGTGCCGGTCAACGAATCGATGGCCACCGTCGGGGACGCCGGCCGGGACGCGCGACCGGCCGCGCCCCGCACGACGATCCGATCCGCCGGGACCGAGGCCGACCGGACGAGACGATCACCGTCCCGCTCGACGGCTCGAAGGTCGGTCCGGCCCGGCCGAATTCTCGGTGCGCGCGATTCTCAGTGCTCGCGGCCCACAGCGTGCAGGTGACGCAGCGCCTGACCGTACGACTCGAGCAGGCTCGTCTCGCAGTACGGCACCCCGAGCTCGGCACAGTAGGCGATGACGATCGGGCGCGCGTGCCGCAGATTCGAGCGCGGCATCGACGGGAACAGGTGATGCTCGATCTGATAGTTCAGAGCGCCCAGCGCCGCATCGGTGAACCAGCCACCGCGCACATTGCGCGAGGTCAGCACCTGGCGACGCAGGAAATCCACGGACCCGGGGGTTTCCAGCACCTCCATGCCCTTGTGATTGGGCGCGAACGTGCAACCCATGTACAGCCCGAACAGGCCCTGCTGCACCGCGAGGAACACCAGCGCCTTGCCCGGCGACAGCACCAGGAAGGCCATCCCGACCACGCCGGCCATGTGCACGGCCAGAAGCCCGCCCTCGAGACGCCAGTTCGGAATCGTGCGCCGCACTACGGCTTTCACGCTCGCGCCGTGCAGACTCCCCGCTTCCAGGGTCAGCATCGGGAAGAACAGCCACGCCTGGTTGCGGAAGATGAATCCGCGCCAGCCCCGACCGGTGCGGGCGCGTTCGCTCGAATGCGCCAGGATGCCCATGATGTCGGGGTCCGCGCCCTCGGTATTGGGGTTGGCGTGATGTTTGTTGTGGTTGTTCACCCACCAGCCGATGCTCAACCCGGCGGCCAGATTTCCGACGATCAGGCCGAGCAGGTAATTGGCCTTGCGGGTGCGGAAGACCTGCTGATGCCCGGCGTCGTGCCCGAGGAACGCGAGCTGTGCGAACACCGCGGCCAGGAACGCCGCGGTGACCAGCTGCCACCAGGTGTCCCCGAGCAGGACGAAGGCCGCCCAGCCGCCCGTGAACGCCGTCGCGATGGCGGCGATCCGCCCGGCGTAGTTGCCCAGGTGCCGATGTAGCAGCCCGGCCCGGCGGACCTGCAGCATCAGCCCGGCGTATTCACTGCCGCGCTCGTGCGCGCGCCCCTCGGCGGCGGGAACCGCCTGCGGCTGCGGCTCGGCGTCGATCAGCAGGTCGGAGAGCGTCGTCGCGCTGTCCGGAGCGGCGAAAAGTTCGTCTCGGTCGGCGGTGGTCGTCCCGGAATCGCGCGGCGGCGCGTCCAGAACCACCGACTCGGTCAGTGTCACGTGCTTGCCTCCGGCGGTACTGCGCCACTCGGGAATTGTGTCGGCATGCCCTAAACCTAGCCGCCCGAATCGAACACCGAACCCACGCCGTCGGAACAGTTCGGGTTCGGGCGATTTCGAGGCGTGTCCGAGACCCGGGTGCGCGGTGTGTCGACCGAGTTCCGATGCGCCGAGACCGCCCACCTGCGATCGGGTCCGGCTATCGGCGCACGCCGACGGCGTCGGAGAAACCCCGCACCAGATCCAGCGCCGGTTGCGGATCGTCCGCGAGCGCTCCGGGGAGCGTCTCGACCCGCGCGCCGGGCACCGAGGAATAATCCCGCGCGGAGTCCGTGCGCAGTCGCGCGTCCTCGGCACCGTAGATGACCAACAGCGGAAGACCGAGCCCGGCAAGACGATTCGGCAGCGGACGTTCGAACCGATAGCGGGCGGACTCCTTCGGCGATTCGGTGAACGATCGATACGTCATTCCCCGATGAGCCCGCAGGCGCCACACCACTTCACCGATGACCGGCACCGGCATCAGCCGATCACCCAGCGTCGGATCCAGCACGGCGGCGTCACTGGGAGCGGTGTCGATGAGGGCGAGCGCCGCGACCAGACCGGGGCGCTGCTCCGCGAGCGCGGTGGCGACCACCCCGCCCAGCTCGTATCCGACCACGATCGCCCGGTCGATACCCAGCCGGTCCAGAACCGCGGCGACCCGTCGACCCTGTGCGGGCATGTCGTAGCCGGTGTCCGGCTTCGCCGACTCGCCGTATCCGAGCAGATCGATCCGGACAATGTGATGATCCGCCGAAAGTCGCGGCACGACGGGATCCCACCACCTCAGCGAACCGGCGTCACCGTGAATCAGCAGCAGGGCCGGCGCGGACCGGGGTCCGTCCTCGATCACCCGCAGATCGCCGGCCTCGAGCCGCACGATGTGATCGCCCACGGCCGGGGCGGTCTGCCGCAGCACCGACACGGTGTTCACGGCCAGCAATCCCGCGAGCCCGAGCACGATCGACAGGGCAAGCAACCGCCGCCGGCGACGGCGCACATCGCGCGAAACCGTCTCTACCATCGAATGTTTCGCCATGGGTCCCCGCTCCGGTCTCGCGCAGGCAGCGTATATCAGCACATCCCGGCCCGCCGCTCGAGATGAATTCGGCTGCCACACAAGCTCATTCGATCTCGCTATAGCACGTCTTCCGGCACTTTCGATTTGCTTCGCCAGCATCTTTACGGCATCCTTACGGGCAGGGGAGCCGGGAAGTCTGGTCGGCACGGACTCGACGAGTTCGTTCATGATGGATCGACCGAAAGGAGATTGTCCGGTGGCACTCGCGCACTCTGCGTATTCGAAGATGCCCTGCCTTTCTCGCGGGCCCAGTCGAGTACAGACGAATTTTTCTCCGCAGCACTGATATTCCGCACCGATTCGCGATGCGTGCCGGCGTCGACACCTGTCCGCCGAATGCCGTGATCGGTCACTATCCGCTGGTAGACGGCGGGGCATCGGGCGCATCGACGGCCGCCGTTAGGGTGGTGGCGTGAACGTCGAGGTTACACAGCTGCCCGGTATCGGTGTACGCAAAGAGTTTTCATTGTCCGGCTCACGTCGTCGCGTGGGCATTATCGATTACAAGGACGGCACACTGGATTTGATCGTGAGCAAACCGGGAAATCCGGATGCCAGCGATCAGATTCCGCTGTCCGAACACGAAGCCGCGGTATTGGCGAATCTGCTCGGCGCACCGCAGTTGGTTGCCCAGTTGCAGCAGGAGCACCGCGAACTCGAGGGCGTCACGACGCGGCAGATGCCGATCCGCCTTCGATCCCCCTATGACGGGCGCCGGTTGGGTGACACCCAGATCCGGACCCGGACCTCGGCGTCGATCGTCGCGGTCATGCGCGCCGGGCACGCGGTCCCCTCACCGGGCCCCGAGTTCGTCTTCACCGCTGGTGATGTCTTGGTTGTTGTTGGTACCGCGGAAGGCCTGACGGCTGCCGCCAGAATTTTGACGGACGGCTGAGATAGATGGTGGCACACGAAACCGCGCTCGCGCTGATACAGCTGGGCGCGGTCTTTTTCGGCTTGGGCTTGCTGGGCAGAGTGGCAGCGCGTATCGGATTGTCTCCGATTCCGCTGTATCTGATCGGCGGATTGGTTTTCGGCAAGGGCGGACTCATCGAACTGGATCATGTGGACCAGTTCATTCACCTCGCCAGTGAAATCGGCGTGGTCCTGCTGTTGCTCCTGCTCGGATTGGAGTACACCGCCGGTGAATTGGTCACCGGACTGCGCAATTCATGGGCGGCGGGTGTGCTGGATCTGGTGTTGAACGCCACCCCCGGCGTCGCGGTCGCGCTCATTCTCGGCTGGGGGCCGGTCGGGGCGGTGGCCATGGCCGGTGTCACCTATATCTCCTCCTCCGGGATCGTGGCCAAGGTGCTCGGCGATCTCGGCCGGGTCGGCAACCGCGAGACCCCGACCATCCTGTCGATCCTGGTGTTCGAGGATCTGGTGATGGCCGGGTATCTGCCGGTGCTGACCGCGTTGCTCGCCGGCGCCGGATTCGCCGCGGGTGTTCAAACTCTCGGCATCGCCCTGACCGCGGTCACGATCGTGCTGGTGGTGGCACTGCGCTACGGCCGCTACGTCTCGATGATCGTCGACAGCGAGGACCGCGAGATCTTCCTGCTCAAGCTGCTCGGCTCCGCCCTGCTGGTCGCGGGCGTCGCCTCGGCGCTGCAGGTGTCGGCGGCGGTCGGCGCGTTCCTGCTCGGCATCGCGATCTCCGGCTCCACCGCCCACAGCGCCCTGAAGATTCTCGAACCGCTGCGCGATCTGTTCGCGGCCCTGTTCTTCGTGCTGTTCGGCCTCACCACCGACCCCGCCAGCATCCCGCCGGTACTGGGCTGGGCGGTGATCCTCGCCTTCGTCACCGTCACGACCAAGGTGCTGACCGGCTGGTGGGCCGCCAAACGCGCGGGAGCCTCCCGCAACGGCCGCGCCCGCGCCGGCGCCGCCCTCGTCGCCCACGGCGAATTCTCCATCGTCATCGCCGGACTGGCCGTCTCGGCGGGCGCGGTCCCGCCCACCTTCGCCGCCTTGGCCACCACCTACGTCCTGCTGATGGCCGTGCTGGGTCCCATCGCCGCCCGCATCGTCGAGCCACTCCTGTTCTGGATCGACGCCCGCCGCAAGCCCACGCCGGTCACGCTGAACTGAGAAGCGCCACAGGGCAAATCACGCATCGCGCACCCGCCGCCACCGATTCCCGGAGGACCGATGATCACCGAAGTACGATGGGCGCAGCGGATTTCGGCGCCACTCGTCGTCGACCCGAACGCGCGGTACGCCAACAAGCACTGGCTGTCGCATTCGAGCTGCCTTACACCGTCCGCATACCGGATGGCATGAAATCACGACAGAAACTTCTATACAGGTTCGATAACTTCGCCTCTTTCCTCACGGCGATGTCCGTGCGACAGTGATCCGGCAACCACGGGTTCGGAATGGACGAGGAAGTCGAATCATGATGTATGCGCTGTGGGTCGTACTTCCCTGCGCCGCTGTCCTTTCCTGCGTCGTGGGCCATATGTGGCGTTATCGGCACGACCGCTTCCTCGGCGCCCTCTACGGACCCCACACCGACTCCGCGCAAATCTTCGGCATCCGGACTTTCCGGGTCGGGGCTCTGATCCTGTTGAGCGTCCGGATCACCGAAGTGATTGCCTCCGGACCGCATTCGCGCCCGGCGCCGAGCATTCAGTCCCTGCTGGTGACCCTGCAGTTCCTCGCGGTGCCGATGGCGATCGTCGGCGCGGGACTGATTCTGATTCCGCCCCTCATCGCCGCGGACATCCGCTCCCGCGTGACCCCGCTGGACCGGGCCACCCTCCCGATCGTGGTGGCCGCCATGGTGTCCGCGGTCCTGGTGGCGTTCGACCCGACCTCCACCGACAGCCGCTACCGCACCGCCGAAACCCTGTTCACCTGGGTCAGGTCCCTGGTCACCCTGCACCCCGAACCGGAGGTGATGCAGCATGCCCCGGTGCTGTACCAGTGCCGCGGCATCATCATCATGATCCTCATCGCCATCTGGCCGTACACCCGGCTGGCGGGCATCTTCACGATTCCGAGCCTGCAGCTCCTGCGCAGGCTCCCCCGCCTCACCCGCCCGCGCGACCCCGTTCCGGGCTGATCCGCGCGGCCTCGGTCGCGGCGGCGTCACCGCCGCGAATCGACATGCTGCCCAGCCGAATCGGCAGGTCCGCGCCGTGGAGAGCGGATCTCTAGAGCGCGACCCGAACCATGGGAGCCAGTCCGAGCTCGGCGAGCACGGCCGCGCCGCGAACGGCCTCCTCGCCTCCGGCGAGCACCAGGGTGCGGGCCCACTGATAGCGGCAACCCGCGGCGTCGAACAGGGCGGCCATGGCGAGCAACCGTGTCTCGTCCGCATCGAGCAGCGCCTGTGCCCGCTCGACGATGGCGGCGACGACGGGGTTTCCCGCGACGGTGGCGCGGGCTTCGGTCACCCGGTCCGCGGCCTCGGAATCCCGCGCCAGCACAGCGGCTTCCGCGCGCAGGGCGACGTACCAGTGCAACCACACCCAGGTGACCGAGATCCACACCTCGCCGGGTTCGGGCGCCGCCCGCTCGAACGCGTCGCGCGCCTGACCGAAGTGCAGCAGTGTCATCACGTCGAAGACCGCACCGTAGCCGCTGGTGTTCGCGGGCGAGCTGTCCAGGCGGCGCACGATCGCGTCCCACTGCGCCTGCACCGCATCGTCCTCGCGCAGCGCGTGGATCATCGCCACCCCCGCCGCCGCCGGACCCAGCACCGATCTGGCGGGACTGCCCGCACGCTGCCAGGCTTCCAGGAAACGCTCACTCGCCGTGTCGATTTCATCGATATTGCCCGAGAGCGCGTCGGCCACCAGTAGCGCGCTCATCGCGCGGTGCCCGACCTCGGCCAGCAGCGGGTGATCCGCGAGTCGGCGCGCCCATTTCCGGGCGCCGCGCAGATCGCCCGCGCCGAGACTCGCCTCGGTCGCCTCGCCCAGCGCCTCGATGACCTCGTGGGTGCCGGCGGGCGTGTCGGGCGCGGATTTGAGCAGGGTCATGCGACGTCGGGCGGTGGCCGCCGCCGCGAAGGTGTCGCCGGCCCAGCTCTGCGCACCGGTGAGAGTGTCGAGCGCGGCGGATTCGGCGAGCGGGTCGCCGGTGCGGTGGGCGAGCTCGACCGCGTGTTCCGCGCACGCGATCGTTTCTCGCACAACGTCTTCGGAGTCGGCCCCGGCGGCGAAGGCCACGGTGAGTGCCCGGCCCGCCTCGGCCAGCGCGACCGCGGCCTGCGCGGCCGGGTCGGTCCCGGCCAGTTCCCGCGCCTCGTCGATGAGCGCGTCGGCCTCCTGCGTGGGCAGATCGCGGACGAACTTGCTCGAGAACCGGTACGCGTTGCTGACCGCGGTCGCGAGATCGACCGCGGCGCCGCCACTGTCGCGCGCCGCACGCGCCGCGTCCCCGGCCGCGCGGTGCAGCCGGTACATGTCGTCACCGTTCATCTGGCATCCGGCCACCGCCGCCGCGTGCCGCAGCATCGTGGCGGTCACGGCCGGATCGTCCGCCAGCGCGCCCGCCTGCTCGAAGCGCCACTGGGATTCACCGAGCAGGTGGCGGGTGAAGGTCGACTCCGCCAGGCATCGGGCGAGGCGATGCGCCTGCGCGCGCTGCTGCGGCTGTTCTCCGGCCCAGGCCATGGCGACCCGCAGATCGTCGGCCACCGCGTCGAATCGCGGCCGCCAGTCCGCGCCGACCTCGGCCAGGTCCGCGCCCGCGTCCAGACACCACAGCAGGTGCCGGGAGCGGGTGTCCTGCAGTTCACCGGCCTCGGCGAGCTGCTCGGTCCCGTACTGCCGAATCGTTTCCAGCGCACGGTATTCGGTTCCGGTGGGCGCGGCCGTCACCACCAACAGGCTCTGTTCCACCAGCCGGGCGAGTCCGTCCGCGACCACCGCGCGATCCGCCGCGGCCACCTTCGCCGCCGCCTCGGCGGAGAAGGACTTGGAGAACACCGAGATCCGGCGCAGCAGCACCCGGTCCTCGGGCTCGAGCAGGGCATGACTCCAGTCCAGCGCCGCGCGCACCGAGCGATGCCGGTCCTCGGCGCGCGCGCCGCCCGAGAGCATCCGCAGCTGATCGGTCAGGCCCGCGGTGAGACCGTCCAATCCCAGGGTGGTCCATCGGGCGGCTGCCAGCTCGATCGCCAGCGCCACCCCGTCGAGCCGTCCGCAGAAAGCCGAAACCTGATCCCGCAGTGCGTGATTGGGCGGCCATCCGCCCGCCGCCGCGCGATCCATGAACAGCGCGACGGCATCGGAATCGCCCTCGCCCGTCAGCGACATCGGCGGAACCGTGTAGACGCGCTCGAACGGCACCATCAGCCGGGCACGGCTGGTGGCCAGCACCGTCAGCCGCGGGCAGGCCGCGAGCAGACGTTCGATGAAGGGCGCCACGCCATCTCGCACATGCTCGCAGTTGTCCAGCACCAGCAGGGCGTGACGGTCCGAGAGCGCCGCGACCACCGAATCGTCCATACCGCGGCCGGGCTGCTCGCCGATGCCCAGCGCGACGGCGACCGTTCCGGCCACGACGCAGGTATCGGGACTGGTGATCGGCACCAGGTCCACGAACCACACTCCATCGGAGAACTCGTCGGCCGCCTCGGCGGCCACGGCCAGCGCGAGCCGGGTCTTGCCCACCCCGCCGGGGCCGACGGAGGTCACCTGGCGGTGGTTCCGCAGCAGCTCACCGAGTTCGGCGCGCTCGGGAACCCGGCCGATGAACGAGGTCAGCGGCACCGGCAGCACCGGCGGCCGAGACGACCGATCGGGCCGCGCCGGCGCGGAGGCGTGCTGGGCCAGTGCCCGGCGGTCGGAGACCTCCAGTTTGCGCAGCAGTGAGGAGACGTGACTCTCGACCGTGCGCACCGAGATGAACAACCGCGCGGCGATCTCCGCGTTGCTGAGGTGCTCCCCCACCAGAGTCAGCACTTCGGCTTCGCGTGCCGAGATCTCCACCGTCGCCGTCATGGCGTCCATTCTGCCGTATCCGCCTCGCGTTCAAACTGTTCAGTCGTATTAGCCCCGGCCCGCGAGGGCTCGCGTACGGGCCTTCCACGCGGAGCATCCGGGTGCACCACTCAGTGGCCGATTCCGTGGTGGGCACGGATGTGGCGCGGCCCCCGGGCGGCGAAGCTGGAAGCACGCCCGAAACGCCTCACCGAGGGGTCCACCAGGGCAGATCCGACCACACCCAGGAGTGACCATGACCGCAACGCCCACCCAGGGAATCAAGACCGTCCTGCATCCCGTCGCGGATCTGGCCGCCGCCAAGGCGGTCTACACCGCACTGCTCGGCATCTCACCGCAGACCGACTCCCCGTACTACGTCGGTTTCGAGGCCGAGGGCCAGCACATCGGCCTGGTGCCCAACGGCGGTCCGCAGAGCCTGTCCACCCCGGTGGCCTACTGGCACGTGCCGGACATCGAGGCCAAGCTGGCCGAGCTCACCGCCGCCGGCGCCACGGTGAAGGACCCCGCGCGGGAGGTCGGCGGCGGTCGTCTGGTGGCCACCGTGACCGACACCGACGGCAACGTCCTGGGTCTGATCCAGGACCGCTGAGCACCCCACCCCCGACATCGATCCGAACTGACTCGAAGGAATTCATCATGACCACCAAGACCAAGTCCGCCGTCGGCTTCTCCGCCGAAGAGCGCGCCGCGATGAAAGAGCACGCCGAGGATCTCAAGAAGGCCGCTCGCCGCGGTTCGCGCGCGAGCAAGGCCGACGGCGAGAACGACGTGCTCGCCAAGATCGCCGCCATGCAGGACTCCGATCGCGTCATGGCCGAGAAGATCCACGCCCTGGTCAAGGCCAACGCGCCCGCACTGTCGCCGAAACTCTGGTACGGCATGCCCGCCTACGCCAAGGACGGCAAGGTGGTGTGCTTCTTCCAGAGCGCGGAGAAGTTCAAGGCGCGCTACGCGACCCTGGGTTTCAGCGATCTCGCTACCTTGGACGAGGGCACCATGTGGCCCAACGCCTTCGCGCTGACCGCATTGACCGCCGCCGACGAGACCGTTATCGGTGAACTCCTGCGCAAGGCGGTCGGCTGAGAATCGACGGGGTGATTTCGGTGTTTCGTAAATCCAGGTAGATGAACCGCGAAACGACTACTCCGGTACAGGGTCCGACCGTATTCTGAACGAGCGGCCGAAACAGTCTGTTTCGCGAGAACAGCCTGATGCTCGGCCTTCTACCAATTCCACCCCGGTCCTCGGTGGGCTTCCATATCGGCACCCGAATCCCGCACGATCTGGGCCTACTCGTGTGACTGGCTGGTACATCATGGTTTACGCAGCACTTCCGAGCACCTGCGCCGCCGAATTGAGCAGCGCCTTCCAGACGAGAAAATCGACAACCGTCTGTCCGGACCCCAATCGGGCGGCGAATCACACTGCTGTAGTAAAGGTTTCGAATCCTCGCACCCGAATGGGTTCGAAACGTCCGACCAGTCCGGACAGTGGGGGAACACCTGATGTCCGGACCTGACCGAGGCAGCATGACGAAGGCGGGGCCCGAGAAGGACTGAAAGGCGTGGTCGAGGGCGCGTAGGCAATGCCGAGGAAGCCCGGGGCGCGATGATCGGCACCGACGGCCGCCGCCGGGAGGGGCGTGCCCAGCAGGACACGGCCGAGGCACAGCGACACGTGACCGCAGCGTCACCCGCCTCGGGCATGTCCGTGCCACCGAGGCTGAATGAAGTCCGTAAAGCGGGGTAATGCGCCAACAACGCGCTCGTTGGGAGCACGCGCAGAACATCGGAGGACCCCATGCTCGGCCTTGGCATCATCGGATGGATCATCATCGGCGGCCTTGCCGGATGGATCGCCAGCAAGTTCATGAAGACGGACGCGCAGCAGGGCATCCTGCTCAATATCGTCGTCGGTATCGTCGGCGGCCTGCTCGGCGGATTCCTGCTCAAGCTGCTCGGCGTCGACGTCGAGGGCGGCGGCCTCTGGTTCAGCTTCTTCACCTGCCTGGGCGGCGCGGTGATTCTGCTGTTCCTGGTCAACCTCGTGACCGGCCGTCGCGCCGTCCGCTGACCCCAACCACACAGACCGACCCCGGAGCCGGGGCCGAACGGCGATGCGCCGCTCGGCCCCGGTTTTCGTACGCCCAGCCTCCCGTACGCACAGCCCCCGGCTCCCATTCGCCCAGCCCCCGGCTCCCATACGCACGGCCCCCGGCTCCCGATCGCACAGCCCCAGCTCCGGGGGCGGCGGATCAGCGGACGGACTTCGGGCGGAACGTATCGGCCGACGCGGCCGCCCAGTCCACCGCCCACGACTGCGGTGGATCGGCCAGCAGTTCGCCCGGTGCGAGCCATTCGTAGAGTTCGGCGAACGATCGCTGGGTGGTCGGGGAGACCTTCTTGCGCAGCATGTCCGGGGTGAGCTCATCCGGATGGGCAGCCCCGAGCGACGCCATCAGCTGCACGGCCTGGCGGACCGTCGCCTCCTGATACCGCTGGGTGCGCACCGCCTTGTCCGCGACATCCAGGGCGCGGGCCCGCCGCGGATCCTGGGTCGCGACTCCCACCGGACACTCGTTGGTGTGGCAGCGCTGGGCCTGGATGCAGCCGACGGCCATCATCATCGCGCGCGCGGCGTTGGTGTAGTCCGCACCCTGGATCAGCCGTTTGACGATGTCGTTGCCCGCGGCGACCTTGCCGCTGGCGCCGATCTTTATCCGGTCCCGGAGACCGGTCGCCACCAGAGCGTTGTGCACGATCATCAGTCCGTCGGTGAGCGGCAGGCCCACATGATCCTCGTATTCCAGTGGGGCGGCCGCGGTTCCGCCCTCGGCACCGTCGACGATGATGAAGTCCGGCGCGGTTCCCTCCGCGAGCATGGCCTTGCAGATCGCGAGCAGTTCGACCCGGGATCCGACACAGAGTTTGAATCCGGTGGGCTTGCCGCCGGACAGCTCCCGCATGCGCGAGAGGAACCGGATCAGCTCGCGCGGCGTCGCGAACTCCGAATGCGCCGAGGGGCTCACGCACTTCTCGTGCACGGGCACCCCGCGATACTCGGCGATCTCCGCGGTGACCTTGGCCGCGGGCAGCACGCCACCGATGCCCGGCTTCGCGCCCTGGCTGAGCTTGAGCGAGAGGGCCTTGACCTGATCGTGCGCCGCCTTGTCGGCGAACTGATCCGGATCGAATCCGCCCTGCGGCGTGCGGGTGCCGAAATACCCGGATCCGATCTCCCACACCAGATCTCCGCCACCGTCGAGGTGATACGGCGTCAGGCCGCCCTCACCCGTGTCGTGCGCGAATCCACCCATGGCCGCACCGCGATTCAGCGCGCGCAGCGCATTGGCGGACAGCGCGCCGAAACTCATCGAGGACACGTTCAACAGCGACATCGAATACGGCCGTGCGCAATCGGGGCCGCCGATCAGCACCCGGGGCAGTTCCTCGGGCTCGGGCACCGGGACCGTGGAGTGCACCAGGTACTCGTAACCGACCTCCTCGATATCACGCTCGGTGCCGAAGGACAGTTCACCGTGAATTCCCTTGGCACGCTCGTAGACGATGGTGCGCACTTCCCGGTCGTACGGGCGGCCCTCGGTATTGCGCTCGATGAAATACTGCTGCAATTCCGGGCGCAGGCTCTCGAGCAGGAACCGCATATGACCCAGAATCGGATAGTTGCGCAGAATCGAGTGTTTTCGCTGCACCATGTCGTAGATCCCGACCAGCAGCAGCGCGGCCGGCAATGCGGCGAGCAGCCACCACGCCCACGATCCGACCGCGGCGACCACGCCCACGATCAGCACCGCGAACCCGATGAATCCCACCACGAAGAAACGCAACATCCCGGCCCTTCCACTGCATTCGACGGCGCCATCGCGGGAACGGCCCGTTCCCGATCAGGCTATGCAAAGGATCGGCCGTTTGCCGACGATGCCGCCGGGTAGTGCGTCAGGAGTCCGAGCGGCGGACCTCGAGGTATTCGCCGTCCACGTCCTGCTCGAGGAGGAATTCGTGGCACGAACGGTTGCGCAGATCATCATCGACGGGCTCGCCGAACTGGGCGTGAGCCACGTGTTCGGCGTGGTCGGCGACGCGCTCAATCCGCTGACCGATGCCATCCGCCGCAGCGACGACATCGAGTGGGTCGGCTGCCGCCACGAGGAGGCCGCGGCCTTCGCGGCCGGCGCGCAAGCGCAGCTGACCGGCACGCTCGGGGTGTGCATGGGCACCTGCGGACCGGGCGCGATCCATCTGCTCAACGGGCTCTACGACGCCGCCAAGAGCCACGCCCCGGTGCTGGCGATCGCGGGTCAGGTCCCACTCAGCGAGGTCGGCACCGACTACTTCCAGGAGGTCGACAACGACCTCGTGTTCAGCGATGTGGCGGCCTTCCGAGCCACGGTCACCTCACCGGAGCAGATGCCGGGTCTGCTGGAGATCGCGGTGCGCACCGCGATCACGCGCGGCGCGGTGTCGGTGCTGACGGTTCCCGGGGATATCGGCGATCGCACCGTATCCGATGATCGCCCAGCACGTTTCGCACTCGCGGATCGCCGGGTGCGGCCCGAGGACGAGGCCGTGCGAGAGGCCGCCGCGCTGCTGGACGCCAGCGAGAAGATCACGCTGCTGGTCGGGCAGGGCGCGCGAACCGGGCGCGAGGACGTACTGGCGCTCGCCGATCGGCTCGCCGCGCCGATGGTGATCACCCTCAAGGCCAAAGAGGGCTTCGAACAAGACAATTCATTCCAGGTCGGGCAGACCGGACTGATCGGCAATCCCGCGGCGGCGGCCGCGCTCGACGACGCGGATCTGCTGCTCATGCTCGGCACCGACTTCCCCTACCGCGACTGGTATCCCAAGGGCGCCAAGGTCGTTCAGGTCGATACCGCGGCCGATCACATCGGCCGGCGGGTGCCGGTGGACATCGGCCTGGTCGGCGACGTCGGCGCGACCGTGCGGGCACTGCTGACCCGGATCACGGCCGAGCATCCGCGCAAGCACCTCGAGCATTCGCGCGAGCACTTCGAACGCTGGCGCGCCGGGCAGGCGAAGCTGGCCGCCCCGGACCACGACCGCGGACTGATCGGCAAAGCCCGTGCGGCACTGGACAATCGATCCCACCTCGTCCGGCCCGAAGCACTCGCCGCGGCCATCGATGCCGCGGCCGCCGAGGACGCGATATTCACCTCCGACACCGGCATGGCCACGGTCTGGCTCGCCCGCTTCGTGCACATGCGCGGCACCCGGAGGCTGCTGGGTTCCTACAACCTGGGGTCGATGGCGAACGCCATGCCCCAGGCGCTGGGCGCGCAATTGCTCGATCGCGACCGGCAGGTCGTGGCCTTCTGCGGTGACGGCGGGCTGAGCATGCTGCTCGGCGACCTGATCACCATCAAGACGCACAACCTGCCGGTCAAGCTCGTGGTGTTCGACAATCGCCGCCTCGGCATGGTCAAACTCGAACAGGAGCAGGCCGGTCTGCCCGAGTTCGGCACCGAACTCGACAACCCCGATTTCGCCGCTGTCGCAACGGCTCTGGGCCTCACCGGTATCCGGGTCGAGAAGCCCGGCCAGCTGACCGAGGCCGTGCGGCAGGCATTCGAGACCGACGGTCCGGTCCTGCTCGATGTGCTCACCAACCCCGAGGAAATCTCGGTGCCGCCCAAGCCGACGGTCGAGCAGGGATGGGGCTTCGCCATCGCGAAGGTCAAGGAAATGATCCGCAGCACCGGAGACGAGGGATGAGATGACCCGATTCGGATACACCCTGATGACCGAGCAGAGCGGCCCGCGCGAGTTGGTCCGCTACGCGGTCGCCGCCGAGAACGCCGGATTCGACTTCCTGGTCAGCAGCGACCACTACTCGCCCTGGCTCGAGGAGCAGGGCCACGCGCCGCACGCGTGGACCATGCTCGGCGCGGTCGCGCAGGCCACCCGCTCGATCCCGCTGATGACCTACGTGACCTGCCCGACCATGCGATATCACCCGGCGATCGTGGCCCAGCAGGCCGCGACCCTGCAGATCCTGGCGCAGGGGCGCTTCACCCTCGGGCTCGGCAGCGGCGAGAGCCTCAACGAACATGTGGTCGGCGCGGGGTGGCCCGGACTCGACGAGCGGCACGAGCGGCTCGAGGAGGCCATCGGCATCATTCGCGATCTGCACTCCGGTGAGACGGTGAACCGGCAGGGGCAGTGGTATCGGGTGGACGCGGCCAAGATCTGGGACCTTCCCGAGCAACCGGTGCCATTGGCGGTCGCGGTGTCGGGCACTCGATCGGTGGAGCGTTTCGCGGCGCTCGCCGACGAGATGGTCAGCACCAGCCCCGATGCCGAGACCGTGCGCTACTGGCAGCATTTCCGGGCGAATACGACCGGTGCGGCGCACTCCCGCGTGACGGGTCAGCTGCCGATCGGCTGGGATACCGACCGGGACAAGGCAATTCAGCGCACCCATGAGCAGTTCCGATGGTCCGCGGGCGGCTGGGATGTCAATGCCAATCTCCCCACGCCGGCGGCATTCGCCGCGGCCACGCAATTCGTGCGCCCCGAGGACATCGCCGAGACCATCCCCTGCGGTCCCGACCTCGACGCCGTCGTCGCGGCGGTGCGTCCTTTCCAGGACGCCGGTTTCACCGATATCGCCCTGGTTCAGGTCGGGGACGAACAGCAGGAGCGGTTTCTCGCCGAGGCCGCCGGACCACTGCTCGCCGCACTTCGTGCGGCAGACAGTGATTCGTGAACGTGACGCGCCGATTCGTGAACGCGACGCGCGAGGGAAACCGGTTCGCTAGATGAGGTTCGACAGTGGCGCGACCGCGCTGGAAATGCCGTAGAAGGTGTCGACGAGCAGTCCGATGAACAAGTCGGTGTAGACCGACAACAAGTTGGGGCCCATAGTTTGCCAGAGTAGTCCGCTATCGGTCCGAGCGGTACATCGGATCTGGTCACAGCCCTTCGGGGCTCATCGCTGCTCGGTGACCCGTGGAACTACTCGGTATCCGATCGAACTGCTCGGTGTCCGATCCAAAAAGCAAGCGATGCAATCGATCAGCTCACGGTGCGGAATCCTCGAGGCTGAACGCGCCGGACCGGGCCGCCAGCACGGCCGCGAGGGCCGCGCGTTCGGGCAGGCGCGGGTCCGGTGGGGTACGCAGCAGGACCAGGTGGTGGTAGAGCGGTGCGGTCGCGAAGACCAGCAGCGCGCGCGAATCGATACCGCCGGAAAGTTCACCACGCCCCCGCGCACGCTGAATCACGCACTCGGACTGGGCGTATCGGTCCTCCCACAGGCGACGCAGGGCGAGTGCGGCCTCCTGCGAGCGGAACGAGACCGCGATCAGGGCCGTCGCGATCGAGTTCTGTGCCGTGAGCGAATCCTGGATCTCGTGATTGAGCGCGGCCAGATCGCCACGCAGGGAACCGGTATCGCGCGGATGCCAGTCGATATCGGCGGCCGCGGCGAACACGTCGGCGATCAGGCCGCCGACATCGCGCCAGCGGCGGTACACGGTGGTGCGGTGCACGCCGGACCGCGCGGCGACCGCGTCCACGGTGAGGGCGTCGTAGCCCTGTTCGGTGAGGACGGCGCTGACCGCGTCGAGAACGTCGGCGCGAATGCGTGCCGTGCGTCCACCCGGCCGGATTCTCGGGGTTTCGCCTGTTCGAGGCAGTTCGGTGCTCAGTGTCGAGGTTTCGCTTGCTCGAGGGAACGGGTTATGCGACCATGTTAACGCAACATTCGTAGCACTAGTGAGGTTTGCCGATGATCATTCGAAGTGTTCACCCGATCCAGCGGTCGCATCCGGCCCTGTCGCCCTCGAATACTTCGGAGTGTCTCCATGCCCACGCAGATCACCGCGCACGCGGTCAGCAAATCCTTCGACGGCCGTCTCGTTCTCGATGAGGTGACATGTGCGCTCACCGCCGGTGAGCGCACCGGAATCATCGGCGAGAACGGATCCGGCAAGACCACCCTGCTGCGGCTGCTCGCCCGGCGGGACACCCCCGATGCGGGCGAGATCACCGTTCAGACCGACGGCGGCGTCGGATACCTCGCTCAGGACGAGCGGCTACCCTCCCGGATGACGGTTCAGCAGGTGATCGACCGTGCGCTGAGCGAGCTGCGCGCGATCGAGCACCGCATGCGCACCCTCGAAGCGTCGATGACCGACGGCGACGAGACGAGCCTGCTCGAATACGGTGAATCGACAAGTCTTTTCGAGCTGCGCGGCGGCTATGACGCCGATGCGCGGGTCGAGCGAGCGCTACACGGGCTGGGCTTGCACCTGGTGGACCGCGACCGCACGGTCGGCGGACTCTCCGGCGGTGAACAGGTCCGGCTCCGACTGGCCGCGGTGCTGGCGGCGGGCACCGAGGTGCTGCTGCTGGACGAACCGACAAACCATCTCGACGACGACGCCGTGGCCTGGCTCGAAGAGCATCTGCGCACCCGCCGAGGCACCCTGGTGATGGTGTCCCACGATCGGACGTTCCTGGAACGGGTCGCGACCACGCTGCTCGAAGTGGACTCCGACCGCAAGCGGATCGTGCGATATGGCAACGGCTACAAGGGATTTCTGATCGAACGCGCCGCGGCGCGACAGCGCTGGGCGCAGTCGCACGAGCAGTGGCGGGCCGACGTCGACCGGCTTCGCGAATTCGCCGACACCACCGCCCGCCGAGTCGCGCCCGGGCGCGCGATGAAGGACAACAACAAGATGGCCTACGACCGGGCCGGCGGACGGGTGCAGCAGTCCCTGGCCGGGCGGGTCCGCAATGCCGAGGAACGCCTGCGCCGCCTGCTCGCGGATCCGGTGCCCGCGCCGCCGGAACCGCTGCGGTTCGCGCCGGCCCTGCGATCCGGACCCGTCCGCGGCACCGTCCTGACGGCCACCGATATCACCGTCACGGACCGGCTCGAACGCACCGGATTGGCGATCGCGGCGGGCGAACGGCTGCTCGTCACCGGCCCGAACGGATCGGGCAAGACCACCCTGCTGCGCGTGCTGGCGGGCATTCTGACCCCCGATTCCGGAACCGTAACCCGCTGCGGCACAGTCGGTTACCTAGCCCAGGATCCACACCCGGGCCACCCCGGCGAGACGGTGCTCACCGCGTTCGCGCGAGGCCGAACCGGCGACCTCGACGGGCGCATCGAACAACTCCTCTCCCTCGGCCTGTTCGACCGCACCCAACTCACGACACAGGTCCAGCGCCTCTCGACCGGACAGCGTCAGCGCCTGGCGCTCGCGCGCCTGGTCTCGGACCCCGTCGACCTGCTCCTGCTCGACGAACCCACCAACCACCTCTCCCCCGGCCTCGTCGAGGACCTCGACACCGCCCTCGCGCACTACCGGGGCGCGCTTCTGGTCGTCAGCCATGACCGGCGACTGCGCGCGCGATGGCAGGGTGAACGCCTCACCCTCCGAGCCTCCGCCGCCGTCTGACACCCCGACCTCCACGCTCCGAAACTCCACGCCCCAAAGGAGATTCGCCATGCCCGACGTGTCCCCTCCCACCCTCGAACGCCCTACCACCCCACTCGACGCGAGCGTCGTCCGATTCCCGCTCGCGTCCCGCAGGGCGGCGAGCGGTTCATGAGCTCGGATCGGCTCCTCGAACTCGGGGATGCCCGTCGCATCGACAACGAGGACGCCGATGCGCAGAGGCTCCGGGGTGATCGGCCGGTAGACGGGCCGGGGTGAACCACGGTGTCGCAAATGCTTGACTCATTCCAGAAAGCAGACGAGACTCTCGACCGTGCCGACGGCCGCGGATTTCCAGCAGATGCTCCGGGGAGTTTCCCTGCGGGTGACCGCTCCGCGCGTCGCCGTCCTGAGCGCCGTGCACGATCATCCGCACGCCGATACCGAATCGATCCTGCGTGATGTGCGCGACCGGCTGTCCACGGTGTCGCACCAGGCCGTCTACGACTCGCTGCACACCCTGACCGCGGTCGGCCTGATCCGCTGCATCCAGCCGTCCGGCCTGGTGGCGCGGTACGAGTCGCGGGTCGGGGACAACCATCACCACGTGGTGTGCCGCTCGTGCGGATCGATCGCCGATGTCGATTGCGCCGTCGGCGAAGCGCCGTGCCTGACCGCCTCCGACGACCACGGCTACTCGATCGACGAGGCCGAGGTCATCTACTGGGGCCTGTGTCCCGAATGCGCGGCGTCCCGAGCTCATTCGTCTCTCACCTGATCCGTCACCCACCTGATCCGTCACTCACCTGATCGCAGCCCGCATCACCCATTCAGGAAGGAATATCGTGACCTCCGATAGCAGTCCGGTCGCTCCTGACAGTGCCCCTCGCAGCGAAAGCGAGAGCGAGAACCCGGCAATCCCCTCGCCCACTGTCAAGACCGACCAGCGTCCCCGCACCAACAAGGACTGGTGGCCCGAGCAGATCGACCTCTCGGTTCTGCACGCGCACTCCTCCAAGTCCAACCCGCTCGGCGCGGATTTCGACTACGCGAAGGAATTCGCGAAGCTCGACGTCAACGCCCTGAAGGCGGATGTCGCTGCGGTACTGACCAATTCGCAGGATTGGTGGCCGGCCGACTACGGCAACTACGGTGGCTTGTTCATCCGGTTGAGCTGGCATGCGGCCGGTACCTACCGGATCGCCGACGGACGCGGTGGCGGAGGGCAGGGCGCGCAGCGTTTCGCTCCGCTCAACAGCTGGCCCGACAATGCCAACCTGGACAAGGCGCGGCGACTGCTGTGGCCGGTCAAGCAGAAGTACGGCAACCAGATCTCCTGGGCCGACCTGCTGGTGTTCGCGGGCAACGTGGCGCTGGACTCGATGGGATTCCAGACCTTCGGCTTCGGCTTCGGCCGCGCGGATGTCTGGGAGCCCGAAGAGATCTTCTGGGGTCCGGAGGACACCTGGCTCGGCGACGAACGCTACAGCGGCGAGCGCGAGCTCTCGGGCCCGCTCGGCGCGGTCCAGATGGGCCTGATCTACGTGAACCCGGAAGGCCCGAACGGCCAGCCGGATCCGGTCGCCTCCGCGCGCGATATCCGAGACACGTTCGGCCGCATGGCGATGAACGACGAGGAGACCGCCGCGCTGATCGTCGGCGGCCACAGCTTCGGCAAGACGCACGGCGCGGGCAATGCGGACCTGGTCGGCGCCGAGCCCGAGGGCGCGCCGATCGAGCAGCAGGGCCTGGGCTGGAAGAGCACCTACGGCACCGGCAAGGGCAAGGACGCCATCACCAGCGGACTCGAGGTCGTGTGGACCTCCACTCCGACCCAGTGGGGCAACGGTTTCCTGCAGAACCTCTACGGCTACGAGTGGGAGCTGACCAAGAGCCCCGCCGGGGCCTGGCAGTGGAAGCCCAAGGACGGCGCGGGCGAGGGCACGATCCCGGATCCGTTCGACGGACCGGCGCGCGTACCGACCATGCTGACCTCGGACCTGGCGCTGCGCGAGGATCCGATCTACGGCGAGATCACCCGGCGCTGGCTCGACCACCCGGAAGAACTCTCCGTCGCGTTCGCCAAGGCCTGGTACAAGCTGCTGCACCGCGATATGGGACCGGTCAGCCGCTACCTCGGCCCGTGGGTTCCCGAGGCGCAGCTGTGGCAGGACCCGGTTCCCGCGGTCGATCACGAACTGATCGGTGAGCAGGACATCGCGGCGCTCAAGAGCCGCATTCTCGATTCGGAGCTGTCGGTCGCGCAGCTGGTCAAGACCGCGTGGGCGTCCGCGTCCAGCTTCCGCAGCACCGATATGCGCGGTGGCGCGAACGGCGCCCGCATCCGGCTCGAGCCCCAGAAGAGCTGGGAGGTCAACGAACCGGCCGAGCTGGCCAAGGTGCTTCCCGTCCTCGAGCAGATCCAGCGGGACTTCAACGGCTCGGACGGTAAGCAGGTCTCGCTCGCCGATCTGATCATCCTGGGCGGAGCGGCGGCGATCGAGAAGGCCGCGGCGGACGCGGGCCACGAGATCACCGTTCCGTTCTCACCGGGACGCACCGACGCCTCGCAGGAGGACACCGATGTGGAGTCCTTCGCGGTGCTCGAGCCGCGGGCGGACGGCCTGCGCAACTATGTGCGCGCCGGGGAGAAGGCTCCGCTCGAGCGGCTGCTGCTGGAGCGGGCGTACCTGCTCGATCTGACGGCGCCGGAACTGACGGTCCTCGTCGGTGGCCTGCGTGCGCTCGGCGCCAATCACGGCGGCACCGATCACGGCGTATTCACCGACCGCCCAGGGGTTTTGACGACGGACTTCTTCGTCAACCTGCTCGATCAGAACACCGAGTGGAAGGCCTCCGAGTCCGCGGAGAACGTCTACGAGGGCTTCGACGCGGCGTCGGGCAAGACCACCCGCACCGCGACCGCCAACGACCTGGTCTTCGGCTCGCACTCGCAGCTGCGCGCGCTGGCCGAGGTGTACGCCCAGGCCGACGCCGGTGCGCGGTTCGTGAAGGACTTCGTCGCCGCGTGGGCGAAGGTCACCGACAGCGATCGGTTCGACCTGGCCTGATCGGCTCGTTCTACCGACATACATTCTACCGGCATACGAAGGGGTCCCGGGGCACATCTGCCCGGGACCCCTTCCGCTACAACGGGTTCCGCATCACTGCCCGGGACGCTGGACATCTCCGCGCCAGGCACCGGTCTCCCGCGGCCGCTCCTCGATGAACGTCTTGAACCGCTCCAGGTCACCCTTGACCCGGTGATCCAGCAGGCCCAGCTTGTCCCCGACGTTCTCGAGGAATCCCTCGGGATCGACGTCCATCTGGGTGGTGACCCGGGTGGTCTCGTCATCGATGCGATGGAACGTCACGACGCCGGCGTGCTCGGGGCCGCTGTCGGACCGCCACGCGACGCGCTCCTCGGGATGCTGTTCGGTGATGGTGGCGTCGAACTCGCGCTCGACGGGACCGACCTTCACCTTCCAGTGCGTATGGGTGTCGTCCAGCTGGACGACCTGCTCGACCCCCGTCATGAACTTCGGAAACGACTCGAACTGCGTCCACTGGTTGTACACGATTCGGATCGGTGCGTGGACATCGGTCGATGCGGTGACTGTGCTCATGCTTGACTACCTCTTCCCCGGTGCAGGACCGGATCATCGGGCCGCGCTGCCCAATTCAGTCGGTGAATGCCGGACTCGATCCGGCACGGGTGGCGGCTACCCGGAGCCGCGGGACCCAAACACAGTCCACAGGGAAGTCCCGAACACTCTGCGCCGCGATCGAACCTAGTGCGACGGCGTTCGGCCCAGGCGAGTCCTGGCTCCGTCCAAGACCGCCTCGATATCGCACCAGGTGTCGCGGACGATGTGCGCGACGGGCTGTAGCCCGGTGATCCGGGCGGACACCTGACCCGTGTTGGCCACACTGGCGTCGAGATCTCCCTCGAAGTAGAGATCGGTGATGCGGCCGAGCAGCTTCGTGTCGGCGGCGTGATCGCCGACGCGCGCGGCCATACCCACGCGCAGGACGCGCATGGTCGGGTTGCCGGGTAGGTCGAGCAGGATTGTCCCGGTGTCGTCGGCCGCGACGATCGCGTCCTTGAAGTTGGTGTGCACCAAGGCTTCCTCGCTGGCGAGCATGCGGGTGCCCATCTGCACGCCCTCCGCGCCGAGGACCACGGCGGCCGCGCCGGAGCGCGCGTCGCAGATACCGCCGGCGCAGATGATCGGCAGATCCACGTGCTGGGCGATCAGGGGCAGCAGCACCATCGTGGACGCGCCGAGCGCCGACTTGAAACCGCCGCCCTCGACGCCCTCCACCACCAGGGCGTCCACGCCCGCGTCCGCCGCCTTGCGCGCACCCCGGAGAGAGCCCACCACGTGCACGACCGTCATGCCCGCATCGTGCAGCCTCGCGGTGAACAGGGCCGGGTCGCCCGCGGAGGTGAACACATGTCGCACACCGGCTTCGACGAGAACCTCGACGATCGACGGGTCACGCTTCCAGCCCTGGATCATCAGGTTCGCCGCCACCGGCCGATCGGTGAGTTCACGCACCCGCAGCAGGTCCGCGCGTCCCTCGGGGGTCAGGGTCTCGATCATTCCGAGCCCGCCGCCCTCGGATACGGCCGCCGCCAGCTCGGCACGGGCGATATAGGTCATCGGCGCCTGCACGACGGGGAACTCGACGCCGAGCAGTTCCTGAACACGATTGGTCACCGGAGTCATCCTGCTACTCCCCCGGCCGAGCGGCGAGTGATCGGTCCCGGCGACCGGACGGAGGTCAGCCGTCGTGCTGTTTGCGGTCGCGGATCGCCGGGCTGATCGCCGACCACTCCCGGGCCCACCGCACGCTGCGGTAGTGGCCGAATCCGCACAGGGCCGACCACAGCACGATGCCGATTCCCAGCCAGGTGGTCAGCAGCGTGGTCAGCGCGGTACCGGTCGCACCGATCGCCGCGGTGCGGGGCGAACGCGGCGGGTTCGCGGGTTTTCCGTCCGTCCCCACCCACTGGGTGAGTCGATCACCGGCTTTCGCGGTGCTCGGTACCTCGACCATGGCCGTGGAGACATGCCCTTCTCGTTCCCAGCGCACCCAGGCCCGCGGCGGTCCGGGTGGCACTGCGGCATCGATCGGCGTGTGGGCCGGATCGGCCAGGACGGTGGCGGAGACCGAGATCTTGCCGCTGTCCTCGTGCCGGATCCGCGCGAGCAGTTCCGAGTGCGAGGCACGACCCACGAGCACCGCCACGGGCACGGCCAGCACGACGAGTAGTACCGCGAGCATGCGGACCACCATCTCGAGGCGATCCGAACGACGCATCAGAGGAGTGCGCCGCCACGGCAGGGTGCGGCGCATGCGCGTCAGCCGCGACGGATATTGCGGCACCCCGATCACCTCCGAACCCAGTGCGGGACTGGTGAAGTCACCCCTGTGCGGCCCGAATCCGATCGGTCGCGAATTCGGTCCTCACCCTGCGACTACCCGGCCGAATTCGACCCAAACGCGCGGGGGCGCTACTGACGGCGAACGCTGCGGGACCGCTCTCACACCCGCACGCGCGTCTCCGGTGCCGGGACGGGTGTCGGGGTTCACGCCGCCGGTTTCCATGGGCGCCGTCGAGCACGAGCGATTTCCGGGCCGCGCGACCGTCCGCCCGGTCGCACTGCCGGACAATCCGCGTCCCATTTGTGCTGTATACCAACGTTTCCCACGGGCCCCCCACAGGTCTTGACATTTAGCAACCGATCGGTTGCTATGAGTTGTGAGCTACGACACGATCATCAAGTCAGGCCGCTGGTTCGATGGCAGCGGCGCGCCCTCGGAAATCCGTCACCTCGGCCTGCGCGACGGCCGGGTCGCCACGGTGTCCGCGGTCCCGCTCGACGAGTCCGGTGTGCCGACCGTCGTCGATGCCGAGGGCAAATGGGTGCTGCCGGGGATGATCGACATCCACACCCACTACGACATCGAAGTCCTGCGCGGTCCGGGGCTCGACGAATCCGTGCGACACGGCGTCACGACGGTGCTGCTCGGCTCGTGCTCGCTGTCCACCGTGCATGTCGACGCGACACAGGCCGGCGATCTCTTCGGTCGCGTGGAGGCGATTCCGCGCAACCATGTCATCGACGCTCTCACCGAAGCCAAGACCTGGACCTCGGCACAGGACTATGTCGCAGCCCTCGAGGCACTGCCGCTCGGACCGAATCTGGCCGCGCTGCTGGGCCATTCCGACATCCGCACCGCGATCATGGGACTCGACCGCGCCACCCGCAAGGACGTGCGCAGCACCGCCGCCGAACTCGCCGCCATGCGGGCGCGGCTCATCGAGGCGCTGGACGCCGGTTTCGTCGGGATGTCCGCGCAGCAGCTGATGTTCGACAAGCTCGACGGTGACACCTGCCGCTCGCGCACCCTGCCCTCGACCTACGCCAAGGCGCGAGAACGCCGCAGCCTCAACGCGATCCTGCGCGAACGCCGCCGAGTGCTGCAGGCCGGGCCGGACATCACCTCCCCCCGCAGTATCGCCGCGATGACCCTCAGCACGCTGGGCCTGTTCCGCAAGCCGCTCAAGACGACCCTGCTCTCGGCCGCCGACATCAAGGCCAGCCCGTTCCTGGTCTACATCCTGGGCCCGATCGCCCGGCTGATGAACCGGCTCGGCGGCGATTTCCGCTGGCAACATCTGCCGGTGCCGTTCGAGGTGTACGCGGACGGCATCGATCTGGTGATCTTCGAGGAGTTCGGATCCGGCGCGGCGGCGCTGCATCTGGCCGATGAGATCGAACGCAACGCACTGCTGCAGGACGAGGCCTACCGCAGACGATTCCGCAAGGACTACGACGCGAAATTCGGTCTGCGCGTGTGGCATCGGGACTTCTTCGATGCCGAAATCGTCGCCTGCCCCGACAGCGAGGTCATCGGCAAGACCTTCGGACAGGTCGGCGCCGAACGCGGCGGGCTGCACCCGGTCGACGCGTTCCTGGACCTGGTCGTCGCGCACGGCACGAAGCTGCGCTGGCGCACCACCATCTCCAATCACCGGCCCGAGTACCTGGAGAAGCTGGGCGCGGATCCCGGTGTGCAACTGGGCTTTTCCGATGCGGGCGCGCATCTGCGGAATATGGCGTTCTACAACTTCGGCCTGCGTTTCCTGCGCCGGGTGCACCGGGCCGAGCAGCAGGGCCGCCCGTTCCTGTCGCTCGAGCACGCCGTGCACCGGCTCACCGGCGAACTCGCCGACTGGTACCGGCTCGACGCGGGACATCTGCGCGAAGGCGACCGCGCCGACATCCTGGTGCTCGATCCCCGGCATCTGGACGAGAGCCTGGATGCCTACGCGGAAAGTCCTGTCCCCCAGTACGGTAACCTCCCCCGCATGGTCAATCGCAACGAGGACGCGGTGACGGCGGTCTTCATCGGCGGCGAGCGGGTCGTCGATCGCGGAGTGCCCACCGACATCCTCGGAGTCCAGCGCACAGGGCGATTCCTGCGCGCGGACCGGCGATGACGGTTCCGGCCCGCCGCACCCAGGCCGGGCGCCGTGCCGCGACCATCGGCAAGCTCATCGAGGCGACCATCGCGACGATCGCCGAAATCGGTTACCACCGCGCCTCACTCGGCGAGATCAGCAAGCGATCCGGAGTCTCCAAGGGCGGCATCCTGCGGCATTTCGACTCCCGCATCGACCTGGTGGTCGCGGCGGCCGAGGAGGTGGGCCGCCGGCACATCGCGGCCTTCGACACCCTGCTCGAACACGACACCGCATTGCCGATCATCGATCTGCTGCGCCTGACCCGCGCGCAGATCCGCCACGACACCAACACGGTCTGGTTCGAACTGCTGGTCGCCGCCCGCACCGAGCCCGAACTGCGAAGCCGACTCGCGCCGGTCGCCGAGGCCCTGATCAAACAGGTCGAGGAGGTCGCCGCCGCCACCCTGCGCGGCGACCTGCCCGCCGACCGCACCCGGCTGCTCGCCACCTCGATCATCCACATGCTCGACGGCGAGGCCATCTTCCGCCACACCTTTCCCCGCCCCGACCTGGAAGAGGCCCGCCTGCACTACTTCGCCGCCCTCGCCGATCCCGGCAGCGAAGCCCCCTGAACTTCACACCACCACCCCGTGGTCGGCTCAGCGGTGCGCGCGCCCCGCGCTCGAACGCCGAAGGTGCTGTGCGGCAAGGGATTGCCGCACAGCACCTCGGAGGTCGGGTCAGATTCGGGCGGTCATGGTGGTCTCGGGCAGATCCTCCGCCCGCCGCAAGGCCTCCACGATCGTGTCGAGATACAGCAGGGTGCTGATCGGCATGCCGTGTGCCAGTTGGCCCAGACGGCGCAGGGCGCGGTTGTGGAATGCGGCGGTGAGTTCGGTGTCACGCAAATCCGTCAGTACGGGTCGAGCCGCGAAATACTCGGGGTCGACCCCGAACGTGACCGCCAGCGCGGCGGCCATGGGTCCGGGAATCTCGATTTCCTCGCCTTGGCGCACAGCGGTGATATCGAGCCCCGAGACCGGACATCCCGTGTCCGTGAGCTGTTCGGCCAATTCCTCGTCCGCCAGCGGGCGTCCATGCCGGCGTTCCCACATGTCGATCGCCAGATTCAACCGGACGCAGAGATCGATGCCGTTCATGTGGTCTCCTTTTTCCTGCGATCACTACCCATCGGAAAAGCAAGTACTTCGATGTGGCTACTGATTGGCTAGGCGAATTCCGTAGGCAGAACCTCCTCGTCGATCATTCGGCGGGGTAGCGCTTGAACCTACAATGAACACTGCAAACTATAGGCACACCGTTGTGCGCCAGACCCCGCACAGACATGACGAATCGTGCCAAAAGAATCCGCAGCAAACACCCTGCGCCATTGTGTGGCAACACAATTGGTCATTTGGCCGCTATCGAGATCGTCGAACCGCCACGGAGATAGGACAGTTCGCGGCCCCGGGTTCGGTCGGCGCTCAGGCCCGCGCGGCGCGCACGCTCGGGGGTTCGAGCATCGGGACCAGGAATTCGCGAGCGAGCGTTGCCAATTGCTCGTCGTCGTCCAGATCGACGATCTGGCTCGGAATGGCCAGGAAGGATGCGCAGATTCGAACCATCAACTCCGCGATCAACTCGATGCGCAGTTCCTGGGCGATGGTGCCCGCACGCTGCTCCTGACGCAGCTGCATGACCACGAACTCGCGGACCATGGCCACCGCCCGCCCGCCGTCACCGATGAGCGAGCTGACGAATTGATTGGGCTCGGCGGTGATCAGCGTGCCGATCAGCGGATTGCCGCGCAGGGCGCGCAACGAGCTCACGAAACCGAGCACGACCCGGTCCCCGGGCGTCGCCGCGGTGGTGATGTCGACGAGGAATCTGTCGAAGTACCTGCGGAATTCGCGCAGGATGACCTGCTCCACCAACTCGTCCTTGGTGGCGAATCGCCGGTACACGGTGATCCGCGAGACGCCCGCCTGCCGGGCGACGTCCTCCATGGTCGAGCGCTGCACACCCCACTTCTGGAATTGCTCGTCGGCCGCGTCGAGAATGCGGGTGCGCGTTCGATCGGTGTCGCCGGCATTCTCGACGGCGGCGAGGTAGGCGCGCTCGAGCAGAGATTTTCCGGTCGGTGCCGGGTTCACGGGCTGCTCAGATTCCACATGTCGATGATACGTTTCCGCGTTTGCTGTTTCTTCGCATGCCCGCCGGACCGGTCGGGGCCGGTGGCGCAACCGCGTGCGGATTGCGACACCGGCCCCGACCGGCGATCACGCCGAATCACCTGTCCGGATGCCTCAGCGGTTGGTCATCGGAATCTCGATGCTCACCGGCAGGCGAAGCTCGGCCAGGTACCACATGGCGAATTGGCGCAGGAACTCGTCGAACATCCAGTAGGGAGCGTCGATCACGGGAGCGACCTGCAACACGCCCTCACGGACCGCGACGAACGGCCCCCACGCCACCTCGAGCAGCGGACTCCAGACCGGCTCGCGTGGGATATTGAGCCAGTTACCGATGTTCTCGCCCATGATGAATCGCGTGAAGGCGCCCAGGATCGGGCGGCTCAACAGCGAAAGATCGAGATTGGCACCGAGATTGAGCAGCTGGTTGGCCAGATCGTTTCCCTCCGCGGTCGGAGCCAGGATCGGATCCAGCTGCTGTCTGGCCTGCGCGTCGGCCTGATCCCAGGTCGCGGGGATGTACTCGTCGCGCACGCCGAGCAGGTGCCCGGCCAGCTGCCAACTGTGCAGGTACCCTTCGGATTCCGCGACCGGGATCGGCACCTTCCAGGCGTTGAGCGTCCGCATGATGGTGGTGGCCAGACTGTGCCAGGTGACCATCACGTCGTCCTGACTGATCGGCGTGACATCACTCGGCCAGTGCGGTGACTGGGGCAGCAGATGCCGCACCGCCGCGTGGATGATCCGGGTCTTGACACAGGTCACGATCATCTCGCCGCCGTCGCCGTAGGCGTTCACGGTCCCGATGTCGTAACCGAACTTCGCGGTCTTGGCGATGCGATCCTTGAGATGCGACCCGCCGCGGGAGTAGTACACCGCGCGCGCCTCGTGAGGAATGACCGTGGACATCATTCCGCTGGCGAAGGCGTACAGCACACCCAGATAGAGCCCGCGCTTCTTGTTGAACTCGAACGAACTCGCGAGCTTGCCCTGATCGGCCCACGACGGCAGCTGCCGCGCGTATTCGATGAAGTCCGCCAACCCTTTCGGCAGCCCAGCGGGCAGGGGCTGGTTGTTGTGCGTCCACGTCGCCAGCAATCTGTTGACGCCGGGCACGTCGTAGTTGTCCATCACATCGGCCAGCACCGGATCCGCCTCCGGATCGAACAGCGTGAGCGGATCGGCTCCACCGCCACTGCCGACCACCGAGTTCTCCGGCGACCATGTCCAGGGTTCCGCGCGGGCGGTCCGAGCGCCGAGCGCCAGTACCCCCATCGCCCCGAGAAACCCGCCACCTGCCCTGATTGCGTCACGTCTGCTGAGCCGGTTGGCATCCATGCTACGGTCCCTCTTCGTTGAGTTTGATACAAAGACACGGTATCTGTATCCGCGTATCTTCATGACAGCACACCGTGACAGCCATCACAACCGGATGGCGAAGATTCCCCTCCAGCGAAAGGCCCGAAGATGAACCCCTGGATCGTCATTCAGAACCTGCTCAACCAACTCGATCTCGGCTCCGCCGGCAGCAGCGGCCCCACTCGCTGACCTCCGCCACCCGGAGCGGTTGTCCGATCACCGTCCTGATGAGATAATGAAACAACAAACGTCTCATTGACTCGTTAGGACCGTGATGACGCACCCGATTCGATCCGCCCGCTCAGCGAAGGCGAGTGCCCGAGCAGCAGACCCCGGGGCACTCGCGCGCCGACGGCGATACATGGTCGGAACCGGCGCACTTCTGGGCGGCGCGGCCAATGTCGTCATGCAGCTGAGCAACCCCGCCGTCGGACGCGGCGTCGTCGAGAGCGTGGTGAAAAGTGGCCGCTACGACCGGAATCCGCGCAAGAGAGGGCGAACCACGCTGACCTACCTGGCCGTGGCGATGATCGGCACCGAGGACGACCGGGCGGCCTATCGCGCCGCGACGAACGTCTCACACCGGTCCGTGCGATCGGCCCCCGACGCCGAGATCACCTACAACGCCTTCGATCCGCGACTGCAACTGTGGGTGGCGGCATGCATCTATCAGGGCGTGCGGGACTGCCAGGTCGCGTTCTTCGGCGACCTCGACCAGGCGACCGAGGACGACCTGTACCTCCAATCGGCACGCTTCGGCACCACATTGCAGATGGGCCAGGACCTGTGGCCCGCCGATCGCGTCGCGTTCGCCGAGTACTGGGACGCACAGGTCCGTGCGATGGCCATCGATCCGGACGTCAGGAGGTATCTGCTGGAGCAGGTCATCGACCTGGGCCCGTACCCGCGCGGGTACCGGCTGGTCTTCGGGCCCGCACACCGGTTCGTCACCACAGGCTTTCTCCCCCAGCGTTTTCGCGACGAATTGGGCCTGACCTGGAGTCCGCGCCGTCAGCGACTCTTCGAGGGCGCGATGCGCACCCTCGGACGTGTACTCGCGCGGCTGCCGGAGCGACACCGCCTGTACCCGTACGAGAACTACCTGCGCGATATGCGCCGGCGACGAGAGCTGGGCAAACCGCTCGTGTGATCCGGGGGCACATCAACCGTAAAGTTATTGACTATTCCCCTTGATGACCGCGCCGTGATGCTCCGACCGGCGGGCGATACTCGCCAGAAATCTGCACTCGCAGCTGCCCGGACAAAACACCGACATCACGCCTACGATTTGATATGTTACTTCCCATTCCGGCAGGAACGGATCGAGATAGGACTCGTATGACCACCATGTCGCACCCGTGGGAGCCGAATTACTACGACCCACAGGGTGATTCGTATGTGGAGGAAACCTCCGCTCCCATCGGCCCCTCGGTCATGGTGGTGGCGCCCGAGCCCGGTCGGCCGCCTCGGCTCACACTCGCGCAGACCCGAATCCCGATCCCGGGAATTCACCGCGAAACCAAGCGGCTCCCCCGACTGCAGGACGCCTTGGATTTCTGGCAGTTCTCCGGCGCGGCGGCGAACGTGGCCATGCAGATGGGCAGGCCGGAGGTGGGGCGCAGCATCGTGGAGAGCACCGTCGAATCCGGAGCGCTCATGGCTCACCCGTGGAAACGCTTGCGCACCACGGCTTCCTACCTCGCCGTCGCCATTCTCGGCACCCCCGAGGAGAAGGCGATCTACCGGGAGGCGGTGAACGTCGCCCATCGGCAGGTACGGTCCCGGCCCGGAGCGAAGGTGAAGTACAACGCCTTCGACCGCAATGTCCAGATGTGGGTGGCCGCATGCCTGTTCATCGGCTTCGAGGACACGTACCAGCTGCTCAACGGGAAGATGAATCCCGAACAGGCCGAAGCCTTCTATCGATCGTCGTCGACCCTGGGCACCACACTGCAGGTCCGGGAGGACATGTGGCCGGCCACCCGCGTGGAATTCGACGAGTACTGGAACGACGCGTGCGCTCGGCTCGCGGTGGACGAGGACGTGCGCGCCTACCTCGACGATCTCCTGCATCTGCGAATGATCCACTGGTACCTGCGGGTGATCTTCGGTGGCCTGCTTCGTTTTCTGACCGCCGGTTACCTGCCGCCGTATTTCCGCGAGCGGATGGGCGTCGAATGGAGTGCCGCCGATCAACGCCGATTCGAGCACCTGTTCGTGTTCGTGGCATTCGTCAATCGATTCTTTCCCAGATTCCTGCGGGCGGGCGGCAGCGCGACCTTGATGAAGGACGTGCGTCGCCGAATCCGCACACAGCGCGCACTGCTCTAGACAACGTCACGAGGCGTCATTCTCCATATTGCCGATGGAGCGTGACCGTTCCAGGAGGTATCGGTGAAGACGGATTCGCTGCTTCGAGTGGGCCGCATGATGGCGGACACCGCGTCGGCGATAGCGGTGCTGCACCGCCGGGGAATGTTCGATCCGTGGCGGCCCGGCGAGGTCATCCAGTCGATGCGCGATGCGGAGGTCTACGGACCGTTCGTCACCGTGCTCGCGCACGCGGCCCGACGCGATCGCGACGCACCGGCGATCGTCGACGAACTCGGCACCGTGACCTTCGGCGAACTCGACGCACGCTCGAATGCGCTGGGCCACGGACTGTCCCGTGCGGGCTTCGGGCCGGGGTCGGTGCTCGCCGTACTGTGCCGTGACCATCGGGGAATGGTGCTGGCACTGCTCGCCGCGGGCCGGCTCGGCGCGCGGGCGGTGCTGATGAACACCGGCTTCGCCGCTCCGCAGCTGGCCGATGTGGCCGCGCGCGAGCACGTCGACGGAATACTGCTGGACAGCGAGTTCATCGAGTTGCTCAGCGAGATCCCGCACCAGATCCCCCGGATACTGACGTGGATCGACGATCCCGGCGCCCGGGCGCTGGGGTACGCGACCATCGATGAGCTGATCACCGCGAATTCGGGCGAGGCGCCACCGGCGCCGGAGCAGGCCGGCGGCATGGTCATCCTCACCAGTGGAACCACCGGTACGCCCAAAGGCGCACCGCGCGACAAGGTTTCGCCCCTGCAGTCCGCGCAGTTCCTCGATCGGATCCCGCTGCCGCGCGACGACACCATGGTCGTGGCCGCCCCGACCTTCCACGGCACCGGTCTGTCGCAGCTGATGCTCGGGTGGGCCCTGGGCAACAAGGTGGTCCTGCAGCAACGCAGATTCGACCCGCGCAAGACGCTGGCGAACATCGCCGAACATCGCGCGGCCACACTGGTTCTGGTGCCCACGATGCTGCAACGCATCGTCGATCTGGGCCCCGAGGTTCTCGGCGGCGTCGACACCTCCTCGCTGCGGGTCATCTTCGCCGCCGGATCCTCCATCTCCCCCGATCTGAGCCGCCGCACCGCCGAGGCCTTCGGCGACGTGCTGTACAACCTCTACGCCTCGACCGAGGTGGCCGTCGCCGCGGTCGCGACCCCGCAGGACATGCGTCTGGCACCGGGCACCGTCGGCCGCCCACCGGTCGGGTGCCGGGTGGCGATCTACGACGAACACCGCACTCTCGTCACCGCTCCCGGCGTGGTGGGCACGATCTTCGTCTCGAGCGGTCTGAGCTTCGCCGGCTACACCGACGGCCGAAACAAGGAGACCGTGGACGGGTTGCTCTCCAGCGGCGATATCGGCCATTTCGACGCCGACGGACGGCTGTTCATCGACGGTCGCGACGACGACATGATCGTCTCCGGCGGCGAGAACGTCTTTCCCCTGGAGGTCGAGAACCTGCTTGTCGGCCGGGCCGACGTGCTCGAGGCCGCGGTCGTCGGAGTCGAGGACCGTGATTTCGGTAAACGCTTGCGCGCGTTCATCGTTCGTGCCGAAGGCGCCGAACCCGACCCCCAGGAGATCAAGGACTACGTCAAGGCGAACCTGGCCCGCCACAAGGTCCCGCGCGACGTGGTCTTCCTGGACGAGCTGCCGCGCAACGCCACCGGCAAACTCCTGCGCCGCCGCCTCGAGCACTCGGACCCGGTCGAGCCGAGCGATGCCTGAGCATGGGCGGCCGAGCGTTCCAGCCGCCGCGCTCAGGCCCGCGCCTCGCTCGCGCCGCCCGGGGCACGAGAAAGCGGAAAGCGACGCAGATCTATTGCGGCCGTGTGTAATACGATGCGAAACCCGGCGATCACCACCCATTGCATCCACAGCGTGAGCGGCCCGGAAACGACCGGAGCGGCGACTTCGAACCGGGTGTACCACCGCACCTGGGTGCCACCGGGTACCGCCCGAAACTCCATGAACCCCTCGTCGTGTCGAAGTTTCGGGCACGAACCCTCGATCCGATAGCGCATCAGCGTCGGTCGCCGGTACTCCACCACATGCTCGGTGAGCGACAGCAGCCAGGCGCGCACCTCCCGCACCGCGCCGTTGCCGGACCCCTGGATATCGCCGGGGCGAATCAGAGTGACCTCGCGGACGGTCGGCACCATCCAGTAGTTCGTCGCGTCGGTGAGCCAGTCGAACACATCCTCGATCGGCGCCGCGATCGTGTACTCGATATCCACCGTGCGCATTCGACGCCCCTCGGGTCCGGTCGATCTTCGCTGCTGCCCGAACGGCGGCGGTGAGCGGATCACTTCAATGTGAATATTACATAACTTAAACCCCGGATCGAACCGGGTCAATGTCGCGACAGTTTGCGTCTTTTCCAGCATAAATGCTCGCAATTGCCTGCCGAAACAGTCTTCCAATTCTTAGAATTATGAGTAACATATGCTGCTGCGGCTCCTCGTACTTACCCCCGGGGCCGGCAGCCAGTGAGGCAATGACGCAGTCGTCGGCAGGGCGAGCGCGGACGTGCCGGCAGGCAGGTATGCGAAAGGACCACGCCCGTGCTCAAACGGTTGGATCGACTGCTCGGCTACGAGATGAAGGTGTCGGAGTTCCTCGGCACGATCATCATTCTCGGCATTCCCTACGGACTGATCGGGGTCGTCTGGACCCTCACGCACACTTCGCATTTGAAAGATATGCACGGCATCGACATCGTCGTGTCGTTCCTCGGATCCATCGTGTGCTGGCCCGTGCTCACCTTCGCGAATGTGTGCATGACCTAGATGATGGCGCTGGTCTGGCTCATCGACATCCTGGTGATCGGCATCAAGATCCTCGGTGGGCGAACGCAAGTCAATCCCCTACTCCGCGTAGGCCTCTGGTTGTCCGTGCTGTGCGCGGTCGCGGCCGGCGTCGCCGTGCTCGGATTCGGCCTGGTCCTGCTGCAACACCGGCTCGAGGACCTGGCCTGAGATGTCAGGCGACACTTCACTGGAAAGGAATCGGTCACCAGTGACCACCACTTCGGAAAGAGCGCCGGCCACCCCGCCCGTACGGGAACCGAGCGAGCTGGAGACCTTCAGCACGAGCGTGAGCGGCCTGTGGCGCCGCCATCCGCAGCAATCGCTGGAAACCCTCGGCCGCCAGGTGAGCCTGGGCCGCGAGGCACTGCGGCAGCTGATCCTGTCGCTCGTGCAGCGACGGTTTCCCTATCGCGAATTCATCAAGCAGTGCGCCTTCATGACCAGCGTCTCGGCCGCACCGACCGCGCTGGTGGCCATTCCGGTCGCGGTCGTGGTGTCGATTCAGTTGGGCGCGTTGGTGAATCAGGTCGGCGCGACCACCTTCATCGGCGCGATTGCCGGGCTCGGCGTCATCCGCCAGGGCGCGCCACTGGTCACCTCGCTCATGATCGCCGGAGCGGTCGGCTCGGCGATCACCGCCGATCTGGGCTCGCGCACGATCCGTGAGGAGATCGACGCGATGATGGTCATGGGCGTCGACCCGATCCGGCGCTTGGTCGCGCCTCGGATCGCGGCCGCGGTCCTGGTCAGCATGCTGCTGTGCGGCTTCATCGTCTTCGTCGGGTTCGCGACCGCCTACACCTTCAACGTGTACGCCCAATCGGGCACGCCGGGCTCGTTCATCACCTCGTTCTCCTCCTTCGCGGTCGCCAACGATCTGCTCGTCGCGCTGGTCAAGGCGGCGATCTTCGGAGTGCTGACCGCGATCATCGCCTGCGATATCGGCCTGCACGCCAAGGGCGGCCCGGGCGGGGTGGCCAATGCGGTCAACTCGGCGGTGGTCACCTCGGCGCTGATGCTGTTCGCCACGAACGTCATCATCACCCAGCTGTACAACACCCTGCTGCCGACGAAGGTGATCTGAGGTGGGCAGCACCTATACGCCTCCGGCCCTGCGGCCGATGCGCGTGGTGAGCGGCGCGATGGCCGGGCCCGTCCGCGTCAATCAGCGAATCGGGCACCAGGCCTTCACCTTCTTCCAGGCCGTGGCCGCGGTTCCGTTCGTGCTCAAGCATTATCGCAAGGAGGTGCTGCGGCTGACCGCCGATGTCGGCTGGGGCAACGGCTCGCTGGTGGTCGGCGGCGGCACCATCGGCGTGGTGATCATGCTGTGCGGATTCGCCGGTGTCACAGTCGGAATGGAGTCGTTCACCGCGCTGAACCTGCTCACCATGAGCCCGCTGACGGGCGCGATCTCCGGATTCGCCACCACGCGCGAACTCGCACCGATCATCGCGACGGTGGCGGTCGCCATCCAGTCCGGATGCCGTTTCACCGCGCAGCTGGGCTCGATGCGCATCTCCGAGGAGATCGACGCACTCGAGTCGATCGCGATCCGCCCGCTGCCGTATCTGGTCACCACCCGGATGATCGCGGCCACCCTCACGATCATCCCGCTGTACAGCGTCGGACTGGCGGTCGCCTACCTGGCGACGAAGCTCTCGGTGCTGTTCCTGGGCGGCACCACCGCGGGCACCTACGACCACTACTTCTTCCAGTTCCTGCTGGGCCCGGACGTGTTCTGGTCGATGCTCAAGGTGATCATCTTCGTGCTGATCTCCACCTTCATCCAGTGCTACTACGGCTACACCGCCACCGGTGGCCCGGAGGGCGTCGGCGTCGCGGCCGGGCGGGCCATCAAGATGGTCATCGTCGTGATGGTCTTCACGAATCTCTTCATGACACTTGCGATCTGGGGCATCGACCCCGGATTCCGGATCTCGGGGTAGGCGACCATCATGCTGCTCGATCCCAGTGGCCGCGGACCCACCGCCCGCCGATTGACCCTGTCCGGAATAGCGGTGCTGTCCACCGTCGCCCTGCTGCTGTTGCTGCTCTCGATGCGCTATACCGGCCGCTTCGAGAGCAAGGTGCCCGTGGTGGCCACCCTGACCAGCACCGGTGACGGACTGCCCACCAATGCCGACGTCAAGTTCCGCGGCATGGTCGTCGGCCGCGTCGAGGCCGTGGACATCGTGTCCAAGGGCGAGAGCCAGCGCGCCTCGCTGTGGCTCAAACCCGGTATCGCACAGACGATTCCCGCGAACGTGACCGCTCGCGTGATCCCGAACAACATCTTCGGCGTGACCGCCGTCGAACTCGTCGACAACGGCCCCACCGCCGACACGCTCCGGTCCGGGGCCACGATCGCCGAGGACACCGGTGCGACCACCGTGCAGTTGCAGACCACGCTCAATGTGTTGCGCAACGTCCTGAACAACATCCAGCCCGAGAAACTGGGGCGCGTGCTGGCGACGCTGTCCGCCGCGCTCGATCCCTCGGCCCGGGTGCCCGGATCGACCATCGAACGGCTCGACACCTGGATGACGCAGATCCGGGGCCTTCCCGAAATGGGCACGCTGCTGGGCGATCTCGGTCGCGCCGCGACCGCGCTGAGCCAGTCCGCACCCGAGCTGGTCGGGGTGCTCTCGGAATCGGTGACCACGGCCAAGACCCTCACCGAGCAGCGGGCCTCGCTGGTGGCGCTGCTGACCAACGGCGGTTCCGCGATCGATACGGTCAACACGCTCTTCGCCGCCAACCCCGACTCGGGCAAGTTCCTGGTGTCGGGCCTCAACGACCTGTTCGGCAGCCTGGCCAAGGACCCGCAGGCCATCCCGTTCGCGATCTCGAACCTCAACACCGCGCTGCACCGGCTGCAGTCGGTGTTCACCTTCGGACCGCACCGGCAGATGGTGTGGACGATGGATGTGAGTTTCACGCCGTTCCAGCAGTACACCGCCAAGGACTGCCCGCAGTACGGGGCGCAGGCCGGTCCGCGGTGCGGAACCGCGAGCGTCGCCGATTCCGCTCCGGCACAGGAGTTTCCGGCTGCCCAGCTCCCGCAGCACCTCGGCGCCGCCGGCCCTGCTCCGGTGACACCGGGCCCGATCAGCGTTCCGGGGCTGCCGGCACTGCCCGCCGTCCCGGGACTGCCGTCGATCCCGGGACTGCCCGCGATTCCCGGCATCACCGCCCCCGCCGCCCAGGACACCACCCCGGCGGCCGGCGGCGCCGCGCCCATCGCATTGCGCGGCAGGGACGCGGTGGCGGCCATCGTCGGCGGCGAGCCGACCATGGCGCAGCTGCTGCTCCTGAGTCCGGTACTCGCCGGCGGTCACCTCGAGATCTCCGATACCGCCGAAGGTGGTGAATGACAGATGAAGTCAGGTAGGGCGACCATCGGATTCAGCCTGTTCGCGGTCCTCGCGATCACGGTGTCCTACATCCTGTGGTCCACACTGCACCGCTCGATCCCCGGCAAGACGGACAGTTACTCCGCGGTCTTCACCGATGTGCTGGGACTGCGGATCGGCGACGACATCCGCATGGCCGGGGTCCGGGTCGGCCGAGTAGACAAGATCGACTTCACCGACGGTTACCGGGCCCGAGTGGATTTCCGCATCGAGAACGATCAGCACCCCACCACCTCGACCAAAGCCCTTGTGCGGTACCAGAACCTGATCGGCCAGCGCTACGTGGCGCTGCTGCCGGGCCAGGATCCGGGCGTCCCGATGCACCCGGGCCAGGAGATCCCGATCGAACGGACCGAACCCTCCTTCGACGTGTCGGCACTGCTGTCCGGATTCGAGCCGCTGTTCAGCGTCCTGCAACCGGATCAGGTGAACTCGCTCTCGGAGACACTCGTTCAGGCGCTGCAGGGCAACGGCGTATCGCTCGCCGCCCTGATCACCCAGGCGGCGCAACTCGCGGGAACCTTCGGTGACCGCGACCAGATCCTCGGCGACGTGCTCACCAACCTGAGCAGCGTGATCTCCGGATTGGCCAATCGCAGCGGTGAACTCGAAACACTCATCACCCAGTCCAGGACCCTGATGCAGGGTCTCTACTCCCAGGGCGAGGCGCTCAAGAGCTCGGTCGACGAGGTCGCCACCGCCACCGATTCACTGGTGCGGATCGTGTCCCTGGTCAAGCCCGGTCTGGCCGCCGCGCAGAACGACGCGACCTCCGGAGTGGCACTGCTGCTGCTCAACGGCGCGTCGCTGGACAAGGCGGCGGTGGAACTGCCGGACATGCTCAACGGGGTGGCTCGCTTCTCGAGCTACGGCGCCTACGGCAACGCGTATCTGTGCCGCCTGGATGTGTCCCTATGGGGCGTACTGCTCCCGCCCGGCCTGTTCTCCCAGGTCGGCGGCAATGCTCAGTCGGAGGTGTGCCGATGATCGGAACGATTCGCCGGGCTCTCGCCAGCGCCTGGTCCAACCACTATCTGCGGCTCGGGGTCCTGGCCTCGGGCGCCGTGGTGCTGCTGCTGATCGGCTCGACGGCAATCAAGCAGGCCCGCCTGGGCGACAAGACCATTCACGCCGAATTCGCGCAGGCCGCCGGTCTGCGCCCCGGTGCCACGGTCGACGTGTCCGGTATCGAGGTCGGCCAGGTCAGCGCCGTGAAGCTGGACAACGGCAAGGTCCTGGTGGACATGAAGGTCCGCGACGATCTGCGGCTGGGCGCCGATGCGCAGGCCGGGATCAAGCTCTCCACCATCCTGGGCAGACTGCACATCGACCTGACACCGGGAAGCGGAAACAGCCTGCCCGGCAATCGGATTCGGATCGATCGCACCTCGGTGCCGTACAACCTCGGCAAGGTCGTGCAGGATCCGCAGTACAAGAACCAGTTCGAGCGCATCGAAGGCATCGACCCGAAGAAGCTGCGCCAGGCACTCGATACGGTCAACCAGCAGATGGGCGACTCGCCCCAGCTGGCGGTGCAGGCACTGGACAGCATCGGCTCGCTGGCCAAGGTGATCAACGACCGGCGCGACTCGGTGGACAGCCTGCTCAAAGGCCTGGACGTGGTCTCCCAGCTGGCCTCGGACAATCAGAACAGCGTGCTGCTGCTACTGACGCAGGGACAGCGGGTCGGCACCGCGGTGCACAAGCGCCAGGAACTGCTGCGCTCGCTGCTGGACAATGTCGCGTCGCTGTCCAAGACGCTGCAGGACATGGGTCTGGAGAACAACAACCAGATCGGCCCGCTCATCGAGAACCTGAACACCATGTCCCAGGGGCTGGAGAAGAATCGGGACAATCTCGATCGGCTCTACCAGATCATGCCGGTCACCCTGCGCCAGTTCAACAATGTGCTCGGCGACGGACCGTACGGAAACGTCTACGCACCGTGGTTGTTCCCGGACAACTGGCTGTGCTTCGCGCAGGTCACCCAGGGGTGCAAGTGATGAAGAACCGAATCATGGGCAAGGTGGCCGTCGTATGCCTCTCGGCGGTACTGGCCTCGGGCTGCTCGCTGCTGCCCGACAGCCTCACCGGGCTGGCGGATCAGTATCTGGGCCAACGGATGCGGGTCAGCGCGGACTTCGAGAGCGTCGCGGGCCTGTACGCCGGCAACGAAGTCGCGGTGCTCGGCGTCCCGGTGGGCACGGTCGAATCCGTCACTCCCCGTGGCAGTTACGTGGAGGTGGTGATGAGCATCGACGCCACGGTCAAGGTGCCCGCCGACGCCATCGCCGCCCTGGTCAACCCGCAGCTGATCACCAATCGCCACGTGGAGCTGACTCCCGCCTACACGGGGGACGGCCCCACCCTCGCACCCGATGCGCATATTCCGTTGCCGCGCACCAGGGTTCCGGTCGAACTCGATCGGATCCTGGCCAACTTCGACCAACTCGGCGCGGCGCTGAAAGGCGACAACGACACCGGTCCGATGGCCAGCCGGGTGCTCTTCCCCCTACTGGACGGCAACGGCGATCGCCTGCGCCAGACCCTGGACGCGCTGTCCTCGGCCTTCGAGGTGACCCTGGCGAACAAGGACCAGATCGCCAACACCATCGTCAAACTGAACGACATCACCCAGATCATCGCCTCCAACGATGCGACGGTGCGCGACTTCAGCGGCACGCTCACCCAGCTGGTGGATCTGATGGGACAGCAGGCCCCCGGCCTGCAGGCGGTCTTGACCCAGCTCAACGACTTCCTGAACAATACCGCCGCACTGGTGGGCGACAACCGGGACCAGTTGTCCGGGGCGCTTTCCCGGTTCGTCGACATCACCGCGCAGATGCGCGCCAATGCGCGGTCCCTGACCGAGATCGTCGATGTGGGACCGCTGCTGTTCCAGAACATCTCGAACGCCACCAGTCGCGAGCATCAGGCGCTGCGCCTGCACGGGCTGCTGGACAAGTCCGTGCTCGACGGGGAAACCCTGTCCCTGTTCTGCGACCGGATCCAGTTGCGCTCGGACGGCTGCCGCACCGGCAGGATCGCCGACTTCGGACCCGACTTCGGGCTCACCGCCGCCCTGCTGGGCATCACGGAGATGAAATGAACAGACGCGCGAAAACCGCTGCGGCGGTGCTGTTCACCGCCGCCACCCTGGCCGGGACCACCGGCTGCGCGGTCACCCTCGACAGCGTTCCGCTGCCCAAACCCGGAATCGACGGACCGGGCTACACCATTCACGCGGCGTTCCGGGACGCGCTCAATCTCCCCGACCACGCGCACGTGAAGATCGGCGGCACCGATATCGGCGTCGTCACCGATATCAGCAGCACCAACTTCATCGCCGACGTGACGATGCTGATCCGGCAGGACATCGCGCTGCCCAGCGGCACCACGGTCGAACTGCGCCAGGCGACCCCGCTCGGTGACATGTTCGTGGCCCTGACCCTGCCCACGACGCAGGACGGCGGGGCACCGCTGCGCGACGGCGATTCCATCGGCACCGATCACACCGGCACCGGGGCGTCGGTCGAGCAACTGATGATGTCGGTGTCCATGCTGATCAACGGCGGCGGCATCAATCAGGCCGCGCGCATCACCAGCGAGATGAACTCCATGTTCGCCGGTCGCGGACCGCAATTGGCGCATCTGATCACCGAGATGACCGCCTCCATCGACGCACTGAACAAGCGCACCGGCGACCTGGACGGCGTGCTCTCGGGCCTGAACGTTCTGACCGGCGAACTCGCCCACCGCAAAGCCGAACTCGGCCAGGCCGCCGATACCTTCCCCGGCCTGATCGGGTTGTTCACCGAGAACAACCAGCGCATCGTGGATCTGCTGACGAAGGTGTCCACCACCATGGCCGCCCTGCACGACTTCAGCGACACCACCGGTGACGACTTCGTGAGCCTGTTCACCAGCATTCAGCAGCTCATGTCCGGCTTCGCGCAATCGACCGACCTGACACCGGCGCTGGACGGGCTGCATCAGCTCTACCCCTCGCTCATGGACAGCCTGCGTGGACCGACCCTCGCGGTCGCGGCGACGGTCTCGTATCTGAGCATCGGCGCGCTGAGCGATGCCAGCGGCAGCCGCTGGCCCGAACTGAACGACGTGCCCGCGTTCATCGGCAGTTTCACCCAGGTGCTGGAGAAGGTGTTCGGACGTCTCGACAGCCTCCCGCAGGCGGTTCCCGCCCCGGCGCCCGAGGAGGGCGGACGATGAATCCTCCACTGTGGCAATGGGTTCTGCGCAATCGCATCGGGATCGCCAACCTGGGGCTGATCGTGGTCCTGCTGATCGGCTGCGGATACATCGGCACGAGCGTGCTGCGGTTCGACCCGATTCCGCACACCTATCGGGTGACGGTCATGCTGGCCACCTCCGGTGGGCTGCTGGCCGGGAACGACGTCACGTATCGCGGTTCGAGGGTGGGCCGCGTCCAGGAGGTCCGGGTCGCCGGAGACGGAGTGGCCGCCGTCGCCGAGATCGACGATTCGGCCCGAATCCCCTCGGACGGAACCGTCGCGGTCGGCCGGCTCTCCGCCGCGGGCGAGCAATACCTCGACTTCCGCCCCGAATCCGACACCGGCCCTTACCTTTCGGACGGCGCGCTGGTCGAGCGCGCCCGCACCGCCACCCCCGTGCAGGTCCAGTCGGTGCTGTCGAACCTCAGCGACTTCATCGGCGGCATGAACTCCGACCGGCTCACCGTGATCGTCGACGAGCTGGACAAGGCGCTCGCGGGCGGACCGGATCGCCTGCGCAACATGGTGTCCGGCATCAGCCGGGCGATGTCCGGGCTGACCGACCTGCTCCCCCAGACGAAGCAGCTGCTCGAGAACCTCAGCGTGATCGGCGAGACCACCTCGCACGCGCAGCCGGACCTGAGCACGCTCACCGCGGCGGGCACGACCCTGTTCCAACAGCTGACCGCCGCCGACGCGGAGGTGCGCCATCTGCTCTCCTCGGCCCCGGGACAGCTCGCCACCATCGACGGATTCGTCAGTGAGACACAGGATCCCATCACGAATCTGGTGACCAACTTCGTCGCCGTCACCAAGGCCGCCAAACTGCGCGCGCCCGCGATCGCGGCCTTGTTCCCGGCGCTTCGGGTCGGCACCGAGGCGCTCGGCATTCCCGCGCACGACGGGAGTTACCACACGCTCGTCGATCCGTGGCCGCGTCCGTGGTGTGAGTACGACACCATCCCCGTCGTGCCGACGCAGACCCAGGCCGACACCCGTGTGCGCCTGTACAACTACTGCGTCACCGACAATCCCGCGCTGCAGGTGCGCGGGTCCGCCAACGCCCCGCGACCCGACGTCCCGGACAACGGCGTGAGCGCCCCACCGGGCGCGAGCGGCAACGAACTGTCCCAGCCCGCCGTACCCGGTCGATAGGAGAATCATCATGAGCGACAAAGAACTCGAAGACCAGAACGGCAGCAGGACCGAGGGTCCCGCCGAGTCCGGCGACACCGTCACCGACGATGCGCCCGAGACGGTCACCACCGCCGTGGCACTGGACAAGGAATCGGCGACCGAAGACTCGGAAGAGGTTGCCCCGGAACCGAAATCGCGCCTGCGGACGCTGTCGATACCGCCGTTGGGCCGGACCGGCCGGATCATCGCCGCCGTCGCCGCCGGCGTCGCGGTGGCCGCCTCCCTGGCCTCGAGCGTGTACTTCTACCGAACCAGCGAGCACGACAAGAACATTCTCGCCGCCCAGGCCGACGCACGCGAGGCCGCCTGCAAGTACGCACCCGTGCTCGTCACCTACGACGCGAAGAACCTCGACGCCTATTTCAGCGCCGTCCTGGAGGGCGCGACGGGCGATTGGCGCACCCAATTCGATTCCACCAGCAAGGATTTGCGCGATGTCCTGACTCAGGGGCAGGTGGTGGCCAAAGCGAACGACGTGCAGTGCGCGATCCGCAGCGGTGACGAGGACTCCGCCGAGGCCATCGTGGTCATCGGACAGACCATCACGAGCCTGGGCACCCAGGGCAAACCCTCGCCGGGCCAGCTGTCGATGGTGATGCGGTTGCAGCGTTCGGGCGATCGCTGGCTGGTGAACAAACTCAACTCTCCGCTGGTCCAGCCGCCACAGTCGTGACGCGAGGATCCAGGTCATCATGACGACGGAACCCCGGGCCACGCGACGCCGCCCGAAGAACCGCCGGGCCATGATCGCCGCCACGTCCGCCGAGGCCTTCAGCACTCTCGGATACCACGGCGTCAGCATGGAGGAGATCGCCTCCCAGCTCGACATCAGTTCCGCCGCCCTCTATCGCCACTATGCGAGCAAGTACGCGCTCTTCCGGGAAGAGACGCTGCGTCTGAGCTCGGTGTGCGCGCGGGTGGTGGAACTGTCCGTCGAGGATCAGCGGCGTCCGGCCGCCGAGCGCGCACAGCTGATCGCCGACGCGTTCATCGGCGCCTCGATCGTCCACCGGCGCAGCGCGGCCCTGCTGCGCTGGCAGGGCCGCTACCTCCGCGAGGAGGATCGCCTGCTCCTCGGAGCGGACCTGGCGGTCGTGGACCACACCGGGCGGGCACTGCTCACCGAGCTGCGGCCCGACCTGACCGAATCCACCACCGTCGTGCTCTCGCAAGCGCTCTTCAGCATCATCAGCAGCATCGGCGACCACCACGTCCCGCTCCCGGCGAAAACGCTGCGACTCCGATTGACCTCGGCGTGTCTGGCCGTGACCCGGTGCACCCCACCGGCGGCCGCGCAGATCGAGGACGCGGCGCCACCTCGAGCGGGCGAGGTATCGATCTTCACCCCGGACCTGTTGCTGCACAGATCGATCGAGCTCTTCCACGAACGCGGCTACCCCAATGTGAGCATGGAGGACATCGCCGAGGCCGCCGGCCTGCCCGCCCCCTCCGCCGTCTACCGCTACTACCGCGGTAAGAGCGACATCCTCACCGCGGCGTTCCGCCGCGCGGCCAAACGGGTCTCCGATGCCATCGGCCCCGTGGTGGCCGGATCCGGCAGCCCGGAACAAGCCCTGGACATCCTGATAGAGCTGTACGTGGAGGGCTCCTTCGCCGAACGCGAACTGACCTTCGTCTACTACGCCGAGATCGGCAATGTCGAGCCCGGTGAACGAGCGCTACTGCGAAACATTCAGCGCCTCAACGTCGAGGAGTGGGCCAAGCTCCTGATCGCCGCAAGGCCGAGGCTCTCCCCCGCCGAAGCACGTCTGCTGGTGCACACCGCGCTCGCCCTGGTCGTCGATCTGGGTCGCCGATTCGGCTCCCGACACCCCGACTGCTCACCCACCCATGTCGCCTACCTGATGCGCACGGTCCTGTTCCACCAGCCGCGAACGACGTAGGACGGCACCCGCGATTTCCCGTGCCCGAATCGAGGTTTCCCGCGACTTCCGGCGGGGAACATCTCGACAGATCGGTCATATCGATTCCCTATCACAGCACGACACACGACAGTTCGCCGGAGGAGAAGCTCGCGGCGTGGTCGTGACGGGTCCTTCAGGGAAGGGATACGCGGTGAACGAGCAACGCAGCAGCGCGAACCTGCACCAGCTACTCGCGCAGGTCCTGGCCCGCTACGGCAGTATCGACGCGTTCTGCGCGCAGCTCTACTGCCGACTGGACTACCCCACCACCGAGCTCCCGGTCGTGACCGGGCCTGTCGAGGCGGTCGGCTGATCGGACGGCAGCACGCGACCCTGCCGCGTTCGCCACCGTCGGTCACAGTCGGAAAACTGTTCGCTGAAAATTAGCGACAATGGTATTCATGCTGCTTAAGCTCGGTAGCTGTCGGCACGTCACAGCGGGCTGGGACAACAAGCCGATACGAGCCTCGCGATACGGCGATCCCGGAGCCGCAGCGCGAGGCTCGTCCAGTGCCGAGCTGGTCGCGCACCCACGACACGCTCGCGCACCGCGGGGAGCCGGTTACTGGATCAGCAGCATCAGCACACTGGCGGCAGCGACGAGCGCCACCCACACCAGCCAGATCAGCTGCGCGGACCGTCCATCGCCGTAACAGGGCGCGACGAAGTCCGGGGCGCGACCGCCGCGCCGGCGGAATTGCGTGGTCGACATGAGCATTCCTTCCGCTGTACACACCTTGCCTCGATCGCGATCGCTATACCCCGATACTCGTGCGGCACAACAACTCTGCCCCGATCGGCGACTGTGATCCGGCTAACCACCTCGGATTCGGCAATCATCTCGCTAATGTTCGCCTCGAGCCGGAGGCGCCGTCGCACACCTGTGAAGCACCCATATCAATTCGATGTCCAATGCCCGAATTTGACCGGCGGCTCGCATAAGATGTTCGACAGTGCGGCGTAAAGCCGCCGCCTGAAGCGTTTTTCGCGGTTCGATTGCGATACGAGGGCGTGATTCGCAGCAGGTTCGCCGATTCCACGGATCGGAGATGCGCACATGGGACAGGTCGGGAGCGGGCCGTTTTCCCGCGAAATTCTGATAACTGCTGGATTGCTATTGCTGTTTCCGGTATTCAGCACCGCCGGGCCCCTGGCCGCAGTGCTGTGGATCCGGCATCAGGGAGGTAGTGGCGACGGCGTGGTGACGGCGGTCCTGGCGGGAGCGCTGTCGATGTCGGCGGTGCTGCTCGCGGCGGCACTGGTGTCGTTCGTCGCCGCATGGCGCGCACCGGCACCCGCGCCCACGTAGCAACCGCTTTCCTTGCTTCCTCGAACCGACACCGGCACCTCGACCGGGTGGATACATCTGCCCGGTTTGACCGGATGCGATCCGGGTATCGCGTTCGCGCGTCCGGCACCGGGTGGGCACGACCCACCGACGAGGAGCCGGGCCCCACCCCGCCGGCACGAGGCAAGGAGCTCTCCCGATGCTCAGGAGCACCAATTTCTTGATCGCCGCGCTGCGCGGCGCCTTCGCCCGCGACGAACGCACCGCGGGATCGGCCATCGACGTCGATATCCGCGGCGCCGTCGTCGTGCTCGAGGGATGGGTATCGACCGACCAGCAACGGCGTCGAGCCGAGAGCATCGTGCACGAATCACTACCCGCGCTGCGGGTTCGCAACGAGATCCAGGTGCTGCCTCCCGCGGCGCACACCGTGCCGGCCGAGGTACACGCGACGAAAATCGACCCGGCGCTGATCTCGACGGCAGGCGCTCACCGCGACTGAGCTACGCCCGGATCAGTCGCCGGATTCCTCACGCTCGACCCGGTTCAGTTCGTCGACGAAATCGACCGCGGGCTGCGACGGAGCACCGGGAACCGCGGCGACGGCGTTACTGATCTGAATGTGATGGCTGCCTGCCAGCAGCACTCGGCGTGCCTTGTCGTCGGTCACCGCGCCGGCCTGCTCGACGAACGCGATGGCCGTGTTCGCGATATCCATCGCGCACCGCCAGAACCGCTCGGCCTCCACCGATTCCGATGCGGTCGTCTCCACCGGCAGATCGCCCTGATCGTGCTCCTGCCGGGCCCATTCGGCGCACTCGGTGAGCTGCGCGAAATCCGCGGACAGCTGCGTGATCAGGTGATGGGCGTAGTACTCACGCCAGGTGCGGTCCTCCGGAGACGACTCCGACGGTTCCGAGGCAGCTTCCTGGGGGCCCGAGTCTTTTTCGTACAGAACACAATTCAGGGTGCACGAGTACAGGGTGGCGAGATGTGGGTGCGCGATCACAACCTCCATGATGAGGCCTCGCGCCGGGGGCCGGAACACGTGGAAGGCACAGGCCCCGCGTGATCACGCGGGAACCCGTCACGCGGTCCCGACCTGTTCGGAGTCGACCTCCGACGGACTCACGCCCCCGAAGCGGGGCCCTCGGGCTGGGCCTTGCGCTGCTTGCGCTCCGCGACCTTGTACTTCACCACTGCGACCAGCGCTTTCGGGTTGCGTGCGAACGCCCCGAGCACCTTCACTCCCATTTGGGCCTTCTGACCGAATGTCAGTTCCTGTGCCGGTTCCTGCGTCGCCATCGTCCGTCTCCTTCGAATCCTAAGTCGCCCAGGATAATAGCGTTCGCCCTGCGATCCGGGGCCGGAGGGCTCACAACCCGGGCACCCCGGGCGTGATGCGGGCTGACGGTGTGTGCCACCGTCGGTCCTGGCGTGCCTACCCTGCCGCCCGACTCGACCGCGCCGGGTCGGTGCCGCACACTCGGATTACCGGTTCCAGTGTGCCGGTGCACCGGCACCCCGGTGGCGCATCACGACCCGATCGCGAGCCGCCGCCGTCGTATGGCTGCCGGAGCTGCAGTGGCCCCGGACGCGGCGTTTCGCAGACGCGACGCGTCCGGGACCGCTCCCCCTACACGTGACACTGCTCACCTCCCGCTCCAACTCGCACCCTCCGGAACAGGCAGTGTCGGTCCCTGTACCGACAACTGTCACTCGGAACGGCCGAACCGTAGCCTGCCGGTGATCTTGTACGCCTAGAGTGGCGCAGGTCGGCTCAGCTCCTGTCCCACCCCGCGAACCGCGGGCTGACAAGAGAAGCCATCCGGGCGGTTCGACATCGACGTCACCGCCGAGGCGAGTCGAAACCCCCAGCCCGCATGCCGTGAACCGGCGTCGGGCAGAAACTGGAGATCTTCAGTGACTTCAGATCAGCGCGGCATCACACCCGTCGTCCGCACCCGCACCACCGCTCGCACCGCGCCGACCATCACGAGCACGTCCGAGGACGATGGACCCGTGGTGCGCTGGCCGGAGCCCAGCCGCCTCGAGTCCTGGTGGGACGCGATCATGTACCCGACCGCGCCGCCCGCTTCGGCCTGACGATCAACCTCGGCCGACGACCGGAGCTTCGCACCGGTCGATGGCCAGCACCGCCCACACCACCTTGCCCATCGGCCACTGCGGCGCACACCCCCAGGTCCGCGCCAGTCGCGACACCACGTGCAGGCCGTCGTGGATGGAGCCGTCGGCGCCGGGCTCACGCAGCACCGCTTCGCGCGGATCTCCGTCGCCGACCGCCATGCTGAACAGGCCGTTTCGCAGTTCCAGACGCACCTGTACATCACCGTCCGCTCGGCTGTGCACGTGCGTGTTCTCCATGAGTTCCGTGATGATCAGCAGGGCGTAGACGCGGACTTCCAGGATGTTCCAGCGCACGCAGGTCGCTTCCACGAAACGCCGGGCGTACCGAGCACAACTGTCTATCGGCGCCAGATCCAGCACGGCGCGGCGCCGAGCGGGTCCGGCCGCGAGTTCGCGCACCGCCTCGCCCACGCTCTCGTATACGGGGATCGACCGTCGTATCGCGCTCGCACGCAACCGCGCTCGCCGTGTCGGCTCGGCGACCACCAGCACGATCGGGACCCCGGGCCACTCCCGCACTCGCATCCAGGCGCTGGTGAACGCGCCATAGAGAGGCCGGTCCTGCACCCGCAGCTCGTCCAGGACCACGATCAACGCATCCGGCTCATCCACCGCGTACTTCACCAGGGTGTCGGTGAAGTCGCGATAGTTCATCGGAGTCAAATCCCCCTCGGGGCATACGGCATAGCAACCGTCCACCTCGGTCACCGTCCACTGAAACTTCTTGTGTGCCTGCACCTTCGATCACCTGATTCGACTCGTACAGCCGCGTCGGAAGCTGCCTGAAACGACGGCCCCGAATCAGCGGCAGGTCCGGCCGCCTCTCGGTCGGCCACCGACGCCTCGGTGACCGGACCCACGCAACGAGGATCGCGGCGCTCGTGTAACCCCAGAGCTTCCCTCTGTCATCGGCGACTACCCGGTTCGACGAGATGAAACCCCGTTCACAACCGGGCGGGAATCCGGCACCGCTCACGGTCTCGCGCAAGCCTGCTCGGACCTGAGCGGAGCCTGCGGTGATCCGGCCGGCGACCGCCCTGCGGTCAACCGCCCGAGGACAGCGGGCGCCCAGGTCACGGCCCGGGTGAGCGCAGTTCGGACAGCGCGTCCGGGAGGGTTCGAAGCACGCGGGTTCCGGACGGCAGGCCCGCATCGCTCCACCCCGGTCCGGCCGGGCGAACCGACTCGGCGCCCACCACCGCGAGAAGCCCGGGATCGGCGGTCTCGGGACTCTGCGCCCACACCACCGCCGTACTGCGACGGCTGCGGCGCTCGAGCGCCGCACGCAGCGCCGCCGCGGGGAGGGAGGCGCCGAGCATATCGGCGTGCACACCCTTTTCCGCCAGCGCGGCACGGAGTATTTCTATTGGCAGAGTGTGGAATTCGCCGGGCGCGCAGGCAAGGATGACCGCACCGCGCGCCACGCGATCCGGCGCGGGGGTGATGCGATGCAGTGCGTTGATCACCGCCCAGGACAGCAGGTGCTCGACATCGGTGCATGCCTCACCCTGCCCCTGCCGGGTGACGATCTGCGCGAATGCCGGACGGCACAGCCCGTCCCAGGTGTCGACCACCCCATGTCGGCGCAGTTGCGATTCGAGCAGATCCAGCACGCGCGGTGAATCCAGATGGAACGCCGCATCCAGCAGCGCGTCGATGCCGTGCCCGGGCTCCGGCACCACCGACACGGGATTGACCGCGCGGGCAGCGCTCGCCGGGCTGGCGCCCGCGCGCACGAGCGCGAGCATTCGCGCCGCGACGTCGATGTCCGCGCGCGAGTACAGCCGGTGCCGACCGGACCGATGGCGCTGCGGGCCGATCCCGTACCGCTGGCTCCAGCTTCGCAGCGTCGCGACCGGCATGCCGAGTTCTTCGGCTACCACCCGGACCGGGTAGGCCTCCTGCTCGTGGACGCCGGTCACGACCGCTCTCCTTCCCCAGGCTGCGCCGCCTGACGAGGCCGGCACGCTCCCGTCAGATTAACTCTCCCGGTACGCACCGGTAAGCGGTGGCATAGAAGCCGCTCATCGGCCTCGATGGATCTCGCCGAACCCGGCGATGGTCCAGCCGACCGGGGCCGACCGGGATGCTCGTCGCCCTCGACCGTGTGCGCCGGAACGGCGCGATCGAAAAGAAGTACGGACTTTGCATCGTTTTTGCATCGTATTCTGACTAAGGTGGAGACCACCACGGCACTCGAACAGTGCGCACATTCACCACACAGCAGGCGAAATCGCCTGGTAACGAACAACTCTCGTGGTCCGCCGAGGCGCGGACGCTACGGTCCGCCACCCGGGAGGATCACTCGTAGGAGAATGCTATGAACGTCTCAACTCTCACTCGTCGCAGCGGAGCCGCCCTGCTCGGGACCGCTCCCATCGTGTTCGCCCTGTGCCTGAGTTCGCCCCAGGCCGCAGCCGAGAGCACCGCATGCCCCGCACCCGGCACCTCGGCGACATCGGTGGCACTCGAGGGCGCGCAATGCTCGGCCACCAGCACCGGCGGTGCGGCAGCCGCCTACGGACTCGACGGCAACGCGGCAGCCGAAGCGGGCCCGACCAGCCTGTCGCTGGCCATCGCCCAGGGCGGCGGTAGAGCCACCTCCGAGGCGTCCACCCTCTCCGGCCCCGCGGCGATCGCGATCGGACCGGGCGCGACCGTATCCGCGGCCGGGGTGCGCCCGGGCTTGTCGATCGGCATCGCCGGTCCGGGTGCGAACGTGATCATCACCGGTGACACCACGCCCACCTGCAGCGGCGGGTTCGGATTCGCCGGCGACTTCCAGACCCTGCAGGGTTGTCTGTCGCTTCGCTGAGTTGTGCGGCGACCGGTCGTGGCCTCGCGCGTGCGAGGCCACGACCGGTTCTAGCTCTGGTGGGTGCGCAACAGATACCGGCGTTCGGCATAAGCCAGATCATCGCGCCACAACCGAGTCGCCGCACGGTTCATCATGGGACGCACCAGCGGCAGCGCCCGCCGCGCATGCCGGAATCCGGGACGCGCGGAGGTCGCGATGGTGGTCTCCACCACCGCCGTCCGCGCCCGGCCGTCCGGGCCCGGACCCAGTGGGGTGGCGTGGGTTTCGACCACGCTGCCCGCTCCCTCTCCCTCGACTATGCGCATCACGATGGTGCGGGGATCCGGGCAGCTGAACTCCGCCCGCACCGGAACTCCCAGGCTTCGGGTCACCCGGAAGGTCACGTCCAGTTCGAACCGGTGATTCTCCTCGGTGATGTCCGCTTTCGGAGGCGTCCGGGTCACCTCCAAACGGGCGAAGGAGTAGGGGTGGAACCAGGACCCGTGCCAGGGATCGAGCCGATTGGCGATGATGTCGCGGGGTTCGCACACCCCGATCAGCCGGGTGACCGCGTGCACGGTCGTATCCGCGGGTCGTTCACCCAGAATCGGAGCATCGGTGGGCGTTTCCGCGCCGGCCGAGTCCACTCGCACCCAGGCCAGCACTCCGTCGTCGTGGCTCGGGTAGGGGCACCATCGTGACGCGTTGTCCTCGGGTCCGACCCGCATTCCGTGCCAGCGGCAGATCAACGCGTTGTTCTCGACCTGCGCGGTCGCCAGCGGCGCGCCCAGATGAGGGCAGGCGCCGGGCCCGGCGTGCAGGGTGCCCGCCTCGTCGCGCCAGAGCACGATTTCCCTGCCCGCGACTTTCGCACCGTACGGGCGGCCGCGGCCGATCGCGTCGCTGGCCGCGACCACGTACCAGTTGCCCGAGGGGCGCTGCTGGGACCAGCGCAGGGCCGCAGCGATCAGACCGGGGTCCGCATCCCGATAGGTGGGTTGCTGACGCGACCACTTCTCGGGCGTGAAGCGTTGTAGCGGAGACTTTTCCGGCCAGTTCACCAGTTCGAGGCGAATGCTCATCGGGTGTGCCTTTCGCGCGTCGCGAGGGTGCGCAGGAGCCGCGAGCGTCCCTGCGCGGGAACCGAGTGCAGGGTGTGACCGGCCGCGTCCCACCCGCGCAGCAGCGTGTTGGCGGCCATCCAGCCGGTGGTCGCCGCCCGCTCCATCAATGCCACCGGCAGATCGACGCGAATGCCGTCGCCGGCCAGAGCCAGGCGCGGGTGCGGCGTCACCACGCCGGGGCGGGTGGCGAAATCCCCCGGTGAGAAGCGTGGGCAGTCCTGACGCCACAGCATCGACTCCCCGACGATGGTCGCCTCGGCGGTCTCGGGGTACATCGCGTGCAGCCGCGCCAGCAGCCGCTCGCGCAGTGCCGCACGTTCCGCCGGTGGCGGAACTGTGTCGGCCGCCGCGTACGCGTGCAGTTCCACGACACTGCCGCCGGTGGCACCGGCCCATTCCGCGGCCTGGTGCTCGTATCGATCGACCACGCTGATGTTGTCGAGCGGATCCAGACCACCGGTGGCCAGGAAACACGTGCGGTCCGCACGCACCGGCCGGTCCAGCCACAGCCGCTGCACCGCGAACGCCGGAGCGATCTCCGAGGCCGCCACCCGCGCGCGCCACTGGGCATCGCCGAGGGCCGGGGACGACTCGACCAGGCGGCGTAGCCCGCCCACATCGAGTGCCAGCACCACCGCGTCCACGCTCGTGCTCGCCCCGGTGTCGGTCGTCAGCCGAAATCCGTCGCCGTCGGTGTCGATGCGCTCGACGCACACGCCCTTGCCGAACCGGACGGTGCCGGGCCGTTGCGGTGTGGGTGGCGCGCTCAGATACTCCTCGAGCGGCCGCCAGAGACTGACGTCGAAATTGTCCCGGGCCACATCGAAGACGAGGCCCTCGCTGGATCCGAGGAAGTAGATGTGGAACATCGCCGCCAGCTCGGCGGCGGACATGCGGCGGGGCTCGATGAAGAAGCTGCGGGAGAACACCTCGAACGCCAGGTGCCGGGCTGACTCGGGAAAGTTGATCTCGCGCAGGAACGTATCGGCATCGAGATGATCGAGCTGCTCGTAGATTCCCGGCACCGACACCGCCGCCAGCGGAGCGGCCGCGCGCGGATCCATCCGGATCAGATCGCGCATGCGGAAGGTGGGGCTGCGCAGCGCGAACGCCAGCGCGTTCCAGGGTGGGGTGCGCGGCAGACCGCGAAAGGTATCTCGGCGCCCGTGCGCATCGACCAGCGGATAGTCCTCGAGTCTGCGCAGCCTGCTCAGGTCGGGGTCGGTGCGCCCCAGCAACTTTCGCAGGTTGTAGTACTGCGCGAAGAAGGCGTGGAACCCCCGATTCATCGCGACGTCGGTCCCGTCGGCCAGCTGTTCGTTCCAGGCGCCGACACGACCACCCAGATAGCGCTCGCGCTCGAGCACCTCCACATCGCACCCTCGCTCGGCCAAACCGGTCGCGGCGGCCAGGCCCGCGATGCCCGCGCCGACGACAGCCACGCGCGGCGCGGTTCCCACGCGGGACAGGTCACGATGCCCGGGGGCCGCCGGATAGCGCACCCGGTGTCGATCGCGTCCGTAACCCTCGTGCTGCGCGGTCATCGTCGAGCACCGATCTGTCGTTGCCGGGTACGCTCCCAGCCCAGCAGTACCGCCGTGACCAGCGCAAATCCGAACAAGTAGTCCTCCACCGGAATGTCCCACGGAAAGCGCAGCCCGAGAATGTGTTTCGGGCTGTACACCACGATGGGCGTGGGGCCCGCGGTGAGCCAGCCGTCGACCAGGATCTGGAACCCGAACACGATCACCATCGTGATCCAGTAGGCCGGGCGGTGAAACAGCCCGGTGTGCAGCACCTTCGATTCGATCAGGCACACCAGCACGACCGCGACGATCGCGGGCAGCGTGTACCCGATGCCGGTGAGATTCATTGCGGCGCCGCCCGTTCGGTACCGGCGATGCGGCGCCTGCCGAGCTCGAGCAGGTTCTCGACCGCGACGAAGGTGAGCAGCCCGCACACCGGCACGACGAGAAAGAACAGCAGTTCCTCGAGCGGCATCGCACCGGGCAGCAGCACCCCGAGGGTGAAACGCGGATCGAAGCCCCACACCCCCGCGGCGATCGCGACCAGATCCCACACCACGAACAACGCCGCCGCGGGCCACAACGCGCCCAGGAGCAGGCGCGGGCGCCGATACACACCCGGACCGAGGAACTCGAGCGGCGCGGTCACCAGGACGCACGCCGACAATGCCAGCAGATAATGCCAATGATCCATGTCCTGCCTCACCTGTGCTCACGCGGATCGGCCGTCTCCCACGACGCGTGCGGGACTTCGCTCACCGGGGCCGGTGGCTGGGAGCCCGCGATCCGCCTGGCTCGCCACGCCCGCGCGAAACCCAGTGCCCCGACCCGGATTCGGCGCCCGGTGCCCACGGTGGCCCGGCGACCGAACACCTCGAGATCATTGTCCTCGATGCGGTCGAGAATCTCGCCGTACAGCACCGCGGCGGTATCGACGCACGGCCGTGAGCGGGGCGCGAGCAGTGCGGTCCCCGCACGCGCGTACGCGTAGATCTCCCGGGTGATGCGAAGCTGCTCCGCCAGTGCGCTCCGCACGCGGGTATCGACACGGCCCCGGCTCCGACACCACAGCAGCCGGTCCCGGTCGACCCCGTGCGCGGCGAGTTCATCGGCGGGCAGGTACACGCGACCGCGAGCGAGATCCTCGTCCACATCACGCAGGAAGTTGGTGAGCTGGAAGGCTTTTCCGAGCGCTGCCGCGTAGGGCGCGGCGTCGGCCACCGGCCCGGTGGTGCCCAGAATCGGCAGCAGTTGCAGGCCGATCACCTCCGCGGAGCCGTAGACATAATGGTCCAGCGCCGCGCGGTCGGGATAGTCGGTGACCGACAGGTCCATCCGCATCGATGTCAGGAAGGCATCGAACAGATCCCCGGGAATCCGGTAGGCGCGCGCCGTGTGCAGCACGGCCGCCAGCACCGGATCCCCACCGGAGTCGGCGGAGCCGAATTGCCCGGCGAGGGTCCGTAATCGGGACGCTCGTTCGGCGCCGGTCAGCGCGGGGTCGACCTCGTCCAGAATGTCGTCCGCACGGCGGGCGAATCCGTACAGCGCGTGCACCGCGGGGCGCTGATCCGGTGCCAGCAGCCGAGTCGCCAGGAAGAAGGTCTTGCCGTGCGCGGCGTTGAGCTCGCGACAGCGCCGGTACGACTCGCGCAGGTCCGGGTCGGTGATGCCCGCCGCGTCGAGCTCGGCGCGCGTCATTTGCGCATCCGAACCGCGATGTCACCGGAGGTGGGGGTTCCGGTGTTCGGGCGTTGTCGCCCGGTGACGCGGTCCGCGGCCAGTCGTCCGGAGAGCAGGACCGGCGGGATTCCCACCCCGGGAACGGTCGATCCGCCGGCGAGGACAGCGTTCCCGATCCCGCGAATCATATTGGCGGGCCGGAAAGGACCGGTCTGAGCGAAGGTGTGCGCCAGCGCGAACGGGCTGCCCGCCAGCATGTCCTGACGAGCCCAGTCCGCGGGCGTGATCACCCGAAGTACCTCCGCATCCCTGAGTTCCGCGCCGAGGCGTCGGCGCGCGAGTTCGAGAATCTCGCCCGCGTACTCGGAACCCGTACGGTCCCAATCGATCTCACCCCGTTCGAGGTTGGGCACCGGTGCGAGCACATACAGCAGATCCCGGCCCGCGGGGGCCAAGCCCGGATCCCCCGCCGTGGCACGCGTGACCAGCAGTGACGGGTCGGACATCACCCGTCCCTGCTCGATGATCTCGGCGAACGCGGTGTGCCAGGCCTCCCCGAACAGCAGACTGTGATGCGGAATTCGCGCATCCCGCTCGCACGCGACGTGCAGCACCACCGCCGACGGCGCCGGCCGCACCGCGAGCGGTCGGCGAGAACGGTGACCGAGCAGCTCGTAGGCGCGATGCCGCTCGGTCGTCAACACCACCGCGTCACAAGCGATTCGCTCCCCGCGCGCGGTGTGCACCGCGACCACACGCCCCGCCGAGCGCTCGAGCTCGGTCACCGCGCAGTCGTATCGAAAGTCCACGCCCGCGGCCTCGGCGGCCGCCGCGAGTGCGTCGGGCACCGCGCGCATCCCGCCGCGCGGAAAATAGACGCCGGACATGGTGTCCATGTGGGCGATCACCGCATAGGCCGCCAGCGCCCGGTCGGGTGCGACACCGGCGTACAGCGATTGAAAGGTGAACACCCGGCGCAGCAACGGGTCGGTGATGAATTCACCGACTTTGCGATCCCAGCGCCGGAACCCGCCCAGCGCCGTGAGTCCGGCCAGCGCCGGCAACGACATCGACAGCGGGGAGTCGAAGTTCGCGGCGACGAACCGATCGAACTCCGTCTCGAACAGCCGCGCCAGCCACTCGCGCAGCCTGCGATAGCCCACCGCCTGCTCGACGCCCGCGAAATCGGTGATCGAGCGCGCCATCCGTTCTTCGTCACTGTGCACGTCCAGCGTGCGCCCGTCCGCGAACCGCGCCCGGTAGGCGGGGTCGACCGGCACGAGATCCAGACGATCGGTCATCCGCTCCCCTACCGCGGCGAAGACCTCCTCGAGGAGCCCCGGCATCGTCAGGACCGTCGGGCCCGTATCGATGCGGTACCCGCCCAGGTCGAGTCGTCCCATCCGGCCCCCGGGTACCGGCTCTCGCTCGAGCACCGTCACCGATCGGCCCCGGCCGGCCAGGTGCGTCGCGGTGGACAGACCCGCGAGTCCGGCTCCGACCACCACGACATGGTCACTGTGTCCTTCGACCGTGCGCATCGATTTCCCTCTCGTCACAACTGCCGTGCGGTGCACAGCAGCGCCATGTGTTCCATTGCCGCGCGAGGGTTCTCGCCGATCTCGCAGTCGCCGATCGCCGCCAGCGCATCGCGAACCCGCTCGGTGATCATTTCCTCGATGCGCCCGGGTGCACCCGAGTCCGCGATCAACCTCCGGCAGCGCTCGATCGCGGTTACGTCGAGATGTGGCAGGTTCACCAGGTCCGAGAGCTCCCGATGCGCGCTCGCCCGCGTCATCTCCAGCGCCGCGGTCACCACGCTGGTGGCTTTGTGCTGCCCCAGATCGCTGTCCTGCGGCTTTCCGGTCACCGAGTCCGCGCCGAAGATCCCGAGCAGATCGTCACGGAGCTGGAATGCCTCACCGATTCCGATCCCGTAGTGGCCCAGGGCGTTCAGCGTCGACGCGCTCGCACCGGCGAGTGCCGCACCCAGCTCCAGGGGCCGGCGCACCGTGTAGTTGCCCGATTTGGCGCGCGCGATGCTCACCACGGCGTCCAAGGTCGGGCGTTCGCGTACATCGTTGGCCAGATCCGCGAACTGGCCCACCGCCAGCTCGATACGCATCGCGTCGTATCGCGGCCACAATCGCGCGAGCGCGTCGGCGCCGACGCCGCTCTCACGCAGCATCTGTTCGGCCCACACCAGGCACATGTCACCCAGCAGCGTCGCCGCCGAGGTTCCGAAACCCGGTACCGCACCGGCCGGTCCGGGCTGCCGGTCGTTCAGCCGCACATGGGCGGCGTCGGCCCCGCGGCGCAGGACCGCGTCATCCATGACGTCGTCCTGAAGCAGCGCGAACGCATGCAGCAATTCCAAGCTGGCCGAGGCTCGCAGCGCGGCAGCGTCCGGCCTTTCGGCACACAGCCAACCCAGGTACATGAAGGTCGAGCGCACGCACTTTCCGCCGACGGCGTACTGGGTGAGCACCTCGTCCACACCGAGGGCGGAGAGTTCCTTGACTCGCACCCGGTGCAGGAAGTCGGTGAGTTCCTCGAGGACCCGAGAGCGGGTGTCCGCGTGCCAGCGTGGGAACCCGCCGGAAAGGTCCGGCAGCGACGGATCCAGGGACGCGCGGGCGGGATCGAACGACAGCGTGCTCATAGTCCGAACCCCTGTCGCGTGGAGACCGTCGGCCCGGATCGATCCGCCGCCACCTCACCAAGAGCACGCGAAATGGTGTCGTAGGGCGAATTTTTCGCTATCTCTCGACTCAATCGTGCTGCCGCGAAACGGTATTCACCGCCCTGGAGCACTCGGTCGACGGCGGTCTCGATCATCGCGGGCGACGGGCGTGCGGTGCCCAGATCGATGCCCGCGCCCGTGTAGGCGACCCGCGCGGCGACCTCCGGCTTGTCGGCGGCCTCCCCTGCGACGATCAAGGGCACTCCGTGACGCAGAGCATGTTGCACACCGCCGTAGCCGCCATTGGTGATCATCACGTCCACCCGCGGGAGCAGGTGCTCATAGGGGACGAAATCGGCGATGCGGGCATTGGCGGGAATCTGTCCTGCCGGACTCCGAGAACCGCCCGTGGACGCCACGACGAGGATGTCCGCTCGGTCGCGCAGGGCCGTGAGTGTGGGACGAATCAGCTCGTCGAGGTCACTGTTGTTCCAGGTCCCCTGCGTCACGTGAACGACGGTTTTCGCGGTGGACAGTTCGCTCCACCAGGTCGGCAGTCGCACGTCCGCGGACTCGGTGGGCGCCGGTGGTCCCGTGAAAATCACCGAGCGCGGCAGGTCCGCGCGCGGGTATTCGAAACCCGGGACGGTGAACTGCAGCAGCCGGTCCGCGAGCAGTGGCCAGTCGAGCAGGTAGCTCGGCGCCGGCCCCGTACCGAGTTCGGCGAGAATCGCATCGAGCCGGCGCTGATCTCCTCGGAACAGCACCTTCTTCACGAATCGATTCATCGGGGTGTAGTCACGACCCGCCTGCGGCTGCCAGCCCATACCGAACGGCGGAGTGTGGGCGCTCGAGAGCATCAAGGGAACAACGCCGCAGGCCACCACGGCGGGGCGCGAACGCGCCGCCAGCAGCAGCGGGATCGCACCGGTGAACATGACATCGACCAGGACCGCGTCGAAATCCGCGCGGGCCAACTCGGTGGTGAGAGCCCGGAATTGCCCGACGATCGGATCGAGGAAGCCCGAGCGCAGCTCCGCTCGGCCGTGTCGCCATCGGCGTGCCAGCCCCCCGAACCCGCCGTTCGGTGGCCGGGCTGCGGCGACCGTCGCGTCGGCGTCCAGACTGGCGCAGGAAATGCCCTGTGCCGCAGCGGCATCGAGGAAACTCGATGCGGTCAGGAAACGCACCTGATGTCCGCGGCGCACGAGTTCCGTCGCGACGGCGAGCATCGGCGCGACATGCCCCGGGATCGGGCTCGCCGCGACGAGATATCGAGCCATGCGCAGACTCCTCCGCTGGTCATTGGCCGTACAGCCCGTCACGACCCATTCGGTGCGAATGCGGACGATGCTACCCCAAACGATGCATATTCGATGCGTGACGCCGCGCGCCCCGCTCCATGAGCACTCGCCCGCGACCGTGAATCCCTCGCCTTCGCGAGCGATCTCTCACATCCGAATCATCTTCTGCGACAGCGCGATTTCCTGCACCGCGCGTATCCCTCGCACACCGCGCACTCATCGCGGCCCGCGAACCGGCCACGCGAGGCGCGTGTGCCGGGGGTGGTTCACCAGAGGCCACCCCTGCTGAACGAACACGTCGACAGGTCGGGCCTACCCCGGCTGCGATTACACAAACGGTCAGGTCGGCGATGCTCCGCCCGGAATATCGCCGCGTGGCGTCCCGGCAGAGCACGCGGGCGGGGCCCGAGCTCGGGTAGTGGACCTTCAGTAGTTGCGAACAATCTGCGTCGCAACATGATTCAGCGGTCGTTCACCGGTCATCCCCGCCTGTGTGATCCGAGAACCGGATCCGAGCGCTCAGCTGCGCGCACTACCGGAAGGCACCACGATGACCACCCTCCCGAGCCCCGTATCGCGGCCGAACGACGCTGCCCCACGCAAGACGAGCCTGCTGGCCCTCACGACACTGCTGACCGGCTTCTTCGGCTTCTGCTGCATACCGCTGCTGCTCGGCCCCGTAGCCCTGCTTCACATGAGGGAGACTGGCGAGAAGGGCCGCGGCATGGCCTTCGCCGGGATGTTCGCCAGCCTGGCATGGATCCTCGGTCTCGCGATGATCGGATAGTCCGCCGCTAGGAGTCCCGGGAGTCTAGGAGTTCCGGGAGTCTAGGAGTCCCGGGAGTCGTTCTCGTCCAAGGCGTGCTGCAAACTGGCATTGAGTGCATGCGCCTCGGCAAGCTGATCCTCCAAGATCACGATCCGGCACGCGCCCTCGAGGGAATTGCCGGCATCGACCAGTTCACGCACCCGCGTGGCGATCCGCAATTGATACCGCGAGTACCGGCGGTGCCCACCCGCGGAGCGTTGCGGAGTCAACAGCTTCGCGGCATCGAGGGTGCGCAGGAACGCTTGCGTGACGCCGAGGATCTCCGCCGCGCGACCCATGCTGTACGCGGGAAAATCCTCATCATCGAGCCTGTCGGTCCCACTCGGCTCACCGGTGGGAGTCGTATCGGATTGCTGCACAACACCTCTCAAAGGGAAATCGAACGACGGTAGGCCCCGGCGCGGATGCGCCGGGGCCTGGAGATCTACGTATACGAGAACGGACTACTCATCGGCCCCCGAGGGCCGATCGCGTACACAGCAACCGAGGTGTCTCGGGCTGCGGAAGGAATGCGGGCTGCTCAGTGACCACCTCCATGCGTCTCGGGTGCCGCTGACCGACGAAGGGCCTTCGCCGGTGCTGTGTGCCGCCCCTCCGGTAGCGGGCCGGCCACGGAAGCGGGCCGGATCCCCCTCTACACCGAAAGGTGGCAACACTTCTCCTCACCAGGCAGTTCACCTACCCGGCCACTGCATCTTTCACCTGAACGACAGCTAAATTACACACCAAACCAGTGCATGTCTATAGTTTCGAGTACAGATTTTCTTGCACGGCGCGATGCGGAAACCTGACAGACCGCCCGAGATGCCGCGTACAGGAAAGATCAGCGGGTATATCAGGAAGGCATATTGGTCCGAGCCGGCCACGGACGCCGGCCACGAGAGCGAGGAAGCTGAACGCAGGTGCAGAGCACAGGTGCGAATCAGAGTTTCACCGGACGGGACGTGGGCGCGATCGAGCGCTTCCTGCACACCGTCACCGCCCCGGGCTACGACGGCCCGGCGCCGGATCTGGATGCGGTCGCGATGGTGCGGTCGGTGATCGCACACCAGCACGACATCGAGGCGATGACCACCTCGCTCGGCCTGGCCGAGCAGAGCGCGAAGTATCTCGCCGCATGCGTACAGACGATTCTGCCGCCCGACCCCACCCCCGCTCAGGTACTGGCCGCGCTATTGCCCGACACCGGACCGGTGCCCCGGGCGGTGGCGTTCATGACGGACAATTTGCGTGAGGACCTCGATGTCGCCGATCTCGCCGCGGCGGCGTTCGTGTCCGTGCGCGCACTACAGCTGGCGTTCCGCCACGAGTTCGACACCACCCCGATGGCGTATCTGCGCGAGTTGAGGATGAGCGCCGCGCACACCGAACTGCAGGACGCCGTCCCCGGAGACGGCTCGACAGTCACCAGTGTCTCGACAGGCCTGGGCTTTTCGAATCCGGGGCGCTTCGCCATCGCGTACCGGGACCGGTACGGCCGGTCCCCCCGCGTCACCCTCGCCGACTGAAATCCACGCACCCACCAACGCCGCCGACCCGCTGGTGAGGCCCGGTTTGCGACGGAATCCGTTGATCAGCAACACAATTCATGCGAAACAAACCCACCGCATCCGGTTCAGATTCGAACACCCGGGTATCAGCGAACCGACCCGGTCACCGGCACTCCGGCACGACCAGGTCGCCCCAGGCCTGGCCATTGCCGTCCTCGCCCACATCACTCCGGGCCGCCACTGTCGTCGGGACGGACGAATCCAGAAGGACTGCGACATGGACAACTACGCGAATCCCGCCCCGACCCAGCAGCGCGCGATCACCGACGATCATCGGACCGATACACACACCGACACGCCGAGACGGATCGTCGATGGCCTGGTGCTGCTCACCGGGCTGTTCACGGCCATAAGCCCCTGGGTCGTGGACGATTTCGGCTCCACCCCGCGACTGGTCACCCAGAATCTGATCCTGGGGATCGCGATCGCGGTCGTCGGCCTGGTGCTCGCGTTCGCGCGACACCGGCGACACGCCTCGAGCTGGGTACTGATCCCGATCGGAGTCTGGCTGCTGCTGGCGCCCTGGCTGATCGCCGATCGACCCGATGAAGTCCTGTGGACCAATATCGTCCTGGGAGCACTGACCGCCGCCCTCGGCGCGGCGGCGCTCGCGATGGTGGCATCCACCTCCGGCGACGGCCACCGGCCGAACACCGTCCCCCAGATCCGCTGACCGGGCAGGCCGCGTGAGAGTCACGTGGCTTCGTGAAAAGGGCGGGCCCCCAACGGGGCCCGCCTCTTTCGAGGAGCAATCGCGCTCACCTGCTGAATGACCTCGGCTGCGCGATGAAGGTCGACCGGCCTCAGACCGGCTGCAGGCACTGCGCGCGCAGTTCGCCCAGCACCCTGGTCAAAATGCGGGACACCTGCATCTGCGACACCCCGAGGATCGCGGCGATCTGGGCTTGGGATTTCTCCTGCCCGAATCGCATGATCAGGATCTCGCGCTCCTGCTCGGGCAGCGCCGCCAGCAACGGACCCGCGGTGAGGGTGTCTTCCATCAACGCGTACCCGGCATCGACGTTCCCGAGGGTGTTCGCGGGCGAGTAGGTGCTGCTGTCGTCGGTGGCGGTCAGCATCGCGTCCAGCGAGTCGGCGGTATGACTGTTGCGAGCGATCAACCCCTGAGTGACCTCGACGATATCCACGCCCAGGTGCTCGGCGATCTCCCGGGCCTTGGGTTCACGCCCGAGCCGCTGGGCCAGTTCCGGCAGCACCTTGGCCAGCTGCTGCTGTATCTCCTTGGTGCGGCGCGGAACCCGCACCGCCCAGGTGCTGTCCCGGAAGTACCGTTTCACCTCACCCATGATCGTGGGGATCGCGAACCCCAGGAACGAGGCCCCATGGCCGGGATCGAACCGATCCACCGCCAGCACTACCCCCACTGCCGCGATCTGCGCGAGGTCTTCGTACTCCACTCCCCGCCCCGCATACCGGCGGGCCACATTCTCCCCCAGCGGCATCGCCGCGGTGATGATCTCCGCACGCAGGCGAGCCCGCGCGGGATCGTGCGGGTCCATGGCCGCGAGTGCGCCGAACCGCGGCTCGAGATTGTCGTACGAATCGCCGCTCGTCGCCGCGCGGTCGGTGCTGTCGGTTCGTGCTACGTGTTCAGTCGACATATCGAATCCCTTGGGAGCGACGGGTTATCAGGGGGTGGGCGTGGCTATCGGGACAGGTACCCAGGCCGAACGGATCGAAACCGATCGCGAACACGACTCCGACTTCGCCCTCGCCGGGGTGCGAGCGACGGAGCACAGGCGGTCCCGTTCGTCGGCGAGCACGGCGCCGGCGTCGTCAGGTTCCGAGACACATCCGATCCCCACTCCTATCAGTCGTCCAACAGCCACTGAATAAATCTACATCGAGCACTATAGACATTGGTAGGTGCATCAGGTAGATTTCCCCTCGTTGAGAATGCAGGAAATCCTGAAGCACGGGAGACGACGAACTACCCGTGAAGGAAGGGACGAGGACCGCATACGCGCGGGAACAGCTGGTACGCAACAACTGGGCGCGGTCCTCGAGCACTGATAACAGAAGAAAGAGTAGGTACGCGACCGTCCGATCGCCCGCGCCGATCTTCCTGGCGGGCAGGTCCCACCGAATCCACCCCCTTCGGTGGACGGTCGCATTCACCCCGGGACCCCGATGCCGCGCACTCCGCGGCATCGGGGTCCCCGTCCGTCAGCGACGAAACGCCCGGATCGGCAAATCTATTGTTCGGCCTATAGATATTGCGCCCACTCCGATACAGGGTTTCCTCAGTCGACAGGCCCTCGCATGACCGAGAGCGGCATCGCGCAGTCCTCACGGAGCCCGACGGCGATCGCTGAGCAGTGGCGGCCGGGTCCGCGTCACGGTGAGCCGTCCAATGCCGCGCACGACACCGGCGAGAATCTCGCTGCGGCACGGCGATCCCACTGATGCTGTACCGTCGATGGACCGAAACGTTCACCGGCACAATGGATATCGGCGGGGATAGCAACCGGGGGCCTCCGACCCGAGGCACCGGGGTCGACGCAGGAGTCAACAGGCTTGCGGGAGAACGCTATACGAGCCGGCGCCGTTGATCGGTTTCGGGAGGCCATTCGTCGACACCGACTGACAGGGGGACTCACGTGACCACGCCGCAACGGCCCGGCACAACCTCGCGCCCATGGCTCTCCCGGGCGGTGAAGCAGGGCTTCGGCGAACAGGCTCCCCACCCCATGTACACCCCCGAGTTCGCGAAGGACCCGCACGCGGCGTACATCCAGTGGCGCAGCGCCCATGGGTCGCTGGCGCCCGTCGAACTCGCTCCGGGAGTCCCGGCCACGCTCGTTCTCGGGCACTCGACCGCGTTGCAGATACTCAACGACGAGACCCATTTTCCCGCCGATCCACGAGCCTGGCAGCCGTCGGTCCCCTCCGGCTGCCCGATCCTGCCCATGATGGAATGGCGTCCGAACGCGTTGCGCAGCAGCGGATACGCGCATCAGCGCTATCGCGCGGCCAATGTCGCCGCGATCGAGACCGTGGACCAGCACAAGATGCGTGCGGTGCTCGAGCAGATGGCAGTTCCGCTGATCAACGAGTTCTGCACCGGCGGCGGCGCTGCGCCTCGGACCATGGCCTCCGCGGAATTGCTCGGGCAGTACATCTACCCGCTCGTCTATCAGATGCTGGCTTTCGTTCTCGGGTTCGATGCCGACACCAACGAGCAGGTCGGGCTCGGCATGGCGATGATGTTCGATGCCGCCGCCGACGCCGAGGCCGGCGGCGCCCTGATGGTCACCGCGCTCGATGAGCACATCCAGCGCAAACGCGCCCAACCCGGCGACGACATCACCTCCCACCTGATCGCCTCCAGCGATTTGAGCACCGAGGAACTCATCCATCAGCTGGTCACTCTGCAGGGGGCGGGCAGTGAGCCGCTCGCGCATCTGATCTCGGGCACGCTCATGCTGATGTTGACCGATGAGCGGTTCGCGGGCGACCTGCTGGGCGGGAGCCTGTCCACCCGGGACGCACTCGATGAGGTCCTGTTCACCAATCCACCGCTGGCGAACTACTGCATCACCTATCCCCCGCAGCCGACGCTGATCGACAAGGTGTGGCTGCCCGCGAATCAACCGGTCGTGATCAGCATGGCGGCATCCAATACCGACCCCGCCATTCACTCGGATCGCTTCGACCAGTTCGGGAACCGCGCGCATCTGGCCTGGGGTGCGGGCCCGCACCGCTGCCCCGCCCAGCACCTTGGCTACCAGGTCGCCACCGATGCCATCGACAACCTGCTCGACGCCCTCCCGGAACTGCAACTCGCGGTGAGCGTCGAGGAACTGACATGGCGTCCGGGCCCATTCCACCGCGCACTGGAATCGCTACCCGTCCGTTTCCCCGCGTCCGCACCGTTGCCACTGCCGCTGAGTTTCCCCGAGTAAGGAATAACGATGGAGCACATCGAGTCGCTGGTGCTGGACCCGACCGGCAAGGACATTCAGGGCGAATCGGCCCGGATCCGCGCCCGCGGCGTGATCAGCCGAGTTCAACTGCCCGGCGGAGTTCACGCATGGTCCGTCACCGACCAACAGATCCTGCACGACCTACTACGAGATCCCCGAGTGTCCAAGGATGCCCGCCAGCACTGGCCGCCGTTCATCGCCGGTGAGATCGGCCCCGAGTGGCCGCTGTACACCTGGGTTGCGGTGAACAATATGTTCACCGCCTACGGCCCCGATCACACCCGACTGCGCAAACTGGTGCGCCCCGCGTTCACCCCCCGGCGCACCCAGGCGCTGCGCCCCTTTGTGCAGGACCTCGCGTCCGGCTTGCTGGACCGGCTCTCGCAGACTCCCCCCGGACAGCCGGTCGATCTGCGCGAAACCTATTGCTACCCACTGCCGATCGGAGTCATCTCCGAGCTGATGGGAGTGCCGGAGTTCCTGCACGGAGGCCTGCGAGTCTGCGTGGACGGAATCTTCGACACGTCCCTGACTCCGGAGCAGGCCATGGCCAACTATCTGGAGATGCAGCGCATCCTGCGCGAGCTCGTGGCCTACCGCACCGAGAACCCGGGCGACGACATGACCAGCGTCCTGATCGCGCACCGCGACGAGGAGGACGGTTCGACCCTGACCGAGCAAGAACTCGTCGACACACTGCTGCTGGTCATCAGCGCCGGACACGAAACGACCGTCAACCTCCTCGATCAAGCGATCTTCCTGCTGCTCACCCGACCCGACCAGCTGGCCAAGGTCACCGCGGGCGAGGTGTCGTGGGCCGAGGTGGTCGAGGAAGCACTGCGCCTCGAAGCGCCGATCGCGCACCTGCCCCTGCGATACGCCGTCGAGGACCTCGACATCGATACCGACGCCGGTCAGGTCCACATCGGCAAGGGCGAGCCCATCCTCGCCTCCTACGCCGCCGCGGGCCGCGACCCCAAGGTGCACGGCGAAACCGCCGAACACTTCGATGTCGCACGAGAAAGCAAGGCGCACCTGGCTTTCGGATACGGAGCACATCTGTGCCTGGGCGCGGCACTGGCCCGACTGGAGGCCGACATCGCCCTGTCGGCCCTGTTCGCACGCTTCCCGACGATGCGCTTGGCAAAAGAGCCCACCGAGCTGGGATCGATCAGTTCGTTCATCTCCAACGGGCACGGTTCCCTGCCCGTGTACCTCACCGAGTGATCGGCTCACTGCGGATAGGGAGCCATCGCGCGTCTCCATCCGCAGTGGGAAATCCACGTTCTCCACCGAAAGCAGCCGAAAGCTCCGTTCCGGCTTGATGGCACCATCAAATACCTAGGATGAGAAGATGAGCTTTAATTCTTCTCATCATCTTGATCGCTGGGACAAGTCCGGTTCGCACGTCGCCGTGGTCGGCGGGGGTTTGGCCGGACTGGCCTCGGCGGTGTGGCTGGCCGAGCGTGGGCATCGGGTCACGCTCGTGGAGAAAGCAGGTCGCCTGGGTGGGCGGACCTTTTCGTTCGAGGTGACCGGGGTGGACGGCCTGGTGGACAACGGTCAGCATTTGTTCGCGGGATGCTATGACGCGTTGCTGAAGTACGTCGAGACCATCGGCAGCGCCGCGGGATTGCGCTGGGACGCACCGCCGCTCGCTATTCGGACCGGGCCCGATCGGTTGCTCACCGCACAGGGTCCGGCCTGGCTGCCGTCGTGGTCGCGCCGGGTGCTGGGGCCCTCGTGGCTGGCGTGGCCGCCGATTCCGCTGCGGGACAAGCCCGCCGCACTGCGAACATGGCTGTACCTGGCGGCCGCTGTCGCACGGCCCTCCGATCGGCTCGACGAGATGACGGTCGATCGCTGGTTCCGCAAGATCGGGGTCCCGGAGTCGCTGCGAAGGCTGACCCTCGATCAATTCGTCATCGGCCTGCTCAATGAGAAGCCGGACCGCGTCTCGGCATTCACCTTCGTACAGGCGTTGCGCTTCCTCGGCGGCCGGGCGCTGGCCGGAAACCCCCGTGCGGCCGACGCGGTGTGGCCTCGAATCAGCCTGCACGAACTGTTCGTCGCCCCGGCCGAACGGTTTCTGGCCGAGCATGGAGGCGAGATCCATACGGGTGCGAAAGTCGTCGATGTCGTCGTCCGTGATGAACGGACCACCGGGATCGAACTGGCGGACGGGCGCGTAATCGATTGCGACGCTGCGGTACTGACACTACCCCCGTGGGCACTTACCTCGCTGCTCGATCGCGGTGCGCTCGGCGGATACGAGTTCTTCTCACCCGTGCGCAAGATCGAGGCGTCTCCGATTTCGAGCGTCTACCTCTGGCTCGACCGCCCGCTGCGGATGCAGCGACTGGCGGAGAACCTGCGCGATACGACGATCGAGTGGGTGTTCGACACCAGCGGCATGCACGGCACCGATGATGCGGCGGAGCACTGCTATTCACTCGCGGTGAGCGCTTCCTGGGATGTCGTACACCTGCGCGGCACCGAATTCGTCAGCGCGGCGGTGGCTTCCCTGCATCAGCACTACCCCGAGTCCCGGGACGCACAGGTCCTGCGCACCAAGGTGATTCATCAGCCCGCTGCGACCTTCTCCGCGCAGCCGGGCTTCGAATCGCAGCGCCTACCGCAGAAGACACCGATCCCGGGCCTGTTCCTCGCCGGCGACTGGACCCGCACCGAACTGCCCTCGACCATGGAATCGGCCGCCGACAGCGCACTTCGAGCGGTCCGGGCCGTCACGGGCTACCTCACCGAATCCCGGGCCCGAAAGGAAGGACCATAGTCCTCGGGAGCTATGAAAGGGATCCAGGCCTGCTCGATGCGATGCCACCCGATAACCCGACAGGTATCGCAGCTTGGCTGGACTCGCCGAATCGCCCGTGGACGGGAGAATTCAGTACGCACCCTCGTACGCGGATCCGCTCCGGTTGAAGCTCAATCGGTTTCGCAGATCGCTTTCAACGCCACCGGCACCTCATCGGCGGGCAGATAGCAGTTGGTCTGTTCGAAGCCGCCGATGGTGTGGGTGTCGTAATCGCCGTAGCCGATACGCAGGAAATCGTCGCCGCTGAGGCCGTGAACGGTCCAGTCGAAGGCGACGCGGGCGCGAGCGACGACGGTGCGTAGCGCCATCAGGTGATAGCCGCGGGTGGCGAATTGTGCTGGAATCCCGCGCAATCCGACCTTCAGGGGCCGCGCCACGGCATCGCGTCCACCGAGGTCGACCACCATGCCGAGGTCCGGATGCCGGTACGGTTCGACCGTGCCGCCACGCAAGGTCGCGAGCAGGTTCTTCGCCAGATGCCGACCCTGACGGATGGCGTGCTGTGCGGTGGGTGCGCAGATCTTGCCGTCACCCTCGGTCAGGTCGGGGACCGCGGCCGCGTCGCCGCACGCCCACACACCCTCCAGTCCCGGCACGGTGAGATCGGGCGCGGCGACAATGCGGCCCTTCGTGGTGGCCGCGCCCAGATGTCCGGCCAGCGGACTGGGCGCCACACCCGCGGTCCACACCAGCGTGCGAGTGCGAATGAAGCGGCCGTTGGTCAGGGTGACGCCATGGGCGGTGACCTCCTGAGCCGAAGCGCCGGAGATCAATTCGATACCGCGTTCGGCCAGAATCCGCTTCACCTCGGTGCCGAGCCGCTCGCCCAGTTCGGGCATGATCCGGTCGCCGTGGGTGACCAGATGCCACCGCACCATCTCCGGATTCAGGCGCGGGAAGTAGCGCCGGGCCGCGGCCTGGGTGACCTTGTTGAGCACGGCGGCGGTTTCGGTGCCCGCGTACCCCGCGCCTATGGTCACGAAGTTGAGCCGCTCGCGGTCCTCGTCCTCCTCACCGCGCACCGCGGCGATATCCAGTTGCCGCAGCACATGATCACGCAGATGCATCGCCTCGGCGAGGGTCTTCATTCCGAAACCGTGCTTGTCCAGACCGGGCACGTCGAGCACCCGGGTGATGCTGCCCGGCACCAGGACGAGATGGTCGTACCCGACCGCGAACTCGCCACCCGTGGGCCGCTGCACGATGACCTGCCGCGTCGCGGGCTCCACCCCGATCGCGGTGCCCGGCACAACTTCGGTGCGCCGCAACACCCTTCGCAGCGAAACCGACACCGACCGCGGATTGAGCACGCCCGACGCCACCTGCGGCAGCAAGGGGAGATACAGCATTCCGGCCACGGGCGTGATCAGTTGGATGAACGCTTCCTCGGGCTTCAGATGGCGTTCCAGATACCGGGCACACTCGACACCAGCGAAACCACCGCCGATGATCACGATCCTCGATGGCTCCATCGCACCACCATAACAACCGGACCGTGCCGTGCGTGGATCGTCGAGGTGACAATCGACCGCACGCTCGCCGGCTTTCGGCCTGTCAGGGCGAGCCGGATCGGGGAATTACCGAGTGAGGCCGCTCGGGTCCGGAACCGGCTGTAAACGATCAGTGAGCTCGAGCCCGCCGAGAAGCACCGCCGGCACGATCAGCTCGCCGCACAGATCCCCGACCAGCAGGCTGAACCGGGTACGCCGCGAGCGGAAATCCGGCGGCCTGCTGTCTGGTAGCCCTGCGGTCGGTCCGGTTCGTTCAGCATGTCCTGGCCCGCATGGACGATTCGCACCTGACCAGGAGCCGGGGGTGTATTCGCCTCGGGCAGTGCGGATTACGCCCAGGACAGCGGATCCCGACAGACCCCCCCGAAACCGGCACGCGCCTAGACTCACCGACTATGAGTGGCTGGGACATTCCCGATATCCCCGATCAGAGCGGCCGACGCGTCATCATCACCGGCGCCAACAGTGGACTGGGAGCCGCAGCGGCACGCGCGCTGGCCGGGGCGGGCGCCGAGGTGATCCTGGCCTGCCGCAACCTCGAAAAGGCAGCGCCGGTGGCCGCCGCCATCGGTGAGCGCGCACAGGTGCGCAAGCTCGACCTGGCCGATCTGGCCTCTGTACGCGAGTTCGCGGACTCGGTGGACCGGGTCGACGTACTCATGAACAACGCCGGTGTGATGGCGATCCCGCACCAGCGCACCGCCGACGACTTCGAGATGCAGTTCGGCACAAACCATCTCGGCCACTTCGCACTGACCGGACTCCTCCTCGACCGGATCAGCGACCGCGTCGTCACCGTATCGAGCTGGGCGCACCGCTTCGGCCGCGTCAACCTCGGCGACCCGAACTGGCAGCGCCGCCGCTACGACCGCTGGCTGGCCTATGGGCAATCCAAGCTGGCCAACCTGCTGTTCACAGCCGAATTACAGCGCCGGCTCGCCACTACCGGCTCGGAGAAGATCGCAGTGGCAGCTCACCCCGGCTTCGCCACCACCGAGCTGGGCCACCACACCGAAGCACCCATCGGGTCCGTCGTGGCTCTCCTCGATCGACTCATCGCCCAGAGCGCCGAAATGGGCGCGCTCCCACAGCTTTACGCCGCCACCGCCCCGGTGGAGCCCGCAGCCTACTACGGTCCCGAGGGGATCGGCGGCCTGCGCGGTTTCCCGATCCGCTGCAGCTCGAGCAAAGCCGCCCACGACGTGCACAAGGCTCGCCAACTGTGGGAGCTGTCGGAGAAGTTGACCGGCATCACCTACCCACTCGGGCACTGACTGCCCGGCGGATGTCGTTGATCCGCTGTGACACCGAGCGCGCGCAGCGGGGGCACCGTCAAAAAGGGCCTTACTCAGGTGCGGTCGCCTCCGGCACTCCACGAAGCGGGTCTGCCAGTGCTCCCGCCGACGGGGATACACGCCGTCGGGAGCTTCGTGGTCCCGCAACAACTCTCGCTGCCGAAGTGTAGAGCTGACACCACATCACTCAGCTGTTGGCCTCGCCCAAGACGGCCTCGAGGCTCAGCGGCTGCGCCGGGCGCGATGCATCGACAACCCAACCGGCGAATGAGAATAGGCTGCGTCAATGCACCGGGGAGCGCTGCCCAATGGGATCTGGTTGACCGTCAGTGGCCGACCGATAGCGGAGTTGCGGATGCTGGTCGCTGCCGGTGGGCGAATGCTGCTGCGCCATGGAAATCGCGATGTGCTGCTGGCGCGGGTCGATGACAACCGCTACGGCGTCACTGTGCGCCGCTTACCTGGCTGGCGATCACCGGTACCGCCGATCCGGGCAGATGTTGCCCGCGCGTTCGGGCCGGATCTCACCCGCTGGGCGCATTGGTTCGCCGATCATCTGCGGGCACCACTGCACGACGGGGAGTGGGTGTTGCAGTCTCGGGTGCTGCCACCGTATGTCTTGGCTGGGGATCTGGTGCGCGAGTTTCCGGCAGCCTATCTGGACTGGTTCGTCTCGGGCTGGAACGGGGCCGTGCCTTTGCGGCGGCTGTCCGAGCCGACTTCCGGCAGCGTCAAGGCGTATCGCAAGCTCGAAGTGTTGCCGCCGGTGTTGTTGTGGCATCAGTCCGGGCTGGACGGATATCTTGTGCTCGACGGACACGACCGGCTGATCGCGGCGGCAGTCGAGCAGGTGCAGGTCCCGATTCTGATACTCGCCAGAGCCGAGGACATCCGCTGGCTGCAGACGGCGACGGCCGAGCACGAGGCGGCGATCGATCTGATCGACATCCAGGTGGCGGCGGGCCTTTCGGGCGCGAATCGATTGCGCGACAAGAACATTCGTCAGTTCGCTCGGATGGCGGCATCAGTTGGTGACGAACTCGGCCGAACCATGGGGTGGCAGCTGCCCGGCGGCGTTGTCGAGTGGGACCGCATCGCAGCGGCCGTTCAATAAAACGATGGCCCGACCGGGAACACCGGCACGCTGGGCGTAGCTGGCGGGTGACGCTCGTGCGAAATGGTCTTTTGACCGAACCGTGACGGGACGACTTCCGCGTGCAGAATCAGCATGTTGTTATCGTGTCGCACCAGGGGTTCTGTATCGAGATGCTCACAGCATCATTCGGTGTGCAGTGAACGGGGTGGCGGATGTATACAGGTGGTGGCCGTGCGGCCGGGGGACGGTCCGGCGGTATCGAGTCGAGGGGGTCGGTCGCTGAGTGCACCCGTGGTCGCGGGCGGTTCTCCCGCTGTCTCGGGTTTGTGCTGGTTGTGGTCTCCGCTGCCGCACTCGGTGCTTGTGTCCGCCAGGACAAGCCGCTCGCGCTGCCTGCTGACTGCCCGCGCACGTTCGACTTCGCCGACCGAGGCATACAGGGCGATGCGGGTGCGCTGCAGAAAGAGGCGGGCCGTGCCGCGGCCGCTGGGGAACCGATCACCGTGGGTGAACTCACGCGCCGCGCCGGGCTTGCCGAGGGCTGGGATCAGTGGGTGACGGTCCCAGCCGATACCCGTGCCGCCGAGTTGAATTCAGCCACAGGAATTTCCGATGTGTGCTGGAAGAATCTGCCACAGGAATGGGAGATCTCGGTGGAAGAGCACGTGCGTGACGGCCGCTATCTGCTGCTGCGCAACGGTGTTCCGGTCCAGCCGATTTTCTACACACGGTTCTCGACGTACCTGTCGCTCGACGATCACAAGGTACAGGTCCTGTATCCGCAAACCGTGTTGATCCCCACGCCGCACTACGCCGACAAATTCCATCTCACTCCCGCACCGTGACGAGCGGGACCGGTGGGTTCGACTCACCCAGCCCGGGGTGTGCACCGTCGCCGCTCGCTCGTACCTGAACGCACAGCGTCGGTGATTTGCGAGCACGTCATTCGACGAGCCGCAGCTCGCACACGGCAGGACGGGTACGTGGTCACGCCCTCATCCTTCGATGGAAGATGACCGGCGCCCTTGCCCGTTCGGTACCGAAAGCCGCTGTTGCTGAATCGATCTGACAACTTCAGACGTAGCCGGTGGGCTCCGGGCACGCAGGGGTCATAGGTGTCGCGGTTGGCGACCGGGGCGAACGGCCCATTCGGAAGGCCTGGACCAGCGACGGGCATTGCCGCGGGTGTGACTCGAATTCCAGCGCCACCACGGCCACAACGTCACTGCGCTCCACGTCAGTACGGGGCTCCCGCCATCATCCGGCTCCGTCCCAGCCGGTCGTTCCCCGACTGCTGGCGTTCGACGACACTCTGCAGTCGTGTCAGGCATCCGCTCGCAGGTATCGCTGCGCCCATTCCTCGAAGGTGGTGAGCGGGATACCGAGGTCCCTGGCGTACTGCGGGCGGCCTGGCTGGCCGGCGACGTTCAGCCATTCGAGCGCGGCGGCGAAAGGCGGCATCCCCGCAGCCAGCGCCTGCGCTTCGGTCATGTCCGGTGCGGCGAGGTGCCTGCCCAGAGCACGAGAGAGGATCTCGGCAATCTCCGTCATCGACAGGTAGTCGCTCGCCAACTCCAACTCCACCCTGTCGAATCGCTCCGGCGCGGCGATGGCCGCGGCGGCCGCACGGCCGATGTCGTCCACCGCGACCAGGGACAGCCGGGTATCGGGGTTGATGACGCTCACGAGGCCGCCCTCGATTCCCCGCGGGAACATATATGCCATGGACGGCAAGAAGTTCTCCATGAACGTGCCCGGTTTGAGTAGCGTCCAATGAGGAAAGCCCGCTTCTCGAACCAGATCCTGAATCGTGCTTTTAGCGTTCATGGAGGGTTCCATCGACGCCCAGCGACCGTCGGCCCAGCCGGGAGTGCCGGTGTGCTGACCGGCGCCGGTCACCGACGTGTGAACGAACTGCGGCACACCGGCTGCCTTCGCAGCATCGATGAGGTTCACGCCCTGTTCCACCTCCCCTTCGAAATCGAAGGCACCTGCGGTAATGCCGGGCATTTGCACAGAGAACACGGCCCGGGCGCCCTCCGCTGCCTGGATCACCGACTCACGGTCGTGCAGATCGCCGATTACCAGATCGGCGCCGAGCGCCTCGACCGCCTTGGCGCGATCGGTGGCAGCGTCACGTACGAAAGCGCGGACCCGAACACCCGCCCCTAACAGGGCGCGAGCGGTGGCACCGCCCTGTTTGCCGGTAGCGCCGGTGACCAGTACGGGTGAGTTATCTGTGGACATGCCACTCCTCCAATGGTCGTCTCATAAACGGCGGACCCCGCCGTTTACCGAATGTAAGATATGGCGGGTCCCGCCGTTTCGCAAGCCAGGAAGTGACACCGTGCCCGAACGACAGCGTGCAGATGCTCGTCGCAACTACGCGCGGGTCCTCGCCGTGGCCGAGGAAGAGGTTGCGACCCACGGTGCCGGCGCGTCCTTGGAACAGATCGCCCGCATCGCGAAGGTCGGTTCGGGGACTGTGCGCCGCCACTTCCCCACCCGCCAGGCATTGCTGGAGGCGGTCTCCCGAAAGCGGATCGAGGCACTGTGCGTCCGCGCCCGCGACCTGGCGGGTACGAGTGACAGTCGGGGTGCACTGCTGGATTGGCTGACCGATGTCGTCGCCTATTGCGTTCACGCGCGGGGCCTTGCGGTAGCGTTGGCCTACGACGCTGCGGGGTCTGATCCCGCGCACGCCAATGCCTGCTCTGCAGCGTTGGAGGAGGCAGGAAATCCTCTGCTGCGCAGCGCAATCGAGGACGGCGCAGTGGCGCAGGGTGTAACCACCGCAGACCTGATCGCGGTGATCGTCGGCATCGCCCTGGCCACAGAGCACCACCCGGACCCCGCCGCCCGCGCGGAGCAACTCTTCCGACTGTCGGTAGCCGGTGTGAGCCCGCAGAGGTAACCATGCCAGCGACCAGACCGTACGAGATGGCATTGAACTCAGACCCGCGTCGACCTCAGCGACATTCAGACACCACATCGGCGACCAGGCGCCGCGGTTCGATCAACGATCGCAGCGGCTGGATCAGCGCTCTGCATTGGTGGCCGACCCCATCGTCATTCGGTGGCGGGACACAACTCGCAACCGAGCCGATGTCGACACCATCCATCACCTCGAGGAGACCACATGCAAACCGTCCTCGGTGCCGGCGGACCGATCGCCGACGAGCTCGTGAACGAGATCCACAGGAACTACACCACTGATATTCGCCTAGTCAGCCGCAAGCCCTCGCGGGTCAACACTACGGACGAACTCGTGCCCGCCGATCTCACCGACGCCGAGGCCACCAGCCGTGCTGTCGCGGGCAGCGAGATCGCCTACCTCACAGTCGGGCTGCCCCTGGACTCGCAGCTGTGGGAGCGTCAGTTCCCCGTCATCATGCGCAACGTCATCGATGCCTGCGCCGAACACCAGACCAAGCTCGTCTTCTTCGACAACACCTACATGTATCCCGGAACGTCGAAGCCCCAAACCGAGTCGACAGCATTCGCACCGGGCGGTCGCAAGGGACGCGTCCGCGGCGAGATCGCCACCATGCTGCTCGAGGCCATGCAGGCCGGCCGCGTTCAAGGCCTCATCGGCCGCGCCCCCGAGTTCTACGGGCCCGGCTCGACCAAGAGCTACACCAATTCACTGGTGTTCGACCGGATCAAGGCTGGAAAGCGGCCGTTCGTCCCGGTGAACGCCCACACGAGGCGATCCTTGATCTGGACTCCCGACGCGAGCCGGGCGCTGGCCCTGCTCGGCAACACCCCCGATGCCTACAACCAGACATGGCACCTGCCGGTCGACCCGAACCGTCAGTCCTACGCCCAGCTCGTCGAGATCGCCGGCGACGTCATCGGCCGCAAAACCGACTACACGGTGCTGCCGATGCTCGCTTTCCGCCTCGGGCGCCACTTCGTCAAACCGCTCGACGAGATGTACGAGCTACTCGACCGCTACCGCACCGACAACATCTTCGACAGCTCCAAATTCGCAGCCCACTTTCCTCACTTCCAAGTCACCACCTATCAGGAGGGAGTGCGGCGGATCCTTACCGACTGAGCGGCCGAACTACACGCGGGCCACACCGCCCGCCGACCCCCTGATCGACCAGGAACGGCACCACGATCACCCGACCGACTCGAACGCGACCGTCCACGCCGCGAACGACGCCAACTCGTTCAGGATATTCGAATGCGCCTCATCCAGCGCCGTCGCATACCCCGAACAGGACGTCGCCAAGGCCCGGAATTGACCAGCGACCGAACGCGTTTCGGTCTCCGCGATGCTCGCTTGCGCTGTGATCCGCGCGATCCCAACCCGCTGAGCGCTGAAAGACAAATCTGCTCCGACACATGTAGCGGCGACTCGAACTCTCTTGTCGCAGTTGAGGTTCAGCTGTTGAGCCAACCGACAACTCCGCGGACCTCACAAGTCCCTTGCCTGTCGATGGTGGGCCATCGCCGTCATGGTCCTGCAACCTCGGCTGGGACGAGCACGACTGCCCACCGAGGTTGCCCATGGGGCCGAGTCCACCCTAGAACTGAATATCGGGGCCGAGGCGCCCGGTGATGAACAACCACTGTCCCACCGCGAGCACACCCAGCACTGCGAGTCCGGCGAGGCGACCCCGGAAGGTTTCAGCCGCCAACGACCAACACAGCATCGGACCCGCGAACAGCAGACAAGTAGGCAGCACGCCGGGAACCGTATCGCGCGCCCTCACAACAGCTCTCGCCCCACGACCGCCACGCACAGCGGCCTGGACCCGCGCGATCCCGGACCGTCGAACGTGACCGAACTCCACGACGCCGGGCTCCGATTCCGGTGGAGCAGCACAGACACGAATGCGAAATGTCCGACAATGCCGGCCACACCGGCGAACACGAAAGTTCCTCCTGCACCACCTGGATACGATTCCTCACGATGGCAGTGTTGTTCTTGCAGCACCGCCACCGCCGTATCCATCGCCCTCACGCATCAGCCAGACTGGGCACTGGCTTTCGCGCTAGCGGTGCAGACCACCATGCTCCGATACGTTGAACTCGCACTTCCGGGCACAAGATCGGCGCTGACGGACCGATGCGGACATCGTATGGAGCACAGGAACCTCGGCCACACTCACAATGTCCAAACCCGTATCAGGGAAACCGATCTCGATCAGCTCGCAGCCGATCTGACCCGACTCGACTGAGGACGCCGGAACGCCGGCGGTCGCGGGCAAGGTGTTCGTATTCGGCAGAAGAGAGTATTCGCTCGGGACTCACCGCGGCGAGGTGTAATGCCGGCACCACGCCGCAGAGCGATATTCGATCAGGACACGAAGTCCGGGCACAAATTCGTCGTCGCTGCGCTGACGAACAACGTACCTTGGTCAAACCGGTAAGTCCGTTCGACCGCGGAAATCTCATCGAGAACCGACACACCCCCACGCAAGTCGTCACACGTCGCGTAGCCCGCGGTGATCATCTCGGCGGCCGATCGTGCGGGCAGGGTGGCGTTGTTCAGGCTGATCTCGTCGACGAACGCGGCTTCGGCGGTCCTGGAGTCGGCCGTCGCGGCGGCGCCACCACCCAGAGCACTGCCGAGAGCGACAAGTGTTGCAGCGCCGGCAATTGCGAAGGTGCGGAGCCGGATTCGGTTGATAGCCATGATGTCCATCCTTGGGTTCGGGTGCCGTTGTCGACGTTGTACCAACGGTCCCGCAGCCGACGCCGCCGAGGAACCCACCCCAGGGCTGAGGCGGATCACCCCTGCGTTCCGCCCACCGATCTACGTCCCACTACCGAAGTGCGCGCCCAGCTGAATGCCTCAGCGTTGAACCAGTTGTCAGCCACGGTGCCACGGTCTGGATGACGTCGGCCTGGTAGATCTGGGTCTGTGGATCGAGGTACTGCGGCTTCGCCGCGCACGGCGAAGCCGTGTTCTGAGCCTTCGATTTCGACCAGTTCAACAGGTGCGGGGAACTGAGCGATGGCTTCACGCGTCCCCTCGATCGGCACCGAGGTGTCAGCGTTGCCATGGACGATGAGCGGTCAGGATGCATCTGGAAACCGCCTGCCGACGAGGCGGAGTTCACGGGGCAGCCTCGCTCACTGGCCCGCGGCGAATGCCCTGGTCAGACAGCTACGCGTGGATCCGCATGCGACTGCACCCCATCTGCGGTTCCAAGTGACTGCAGCACCGATAGCACGTGATTGCATGACCCCGATCAGGGCCGAATCCGCACAGATCAAGTGACTGACGTAACGTGCCGTCACATGAGTGCTGATCTGTTGGGCAAGAGCGCGCTGGTTACGGGCGCGAGCCGGGGTATCGGGTTCGGGGTGGCGGCGGAGCTGCTGCGACGGGGGGCCAATGTGGTGGTGACGGCGCGGAAGGTGGACGCGCTGGAGAAGGCCGCCGAGGAGTTGCGGGGGCTGGGGCATCCCGGGGAGGTTGTCGCGGTCGCGGGGAACTCCGGGGATGCCGAGGCTCGGGCAGAGCAGGTCGGGGCCGCGGTGGCGCGGTTCGGATCGCTCGATGTGCTGATCAACAACACCGGGATCAATCCGGTGTACGGGTCGCTCATGGAGGCGGACCTCGAGGCCGTGCGGAAGATCTTCGACGTGAATGTCGTTGCCGCGCTTGGGTATGTGCAGGAGGCGTACCGGGCGTGGATGGGTGAGCACGGCGGCGCGGTGGTGAATGTCGCCAGCGTCGCGGGGCTGCGCTCCACCGGTGTGATCGCCGCCTACGGTGCGTCCAAGGCCGCGCTGATTCGGCTCACCGAGGAGCTGGCCTGGCAGCTGGGGCCGAAGATTCGGGTGAACGCGGTCGCGCCGGGCGTTATCAAGACCAAGTTCGCCGATGCGCTGTACTCGGCCGACGAGGAGGCCGCCGCGGCCGTCTACCCGATGAAGCGGCTCGGCAGCCCCGAGGACGTCGCCTCGCTCATCGGATTCCTGGCCTCGGACGAGTCCTCGTGGATCACCGGCACCACCATCAAGGTGGACGGCGGACTGCTCGCCACCGGCGGAATCTGAACCACCGCAGCAGTTTTCGCGGAAAAATGCCCGGCGTCGCGCAATGCGACGCCGGGCATTCTCGATCGGACGAGTCTCAGCGGAAGATCAACGCGCCGATCGTGTCGCTCTGCCGGTACTTCAGGTACTTCTCCACTACGTCGGCACCGACCGCCGAGGTCGCTGTCGCGAACGTGACCACCATGAACTGGCCCTGACTGCCGTCGCGCCACTTACCGGTCTCCCAGTCGGCGATGTAGCTGCCCGCGGGCAGGTTGATGTCCTTGTCGTCGAACTGACCCGACGCGCCGGACGCGGAGCTCTCGCTGTTCATGGTGAAGATCAGCTGGGTCAGCATGAGCGCGCCACCCTCGGACTTCCACACCAGCTCGGACCCGTATTTGCAGCCGAGGCTGGTGATCTTGCCGGCCTTTTCGAGCGGCCCGCAGCTGTCGTAGTCGTGGCCTTCGACCCAATCGGCCTGCAGCGCGACGTCACCGAGGCGGAAGTTCCACGGCTGGCCGTATTCGGTATAGGTGAATCGGCCTCCGGCGGGCGCGGCCTTGCTCGTCGTGGTGGTGCGGGTGGTCGTGGTGGTCTTGGCCGTCGTGGTGGTGGTCGTGGTCGTCGTCGAGGTGGCGGCCTGCGACGAATCGTCGCCGCCGGTGACGATCACGATCGCGCCGATAGCCACGGCCAGCACCGCCACCACGCCCAGCACGATGCCCACGATCAGACCGGTATTGGACTTCGGCGGGGGCGGGGGCGGAAAGCCCTGTTGCTGCGGATAACCGGGCTGCTGCCCGTACCCGGGCTGGCCATATCCGGGCTGCTGCGGGTACCCCGGCTGTTGCGCCGCGTACCCGGGTTGCTGGCCCCAATTCTGCTGGCCCGGCTGAGGCTGACCCTGCCATCCCTGACCGCCGGGCTGCTGCCCCGGAGGCGTCGCGGGCTGATCCCACCAGGCCGGATTCTCCGGCGGCTGGCCCTGCGCATTCGGATCCCCGCCGAAACCGGGACCGGACGGCGGTCCGGGTGGATACGTCATGTGCTCAACCTTTCGCGCCTGCCGAACCCTCCCCGGCCCGGTCATCGTTACCGAAGCGTATGACGGTCAACGTCCATGATCCAATCACCTGGTGACGTCCGATCTTCTCATTTGCGGTGCGGGTCCGTCAGGACGCGCGCTGGCCCATCGTGCGCTGGCGCAGGGACAAACGGTCACCGTGATCGATCCGCAGCCCGAGCGTCGCTGGACCGCGACCTACGCGGCCTGGGCGGACGAGCTGCCCGAGTGGGTGTCCGAGCGAGTGTTCGCCGCCGCCGTCGACAACCCCGTCGCCTGGACCTCGCATCGCGTCGAATTGGCCCGCCGCTATGTCGTATTCGACACCGCGAACTTGCAGGATTCACTCGATCTGAGCGGTGCGCGGATCATTCGCGACCGAGTTGCCGAGATCGACGCACCGTCCCGGTCGACGGGCCACGGAATCGATCTTCCGTCGGTGCGCCTGGCCTCCGGGCCCACGCTGCCCGCTGGGCGGGTCATCGATGCGCGAGGCATCGCCCGCTCCCCCGCACTGGCCGAGCAGACCGCGTACGGCGTCATCGTCGACCGAGCCCGGTGGACCGGCGAAGACACCCTGTTCATGGACTGGCGCCCCGACAACGGCGCGAAACCCGAAGAGCCACCGTCATTTCTGTACACGATCCCGGTGAGCGCCGACTCCGTTCTGCTCGAGGAAACCTGCCTGGCCGGACGGCCGGCACTCGATCCAGCGGTCCTTCGCGAGCGCCTCGAGCATCGATTGCGTTCCCGCGGAATCGATCTCACCGGCACCGAGCAGGTCGAACGAGTGCGTTTCCCGGTCCAGGGCGGCCGACCACACGACCGGAGGTTCGGCGCCGCAGGCGCATTGACGCACCCCGCGACCGGATACAGCGTCGCGACCGCGCTGCGCACGGCGGACACCGTCGCCGCGGGAGACACCATCTGGCCCGCCTCCGCCCGCGCGGTCCACGCCCTGCGTGCCGCCGGACTACGTGCGCTGCTCGCGCTCCCGCCGCACGAGATCCCGGCCTTCTTCGACGCGTTCTTCACCCTGTCCCCGCATTCGCAGCGCGCATACCTGTCCGGACGCGACGATCTCCCCGGCACGATCACCGCCATGACAGCGCTTTTCGCCGCCCTCCCGTGGCGAATCCGCCGTACTCTCGTCGGCGCGGTCGCCCTCCCCCAGCCCGCCCGGCGCTGAGCGCACCACGCCGAGCGGCGACCGCGAGGCCGTCATACCTGGGCTTACAGCTAGGATTCCGGCGTGACGAGCTCAGGCTGGGCCGCCGGACTACCGGACGAGCTCTACGCGGCCCGAGAGTTCTTCTGGTCCACCGGGCAACAGTGTTCGGCGGCGATCGCCGAACCCGAGAGCGCGAAGTACGGCGCGTACGCGTTTTCCGTGGACGGCACCGCCGTTCGATTCCGTATCGCGAAGACCACCCCCACCAAGCCCGGGCAGTTCGTCACCGTCTGGCAGCGCTCGCCCCAGGGCCCGATCCGCCCGTTCGATGTCGCGGACCAGATCGGGTTCTTCGTGATCGGTGTGCATCAGGGGCCGAACCAGGGCTGGTTCGTCTTCTCGCAGGATGCCCTGGTCGAGCGAAATATCGTGTCGCGCAACGGCATCGGCGGCAAGCGCGGTTTCCGCCTGTATCCGCCGTGGGTGTCCGTGCCCACCGGCCAGGCCCGGCGATCGCAATCCTGGCAGCTCGAGCACTTCCGATCCGCGGACCGGAATTCGGCCCGACTACCGACAAGCGTCGGCGATGCCCTCGAACCACTCTCGAATCGCCGCACGCTGCTCCGGTGAGAACCCGGCCTCCAACTCGGCCTCGCGCCGGGCGACGGCCACCCGAGCCTCCTTCAACCGAGCGAGTCCCGCGTCGGTGACATGAATTCGATGAGTGCGCCGGTCCGTGGGATTGGGCTGCCGCTCTATCAGTCCCTCCTGCTCGAGTCCGCCGAGCATCTCGTTCGCGGCCTGCCGAGTGCTCGCGACCTCACGGGCGATGTCCGCCACGGACATTCCCGGATGTGAAGCCGTCATCATCAGGGTGGCGTACTGCGAGGTGGAGAGCCCGAATTCCTTGAGTTCCGCGCCGATCGCGGCCCGCATGTTCAACCAGACCTTCCGGACCATGAACGTCAGCGAACCGCCCTCGTCCCGATAGGAACCCACGACCCAGCCCTCCTCAGAGATTGACAGGTTCCTGACGATTACGCACACTCTTAATCGTCAGGTTCTTGCCAATCGTATCGAAGGTATTCGATGAACACGCCTCCGACGTTGCCGAAGTCCAGGCAGCAACTGATTCTCGCCGTCCTACTCCTGTCGTCCCTGCTGATCTGGCTGGACAACACAATCCTCAACACCACGTTCGAAACCCTCGCCGACCCGGTGCGCGGACTGGGCGCCGATCCGGCCCAGTTGCAGTGGGCAACAGGGTCTTACACGCTCGTCTTCGCCACCCTGATGTTCACCGCGGGCGCGCTGGGCGACCGCTTCGGCCACCGAACCGTGCTCACCACCGGAATGGTGGTCTTCGCGGCCTCCTCCGTCTGGGCCGCCTATGCCGACGACGCGGGCCAGCTCATCGCCGCGCGGGCCGCGATGGGCCTGGGCAGCGCGTTCATCATGCCCGCCACCATGGCGATCCTCACGTGGACGTTCACCGGACCGGCCCGGGCAACCGCGATCGGACTGTTCTCCGCCTCCGCCGGTGTGGGATTGGCGGCAGGCCCCCTGCTGGCCGGCGTGCTGCTGGACCACTTCTGGTGGGGCTCGGTGTTTCTCGTCAACGTGCCGGTGGTGGCTGTCGCGCTGATCGGGATCGCCGCCCTGGTCCCGAACTTCCACAGTCCCGCACCCCGCCCACTCGACCCGGCAGGATTGCTGCTGTCCATCACCGGCTTGGCAGCCCTGGCATACGGACTCATCCGCGCCGGACAGGTCGCATCCTGGGGCCGCCCCGACGTCTGGGCACCGATCGCCGCCGGGCTGATCCTGCTCGTCGCGTTCGTCGTCGTCGAATTGCGCAGCCGCCAGCCCAGTTTCGATCCGAGGCTGCTGGCCGAGCGAACCTTCGGCGGCGGCAACGCGGCACTCGGACTGCTCTTCTTCGCCATGACGGCGGTCGGGTTCTACGGCGCGTTCTATCTGCAAGGCGCGCGCGGCTTTTCACCTCTCGAAGCGGGTCTGGCCAGCTTTCCCGCAGCGGTCGGCGTCATGATCGGCGGGCCGCTGGGCGTTCGCCTCGTTCAGAAGTGGAGCCTCCGGCCCGTCTCCGCGACCGCCCTCACCGTGGCCGCCTTGGCCATGGGCAGTTTCGGATTGTTCGGACTGCACACGCCGCTGATCTGGATCGAGATCGCCATGTCGGTGCAGGGCATCGCCATCGGCATGGTGATCGGGCTGGTCACCGGGACACTGATGAGTACATTGCCGCTGGAACGCGCAGGTGCGGGTTCCGCTGTCACCAATACGGTCCGGCAGACCGGCAGCGTTCTGGGCATCGCGGTGGGCGGCACGATCATGTCCATCACCTACGGGCGCGCGATAGCGCCGACGCTTCCCGGCCTGCCCGCCGAGGTGCAGGAAAAGGCCCGCGCCTCAGCCGAATTGGCCAGACACGCGGCAACCGCCACCAAGAATCCCGACCTGGCCCGGGCCGCCGATTCAGCCTTCATGCACGCGATGCATGTGGGCACGGTCTGGACGATGCTGATAGCGCTTTTAGCTGCGGGCGTGCTGGCAATCACTATGCGCCCCAATGCTATTGCCGCGACACCGGCCGCGACAGAGGTTCCGGAACCGGCGCCCTCGCACTAGGCGCACGGCACGGAAATGGCTCGATCGGCTCACGTGGGGCCGATCAGTCACCGCGCCCTACCTTGACGCTGACCTGCGGTTCCGGACCACACGCTGGCGGACGCATCGGGGATCAGAGGACGCTCGCAGCGCCACACACCGTGCACGGAATCGCGTTTTATACGGCAGAGCGGCCATCACATGACCGAACTGTAGGCCAGCGCGCGGGCTCGAGATATGAAGAGACTGAATAGTCTCATGGTCTGAATACGTGCAGTTCAGATGGGTTTTCTGTTCCCATCCGTGATCTCACACGATAGAATTAGCACATGCGTTCGAACGAGACAGGGATCGGAGACACAGCGGGAGCCGACCTGGCCACCGCAGTCCACACTCTGCTCGATGCGAACCTCGCGCCGTTGACCGATGACGGGGTCACCGAACTGATGCGCTCGGTCGAAACCAGCAAACGACGTTTGGCTGCGTTGGAGCATCGGCTGGTGATCGAGGTCGTGGAACGGTCCATCCCGCAACGCGCAGGAGTCCGAGACGCAGTCCGATTCCTCGAACAAGCACTGCGGCTCTCACACCGGGAAGCGTTCGGGCGCATGAAAGCCGCCCAACAACTCGGGATCTGGCACGACATCACCGGGCAAGACCTCGAACCGATGCTGCCGCACACCGCGAAAGTCCAGGCCGCCGGGGAAATCTCGGCCGAACACGCCCGCACGATCGGCAACATCATGCACCGACTCCCGCACGCCATCTCGCGTGCAGACCGGGAAGCCGCCGAGCAAGTGATGGCGGAGCACGCGCGGTGTGGGTCTCCTGATGACTTGCCCCGGATCGGCAATTCCCTGTCCGCGCACCTGGACCCCGACGGGACCCTCACCGACGACACCGACCGCGCCCGCATGCGGGGGATCGTGTTGTGCGACCAACGCCTCGACGGCATGAGCTCGCTCAAAGGCGAGATCACCCCCGCCCTGCGCGCACTGCTGGAACCGGTCCTGGCGAAACTGGCCCGCCCCGGCATGTGCAATCCGGATGACCCCGACAGCCCGTTCGCCGACACCGACCACGTGACCCGGGAGATCCTCGACGCCGCCGCCCAACGGGACTCGCGCTCGGCCGCGCAACGCAATCACGATGCGCTGCTGGCATTCCTGCGCCCGGAAATAGGACCGGGCAAGCTCGGATCCCATCGCGGTCTGCCGGTGGAAGCGATCGTCACCATGACCCTCGCGGAACTCGAAGACGCTGCGGGTGTAGCCACCACCGCTTCCGGTGGCACGGTGTCCATCCCCGAAGCCCTCAAACTCGCGGAGCGGTCCAAGCCCTTCTTGGCCTTGTTCGACCACACCGGGATGCCCTTGCACCTCGGACACGGAGAGCGTTTGGCCAGTCCCGCGCAGCGGCGAGTGTTGATCGCTGCCGAGCGCGGTTGCACCCGTCCGGGGTGTAGTGCTCCTGCGACGTTGGCTGCGGTGCATCACATCACCGAACACAGCAAGGGCGGGCCTACCGATATCGAGAACCTGACCTTGGCGTGCGATGCGTGTCACGCACTCGTGCACGACGGCCCGGGTGGCTGGAAAACGATTGTGATGGGCAAGAATTCAGAATTCCCGGGCCGCACGGGGTGGATAGCGCCGATCCATATCGACCCCACGCGCACGCCGAGGGTGAATCACCGTCACCATCCCGGGGAGATGCTCGCCGCCGCCCAAGCACGACTGCGTGCGCGGGAGCGACGAGAACGCGCTCGTCATCGGGAGTTCCTCGATCACCGTGATTCTCCGGTCGACCGAAGCTGAACCACACCCACTACACCAGGCGACACCGGCTCCCTTTCGGGGACCGGTGCTGTCCTGGTTCGCCCGGTGCAAGCCCCGGCACCCGAGCGCCTACATCACACCGCACGCACGCACACTCGGGCACGGGCACTGAGAGGAAGATGGACATGGAGATGAAAGAAAGTGCGCCAGTGCGCGATCCGCACACGCGACTGCCGCTGACCCCGCACACCGCCGGAGCGGAAGACTCGGTGCCTGCCGCTCTCACGTACTCCCCTCACGGCACAAGAGCCGACGCTGGTTCCGCACCCGCACTCGTATACCCCTGTGGTGTTGCTGCGGAAAAGATGGCAGTGCTGGTCATTTCGCCTGCCGTACCCGACCTGGGCTCCCCAGTCGGGAGCCGTCCTCTCTCGTCCCAGCCGGGCTGGATGGCTGTGGTCACCACTCGAGCACTCCACACCACCACCCACATGCCCTACTAGCCCGCATGCCCCCTGGCACGAGAGCCCTGCACCACCCGACCGATGGCACGCGAACACCGCCTGGTCTAAGGCGCGAGAAGCCCCGCACTGCCTGCCCTGTGACACGAAACTGTCCTATGCCACTTCAAGCCCTACACCGCTTGCCCTACGGCACAGGAGGCTTGCCGCCATAAGGCGAAAGACGCTGCACCGCGTGTCTATGACACAGGAGGCTTGCCGCTATGACGCGAAAGTCCCTGCACCGCTTGCCCTACGACAGGAGAGACCCTGCACCACCGCCCCCGTTCGGGGAAGCCACCACACCAGACATCCGGCAGAGCTCCAAACCGCCGGTTGCGCGGGCACTTCTTCCCTTCTCTTCCAGGCATCTCTTGTCTTTGTCTCTTGTTCTTTGAATCTTGCTTCTCCCCGCCCAGCAGACCGAGCAACAAGAAAGGTGTGCGGTGGTGCAGGGATTGGGTGGGGTGTCCTGCACCACCGCACACATGCGCGGCATCGACCCGGAAGTCAGCGCGCCTTCGGAGCAGACCTTGCCCGGGAGGGTCTGCTGCAGGCACGGTGGTCGACGGCCGCGAGTTCGTGGAGGTGAATCAGAGTGTGCCCCAACGGGAGTTGAGGGATTGCTCACTGGCGGGAGTAAGGGTGCCGAGGATGCGGAGGCGGGCTATGCCACCGTCGGGGTAGATGTCCAGGCGGACGTGGGTGGCGGGGCGTGCGGCTTCGGGGGCGATTCGGAAGCGGTGAGGGGTGTCCGGTTGGACTGTGGTGCGAGGGAAGAGCTCGAACCACGCCGGATCGGTGTGGGGCGGGAGCGGGGCGTCGGCGGAGTGGTCAGCGGCGGGGTGATCGATGGCGGGGTGGTCGATGGCGAGGAGTCGGACTTCGGCCGGGGAGTTGAAGACCAGGTTGGTGGTGTCGACCTCGATCAGGTCGGGAATGCCTTGGGCCGCCAGCCGGAATACCGCCCAGTCGTTGCCGTCGTCGCGCCGGCGGCCGGTTTCCCAGCCTTCGGCCTGGTTGCGGGCCAAGCCCGGGGCCAGCATGTTGTCGGGGGCGGAGTAGAACATGTCCGAGCAGGAGATGGCTCGGGCACCGTTCTCCAGAGCTGCCAGGTCGATGGTGATGCCGGTGAGCAAGCCGGGGTCGGGGACGACTTCGCCGTGCACCCGGAGCCGGGCTACGCCGCCGTCGGGGTGGATGTTGAGACGCACGTGGGTGTAGATCGCCTCGTCCGAGACCGGGAGCTCGTGGCGAGCGTCGCCGCTCAGGGCCGCGCGGGGGACGATTTCGGTCCACTCCAGCGAATCCAGTTGGGCCGGTGAGGGATAGCCGGGAGCGCGGCAGGCTTCGACCGACGCGTACGGCGGATAGTTGCCCTTGAACCAGGCCGTGTCGATGACGATGCCGCGGATGATGCCGGGCATGCCCAGGCGAATGATCGCCCAGTCGTGGCCGGGGCTGCGGCGGCGGCGGGTTTCCCAGCCGTCGTACTCCTGGCCCTTGGGCCCGAAGGTTTCCGGGGAGAACCTGGGCTGCCAGGGGTGGATGAGGTTCTCGCGTTCCTCGAAGGACTCGTCGCTGGCGGCGATGACGGCGGCACGGTGCGTGCGCAGCGCCAGGTCCGGGAGGGTGGTGAAGTCCGACATAGGTTCTCTCGCTATCGGTTTCGGGAGACTTCGCGATCGAATCGGGTCTCCGCGATGTGGACGGCCAGCTGCTCCAGCAGGGGTCCGGCATTGCTCATGCAGAGCTCCGGATCGGGTTCGATATCGGTGAGGGCGTAAGCGTCCTCGATGCCGAAGCGGCGCAGCATGGTCAGGGTCAGGGTGCGTCGGCCGGACGCGGCGACGACGGGCACTTCGGCGCGGGCGGCGGCACGGGCTACGCCGATGGGGGCTTTGCCGTGCAGGGTCTGGCGATCCAGGGCTCCCTCCCCGGTGATGACCATGCGGGCGCCACCGAGGAGGGTGTCGAAATCGAGCTGCTCCAGGATGATTTCGATTCCCGGGCGGATCTGCGCGCCGAGGTAGGCCAGGGCGGCGAAGCCCACGCCTCCCGCCGCGCCTGCGCCGGGGCGTTCGGACAGGTCCGTGCCGAGGTCGCGACGGCTGATTTCGGCGAAGCGTGCGAGGCCCTGTTCGAGCGCCTCGACTTCGTCCGGTCCCGCGCCCTTCTGGGGTGCGTAGACGTGCGCCGCGCCGCGCGGGCCGAGCAGTGGGTTGTCGACGTCGGAGGCGACGGTCACCGGGACTCGGATCAATCCGGTGAGGTCGATGCGCTCCAGGTTCCGCAGGGCCGCGCCGCCCGGCGGCAAGGGCTGGTCGTCGGCGTCCAGGAGGCGGGCTCCCAGCGCGGTCAGCAGTCCCGATCCGCCATCGGTGCACGCGCTCCCGCCCAGACCGAGGATGATCTTGCGCGCACCGCCGAGCACGGCGGTGCGAATCAGATCGCCCGTGCCGGCGCTCGTGGCTTCGAGCGCGGTCCCGGGAGTGGGCCGGTCGGGAAGTCGCCGGAGCCCGGAGGCTTCGGCGAGCTCCACCACGGCCGTCTCGCCCCTCATCGCGAACGAGGCGGCCACAGTGTTCCCGACCGGCCCGGTAACGCCGGTCTGCATTCGGGCGTATCCGGCATCGACCATGGCATCCACGGTGCCGTCCCCGCCGTCGGCAACGGGGACCTTGACTATCGGGATGTCCGGCCGAGCCCGGCGCAGTCCGGCGGCGAGGTGCGCGGCGACCTGTCCGGCGGTGAGAGAGCCCTTGAACTTGTCGGGGGCCACGATCACGTGACCGCGATGCCATCCCGATCGTGAGTCGCCGCGCACCTGGATCACCGTGTGCTCCCGGCCGATTCGTACTCGGGCTGCGCCGCGATGGCGGTGGGCGCGTCCTCGAAGGTGTCCGCGAGCTCCTCGAACTCGGTGACACTGTCGATCTCGAGACCCATGGACACATTGGTGACACGTTCGAGGATCACCTCGACCAGCACCGGGACTCGGTGCTTCGCCATGAGCTGCTTGGCCTCTTCGAGCGCCGCGCCGATACGGTCCGGCTCGGTGACACGAACCGCCTTGCAGCCCAGGCCTTCCGCCACCCGGAGGTGATCGACACCGTAGCCGCCGAGCTCGGGGCTGTTGATGTTGTCGAACGACAGCTGCACGTAGTAGTCCATGTCGAACGCGCGCTGCGCCTGACGGATCAGGCCCAGGTACGAGTTGTTCACCACCACATGGATGTACGGGATGTTGAACTGCGCCCCGACGGCCAATTCCTCGATCAGGAACTGGAAGTCGTAGTCACCGGACAACGCGACCACCGTGGCGTCCGGTTCGGCCGTGGCGACACCCAGGGCGGCGGGCAGGGTCCAGCCCAGCGGACCCGCCTGTCCGGCGTTGATCCAGTGCCGGGGCTTGTACACGTGCAGCAGCTGCGACGCCTGGATCTGGGACAGGCCGATGGTGGTGACGTAGCGGACGTCCTGCCCGAACGCCTTGTTCATCTCCTGGTACACCCGCTGCGGCTTGATCGGCACCGCGTCGAAGTCGGTCTTGCGCAACAGGGTTCGCTTGCGAGCACGGCACTGCTCGGCCCAGTCGGCACGGTCCGGCAGCGCACCCACGAGCTTCAGGTCGTGCGCGACGTCGAGGAACGCGGCCAAGGCGGCACCGGCGTCGGAGACCACGCTGTAGTCGGGCGCGAACACCCGGCCGATCTGGGTGGGCTCGATGTCGACGTGCACGAAAGTGCGGCCCTTGGTGTAGGTTTCGACTCCACCGGTGTGGCGGTTGGCCCAACGGTTGCCGATTCCCAGCACGAAGTCGGCTTCCAGCATGGTGGCGTTGCCGTACCGGTGCGAGGTCTGCAGGCCGACCATTCCGGCGTGCAGCGGATGGTCGTCGGGAACCGTGCCCCAGCCCATCAGCGTCGGGACCACGGGAATGCCGGTCAGTTCGGCGAATTCGAGCAGCAGGTCCGCGGCATCGGCGTTGACCACGCCACCACCCGCCACGATGAGCGGCCGTTTCGCCGCCGCGAGCATGGTGAGCACCTTCTCCGCCTGCGCCCGGGTCGCGGTCGGCCGGTGGATCTCCAAGGGCTGGTACGTGTCGATGTCGAATTCGATCTCGGCCAGCTGCACGTCGATCGGCAGGTCGATCAGCACCGGGCCGGGACGACCCGAACGCATGAGCTGGAACGCCTTCTGGAAGGTTCCGGGCACCTGCGCGGGTTCCATGACGGTCACGGCCCACTTGCACACCGGTGCGGCGATCGAGGCGATGTCGACGGCCTGGAAGTCCTCCTTGTGCAGCTTGGCCACGGGCGCCTGACCGGTGATGCACAGGATCGGAATGGAATCCGCGCTCGCGGAGTACAGGCCGGTGATCATATCGGTGCCGGCGGGACCGGAGGTGCCGATGCAGATGCCGATATTGCCGGGCGCGGCGCGGGTGAATCCCTCGGCCATGTGCGAGGCCGCTTCCACGTGGCGGGCGAGGATGTGGCGGATGCCGCCGTGTGCCCGCATGGCGCTGTAGAAGGGGTTGATCGCCGCGCCGGGCAGACCGAATGCCTGTGTGGCGCGTTCTTTTTCGAGAATCAGCACGGCCGCGTCGACGGCACGCATGCGGGTCATGTCAGCACTCCTGTCGCGGCGGCGAGACGGCCCCGCTGGTTGTCCGGGCGAAAGGTGTCGGGTGCGTGAGAAGTCACCGTCATGCCGACTTCTTCCCGGCGAGCGACTCCGCGACCAGCAGCAGTGCCGAGTGATCGAGTGAGCCGTGGCCCATGGCGCGGGCGGCGGCGATCAGCTGAGCGGTGAGCGCGCCCATCGGGATCGGCACCTCGGCCTGGCGTGCGGCCTGCTGGATGATGCCCATGTCCTTGTGGTGCAGATCGATCCGGAAGCCGGGCTGGAAACTGCGCTCCAGCATGGACTTTCGCTTGAGTTCGAGGATCCTGCTGCCCGCCAGGCCACCGGCCAGCACGTCGAGGCCCTTCTCCGCGTCCGCGCCGAGGCCCTCCATCAAGAGGATGGCTTCGGCGACCAGAGCGTAGGTGCCGCCGACAACGAGCTGATTGGCGGCCTTGACGACCTGGCCCGCGCCGTTGGGTCCGACCAGGGCGAAGGTCTTGCCCACCGCCTCGAAAACGGCTCGGGCAGACTCGAAGTCGGCCTGCTCACCACCGATCATGATCGAGAGCGTGCCGTTGACCGCGCCGGGCTCGCCGCCGCTGACGGGAGCGTCCAGGACGCGCAGACCCTTCTTCACGCCTTCGGTGGCGGTCCACTCCGAGGTGCGCGGGGTGATTGTCGAGAAGTCGATGTAGAGGGTGCCGGTGGCGGCGTGCTCGAGGACCTCCGTGAACACCTGCTCGACGTGCTCGTCCTGCGGCAGCATCGTGATCACGATGTCCTTGTCGCGCACCGCTTCCGCGACGCTGCCCGCCACGGCGCCGCCGGCGGCCGCCAGCTTGTCCAGCCCGGCCGGGGACAGGTCGTAGCCGGTGACCTCGTGGCCCGCCGCGACCAGGTGACCCGCCATGGGGCCGCCCATGATGCCGAGGCCGATGAATGCGATGGTGCTCACTTGATCCACTCCCAGTTCAGTTCGGGGTCTTTGTATTCCAGGCCGATCCAGCCGTCGTAGCCGGTCTTGTCGAGGGCCGCGAACAGGACCTCGAAGTCCAGCGCGCCGGTACCGGGACGGCCGCGTCCCGGTGAGTCGGCGATCTGCACGTGCCCGATGTAGCGAGCCCAGGTGTCGATGACCGCGGGCAGGTTCTCGCCCATCCGGGCCAGGTGGTACAGGTCGCACAGGAAGCGCACGTTCGGTTCGCCGACCTGCTCGATGACGCGCACCGCGTGGGCTGCGGAGACGATCGGATAGTCCTGCGACTCATGGGCGTTGAGGGCCTCGAGCAGGACCGTGGCGTCGATGCGCTGGGCGGCGGCCGCGGCGAGGCGGAGGTTCTCGAGCGCGAGCTCGTCCTGCTTCTCGGGATCCTCGCCGGGAATCCGGTTGCCGTACAGGGCATTCAGCGCGCGGCAGCCGGTGCGTTCGGCGATGCCGACGACGACGTCGATATTGTCGCGGAAGCGGTTCTGCTCACCGGGGACCGACACGAGACCTCGCCCGGCGGGAATCAGATCGATGAAGTTCAGCCCGACCAACTGCACCCCGGCATCGTGGATCGACCGGATGAAGGCGTCGATATCGCGGTCGGCGGGAATCGGGTCCTCGCCGAACGGCCACCAGAACTCCACGGCGTCGAACCCGGCTGCCTTGGCCGCCGCGGGCCGCTGCGTGAGCGGCAGATCGGTGAAGAGAATGGAGCAGTTGACGTCGAATTTCCGGGGCGCTCCCCCGGCGGTGTACTTCATCGGGTTCCTTCGCGATAGGTCGACCAGCTACCGAATTCGGTGATGTCGATGAGTTGCGGATAGGAGACGGGCGGGCGGCGCAGCACCATGGAAAGGACCGAGCGCTGATCGTCGAGTTCGATGACGCCGAGCTCCAGTTCGGGCGGCTCGGCGGGCAGCAGGCTGGTGCGCAGCACGTCCATCGAGACGTCGAACAGTTCGCCGGTGATGGGGACGCCGCCGTCCGGGACCGGGTGCAGGCCCGGGAATCGGTCGCCGACAGAGTAGAAACGGTAGTGCGGAGAGGTTTTCGCCTCGCCCGCGAAAGGCGAGCCGGCCAGCAGATGATTCAGCGGCCCACCGCGCATGGCGCCGCCGTTCAGAAAGATCAAGGGCATGTGAGAATCCGTTTTCGGTTATCGCGTGAAGGAATTCGACGTGAATGGATTCAGCGTGAAGGAATTCAGCGTGGCGAGTTCGAGCCCGTCCGGGATCGAATGGTCGGGCAGCGGGACGGTGTCGCGGTGGATGGGGCCGCCGCTCGCGCCCAGAGGAAGGCCGGAGCCGCCGCGGCGGACCGCGACGATTTCCGCGCCGATGGACAGCGCCGTTTCCTCGGGCGTTCGTCCACCCAGGTCGAGTCCGATGGGCGAACGCAGCCGCGCCAGTTCGGAGTCGGTCAGTCCGGCCTCCCGCAACCGGGCGAGCCGGTCGTCGTGGGTGCGCCGGGAACCCATGGCCCCCACAAAGGCCACGGGAAGTCGCAGGGCCACTTCCAGCAGTGGCACATCGAATTTCGCGTCGTGGGTCAGCACGCAGAGCACGGTCCGGGCATCGACACCGGTGCGTGCGAGATAGCGGTCCGGCCACTCGACCACGACCTCGTCGGCCTCGGGGAAGCGGGCGGGGGTGGCGAAGACGGGGCGGGCGTCGCAGACCGTCACGCGGTAGCCCAGGAACTTGCCGATCCGGGCGACCGCGGCGGCGAAATCGATTGCGCCGAAGACGATCATGCGGGGCGGCGGCACGTAGGACTCCACGAAGACCGTGGTCTCGTCGGCGTCGCAGCCGATGGTCCGCACGCCGGTCGCGCCGACCTCGAGCATGGCGCGAGCCTCGGCGGCCACCGTCGGGTGCGGGTCCGCGCCGACGGTCCACCAGGCGCCGAGTGCGGTGGCCGCACCGGTGCTCAGGTCGCGGACCAGGGTCACCGGCTCGTCGGTGCGCAGCACGGCCTCGAAGGCGGCGCGGTTCGCGGCGGTGACCGGCTGGACGAAGATCTCGATGGTTCCGCCACAGGTCAGTCCGACCGCGAAGGCGTCGGAGTCGCTGTAGCCGAAGGACTCCCGCACGGGCAGTCCGGTGTGCAACGACTCGCGGCACAACTCGTAGACCGCGCCCTCCACGCAACCGCCGGAAATGCTTCCGACGACCACGCCGTCCGTGTTCACGGCGAGGGCGGCGCCCACCGGGCGGGGCGCGCTGCCGCCGATCCCGATGATCGAGGCAATGGCGTAATCCTGTTGCGCCGCATGCCATTGCAAGAGTTGTGCCGCGATGTCGCGCATATCAGCCTCCCAGGACCGATTCGATGGCGTTGATACCGAAGTAGGCGGCGAACACGACGCTCACCACGGCCACCAGCCAATGGATTTCACGGAACTTGCCGCGAGCGGCCTTGATCACCACGTAGGCGATCAGGCCCGCGCCGACACCGTTGGTGATCGAGTAGGTGAACGGCATCAGCACGATGGTGATGAACGCCGGCACCGCGATCTCGAGATCGTTCCAGTCGATCTTGCGGGCCTGGGTCATCATCAACGCCCCGACCAGGACCAGCGCGGGGGCCGCGGCCTGGATCGGCACCACCGCGGCCAGCGGGGTGAAGAACACCGCGAGGCAGAACAATCCGCCGGTGACCACACTGGTGAGTCCGGTACGAGCGCCCTCACCGACGCCCGTCGCCGATTCCACGTAGACCGTGCTGCCCGCACCGCCGCTGGCTCCGCCGATGATCTGGGCGACGCCGTCGACGGTCAGGATCTTCCCGATGCCGGGCATGGTGCCCTTCTCGTCGAGCAGTTTCGCCTCGTCACAAACGCCGAACACCGTTCCCATGGCGTCGAAGAAGCCGGTCAGCACCAGCGTGAAGAGCACCACGCCCGCGGCCAGGCCGCCGGCCCGGGCGAAGCCGCCGAGCAGATCGACATCGAACATGAGGCCGAAATCCGGTGAGGCGAACAGTGAGTCGGGCGCCTCGGGTACGACCGTGCCCCAGGACTTGGGATCGATCGTCGCCATCGCGTTGATCACGATGCCGAGCAGGGTGGCGATCGCGATGCTGATCAGGATCGCGCCGGGCACCTTGCGGACGTACAGCGCCAGCATGAGCAGCAGGCCGACGGCGAAAACCACCACGGGCCAGCCCTGTAGGTGACCGTCGACGCCGAGGGTGACCGGCGGACCGCCGGGTGAGCCGTGGCCCACGACGCCCGAGGACACCAGGCCGATCATGGCGATGAACATGCCGATCCCGACGCCGATGGCGTGTTTGAGCGCCACCGGGATGGCGTTGATGATCATCGTCCGCAAGCCGGTGGCGGCCATGATCACGATGATCACGCCCATCAGCACCACCAGGCCCATGGTCTGGGGCCAGGTCATGTGCGGTGCGGCTTGGAACGCGACCACCGGTACCACGCCCAGCCCGGCAGCCAGAGCGAGCGGTACATTGCCGACCAATCCCATCAGGACGGTGGACAATCCGGCCGAGAAGGCCGTGGCGGTGGTCAGCTGAGCGATGCTCAGGTGATTGCCGTCGATATCGGTGACTCCGCCCAGAATCAGCGGAACCAGCAGGATCACATAGGCCATCGCCACGAAAGTGGTGATGCCGCCTCGGATTTCGCGGCTCACGGTGGAGCTGCGTTCGCTGATCTTGAAGAATCGATCGAGTGCCGACGGTTTCGGACCGAGAGTGGTCGTTGCCGTGGTGGCGGGGTCTTGGATCTGGGTCATGGCTGCCCTCCTCGGGGCGTAGCCGACCAACGGACCGGGCAGACGTGGCCCGGACCGCGGATTCGGTCGCTGCTGTGGGGTCCCTACCGCTCGGATGTGTGCGGTCTGCCCCTGTTGATCAACTGCTCCGGATGATGTCTTCCGGTCGTACCGGCACCCGGTTGATGTATCCGGTGCCGCCTCGTTGTGCGCACGCGTCGCGGATGGCCGCGACGACGGCGGGAGTCGATGAGAGCGTGGGCGGTTCGCCCGCGCCGCGCAGCCCGTAGGGGGCGTGCGGATCGGGATTCTCGAGGATCTCCAGCTTCTGCGGAGGCGTGTCGAGAATCGTGGGGATCAGGTAGTCCGTGAAGGACGGATTACGCACCTTGCCGTCGAGAACCTGGATTTCCTCCATGACTGCCAGACCGAGTCCCTGTACCGAACCGCCGTGGATCTGGCCCTCGAGGGAGAGGCGGTTCATGATCTTGCCGACGTCTTGAACAGCGTCCAGTGCAACGACTTTCACCAAACCGAGTTCGGTGTCGACGTCCACCACGGCCCGGTGCACGCAGACCGCGAGCTGGGTGTGGCTGTTGCCCTGGCCGGTCACCGGATCCATGCCGGTGGTGGGTTTGTGATGGTATTCGCGGGTCTCCTCGACGACCTCGTCACCGAGTACGTCGGCGATGGCGGCCAGTACCTCCCCGGTCGAGGAGGAGAAGACCTTCCCGCCGACCAGTTGCAGGCCGCGGTGTGCGCCGAACTTGGCCTGCGCCAAGGCGAGTACTCGCTGCCGGACCGCTTCGCAGGCCGCCTTCACCGCGCCACCGGTCATGTACGTCTGGCGCGAGGCCGACGAGCTGCCGGAGTCACCGACACCGTTGTCCGCGGGATGGATGACCACGCGGTCGATGCCGAGTTCGGTGCGGGCGATCTGGGCCTCGACGGTGACCAGACCCTGGCCCACCTCCGCCGCGGCGGTGTGCACCAGCGCGGTCGGCTCGCCGCCGATCACCTCGAGGCGCACCCGGGCGGTGGAGAGGTCGTCGAAACCCTCGGAGAAGCAGATGTTCTTGATGCCGATGCCGTAACCGATGCCGCGCACCACGCCCTCGCCGTGGGTGGTCTGGGAGGCGCCGCCGGGCAGATTGCGGATATCGGTGGTGTCCACCGCCTCGGGCAGCGGGATCTCGCGCAGTTGATCGAGCATCTCTTTCAGCGGGGTCGGTGCGTGAACCACCTGTCCGGTGGCGAGTTTCGAGCCCTGGGACACGACATTGAGCTGCCGCACGAGCACCGGGTCCATCCCCAGCTCCTCGGCGAGCTTGTCCATCATCGACTCGTGCGCGAAACATGCCTGCACCGCGCCGAATCCGCGCATCGCGCCACACGGCGGGTTGTTGGTGTAGACACCGTACGCATCGATCTCGATGTGCGGGATCTCGTACGGTCCCACCGCGAGCGAGGAGGCGTTGCCGGTGACGTTCAGCGTCGCCGAGGTGTACGCGCCACCGTCCAGGACGATGAGAACCTTTGCGTAGGTGAGCTTTCCGGCAGCGGTCGCCCCGAACTCGTAGAGCATCTTGGCGGGATGCCGATGCACGTGCCCGAAGAACGACTCCTCGCGGTTGTACATCATCTTGATCGGCTTGCCGGTCCGCATGGCCAGCATGCCGGCGTGGATCTGCATGGACAGGTCTTCACGGCCACCGAACGCGCCGCCGACTCCGGCCATGGTCATGCGGATCTGCTCGTCCGCCAGGCCCAGGCACGGGCCGATCTGGGACAGATCGTTGTGCATCCACTGGGTGGCGACGTAGAAGTCCAGGCCACCGTCCTCGGCCGGAATCACCATGCCGGATTCGGGGCCCAGGAACGCCTGGTCCTGAATGCCGACCTCGTACTCCTGGGTGACCACCACCGAGGCCAGCGCGCGACCGACGGTGATGTCCCCGACGCGCACGGGCTGATGGCGGGCGATGCCGCCGCGCTCCTGGACCGCGAGCTTCTTGGGCGCGGAGATCACGGCCATCGGGTCGGTGATGGGTTCGAGTACCTCCCAGTCGATCTCGATCGCCATGATGGCGCGACGGGCGATCTCGGGGTGATCCGCGGCGACCAGGGCAATCGGCTCACCGTGGTGGCGCACCTCGCCGATGGCCAGCACCGGCTGATCCCAGGTGTGGTCCAGGCCGTACATCTTGCGGCCCGGCACGTCCTCGTGGGTGAGGACCGCGTGCACGCCGTTCATGGCCAGCGCGGGGCCGATATCGATGCTGCGGATGATCGCGCGCGGATGCGGGCTACGCAGGGTCGCGCCCCACAGCATGCCGTCGATCCACAGGTCCGAGGCGTAGGCGAACTCGCCCTTCACCTTCAGCGTGCCGTCCGGGCGCAGCGGGCTCTCACCGATGCCGCCGCGACCGGGCGCGGCGACCTCGTGCGGGAAGCGGACAAAGCGGGTGGCGGTCATCGGGACTCCTGACGTAGCAGGCGCTTACGGGCCAGCACGCCGGCCTGACCGACCATGTCGTGCGGCAGGGTGCGCAGTTCGTCGTTCGCGACCACGGTGCGGCCGCCCACGAGCAGACGGGCCAGCGGTGGGGTGGGGCCGAATACCAGGGCGCACACCGGATCCTGGACAGCGGCGCGGAAGCCGTCGACGCGCCAGATGGCGATGTCGGCCAGCTTGCCGGGCTCCAGACTGCCGATCTCGTTGTGGCGGCCCAGGTTTCGAGCACCGCCGAGAGTGCCCATTTCCAGGGCCTGGCGTGCGGTGAGCGCGGTCGGGCCGTGCACGGCGCGCTGGAACAGCATGGCCTGGCGCATCTCGCCGGCCATGGAGGTGAGTTCGCTCGAGGCCGCGCCGTCCACGCCGAGTCCGACGGGTGCGCCGGCCGCGAGAAGCTCCGAGACACGGGCGATTCCGGCACCCAAGCGGGCGTTGGAGCTCGGGCAGTGCGCCGAGCCGGTGCCGGTCTCGGCGAATCGGGTGATGTCCGCGTCGTGCAGGTGCACCGCGTGGGCGAACCAGACGTCGTCGCCGAGCCAGCCGAGCTTCTCCATGTACTCCACCGGGCTCAGGCCCAACTGCTCGCGGCAGTGCACCTCCTCGTCGAGGGTCTCGGCGAGATGGGTGTGCAGGCGCACGCCCTTGGTGCGGGCCAGGGTCGCGGCGTCGAGCATGAGCCCTTCGCTGACCGAGAACGGCGAGCAGGGCGCCACGGCGACGCGCAGCATGGAGTCGAACGAGGCGTCGTGGTAGCGATCGATGATTTCCGCTGTGCTGGAGAGGATCTCGTCGCGATCCTCGACCACCTCGTCCGGCGGCAGACCGCCCTGGGACTGGCCGCGATCCATGGAACCCCGGCACGGATGGAAGCGCAGGCCGATCTCCTGGGCGGCGCGCACCTCCGCCTCGAACAGGTCACCGCGGCCCTTGGGGAACACGTAGTGGTGATCGCTGGAGGTGGTGCAGCCGGTCAGGGCCAGCCAGCCCAGGCCCGCGGTGGCCGCGCCGTAGACGACGTCGGCGTCCATCGCGGCCCAGGTTCGGTACAGACCCGTGAGCCATTCGAACAGCGTCGAATCCTGATAGAGGCCCTGGGTGGCCCACTGGTAGAGGTGGTGGTGGGTGTTGACCAGGCCCGGGGTCACCAGGCAGCCGGTCCCGGAGATGCGCTCGGCGCCCACCACCGTCGGCGCCGGTCCGGCGCCGAGAGCTTCGATACGGCCGTTGTCGATGATCAGATACCCCGACGGGATCTCCTCGCCCACGACCGGTGCGATGTACGCGTTCTCGATAACGATCTTGGTCACTGCGCGCTGACCTTCCGCTCGGCCGCCAGACGCACGGCATCCAGAATCTTTTCGTAGCCGGTGCAGCGGCACAGGTTTCCGGACAGCGCCTCGCGGATCTCCACGTCGGACGGGTCGGGCACGCGCTCGATCAGATCGTGCGCCTGGACGATGAGACCCGTTGTGCAGAAACCACATTGGACCGCACCGGCCTCGACGAAAGCCTGCTGCACGGGATCGAGGCGATCACCGGCGGCCAAACCCTCCACGGTGCGGACCGAACGCCCCTGCACCTGACCTGCCGCGACCAGGCACGCGCACACCGGCGAACCGTCCAGATACACGGTGCAGGAACCACATTCGCCTTGTTCGCAGGCATTCTTGGAGCCGGGCAGCCCGACTCGCTCGCGCAGGAAGTAGAGCAGGCTCTCTCCCTCCCAGACATCGTCGACGGTCTCGGGGGAACCGTTGATGGTGCATTCGACGCGCATCAGGCCGCCCTCCTCTCTGCGGTGAAGTCGTTCCAGGCCCAGCCCAGCGTGCGGCGGGCCATGACGGACAGGGCGTGCTTGCGGTAGTCCGCGGTGCCACGCACATCGTCGATGGGTTTGGCGGCCTCGGCGACGAGTGCGCCGAAATCGCGAAGCAGCTTCTCGCCCAGTGGAACCGGGTTGTCCCAGGGCAGATGTTCGGCCAGCAAATCCTGGGCCTCGCGGGCTCGCAGCGGGGTCGGCCCGGCCGAGCCGATACCGGTGCCCGCGGTGCGGGTGACCGGATCCAGCGCGACCGCGAACGAGCAGACCGCGATCACCATGGCGTTGCGGGTGCCGACCTTCGAGAAGTACTGCGGCCCCGGCGCGGGTTCGAGCCAGACGGCGCGAATCAGTTCGTCCGCTTCCAGCGCGTTCTTCTTGACCCAGACGTAGAAGTCGTCGATCGGGATCATGCGGCTGCCACGCGCGGCGGATTCGACCTCGACGACCGCGTTCGCCGCGAGCAGCGCGGGATGCGCGTCACCGGCGGGCGAGGCGCCACCGAGGTTGCCGCCGACCGTGCCGCGATTGCGGATCTGTGGCGACCCCACGGTGCGCGAGGCCTGGGCCAGGGCGGGGAGCCGGTTGCCGAGCTTGCGGATGATCCGCACGTACGGCACGCCCGCGCCGATCCTGATCCGGCCGTCGGCCTCTTCGATCTCGAAGAGTTCCCGGCACGGATTGAGATCCAGCAGAGCCGCCGGGCGGCCGCGGTCGAAGTTCAGCTCGACCATGACGTCCGTGCCGCCTTGAATCGGCTTGGCGTCGGGGCGTTCGGCGCGCAGTGCCAGCGCGTCCGCCCAGTTCTCAGGATGTAGGAAATCCATCGCATCGCTCCCGAAATCAGTCCCACGCCGGGCCGGCGGCGGGGACCTCGCGCACCACCGTGCCTTCGATCAGCCCGTAGGGGCGGTCCGCGGCGTAGAACACCTCGTTGTCGTTGACCAGTCCGAACGGTGAGAGATCCACCTCGAAGTGGTGCTTGTTCGGCAGCGTCAGCTTGACTTCGGCGATGCCCGAGCAGGTTTCGAGCACGCGCTCGCCCATCGCGTACAGCGTCTGCTGCAGCGAGAGGCTGTGGGTGTCCGCGAACGCCTGCAGCATGGCGCGCTTGACGATCTCGTAGGACTTGTCCCACTCCTCGGCGTCGCCCGAATGCCGCCACTGCGCGTTCACCTCGGTGGCGAGCACGCGATCATGGGTCTCGCGCAGCGTGGTGTAGCGGTCCTTGATGTAGCCGAAGAACTCCGAACCGGTGGTGTTGAGCACCACGAGCTCCTTGAGCCCCGACACCACCCACGCGGTGGAACCGTCGTAATGCACGGTGGCGGTGCGGGTCTCACGACCGGAGCGCACGAACGAATGCGGATGGCTGTTCAGGCCGACCACATTGCGCTCCCACTCGTACTCCTCGAGCTCGATGCGGGCGTGGCCGATGGTGGGCTGCGAATCCACGAAATGCCGCGCCAGGCGCAGGCCGAACTCCTCGGGCGAGGCGATCCCGTACTGCTTGGCGAAGGCGAACACCGTGTTCTTCTGGGTGTCGGTCGGCAGCACCGCGCCGTTGTCGCCGGTCAGGTGCACCTCGCGCATGTCACCCGAGAGCGCCACGCTGACATTCAGGTCGCGGATCTGGTGCTTGGTTCCGCTCTTGGTGACCTGGACGACGTGAGTCTCCGCCTTGCCGTAGCGGTTCGGACCGAGCTTGATCGACATGGTTCAGCTACCTCGATACGTGGAGTAGGAATAGGGGCTCAGCAGCAGCGGCACGTGATAGTGCTCGGCTGGATCGGCGACCGTGAATTCGATGGTCACCGAGGGGTAGAAAGGACTGATGTCGCCGGTGTCGAAGACCAGGCGGTGCACCCCCGCGGCCGGGGCCGGCAGGCCTGCGATGCGGCCGTCGGCGTCGGTGTCACCCTGGGCCAGCACGGCGCCGGCCGCGTTCTCGAGGCGAACCGCCATCCCGGCCGCGGGGCGCCCGGTCGCGGCGTTCAGCACGTGGGTCGACAGACTCATGTGTGCCCCAGCAGTTTTCGGATGCGCAGTGCGGCGATATCGGCAAGTTCCGTTCGTACGACCGCACGTTCGCCCTCGACCGAGTTGTTGATCCGGATCCGGAGCTCCGACAGCATCTCCGCGGCGCTGCGTCCGGTGGCGCAGATCAGGAAGACGTGGCCGAAATGTTGCTCGTAGGACAGGTTTCCGGCGGCCAGCTCGGCCAGCACGTCGGCATCGGCCGCGGCCGCGCCGGACTGTTCGTCCTGCGACCAGCGGGCCTCGCGGCGCGCCTCGGCGGACGAGTCCGCGTGTCCCCGAACCGCTTCGGCCCGCTCACCGATGCGGGGGTGCGCCGAGAGCGCCTCCTGAACATCGTCCCAATCGAGTTCACGCACACCCGACACGGCGGCCTCGATGAGACCCGTCTCGTTCAGGTAGGGCCTGTTCGCGACCAATTTTCGGGCCCACCGACGGGAGGCGCAGCAGGTCAGCAATTGCGCCTCGGCCTCTTCCAGCGACAGCGCCCCGAGCCAATCCAGGCGACTCGACATCCGACCTCCATCCGTTGCTCTTGCTGATGACAAGTCAACCGCTGGGCGGCTCCGAACGGCAGGGACGAGACCTCCGAAGATGTGGCCTGCTTCACAGCGGGGGTTTCGTAGATATCTCCAAAGCCGGTAACCCGCGCTTCACCGGGCGTTGACCCGCCCGCACGGCGCCCGACCAGCGCCCGGCCCGGTCGTTCAGTGGGCCCGCCCCTGTCCGAATCCGTCAGAATCGGGTAGGGACCCCAGGTGGGAGCGGTCCGCGCGGCATCGCCGGTCCGAGCTGGCCGCACTCGCGATCAGCCGTTGCCCAGGGGGGAATTGTGTAGGTTGGTGGGGCTCAGGCGACCGAGCGGTTGCCCCTCGAACCCCCGATGGAGTGGTCTCGGGCGCAGATCAGACAGGATTTGATCGCTCAATCATGCGACTACGTTCCCTGTTGGACATGACGGAAATCGGCCTGGAGCTCGTCACCGGCGCGGACGAGTTGGACCGGTTCGTGCGCTGGGTCGTCACGACGGACATGCTCGATCCCAGCCGGTACCTCTCGGGCGGTGAGCTGGTGCTGACGGGGATGCAGTGGCGGCGCGCACCCAGCGACAGCGACACCTTCGTGGCCGCGCTGTCCAAGGCCCGGGTCGCGGGGCTCGCGGCCGGTGACGCCAAGTACGGCGAGACGCCCGAGGACATCGTGAAAGCATGTGAGCGGCACCGGATTCCGCTGTTCCGGGTGCCCGAGCAGGTGGCGTTCGCGACGGTGATCGAGCACGTCAACCGGAACCTGTCCACGGGCCGGGCGGCGGATCTGACCGCCATCCTGGACCGGCATCGGCAACTGGTGTCCGGCGGCGGGCTCGATTCGGTACTCGATCTGATCCATCGCAATCTCGGTACGCACACCTGGGTGGTGTCCTCCACCGGCCGCGTGGTCGCGGGGCCGGTGCCGGAACTGCCTGATTCGGTGCGCACCGCCATCCTCGGCTCGGCACGCCTGCCCGCCGTGATCACCCACGAGGGCACGGCGTATTCGCTGTTCGCGGTGGATGCGGACGGGACCTCGCGAGTGGCCGACTGGTTCCTGGTGTTCGAGGGCAGCCATCGCGAATGGTCCGAGGAACGACGGGCGCTGGCCGGTGAGCTGGCCGCGGTGGTCTCGCTGGAACGGGCGCGGCACGACGATCGCCAGAGCGCGGAGGGGCGGCTGGCGCAGGAGCTCGTCGAGTTGATCGTGTCCGACGCCAAGCCCTCGGAGATCGTGTCGCGGCTGGAGCTGACCGGGCTGCGACTGGCGGATCAGTATCTGGCCGTGGCCGCCACCGCCGATTCGGGGACCGTGCGGCCGGGCGAGCTGCGCGCGGTGCTGCGCGAAATCCTTTACGGCAGAAGCCCGGCCGCCGGAGTAGTCGACGGCGAGGCCATCGCGCTGGTGGCTCTCGGGGACGACATCGGCCTCGATGACCGGATTCATCGTGCGATCGAGGCGCTCGAGCCCGGATTGCAGGGCGCGCGGCTGTCGGTGGGGATCAGCGGCGCGGTGGACGGCGAAGGGCTGCGCGGCGCGGTCGAGGAAGCGCGATACGCGCGGCGGATGGCGGCGGAACGACGTCAGCCCACCAGCGTGGTGCGGCACGACGAGCTGGCCACGCACATGCTGCTGCTGGCCAGCGTGCCCGACGAGGTGCGGCGAATGTTCCGGGTGCGACTGCTGGACCCGCTGAGCAGCTACGACAAGGACAATCGCGCGGATCTGGTGCATACGCTCGAGGCGTTTCTCGAACAGTCGGGATCGTGGAGCAAGTGCGCGGAGATCCTGCATGTGCACGTGAACACGCTGCGATATCGGGTTCAGCGGATCGAGGAGCTGACCGGGCGTGATCTGTCCCGGCTCGAGGATCGAGTGGACTTCTTCCTGGCGCTGGCGCTGCGGTAGCGAGGGGTCAACCGGCCTGGTTCGCGTAGTCGGACATCCGAGCGAGGAGCTGTTCCAGGGCATCCGGAGCGAAGGAGGCGGCCAGGTTCGCCGCTGATTCGGCGGCCTTGCCCGCGCTGCGCGGGAACAGCCCCGCCTCGTACCGAGCGAGGGCGGCCTCGGGGTCGGCGTGGTTCGCCAGCGCGGTCGCCAGTTCCGCGCCGTCGAGCATGGCGAGGTTGGCTCCTTCGCCCGCGAACGGAGACATGACGTGCGCCGCGTCGCCCACCAGGGTCACCCCGGGTACGCGGGACCAGCTGTGACCGACCGGCAGAGCGTGGATCGGGCGGGGAACCAGCGCGCCGTCGGCATCCGCGACCAAGGCGCGCAGGCGCTCGTCCCAGTCGTGGAAGTGTTGCAGGACAGCCGCTTTCGCGGTGACTGGCACGGTGAAGTCGATGGCGTGCAGGGAGTCCACGGGGATGGCCAGCGCGGCGTAGGTGTGCAGGCTGCCGTCGGTTTCCCGATGCGTGAGAAAGCCTTTGCCGTCGCCGAGCGCGAACATCATTCCGGGGCCGACCAATTCGGCTGTGGCGTGGTGATGGTCCTGCACCGGGAACAGGTCGCACTCGATGAAGGAGATGCCGGAGTAGGCCGGGATCGCCGCGGAGAGCAGTGGCCGGACCTTGGACCAGGCACCGTCCGCGCCGATGAGCAGGTCGGTGGTGAAGCTCGTGCCGTCGGCCAGGGTGACCCGGTGTCCGCCGCCGCCGGTCGGCCGGATGTCCACCGCCTTCGCGCCCCAGCGAACGGTGTTCCCGGGCAGGGATTCCAGAAGTAGCCGGCGCAGGTCGTTGCGATCGATCTCGGGGCGGCCACCATCGCCGCCGTCGTCGCTCATGCGCACGACGCCGGTCTTGTCGACGATGCGCATGGCGTCGCCGCCGGGGAGGATCAGCTGCTGGAACCGTTCGAACAGACCTGCCGCGCGCAGGGCGGCCTGGCCCGACTCGACATGCATGTCGAGCATGCCGCCTTGATCGCGGGCAGTGGACGAAGCGTCGAGTTCGTAGATGACAGAGGCGATTCCATGGACGTGCAGGACTCGGGCCAGAACCAGGCCGCCGAGGCCCGCGCCGATGATCGCTATCGAATGATGTTCGGACATCGTGTTTTCCTCCTCGAAATCAGTGGCTGTGGTTACCGGGCAGTGGATCCGGTCGCGGGGTGTGCAGTGCGCCGTTGAGGATCAGGCGGAAGCCCCAGTCCAGTCGCGCTTCTCCGGAGCCGGACATCATCTCCGAGGCCAGGGCGGCCGTGTGCGGGTGGGTCCGGGGCGGGGCGTCGCGCAGGGCGGCGGCCAGGGCGTGATGGTCGGCGTCCGCGGCGGGGTCGGCGTCATGGCCGGTCTGTTCGGCGGCGGTCGCGGTGGCGTATTGCAGGAGCAGGTCCAGCGCCCAGGCCGCTTCGCGATCGGGCACACCGCCCTCGCGCAGCAGCGCGAGAACGGCTTCGACCAGGTTCAGGTAGCCGGGACCGGACGGGCGGGCGGTCAGCGCGGAGCGCGCGAGGGCGGGGTTGCCGAACAGCACCGTCGTGTACGAGGTGAGCACCGCGACCAGGCGGTCCTGCCACGCGCCGGCAGCGGTGACCGGCGTCAGGTCCACCTCTCGCAGCAACTCGTCCAGGATCGCGGCGTGCAGTTCGCCGGTATTGCGGACGTAGACGTACAGCGACGCCGGGCCGGTGTCGAGTTCCTGGGCGAGCCGCCGCATGGTGACACGCTCGAGGCCATCCGCACGCATGACATCGAGTGCGGCGGCGATGATGCCCGACCTGGTGAGGGCCGGTTTCGCGGGGCGTTCGCGGCGACTGCGCGCGTGGTCGGTGGGCATGTTTCGAGGGTAACGAACATGTTCGTTACGAACAAGTACGCTACGAACATGTTCGTTGTGCGTCGCACCACAGTGCGTGCGTGAGGTGAACTGCACATCCTCCCTCGACTCGGATGCGCTGCGACAGATACTGCTCGGGCGCCTGCATCCTCGCGAATTTCCGGGTGCGAAAGAAAGGTGGAAGACCGAGGATTCGAACCCTGAGTTCGAGCGCCGGATCCCGTCGGGAACGAGTTCCGCAACACCTGCTCGAATTATCTTTCACAGTTCATCGTGCCGAACGTGGCTCATTTCCGGATCCGGAAGAACCTGCGACACACCGGCCGCAGGGAAAATTGTTGGGTCACAACCTGTTTGTAGCCCGAGGCCGGGAACTCGGCGATGGCCGGATCGATATCGGACGTCAGGCGAGAAAGGCCGCATCGGTATAGGAGGTCATGAGAGCAAGGCCCTGCGCGGCCGCACCACGGCTGCCGACCGGCAGCCGTCCTGTAAGTGAACACCGCCCGGCGATCTACTGAGCAGCGGCGATTCGCTCGGCGAGGAAGGGTGAGCGACCGTACAGTAGGTTTCATGCGGTCGATTTGGAAGGGCTCCATCGCGTTCGGCTTGGTGAATGTCCCCGTGAAGGTCTATACGGCCACGGAGGACCACGACATCAAGTTTCATCAGGTGCATGCCGCCGACGGGGGGCGCATTCGCTATGAGCGACTGTGCACCATCGATGGGCAACCGGTGCAGTACGCGGATATCGACAAGGCCTACGAATCCCCCGACGGTGACCGGGTGATTCTGACCGACGAGGATTTCTCGAAGCTCCCCGCGGCGGAGAAACACGAGATTCCGGTGCTGCAATTCGTGCCGTCCGAGCAGATCGATCCGATTCTGTACGACAAGAGCTATTACCTCGAACCGGATTCGACCACGCCCAAGGCGTATGTGCTGCTTGCCAAGACGCTCGAGCAGGTGGATCGCGTCGCGCTCGTGCATTTCACGCTGCGGCAGAAGACTCGGCTGGCGGCGCTGCGGGTGCGCGAGGGGGTGCTGGTGCTGCAGACCATGCTGTGGCCGGACGAGGTGCGGGCGGTGGCGTTCGACAAGCTCGACGGCGTCCCCGAGCCCAAGTCGCAGGAATTGAAGATGGCCGAGACGCTGGTCGACACGCTGTCCGACGATTTCGATCCGACGCTGTACGTGGACGAGTACCAGGCCGAGTTGAAGAAGATGCTGGACGAGGCGATCGCCAGCGGCAGCAGCAAGGTCACCCGCGCCCCCGAGGCGGCGTCGGCTCCGGAGATGGACGCGGAGGTCGTGGACCTGGTCGCCGCATTGCAACGCAGTCTCGAGGCGTCGGGGCGCGGTGGGTCGGCGCCCGCGTCGCCCAAGAAGGCGACCAAGGCCGCGAAGACGACCAAGGCCGCCGCGAAACCCGCCAAGAAGGCAGCGAAGAAGGCTCCGGCGAAGCAGGCCCGCAAGGGCGCCTGATATCACGGGATCGGACTACGCCTCGCGACCCCTCGCATACCGGACTCACAGCATCCACCTGGCAAACTGTCGGATATGGAACCCGCGATAGCGATCGTCCCGATGGGCCTGGGCCACCTGCGTCAGGTCCTCGATCTGGGATACGAGGCGTTCGACACCACCACCAAGCCGTACACCTCCTGGTCGCTCACCTCGGTGGCCGAGCACCTGGACAGTGCCAGCCGCTCCTGCTGGGTGGCGGTGGACTCGGACCGGGTCGTCGGATTCGTCCTGGGTTCCATGGAATTCGAGCTGCGCGAGGACTGGGCGTACGTCGAGTGGATCGCGGTCTCACCCGATATGCAGGGGCACGGAATCGCGGGGCGGTTGATGACCGCGTGTTGCGACACGCTCTTCCACAGCGGGGCGCGCCGGATCGTGACCGATGTCGAGAACCACAACACCGCCTCGGCGGCGCTGATGCGCCGCAACGGATTCACCGAGGGGACCACGGTCACGCTGTTCGTGCGGCCGAACCCGGCCGAGTCGGGTGCCTCCGACGACGATCAGGTGGCACTGCCGCCGGGCACCAAACGCGACCTCATCCGCAAGGGCCGCATTGCGGGTGAAGGCGGCCGAAATCGCACGCCCCGCGGTCCGGCCGGAGTCGGTACCGAATAGTCAGGCGAGCAGCGCGTCCAAGCGCTGCCACATCTGATCGGCGGCGGGCACCTCGGTGGTCAGCCCGGCCAGCTTGGCGCGGAACGCCGTGTGTTCCGAGCGGTACATCGCCAGCAGCCGTTGATTGTTCGCGGCGGACGCTTCGACATTCGCGATCCGGTCGGCGAGTTTCAGGATCGCGGCCGGCGGATGCGCGACGATCTTGGCCTGGGCGTCGGCATTGCGCTCGCGACGGCTCTCCCCCACTCCGGTCACCGCCCACACCAGGTCCGCGACCGGTTTCCCGAACGCCTCGTCGATCTGCATGATCGTGATCGGGGTGTCCTCGACGACGTCGTGCAGCCACGCCGCCACGCCGGTGTCCCCGCCGATGCCGTACTCCGCGAGCACCGCGCGCACGGCGGCCAGATGAGTGACGTAGGGCTGATCCCCGTACCGCTGCGCCCCGTGTGCCCGCTCGGCGAACGCCCGAGCCGACACCTCGATCTCATTCAAAGTCATTGCGCCCCAGCGTACAGACACCACGACGGTCTCTCAGCGCGAACAGCGACGGTGAATTCGCACCGACGAGTGCCGCCGTTCCCGGTATTCGACGGTGAGCCCGGTCGATCGGGATTCCATTCGGCGAACACCGTTTACTATGCGCGGAGGGTTCGACGCTAGGAGCACGTAGTGGAAGCAGCATTCGATGTAGCCGGACTGGTAGGCCATCGCTATCGCATGGATGACTATTACGAGGTGGGCCGGGAGAAGATCCGGGAGTACGCACGGGCGGTACAGGATTTCCATCCCGCGCACTGGAGTGAGGACGCGGTCGACGAACTCGGGTACTCGGGGCTGGTCGCGCCGACCACCTTCATCTCGATCGCGGCGATGCTGGCGAACCGGCGTCTGTTCGAGAGCGTGATCACCGGATACGACGTGTACGTGCAGACCGATCAGGTCTTCGAGTTGTACAAGCCCGTCGTCACCGGCGATCGGCTCGTCAGTGATGTCGAGCTGTCCGCGGTGCGCCAGGTGGCGGGACGAGATCTGCTGACCGTCACCAATACCTTCACCGATCAGACCGGCGAGGTCGTGCACATCATGCACACGACCGTGCTCGGCATCACCGGCGAGGACGTCGACGCCGGCGTCACCGACGCGATGGAAGCCGTGATCATGCACGGCGTCGAGATTCCGGGCCGGACGCGGGCGGCCGCAGCCCCACCGACGCAGACGCTCCCGGAGATCAGCACCACGCTGTCCGAGGTGACGCGAACTCGTCAGCCGCAGACCAAGGTTCGGTTCGAGGACGTCTCGGTCGGCGACGAGCTGCCGCCGCGCACCGCGCAGCTCACCCGTGGTGACCTGGTGAACTACGCGGGCGTCGCCGGCGATGCGAACCCGATCCACTGGCACGACGGCATCGCCGCGCTGACCGGCCTGCCGAACGTGATCGCACACGGCATGCTCACCATGGGCCTCGGCGCCGGGTTCGTCACCCAGTGGCTCGGCGACCCGGGCGCGGTGACCAGGTACGGAGTCCGCCTGTCGAACTACACGATCGTCGAGGCGTCCTCGGTCGGCACGGTCGAATTCACCGGCCGCGTCAAGTCCGTGGACCCCGACACTCGAACGGCGGTAGTCGTCATCGTCGCCAAGTCCGACGGCCGCAAGATCTTCGGCCTCGCCACCATCGAGGTCCGCCTCGGCTAGTGCCGGGTCCGGCGGTGGATGAACAAGGGCCCGTACGGGATACGACCGGGTATCCCGTACGGGCGGGGCGGTCAGGGCTGGGTACGTATGCCCCGAGGGGTGCGTATGCCTCGAGCCAGGGCGGTGGTCAGGGTGTGCAGGGCGGTCAGGGCCGAGGGGTCGTCGGGAGCGCCGAGGAGGGTTTCCACGAAGGCCGTGCCCACTATGACGCCGTCGGCGAAGGCTGCGACCTCGGCGGCTCGGGCGGGGGTGGAGATGCCTATGCCCACACAGATCGGGAGATCGGTGGTGGCTCTGGTTCGCCGGACCAGGGTGTGGGCCGCCTCGGTGGTGGATTCCCGGCTCCCGGTTACGCCCATCATGGAGGCGGCATAGACGAAACCGCTGCCGGCGGTGGTGATTTCGGCGAGGCGCTCGTCCTTGCTGCTCGGGGCGACGACGAAGACCGTGGCCAGGTCGTTGGCGGTGGCGTGCCGCCTCCAGGACTCGGACTCCTGGACCGGTAGGTCGGGCAGGATGCAGCCCGCGCCGCCCGCCTCGGCCAATTCGGTGGCGAAGCGTTCGATGCCGTAGCGGGAGATGGGATTCCAGTAGCTCATGATCAGGGCGGGCTTGCCGGTCGCCTCGACGACTTCGCGGACCGTGCGCAGCACGTCCTCGATCCGGACGCCGCCGCGTAGTGCCGCGTCGACGGCCGTATGGATGGTGGGGCCGTCGATGACCGGATCACTGTGCGGGAGACCGATTTCCACGATGTCGGCGCCGCTGTTCAGAACCGTGGTGAGGGCGGCGATGCCGGTGTCCACGGAGGGGAAACCCGCGGGCAGGTAGGCGATCAGGGCGGCGCGGTCCTCCTGTTTCGCCGCGGCCAGCGTGTCGGTCAGCAGTTGGATGTTTCCGCTCATCTCGAGCCCACCTCCTGGGTGTTCGTGGCGGCGGGGTCGCCGAAATAGGTTGCGGCGGTGGCCATGTCCTTGTCACCGCGGCCGGAGAGGTTGACCAGGATCAGGGCGTCCTCGCCGAGTTCGCGGCCGACGTCGAGGGCTCCGGCCAGCGCGTGCGCGCTCTCGATCGCGGGAATGATCCCCTCGGTTCTGGACAGCAGCCGAAATGCTCGCATGGCGGCGTCATCGGTGATCGGGAGGTACTCGGCCCGGCCGATATCGTGCAGGTGCGCGTGCTCGGGACCTACGCCCGGATAGTCGAGACCCGCTGATATCGAGACGGGTTCGATGATCTGACCCTCCTCGTCCTGCAGCACGAACGAGCGCGAGCCGTGCAGGATGCCGGGCTCCCCCGCGGTCAAGGTGGCCGCGTGCTCGCCGGTCTCCACACCGTGCCCGGCCGCCTCGCAGCCGATCAGCCGCACCTGTCGATCGGGCAGGAAGCCGTGGAACAACCCGATCGCATTCGACCCGCCACCGACGCACGCGATGGCGGCGTCCGGCAGCCGGCCGGCACGCTCGAGAATCTGACGCCGAGACTCCACCCCGATGACGCGCTGGAAATCGCGGATCATCGCGGGGAACGGATGCGGGCCCGCGACGGTGCCGAAGATGTAGTGGGTGTTGTCGGCGTTGGCGACCCAGTCGCGGAACGTCTCGTTGATGGCGTCCTTGAGGGTGCGCGCTCCCGAGAGCACCGGAATGACCTCGGCCCCCAGCATTTTCATCCGGGCGACATTGAGCGCTTGGCGCTCGGTGTCGACCTCGCCCATATAGACGGTGCAGTCGAGGCCGAACAGCGCGCACGCGGTCGCGGTCGCGACGCCGTGCGAGCCCGCACCGGTCTCGGCGATGACGCGGGGCTTGCCCATTCGCTTGGTGAGCAGCGCCTGGCCCAGCACATTACTGATCTTGTGGGAGCCGGTGTGGTTGAGATCCTCACGCTTGAGGAAGATCCGGCCGCCCCCGGCGTGCGCGGCGAACCGGGGCACCTCGGTCAGGGCGGTGGGACGCCCGGCGTAGTTCACCAGCAGATCTTCGAGTTCGGCGACGAAACTCGGATCCGCCTTCGCCGCTTCGTATTCCGCGGCGACCTCGTCCACGGCGGCAACGAGCGCCTCCGGGATGAACTTGCCGCCGAACGCGCCGAAATAGCCGTCGGCGCTCGGAGTGTGGCCCGCGGGTGCGGGCAGGAAGAAGTGGGTGTTCATGGGATGTGGTCGCTCCTGGTCCGGGGCGCGAGGCCCCGGTCGTCCGGCAGGGATGGTCCAGGGGGACGCGCCGGGCACAGCGAGGTGACGAACTCTCGGATCGACTCACACGGATGTCGACGCCACGCCGAATACCGGCGTGCGGAAACAGGAGTCGATCGGGCAGGAGTAGATCAGGAGAGAACCGGGGAGGACGAAGCTCCCTCAGGCACCCCGCACCGTGCGCGGCGCGCCGAGCCATCGCATACCGTTGACCTGGCCGGGTTCCGAGCCGATCACGTAGCGCACCCGTCGTCCGTGCACGCGTCGCGCAGGCGCCCGGCAGCCGCGCGGGCGGCAGCCTGGAGCGAGACGGGCGGCGATGGGCATATGCGCACTCTAGCCCACGATCACCGAGCGATCACACCCGATTCCGGGGTGATCGTCGTGACAGGAACGTCAGTGTTTCGACCGGCGTCGCGTCCCCCGGGCGCAGCCCATAAGCTGACGCCGTGAATTCCGGGCGGACAGTGGTCGACGGGCGTTTCGAGTTGGTCGAGCCACTCGGTAGCGGCGGAATGGGGACGGTGTGGCGTGCCTATGACATCGCGCTGCATCGCGAGGTGGCGCTGAAAGAGGTGCGCGCGGACGAGTCCCCCGGTGCGAGCCCGCCGGAGGTGCAGCGCGAACGCGTGCTGCGCGAGGCACGGGCGCTGGCCCGGATCGGGCATCCCAATGTGGTCGCCATCCACCACATCGTGGACACGCCCGCCGAGAAGCATCCATGGATCGTGATGGAGCTGGTGCGCGGGCGGACCCTGGCACAGCACTTCGAGACCGGGCCGATGGCTCCCGAGCGCGCGGCGCAGATGGGGCGCGGGATCCTCTCGGCGCTGCGGGCCGCGCACGCCGTCGGGGTGCTGCACCGTGATGTGAAACCCGCGAATGTGATTCTGCGCGAAGACGGTTCACCGGTGCTGACCGATTTCGGCATCGCCGCCATCCAGGAGATGACCGGCCTGACCGCCACCGGGCATCTGGTCGGATCACTGGAATACGTTGCGCCGGAACGACTCAGCGGACAGGAGGGCAATCCGTCCTCCGATCTGTGGTCGCTCGGGCTGGTGCTGTACTTCGCGGTGGAGGGCTACCACCCGATGCGGCGTGACAGCACCGTCGGCACGCTGGCGGCGGTGTTGCAGGCCGAGGTTCCCGCGCCGCGCCGGGCCGGGTCGCTGACCACGACTTTGACTGCGCTGCTGGTGTCGGACCCGGATCGGCGGCCGTCGGCGGATCACGTGGATCGCCTGCTCACTCAGGCGGCAGCCGGCGCGACCGCCCAGCTCGACTGGCCGCCGACCCCGCATCCGAGTGGGGCCGCCCAGCAGGACCGGTCCGGCCCGCAATACCTCTCGGGGCAGCAGGAGTGGCCGGCAACGCCACCGCACGGCTCCGCCGGGGCCGCGAACTGGGCGCCTGGTTCGACCAATGGGGCTACCGGACAGTCGAAGTGGGGCGCCTCGGCGTCGCACGGATCGACCGGGCAGGCGCCGTGGGATGCCGCGGCGGCACACGGTTCGACCGGGCAACACCAGTGGGCACCGACCGCACCGCACGGGTCGGCCGGGCAGCCGGAGTGGGGCCGGGCCCCCGGCACGACGTCGAATACGCCGCCACCCTATGCGGCTCCTCGTCCCGGCGGCCCGTCGCGAGGACCATGGATTCTCGCGGGCGTCGCGGTCCTCCTCGCGGCCGTCGTGGTCGCGGCCGTCACGCTGTGGCCCGACTCCGGTGGGAACAAGGACATCTCGACACCGCCGACCGTGCTGAGCGGAACCGCGCCGCCGAGCACGGTCATCGGCACCAGCAGGGCGGGCACACCTCCGGCGAGCGGCACCCAGGGCGCCGGGGACCTGCTCACCCCCACCGGCATCCGCCAGGCGATCACCGCCCTCGAACAGGCCAGTGGCGGAGAGGAATTCACGCGCGCGACGTTCTATCCGACGTACGCCGACACCGGCGCGCCGGTCAAAGGGCAGCCGACACTCTACGACCAGTTCTCCTATCGCAACGGCGTCGGCAAGCGAGACGGAGCCGGCGGCACACTCGGCGACGACAAGACCGTGAAGCTGCGATCGATCAACTGGGACGCGCTGCCCGCCCTGTTCGCCACCGCCGAGCAGAAGCTCAACGTCCCCAAGCCGACACTGCGCTACGTGATCGTCGATCCGGCGTGGACGTTCAACGACGACAAGCCGACGGTCATGGTGTACCTGACGGACGACTACGGCGGCGCGTACCTGGCCGCGGACGTCGACGGCACCGTCGTGACCATGATTCCCCGGTAGACGTCCCCGAAGGTGCTGCGGCTGGGCGGGACCTTCCCCGCCACGTCGATCCCACCCCGGTCCTCGCACGTCCGACACCACAGCTACCTGGGTCGAGTTGGGCTGTTCCTGTGGCGTGATCGGTTCGTCAGGGTTCGAGGCGATCGGGCAGGTTCAGGTAGTGGGCGAGGTGGGTGGCCGCATCGAGCATGGACACGCTCTGGGCCGTGAGCTTTCGCTGCCAGTCACCCAGGGTGGCGGCCAATGCCGCAGTGCCACCGGCGGTTCGGATCTGGGCGACGACCGTGGCGATCTGGTCGAGCGGGTAGCCGCCCCGCCGCAGCAGGTGGGTCAGTTCGGCGTCGCGCAGGTCGTTCGCGCGGTAGAGGCGGTAGCCGGTCGCGGGATCGCGGGCAGGGGTGAGGATTCCGGCCTCCTCCCAGTTGCGGATGGTGGCGGGGGTGACTCGCAGGCGGTGGGCGAGTTCACCGATGGTCCGGGGACCGGGCTGCGAGGAGCGGTCCGGGTCCGGACCGGAAGCGGGTTCGGCCAGCAGGTGGTTCACCGCGCTGCGCACCACGGCCAAAGTGTCGCGGTCCTGGAGCAATTGGGCGTGGCCGCGGTCGATCTGGGTCAGAGCGCCATCGAGTTCGTCCTGGTGCAGGGCGTTCATGATCCGCCCCGCACGCGAGTGCCCATAGGCGGGGATCAGGGCGAGGTAGGTCCGCAGGGCGGCGGCGTGCACCCGGGTGTAGATGCGATAGCCGCTGGCGGTGCGACGAGCGGGAGGGAGGAAGCCGTCCCGCTCGTAGTTGCGCACGGCCTGAGCGGAGAGGCCGTGCTCGTGCGCCAGTTCGGCGGGACGCAGGATTATCACCGGTTGGAGACTTTACACGGTAATGATCACCCTGTTTACCACTCAACCCTCAACCGTTGTTTCAAAGATACGATTGAGGCTCATGAGCCAGGATATTCGTGACTTCATTCCGCTTTCGTGTGAACTGCTGGGGCTCGGGGAGCCGACGCATCAGGAGCCCGCGTTCGGGCGGATCAGGAACGAGCTGTTCGCGCAGTCGGCCGCCTACGGGTTCCGATCCATCGCGCTGGAGACCGATCGGGTGGCCGCGCTCGTCGTGGACGACTTCGTCCGGAACGGGATCGGGACGCTCGACGGGGCGATGAGCACGGGGTTCTCCCACGAGTTCGGGAAGCTCGAGGCGAATCGGCAGCTCGTCGACTGGATGCGTGCGTACAACGCGGATCGGCAGCCGCAGGACCGGCTCTCGTTCCACGGGTTCGACATTCCCACCGAGAACACCATGGCGCCGAGTCCGCGGGTCTATCTCGAGTACGCGCGCGACTATCTGGGACTCGACCTCGATATCGCGACACTCGCCGGTGCGGACGAGCTCTGGAACCGAACCGAGGCGATTCTGGACGCGAGCGTGTCGATCGGCGCCACCGCCGAGGCCGAGCAGCTGCGCGCGATCGCGGATGATCTGCTCGTCGAGCTGTATGCCCGCGCGCCCGGGCTGATCGCGGCCGGCTCGCGGGCCGAATGGTCAAGGGCGAAAACGCATCTCACCGCCGGTCTCGCGTTGCTGCGATATCACCGGCGGGCGGCGGAGCGACTGGATCAGGGTGCGCGGATCGGACTGCTGCTCGCCACCAGGGATGCGCTCATGGCGGAGAACCTGCTCGATATCCGGCGGATCGAGGCGCGGCGCGGCAAGACGGTGGTCCATGCGCACAATCTGCATCTGCGGCGGGATTCGAGCTCGCTGGATCTGGGGGACGCACGGCTCGAATGGTCGTGTGCCGGGGCGATCGTGAACGCGGTGGCCGAGGGAACGTACGGCGTCGTCGTCGGGAGCCTGGGGCGCAGCGAGACACTCGCGTTGGCGGATCCCGCGCCGGGCACCTACGAGGCGTCGCTCCGAGGACGCTTCGCGACATGGGGTCTGGCCGCACCCTCCTCGGTCGGCTCCGGCACCACTCGCACCGATACCACGCCGCCCCAGGGTTATTTCCCTCTCGATCGAGCGATCATCGACGCGGCCGACGCGGTGCTGCACGTCGATGCGGGCGACACCGAATCCGTCGGACCCCGAGGCCCTGAATCTGTCGGACCCCGGGGCTACGGTGTGCCGCATGACGGACGCCACGATGACGGCAATCAATGACGCGGTAACCCTTGGGCGGCAGGGGGATACCGCGCAGGCTCGCGAGACCTTGGCCCAGCTGTGGTCGTCGATCGGCGGTGACGGCGATCCGCTGCACCGGTGCGTGCTCGCGCACTACATGGCAGACCTGCACGACCACGCGGCCGACGGCCTGACCTGGGATGTGCGGGCGCTGGACGCGGCGGACCTGCTCACCGACGAGCGCGCGCAGCAGCAGGATTCGGCCCTGACCGTGCGCGGTTTCTATCCGTCGCTGCATCTGAATCTGGCGGACGACTACCGGCGGCTCGGGGCGTTCGAGACCGCGCACCGCCATCTGGACGCGGCGCGCGAGCGCCTCGACGCGCTCTCGGACGACGGCTACGGGGCGGGCGTGCGGGCGGGGATGGACCACGTCGAAGCGGCGCTGGCCGCGGGGTCCACCGATCGGCTGCCGACGCACTAGTCGTCCAGGGCCGCGCGTTCCTTTCCCTCCCGGAAGAACTCGAGCAGGCCCGCCACGGTGGCGACTTCGGCGCGGGGCCGCATCGCGCCGAACGAGGCATTCCAGAAATCGCCGGTGCGGCGGGTCCACGGGCCGACATAGGCATAAGGCTGCGGGTTGTCCCAATCACCGGGGGACACACCGTAATTCACTTCGTCGATGGCGACGGACAGGTCGAAATGCTCGGGCCACAGCACCGGCTGCTCGGCAGCGAATCTGCGTAGCGCGGTATCCCCGACCGCGAACCAGTCGTGTACGACGGCCGCCGCCTCGGCATCGACGGTGAAGGACTCGTCGGGATCCATGCGGGTGCCGTCGCTGTAGAGACCCTCGGGCGGGGCGTCGGCCTCGAATCCGGCGGTGCGGGCCAGGGCGCTGTAGGTGCCGTGCAGGCGAGTCCGGCCCTGCGGCCACACCAGATCCGCGCCGGTCACCGAGACGGGCCATTTGAAGCCGCTGAAGCCGCCCAGCACGATGCGCATGCGAATGCTGCCGAACCGTCGGTATTGCGGACCCGCGATCAGGAGCTCCGCCGCGGCATGCAATGCGAACCGGGTGTCCTCGTAGGTGTTGTCGTCCACACCGGAATCATCTCTGCCCGAAGCGCGATGTTGCTGGAAAACCGATCTCGACAACCATAATCAGGCGAGTCCCGGACAGCCGAACAACGGTGAGCTCCCCCGGAACGGGAAAATCCCGGCCGATGCCGAGCGGATGCGGAGGCACGAAGCCTTCGGATCCGGCCGACATCGACCGGGATTCACCGTCCTGCGGTCGAGGCAGGCTCAGTGCGCGTTATCGGTGCACGCGGAGAGGATGACCTTCCCCTTGCGCGGCGAAGACGAACCCGCGTCCGGGAACGCCGGGGCACTCGTGCCCAGCGCGTCCACCGCAGCGGTCTCGGATTCCGCCTTGGTCGGCGCCCACGCCCAGCCGAAGCGGGTGTCGGCGCCCTGGGCGACGGAACCGCAGGCATTGGCGAAGTGCACCACTACCTGGCAGTCGCCGCCACCGCACTTGCTCACGGCCGCATTGTCGGCACTGTCCCAGCTGCCGTAATTGACCGCATAAGCGACATTTCCGCTGCTCCGTGACAGAGCCAGCGCGCCATACAGGTCGCCTGAGGCCGCGGTGAACACCGGGTCGCCTTCCGCCGCATTGGCGGGTCCGGCAGCCACAGCACCCATCGCGGCCATCGACGTGATGGCGAGGCCCATTCCGGCCTTGCGCAGCAACGACATTCGATACTCCCCGTGATGAATAGTGATAACGGGTCGAATCATGGTCGAGCCAATCGGTATTGTCCAATCCAGACTTGCCCGATGTCACATTCGACGCATGACCGATACAACCTTGCCCAAAACAACTGCCTTATCTCCGTCGATGACGTCATACGCGGCGTTACGCGGCTCCAGATACACATGGCCGTTGCGACGCCGATATACCTTCACCGTGGCCTCGCCGTCGATCATGGCGGCCACGATCTCGCCGGAGTGCGCCTCGCTCTCCTGACGGATGACCACGATGTCCCCGTCGCAGATGGCGGCGTCGGTCATGGAATCGCCCCGCACGCGCAGACCGAACACCGTCCCGCGCCCGACCAGTTCCCTGGGCAGCGACAGCACGTCATCGGTGTGCTGCTCGGCCAGAATCGGCGTGCCGGCCGCGATATCGCCGATCACCGGCACACTCACCGAATCCGCCGAATCCGCGCGCGGGCCCGACGGCTTCAGGAACAGTCGCACGTCCATCGGCCGAGTCACCGATTCACTGCGTCGCAGAAATCCCCGATCCTCCAGCGCCCTCAAATGCTTGGACACCGAAGAGGGCGACCGCAACCCCACCGCATCCCCGATCTCCCGGGTGCTCGGCGAATACCCGTACCGCTGCACCCAATCCCGAATGGAGCACAGAATCTCCTGCTGCCGCGGCGGCAGAGTCGAGGTATCGAGGTGGTCGTACCCGTCGAAGTCGTCGTAGGTCACCGAGGAATCCTACGACGCCACACCGGCCATCTTCTCCCCCGACACCGCGGGCATTCTGCGGCCGGGATCGCGCGTCCGATATGCGCCCTCGTCCGGAAACAGCACGGACCGGCACCTTTCGGTGCCGGTCCGTCTCAGCGAGCTGTGGTCGCGCGGGAGTCGTTGTCAGACAGTGAAGCCCAAGGCACGGAGCTGTTCGCGGCCGTCTTCGGTGATCTTGTCGGGGCCCCACGGGGGCATCCAGACCCAGTTGATCTGGAGGTCCTCGACGAGGCCGCTGCGGACCAGGGCATTGCGGGACTGGTCCTCGATGACGTCGGTGAGGGGGCACGCCGGGGAGGTGAGGGTCATGTCGAGCTTGCAGATGCCCTCGGTGACGGACATGCCGTAGACCAGGCCGAGATCCACGACATTGATGCCGAGTTCGGGGTCGACGACGTCGCGCATGGCCTCCTCGAGATCCTCGAGGAACTTGATGTCCTCTTCGGTGGGCTCGACCTCGGTGCCCTCGGGCACCGCGACGGACTGCCCGGCTTCGGACGCGACAGCCTCGGGCTGCACGGCCTCGGCCGCTTCGGGCTGGGTTTCGGTGGTGTCACTCATCGGTCTTCGTCTTCCCGTCGGCCGCAACATCTTCGGCGTTGGTCACCGGCAACTTGGTCTCTTCCGCGGAGGCTATCCGCACGACGGCGTCCTTGAACGCCATCCAGCCCAACAGGGCGCACTTCACGCGCGCCGGGTATTTCGCGACGCCGGCGAAGGCGATGCCGTCGCCGATCACGTCCTCGTCGCCCTCGATGGTGCCGCGACTGGTGATCATGCTGTCGAACGACTCGACCACCTTCAGGGCCTGCTGCAACGGCAGGCCGATCACCTGATCGGCGAGCACCGAGGTGGACGCCTGGCTGATCGAGCAGCCCTGGCCGTCGTAGGAGACGTCCGCGACTTCACCCTTGTCGTCGAGGTTCACGCGCAGGGTGATCTCGTCGCCGCAGGTGGGGTTGACGTGATGCACCTCCGCACCGAACGGCTCGCGGAGGCCGCGGTGGTGCGGGTGCTTGTAGTGGTCCAGGATGACTTCCTGGTACATCTGCTCCATGCGCATGATCTATGCAACTCCGAAGAAGCTCTGAGCCTTCCGCACCGCGGCCAGCAGCGCGTCCACCTCGTCGAGGGTGTTGTAGACGGCGAAGGAGGCGCGAGCGGTGGCCGGGACGCCGAGCCGGCGCATGAGCGGCCAGGCGCAGTGGTGACCGACGCGAATGGCGACGCCCTCGTCGTCCAGGATCTGGCCCACGTCGTGGGCGTGGATGCCGTCCACGACGAAAGATACTGCGCCGCCGCGGTTCACGTTGTCGGTGGGCCCGACGATACGCACACCGTCGATCTTGGCCAGGCCCTCGAGCGTGGCGCCGACGAGCGCGTGCTCGTGCGCCGCGACCGCGTCCATGCCGATCGCTTCCAGATACCGCACGGCCGCACCCAGACCGACGACCTGCGAGGTCATCGGGACACCGGCCTCGAAGCGCTGCGGCGGGGCGGCGTAGGTGGTGGCCTCCATGGTCACCGTCTCGATCATCGAACCGCCGGTGATGAACGGCGGGGTCTCCTCGAGCAGCGCGTAGCGGCCGTAGAGCACCCCGACACCGGACGGGCCGAGCATCTTGTGCCCGGAGAAGGCGGCGAAATCCACGCCGAGCTCGCGGAAGTCCACCGGCATGTGCGGCACCGACTGGCAGGCGTCCAGCACGGTCAGCGCGCCGACTTCCTTTGCCCGGCGCACCATTTCGGGAACATCGGCGACGGCACCGGTCACGTTGGACTGGTGCGTGAACGCGACGACCTTGGTGGCGGGCGACAATTCGAGCGAATCGAGATCGATCCGCCCGTCATCGGTGATGCCGTACCACTTGAGCGTCGCACCCGTGCGGCGCGCGAGTTCCTGCCACGGAACGAGATTCGCGTGATGCTCGAGTTCGGTGACGACGATCTCGTCACCCGGTCCGACGTGGTACGGGAACCGGCTGTCGGAGAACGAGTAGGTCACCAGGTTCAGCGATTCGGTCGCGTTCTTGGTGAACACGATCTCGCGTGCGTCCACGCCCACGAAGCGGGCGATATCGGCACGCGCGTCCTCGTATGCGTCGGTGGCCTCCTCGGCCAGCTGATGAGCACCACGATGCACCGCCGCGTTGTGCTGGGTCAGGAAGACGTGTTCAGCGTCCAGCACCTCCGTAGGCCGCTGCGAGGTGGCACCCGAGTCGAGGTAGACCAGGGGTTTGCCGTCTCGCACGGTACGGCTCAGGATCGGGAAATCGGCCCGGATGCGGGCGACGTCCAGGGCGGGCACCGTAGTGGTCATGGGCGGGGGCTCCTAAACAGCAGCGGCGGCGGAGGTGAAGCGCACGTAACCGTTCGCGTCGAGTTCGTCGGCCAGTTCCTTGCCGCCCTGGGCGACGATGCGGCCGTTCACGAACACGTGCACGAAATCGGGCTCGATGTAGCGCAGGATGCGGGTGTAGTGGGTGATCAGCAGGATGCCGCCGTCCTCCCGCTCCTTGTACTTGTTGACGCCCTCGGAGACGATGCGCAGCGCGTCGACGTCCAGACCGGAGTCGGTCTCGTCGAGGATGGCGATCTTCGGCTTGAGCAGGCCCAGCTGCAGGATCTCCTGGCGCTTCTTCTCGCCACCGGAGAAGCCCTCGTTCACCGAGCGCTCCACGAAGGTCGGCTCGATCTCGAGCTCGGCCATGGAGGTCTTGAGCTCCTTGACCCAGGTGCGCAGCTTGGGGGCCTCGCCGCGCACGGCGGTGGCGGCGGTGCGCAGGAAGTTCGAGACCGAGACGCCCGGAACCTCGACCGGGTACTGCATGGCCAGGAACAGGCCCGCACGCGCGCGCTCGTCCACGGTCATCTCCAGCACGTCTTCACCGTCGAGGGTGATCGAGCCGGAGGTCACCGTGTACTTGGGGTGACCGGCGATGGCGTACGACAGGGTCGACTTGCCCGAGCCGTTGGGGCCCATGATCGCGTGGGTCTCACCCGACTTCACGGTCAGGTTGACGCCCTTGAGGATCTTGATGGGCTCGCCGGACTCGTCCGGGTTGGCGACCTCGACGTGCAGGTCCTTGATTTCCAGGGTGGTCATCGAATTCGAATTCCTTCAGGGGGGAGGGAAAGTTGGTGTCGGGGGCCGGGCCGGCGGCGGAGCCGCTGATCGTGGACGGCCGCTATACGCCCACAGCGGCGAGTTCGGCCTCGATGGCCGCCTCGAGCCGCTCCCGGACCTCGGGGACAGTGATCTTCTGGATGATCTCGAAGAAGAAGCCGCGCACGACCAGTCGCCGCGCCACCTCCTCTGTGATACCGCGCGAGCGCAGGTAGAACAGCTGCTCGTCGTCGTCGAAACGCCCGGTGGCCGAGGCATGTCCGGCGCCCACGATCTCGCCGGTCTCGATCTCCAGGTTCGGCACCGAATCGGCGCGCGCGCCGTCGGTGAGCACCAGGTTGCGGTTGGCCTCGTAGGTCTCGGTGCCCTCGGCGGCGGCGCGAATGAGCACATCGCCCACCCACACGGTGCGCGCGTCGGCGCGATTCGAGGTCGGATCACCCTGCAGCGCACCCTTGTAGAGCACGTTCGACTTGCAGTTCGGGACCGCGTGATCGATCAGCAGGCGCTGTTCGAAGTGCTGGCCGTCATCGGCGAAGTAGACACCGAGCAGTTCGGCGTCACCGCCGGGACCGTCGTAGCGCACGGTCGCGGTCAGGCGCACCAGATCGCCACCGAGGGTGACGTTGGTGTGGCGCAGCGTGGCGTCGCGACCCAGCTTGGCGTGGTGCGCGGTGGCGTGCACGGCATCGTCGGCCCAGTCCTGGATGACGATGACGTTCAGCTTGGCGCTGTCACCGAGGATGAATTCGACGTTCTCCGCGTAGGTTCCGCTGCCGCGCTGGTCGATGACCACATTGGCGACGGCGAATTTGCCCAGGCGGACCTGGGTGTGCCCGTAGGCGGTCTTGCCCTCACCCGGGCCGGTGACCGTGAGGGTAACCGCGTCGGCCACTTCGGCTTCCGCCGCGATGGACACGACCGTCGCCTGCTCGAAGCCCGAGTATGCCTGTGCGGCAACACGATCGGTGGGCGTACCGGCGGCGCCGAGGCGCTCGTCGGTGCGATCCACGGTCTCGACGGTGATGCCCTCGATGGAGGTCACCTCCACGACCGCGCTGCCGTCACGCACGGCGGTGCCGTCGTGCAGGCCGCGCAGCCGGCGCAGCGGGGTGAACCGCCACGCCTCGTCGTGCGCCGAGGGCACCTCGAAGGCGTCCACGTCGAACGAGGCGAAGACCTCGCCCTTGTTGATGGCCGGCGTGCGGGCTTCCGCCGCGGCGACAACGTTCTCGACCGTCATCAGCCGACGGCTCCTTCCATTTGCAGCTCGATCAGGCGGTTCAGCTCGAGGGCGTATTCCATGGGCAGTTCCTTGGCGATCGGCTCCACGAAGCCGCGCACCACCATGGCCATGGCCTCGTCCTCGGTGAGGCCGCGGCTCATCAGGTAGAACAGCTGGTCCGCGGACACCTTCGACACTGTCGCCTCGTGGCCCATGGTCACGTCGTCCTCGCGGATGTCGACGTACGGGTAGGTGTCCGAGCGAGAGATGTTGTCCACCAGCAGCGCATCGCACTTCACGGTCGACTTGGAGCCGTACGCGCCCTTGTTCACCTGAACCAGGCCACGGTAGGAGGCACGACCGCCGCCGCGCGCCACCGACTTGGAGATGATGTTCGAGGAGGTGTGCGGCGCCAGGTGCAGCATCTTCGCGCCGGTGTCCTGGTGCTGGCCCTCACCGGCGAACGCGATGGAGAGCACCTCGCCCTTGGCGTACTCACCGGTCATCCACACGGCCGGGTACTTCATGGTGACCTTGGAACCGATATTGCCGTCGACCCATTCCATGGTCGCGCCCGCCTCGGCCTTGGCCCGCTTGGTGACCAGGTTGTAGACGTTGTTCGACCAGTTCTGAATCGTGGTGTACCGGCAGCGGCCACCCTTCTTCACGATGATCTCGACAACCGCGGAGTGCAGCGAATCCGAGGAGTAGATCGGCGCGGTGCAACCCTCGACGTAATGCACGTAGGCATCCTCGTCGACGATGATCAGGGTGCGCTCGAACTGACCCATGTTCTCGGTGTTGATGCGGAAGTACGCCTGCAGCGGGATGTCCACGTGCACGCCCTTCGGCACGTAGATGAACGAACCGCCGGACCAGGTGGCCGAATTCAGCGCGGAGAACTTGTTGTCACCGGACGGGATGACCGAGCCGAAGTACTCCCGGAACAGCTCCGGGTGCTCCTTGAGCGCGGTATCGGTGTCCAGGAAGATGACGCCCTGCTTCTCGAGATCCTCACGGATCGAGTGGTAGACGACCTCGGACTCGTACTGCGCCGCGACACCGGAGACCAGACGCTGCTTCTCGGCCTCGGGGATGCCCAGCTTGTCGTAGGTGTTCTTGATGTCCTCGGGCAGGTCGTCCCACGTGGCGGCCTGCTTCTCCGACGAGCGCACGAAGTACTTGATGTTGTCGAAGTGGATGCCGTCCAGGTCCGAACCCCAGCTCGGCATCGGCTTCTTGTCGAAGATGCGCAGCGCCTTGAGCCGGAAGTCGAGCATCCAGTCGGGCTCGCTCTTCTTGGCCGAGATATCGCGCACGACCTCCTCGGACAGACCGCGCTTGGCGCTGGCGCCGGCGACATCCTTGTCGGCCCAGCCGTATCCATAGTTACCCAGAGAGGCGATCGTCTCTTCCTGGGTAAGCGGAACCTGGGCGGCTTCTGTATCGCGGCTCACCGCGGCGCTCGTCGTCATTCGGCACTCCTTCCGGAGTCGTGTGTAGAAGTCGTTGCGGGCTGGGCAACGGGGGTTTTTGCGGGCTGGGCTTTCGAGGGCCCGGCTTTCGAGGGCTGGGCTTTCGAGGGAACTGTCAAAATCAGGGGTACATGGGTAGTGCACGCGCAGTCGCCGTTGGCGATGGTGGCCAGTCGCTGCACGTGGGTGCCGAGCAGTTCCCGGAAGGCCTCCAGCTCGGCGGCGCACAGCTCCGGGAATTCCTCGGCGACGTGCGATACCGGGCAGTGATGCTGGCAGATCTGAACGCCCGCACCGACTTTCCGGGTGGTCGCGGCGAACCCGGCATCGGTGAACGCTTCCGCGATCTCCTCCGCCTTGTCGGTCACCTCGCCCGGCGCGGGCCGATCGAGTCGGCCGATGCCGGTCACGATGGCTGCGACCCGCTTGCGCGCGAAGTCGGTGATGGCCTTGTCTCCGCCGATCTCGCGCAGCTGACGCATCGCGGCGCCGGCCAGGTCATCGTAGGCGTGGCCCAGTTTGCCGCGACCGGTAGCCGTCAACTGGAACTGCTTGGCGGGACGACCGCGGCCCTTCTGCTGCCATGGCGCGGACCGGGCGGCACGTGCCTCGCCCGACTCGATGAGCGCGTCCAGGTGCCTGCGCACGCCCGCCGGACTCAGGCCCAGCCGCTTGCCGATCTCGGTAGCGGTGATGGGCCCGTCCTCCAGCAGCAGCTTGACGACGGCTTCCCGGGTATGCCCCTCACCCGCCGGAGCGGACACGGCAGCGGCCCGGACGCCATTTCGGCGACCGGTCCCGTCTTCCGAGCTCCGCAAACCCACGGTTTTCACAACACAAGTGTGACGGAATTCCATTCCGCATTCCAGTAAGGGTTGCCTGACCAATCTCGCTCGACCAGCGGTGATGCGGCCGAGTGTGACCTGCTGCACTCCCGAGTGCGAAGGGCTGCGCCCAATTACGCAAGCGACGGGTACCGAAAAGCGCGATTCGACGCGTTCAGTGGACCGATCTCTACTCGTCGTGGAACGGGTCGGCGTCCTGTCCGGGGAGCCAGGATCGTCCCGGTTCGGTCCAGCCGTTGGATTTGATCATTTTGCGGGCCGCTCGCTGGTTGCGGCCGATCAGGCGGTGCAGATAGAGATGACCGGCCAGATGGTCGGTCTCGTGCTGCAGGCAGCGGCTCAGATAACCGGTGCCCTCGACCTCGATCGGCTTGCCCTCGACGTCCACGCCGGTGACCTTGGCCCAGTCCGCGCGGCCGGTGGGATACCACTCCCCCGGCACCGACAGGCAGCCCTCCATATCGGAGTCCGGGTCGGGCATGGTCTCGGGCACCTCGGAGGTCTCGAGCACCGGATTGACCACATAGCCGCGGTGCCGGGTGCCATCGGAGCTCAGGTCGTAGACGAACACCGCGCGCGGATCACCGATCTGATTCGCCGCGAGCCCGGCCCCGCGGGCTGCGGTATTGGTCTCGAACAGCTCCTGCACGAACGCGGCCAATTCGGCGTCGAATTCGGTGACGGGGACGGCCGGGGTGTTCAGCCGGGGGTCACCGGCGATGAGGATGGGTCGGACAGCCATTCGTCACACGATAGGGAATCAGGGGCGCGGGATATTGCGGAGGTTGGCGCGAGCCAGGTCGACCATGCGGCCCACCCCGCCGGCCAGGACGATCTTGCCCGCCGCCAGCGCGAAGCCCTTGACCTGACTGGCGTCGAGCTTGGGCGGCAGGGACAGGGCGTTGGGATCGGTGACGACGTCGATCAGGGCGGGGCCGGGCTCGGCGAACGCATCGCTCAGCGCCGCACGGACTTTCGTGGGATCGGTGACCCGGAACGAGGCGATGCCAACGGCCGCGGCGATATCGGCGTAGTTCACCGGCTCGTGGTCGGTGCCGTAGTCGGGCAGGCCGTCCACGAGCATCTCGAGTTTCACCATGCCGAGCGAGGAATTGTTGAACACCACGATCTTGACCGGAAGACGATGCCGCCACACGGTCAGGAGCTCGCCCATGAGCATGGCCAGACCGCCGTCACCGGACAGCGAAATCACTTGGCGGCCGGGGAAAGCGGACTGCGCGCCGATGGCGTGCGGCAGCGCGTTGGCCATGGTGCCGTGCCGCCACGAGCCGATGATGCGGCGGCGGCCGTTGGGGCTCAGATAGCGCGCCGCCCAGACGTTGCACATGCCGGTGTCGACGGTGAAGACGGCGTCGTCCGCGGCGATCTCGTCCAGCACGGCCGCGACGTACTCCGGATGGATGGGAGTGTGGTGGTCGATGTCGTGGGTGTAGGCGTCCACCACGTTCTCCAGCGAGGACAGGTGCCGGCGCAGCATGTCGTCCAGGAACGCGCGATTCGGCTTCTGCTGCACCAGCGGAAGCAGATCGGCGATGGTCGCGGCGACGTCACCGTGCACCGCGATGTCGATGGCCGCGCGGCGGCCGATGCGCGAGGGGTCGCGATCGATCTGCGCGATGCGCCCGTTCCGGGGCAGGAAGGTGTCGTACGGGAAGTCGGTGCCGAGCATGATCAGCAGGTCGGCCTCGTTCATCGCCTCGTAGGCCGCGCCGTAGCCCAGCAGCCCGCTCATGCCGACGTCGTACGGATTGTCGAACTGGATCCACTCCTTGCCGCCGAGCGCGTGCCCGACCGGGGCGTGGAGTTTGGCGGCGAGTTCCATGACCTCGAGGTGGGCGCCGCGCACGCCCGCACCGGCGAACAGGGTCACCGTCTCGGCGTCGTTGATCGCCTCGGCGAGCCGGTCCACCTGCGGTGCGGGTGGAACCGCGGTCGCGGACCCGGCCACCAGATCCGAACGCCAGCCGCGGTTTTCGGCGTCCTCGTGCAGCACGTCGCCCGGCAGCACCAGCACCGAGACGCCGCGTGCGCCCAGTGCGGTCTGCATGGCGATGTAGGCCAGCCTGGGCATCTGCTCGGGCGTGCTGATCAGTTCGCAGAAGTGACTGCATTCGACGAACAGTCGCTCCGGATGCGTCTCCTGGAAGAACCCGGTGCCGATCTCCCGGCTGGGAATGTGCGAGGCGATAGCCAGCACCGAAGCGCCGTTGCGGTGAGCGTCGAAAAGGCCCTGGATCAGATGGGTGTTGCCGGGGCCGCAGCTGGCGGCGCAGACCGCGAGTTTGCCCGTCAGAAGCGATTCCGCTCCCGCGGCGAAGGCGGCGCTCTCCTCGTTGTGGCAGTGCACCCACTCGATGCCGCCGGTGCGCCGCAATGCGTCGACGAACGGATTGAGACTGTCTCCGACCAGGCCGTACACCCGCTCCACTCCGGCAGCGACGAGTACCTCGACCAGTTGGCTGGCCACCGAGTTCCGGCCCATGTCTCTCCGTTCCAGCACCTGCGGACTGCGGAATCGAGCATGCGTACTGCGGAAGATCGTGGCCACGGGGCCACGTTCGGACTGTAGCCGATAGCTGCGAGTTTGTCGGCGGTCTGCCGCGTCCCTAGGGAGAATTCACTTCGAGATCCGCGACCCCGGCCAGGCTCATTCGGATCAGGCGGGCCATGGCGGCCGAGACGGTGTGCAGCGGTTCGTCGGAGCGGCGCACCCGCGCCAGCACAGTCGCGCCCTCGTATGCCGCGACCACCGTGGTGGCCAGCTCGTGCGACTCCCCCGGCGGCAGACCGATTTCGGCGAGCAGCTCCGCGAAACCCCTTGTCATTGCATCGAATGCAGAGACGCACGCGGTGCGCACCTGATCGACGTCGCTGCCGCCGTCGAGGGCGGGCGTTCCCACCGGGCAGCCCTCCACCCAGTCGGACTCGGCGAGTTTCGCGGCCATGAAGTCGAACAGGTCTGCGGCCGTGCCGAACACGTCCCCCGGAGCCTGACGAATCATGTGCCCCACCAGGACTCCGGTGCCGGTGATGGCCGACACGGCGATCTCCTCCTTGCCTCCGGGGAAGTGGTGATAGATCGACCCGTACGGCAGACCCGCCGCCTCGCTGAGCTTCTTCAGGCCGAAGCCGTGGTAGCCGTGCCGGGCCAGCAGCCCGGCCGCGGCCACCTCGATTCGCCGCTTGGACTCCGAAACCATCTCTCAAGCGTATGAGCAGGGTCCGACAACAGCGCGCCGAATCGGCTGTGAATCGAGGATGCGAGGTTCGAAACCATTGCACGGTATGCACACTCGCAGCCGCTGCCGTCAATGCCCGTGGCGGACAGCGTCTTGCGCTCGGGCAGCGGCGGTCAGCGTAGGTCACGCATCAGGACGTCGAAGCGCGGGGCGTCCTCCCAGGACGGGCGCAGGGTGCCCGCGCGCTGCCAGCCCCAGTTCCGATAGGCCCGGTAGGCGCGCTCGTTGGCCGGGTTCACCAGGAGCGTCGCGCGCTCCTCGGTCCGGCCGCCGAGGATCGTATCGTGCAGTGCGCGAGCCAGTCCGCGGCCGGTGAACGCGAGAGTCACCATCACCTCGCTGAGTGCGAAAGTGCGCGAGCCGTTCTCGGCGACGAACGCCGACAGATCGCCCTCGTCGAGCTGGAATCGGTTCCACCAGGACGCGTTCGGCGGTAGCGGCCACCCCCACGTCTGGCCCAGCGGCTCACCGTCGAGGCGGGCCATCACCAGTTCGAAACCCGCGCTCCGGTTCACGGAGGTGTAGGCCTCGAACCTGGCCATGAAGGCGACGGGCGATTCGAAGGGCTCCCCCGAGGCGATGGCCTCGGCATAGGAGCTGCGGAACACGGCCTCCACCTCGCCACGCAGCAGGCGCGCCTCGAGCGCCGAATAGCGGTGGAACTCCAGTTTTTCGGGCAGATCGCTAGCGGTCATCACGCACTGACTTTCTGTCGAGCAATGCCGTCGTACCTGGTTGCGAAATCACCTGCTTCGTCGCCGACGGCGTGGCGAACGGGCAACAGCACGCGCAGGGTGCGCGGCGAGGCGATGGAATGCGACTCCAACTCGGCCAGCACGGCCAAGCCCTCCGCGGTGGCGGTCGGCAGATCGCCGAGTCGCGCGAGGGCGGTGGCCCACCAGGCTCGGTAGTTCGCCGCATTGCGCGCGCCGGACTGCTCGGTGGCGACCTGCGCGGCCAGTGCGACCGCGGTCGAGTGCTCACCGAGGTCGCCGAAACCCAGCGCCTCGTGGAAGCGCACCTCGGTCGGGGTGACGAATCCCAGCCACTGCGGACAGGATTCGAGTGGTTCGCTCGCAGCGGCGAAGTCCAGTTCACGCCACGCGGTGGCGATCGCGCGGCGGAATCCGGCGCGATCGCCGAGCACTCCGTACGCCTGCGCCTCACGGGTGGCGATCAGGGCGTGGATACGCCCCGGCGGGGCGCCGCGCACGAGGTCGCGCGCCCGGGACGTCATGACCAGTGCCATATGCGGATTGGCCAGACCCTTGCGGCCGAGCGAGGCGTACTGCAGGGCCGCGTTCACGCAGGCGTGCACGGTCAGTGCGGTGTCGTCGGCCTGATTGGCGAGTGCGAACGCGTCGGCGTAGCAGTGGCGGGCGAGCTCGTGCTTGTCGGCGTCGTAGGCGACCCAGCCGGCCAGCACCGCGAGATTTCCGGCGGCGCTCATGAACGCCTGGCCGGAGCGTTCGTCGAAAGCACAGGTATTGAGCAGGGTTTTCGCGCGTTCGAGGGTGGCGATGGCGATCTGCACGAGGGTCGCGCCGCCGACGCGCTGTTCCTGCCGCGCGAGTTCGATCACGCCGGCGGCCAGACGATTCGCATCGCTCACCCCGAGGTGCGCCGTATCGGTCACCAGCGCCGGGGCCAGGAGCGCCGAGCCCAGCAGAATCGCGAAATCTCTCCGGTTCACGTCGTCTTCGACTTCCCACGGGTGGACACCGAGCGGGGATGCGCCCGGGAGGGCCGGGGCGGGGGCCGGCTCGGCCGAGGTCGCCGTCGCATCGAGCGCGGTCCGGAAGCGTTCTCGCTCAGGCTCGTTCAGCCGGGTCAGCATGGTGTCCAGCGCTGCGGCCGATCCACCGGCGACGGGGCGGGTCACGGTGGCCCGCTCCCATTTGCGGACGGTGGGTGCGACGAATCCGACAGCCTCGGCGAAGGACTCCTGAGTCATCCGCAAAGCCGCGGTGCGCAACGCACGGACTTCCTTCCCAGTCCATTTGCTCACGATCATCGCTATCCCCGGTCCCTGCTGCAACGCTGCGTATCGGAAGCGTATTACCTCTGTTGCGGTTTCGTGGCTGGGTTCGCGAGTACGGATTAGCCACGCTCTAACCGAGAGCAGAAAGGGGGCGGGATGACGACGAGACCGAGTGCTATCGGATACCTCCGCCACGACATATCAGGGACCCGGCAAGCCTGGGACGAGGCTCAGATTCGAAGTCTCGCGGCACGTTTGGGATACGAGTTACGCAAGACGGTGGTTTTCGGGCCGCATACCGACCGCCCGGAGCACCGATTATTGGTGATGGTGAACCGACTCGCGATCGACGCGGTCGTGGTGCCGAGCACCGCCCACTTCCAGAGCAACAGCGTGCCATCGGAATTGGTACGACGGGCCGACATCGTCACGGTCAGCCCGGAGAGCACCTTCGCGCGGATCGGAAGCGGCCGGATCTCCGGTCTCGGTCAGCGTTAGCGGAGAAGCCGCCCGGGCCACGACCGCGTGGCCCGGGCGGCATGACGGCTGCGCGTCCGGGACCGTCGGGCGGCGATATCGCGACGCGGGCGACACCGCGTGCCGGGCAACGATTCTCAGCGGCCCAGGATGTGACGCAGGGCCCCTTCCAGGTCCGGGAATCGGAAGCGATGTCCGGCTTCGGCCAGGACGGCGGGGTCGACACGCTGACTGGCCAGAGCCAATTCCCGCACGCCCTGCGCGCCGAGCAGCAGGCGTGGGCCGAAGCTCGGCACCGGAAGTACGGCCGGGCGGTGCAGCACATGCGCGAGCACCCGGGTGTAGTCGGCGTTGGTCACCGGATTCGGGGCCACGGCGTTGATCGGTCCGGACAGGGATCGATCCCACAGCGCGCGGTGGTAGATGTCGATCAGATCGTCTATCCCGATCCAGGATTGCCATTGCTCGCCGCTGCCGAGTTTGCCGCCGAGTCCGGCCGTGAACAGCGGGCGCATCAGGCGCAGGGTGCCGCCGCGCGGGGATTGCACGAGTCCGGTGCGGACATTCACGACCCGGGCTCCGGCCTCGGCGGCGGGTGCGGTGGCGGCTTCCCAGTCGGCGACCACGTCGGCGAGGAAGCCGTCGCCACGATCGCTGTCCTCGGTGAGCAGCTCGTCGGCACGGTCGGGGCCGTAGTAGCCGATCGCGGAGGCGCACACCAGAGTTCGCTGCCGGGCCGGATCGGCGGCGATGAGCTGGGCCAGCCTGCGGGTCGGGCCGATGCGGCTCTCCCGGACGGCTCGACGGTGATCATCGGTGAAGCGGCCCGCGATCGACTCGCCCGCCAGATGGATCACGGCGTCGACGCCGTCGAGCAGGGCGGGATCGGGATCGACGGGATCCCATCGGCGTTCGGTGTCGTCCGCGGGCGTGTGCCGCACCAGCTTGATCACGCGATGGCCGCCGGTGGTCAGCAATGCCGTCAGCGCCGACCCCACCAGGCCGGAAGCCCCGGTGATCGCGATGGTCACGGGGCCGAATCCCGCTGCGGCAGCGAGCCGGTGCGCGCGCAGATCGTCGGCGAGCTGACGGTGCCGGTATTCGAACATCGGCCGCAGCAGGGCGGCCGGGACCATCGTGTCGACCTTGTCGATGACCTCGGTGTGGGTGGCGTCGACCGCCTCGAAATCGTGAATGTGCCGCCAGCGCACCAGGGTTCGCACCGGCAGTGCGGCCAGGCCGCCACCGCCGCCGATCCGGTCCACGAAGCGGCTCGGCGGCGCGAACGATCCGGACTCGTGTTCCGCGACCCACCGCAAGCCACCCGGCAGCTCGAGCACGGCGGTGCCGTCCGCCAGCGACTCCGCCTCGGCGGCGAGCCGGACCGGTTGCCACGGCGGCGTCAGGCGCGCGAACGCACCGGGCCGCGCGAACCAATCGAAGACTTCCTGTCGAGGAGCGGCTACGACACTCGAATACTCCAGGCCCATCTCTCCGACTGTAACGACGGCGAAGCGATTCGGGTGCGGCGACGCGGCATTCGCCTCCCTCAGGACTGCGGAACGCTCAGCTCCAGGCGGGGCGGGCGGACACTGGCGCATACCGGCTCGCCTTCGGCGTCGGTCAGGTCGAGCCGGGCGATCAAGGTGCCCACGTCCAGGGCCGCCGCCATCGTCGCCGGCTCGATCGCGTCCAGCCACAGTTTGGCGCGGCGGAACATGGTGAACGTGGTGTCGGCGGCGAGTTCGCCCCAGTTCAGATAGACGAACGGCCCGCCCCGGGATTGGATGTACGGCCCACGCAGCACGATTCCGGCGGACGTATCCGCGGGTTCGGCTTCCAGCGTCCAGCTCACCTGCGGAGCGTCACCGGGTTGCAGATCGAGCAGCTCCTGCGGGCGATCCTTGCGTTGCACGGCGATGTGGATGTTCGAGTAGCCGGGGAAGGTCGGCGACGGCGGGCAATTCAGGCCGGGGAGGTGACGGCCTTCGATGCGGAGCAGCACCCTGCCATGCTCGCACGAACGCGAGACGATCGTCGTGAACAGAGGCTGTGAACAGAGGCTGTGAACAGAGGCTGTGAACAGAGGCCGACCGACCCGCCCTGCCGCGCACAGCCGCACGGCGGTGTACTCCTCTACACCGCACCACCGTCCCCCGCGCCGACGCGCAGCCGTCCACCTGCGCCGACGCACGGCCGTCCACCTCCACCGCACGGCTGTGTACTGCGGGTATGCCGTACTCGACGGAAGCCCCCTGTCGCGGGGGATACGCAATCCGCCGGAATCAGCCATGCGCTCCGAGTCGAGGGGTCCACGCCCGACTAGGCTCTGCGAACGTGGCGGTAGTGGCGGGCGCGCGGCGCCGAGTAATCGAGATCGGACGCCGGGCACTCGGACTGGACGTGCCTGCCGCGGACCACACGATCGCCGTCCTGCACAGCACCGAAACCGATGTGCCGGGACTGGATCGGCGAGAAACCCTGCAGCTGATGCGGATCCGGCTGCTGGGCGCGACCGGCGCGGTGATCATGGCGATCGCGGCGCTCGGAGTCGGCGCGCAGCCGGTGCATCAGAATCCGACCTCCGGAATGCGGGTGCTGGGTTTCTTCGCTCGCGCGCACACCTCGACGCTGGCCATGTGCATGATCGGCACCGTTCTGGTGGTGATGGCGTGGCTGCTGCTGGGGCGGTTCGCGATCGGCGGATGGGGCGGCAATCCGCGACACCGGCTGACGCGCTCGCAGCTCGATCGCACGCTGCTGCTGTGGATCATTCCGCTCAGCGTCGCGCCGCCGATGTTCAGCAACGACGTGTATTCGTATCTGGCGCAGAGTGAGATCGCCGCGCGCGGCCTGGATCCGTACGCGGTCGGCCCGGCCGACGGTCTCGGGCTCAACAATGTGCTGACCAACAACGTGCCGAACATCTGGCGCGAGACGCCCGCCCCCTATGGTCCGCTGTTTCTCTGGATGGGCCGCGGCATCGCGGAACTGACCGGCGACAACATCATCGCCGGGGTATGGATGCACCGGCTGCTGGCGCTGGCCGGCGTGGCCCTGATCGTCTGGGCGCTGCCGCGACTGTCGGTGCGCTGCGGCGTGGCCCCGGTGAGCGCGCTGTGGCTGGGCGCGGCCAATCCGCTGGTGCTGTTCCACCTGGTCGGCGGCGTGCACAATGACGCGCTCATGCTCGGGCTCATGCTGGCGGGACTGGAATTCTGCATGCGGGCGATCGAGGCCCCGCGGGTCGACGGGACGCTGTCGTTCGATCGGAAAGCCTGGGCGCTGTTGGTTTTCGGCACGGTCGTGATCACGCTGTCCTCATCTATCAAGATCACCTCGATCATCGCGCTCGGCTTCGTGACCATGGGCCTGGCCAAACGCTGGGGCGGTGGATTGCGGACCGTCCTGCTCGCGGGCGCGATGCTCGGGGCGATAGCGGCGGTCACCACCCTGTTCGTGAGCACCGCCAGCGGGCTCGGCTTCGGCTGGACCGACACCCTCGGCGCGGCCACCACGGTGCGCAGCTGGATGTCGGTGCCGACCGCGCTCGGCATCATCGCCGGATTCGGCGGTGTGCTGCTGGGCCTGGGCGATCACACCACCGCACTGCTGGGCATCACCCGCCCGATCGCCGCCACCATCGCGGGATTCGTGACGCTGCGCATGCTGGTCGCCGCCTGGACCGGACGCCTGCATCCGATCGGCGCGATGGGCGTGTCGCTCGGCGCGATCGTGCTGCTGTTCCCGGTGGTGCAGCCCTGGTATCTGCTGTGGGCCATCGTGCCGCTGGCGGCATGGGCGAACCGGCCCGCGTTCCGGGTGCCCGCGGTGGCGTTCTCGGCGGTGGTGAGCGTGATCCTGATGCCGCGCGGCGCGGACTTCTACGTGTTCCAGATCGTGGAGTCGGCGATCGCGGTCGTCATCGTCGCGGTGCTGTTGATTTTCCTGACCCGCAATGTGCTGCCGTGGCGCAATCAGCCGGGGGTGTCGGCTCGGTCACAGCAGCCCACGCCTTACGGTGTCTCTTCGTGACCGCAGCTTCCGGACCCGCCGTACACGTCGATGGCGTCGTGAAACGGTACGGCGACATCACCGCGGTCGACGGCATCAGTTTCGAACTCGAGCGCGCGCAGGTGCTCGCGCTGCTCGGACCCAACGGCGCGGGCAAGACCACCACCACCGAGATGTGCGAGGGCTTCGTCACCCCCGATGCCGGAACCGTGCGGGTGCTGGGCCTGGATCCGATCGCGGACTCCGAGCAGTTGCGCGCGCGGATCGGCGTCATGCTGCAGGGCGGCGGCGCGTATCCGGGGTCGCGGGCCGGGGAGATGCTGGATCTGGTCGCCTCCTACTCCGCGGATCCGATCGATCCGAACTGGCTGCTGGACACGCTCGGTCTGCGCGAAGCGCGCCGCACCCCGTATCGACGGCTCTCGGGCGGGCAGCAGCAGCGGCTCGCGCTGGCGTGCGCGCTGGTCGGGCGGCCGGAGATCGTGTTCCTGGACGAGCCGACCGCCGGATTGGACGCGCAGGCGCGGCATCTGGTGTGGGAACTCATCGACGCCCTGCGGCGCGACGGGGTCAGCGTGCTGCTGACCACGCATCTGATGGACGAGGCCGAGCAGCTCGCGGATCAGCTGGTCATCATCGACCACGGGCGGATCGTCGCACAGGGCACGCCCACCGAGGTCACCTCGCACGGCGCCGAGGGCCGGCTGAACTTCACCGCGCCACCGAATCTCGATCTGACGCTGCTGGAAGCAGCTCTGCCGGAAGGGTTCAGCCCCACCGAGACCACGCCCGGCTCCTACCTGCTGCAGGGTGACATCACACCGCAGGTGCTCTCCACCGTCGCCTCCTGGTGCGCGCGAATCGACGTGCTGCCCAGTGATATTCGCATCGACCAGCGCCGGCTGGAAGACGTCTTCCTCGAACTGACCGGCAAGGAGCTTCGGGGATGACCGAGACCGCCAACCGTTTCGCGCCCGGCACCTTCACGCCCGCGCCGAAGCCCACCACCCGGGCCAGGATGCTGACCGCGCAGACCCGGCTCGAGCTGATCCTGTTGCTGCGCAACGGGGAACAGCTGCTGCTGACCATGTTCATTCCGATCACGCTGCTGATCGGGCTCACCCTGCTGCCGATCACCGGGCTCGGCGACCATCGCGTGGATCGCGTGGTTCCGGCGGTGATGATGGTGGCGGTCATGTCCACCGCGTTCACCGGCCAGGCCATCGCCGTCGGATTCGATCGTCGCTACGGAGCTCTGAAGCGCCTCGGTGCGACACCGCTCCCCCGCTGGGGCATCGTCGCGGGCAAATGCACGGCGGTGCTGATCGTGGTGGCGCTGCAGTCGATCCTGCTGGGCGGCATCGGATTCGCGCTCGGCTGGCGACCCTCGCTCACCGGGCTCGCGCTCGGCGCGCTCGTGATCGCGCTGGGCACAGTCACTTTCGGTGCGCTCGGCCTGTTGCTCGGCGGCACACTCAAAGCCGAGATCGTGCTGGCGCTGGCCAATATCCTGTGGTTCGTCATGCTCGGCACCGCCAGTCTCGTCATGGTGGACGACCTGCCCGGCGCGGTCGACATCATCGCCCGCGTCATTCCCTCCGGCGCGCTGGCCGAATGTCTCGACCAGGCGCTGCGCACCAGCATCGACTGGTACGGCATCGCGGTGCTGGGGGCGTGGGCGAGCGTCAGCGGGTACCTGGCGACGCGCTTCTTCCGATTCGACTGACGCCACGCCGCCACACGGCCGGAGAGCGAGTGCCGCCCTTCGGGACTGATCGTTCCGGGCAGGGGCGGCGCCGTGGTCTCTGGAGGGTCGAGGTCGAGATCGCGTCCGCCACCGGCCGTGGTGGCTGAGCGGGTCTCCTCCGCCTGGAAGGGTGTGATCGTCGATGGTTGCCGATCAGGAAATACAGGACAACCCGGTCATCGAACCGGTACTCGGCATGTGGCGGGCACTGTCGCGGCGGGACTGGGATTCGGTCGGGGACTACCTGGCGCAGGACTGCATCTATCTCGATATGCCGGTGGGACCGGCGGCCGCGGCACGCGGACCCGAGGACATCGTCAAGCGGTTGCGCATCGGGTTGGGGCCGCTGGCCTCCTACCAGAATTTCGACGGGCTGATTCTCGACAACGGCGCCGATGTGATGTACGAGCATCACGAGGAATGGCATTGGGACAGCGGCGAATCCGCCGTTCTGAAGTTCGTGACCGTCCACCGGGTCCGGGACGGGAAGATCACGCTCTGGAAGGACTACTGGGATATGAGCGCACTATCGGCCCATGCGCCCGCGTCCTGGCTCACGGACTTCGCGACGGCGGACATGTCGTGGGTCTTCGACGCCACCGGACTGGTCTAGGGCAACGGAATCACTTGCGTCTCAGTGCGATTCGACCCGGCGGTCGTAGCGCCGCCGGGCGCGGGCGTGAGCCTCGCCCAGAAGTTGCCTGATCGGGGAGTCGGTTCGGGCGGCCGGGTTCACCACCGAGAGCCAGGCGGCGCTGCGATAGACCGGGTGCGGGAGCAGGACGTCCGCGACACTCGCGTCCTGGTCGGCGGCGTCTCGGGGCGAGTGCCCGATCCACCGTGTGTAGGCCTCCGTTCCGGCACTGACGTTCAGGCGGAAGGCACCGGGACGGTCCAGGCGTGAGGTCGTGTCGTCGGGGTAGTCCTTGGTGACGATCGTCGCGAAGGGCTGTGTCGCGGTGGGAACCCGCCCGTCCGGGGCGTAGTAGAAGAAGACGTCACCCCAGGCGATCTCGGGCGAGCCGTCCTCGGGGCCCGGCCGCAGGGTCAGAACTGCGCCCATCGTCTCGATGTACTCGATGATCTCGTCGATACTCATGGGTTCAAGCGTGTCATTGAAGCACCCATGAAGCTTTTCCCCGCGAGATCGCGGGAGAATCCGTGGAAACTCTCAAATCAGTGTTTCCGAGCTCGGGTGACGCCGGGCGCGGACACCGAATCCCCGGCCCCGCGCGCCGCGGCACCGGTGCCGCCGCATCGAAAGCCGAAGTCGCCCACGACGCTTTGTAGTAGGGCGGTTCATCGGGCGGAATACCCTCCCGCTACCATCTGTGCGTGCTGTCTCGCGCCTTCCAGCGACTTGCCGATCTGTTCCCGATGCCTTCACTGCGGGTGCAGCGACTGATCGCATTCGTGGTGATTCTGACCCAGGCCGGCATCTCGGTCACGGGTGCCGTCGTGCGGGTCACCGCCTCGGGCCTCGGCTGCCCCACCTGGCCGCAGTGCTTCCCCGGCAGCTTCGTGCCGACGGCCGTGGCCGAGGTGCCGGTGCTGCATCAGATCGTCGAGTTCAGCAATCGCATGCTGACATTCGTGGTCACCCTGGCCGCTGCGGCGATCGTGCTCGCGGTGACCCGGGCACGGCGGCGACGCCAGGTGCTCCTCTACGCCTGGCTGATGCCCGGCGGCACCGTGGTGCAGGCCGTCATCGGCGGCATCACCGTGCGCAGCGGCCTGCTGTGGTGGACCGTCGCGGTGCACCTGCTCGCCTCGATGGTGATGGTCTGGCTGGCCGTGCTGATGTACGCGAAGATCAGCGAGCCCGACGACGGCGTCGACACCGTTCAGGTGCCCAAACCCCTACGGCTGCTGACCATCCTGAGCGCTGTCGCCCTCATGGGCACGCTGATCGCGGGCACCCTCGTCACCGGAGCCGGTCCGCACGCGGGTGACAAGAGCATCGAGAAGCCGGTCGAGCGCCTGCAGGTCGAGATCGTCACCCTGGTCCACCTGCACGCCGAATTGCTGGTCGCCTACCTGGCACTGCTGGTCGGCCTGGCCTGCGGGCTGGCCGCCGTCGGCATGAACCGCGCCATCCGCGCCCGCGTGATCGTGCTCATCGCCCTGGTCTGCAGCCAGGCTCTGGTCGGCCTGGTCCAGTACTTCACCGATGTGCCCGGCGCGCTCGTCGCGGTGCACGTCGGTGGCGCTGCCGCCTGCACCGCCGCCACCGCTGCCCTGTGGGCCTCGTTGCGCACCCGAGAACCGGTCCCCGCGACCGTGGACGAGCCGGTCGGCCAACCCGCGTAGCCGCGCCCCGACTGCCGGTGAACGAGCCGGCTCGGCGGAACATCGGGGTCAGTCGCGATCGGCGACCAGGACCCGTCCGACGGCGAGGGATTTGCCCTGGGAGCTGGGGACCTCCAGGTCGCGAGCGACGGTGAGCAGATCGCGGTCGTCGGTGATACCGAAGCCGTTGCCCGACAGCAGAGCCTGCCACTGCGCGGGTCGCCAGGTCGAGCGGTTCGGCTCGGCGGCCATCGGATTGGGATGCCGAGCCAGGGCTAGTAGGGCCTCGACGGTCTTTCTCCCGAGACTGGCTGTGCGGGAAGGGGTTCCATAGGTGATGACGAGGCGGCTGCCCGGCGCCGAGAGCCGCGCGACCTTCGAGACGGTGTCGGCGACCTCCTCGGGGGTCAGGTAGGGCACGACGCCCTCCCAGATCCAGGTGGTGGGGTGGTCCGGGTCGTGACCCGCCTCGGCGAGAGCCTCTGCCAGGGAGTCCACCGCGAAGTCGACCGGGACGAAGCGGACCGATGCGGCCTTGGGCGCGAGATTGGTCAAGCGCTCGCGTTTCTCCTGCTGGGAGGCGGGATGGTCCACCTCGAAGACCGCGGTGCCGGAGAGTTCGGGCATGCGCCAGGCGCGGGCATCGAGACCCGCGCCCAGGATGACCAGCTGAGGGTGGGCCGCGTCGCGGACCGCGTCGTCGATCATGACGGTGCGGGTGGCCATCACTTCCGATGTCGCGGTGAGCAATTCGTATTCCAGCTGTTCGCCGAATCCCGAGGGCTTGCGCGCGGCGCGCACGTGCTCCACCGGCACGCGCTCGGCGGCGGTCAGCAGGTGCACCGCCACCCGATCGGAGAACCGCCCCACCGCCAGGCGTTCGTTCGCCGCCGCCCGGCCCTGGCATACCAGCACCGCTGTCCGACTTGCTTTTCGCTCGGCCATATGGGTCATTATCGGCAACTCGTGATCAACATGCTGGATCTGCGCCTCGAGATCACACGTGGCGGATCGGTCCGGGCGCGCCCGGCGTGGCCGGGTCCGCCCGGTTGCCGGTGGTGTCGTAGATTGCGAACGACCATGATCACCTCGGTGGAAGGGGTCGGCTGTGCCGCAGGAATTGCCGTTCGGATCGCTGTATCGGCACGGATTCACCCGGGTCGCGGTGGCGGTGCCGCCGGTGCGCGTGGCGGATCCGGAGTTCAATGCCGAGCAGACGCTGATTCTGGCGCGGCGGGCAGCGGCGGACGGCGTGGCGCTGACGGTGTTCCCCGAGCTCGGACTCTCGAGCTACACCGCCGATGATCTGTTCCAGCAGGACGCGCTGGACGCGGCGGTGCGCGAGGCGCTCGAGCGGATCGTCGCCGAGAGCGTCGAGCTCGAGACGATCCTGGTGGTGGGCGCTCCGGTTCGCGCCCAGGGGCGATTGTTCAACTGCGGGATCGTGATTCATCAGGGGCGGGTGCTCGGGGCCGCGCCGAAGAGTTATCTGCCCAACTACCGGGAGTTCTACGAGAAGCGCCAGTTCGCCGCGGCGCGGGAGGCGTTGGACGATCACGTGGCGATCGCGGGACAGCGGGTGCCGTTCGGTGCGGATCTGCTGTTCACGGCGACGAATCTCGACGAGTTCGTCTTTCACCTGGAGATCTGCGAGGACGGGTGGGTCCCCCTGCCGCCCAGCGGGTTCGCGGCACTGGCCGGTGCGACGGTGCTGGTGAATCTGTCGGCGAGCAATATCGTCGTCGGGAAGGCCGACTATCGGCGCGATCTGTGCACGTCGCACTCGGCGCGGTATCTGGCCGCGTATCTGTATTCGGCTGCGGGACACGGCGAGTCCACCACGGATATGGCCTGGGACGGGCAGGCGCTGGTCTGCGAGAACGGCGATCTGCTCGCCGAGGGTGAGCGGTTCGCCGAACACGCGCAATTGATCACCGCCGATATCGACCTGCGCCGGCTGGCCGCGGATCGGCTGCGGACCACGAGCTTCGCCGATACCGTGCACGACTTCCGGGACCGGCTCGCACGGTTCCGGCGGATCGAGCTCGAGGCGCCGGTGCCCGGCGGCGTGGTGCCGCTGCGACGTGAGATCCCGCGCTTCCCCTATGTTCCCGCCGACCCGCGCAGTCGCAACGAGCGGTGCGCGGAGGTGCACCGGATCCAGGTCGAAGGGCTCAGCACGCGCTTGACCGCCGCCGGTTCGCAGCGGGTGGTGATCGGGGTGTCCGGCGGGCTGGACTCGACGGTGGCGCTGATCGTGGCGGCCAAGACCATGGATCGACTCGGGCTGCCGCGCTCGAATGTGCTGGCGTACACCATGCCCGGGTTCGCGACCAGCTCGCGCACGCTCGAGGACGCTCGCCGGCTGATGCGAGCGGTCGGCGCGAGCGCGCACGAGATCGATATTCGGCCCTCGGCCACTCAGATGCTGCGAGATCTGAAACACCCAGCCGCGGAAGGTGTTCCGCAGTACGACGTCACGTACGAGAACGTGCAGGCCGGGGAGCGCACCTCGCATCTGTTCCGGCTGGCGAACATGCACGACGCACTGGTGCTCGGAACGGGCGATCTCAGCGAACTCGCCCTGGGCTGGTGCACTTTCGGCGTGGGCGATCACATGGCGCACTACAGCGTGAACGCCTCGGTGCCCAAGACGCTGATCAAATACCTGGTCGCCTGGAGTATCGAGACCGAGAATCTGGGCGCGGACGCGAGCGAGGTGCTGCGCTCGGTGCTGGCGACCGAGATCTCCCCCGAGCTGGTTCCCGGCGACGGCGACGCGCCCGCGCAGAGTTCCGAGGCCACCATCGGACCCTACGAACTGCAGGACTTTCATCTGTATCACCTGCTGCGATTCGGCGAACGACCCAGTCGCACAGCGTTTCTCGCGCAGCACGCCTGGGGGGATCGCACCCGGGGGCAGTGGCCGGATCTGGTGTCGGCCGATCAGCGCAACGAATACGATCTGCCCGCGATCAAGCGGTGGATGGCGGTGTTCCTGCGCCGGTTCATCCAGACCAGCCAGTTCAAGCGCTCGACGCTGCCCAATGCGCCGAAGGTCGGGTCCGGTGGCTCGCTGTCTCCACGCGGCGACTGGCGTGCACCCAGCGACGCCTCGGCCGCGGCGTGGCTCGCGGATCTCGAGCGCAACGTCCCGGATCGGTAGTCGCCCGGGCACAGCTCGTCAGCAGGGCCCCGAGACTCGGCCCGGCGCACCCCCTCGCCGCCGGGCCGTCTCGGTCACATCGTCAGCAGCAGCGCGGCCGCCGCGACAGCCTCCACGACGAAGTAGAACCAGTTGGGGTACCAGCCGACGCGCTGGTCGAGCACCGCCGCGACGGCCCGGCCCGCCGCCATGCCGCCCAGGGCGACCCCGACGGTCGCCATGATCCCGCTGCGCAGTTCACCGTCGTGCGTGGCGGCGATCGCGAGGATCCCGGCCATGGCGATGCCGAACCCGCCGTACACGGCCCGGACCTCGTACCTGGCCCGAGGATCTTCCATCCCGATGCCGAACGGTGCCATGATCGCGGCAGGCGATGCGAGTGCGTACACGCCCATGCCGAGAAAGAACACGGCGACGATGACGGATGTGACAGTGGCCAACGGGTTGCCTCCTGGTCGATTCGAACGAGGAGGTCAGCGTGGCCGAGGAACCGGTATCGGCGCTTCCACGAACCTGCTACCCCACCGTCTGGCTATCGCCCGGGCACGCACTCTACGCCGGACGATCGCTCGATCTCGGACCCCATTCCGGGTCCGTGTGGTGCCTGGCGGTCGGCGTGGACGAGCCCTTCACGGTGCGGGTCGCCGGGGTCGGCTCCTTCACCGGTCATACCGCCCTGATTCCCCCGCGCACCACGCATCAGCTGATCAGCGCCGGTGGCCGGATGATCTTCTGCTATCTGGACCCGGCCTCGCGCCGGGCATCGGCTGCCGGCGACCTCATGACCGACAACCAGGGGCCGGTACGCTGGCTGCACACCGCCGAGGAGACCCTGCGGGTGCGCGGCAACGCGCTGCTGGACGTCGAGTCCCTCGATGACGCACCGTCGTTCGGTGAGCGCACGGCCCGCGGGGACGATGCGGTCCGTGCCGCGCGCACGACAGCAGCCGAGATCGATCGATCCTCCGAATTCTCGGCGGCCGCGAGTGACTGGATCGATCTGGCCGCACCGGCAGACCGGCGCGGAATCGATTCCCGCATAGCCGATGTGACGCGATGGATGCTCGGGGATCCGGCCGGATCACTGTCCGCTCGCGAGCTGGCGATGCGGGTCGGGCTGTCGGAATCCCGCTTCCTGCACCTGTTTCGGCAGGAGGCGGGGACGAGCCTGCGGCGCTATCGATTGTGGGTCAGGATGATGCACGCGGCGACGTTGATCGGCGAGGGGCGGGATCTCACCACCGCCGCGGTCGAATCCGGGTTCGCGAGCCCCTCTCACCTTGCCGACCGGTTCCGCACCACGTTCGGGCTGTCGGCGACCCGTCTGCGGGAGGCGGGAATCCGCGTGCGAATCGGCGAGCAGTACGGCGGCCGCGCGGTCGCAGCGTCCGCAGGAGGGCGCTGAGCCTGTTTCACCCGAGCTGCCGGAGACCGGTTCCCCGACCTGCTTCCGCTCCGCGAACGACGAGGTGCTCGACGCCCGGGAACTCGGCCGGAGTCGTGTCTTCGGCTCAGAAGCTCTGCCAGCTGGGTTTGTTCGCGACCGCGAAGCGGTAGTAGTCGACGGCTTGGAGGCCGGCGGCGGCGTCCGGGTCGACGAGCACCGTGACGTGCGGGTGCATCTGGAGGATGGAGGCGGGACAGAAGGCCGAGACCGGGCCCTCGACCGCCGCGGCGACGGCGTCGGCCTTGCCGGATCCGGTGGCGATCATGACGAGATGCTCGGCGTCGCCGATGGTTCCCAGACCCTGGGTGATGACGTGGGTGGGGACCTGGGAGAGGTCGTCGTCGAAGAAGCGGGCATTGTCCTCACGGGTGGTGGGAGTGAGGGTTTTGACGCGGGTGCGCGAGCGCAGCGAAGAACCGGGTTCGTTGAAGCCCAGGTGGCCGTTGGCCCCGATACCGAGGATCTGAACCGCGATGGGGCCGCTGTCGGCGATGGCGCGCTCGTATTCGGCTGCGGCGGCGGGGATATCGGCGGCATTGCCGTCGGGACCGTGGACGTTCGCGTCGAGCAGGTCGACGTGGGAGGTGAACTCGTCGCGGATGAACCGGCTGTAGGACTGGGGATGGGCCGGCGGCAGCCCGATGTACTCGTCGAGGTTGAAAGTCCGCACCGCGGCGAAGCTCAGGCCCTCGTCGCGATGCTGGCGGATGAGTTCGCGATAGGCCCCGAGCGGGGAGGAACCGGTGGCCAGACCGATGGCGCGGGCGCCCCGGCGGACATGGTCGGCCATGATGCGGCCCGCCAGTACCCCGGCGTCGGCCGCGCTCTCGGTGATCACGAGTTCCATTGCGTTCCATCCTTGTACACGGTCAGAGGGTTCAGGTGGTGGTCGGTCACGAGCAGATCCGCCTGCATGCCGGGCTGGAGCGCGCCGACGCGGTCGGTGAGCCCGAGCAGGCGGGCGGGGGTGGCGGCGGCCGCGGTGGCCGCCGCGGTGAGGTCCACACCGGAGGCGAAGACGGTGTGCCGCAGGACGTCCGACGCCGATGAGGTGCCGCCCGCGATGGCGCCCTCGCCGTTCGGGTCGTAGAGGCGCGAGACACCGTCCCGCACCACGACATCCAGGCTACCGAGCTGGTAGCGGCCGTCGGGCTGTCCGGCCGCGGCCATGGCATCGGTGATGAGCGCGAGGTTCTCGGGGCCGAGGGTGTCGAACACCATGCGCACCACACCGTCCGCGAGGTGCACGCCGTCCCCGATGACCTCGGCCACCACGTCGCCGCGTCCGGCGGCCGCCATGGCCGCGGTGAGGAAATTGGCGTCGCGGTGCGCGAGTGCGGGCATGGCATTGAACAGGTGGGTGATGGACACCCGCCGGCCGCGCGCCATGGCATGCACCGCCCGGTCGTAGTCCGCGACCGTATGCCCCAGCGACAGCACCACATTCGCCTCGGCCAGGACATCGGCGACGGCATCGAACCCGTCGATCTCCGGGGCGACCGTCACCGAGACGACGCGGCCGTCCGCGTAGTCGAGGAGCCGCTCGAGCATGGCCGGATCACCGGGCAGGATGCGCTCGGGATCGTGTGCGCCGCACCGATGTTCGCTGATGAACGGGCCCTCGAGGTGGATGCCGGCCAGCAGCCCGGAATCGACCGCCGGTGCGAGAACGTCCATGCGCTCGCGCAATTCGGCCTCGGTCGCCGACACCAGCGAAGCCACCAGGGTGGTGGTGCCGCGCCCGCGATGAAAGCTCGCCGCCGCGAGGACGCCCTCGGCGTCGGTCTCCGGGAAGCCGAATCCCCCGCCGCCGTGGCAGTGCACGTCGATCAAGCCGGGCAGGATCACGGGTGGGCGTTCCGGAAGCTCCGGCAGCTCACCGTCGAAACTCGTTGCCGGGCCGACGTAGTCGAGTCGCGGCCCGTGGAACGACACCACTCCGTCGGCCAGTTCGCCCGCCTCGGTGAGAGTGACGACCCGGCCGCGCAGCGTCGTCCTCAAGACAGGTCCACCCGCGACCCCAGCGCCGCGCTCGAATCCGGCTCGGTCCGCGACCGCAGGGCCCGCCCCGACCGCACCGTGGTGCTCAACCCCGGCGTCGCCCCCACCCGAGGTTCCACGCGCGACCCGAGCGCCACACTGGAATCCGGCTCGATGGCCGGGTGTGGCGGGCGCTTCGTTCGGGGCACGCTTGTCGAACGCGGTTCCGCGCTCATCGGTTCCGTCCCAGTGCGGCGCCCGCGGCGAGGACGGCGTCGTCGGCGGTGCGGGCCGCCAGGACGGCGGCGGCCGCTGCTCCGCACTGATCGAGGGACACCTCGGCGAGCCTGGCGCGCACTCCCGCCAGGGACCTCGGCGCCATCGAGAGCGTGTGTACGCCGAGACCGACCAGCACACAGGCGAATTCGGGGTTGGACGCGGATTCGCCGCAGACCCCGACCTTCACCCCGGATTTGCTCGCGCCGGCGACCACGGCCGCGATGGTGGCCGCGAGGGCGGGCTGCCAGGGATCGTGCAGGGCCGCCAGCGTCGAGGACATGCGGTCCGCGCCGAACAGGTACTGCGACAGATCGTTGGTGCCGATGGAGAAGAACTCGACCTCCGCGCCCAAGTGCTCCGAACGCAGTGCGGCAGCCGGGATTTCGACCATGATGCCGCGGGTGTCGATTCCGGCGTCGCGGGCGCGGGTGGCGAAGTAGTTGGCCTCCTGGACCGTGCCGACCATGGGGGCCATGACCTGCACCGGAGTCCCGGTCGCGGCCCGGGCGGCCTCGATGGCGGTGAGTTGGTCGAGCAGCGCCCCCTCATCGACGCTGCTCAACCGCAGTCCGCGCACGCCCAGCGCGGGATTCTCTTCCTCGGGCAGATTCAGGAACGGCAGCGGTTTGTCCGAGCCCGCGTCCAGGGTGCGCACCGTGACGGGACGATCACCCATGATCCGGAAGATCTCGGCGTACCGCTCAGTCTGCTCCTGGACGGTCGGGGCCGACTTCTGCCCGAGGAAAAGGAATTCCGTGCGGAACAGCCCGACGCCCTCGGCCCCGAGCTCCACCGCCAGCCGGGCGTCCGCGGCGCTGCCCACATTGGCCAGCAGCGGCACCGCGTGCCCGTCGGCCGTGCGACCCGGGCCCGTGGGGGCGTCCGCCTGTCGCGCCCTCGCCGTGAGCACCTCTTCCCGTCGCCCGGCGTCGGGCTCCAGCTCGACCAGACCGCCGGTTCCGTCCAGCACCACCTCGACGTCCTCGGCGATCTCGACCGCGTCCGGACACGCCACGACGGCCGGAATCCCCAGCGCCTTGGCCAGAATCGCGGTGTGCGAGGTCGGCCCGCCCGCCACGGTGAGCAACCCCAGCACCGTCGCCGGATCCAGCGTCGCCGTATCGGCGGGCGCGAGATCCTGCGCGGCGAGCACGAAAGGCGTTGCGCTCTGCGGGATCCCGGGCGGGTCGACGCCGAGCAGCTCGGCGACCACCCGCTGCCCGACATCGCGCAGATCCGAGGCTCGCTCGGCCATCATGCCGCCGAGCGCCGTGAGCTGCTCCGCGAAGTGGGTCACGGCCTCGGTGACCGAGTGCGCGGTGGGGCCGCCGGCACGGATGCCCGCGCGCACTTGATCGAGCAGGGCCGGATCCGCGGCCAGCGCCGAGGTCATGAACAGAATGTCCGCCGCGGGCCCCTTCGCGTCCAGCGCCTGGGCGGAGTAGCGACCCGCGACGGCCTCGAAAGCCGCGTCGGCACGCACGATTTCGGCGTCCACATCACTACCGGGGGCATCGGAGGCGCTGGTGACCGGCGCGGACGCGAGCCATTTCACCGGCCCCACCGCGATCCCGGGAGCGGCGGCGACGCCGCGGATCTCACGCGTCAAGATCGGTCTCCACCATGGTGATCAGCTGATCGAGAACCGCCTCGTCGCCGTCCTCGACGTGCAGGGTGACGGTGTCGCCCTGTTTGGCGCCGAGGGTCATCAACTGCAGCAGGCTGTTCGCGGCCACCGGATCCTTGCCTTCCACGGAGATCCGGACGGGCACACCGGATTCGGTGACGGCCTTGGCGAACAGCGCGGCCGGGCGGGCGTGCAGGCCGGTCTCGGACGCGACGACAGCGGTACGGGTGATCATCAGGCCACGTTCTCCTTCTCGGTTTCGGCCTCGTCGTCCTCGCGGCCCGGGGTTTTCAGGTTCCAGCGTTTGATGATGAAACTGAAGGTGAAGTAGTACAGGGCCGCGTACCCGAGTCCGATCGGAATCAGCAGGAGCGGATGCGTGGCCTTACCGAAGTTCAGCAGAAAGTCGATGGCACCGGCGGAGAAGGTGAAGCCGTCGTGGATGCCCAGGGCGTTCGTCAGAGCCAGCGACGAGCCGGTGAAGATCGCGTGGATGAGCAGCAGCGGCCATGCCACGAAGATGAACGCGAACTCCAGCGGCTCGGTGATACCGGTGACGAACGCGGTCAGACCGGTCGAGAGCATGATGCCGCCGATCATCTTCTTGTTCTCCGGCTTGGCATTTCGCCAGATCGCCAGTGCGGCGGCGGGCAGGCCGAACATCATGATCGGGAAGAAGCCGGTCATGAACGTTCCGGCCGACGGGTCGCCGTTGAGGAAGCGCGGGATATCCCCGTGCACGCCGTTGTAATCGCCGATCACGAACCACACCACCGAGTTCAGGATGTGGTGCAGGCCCAGGGGCAGCAGCAGGCGGTTGGCGAATCCGAAGACGCCGCCACCGGCGACGGCATTGTCGGCCACGGTATTGCCCAGCCAGGTCAGCCCGGAGTTGAAGGCGGGATAGACGAAGGACATGGCCACGCCGATCACCACGGCCGCGCACGCGGTCAGGATCGGGACCATGCGACGTCCGGAGAAGAAGCCGAGGTAGTCCGGCAGCTGCGTGCGATGGAAGCGCTGCCACAGGATGGCGGCGGTCAAGCCGATGACGATGCCGCCCAGGACACCGAAGTTCACCAGCGCCTGCGCGCCTTTCGCGTCTGTCTTGCCGTCCAGCACGACCGGGGACATGGCCTTGAACACGCCGTTGAGTGCGAGGTAACCGACGACCGCGGCCAGGGCGGTGGACCCGTCCGCCTTCTTCGCCCAGCCGATGGCGATACCGACGGCGAACAGCAGCGGGAGGTTGTCGATCAGTGCGCCGCCGGCGCCGCCGATGACGTCCGCGACGGTCTTGGTGGCCGTCCAGCGGCCGAGCATGTCGTCCTGGCCCAGCCGTAGTAGCAAACCGGCAGCAGGTAGCGTGGCGATGGGCAGCATCAAGCTGCGGCCGAGCTTCTGTAATCCGGATAGATCGATTTTCTTGCGCGGGCCCTGGGCGAGATCGGCCATAGCGGTGGTCCTCAGTCTGTGAATAGGGTCACCTGGATGTAAGGTGACTGGTTATAACCAGAGTAATACTGGTTATAACCAGTTTTGTCCACTCGACACGCACGGAGGAATCATGTCGAAAGTCGATCGAATCGTCGCCGGACTAGGCGGAATCGACAACATCGTCGAGGTGGAGGGCTGTATCACGCGCCTTCGCTGCGAAGTCAAGGACGCTGGACTGGTCAAGGACGCCGACCTCAAGGCCGCGGGCGCGCACGGGGTCCTCAAGGCGGGCAACGCGGTTCAGGTCGTGGTCGGACCGACCGCGGACGCCCTGGCCGAAGACATCAACGATCTGCTCTGAACACATGAGCACCCAGATCCTCGCGCCGCTCGACGGCCGCGCCATGCCCCTGTCCGAAGTACCCGACCCGGTCTTCGCGGCCGAAATGGTCGGCTCCGGCGTCGCGATCGAACCCGCCGACACCGATGAGCAAATCACCGTGGTCGCCCCCATCGCGGGCGCCATCGTGAAACTGCACCCGCACGCGGCCGTCATCGTCTCCGACGAGGGGGTGGGCGTGCTGCTGCACGTCGGCATCGACACCGTCGGCAAGCCGGACCTGTTCGCCGTCCAGGCCGCCGAGGGCGACCGCGTGAATGTCGGCGACCCGCTGGTCACCTTCTCCCCCAACGCCATTCGCCGCCTGGGGCTCAGCGCCTCGGTGCCGGTGGTGGTGATGGACACCGCGCCGGGTTCGGCACAGCACCCGGTGACCGGTGAGGTCACCACGGGCGCGGTCCTGTTCTCCGCGTGAGCGTTCTCCGTGTGAGCCCGATCGGCGCGGTGCGCGACCGATGCGCACCGCGACGATCAAGGCGCGGTTGCCGTCACCGGAAAATACTGGGACACAACGAGTTCGGCACTCACTGACTCTGGCCGCCGTCGGCCGACACCGTCATGTAGACCTGGTATCGGTCGGCGCGGTACCAGGACTGACAGTGCTCGACACAGCGGTCACGCGAATAGGACATGCGGTCGAAAGCCAGTAGCGGAGAACCGGCATCGGTACCGAGCCAGCCCGCGCCACGCTCGTCCGCGGCCACCGCGCGCACCGTCTGATCGGCACGGTCGATCGGACAGTCGTATTCGCTCGCCAGCAGGCCGTAGAGTGACTGCGTGAGGTCCTGATCGAGCAGCCCCGGCAGCAGCTCGCCGTGGTACCAGCCGTCGTCGATCGAGATCGGCAAACCGTCGGCCAATCGCAGCCGGACCAGGTGATACGCCTTGTCGTTCGCACCCAGACCCAGCGCGCTGGTGGACGCGGGCGGCGGCACCGCGTGATCGGTGTGCAGCACCACGGTGCTCGGCGTGCGGCCCAGGCGGCGCATATCGTCGCTGAAGGACGCCATGTGCAGGCGCGAACGCGCCACCCGCTCCGCGACGAAGGTCCCCTTGCCCGGAATCCGGGTGATGACGCCCTCGGATTCGAGCTGGCCCAGCACCTCGCGCACCGTCATGCGACTGACCCGATAGTCGTCGCACAACTGACGTTCGCTGGGCAGCATCTCGCCCGGGCGCAATTGGGCACACAGGGTCGTCAACGTCGACCGCAACTGAGCCTGTTTAGTCACGCGCCCTGACACATCGTCCTCTGTTTGTCCTGGCCTCCCGCACACCGCGGGATCATGGTCGAGCTACTTCTCGTTGCGCGCCTTGGGGAATCGCTTCTGCCCGGCCACCCAGCCGGCCATCTTCGCCCAGTGACCCTTGGCCGGATCGACCTTGTTGACGAGTTCGCGATCCCATTCCTCGGACTCGGTCAGCCCCTCGACGAGCTCGATGAGAGCCTTGGCGGTCTCCAGATCACCGACGACCCGGTCCCCGAGCACGCCATCGGCGCCGATCAAAGTGACACGGACGCCGACACGGCCGATGGGCTGCAGCACCGCGGTGGCCGAACCACCGTGGTCGGCGACGAATCCCTTGATCGAATCCACGACGGACGGCGACGGCTTGACGGATGCCGGGGCGGCGGTAGCGCTCATGAGAAGCAGTTTACCCACGGGTAAACGGGAGTCCATGAGCCGCCGCGTACGTCACAGCGCGGCGGGTGTAGAACGGTGAGATGCGCGCTATCGAGGTGTCCGAGATCGGCGGTCCCGAAGTCCTGCGAGCCGCGGAGGTCCCCGACCCGGTGATCGGGCCGGGACAGTTGCTGGTCGAGACCGAGGCGATCGGTGTCAACTTCATCGACACCTACATCCGGACCGGGCGCTATCCGGTAGCGCGGCCCTACATTCCGGGCTCGGAGGGCTCCGGGGTGGTCGCGGCCGTGGCCCCGGACGTCACCGAGTTCGCGGTCGGCGATCGAGTGGCGTGGGCGGCCGCGCCGGGCAGCTATGCCCAGAAGGTGGCGGTGCCCGCGGCCGTGGCGATTCCGGTCCCCTCGGGAGTGGAGTCGTCGGTCGCGGCTTCCGCACTGCTGCAGGGCATGACGGCGCACTACCTGATCGAATCGATCTATCGGCCCGAGTCCGGCGAGACGGTGCTGGTGCACGCGGGCGCGGGCGGTGTCGGCCTGATCCTCACCCAACTGCTGGCCGCGCGCGGGGTGCGGGTGGTCACCACCGTGTCCACCGGCGACAAGGAGAAGCTCTCGCGCGAGGCGGGCGCGAGCGAGGTACTGCGCTACGAGGACGACATCCCCGCCCGGGTGCGGGAACTCACCGACGGCGCGGGCGCGGCGGCGGCGTACGACGGCGTCGGCGCGGCGACCTTCGAGGCCAGCCTCGCCTCGCTGCGCGTGCGCGGCATGCTGGCACTGTTCGGCGGGGCCAGCGGGCCGGTGCCGCCGTTCGATCTGCAGCGGCTCAGCGGCGGCGGTTCGCTGTTCGTGACACGACCGACGCTGGTGCACTACACCCGTGATCGGGCCGAATTGCTGTGGCGCGCGGGCGATATCATGAACGCCATCGCCGACGGCACACTCCAGATCCGAGTCGGCGCGACCTATCCGCTGTCCCAGGCCGAGCAGGCGCATCGGGATCTGGAGGGCCGCAAGACGACCGGGTCCATCGTGCTGCTGCCCTGACCTGGGCTCCTCCGGTCCCACGACACGCCGGTGGGACCGGGGTGCGAACCAGCCCCGACGGGACACTCGTCCTGACCACCCCGCGCTTCGGTGATCTACCGTCGAGAGGTGGCCGATTCGCTGTCCGACAGGGCATTCGATCTATTGCGCACGCACGGACCGCTCCGGGACGAGGAGTGGGTCGCGCTGCTGCTGCGCGAACGGCTGGGTGATCGGCTCGAGGCGCTCGACCTCGTTCAGAACTGCGACTCCCCCGCACTCGGCATGCTGCCGGACGGCCGCAATATCGCACTGGACACACTGCTCGAGGGTCGCGTGCTGACCCACCGGCTCACCCGCGCCGAGGTCGCCTCGGGCGTTGTCGCGGTCGACGCCGACCTCGGGCCGATCCTGTGGACCGAGGACACCTCACTGGAGGGATTGGGCGGGGCGCGTGTGGGTTTCGCCGGTCTGGGCTCGGAGGTCTTCGGCGGGCAACGGCTCGAGGATCACGTCGAGGAAGTGCTCATGCTCGATCCCTCGCAGCTGACCCCGCTCGGCGTGGGATCGCTCATCGCGGTGACGATGACGAACGGCGTCCCCCGGCTGCGGGCGGTGAGCGAGACCCCGTCGGCGCCGGATCTGTCCGCGGCGCTCGAGGCGCATCTACCCTCCGGGTCGGCGCACGAGGTGGACGAGGTCCTCTGGGCGCTGCTGCACGCCGATCCGGCCCTGTGCACCGCTCCGGCCCTTCCCCTCAGCGAGCTCGTCGCCGCCGCCGGATTCGTGGTGCGCGGAATCCATATCGCGCGAACGGGTTTCGACTGGGACGAGTTCGACGCCGAGATGGAGATCCGCGTCGTCATGGCGCAGTATCAGCTCGACAACGACGGCGCGTACGCGGTACTGACCTTCGCGGTGCTGGTCCGGGCGCTGCGCGCGGTGCCCTCGACCCAGCGAGCGGCGTTCCTGCGCGACGCGGGAGTGGCGGGCATTCAGGCGTTCTCCGATCCCGATGTCGCCATGGCGGCCTATCTGGAGATCACCGACGATCCGGATTACGACCCGTCCGCCGTGATCGCGGCCGCCGAACACCTGCGAGCACGCAGCACGACCACGCTCGCGGCCGCGACCGCGTGGCTGGCGGGCAAGGCCGCCGAGGACGACGATCTGATCGCCCTGGCCGAGCAGTACTTCCAGGACGCGACCACCGCCGATCCGCACTGGGAACCCGCGACCTCGGACCTGGCGCGCTACGCGTTCGATCGGGGCGACCTTGCGCGCACCATCGCCCTGCTGGACCGGACCACCCAGGGACCCTCGACCCCGACCTACTTGATCGTCCAGGCCATCATCGCGGCCGATCATCCCGATTTGGACCGCAACGATCGGTGCTGGTGCGGGTCGGGTCGCAAGTACAAGATCTGCCATCTGGGCAACAGCGGACTCTCGATGCCGGATCGGGCGCGGCTGCTCTATCTCAAGGCGATCGAGCATTGCGAGCAGGTCGATTGGTGGCCGGTCCGCCAGGAACTGGCCGAGATCCGCTCCGAGCACTGGGAGACCGACGAGGAATGGCTGGCCGTGCTGCACGATCCGCTGGTCGTGGACGTGATGCTGGACGAATGCGGCGGATTCGAGGATTTCCTGCGGCGGCGCGGGGAGCTGCTACCGGAGGCGGACCTGAGCCTGGCAGAGCGGTGGCGCGACGCACGGCGATCGGTCTTCGAGGTCGAATCCGCCGGGGAGGGCGATACCGTCGTGCTGCGGGATCTGCGCACCGGCGACCGGCACACCGTGCCCGCCGATGCGAGCACCGCGGCGGCTGGTGAGTTCTATTGCGGCCGAATGGTTCCGGTCGGGGCGGGGATGATGCTGGTCGGGTCCGTGGAAGAGGTCGAGGCAGATCGCTGCGCGGAGTTGCTACGGCTGCTGGACTCCGACGCCGACGGAGCCGACGTCATCGAATTCCTCAGTGTCCGTGAGTTGCCCGAGAGTGTCCGTGAGTCGCCCGAGGTGTGAGCGCACCGCATCGGGTCAGTCGAGGTCGCGGGCGGTCAGCCCGCGGTAGACGAACCTGGTCAGTGTGTCCACGGCCTCGCCGTCGGACAGCGCCAGCGTGCCCTCCTCCACCGCCTGCAACAGGCTCGTGGTCACCATGAACATCATCGCGAGACTGACATCGGGCGAGCCCGGCAGCGTGATTCCCGCCGGGGCGAAGGTGTCGAGGTGGTCGGCGATGTCGGTGCGCTGCTGTACGCCGAACTGCGCTGCCAGACGAGCGAATTCGTCGCTCACGATGGCGGCCTGGCCGACCGCGCGCAGCACCGGCCAGTTGCGGCGGGCCCAGGTCCAGTAGCTCTCTATGTGGTACCGCACGGCGTCCGGGTCGGTGAAGTCCGCGCTGTGCGCCGGATCGTCCGCGTCCGCATCGGTCTCCTCGGCAAGCTCTTTCAGCAGCGCCTGCAGGATCTCTTCCTTGCTCGCGAAGTGGTTGTAGAACGAGCCCGCCGCCCGGCCGGCGGCCGCGGTGATGTCGGTGATCTTCGTATTGAGATACCCGCGTTCGGCGAACAGATCCCGGGCGGCGGCCTTGAGGGCCTGCTCGGTTTCCGCCGACTTCTCCTGGCGACGTCCGGCCAATTCTCGCTACCTCCTTGACAGCGGACCGTACCACTCACAATACTGAATCCATCTTCAGTGAATCTCAATTCAGTTTATGGAGTTGGTATGAATCCGCAGGTACTGATCGCGGGCGCGGGCCCCACCGGCCTCACGCTCGGCATCGATCTCGCACGGCGTGGCGTGCGTGTGCGCATCGTCGAGCAGAGCGCGAGCTTCTTCGACGGATCGCGCGGGGACGGTCTGCAGCCGCGCACGCTCGAGGTGTTCGACGATCTCGGCGTGCTGGACGCGGTGCTGGCGGCCGGGACGCGACTGCCGGCCATGCACGTGTTCCTGGGCGGGCAGTTCGTCATGGAGCGGCGAATGAGCGAATGGCGTGAGCCCACTCCAGAGATCCCGCAGCCGAATGCGTGGGTGCTCGGGCAATCCGATACCGAGGGGCTGCTGCGCGACCGGCTCGCGGAGTTCGGCGTGCAGGTCGAACTCGCCACCGCGCTGGTCGATTTCGCGGCGGACGAGCAGGGCGTCACCGTGCGGCTCTCGCACGAGGGCGTCGAGGAATCGGTGCGGGCCGACTACCTGGTCGGGGCCGACGGTGGGCGCAGCACCGTGCGCAAGGCGCTCGGCATCGCCTTCGAGGGCACCACCGACGAATCGATTCGGATGCTGCTCGGCGATGTGCGCGCCGACGCGCTCGATCACGGCAACGGGTACTGGTTCGCCGAGGCCGAGTCGCCGATGGAGGGAATCGTCATGTCCCCGTTGCCCGGTGGGCGCAAGTTCCAGTTCGCCGCCCCACTGACCGGCGAGGCCGAGCCGACCCTGGCGGTACTGCAGGACTACCTGACCCTGCGCTCGCACCGCGAGGACATCGAGCTGACCGATCTGAGCTGGTCGACGGTGTGGCGGCCGAATATCCGCCTGGCCGAACGCTTCCGGATCGGCCGGGTCTTCCTGGCGGGCGACGCGGCGCACGCGCATCCGCCCACGGGTGGCCAAGGTCTCAATACCGGCGTGCAGGACGCGTACAACCTGGGCTGGAAACTCGAAGCGGCACTGCACGATCCGAGCCCGGCGACCGCGGCGCTGCTGGACACCTACGAGACCGAGCGCCGCGCCATCGCGGCCCAGATCCTCGGCGTGAGCTCCGAACTACTGGACAAGACGGTCAACGGGGAGGCGGACGCCATGGATCGCGACCACACTCACCAACTGGACCTCACCTATCGGAACCTGATGCCGCGCAGCGCGTCCGCCGGGGACGGCGCGGGTCTGCTCCGAGCCGGGGACCGAGCGCCGGACTCGCCGTTGATCGACGTCGACGGGAGCACTGTGCGCCTGTTCGATCTGTTCCGCGGCCCGCATGCCACCGTGCTGCTGTTCGGCGACGCCACCTCGAGGGCTGTGACCACGCCGTCGACCGTCGCGCGCGGCATCGACGAACCACGGCATGCGGCAACGCAAACCGTGGGATCGGGGGGTGTCCTGACCGCCTCGGCCCCGGAGGCTCTGTCGCAGAGCGGTCGCGGCGCGACATGGCCGCGGACGCGGGTGGTGCGGGTGGCTGCCGCCGGGTCCGCGGACTCACCGGCGGACGGGGCTGACCAGGTGCTCGTGGACGGCGCCGGTCATGCGCACCGGGCGTACGGGATCACCGGCGCGGCCGTGGTCCTGGTGCGACCGGACGGGTATGTGGGCGAGCTGATTCGCTGAGATCGGCCGCCTCGACGCATCCCGTCCGGTTGGTCCTTTTCATCCTCGATCGGACGGAAAGACGCCCCGGGCGCGGTAGCGTCGCGGACCATGCAGAATGATCTTGCTGCCGCACAGGACGATTCACCGCGACCGGTTACGAGAACACCGTAAGGTTGTCGCGGCGACCGTTCGGGGCGGCTGGCAGGTAGAGGCATCGGTCAGAGGTGGTCTAGGGATGTTGGTGAAGGTCCGCAACGACGACCCGTCGCGGCTGTCGAGCACCGAACGCACCGTCGTGAACTGGCTCAAGTCGTGGAGCGGGCCGCACGCCGTGCCCGGAATCGCGATCGTGCAGTGTCAGGACGCGGATGTCGTGGTGTGGACGCCGCAGACCTGCGTGGTGGTGGGCGTGCACGGTTTCACCGAGCGCGTGACCGGCACCCTCGCCTGCGCCCAGGACGAACCGTGGACGGTCGAGGGCAAGCCCGCCCCCATCGACGGCGATGCCGATCCGCTGGAGCGGGTGCGGCGTCAGACCGCGGACCTGGCCCGGCAGCTGCGCTCCGCACCCGGACGCGAGCAGGTTCCGGTCAGCGGCCTGGTGCTGCTGGTCCCCCAGCTCGGCAGCCGGGTCAAGCTCGAGAAGGGCGCGCTGCCACCGGGCATCGACGTACTGATCGGCGACGGTCCGTCCTCGCTGCGCTCGTACTTCACGACCATCGCCGACGGCGCGGACCCCTCCTGGGACGCCGCGCAGGTCGGCCAGGCGCTCGGAGCGCTCGGATTCGCCGCCGCCGCAACCTATTCCGACCTCGTCGCCGAAGGCTTCGCACCACCGGAGTCCGCGCGCAACGCCCCGCCGCCCATGTCGGTCGCACCCACGGTGGTGGTGCCGTCGGTGCCGATCCAGTCCGCCGAAGAGCCGGAACCGCCTCCCGCAGCGAGTAATTCGCCGCGATCGGGTTCGCCGAGCGGGTCCGGTGCCGGTGCACCGGGCGCCGGGGATGCACCGGGTACCGGCGGCGCGTCGGGTACTCGGGGTGCTGCCGGCGCGGCGGTCGCGGGTGGCGTCCTCGGCGCGGGCGCCGCCGCAGGCATGCGCCGCACCGCAGGCCAGGGTGGGGATACCGGTGCCGGTAGCGGCCGGGAAGCTGATACCGGCACGGGCCGTGGTGATGAGGCCGGTTCCCGGACTGGCGCGACAGCCCCTGCAGGCGCGGGTGGCGCAGGCACAGGTGCGGGAGGTGGCGCAGCAGCCGGGGGCGCTGGTGAGGCGGAAAACGTCCGAGGCAGTGGCCGGGGTCCGCAGGACCCGCCCGCCGCGGGTCCCGGTTCCGACCGCGACACTTCCGCCGCACAACAGGTTCCGCCCGAGGAGAAGAAGTCGGGCCGTGGCTCCCGCACCGGTGCCGTGGTCGCGGGCGCCGCAGGGGCTGCCGCGGCAGCCGCCGCGTACCGCGCGATCTCCGGCAGCTCCGAATCCCATCACCCCGACGAGTCGCGCCCGGCGGGCGGCCCAGGGCAGCCAGCGGAGTCCCGCCGGTCCGCCGATCCCCGGCAGCCCGCCGCGCCGAATCAGCCCGTCCCGCCGCAGTCTCTCGCTCCCGGCGGCCCGCAACGCGGGCAGCCACCCTATTCCGGCCCGCAGCAACCGGGCACTCCCCCACGACCGATGGCGCAGCCGGGCATGCCGCCGCCGGGCGGACCCGGCCGATACGGCCCCGCACCTTCCGAATCCAGCCCGCACACCGCCTACGCCGGCGGTCCCGCGCAACCGGCGGCCCCCGGCTTCCCGGTCTGGCCGGACCAGCGCCCCGCCGCCGAACCCGCCCGACGCCGCCGCCCCCGCCGCGACTTCAGCATCCTCGGGGCCCTGCTGCTGCTCCTGCTCGTCCTCGTCGTCGCCGTCATGTGCTCCGGCCACAGCACCCGCAACGACGACAACGATCACCCCGCACCCCTGACCACCACCACAACCCACCGCGCCACCAGCACCACCACCGACCCCACCGTCCCGAGCGAACGCCCCGCCCCCGCCTGCTTCCCCCTCGCCCCCTGCGACGAGCCCCCACCCTTCCGCTGAGCCCGGTGACATCGCCAACGACTTCACCGGTGGTTGCGGTCGGCCAGGCGCACCGATAGCTCTCCCGAAGGGGCGCGGTCCGATTCGCGTACAGGTCTCCGGGGTCGGCAATCTTGTCGACACCGTATGAGTCGAGGCCGCACCATGCCTCGTTGCACAAGCCGACGTGCCAGGATTCGGCGCTGCACGAGTCGGCACCCTGCGGCGCGTACGAGACACCGGCTACCCGATCGAGCTCACTGCGATGAGCGCGGCCCCGCGAACCCTGGTGCGGCGGCCGATGTTCCCGCACCTCTGCCCGTTGTCCCTCAGCGTCGCCATCTACGTGATGGTCTTGATTGCCTCGACCGCCGACTCCTGATCCGCCGGGCCCTTCAAGCCGCACTGAGTGGCCGAACCCGAATACAGAACCGCCGCCGAGTCTTTCGACTCGGCGGCGGTCTCGTATCGAGGATCGGGTGGCTCAGGACCAGCCGAAGAGGGTGTGGCCCAGGGTGTTCCAGCCCAGGACCGAATCCACGGCCAGACCGCAGAACACCACGGCCAGGTAGTTGTTGGACTGCAGGAACAGGCGCAGGGGCTTGACCGGCTCGCCGCGGCGCACGCCGGAGTAGAGCTGGTGGGCCATCAGCAGGAACCAGGCGCCCGCGACGAGAACCGTTGCGGCGTAGACCACACCGGCAGCGGGGGCCAGGGCGAAGGTCGCCAGCACGGTGAGCCAGGTGTAGATGACGATCTGCTTGGTGACGACCTGTTCGGTGGCGACCACCGGCAGCATGGGCACGCCCGCCGCCTTGTAGTCCTCCTTGTAGCGCATGGCCAGCGCCCAGGTGTGCGGCGGTGTCCAGAAGAAGATCACCAGGAACAGCACGATGGCGGGCCAGGCGATGTTTCCGGTCACCGCGGACCAGCCGACGAGGGCGGGCATACAGCCGGCCGCGCCGCCCCACACCACGTTCTGCGAGGTGCGGCGCTTGAGGCCGAGGGTGTAGACGAAGACGTAGAACAGGATGGTCGCGACGACCAGCACACCGCTGAGCAGGTTCGCCTGCCACCACAGCCAGGCGAAGGACCCCAGCCCCAGCGCGATGCCGAAGACCGCGGCATTGCGGGTGGGCACGGCCTCGCGCGCCAGCGGACGCTTGGACGTCCGCTTCATCACCTTGTCGATATCGGCGTCCGCGACGCAGTTGAGCGTGTTCGCGCTCGCCGCACCCATCCAGCCACCGAAGAGCGTCGCCAGAATCAGGCCGAGGTCGGCGTGACCGCGATCGGCCAGCAGCATGGTCGGAATCGTCGCGACGAGCAGCAGCTCGATCACGCGTGGCTTGGTGAGCGCGATGTAGGCGAACACGCGCCGCACACCTGCGGACAGCGGCCCGCTGCCCGTGATGCGGTCGGCCAGCACCGTCCCGGAGGAGCCGTGAGCGCCACCCGGCTGTTGCCCAATCCGCACTGTTTCTCCTCGCACGCCGTGCATTTCTGATCCTGGTCTGGACTTGCAGCGCGCTCTGCCGACTCCTGAGCACAGCCCGGCGGCGCAGCCACTACTACAGAGCATGGTAGACCCACGCGGACCATGCTCTCGCCCAGGTCCACCCATGGCGCGCAGCGAGTCCCGGCCGATGCGCCATCCGGTGTGCGCCGCGCCACTCGTGCGATATCGCGTCCGAGACCCGTTCGCGACCCGTCTCGTGGAGGATCACGGACAGGTCCGCGCACGGATACGACATACGACACCGCCCACGGTGAAGATGGGTTCCCGCGTGGGAGAGAATCGCCCACCCTTAGGGTGGTGGGTAGACCGGTGCGCCTGCGGTTCCCTTGCAAGACCTTCGGGTTGCCCACGCAAGCCCTTGGGAGCACCCACCCCGCCACCAAGCCGCCGACAACCCACATCGTTGACGAGAAGGTCAGGAGAACCTCGGTCGTGTCAGTCACAGACGACATCCGCGCCCTCACTCAGGCGAACTACCCCGCAGACTGGACCGATCTGGATACCAGAGCGGTCAACACCGGTCGTGTCCTCGCCGCGGACGCGGTGCAGAACGCGGGCAACGGACACCCCGGCACCGCGATGAGCCTGGCGCCGTTGGCGTACACGCTCTTTCAGCGTGTCATGCGCCACGATCCCGCCGACCCGGAGTGGGTGGGCCGCGACCGATTCGTCCTGTCCTGCGGTCACTCCAGCCTGACCCTGTACGTGCAGCTGTACCTCGCGGGCTTCGGACTCGAGCTGAACGATCTCGAGAACCTGCGCAAGTGGGGCTCGCTCACCCCCGGCCACCCGGAGTACCGGCACACCGACGGTGTCGAGATCACCACCGGTCCGCTGGGCCAGGGTCTGGCCTCGGCGGTCGGCATGGCGATGGCGTCGCGCCGCGAGCGCGGCCTGTGGGACGCGGACGCGGCACCGGGACAGAGCCCGTTCGACCACTTCGTCTACGTGGTGGCCTCCGACGGTGACATCGAGGAGGGCGTCACCTCCGAGGCATCGTCGCTGGCGGGCACCCAGCAGCTGGGCAACCTGATCCTGTTCTACGACGACAACCGCATCTCCATCGAGGACGACACCCGCATCGCCCTCACCGAGGACACCGCCGAGCGGTACCGCGCGTACGGCTGGCACGTGCAGACCGTCGAGGGTGGCGAGGACGTCGCGGCCATCGAGGCGGCGATCGAGGCGGCCAAGGCCGTGACCGACAAGCCGTCGATCATCGTGCTGCGCACCATCATCGCCTTCCCGGCCCCCACCAAGATGAACACCGGCGCCTCGCACGGCTCCGCGCTGGGCGCGGAGGAGGTCGCGGGCGTCAAGAAGGCCCTCGGCTTCGACCCGGAGAAGAACTTCGACGTCGCCGACGATGTGATCGCCCACACCCGCAAGGCCCGCGATCGCGGCGCCGAGGCGCACAAGGCCTGGCAGCAGCAGTTCGACGCGTGGGCACAGGCCAACCCCGAGAACAAGGCGCTGTTCGATCGCCTGCAGGAACGCCGCCTGCCCGAGGGCTTCGCCGCGGCGCTGCCGACCTGGCCCGCCGATCCCAAGGGCATGGCCACCCGCAAGGCCTCCGGCGCGGTGCTCGCCGCCCTGGGCCCGGTGCTGCCGGAACTGTGGGGCGGTTCGGCCGACCTCGCCGAGTCCAACAACACCACCATCCCGGGCGCGCTGAGCTTCGGCCCCGAGTCGATCTCGACCGGCGCGTGGAAGGCCAACCCGTACGGCCGCACCCTGCACTTCGGTGTGCGTGAGCACGCGATGGGCGCGATCCTCAACGGCATCGCCCTGCACGGCCCGACCCGTCCCTACGGCGGCACCTTCCTGGTGTTCTCCGATTACATGCGCCCCTCGGTGCGCCTGGGCGCGCTCATGCGCACCCCGGTCACCTACGTGTGGACGCACGACTCCATCGGCCTGGGCGAGGACGGCCCGACGCATCAGCCGATCGAGCACCTGGCCGCGCTGCGCGCCATCCCGGGCCTGAACGTGATCCGCCCGGGCGACGCCAACGAGACCTCGCACGCGTGGCGCGTCATCCTCGAACGTGACTCCGCGGAACGGCATTCGCACTTCTCGGTCTCCGAGCCGCCGCACCAGGACGGCCCGTCCGCGCTGGCTCTGACCCGTCAGGATCTGCCGATCCAGGAGGGCACCAGCTACGAGGGTGTCGCCAAGGGCGGTTACGTGCTGGCCGAATCCTCCACCGCCACACCGCAGGTGATCCTGATCGCCACCGGTTCGGAGCTGCAGCTCGCGGTGAACGCGCGCGCTACCCTCGAAGAGCAGGGCATCGGAACCCGCGTGGTGTCCATGCCGTGTGTGGAGTGGTTCGACGCGCAGGACCAGGCCTACAAGGACCAGGTGCTGCCGCCGACGGTGAAGGCGCGGGTCACGGTGGAAGCCGGGATCGCGATGCCGTGGTACCGGTTCGTCGGCGATGCCGGTGAGATCGTGTCCATCGAGCATTTCGGCGCGTCGGCCGATTTCAAGACGCTGTTCCGCGAGTTCGGCATCACCGCCGAGGCCGTCGTCGACGCCGCCAACCGCTCGCTCGCCAAGGCGAAGGGATAATCACATGACTCAGAACGCCAATCTCGCGGCGCTGTCCGCGGCCGGTGTCTCGGTCTGGCTCGACGATCTGTCGCGCGGCCGCATCCAGTCCGGCAACCTGCAGAACCTGATCGATACCCGCAGCGTCGTGGGCGTCACCACCAACCCGAGCATCTTCCAGGGCGCGCTGTCCCAGGGTCACGACTACGACGGCCAGGTGCGCGAGCTCGCGGCCCGCGGCGCGGACGTCGAATCGGCGGTGCGCACCATCACCACCGATGACGTGCGCAACGCGTGCGATCTGTTCGCCGGGGTGTTCGCCGCCTCCAAGGGTGTCGACGGCCGGGTCTCCATCGAGGTGGATCCCCGCCTGGCGCACGACACCGACGGCACGGTCGCGCAGGCGATCGAGCTGTGGAAGATCGTGGACCGGCCCAACCTGCTGATCAAGATTCCCGCCACCGAGGCCGGTCTGCCGGCCATCACGCGGGTCATCGCGGAGGGCATCAGCGTCAATGTGACGCTGATCTTCTCGGTGCAGCGGCACGTCGCGGTCATGGGCGCGTACCTGGACGGCCTGCGCAACGCCAAGATCGCCGGGCACGATCTGGCCCAGATCCATTCCGTCGCTTCGTTCTTCGTGTCCCGGGTGGACACGGAGATCGACAAGCGGCTCGAGGCAATCGGCACCGACGAGGCCCTGGCACTGCGCGGCAAGGCCGGAATCGCCAACGCGCGCTTGGCCTATGCGGCATATCAGGACGCGTTCGACGGTGGCAGCCACACCTCGGTGTATGCGGGGCTCGCCGCCTCCGGTGGCGCGAACAAGCAGCGCCCGCTGTGGGCCTCGACCGGTGTGAAGAACCCCGATTACGCGGACACCATGTACGTGACCGAGCTGGTCGCCCCGAACACGGTGAACACGCTGCCGGAGAAGACCCTCGAGGCCGCCGCCGATCACGCCGTCATCGCCGGTGACACCATCTCCGGCACCGCCGCGGAGGCCCAGGCCGTGTTCGACGGCCTCAGCGCCGCCGGCGTCGACCTGGACGACGTGTTCGCCGTCCTCGAGAGCGAGGGCGTCGAGAAGTTCGTGACCGCCTGGCAGGAGTTGCTCGAAGCCACCACCGAGCAGCTCAAGGCCGCGGGAGGGAACTGACCGTGGCAACCGGCGCGGCGACGACGGTCACGATGGGGAACCCGCTCCGCGACGGGCGGGACAGCCGGGTTCCCCGTATCGCTGGACCGTGCAGCATGGTGATATTCGGAGTTACCGGTGACCTGTCGCGGCGCAAACTGCTGCCGGCCATCTACGACCTGGCGAACCGGGGGCTGCTGCCTCCCGGTTTCGCCCTGGTCGGATTCGCGCGACGCGGGATGACCGACGAGGAGTTCGCCGAACTCGCACACGAATCGGTGAGCTCCTCGGCACGCACTCCCTTCCGGGAGGAGGTGTGGCAGCAGCTCAAGGACGGATTGCGTTTCGTCCAGGGCACTTTCGAGGACGACGACGCCTTCCACCGGCTCGCCACCACCCTCAAGGACCTGGACCGCGATCGCGGCACCGGCGGCAATCACGCCTTCTACCTGGCGATTCCGCCGACCGAGTTCCCGGTCGTGCTGGATCAGCTGTCGAAGAACGGTCTGGCCCAGCCGACTCCGGAGCAGGGGCAGCCCGAGCCCTGGCGCAAGGTGGTCATCGAGAAGCCGTTCGGGCACGATCTGAAGAGCGCGCAGGATCTCAACGCCCTGGTGAACCGGGTCTTCCCGGAGAACACGGTGTTCCGGATCGACCACTATCTGGGCAAGGAGACGGTGCAGAACATTCTGGCGCTGCGCTTCGCGAACCAGTTGTTCGATCCGATCTGGAATGCCAACTACGTGGACCACGTCCAGATCACGATGGCCGAGGACATCGGATTGGGCGGGCGCGCAGGCTATTATGACGGCATCGGCGCGGCGCGCGACGTCATCCAGAACCATCTGCTCCAGTTGCTGGCGCTCACGGCGATGGAGGAGCCGGTGAGCTTCCAGCCCAAGCAGCTGCAGATCGAGAAGATCAAGGTGCTCTCGGCGACCAAACTCGTCGAGCCGCTGGACGAGACCACCGCGCGCGGGCAGTACACCGCCGGATGGCAGGGCAGCGAACCGGCACTGGGCCTGTTGCAGGAGGAGGGTTTCGACCCCAATTCGCGCACCGAGACCTACGCCGCCATCACCCTGGCCGTGGAGACGCGGCGCTGGGCGGGGGTGCCGTTCTATCTGCGCACCGGAAAACGCCTGGGCCGCCGCGTCACCGAGATCGCGGTCGTGTTCAAGCGCGCGCCGCATCTGCCGTTCGACCAGACCATGACCGAGGAACTGGGTCAGAACGCACTGGTCATCCGGGTGCAGCCGGACGAGGGCATCACCATGCGATTCGGGTCCAAGGTGCCCGGATCCAGCATGGAGGTCCGCGACGTGAACATGGACTTCAGTTACGGCGAGGCCTTCACCGAGGACTCCCCCGAGGCGTACGAACGGCTCATCCTCGATGTGCTGCTCGGTGTGCCGTCCCTCTTCCCGGTCAACGAGGAGGTCGAATTGTCGTGGAAGATCCTCGATCCCGCGCTCGAGCACTGGGCCTCGACCGGTAAGCCCGACCCGTACGAGGCCGGCATGTGGGGTCCGGAATCCGCCGACGAGATGCTCGCGCGCAGCGGGCGGGAATGGCGGCGGCCGTGATCATCGATATGCCCGATACGGACACCCGCGAGGTGTCCAAGCGTCTGGTGCAGCTGCGCGAGAGCAACGGCGTGGTCACCATGGGGCGGGTGCTCACCCTGGTGGTGTGCACGCTGGACAGCTCCGAGGCCGAGGACGCGATCGACGCGGCCAACGACGCCAGCCGCGAACACCCCTGCCGGGTGATAGTGCTGGCGCGGGGCGACCGGACCGCTGCGACCCGTCTGGACGCGCAGATCCGGGTCGGCGGCGACGCCGGGGCCGCGGAGGTCATCGTGCTGCGGTTGCAGGGTGATCTGGTGCCGCACGAGAGCAGCGTGGTCATCCCGTTCCTGCTGCCGGACACCCCGGTGGTGGCCTGGTGGCCGCGCGGAGCCCCGGACTTCCCGTCCAAGGATTCGGTGGGGCGCTTGGCGACTCGCCGCATCACCGACGCCACTTTCGCCTCGGATCCGCAGGCGACCATCAAGAAGCGGCGTGACTCCTACGCGAACGGCGATACCGATCTGGCGTGGAGCCGGATCACGTATTGGCGGGCGCTGCTGGCGGCGGCGCTGGACGAGGCCCCGTTCGAACCCGTCGATTCGGTGACGGTGTCGGGTCTGCGCGACGAGCCCGCGCTGGACATGCTGGCCGGGTGGCTGGCGGCGCGGCTCGAGTGCCCGATCGTGCGGCGCGTGGGTGAGCTCAAGGTGGAGGTGCACCGTTCCTCGGTGTCCATCGTGATCGCTCGCCCGCAGCACGGGCGCACCGCGACCATGACCCGGACCGGTGAACCGGATCAGCGATTCGCCCTGGCTCGCCGCGAGACTCGCGACTGCCTGGCCGAGGAACTGCGCCATCTCGATGCCGACGAGATCTACGCCGAGGCCCTGACCGGAATCGAAAGGGTGACCTATGAGTAAGCCCGTCGTCGAGACTTTCTCCGGCACAGAGGAACTCGTTCAGGCCGCGGCCGCGCGCTTCGTGGCCCGGGTGGTGGAGGCGCAGCGGTTGCGCGGTTCCGCCTCGGTCGTGCTGACCGGCGGCGGCACCGGGATCGGCCTGCTCGAATGGGTGCGCAAGGCGCCCGGCGACATCGACTGGTCCACGCTCGACATCTTCTGGGGCGACGAGCGTTTCGTGCCGGTCGGCGATCCGGAACGCAATGATCTGCAGGCCCGCGCGGCGCTGCTGGACCATGTTCCCCTCGATCCCGCGCGGGTGCATCCCACCGAGACCTCGAGCGGGGACTACCCGGATCCGATCGAAGCGGCGGGCGAGTACTCCGCCACGGTGCACGCGTATCTCGCCGAGCACGGCGCGTTCGATCTGCACCTGCTCGGCATGGGCGGTGAGGGGCACGTCAATTCGCTGTTCCCGCACACCGACGCCACCCGTGAGGAGCGCGAACTCGTTGTCGCGGAAACGCATTCGCCCAAACCGCCGGCCGTGCGAGTGACGCTGACCCTGCCCGCCATCCGGCGTTCGCGGCACGTCATGCTGATCGTCGGCGGCGAGGCCAAGGCGGCGGCGGTCGCCGCGGCACTCAACGGCGCCTCGCATCTGGACGTCCCCGCGGCGGGCGCGATCGGCACCGAATCCACGACCTGGCTCCTGGACGAGGGTGCTGCCGCGGATCTTCCGCCGCGGAGCTGATCGCCACTCGCCCGGGTTCGTCCGGCCCCGTCCCACCTTGCGAAGCTCGGTGCGCCGGGGCCTTTCTCGTCAGAGCGGTACCGGATCGGAGGAGAAGCGATGAGTGAGCAGAACCCTATTCCGTCCTTTCACGTCGACCGAGTCCACGACACCGACAACGAGCTGATCACGCGGGTCCTGGACCTGCAGGCCGAGGTCGCGGGCGTCGTCCGGATGCGCGAATGGGTCCGGGACGCACTGGCGGTGCGCGAGGGTGACACCGCCCTGGATATCGGTTCCGGCACCGGATCCGAGGTGCTGGCGCTGGCCCGGCTGGTGGGCGGGACCGGGCGGGCGGTGGGCGTGGACCCCAACCCGGCGATGCTCGCCCTCGCCCGTGAGCGGGCACGCGAGTTCACCGAGGCGCCCGTCGACTTCATCGAGGGTTCGGCGTACGCGCTGCCGCTGCCGGACGCCGATATCGACGTGATCCGGTGCGAACGCGTGTATCAGCACCTCGACGATCCCGCGCAGGCCACCGCCGAGATCGCGCGCGTGCTGCGCCCGGGTGGACGGGTGGCGCTGATCGACAGCGACTGGTCCACCGCCATCACCCACCCGGGGGATCCCGAACTCATCGAACGGCTGCATCAGCAGATGCAGTCCGCGAGCCCGAATCGCACCTCCGGCAGGCGACTTCGCGGTCTGCTGCATTCGGCCGGGCTCGTGATCGACGACATCGGTTCCGAGGCGCTCGTCTGGGAACCCGAGAGCATCATGCCCATGTACACCGCGGGCACCGAACGAGTCGTCGCCGCGGGACTTCTCACCGAGGCACAGCGCGAGCAGCTTCTGGGCGAGATGTCCCGGGGTATCGAGCGTGGCGACTACCACTTCTCGGTCACCATGTTCGCGGTCGTGGCGCACAAACCCTGACCGGACGGCGCGCATGTGCCCTATGCGCGGCTCGGGCTGCCCGGCGCCGATGAGCTCTGGACGACTCACACGGCGACTCACCTCGACGCGAATCATCGACGCCGGGCGTAGTCAGTCCCCGAGCTGGTCGACGTGAATCGCGTTGTGCCACACGTCGGGTGGAACGACGCCGACGGATCTGCCGTAGCGGTCCAGCACCCGGCCCAGCAGCTTCTCGTGCCGCAGGGTGATCGTGCGTTCGGCGATGGTGAGGTCCGGATGCAGTGCGGCCAAGCGACTTTCGAACCTGGTCACCTCGGCGACCGAGTGCAGTCCGGCCTGGACCACCAGATTGTGCGCACCGCTCACCGCGGCGCAGTTCCGGGTCTGCGGCAATCGGATCGCGGCATAGCCGAACTCGGGCAGCGCGGCGGTGGGGACGCTCGCCCAGTAGGTGACCGCGACCGGCCAGCCGCCCAACTGCCGGGCGAAATCGCAGCGGAAGCGCAACAGGCCGAGCTGGGTCAGTTCGTCGACGCGACGCTTCACGGTCGAATTGCTGGTGCCGAGCGCCGTGGCGACCGCGCTGTAGGAGGCGCGGCCGTCGCGGGCCAGCTCCTCGATCATCGCGCGGTCCAGGGGCGTGACGTGGCGGCGGTCGCGGGCGGTGGCGGCGGTGACCGCCGGTGGGCGGAGACGGTCGCGCTGATCAGGGGCGAGGGCGTCGATGCGCCAGCTGCCGCCCTCGGCGAACCAGTGCGCGACGATGCTCGCACGGACCGCGACGATATGCGCGATCGCGGGCAGAATATCGAGGGTGTATCGGGCCATCTGGTCGAAATCGCCGGTGGCGACGGTGGCCAGAACGCGATTGCTGCCGCCCGAGCGCTCGAGGGTGAGCATATGCGGATGGGCGGAGAGCGCGCGTACGATGCCCTCGGTTTCTCCTGCGGCACAGTCGATCTCGACATAGGCGGCGCAGACGTGATCGAACAGCGCCGGACCCGGCGAGGCGCACACCCAGGCCTCACCGCGATCGCTGAGGCGTTGCCATCGCCGCGCCACGGTGACCGGGTCGATCCCGAGCACGCCACCGAGCTCGGTCCAGGACGCACGCGGGCTCACCTGCAGCGCGTGAATCAGCGCGAGGTCGTCCTCACCGAGCAGCGTGACGTCATCCTGCATATCGATCCGCCATCATGACCGTATCCTGCGATTCGTTCGGTTCCACTGCACAGTCTCGCACAATGATCCGATACCCCGCGGATGCGGTAAGAGAGGCGGCGTCATGGCATTCGGTGACTTCCAGAACGAGATCTACTTCAACGGTCTGCGTGGCGTTGTCCCCGCGCTCCCGGTTAGTTTCGACGATCTGGCCGAACGGGCGGAGCGGGCGATGCCGCCCTCGATCTGGTCGTATGTCGCCGGCGGTGCGGGCAACGAGCGCACCCAGAACGCCAATGTCACCGCCTTCGATCGCTGGGGCCTGGTGCCGCGCATGTTCGTGGGCGCGGCGCAACGCGATCTGTCGGTCGATCTGTTCGGAACGACCTTGCCCGCACCGGTTTTCATGGCGCCGATCGGCGTGATCGGGCTGTGCGCGCAGGACGGACACGGCGATCTCGCCACCGCGCGCGCCGCGGCGGCGACCGGGGTGCCGATGGTGGCCTCCACGCTCATGGTCGATCCGCTCGAGGACGTGGCCGCCGAGCTCGGCGAGACGCCCGGGTTCTTCCAGCTGTACACCCCGACCGATCGCGATCTGGCCGCGAGCCTGGTGGAGCGGGCCGAGAAGGCCGGGTACAAGGGCATCGTCGTCACCCTCGACACCTGGGTGACCGGCTGGCGGCCGCGCGACCTGTCGACCGGCAATTTCCCGCAGCTGCGCGGGCACTGTCTGGCGAACTACTTCACCGATCCGGTGTTCCGCGCGAGCCTGGCGCAGACACCCGAGCAGGATCCGCAATCGGCCATCCTGCGCTGGATTCAGGTCTTCGGCAATCCGCTCACGTGGGCCGATCTGCCGTGGCTGCGTTCGCTCACGAAGCTGCCGCTGATCGTCAAGGGCATCGGCCATCCCGATGACGCGCGCCGGGCGCGGGACGCGGGCGTGGACGGCATCTACTGCTCCAATCACGGTGGGCGCCAAGCCAATGGCGGGCTGCCCGCACTGGACATGCTGCCCGATGTCGTCGCGGCGGCCGAGGGACTGCCGGTGCTCTTCGACTCCGGCGTGCGCACCGGCGCGGATATCGTCAAGGCGCTCGCGCTGGGCGCCACCGCCGTGGGTATCGGACGCCCCTACGCCTATGGACTGGCGCTCGGCGGTGCGGACGGCATCGTGCACGTGTTGCGCACGCTGCTCGCGGAGGCCGACCTGATCATGGCGGTGGACGGATACCCCACGCTGAAGGACCTCACCGCGGACGCACTGCGCCGCGTAGCGGGCTGAGCGGACCGACGCGTCGCAACGCGGACGCGAGATCGCGAGCCGGTCCCGGCTCCTCGGTGGACGAACGCCGAGGAACCCCTTCCGCTTCCGCCGATCGCCCGGCCGTACCGCCCGGATCGTGGAGATCGTGTGGTGATGTCGCGGGAACCCGCCTCCCCGCCCGTGGAATTCACGCTCGCGTCGCTACCGTGACTCCGTGCGACAGATCTGGGATTCCTGGGGCGATGTGCTGGTGGCGTGGGCGATCGCGGTTCCGCTGGTCACCGGGGTGGCGAGAGCGGTGTCACGAGAGCGGATTCGGCGGGGGCGTCCCCCCGCCGAAGCCCGGCGCCGAACCTTCGCCGAAGCCGGAATCGCGCTGGGCACCCTCCCCTGGATCTGGATGATCCTCACCCCCACCGGCGGTGAACGCCACGTGATCCTGATCCCTTTTCTCGACCTCGCCGAGACCATCACCGAAGCGTCCTTCAATACCTTCGTCCAGATCTTCGCCAACGTCATCGTCTTCGTCCCCCTGGGATTCCTTCTCCCCCTGCGCTTTCCTCGCTGTGCGAACACCCTCCGCATGGCCCTGCTCGGTGCGGCGATATCCGCGACTCTCGAAGCCGCCCAGTACCTTTTCGACCTGGGCCGCTTCTCCTCCATCGACGACGTCCTCATGAACGCGACCGGCGCCGCCCTCGGCGCTTACCTCACCACCCGCCTCGTTCCGCCCCTCCCGCAGCCCGACATCCGAGACCGCGAACTCCTCACCAACGCAGAGTGATTCGGCGGCGACGACCACCCCGGCTCACCGTGAGAACCGAGCGATCCTCACGACAGCCGAGGGCGGCGATTCGGCCCGTGTGCGAATCGCGCCGGTACGCTTCGGGTAAGGGGGCTTTCAGGTGGACGTGCCGAGGAGGGGTGAGATGCCACAGATCTCGCTGTTGTCGAGAATCCGGGTGAAGAGCGGCCGGGGCGCGGAATTCATCGCGGCCTTCCGGAAGATCTTCGTCCAGGCCGAGCAGGAGCCCGGAACCCTGGTGTATCTGCTCAATCGTGCCGAGGACAATCCGGATCTGTTCTGGGTCACCGAACTCTATGCCGACGAAGCGGCTCTGAGCACGCATCGCGACGGCCCCGAGATGACCGCGGCCTCCGGTGTCTTCGCCGAATTGATCGCCGCGGCCGAGTTTCTCATCGGCGAGCCCGTCGCGATGAAGGGCGTACCGGGCTGACCCGGCCGGGTGCGCGCCGCACACCCGACCGGCATCACCAGCGCCGGGCCGGGCGACGAACGAGAGCGATTACCGGCCCCGGAGCACACCGATCGACGCACCGCGCTAGGACAGATCCAAGCCTTTGAGCGCCCCGAGCAGGAAGCTGTTGACCGCATCCGGGCGCTCGAGCTGCACCAGATGACCGGCGCCGGGGATCTCGACCACCTCGCGCAGATCCACGACATTGGCCCGCAGGGTCGCCAGCGGGTCACGACCGCTGAAACCTTCCATGTCCGGGTCGTTCTCGCCGTACAGGAAGTACGTGGGCACCGACACCTTGGCCTCGGCGTAGTCGGCGGTCAGTTCCCAGTTGCGATCCAGGTTGCGGTACCAGTTGAGCCCGCCGGTGAACCCGGTCTGCTCGAAATCCGCTGCGAGGATGTCGAATTCCTCCTGCGACAACCACGGCCACGGTAGCGCCGGAGCCTGCGGGAGCGCGTCGAGATAGCCGATGCCCGGCGGGTTCTTCCAGGTGTCGAGGTAGTGGTACTCGCCCGAGAGCGAGTAGTAGACGCGTGCGAGGAATCCGCGCGGATCCGCGGCCAGCTCCGCATCCGCGACGCCCGGCGGCTGGAAATAGGACAGGTGCAGGAAGTGGCGCTCGGCGGCCTTGGTCCAGAACGCGGACGGCGGGCGCGGGGGTCGGGGCGAGAACGGGTTGTTCAGGACCGCGACGGCCGCGACCCGCTCCGGCGCCCGCAGCGCCAGCTCCCAGACCAATTGCGCACCGAAGTCGAGCCCGACGAACACCGCCCGCTCCGCGCCGATGTCGTCCAGCAGCGCCAGCAGATCGCCGATGACGGCCTCGTTGGTGTACGACTCGACATTGTCGGGGATCTCGGTGCGACCGTAACCGCGCAGGTCGGGGGCTATTGCGCGATAGCCGGCCGCGGCGACCGCGTCCAGCTGGTGATGCCACATGAACCAGGTGTGCGGGAACCCGTGACAGAAGATCACCGGATACCCCTGCCCCTGCTCCGCGACATGCATCCGGATGTCTCCGGTATCCAGCATCCGATGCGTCAGGTCCACTACTGCCTCCAATTTCTAGAACACGTTCCTATTTCACGGTAGTGTCCAGAGGTCGTGAGCGAAATACCCAAGATTCTGGCCGGGCGAGTCGCCGTGGTGACCGGCGCCAGCCGTGGCATCGGCAAGGGCATCGCCCTGGAGCTGGGCGCGGCCGGGGCGACCGTGTACGTCACCGGCCGCACCACCACGCCCGGACGACTGCCAGGCACCGTGTCCGGCACTGCCGCCGAGATCGACGAGTTGGGCGGCAGGGGGATCGCCGTCGTGTGCGATCACCACGACGACAGCGCCGTGGAGAAACTCTTCGCACAGGTGCGCGAGGAGCAGGGCCGCCTCGACGTCCTGGTGAACAACGTCTACAACTCCCCCGCCGCCGCACGCTGGCTCGGGCGCAAGTTCTGGGACGTGCCGCCGAAGGCATGGGACGAGACGTTCGACATCGGCGTCCGATCGCACTATGTGGCAAGCGTTTTCGCCGCGCCACTGCTGATCGACTCCGGCGGCCTGATCGTGAACGTCTCCTCCCCCGGCTCGCAGCGCTACATGCACAATGCCGTCTACGGCGTCGGCAAGACCGCGCTGGACCGGCTGACCGTCGACCTGGCGCACGATCTCGCCGACACCGAGGCCACCGCCGTGTCGATCTGGCCCGGCATCGTGGATACCGAACTGCTGCAGATGGTTCCGGCCGACGAGCAGGGCCGCCGCCTGGTCACCCTGCCCGGCGAGGGCACCGTCGATCTGGCGACCGCCGAGACTCCCCGCTTCCCCGGCCGGGCCGTGGTGGCCCTGGCGGGAGACTCCCGGCGCAAGACGCGCGGCGGACAAGCCTGGAAGGTCGCCGACCTGGCCGAGCAGTACGGCTTCACCGATCTCGACGGCCGCATCCCGCGCGCCGACTGAGCGGATCCGGCCGATCACGCCGAAAGATTCGTTCCCGCACGACTTCCCGCACGACAAGGAGTACACAAGAGCATGCGACGCACTTTCATCGTGGGTGTGAACATGACGCCGTTCGTCAAGATCGGTTCCCGCGAATGGACCTACCCCGAGATGGTCGCCGAGGCGGTCGACGGGGCGCTCGGCGATGCCGGAGTGAGCTACGACCAGGTGCAGCGCGCCGCGGTCGGCTACGTGTTCCAGCCCTCGGCGGCCGGGCAGCGCGCCCTCTACGACGTCGGCCTGACGGGCATCCCGATCGTGAACGTGAACAACAACTGCGCCACCGGTTCGACCGCACTCATGTTCGCCAGCGAATGGGTCGGCAGCGGCGTGGCGGACGTGGCGCTGGCGGTCGGCTTCGAGCAGATGACCAAGGAGGCCATGGCGGGTCCGGCCACCAAGCCCAAGGTCACCACGGTGGACGCGCATCTGAAGGTCAACCGGGAGCTGTTCGAGTTCAGCGCCGCGCCGATCACCACCCAGTTCTTCGGCAATGCCGCCATCGAGCACATGAAGCGCTACGGCACCACGCCCGAGCAACTGGCCGCGGTGGCGGTGAAGAACCACCAGCACTCGACCCGCAATCCGCTCGCGCAGTTCCAGGACGCGTACACCCTCGAGCAGGTGCTCGCCGACAAGCCGGTGCACGGGCCGCTGACGCGCTCGCAGTGCTCGCCCATGTCCGACGGCGCCGCCGCGGCGGTGGTGGTCAGCGAGGACTTCGTGAAGGAGCACGGGCTCGAGGCGCAGGCCATCGAGATCGTGGCCCAGGAGCTCGCCACCGACGACGGCACCTCCTTCTCCACCGGCTCCATGATCGACGTCGTCGGCGCGCCCATGACCCGCGCCGCGGCGCGAAAGGTGTTCGCCAAGGCGGGCATCGGGGTTCAGGATGTCGATGTGATCGAGCTGCACGACTGCTTCTCCATCAACGAGCTGATCACCTACGAGGCGCTCGGCCTCTGTGGTGAGGGCGAGTCCGGCGCGCTGGCCGAGTCCGGCGCGACCACCTACGGCGGCGACTGGGTGGTGAACCCGTCCGGCGGGCTCATCTCCAAGGGACATCCGCTGGGCGCTACCGGACTGGCGCAGGCCACCGAATTGTCCTGGCAGCTGCGCGGACTCGCGGGCGAGCGGCAGGTCCAGGGCGCCCGGACGGCGCTCGCGCACAATCTGGGGCTCGGCGGCGCGGTGGCCGTCACCCTGTACCGGGCATACACCGCATGATCACCGTAACCATCGGACGGAGTTGAAACACCAATGACGACAATCGATCCCGACACTCGGCTGCGGTTGCCCGTACACAACGGCCACGCCCTCGTGGCCGGTCTGCGCCGCCATCGCAAGCGCCCGGTGCTGACCCTGGGCGACCACATCCTCACCGGCGGTGAGGTTCTCGACGCCATCAGTCGCTACATCGCGGCGTTCGCCGAGCACGGCGTGGTCGCGGGCACCCCGGTCGGCGTGCTGGCGTTGAACCGGCCCGAGGTGCTGTTCACGATCGGCGCGGGGCAGATCGCCGGGCATCGGCGCACCGCGCTGCATCCGATCGGCGGCCTGGACGATCACGCGTATGTGCTTGCCGACGCGGGCATTTCCACGCTCATCCTGGATCCGTTGCCCGCGTTCGTGCAGCGCGCCCGCGAGCTGGTGGACATGGTGCCGGGCCTGACCCGGGTGCTGGTGCTCGGGCCGGTGCCCGAGGCGCTCGCGGATGTGGGCATCGATCTGCTGGCCGCGGCGGACAAGTTCGAGCCGGGTCCGGTCGAGGCCGTCGAACTGCGGCCCGAGGACGTCATCTCGATCAGCTACACCGGCGGCACCACCGGAAAGCCCAAGGGCGTCATCGGCACCTCGCAGACCATGTCGGCGATGACGCAGATCCAGCTCTCGGAGTGGGAGTGGCCGACCCGGCCCAAATTCCTGATCTGCACGCCGCTTTCGCACGCGGGCGCGGCGTTCTTCCTGCCGGTGGTGCTGCTGGGCGGTCAGTGTGTGGTGCTGCCGCGCTTCGAGGCCGGTGAGGTGCTGCGCGCGATCGAGGAGCACAAGATCAGCGCCACCATGCTGGTGCCGTCCATGCTCTACGCGCTGCTGGATCACCCCGATTCCAAGACGCGTGATCTGTCCTCGCTCGAAACGGTCTACTACGGCGCTTCGGCGATCGATCCGAATCGGTTGCAGGAGGCCATCGATCGGTTCGGGCCGATCTTCGCGCAGTACTTCGGACAGTCCGAGGCGCCGATGGCGATCAGCTACCTCGGCAAGGAGGAGCACGACAAGGAGCGCCTGACCTCCTGCGGGCGACCCTCCACCGCGGTGCGGGTGGCGCTGTTGGACGCCGAGGACAAGGTCGTCGAGCAGGGCGAGGTCGGCGAGATCTGCGTCTCGGGAACCCTGCTCGCGGGCGGCTACCTGAACCTGCCCGAGGTCACCGCGGACACCTTCCGCGACGGCTGGCTGCGCACCGGCGATCTGGCGCGTCAGGACGAGGACGGGTTCCTGTTCATCGTCGGGCGCAGCAAGGACATGGTCGTCACCGGCGGCTTCAACGTCTTCCCCCGCGAGGTGGAGGATGTGGTGTCCGAGCATCCCAAGGTGCTGAATGTGGCCGTGGTCGGCGTGCCGGATCCGCAGTGGGGCGAGGCCGTCACCGCGGTGATCGTGCTCGAGGCCGACACCGCGGCCTCACCGGCGGCCGTCGAGGTCGTGATCGCCGAGATCCAGCAGGCGGTCAAGCAGCGCAAGGGCTCGGTACAGGTGCCCAAGCACGTGCTGATCATCGAGGAACTCCCCCTCACCGGCCTGGGCAAGCCGGACAAGAAAGCGGTCCGTGTGATCGCCAACGAGCGGCTCGGAATCGCCTGAGCGGTAATCGAAATCAAGCCCTCGGCCGGTGCGGACCCAGTTCCGCACCGGCCGAGTCGTTCGTGAACGCGGCACCACCGATCGACGCGCGAGTGCCGGGTCGAAATCCTCGTCGCGCGGAGTTGGGACCGCTATGCCTGGTCGGGCCGAGGTGTCAGCCGGAAGTGCCGGGTGACGCGCGCGCCGCGCCGCATGCTCGCGACCGTGGCCTCCACCACCGCGCGAGTCACGAAGTGCCCCAGCGCTGTTGCCACGAACATGGCTCCGATCAGGACCGGGGCCCATTCCCAGGTCAGGGCCAGGACCATCCGTTCGAAGGTGCCGCGTGGTTCGACGACCGGTTCCCAGCTGTTGAGGCGCACCCAGCGACCCAGGAAAACCCCTACGGCGCAGAGCAAATGGATCGTCAGGGTGACCGGTGCGCGCCACGCGCTCAGCTCCCGAGCCTCCAGGAAGCGGCCGATCTCGGCCAGAACCAGGTAGTAGGCGACGAACCCGGACACGATGAACGCCCCGTACACCGGTAGCACCGTGGTGACCACGGGACCGTTGCCGTTGAGTCTGATGTCGTCGCGCAGGTGCACCAGGTCGGTCACCACATAGGGCGCGTTCGGCAGAAACAGCACCAGCAGGATCACCCCGCCCCACCAGGTGGGCGAGAACGGCAGCCCGACCCCCGGCCGGCCGCTGCGGAACACCAGCAGCGCCAGAGCCACCGGTACCCACGCGAGCACAGAGTTCCACACCAGCCACACGATGTTGCGGCTCAGCACCCCCGAGAGGCTCGGCGTGACCGCGTTCACCAAGTCCATGGATCCATGATGCCCGCCCCGGCCGCTACTGACCCGCCATCGCGTTCAACTCGAGATACGAGAGGCTCGGCCGGACCGCGCCGACGGACGCCGCACGGCGTGCCCGGTTCGGCGGGCCGTTCGACGTGGCGGCGACGCAGTCGGCGTCCCACCCGTGGCGTACATGAGGTCACATACGCCCAGAACATGGCCCGGGCACCGCGTACGCGGTGCCCGGGCCAAGAAAAGTCGTTCGGTCAGGCGAACTTGATCTCGAGCCCGATTCCGAGGATCGAGATCAACCAGATCACGCCGAGGAAGATCGTGATGCGGTCGAGGTTCTTCTCGACGACCGTGGAGCCGCTCAGGCTCGATTGCACTCCGCCACCGAAAAGGCTGGACAGACCTCCGCCCTTGGCGCGGTGCAGCAACACCAAGAGCACCAGCAGCACGCTGGTGATTACCAGGAGGATATCCAGGAACATCCGCATGGCCGACAGTGTATGCGGTCGGCACGGTCGTACCGAATCAGGGCCTTTGCGACACCGGGCGCGTGTTCGCGAGAAGGATCGGACACCCCGCGCTCACTTGCCGCGCAACGCTCCCGCACGCGCACACCCTGCCCGCTGTCCTCGGGCCAGACGTACCCGCTCACCCGCCCAGCATCGCATCAACGAAACGTCTCGACCATTCGAGCTCGTCGAGGCTGCTGGTGCGTCCCTGCAAGCCGCAACCTCGAGCACACCCGAGGCGCCATCAGCTTTCCCTCAATTCCGCTGCCTTGGTGGAACTACGGTATCGAGGTCAGTTCTGACCACGTGGCTCGCACCGATCGATCGCCGAGGTGCACTGCGTCAACGACTTCCGGCGCTATTCGGTCGGCGGCGAGGCAGCACACTAGGCTGGAATTCGACTGAAAACCATAGGGGGCGTGATGATTACCGCTGTGATCGCGGCGATCGCGGGGTTGGCCGGGGTGGCGATCGGGAGGTTCTGGGATACCAGGGCCGAATCGGGGCGCTGGCGTCGGGATCAGCGGGTGCGCGGGTACGAGGATCTCGCGAAGGAGTTCTATCGGTATCGGGCGAGCATTCGCAAGTGCGAGGTGCCCGGTAGCGACAACGCCGTCCGCGATGCGGAGGTCGCCGCGTTGTACGAGCATCACGCGATCTGGAACGAACGCCTGACCTCGGTGTGGGTGCACGGGTCCGAACGGGTCGCGGCCGCCGCGTACGCGCTCGACCACGAACTGTCGGTGCTCGTGGATCTCATTCTCCAACCGACTGCCGATTCCGATCGGCCCGCACGAAGGGAAGCGGTCCACCAGCGGTTCGACGACTATGTCGACGCGGTACGCGCCGACCTTTCCCTTCCCCATCTGCTGGTGTTGAGGACGAACTCGACCGATCGTACGGTCCCTGCGGCAGGCCGAGGCTGAGTCCCGGTGTCGCCCGGACATCCGAGCGTGTGGCGCAACAGGTTTGGGTGCGGCGGTGGATTTCCGTCGGACATCGTCCTCGTTGCCGACCGAATTGTGCGTCGATGGATAACCGGTGACCGATCTCGACTTTAGATGAATCGAGTAGTCGATAATAGTTCCGAACGGCTGTGGCATTGCAGCTATAGCATTGCAATCGAAAGACCTTCCGGACTTCGGCATCGTGAAAGTAACAACGGGGATTCGGGGGCGATGTTCAATCAAACAACATTCGAACCCCGGAGGTCGAAATGCTATCTGCGAAGCGGTTTGCTGCCAGCGCCGTTGTTGCTACCGCAGCTGTGGGCACTGTGCTCGCCGGTAGTGGCGCCGCCCAGGCTGACGTGCCGGTATGGCAGGCCAACTGCCATGTGTACAACATCTTCAATACCGGTGGAATGGCCAATTGCGAGTTGCCGACCTGGCATCAGGTCAAGCTCACATGTGTGGCGTGGCCGGTGCCTTTCACCTACTGGAAGTACGGTCCCGTGCAATACGGGCAGAATCAGTCGTGGGCCAGTTGCGATTCGCTCAACGCATTGGTCGGAATCGAAGTGATTCAAGCGTAGGCGGCGCATGTCGGCCCGGGACCCCGAGAAACGCATCAAGCACTCTCGGGGTTCTTCTTCGTCCAGTTCGAGACCACGCGGGTCCATTGGGAGCCCGAGGTGGACGCTCGCCGGTGAGCCCTGTGCGGCGGCCGAGTGAGGAAGCTGGAATGCTGGGTAGCGCCCGGCGAGGAGCTGCGCCCGGGAATCGACGGCATCGGTGTCATCGAGCACCGTTTCGAGAAGTAGGCATGGCACTGTGAAGATCGATCAGATTTCCGACTCCGTCTACGTCGTGGCCGGAACGAATGTCAACTGGGCGCTGGTCAGCGACGGTTCCGGAGTGACCGTCATCGATGCCGGTTACCCCGCCGACAGCGCAGATGTGCTCCGCTCGGTCACCGAGGTCGGACATCAGCTCACCGATGTCGCGGCCGTTCTGATCACACATGCGCACCTCGATCACATCGGCGCGATTCCCGCACTCGTCGAGCAGGTGGGCATGCCGGTCTACACCGGAGCCGAAGAGGTCCGGCACGCCAAACGCGAATACCTGCAACAGATCTCACCCGCCGGGATGATCAAGCAGCTGACTCACCGCCGCGGGCGCAGCTGGGTCGCGCACACCCTGCGCGTGATCTACGGGCATATCGGCATGACGGTCCCGACCGCCACGGCCGGCGAACCCGCCACTCTCGCAGCACTTCCCGGCGGTCTGGTCGCGATCCCGACCCCCGGCCACACCACCGGGCACACCGCGTATCTCATGCCTTCCGAGGGCGTCCTGTTCTCCGGGGACGCGCTCGTCACGGGTCACCCGCTCGTCGAGCCCACCGGACTTCAGTTGCTGCCCAGCGTGTTCAATCACGACGAGGCTCTGACCCACGCCACAGCGGTGGAGCTGGGAACGCAACCGATACGCACCCTCGTTCCGGGCCACGGTCTGCCCACGACCATCGAAGACGGCCAGATCGCGCGCGCTCTGGGCCCGCAACCCCGGTGAGCTGATCTCGACGGCGGTGCGCGCGGACGACCGAGCGCGCACCGCGCTCGCCATTGTTCGCCGACCGGACGGTGTCCGCGATACCGCGGAGAGAACCTGCGGACGTTCCGATCGACACTCGGATACCCTGCCCGCCGAGCTACGAATAACAGGGTGATCGACGGGGCTCGAACCCGCTTCCTCCGGGATCACAACCCGGTGCCTCGTCCACTTCGGCCTCGACCACCGTGCCTTCGGGAAGAATCGAACTTCCGACTTCCGACGTATCAGGTCGGCGCTCTCACCACTGAGCTACGAAGGCTTACCCGCCGATCCGGCAGGAATCGAACCTGCGACCTCCTGGGTTTCGACCAGGCGCTCTCACCAACTGAGCTACGGACCGTTGACCCGCCCCCGACCGGGAGCACGCCGAACAATCGAAGCGGTGGTCGGATTCGAACCGACGGCCTATGGGTTATGAGCCCACCGCGCTTCCGGACTGCGCCACACCGCTGTAACAGGCGGGAGGACTCGAACCTCCGGCGCGCGGTTGTGGAAACCGCCGCTCTACCACTGACACCCATTTGTTTCCGCGTGATGCGGAATTGCATTCGCACGAGGAACAATTCGATTACTCGAGCCACCCGGCGCGCCTCGAGCAATCGTCGTACGACGCGGAAGGTCGAGGAGTCGAACCCCGACGCGTACACGTCCCCCCGGTTTTCAAGACCGGTTGGCCTCCACAGACCGGAACCTTCCGTTGCCGCCGACTCGAATCATCCGCGGTACGACTACATTCGCAGGGTTCCCCGGTGACGCGCAACCGAATTACTCCGAACCCATTCAGCCGCTTTTATCGGCGTGCAGTTCATTTCGTCTCGGGGTATTGGGAGCTCGTCCCGCGGCAGAGGCGAAATGTGCGTGGAGGCGGGGCACGCGGCGCAGGATCAGAGCGGTTCGGCGACGGCGACCAGGTGGGTGCTGCGTTCCTCGCCGATGGTGTAGCGCGCCACTTCTTGTTCGGCGCGCTGGTCCTGAGTGGTGAGCCGGAGTTGGTGCTGGCGCATGTGTTCGGCCCAGGAGCGCACGACGAACGCTTCGACGTAGCGGTCGGCTTCGCCCACATCGCGATACAGACGCCACTCCATGGCGCCGGTGCGCTGACGGGAGCGGCCCACGCGGGACATGGCGGACAGGAAGTTCTCCACCACTTCCTCCGGGACCGTGTAGTTGCGCAGGACCAGGACCGGGCCGTCGGTGGGATCGGGTTCCGCGACGAGGTAGGGCTCGGGCCAGTAGGCGACGGGCGTGAGGTCGAAGCCGGTGGCATCCTGGCGAATCGGCCACCACAGCACGCTCAGCGCGCAGAAGCCCAGCAGGGCGGCGGAGATCAGCAGGGCGTCGACCACGCCCAGGGAGTTGGCGATCGCGCCCCACAGCAGCGAGCCGATGGCCTGGCCGCCCATGAAAACGAGCGTGTAGACGGACATGCCGCGCGCTCGGACCAAGGCGGGGAGCATGAGCAGCATCGTCGAATTCAGGGTGGACATGGCCAGCGGCCAGCCGATGCCGGCGACCACGAGCGCCACCAGCACCAGCGGAACCTGATCGACCGAGGTCGAGACGAACGTCGCCACACCGAACAGGACGGCCGACACGGTGACCATGCGCGTGGCGGTCAGCCTGCGCCGCAAGGTGGCGAAACCCAGCCCGCCGAGCACCGCGCCGACCCCGAGTGCGCCGAGCATCAGGCCGTACCCCGAGGAGGACAGGCCGAGGCGATCCCGCGCGACGACCGGCAGCAATGCCCACAGGGCACTGGCGGGAATGATGAACAGGATCGCGCGCAGCAGGACTCGGCGGATGGCCGGTCCCGAGCGAACGAATCGCATACCGGCCTGCAGCGCGGCGAACGGTCGCTCCAGCGGCAGCGTCTCCACGTGAACAGGTCGCCGCCACCAGATCAGCACGACCACGATGCCGACGAACGACACGGCGTTGAACGCGAACACGAACGTCGGACCCGCCAAAGTCACCAGCACACCGGCGATCGCGGGCCCCACCGCGCGAGCGCTGTTGACACTCAAGCCGTTCAGCGCGGAGGCGGCCGGGATCTGTTCCCGGGAAACCAGTTCCGGTTGGATCGACTGCCAGGCGGGCATGGTCAGGGCCGAGCCGCAGCCGAGCACGAACAGGAGTATCAGCAGCACCGGCGCGGAGGTGTGACCCGTGGCGGTGGAGAGCGCGAGTACGGCCGCCGTGATCGCCATCGCCGACTGCGCGCCGATCAGCAGTCGGCGGCGGTCGAGCAGATCGGCCAGCACGCCGGCGGGGATGACCAGCAGCATGACCGGCAACGTGGTCGCAGTCTGCACCAGCGACACCAGGATCGCGGCGTTCGGCTCATCGACCAGCAGCCACTGCGCGCCGACCGTCTGCATCCAGGTGCCGAGGTTGGAGACCAGTTGCGCGACCCACAGCGCCCGGTACACCTTCGACGCGAATGGCGCCCAGGTCGAGACGGTAGCGGTTTCCGGTCGTAGCGCTGTCACCACGCGAAGCATATGCCCCGCAGGACCCGTACCGGACATTAAAACCAAGCGGTCGCATAACCGACCTGCGCCGGACCGCAGTCCCGGCCGCGGCGACATGTCGTCATCGACCGCCGGGACCAGGGCAAGCGCGCCGCGGCCGTCGCGACAGCGCATAGCCGCCGAGGCCGCCACGGCCCCGCCTGCGTCGGCAATGGTTCAGGCCGTGGACTATGCCGAGGCAAAGGACAGCGAGGCACCGACAGCGAGGCAACCGAACCGCACGCACCCCAGGGGAACCCCGCGACTACCGCGTCGAGGTCTCCGTACGCGCCGCGTACACGGCGAGCATGTCCTCGATCAAGGCCAGCACCGACACATCCAGGTCCGGCCGCGGGTACACCCCGCGCACGACCGCCTCACCGGAGAACAGGTGCAGCAGCAGGAAGAACAGCGGCTCACGCACCTCGCTCGGATAGGCGTTCAGCAGTTCGGTGCGCTCCAGGGTCGCGATGATCTCGCGGTAGTAGGCATCGGCGATCGGCGCGATGCGTTCGCGCAGTTCGACATCCGAGCGAGCGGCCAGGTAGATCTCGCGCAGCGCGTGAGTCAGGTTGGACTGCTGCGCCATTCGCAGGAAGCGCAGCGCGGTGTCCAGCGCGTCCTCTTGTGCGCCAAGGTGTTCCATGGTCGATCGGTACGCGTCGAGTTGGCGGTTCAGGGCTTCCTCGGCGGTGCGCACGATCAGGTCGAGACGGGTGTCGAACTGCCGGAACATGGCCCCTGCCGAGAGTTCGGCGCGGCCGCAGATCTCCTGCACGGTGGTGCGTTGATAGCCGACCTCACCGATCGAGGCGATCGTCGCATCGATCAACTTGGTCACCGTGGCCGTCCGACGCTCCTGCTGAGTGCGGCGCGGACGCGAAACTTCGCTCACGGCAGACCATCCTGCCGTGTGGACCGCACGGCGCGCACACGCGCCCCCAAGTGACCGTTGACACACCACGCGATCGGCCTCTATCGTCAGCGTCGAGAGTTAGAAACCGAACACTCTCTATCTTTTAGACCACGTGCGGCCGCCGCAGCGGCCCGGAGGAGTTGGATATGACAGCGGGGACCCGGATCGCAGTCGCGCAGGCCTGCCTGGCCGTGGCGGCTGGCCTCACACTGGCCGTATGCCCGGTGGTGACCGATACGGCTGCGGCACAGGAGGTTCCGGTGACTCCGGCGCTGCCGTTCCCCGTTCCGCCCGCTCCCCCGTATCTGGATCCCGGTTTCTACCAACCGGATGCGGCGCGGGTGGCGGCGGCGCAGCCCGGTGAGATCCTGTCCGCGCGGCAGGTCAATCTCGCCAACGTCTGGCTGATCCCCTTGAACGTCAGCGCCTGGCAGCTCTCCTACCGCAGCACGAATACCCGCGGTGAGGCCATCGCCTCGGTGGCGACCGTGATCGTGCCGCACCGGCCCGCACCGACCGGGCAGCGCTCGCTGCTGTCGTTCCAGTTCGCCGAGGACTCGCTCTCGGTCAACTGCGCGCCCTCCTACACGCTGCAGATGGGCTCGCTGCCCAATCCGCTGAACCCCGTCATCTCGATGGAGTTCGTGGAGGTGCAGGCCATGCTGCAACTGGGCCACGCGGTGGTGATCCCGGACCATCAGGGCCCGGACGCGGCGTATGCGGTGGGTCCGCTGGGCGGGCGCATCACCCTGGACGGCATTCGCGCCGCGGAGAACTTCGAACCCGCCGGGCTGTCGGGCACTGACACCAGGGTCGGTCTCTGGGGGTACTCCGGAGGCGCGATTCCGACCTCGCATGCCGCGGAGCTGCAGCCGCAGTACGCGCCGGAACTGAATCTGGTCGGCGCGGCCTCGGGCGGCCTGATGGCCGATATCCGGGCGGCGATCGACTACAACAACGGCACCTCCACTTTCGGCGGCGCGGTGCTGGGCGGACTGTTCGGCGTGGCCCGGGAGTACCCGCAGGTGAATCAGTTCATCGACCGGTACATGAATCCGCTGGGCAAGGGACTCCGGACTGTTCACGAGAATCAGTGTGTGGCACTGCAATTCGCGGGATTCCCGTTCGTGAACATCAAGGGCCTTTTCGACTATCCGGGTGATCCCATGCGGTCGCCGGAGATGCAGCCGGTGCTGGACGAGCTGAGCCTCGGGCATCGCGGTACACCGACCGCGCCGTTGTTCATCTACGAGGCGCCGCTGGACGAGGTGATGCCGATCAACGCGGTGAACAACCTCTACGACACCTACTGCACCGATCCGAACGCCCGCGTCGCCTACACCCGGGACCTGTTCAGCGAGCACGGCGTCGCGGCGGTCTCGGGCACGGCGAGTGCGGCGATGTGGTTGAACGACCGCCTCACCGGCGTGCCCGCGCCGCAGGGCTGCCACAACCGCGACGTGTACAGCCAGATCCTGGATCCGGGTGCGATCGGGTTCTTCGCCAACGCGGTCGGCCAGACACTCGCCTCGGCACTGGGCATGCCCGTCTGACCTTCCGTACGATCGGCAACATGTCAGCTACTCGCATGTGGTGTGGTGTGCTGCTCGCGGTCACCGTGAGCGCCGTGGCCGGATGTTCGTCCTCGTCGAACGACGACGACACGACGGACTCCGGCCCGACGCCGATGGGCAAGGCGTACGTCTCCACGAAGGTCGACGGCATCGAGATTCCCGGCGGCGGCCCGCTCACCCTCGAATTCCGGGACGACCGGATCATCGCGAACGCCGGCTGTAATACCGCCAGCGGTCCGGTCTCGCTGGCCGGGGGTGTCGTCACGACCGACAAGCTCGCCGCGACCCTGATGGGCTGTCCGGGCGACCGCGCCGAGGCCGACGCCTGGATCACCGGACTGCTGAGCTCCTCCCCCGGCTGGACACTCGACGGCGCCGATCTCACGCTGCGGGGCAACGGCAGCACCGTCACCCTGCAGGACCGCAAGGTCGCCCAGCCCGACAAGCCGCTCACCGGCACCAACTGGGTCGTGACCTCGCTGCTGCGCCCCGAGGCCGAGGTGCGCTCGCGGACTCTCGACGAGGTGCGCCCCACCCTCACCATCGGCGCGGACGGCGCGGTGTCGGGCAGCGCGGGCTGCAACCGGATGACCGGCTCCGCGCAGGTCGCGGGGTCCGAGGTCACCTTCGCGATCGGCACCACCCGGATGATGTGCGACGAGCAGGTGATGGAGGTCGAGCGCGACGTCGTGCAGGCCCTCGACGGAAAGACCACGGCCACCATCGATTCCGACACGCTCACCCTGCGCAACGCCGCCAACGGCACCGGTCTGACGCTGCACGCACAATAGCGCCGGAAATTCGTTGTCGCCGAACGGAGTCGACCCGGTACCGTCCGGCGGCATGAGTGAGCGCTATCTGAACGTGGTGGATGTGGAGGCCACCTGCTGGGATCATCCGAATCCGCCAGGTCAGCCGAACGAGATCATCGAGATCGGCGTGTGCGTCCTGGATATCGACACCCGGCAACGAGTGGCCAAGCGCAGCATCCTGGTTCGCCCCGCTCGTTCTCAGGTCAGCGAGTTCTGCACCCGCCTGACCACACTGACCGCCGAGCAGGTCGCGGGCGGACTGTCCTTCGCGCAGGCGTGCGAGGTGCTGCGCACCGAATTCCATTCCGATTCGCGCCCGTGGGCGAGCTGGGGCGCGTACGACCGTAAGCAGTTCGAGACACAGTGCGCCGCAACGGGTGTGCGGTATCCGTTCGGCAGCCGGCACACCAATGCGAAGCTGGCCTTCTCCGCAGCGCGCGATACCCGCAAACGGTTCGGCATGGCCGGGGCGCTGTACATCTCGAACATTCCGCTCGAGGGCACTCATCATCGTGGTGACGACGATGCCTGGAACATCGCCGCCCTGATCATCGAGATGATGGCCCAGGACCACTGGCCCGGATGAGCGCCGGGCGCGAGAGCGCGACGCCGGGTTCACCACAGTTCCGCACCGCGCGAACCCGTTCGGGTCGTGGGGCCGATCAGTACGGGTTGGCCCGGCTCGCCCAGCGCGGGTCCGGATCCGCGCCGCCCGCCCTCGGGTACGAGATGCGGGCCGGGTCGCCGTCGGCGGTATAGCGCTGGGCCGGATCGGCGGCGAGCCTGTCGAGCCAGTAGGCCGAGTCGAAGGGGACCTCGCCGCGGCCGGAGCGGATTCGGGGCACCGCACCGTGATCGACGGGTCCGTAGGGGCTCGGAGCGGGATTGGCACCGACCAGCAGCACGGTGTCGAAGCGGTACGCGGTGCCCTCCCAGGTTCCCGCGGCGGCCAGCGCGTGGTCGGAGGGGAACACTCCCAGGGGCAGAGCCATGGTCCGCACGTCGATTCCGGGCACCGCGGCGGTGATGGCCCGCACGTTCTGCACCAGTTCGCGTTGCACGCCGTCGGCGTTCAGTTGTCCCAGATTGCTGTGATCGGCTGTGTGCGCGCCGATTTCGTAGCCGTGCGCGGCCAGCCACGGCAAGGCTCGCCCGTCACCGGCGAAGGGATCGTTGTTCACGTAGAAGGTGGCCCGGGGCGCGACGGCGGGGGTCTGGGCCGCGGCGACGTCCTGCAGGATGGCGACCGCACAGTCCGGGGCCAGGATCCCGTCGTCCCCGAAGCGCACCTGGCTACCGGTGGAGTCGTCGAAGGTGAGCACCACCGGATGCGTGCCCGCGGGCAGGTCGATCTCGCCGGAGCCGTACTGCGCCATGGTGATCGGGCGGTAGCCCTCGCGGAAGAGCCGTTCCAGTTCGGCGCGGAACTCCTCGGGTGTCTGGTCGTAGTCACCGGCGGGATGCGGCGAGAGCTGGTGGTACATGAGCACCGGCACCACCCCGAGCTCGTTGGCCGCGACCGCCGCCGGATCCGGCGGCGCGGGCGTGGACGGCGCGGCCGCAACGGATTCCACCACCGCGGTCGTCGTGTTCGCCGAGTCCCCGCACGCCGCGACTCCCGCGCACACCAGCCCCGTCACGACGACCCTCGCAAGAACGGCCCGGCCCCGCACCATGGGCCGAACATTACGCGGCGACAACGGTTTACGGATGATCTTCACAAAAGCGGACGACGGCGCCCCCGGACCGTCGATAGTGTGCGTAAAGGGTGGTGTCGTCGGAAGTTGGTGTGTGGTGCTCATGCGGGTCAGGTCCGATCGGAAGCGGTTGGCGGTCATAGCGTTCGGCGCGATCCTGGCGATCGTCCTCACCACGCTGATGGTCAGCGCCGGGCGTGCGGAACCGTCGGGGCTGCCGCTCGAGGGCCTGCCGCAGGGCACCGTGGGGGCGGACGCGCTCGCCGGGCTGGACCTGCGGGTCCGGACCGAGGGGCACGACCCCGAGGATGTCCGTCTGACGCTGGACGGATCCGAGGTGTCCGGCCGGGTCGACGGTGATGCGGTGGTGTTCCATCCCGAGGGCCTCTCCGACGGCCCGCACACCTTCGCCGCGGAGATCCCGGCCGGCGGGCCGTTCGGATTCCTGCGGACCGGTCCCGGCGCCTCCGCGACGTTCACCGTGGACACCCAGGCCCCGGCCCTCGAGGTCGCCCGGCCCGATACCGTTGCCTCCTACCGTGATCCGGTCACCGTGCGCGGGACCGCGAGCGGCGCGGAGCGCGTGTCCATCGGCGAGACCTCGGTGACGCCCGGAGCGGACGGCAGGTTCGAGATCACCCTGCCGCACGCTCCCGTCGGCGGCGAGGTGGTGGCCCTCGACGCGGCGGGCAACCGGACCTCGGCCCCGATCGGCGCCGAGATGGACCTGACCCGCATGCGCGCGGTCCACCTCACCGCCTACGGCTGGGCCGACGACGGCCTGCGCGAGGCCGTGCTGGCATTGGCGCGCGAGGGCCGCATCGACACCATCCAGCTCGACATCAAGGACGAGGACGGCCGGATCGGCTACGACTCGCAGGTGCCGCTGGCACGCGAATCCGGCGCGGTCGCCTCGATCTACGACGCGCCCGCCGCCCTGAAACAGCTGCACGATCTCCACCTGCGGGTGGTGGGCCGGATCGTCGCTTTCCGGGATCCGACCATGGCCTCGTGGGCGTGGCATTCGGGTCGCACGGACTGGGTGATCCAGACACCTTCCGGCCAGCCCTATTCCAGTCACTACGGTCCGATCGCCTTCACCAACTTCGCGAGCGCGGACATTCGCGGCTACAACATCGCGCTGGCCACCGAGGCGGCACGGCTGGGCTTCGACGGCATCATGTACGACTACGTGCGCCGCCCGGACGGCAGTCTGTCCAGCATGAATTTCCCGGGCATCAGCGATACGCCCGCCGCCACGATCGGGCAGTTCCTGCACGAGAGCCGCGATCCGGTGCACGCGGCGGGCGCGCACCTGGCCGCGGCGGTGTACGGCATCGCCGCGACCCGGCCCGACGAGATCGCGCAGGACATTCCGCTCATCGCCCGCAATGTCGACGTGGTGGCACCGATGCTCTATCCGTCGCACTGGAACGCGGGCGAGTACGGCGTGTCGAGCCCCAATTCCGAACCGTACGACATCATCTTCCGGTCGCTGCAGGACTTCCGGGCGCGCACCGAAGGCACCGGCGCGCAGATCTTCCCGTGGCTACAGGACTTCAGCCTGGGTGTCTCCTATGGCGATGCCCAGGTCAAGGCGCAGATCGATGCCACCTACGCGGCCGGGATGAACGGGTACTTCCTGTGGAACGCCGCGTCGGTGTATCACGGTGGGGCGATGCTCCCGGACTGAGCGCAGACCCGCTCGTGCGGTGTTCAGGCCCGCCGGGCGGCGTGCACGACGTGCGGCGGGGTGTTCGGGGCCGGCGAATCCGACAGTGCCGCACCGATGTAGCGCGCGATCAGGCTCGGTGCGGAATTGTCCCGGATCTCCGGCAGGCCGAGCGATCGCAGGATCTCGCCGATCTCGGCCGGGGTGAAGAAGCTCAGGAACGGTTCACCCACCGCCGCGACCCGGTTCGAGCGGTAGCGCAGTCGTTCGCGATCCGCGGCGTTCACCGGCGGGCGCAGGTAGTCGAACACCACCTGCGAGGGGCGACCCTGTCCGGCGATGTAGCGCAGGGTCTCCACGATCGTGTCCCGGGTCAGATACATCACCACCCCGAGCCACACGAAAACCGCCGGCTCCTCCCGATCGAAATTCGTCTCGGCCAAACCCTGTGCGAGAGTGTGCGTTTCGAAGTCGATCGGCGCGAAGGACAGTGTTCCGGGAATCGGGATGTCGGCCTCGCTCAGGAGTCGCCGCTTCCAGGCCTGGGTGTCGGGGTGGTCCACCTCGAACACCCGCAGCGCGGGATGCGGGCTGCGGTAGGCGAAGGTGTCCAGGCCGGCGCCGAGGATCACCACCTGCCGGGTGCCGCGGGCGACCGCGTCGGCCACCACCTCCTCGGCGTAGCGAGCGCGCGCGGCCAGGAACATGCGGCGGTTGCGGTGCCCGGAGCGATCACGCCCCGGGGATCCGAGGGTCGCGGTGTCCCGGTCGCTGAGTTCCCCCGGCTGCACCCCGAGGATGCGCAGGGCGAGCGGGTCGGCGAAGATCTGCGGCTCGATGGCGACCTGATGGTAAGCCCGGGCGTGTGCGGTGGCCAGCGCGGTACGGCTGGGTCGACCGAATTCCATCCTGCCAAAATACCAAGAAGCCTCAGCTCCGGTGCGCCGCGATCAGGGCAACGGCCATCTTCCTGGCCCGGTGGGCGGCGTGACGGTCGCCCTCGGCCGCGGCGATGACCGATCCCTTCATCAGGATGTGCCACGATCGCGAGAAATCATCGACATCGGCGAAACCCGCGCGGTGAGCGCGGGCGCGCACGATATCGCGCATGTCGCGAAGATGGTCGACACCGGAGCCGCCGAGCGGATGGTCCGCGCTCATCTCCATCAGCACATCGATGAATATGCACGCATCGAAATCCGACGACGCGAACCATTCGTCGAGGACGTCGAACAGCGCGAGCAACTGTTCCTCCGCGCTGCTGCCTCGACATCGCGACTGCTCCTCGAGCAGACCGAAGGTCCACAACCGTTCGCGGCGTTCGTATACCGCGGAAATGAGCTCCTCGATGGAGTCGAAGTGCTGGTAGATAACCTCTTCGGCGACACCGGAACGAGCGGCGACCGCTTGCGGGCTCGCCGCTCTCACACCTTGGCAAGTGCACAACTCGTAGGCAGCCTGCAGAATTCGCTCGCGCACACCGACAACCGAGTTGCTGACGATTGTCACTCCTGCATCTTATCGTCGCGCGGCGTATCGCGGGCCGAGGCAGTGCGGCTGTGCGTCGTTGGCGAATCCGGCGGTACACCCGTGGACCGTCATCGAGAGACGGATCGCGACCGACCGTCCTCGGACAAGGCGCACCACGGCATCCGAACGATTTTCCTCCGCCGACTCCGCACGCGAGGCGGCATCGAGTCGGCATGATGGCATCAGGTGTGCGGCCCGACGAGCCGACGAGCGTGGATTGCCGCTGCGGCGCGCGTTCCACCTCTACGCTGAGAGCCCGACGCGCGCGACATATGGGACATATGGGAGTGGTGGGGCGTATCAACGAGCGGGAAGCAGAACTCGATCAGTGGTTTCGAGCGGAGATCGCCGCTGCGACACCGGGACCCGCTCGCAGCCGGCAGCAACCGCTGGCCTCGGACAGTCCGCTCACCGGCGCTCGCTGCCTCGAACTCTTCGACGCGCAGGCCGCCGCGCGGCATCTGGATCTGGCCGCACGCCGGCTCACCCGCGAGGGGCACGGCTATTACAGCATCGGCTCCTCCGGCCACGAGGGCAACGCGGCGGTGGCGGCCGCACTGCGGGTCACCGATCCGGCTCTGCTGCACTATCGTTCGGCCGCGTTCTTCGTGCACCGCGCCGGACAGGTACCCGGGCTCGACCCCATCCGCGATGTCCTGCTCGGCATCGCCGCGGCGGTGTCGGATCCGATTTCCGGTGGGCGGCACAAGGTTTTCGGCAGCAGGCCCGCTCACATCATCCCGCAGACCTCCACCATCGCCTCGCACCTGCCGCGCGCGGTCGGACTGGCCTTCGCCATCGAACGCGCGGCCGGACTGGGCGTGCCGAACGACTGGCCCGCCGATGCGATGGTGGTGTGCAGTTTCGGGGACGCCTCGGCCAATCACTCCACCGCCACCGGGGCGATCAATACCGCCGTGCACACCGCGCATCAGGGCGTGCCCATGCCCATCCTGTTCGTGTGCGAGGACAACGGGATCGGCATCAGCGTGCCGACTCCGCGCACCTGGATCGAGCAGGCCTACGGAAACCGGCCCGGGCTGCGGTATTTCGAGGCCGACGGCGCGGATCTGATCGACGCGCTCGGCACCGCCACCGCGGCCGCGGAATGGGTTCGCGCCCACCGCAAACCCGCGTTCCTGCGCTTGCGCACGGTGCGCCTGCTCGGACACGCGGGCTCGGATGTGGAGGCGGCCTACCGGCGGCCCGCCGAGATCACCGCGGATCTGCGCCGCGATCCGGTCACCGGCACCGCCCGCCTACTGGTCACCTCCGGGGTGGCCACCCCCGGTGAAATGCTCAGGCGCTACTCCGATATCGGCGCCCGGGTCACCGAGACGGCCGAAAAGGTGTGGGGCGAAGCGAAATTGACCTCCGCCGCGGCCGTCATGGCGCCGCTGGCGCCGCATCGG